>NZ_QJQX01000085.1:159083-181014 GCF_013393185.1 Sphingobium lactosutens | reverse complement strand
CGAACTTGGAAGGAGAGAAGCGATGACCATAGATGTCCTCGGTATCGACCTGGCGAAGAACGTATTTCAACTCCATGGCGCGGATCGCAAAGGCAATGCGATTTTCAAACGCAGGGTCATGCGCGATCAGTTGCTGGCTGTGCTTGCCGGCATCGAACCGTGTACGATCGCGATCGAGGCCTGCACGGGCGCCTTCTGCTGGGCGCGCCAGTTTGAAGCCCTTGGCCACAAGGTGAAGATCGTCAGCCCGCAATATGTGAAACCGTTCGTGCGCAGGCAGAAGAACGACGGCAACGATGCCGAGGCGATCTGCACGGCCGTGCGCCAACCCCACATTCCGCTGGTGCCCAAGAAGAGCGTAGAGCAGCAGGATGTGCAGGCGTTGCACCGCGCCCGCCAGCGGCTTGTCAATCATCGAACCGCCCTGGTCAGTCAGATGCGCGGACTATTGCCTGATCGCGGTATCGCCTTTGCCAAATCGATCACCAGAGCGAGACGCATGATCCCGGAAATTCTCGCGCGTGCCGAATCTGGTCTGTCGGCTATGGCTCACGAAACCATTGCCGAACTCTGGGATTTTTCTGTGATCTCGATTGTCGCATCGCGCATTTCGACAAGAAAATCGAAGCCGTCTTCAAAGCGAGCGAGCCCTGTCAGCGCGTCGCCAGGATCAAAGGCGTTGGGCCCAAAACAGCGACAGCCATTGTTGCAGCGGTCGGCGATGGTTCGGACTTCAGGAATGGGCGCCACATGGCGGCCTGGCTTGGATTGGTACCGCGCCAGTTTTCGAGCGGTGACAAGGCCGTGCTTATGGGCATCTCCAAACGAGGAAGCCAGCATCTGCGCAGCCTATTGGTTCACGGCGCACGTGCCGTCGTGAGAACGGCACCCAACAAAAATGATCCTATGAGTCAATGGGCCAACCAGCTTCGGGAACGGCGCGGCTTCAACCGCGCAACGGTTGCCATCGCCAACAAGAACGCACGGATAATCTGGGCCGTGCTTCGAACGGGCGATCACTACCGCGCCGCCGCCTGAAGACACCAACCAGTTTGCGAGTAGACGGAGAAATGGACTGCACTGATCGAGCCGACGCGCGACGAACCTGACTATTATCGAGGCTCTTGAGGCCTACCAGCTGTAGAGGTGCGCGTGTGCGGATTTCCCATTTGGGCGCTCTGGCCAACCAGCTGACGCCGGATAGATGTTTGCAACTGATCCACGCAGAACGTTTCAATGCCGCTTGCAAAGGGAGAGCCGTCCATAGAGATAATATGTCTGCTCGCTGACCGCGATCCGCCGGCATGCCTCGGAATTCGAGGCCCCCTGCGCCAGCACGATCTCAACTTCACGCAACTTGCCGATCCGGCTTGTGCTTCTTGCTTGGCATTCAATGTCCCCTTCGTGGTCCAGACTATCATAGTCTCTGGGCTACTCAGCGGGGGGCAGATCAATGATCCTGCGCAAAAGTCAGTTTTTGGAAGGTATGTCGGTAGTATCGGCTGCGGTCTAATCTCAGTCCGATGACTGCACGCATGGAAACCTGCATTGTGCGAAAAAATGGCGACTGAGGGTAACGCCCCAGCCGCCAAGTTCCTTCCTCCAACCTGCAGAGAGGCGAAGCTCTGGCAGACAGGCCTGATTAGCTGCCGTCAGGCAGCAAACTGATTCATAGTATTGTGGATGCCGCCTGCCTTTAGCGCGGCTTCTCCTGCGAAATATTCCTTATGATCGTCACCAATGTCAGAACCAGACATGTTCTGATGCTTGACGCAGGCGATGCCCTGGCGAATTTCCTTGCGCTGGACGCCCTCGACATAGCCCAGCATACCAGCATCACCAAAATATTCCTTAGCCAGGTTATCCGTGCTGAGCGCCGCCGTATGGTAGGTCGGCAGGGTGATGAGGTGATGGAAGATACCTGCTCGAGCTGCAGCATCTTTCTGGAAGGTGCGGATCTTCTCATCAGCTTCACGGCCGAGATCGGTGGCATCATAATCGGCGCTCATCAGCTTGGCCCGATCATAGGCGCTGACATCCTTCCCTTCGGCCTGCCAGGAATCGAACACCTGCTGACGGACATTGAGTGTCCAGTTGAAGCTGGGCGAATTATTGTAGACGAGCTTCGCGTTGGGAATGACCTCCCGGATGCGATCGACCATGCCCGCAATCTGCTCGACGTGCGGCTTTTCGGTTTCGATCCAGAGCAGGTCGGCCCCATTCTGGAGCGAGGTGATGCAGTCAAGGACGACGCGGTCCTCTCCCGTCCCGGCGCGGAACTGGAACAGGTTGGACGGCAGCCTCTTGGGGCGCAACAGCTTGCCGCCGCGAGCCAGGACGACATCGCCCTGCAGACTGGCAATGTCTGTCACCTCTTCGACATCCAGGAAGCTGTTATATTGATCCCCAAGGTCGCCCGGTTCACGGCTGAAGGCGATCTGCTTGGTTAGGCCAGCGCCCAGGGAGTCCGTGCGTGCAACAATGATGCCATCGTCGATACCAAGCTCCAAGAAGGCGTAGCGGACCGCGCGAATCTTGGCGAGGAAGTCTTCGTGCGGCACGGTGACCTTGCCATCCTGGTGACCGCACTGTTTCTCGTCCGAGACCTGGTTCTCGATCTGAATGCAGCAGGCACCCGCCTCAATAAACTTTTTGGCGAGCAGGTAAGTCGCTTCGGCGTTGCCGAAGCCCGCATCGATGTCAGCGATGATCGGGACAATGTGCGTCTCGTAGCTGTCAATGTCCTGTTGTATCTTCTGCGCCTTGACTTCGTCGCCTGCTTCCTTTGCAGCATCGAGATCGCGGAACAGCATGCCCAGCTCACGGGCGTCAGCTTGCTTGAGGAAGGTATAGAGTTCCTCGATCAGTGCCGAAACGCTGGTCTTTTCATGCATGGACTGGTCAGGCAGTGGGCCGAACTCGCTGCGAAGCGCGGCGACCATCCATCCCGAGAGATAGAGATATTTGCCCTTGGTCGTGCCGAAGTGCTTCTTGATGCTGATAAGCTTCTGCTGACCGATAAAGCCATGCCAGCAGCCAAGCGACTGGGTGTAGTTGGCCTGATCTGCGTCATAGGCGGCCATGTCCTGGCGCATGATCTTGGCCGTATAGCGGGCGATATCAAGGCCCGTGTTGAACCGGTTCTGAAGACGCATGCGGACGACGGATTCAGCGTCGATCCCGTTCCAGCTCGCGTTTGTTTTGATGAGATCACTGGTTGAGGTGATCTGCGTCTGATAGCTCATTCTTCGCACTCCCTTTTCATTTCTCGAGGGCACAAAGGCCCAGCGGCGGAAGCGCCCTGCCCCGCCCTATCCTGATCACCGCTATGATCGGCTGCCTATGCGACAGCCACGGCTGCCTGGCCGACGTTCAGCTGCGCTTTGAGCTGCTGCCGGAACTTGTGTAGCAACGGCTCGGTATAGCCATTGGGCTGCTCCACGCCCTCGAACACAAGCGCGAGCGCCGCCTTGAAGGCGATGCTCCGATCGAAGTTCGGAGCCATCGGACGGTATAGTGGATCGCCGGCATTCTGCTCATCTACCTTTAGAGCCATGCACTCGAACGCTGCCCGAACATCTTCTGCCGTGACAACGCCATGCAACAACCAGTTTGCGATATGCTGCGAAGAGATGCGCAAAGTGGCGCGATCTTCCATCAGGCCCACATCATGAATGTCTGGCACCTTCGAACAGCCCACGCCCTGATCGATCCAGCGTACCACATAGCCCAGTATGCCCTGGGCGTTATTATCGAGCTCAGCCCTTAGCTCATCGGTCGTCCAGCTGCGGTCAGTCGCGAGCGGCAAACTCAGCAGCGCCTCAAGCGGCGGCGGCGTCTCCCGTGCAATTTCCTGCTGGCGAGCGAACACATCAACCTCATGATAATGCATCGCGTGCAAAATTGCCGCGGTGGGGCTTGGCACCCAAGCCGTGTTCGCCCCGCTTCGGGGGTGCGCAATTTTCTGCTCGATCATGTCCGCCATCTTGTCCGGCGCAGCCCACATGCCCTTGCCGATCTGCGCTTTGCCTGACAGGCCGCAGGCAAGACCGATGCGGACATTGCGGTCTTCATAAGCCTGTATCCACTGGCTGGTCTTCATGTCAGCCTTGCGGATCATTGCGCCGGCCTGCATCGATGTGTGGATCTCGTCGCCCGTCCGGTCGAGGAAGCCAGTGTTGATGAAGGCGATCCGGTCCTTGACCGCCTCAATGCAGGCCTCAAGGTTCGCTGAGGTCCGCCGTTCCTCGTCCATCACGCCGACCTTAATCGTGTGGCGGTCAAAGCCAAGCAGGTCCTCTACCGCATCGAACAGGTCGTTGGTGAAGGCCGCCTCTTCTGGCCCATGCATTTTGGGTTTGACGATGTAGATGGACCCCTCGCGGCTGTTGCGGAAGCGTCCCAGCCCCTTCACGTCGATGGCTGCGATCAGGCTGGTGACGATGGCATCCATAATGCCTTCTGGCGCTTCTGTGCCGTCAGGTAGCAGGATCGCCGGGTTCGTCATCAGATGCCCGACATTGCGAACAAACAACAAGCTTCTGCCCGGCAAGGTGATCGTGCTGCCATCGGCCGCCTGATAGACGCGGTCCTCGTTCAGGCTGCGGGTCATCGATGCACCGTTCTTCTCGAAGGTGTCGGTGAGGTCACCGCGCATCAACCCTAGCCAATTGGCATAAACCTTGACCTTGTCGTCAGCATCCACTGCAGCAACAGAGTCTTCCAGGTCGCAGATCGTGGTCAGCGCCGCTTCCAAACGGATGTCGGCAATGCCCGATGGGTCGTCACGGCCAATCGGATGGCCATGATCGATGACGATCTCAATGTGCAGGCCGTTGTGACGGAACAGGCGAGCGGCCGCGCTCTTGCCAATATATTGCGCCGGATCAACAAGCGGCAGATCGTCCGAAAGTTCACCAAGGTCCGTCCAACTACGGCCAGCAAGCGGCAGCGCTTGATCGAGAAATGCCTTGGCGCACTCGATCACCTGAGCGCCACGTGCCCGATCATAGCCACTGCCGGCAGGTGATCCCATAATCGCATCCGTGCCATAGAGCGCGTCGTACAGGCTCCCCCAGCGCGCATTGGCTGCATTCAACAGGAACCGCGCGTTGAGGATCGGAACGACCAACTGCGGACCGGCCATGCTGGCGATTTCCGCGTCCACCCTTGTAGTTCCTGCTTGAAACGGTGCCGGTTCCGACGTCAGATAGCCAATGTCACGCAGCATCGCTTGATAAGACGCGGGATCAACATCTGCTCCGGCCTGCGCCTTGTACCAGCTATCGATCTGGGCTTGGAGCTCATCCCGCTTCGCCAGCAGCGCCCGGTTGCTGGGCGTCATGCGCTCGAAGATTGCGCTCACGCTATGCCAGAACGTCTCTGGCGCGATGCCAACATCTGGCAGGACATCCTGCTCGAGAAATGCTGCCAGCGATGAGGCAACCAACAGGTTGTGACGTTCGATCATCAGCTTCACACCAACTGTCTAGATCAGCCGCGGATTGGCGCGACGCGGCCGAGCCGGTGATAAAGGTTGGCATATTTGATCGACTCCGGACGATCCTTCACTTCGCTCAGATGATGACCGACAGCCTCGCGAAGCAACGTGAAATCCTCAGTCGAGAAGACTGCGCGGGCGCGCGGCGTTTCCGTGTTCATACTGATCTCCATCGTTCGTCCGGCGGCGTGGCAAACCGCTACGGCGGCATGTGCTTGAACGCGCTCAGTTAGGGAAGAACGAGGATGGAAGCAAAGTCACAGTTCACACATCATACTTTGTAAATTTGTGACATCTTCTCACGAGTTTGTTGTTGCCGCCAGACTTACGAAGAACTTCGCTTTCGGGCGCATATCGACCAGCGGCTCGAAATTGGTCGCACCGGGGAAGACCGAATCCCATACTCAACTCGCACCTGCCAAGATCGGCAACAACAAAGGAACTGACAAGGCTCTCGCCCTTGCCCCAGCGAGAGAGATCTACTGCTTTGCTTTTGTCAAACTTTGCCGTGGTAGGTACTGGTGCGCGCGCTGGCAGCCTGCTCCTCCCTTCCACAAATGAATTCTGGCTTGTCGCGAGATCCGCGCGTGGGTGAAATGGAAAACGATGGGGAATGCAATGAACTCAAAGATTACGTACCCGGAGATCGAGCCACCAGAGATCGGTAGCGGCAGCGCTGCAAAAATTGCGGAGGGAGTCTTCTGGATGCGTATGCCCATGGGCGGCCGCATTGAGGCGATCAATCTCTGGGCGCTGGCCGACAATGATGGCTGGACGATCATCGATACGGGCCTGCGCACGACTGAAACTGCCGCGGCCTGGCATCAGGCATTTGCCTCCACTTTGGCCAATCAGCCCATACAACGCATCATCGTCACCCACCTTCACCCCGATCACAGCGGGATGGCAGGTTGGCTCGCGCAGAAACATGCGGCTCCACTATGGATGACACGATTAGAATATCTGACTCTCCGTGTTCTCGCCTCCTATACCGGCCAAGAGGCGCCAGCAGAAGCGATTCAATTTTATAAAGCCGCTGGATGGGGAGAAATTGAGCTCGATCACTATCGGGCGCGCTTTGGTGACTTCGGCAAAATGCTCTACCCCTTGCCCGACAATTTTCGCGCGCTGGAAGACGGGCAACGGCTGAAAATTGGTGATCGTGAATGGATGATAGTCGTCGGCAAAGGTCATTCACCTGAGCATGCGATGCTCTATTGCGCTGATCTCGACCTGCTGATCTCGGGAGATCAGGTGTTACCTGAAATCTCATCCAACGTTTCGGTGCAACCATTGGAACCCGAAGCTGATCCTCTCAGCGATTGGCTTGTGACCCTTGGGAAGATCCGGCAGACAGTTCCGAACGATGTCCTTGTCCTTCCCGCTCACGGCAAGCCCTTCCGCGGGCTACATGAAAGAATCGGAGCGCTGATCCAGGGGCATGAAGACGGTCTTGCAAGATTGCTCGCACTTCTTGGCTCTCCCAAACGAGCCATCGACATTTTTCCTGCGCTGTTCAAACGCCAGATCAGTCTAAGTCTGCTGGGGCTTGCTACAGGTGAAAGCCTTGCTCACCTGGCTTGCCTTTGAACCAGGGGCCTCGTGGCAGAGGAAGTCGATGCGGCGGGTGTCAGATGGTGGCGTGCCATCGCATGATAGCTCCATAGGTTGGGTAGATTGCTGCGAAATGACGCATGAAGATGATGGCTTGGGCACTCGAGGAAAGGGCCAGGCCTTCGGGCGGCGGCGGTGCAACAATGAGGAACAGGTTTTCCCGAACATATTAGGGCGCGGACTCATTGCGTGTTGCATCACAGGCGTATGCAGACGAGTTTGATCGCCGCAAGTGTGACCGGACAAAGAAGACTGCATCCGGCCCCGTTTCCCCGTTTTGCCGGACGGACAGAGATCGCTGCAGCGGCCTCACTTTCTGACGCCCTTCAACATGCGCGCCGCCGCGTTGGAGGAAGGCGCCAGCTTGCGGCCATAGCGTAGAGCAGTCGCGGTAGAGGTCCAGCGCAACGCCTGCGCAATCGGCCCCGCGTCCTCGCCATTGGCGAACAGGTCCTGGGTCAGCCCGACCCGCAGCGAATGCGTGCTCAGGGCATTGATCGCCTCGGCCAGATCGGCTCCCATGAGATCGACCAGGCCCTGATCGGCGGCTGCGAGCGCCGTCCGCTTGATGATCAGACGCACAGCGGCGGGTGTCAGTGCGTCTTCCCCAATTTTGTATGTCGCGGTGGCAGCGCGCGCGGGCCGCGCGACCATGCGGTCGCGATCGACCTGGGCATGATAGGCCAGATCGCTGATGGTACGTTCGCGCCGGGCTTCGCTTGGCTTTGTCCTGGTCACCGCCACCCTGCGGAACAGGACGCCCGCGCGTATGGAGGCTGCCTCCCGCCACAAAGCCACACGCCGCATCGTATCGGGCGAGAGCCACACCAAGGCCCCTTTCCCGTCCTGGTCGGTTTTCGAGCGTGCCAGCTCGAGCAGAGCTGAGCCGTCCTCTTGCCCTTCAATCTGTTCGAGCGCGACCGCCGCCAGCTCTGACACCCGCAGCCCCGCATCATAGCCCAGCGACAAAAGCGCCGCATCGCGCAGACCCGCAACATCGCCCCCACAGGCATCGAGCAGGACCGACAGCGTGAACCCCTTGACGGCCTCTGGCCCGACTCCGTCGCCGAACCGCAAGGGGCCGGCCTGGCGCTGCCTGACCCCGGCCCGGCGCCGCAGGCCGCGCAGCGCATCGCGGACCACGCCGGCACCGACGAGATTGGGAACACCCAGAAGGTGATGGGCCACCGCCAGCGAAGACAGGCGCCGGGACACGGTGGCCGGCTTGAACTTACGCGTCTCGCAATAGTCGACATAGGCCACGAGCCGAGCTTCGCTGGCGGGCAAACCGATCCCGCCCTGCCCTGCCGAAAAGCGCGCGTAGCAATCCAGGTCGACCGCGAGCGCCTTGATGCTGGCGGGCGCCCGCGCCTCAAGACTCTTCCTGAAGTTGAGTTCGACCAGGCCAGCGCCTTCACCCGTCAGTTCCTGGAGCAAGGCGACGAGCTGGGCTTCGCGATTCTGCGCCGAGCCGGAACGCCGACGGGGCAGTTTGGTCTCGCCCGGCGGCAGGATCGTCACGATCTCCGCGGCAACCGCCGCCTTCGGTTGTGCCAGGCGCGGCGCCGGCGCAGACATCGGCAAATTTGATTTCTTGCTCATGGGCCAACCCGGCCTGACGCTGCGGGACAGCCTGCGGCAGGCCAGTCCGGCGTTATTGGCGAGAATCCACTGTTATTGGGAAAAAAATAGCGCGGAAAACGGGCAGGAAGTGCGGAGTCCGGTGTTATTCTCCCAACAGGCATGGACGGGATTATAGCGGCGAAAATGTGGCTGTCACTATCGATAACACCTCATTATCGTTAGCTCGAAAAAAGGCTGATCAAGGCTGGTGCAGTTAAGTCGATTTAACTAGACTTGGTGGATGGCAGACCCCTCGCCCCCCTTCCATCCGCTCCAGTCAGACGAGGATGCGCCCCTCGACGCGCTCATGGCGGCGCGGGTGCAGGCCACGCTTGCCTGGGGCCAACTACAAGGCAAATTATCACATGTGCCTCGCCAAGTGGCCCATCATTTTTGCGCCGCGCTCGTCCGCCTCATGCTCATCGAGGCCCTCGCCCAGTCTGGCTTTTCCGGCGCCGAGGGCTGGTTTTCCGCGTGGTTTTCCGGCCTCGCCCCCGTGCCTGACGTCACGACCCAGATCACCGCCCCGGCAGCGTTGGTCGCCGACACGCTGCTGTCTGAGCTATCCCTGTCCACCTGGGAACCGCTGGGGCAAGCGACCGCGCAGATCCGCGCCGCGGCGCGCTTCGATCAGGACAGGCACCATGCTGAGCCTGAAATCCCGCCGGCGTTCGCCGTCGAGGAAGCCACCAGGCTGTCCGAGTCCCTCGCATTGGGTCCCGAGGAAAATTGGCCGCTCGCCGCGCTGGATCGCCTGCACGACGCTGCCGCAGGCTCGCCGCATTTCGCGCCCGTCGAGCGGAACCGCCAGTTGCTCGCCCTGCCATCCGGGCCGATGGTCTTCGAGCAGGCAAGGTCCGCCATGCCGCTATGGGCGCTCGATCTTGTCGCCGGTCGTCTGATCGCGCAAAGCAACTCGGGCTCCCCTCCCCTCCCCTTACCCGGCACCGTGCGGGCCGAAGCGCTCCGGCCCGAATTGTGGCCGCGCGAGCGTGCCATTCTGGTGGCTGAGGCCGCCGGAAATGCCGCGCGCCGTGTGAGCGAACAACTGGATGCGGCCTATGCGCGGGTGCAGGCTATGCAGGCGGCCATTTCCCGCCTGCGCTCGACGTCGCGCGCGCCGCATCTGTACCGGCTGCTCGCCGGCTTTGGCCCGCTGCGCCCGCTGCAGATCGAGCAGGCCCTGGGCGTATCGAAAAACGGCGCGCGCGATCTTGTGGCAGCGCTCGTCAAAGCGGGCTTGGCCGAAACAACCGCTCCCCGACATCAGGCGGTCATTCGCGCCCTGCCGCCCCCACGCGCTTATAATGTCCCGGCAGCAGAGGACGACGTCAGTGCCGACAGCCCTTATGCCGAACATGACGCGATCATGGCCGATATCGACCGCCTGCTCGCCCGCGCGAATGCCTCCTGTCGAGGAAATGATCTGGACGAGTGAGCCGGCTGCAAAACTCCAGGGCGAATGGAAATTTTCGCCTTGGATCCGCTGTTCAAGCAGCGTTGCAGGCCGCTCAGTCGGCAGATTTCAGGCAAATAATTGATTTTGAACCATAAAATAAAAGTGCCCGCAAAGGCCCCTTAGAGCGCGAAAACGAGGCTCGGATAGGCCAAGGGTGCTCGGAGACCTTCAACACGCCCTACGAGGCTCTGAGGGCAAAATTGAGCCAAATGCCCTGTGGCCGGCATGTGTCGGCCGATTTTTGCATCGTGCGGCAGCGCAAGCTCCGTGTCATGCGCCCTTAAACGTCAATCCTGTCAGAAACGCCGCCGCTTTCATCTGGATCGGCGCGAGGCACTGTGTCCCCTCCAAGGCGTCGAAGCCGACGGGAAGACTTGGCAGATGGAGCAGGACGCGAAAGTCTGGATCGGCGAAGCACGCGGCGAGCCGCGCCCGCAAGCGATGGACATCCTCGTGGCAATCGTCCCAGCGATCGCCATCGCAACGCGCGACAGGATCAGTACCGTCCGCCAACCCGGCTTCCTGCAGATAGACCAGCGCCTCCTGGAAGCCCCGCAAACAGGTCTGCGCGGAAATCTCACCACCAGCCATCTCGGCGGCGCGGCGGAGACTCACCTCGTGCGCCAGCGCCGCACGGCCCTTTCGCCACACACCCTGCCAATGCACAAAGCTGTAGTTCTCCTTGGCCCGCTCCAGTCGCTTGCAGACCTTGCCCAGTTCCCGGCGCTTGCGCTCAAGCTGCCGCAGGCCGATCCTCGCGATCGTCTTCGCGAGGTCCGGGAGTTTGGGGCCAGACGCGCCCCGCGCCCTGCCCGTTGGCGCGCCGCGTCCGGGCCGCGTCGTGAAGCCGAAAATCTGCTCCCATTGGCCGGCTTGGAGTCCGTCTTTACTGTGGAGGGCCGCCAAGAGCAGATGACGGGCAGGTGCGATATGGAAGCGGTTGCCGACCAGCGCCGCCCGATAGCGTGCCGGCATAGCCCCGAAACTGGGGTCACTCCCGCGAACATGGGCGCGCGCAATGGTCCCATTCCAGGCGAGGCGGGTTTTGACCAAGGTAAAGCGGGCCATTTGCGCCCGGGTCCGATCCACATTCTCCTCAAGCAGCTGCCGCGCCGCGTTGCCATGCCCCCGGACCATGATCCCCCGCAGATCGGTCAGCAACAAGGCATGGGTTTCGCAACAGGCGGTCACGCGCAAAATCCAGCTCCGCTCGATCCGCCATGGCTCGGCGGACGCCAACCAATCGCGCCAGCACTGGGCGCAGCCGATCGAACGCAGCGCCAAAGGCAACAGATCGGTCTTCGGGCAGCCCACGAACGTCCCGGAAATCGCCTTCTCCGATACCATCGTCGCCCAAGCCAACCGCTCAACCATGGCGTGACGCGGTTCCGCCGCGCCAGCGGCTGAGGATGCCAGATCGCGATCGGCCAGCGCCGCGTCGATCCCGAGATGGCGAAACAGCGCCTTGGGGGTGGTGTCATGACACTCGGCCAAGCGCCGCAGCCAGGATTCGAAACATTCTTCGGGCAGCGGCTTCACCCGAAACGCCAAGGGTTCGATGTCCCGGCCGCTCATTCCGGGCTGTAGGGCATGAAGAGCTGCAACGCCTGGCTGATGTCGTCCTGCGTCACCAGCGCACGGTCATGCCGCTTCGCGACCTTTCCTGACCAGCGCAGGATCCGCTTGAAATTCCCGGTCACCCCGCCGCTTTCCCGCCAAATGCGCTCGGCAAAGGTGGGGTCGGCCAGATGGTCGGGATCTTCCATCCCCATGCCGCGCGCTAGCGCCCTGATCAGGCGCTGCGAGGGTTCGCCTGGCTCCCATAACGGCAATTTGAGCATGATCGAACGGTGGGCCAGCTCGACATCGTCAGCAAAGATCTGCCGGGCGACTTCGAGGCCCGCCACGACAAGGGGCACATTGCCCGCGCTCATCAGGAAACGGAACGCATCGAGGGTGTCGCGCCGCGCGGCGCCGCTGGCCGTCAGCATCACGTGGACATTATCGATTGCGACCAGCCTCGTACCCTGTGCGGCCAGGAGATCGATCACCTTTAAATCCGCGGTTTTGTGCGTGTTCGTGCGGATCGGCCAGCCCTGTTTCCAGAGCAAGGCGAGGTTGATCTTGAGCGAGGTCGGACTCGAGGGAATGACCGTCCGCAACACTGGTTGATAACGCGCCTCGCCCCAATGGGCAGGCTCGGGAAAGGCCTCGGTCAGGCGCCGCTGGGCTTCGCGCAAGATCGAGGTCTTCCCCATGCCGGACTGGCCGGTGAGCACGATGCAGGTCGGGCGTTCCTCGGGGTCGTCATGGGCGACTTCGACAATCGTCTCCACAGCGTTGTGGGCTTCTTCGAAATCGATCCAGAATGGGGATGCGGGCGCCAAGGAAGGCGGTGGTGCAGCCACGCTCATGTCCGCTCCTGCAACCAGTCATCCTCGCCCAGGTCCGCGACCGGTTTCCAGTCAACCGGCGGCCGTTCGGGCTTTCGGGCAACGCGCAGGTCCGCCAGTGTCGTCCCCTCCCCTTCCCGGCGCTTGGCCTGGCGCCTCGCCTCCTTCGTGCGGGCGCGCGCGTCGTGGATTTCCTGGTTGGCGGCAGCAACCGCCCGTGCGGTCACGGCGCGACCGCCATCGGCCTGATAGGCCCTGCCCAAGGCCCTGACCCTCGCTCTGCCGGCTTCCCAGTCCGCCTCCCAAACGTCTGGATACTGGCCGATGACCGGCAGTTCCACATAGCTGCCGTCCAGGTCGGCATAGACATGCTGGATCGTCCGCTCATCCCAACTGATCTCGACCTTTTGGCCGATTCGGGCGGCGAGCGCCTGATGCCAGTAATGCCGATATTTGATCCGAACGCCCTTGGCATGGACCGTCAAGGACGTCGACGGCAGGAACTGGCGGAAGAGCTGCTCCGCATCGACCGACAGGGGCAGCAGCCGGCCGCGTCTGGCCGCTTCCCGCTCCCACATCTGAGCGGGGCAGAGGCCGCCCAGCGCGCTGTGCGGCGTGTGATGATAGATCGCGATCTGGCACAGGAGCCATCGCTCGAATTCAGCCAGCGTCATCGCTGCTTCCGCTTCGGCATCGTACCCATCGCGCGCCGAGACGTTCGATCCCGTCGCACCGGGCAAAAGTCTCAGTTTTCCGACCATTGTGCCGATCAGCCGCTCGATATGCCCGCCCAGATGGGCAGGCCCAGGCTTGCGGACATCGGGGTCTATCCCGTTGCGCACACAGGCCCGCCTGAAGCCCTCCGACCGATGCGGTTTAGCCTGGTCCGCATGCAAGCGGCTGAACAGGCCATACATTGGGTAGCTGACGT
Source organism: Sphingobium lactosutens (assembly GCF_013393185.1). Classification (GTDB taxonomy): domain Bacteria; phylum Pseudomonadota; class Alphaproteobacteria; order Sphingomonadales; family Sphingomonadaceae; genus Sphingobium; species Sphingobium lactosutens_A. The sequence continues at coordinate 167,494 of NZ_QJQX01000085.1, read as the reverse complement.
CCACTCCCAGATGATTGAGGATCGGCTCCTTGGGCAACATGGCACTCGCAACCGCCCGCCCGCACCGGAATATCGAAGGGTCGCCGAAGCTGACATAGTAGCCGAGGATCGATCGGGTCCAGATTTCGATGAGGAATGTGATCCAAGGTCTTCCGAGCTGTTCCCGCCTCAGGCTATCGACCAGGATGACATCGTCTCTGGTATGATCCATCTGAACCAGGTCGAGAAATCCGTCGCTGCAATATTCGCCGGGGTGTGGCTCATGGGCACTTCTGGTCTTTGATCCCATCGTGGCTTTGGCCCAGACGCGGCTCGGAAGTTCGCACAGCAGCCGTTCGATCGTTTTCTCGCTTGGGATCAGATCGGCGGAAAACCCGTGATTTCCATTATCCGCGTGCAACAGGCCCCATATCTGCCGCGCCGCTTCCGCCCGCGACGTCGACACCATCTTGAGCGCAATTTCCTCGATCAACGTCTCGATCGCAGCCATCACCTCCGGATCAATCCGGTGCGATCCGACAGTGGGTCCCCGCGGTTTTGGAGCAAGCGTCTCCGCGACCGGATGCGCCCTAAATCGCGCAGCCAATGTCCGTATCTGCCGCTCTTTCAAGCCTGTTGCCTCGGCAATCGCCGCGACCTGAGCTGCCGTCACCGGGCCGGAAAGGGAGATATGTTGCCGGAAGTGCGGGTATAGCGCCAAACCCGCCTCGAGCGATTTGAGACTTCGTCGGGGCGCGGGAGACGGCTTGCGCTCAATCATGGATGGACTCCACAACGATTTCTGCGTCGATGAAAATGTAGCTTACTTTGTCGAGCACCGCGACGGACAAATCGCGCGAGACAGAATTGCTTGCAGTATCGTCGCTATAACCTTTTGATTTGACGATGAAACAGCAAAATGCAGTCTACTTTGTCCGCTGACAGCAGCTGATCGGCGCGGAATGCGCGGCCGACCGCAACGCCTTCCTGACGCTGCTCGAGCGCGCCTTGCCGGACCGCACACATCCCCTCGCCCAAGCGATCGGCGAAGTGCGCCGGCTCGCCATTCGCCCCCTCGCCAGCGAAGCCGCCGCAGCGGCCGAGATTGTCGCAACAAGCGCAGGCACGCTCGATGCCGTGCTCGCCGCCCTCACCGATCCAGCGCTGCCTTCGGCCCCGCTCGAACGACTGCTCGCGCTCATCGATCGGTTTCGCACGTCAACCGCGATCGACGATGACCCGCTCTCAGCCACCGCTCTCACCCCTTGCTGGGCGGTGAACCTCGCTGCCGCAGCAAACGGCCAGGCTTTTCATCTCAGCGCGATCCCCCTCCCCTGCCCCGGCATCGTTCAGCGCCGCTTGTTCCGCGCCGACCGCTCGCTCGAAGACCGCCGGTCCGACGCAGCCGAGATCCTGCGCGAGGCGCTCCACGACACCGCCTGCGATATCGCCCGCCTGCCCCGCGCCGCCGAGCTTTTCGCGCGAGAATTTCCCGATCAGCGATCGAACTCGCGGCTCTTGCCGAGCTGGCTGCTGCTGTTTGCGCTGGGTGCCCTCACCCCGGCCCAGCTCGCCCGCGCCCTCCCCGCAACCAAGGCCGGTGCCGCCAAGCTGCTGCGTCAATTGGAAGCAAACCATATGGCCAACTGCCCGGCTCCCTTTGCACCCTTCAGCACAACAGTCACCCTGCCGGTCGCATTTCCTGAGCTGTGGGAGGCCGAGCCGCGCTGAGGCCGCCTGCTTGGCGGCGGCGGCGTGGCCCGAAGGCGTCTCCCAAGACCCTCAACATAACTTTCGCTCAGCCCGCTTGCCGTCGCAACATTAGTCACCTCCGGCGCTGAGCCAGGACGGTCATTGGAGGAGGCCGCCGGGAGTCATGGCGGCTGCCCATTGTCAGAAAGCGAAAGCGCCCTCGTCCGTGCGACTAGCGGTCGATCTCTCCCTCCCTGCTCATGCGCGAGCTTAGGCGGGTGCTCTGCGAACAGCAGAGAGCCGCTGTATCCTCCGTAATTCGAAAGGCAGATGATAGCTCGAATTTCTGCCCAAAAACTGGTCTCGCGCGCTCGGACGAGCCGCTTTTCCATAAGTCATTGTTTTTATTGCCGAAGCAAAAGTGCCCGCAAACGGGCCTTAGAGCGCCAAAAGAGGCTTCGGATAGGGTAAGGGTGCCAAGGAGCTCCGAGAGCGCCCTACGGGGCTCTGAGGGCGAATTTCAGCAATTTCCCTCGGAGGCGCACCTACAGCGCGCGGATCCAGCTGCAAAGTCTCTTTGTCAGGCACGGTAACGCGACTTGCTTCGACAAAATCCCAGCAGAGCAGAGGCGTTTGCTGACCCCAGTCTGGCATCATTTGACAAGCCTTCAACATGGAATTGCAAAGGCGGAGTAGATGGGTTTGAGAAACCCGCCGCCGCTTGAGCCTAGTGCTTTTATCCAGCTGGTTGTCGCATTCGTATTCGATCGCGTGATGCCGTCGCTTTTGCAATGGGCGCGTCCAAGCTGTCCGCGGTGTCCCGACTGCCTGAACAGATCAGCCGCCAGCTCGAAGCTTAGCACCCACTGAGTGCAAACGCTACCTGAGCCCCCTTCCGTTCATACAAAGCCGTGGGCAACCTAACACAACATGCGCTTGTGCTTAATCTTGCTGCCGCCCTCGTGCTAGCGCCAAGCAAGCTGGGCTCCCCTCCCCGCTCCACTGCCCTGCGGCTGAGGCGGATCGATCGAAGTGTTGCCGACGGCGGCCGTCCTGTCGTCCTAAGACAGCCACTTCAACTACACTCACCGGTGAACCTAGAATTTTCTGTCCAACTCCACGCCACCGTGTAGTACGCCCGAGCAACGGACACGTCTTTACCGTCGTCCGGCATTCCTCCTCTGCCCCGGCCTAGTGCTGCACGAACGCTACAGAAGTCTTGCACGCGGCGCTGCACAGAGCGCCTGCGACATGGCGCATCCGCAGGTCAGGAGAAACCATCCCGAAGCCGCGATCAATGCCTATGCAGACGATGCACGAATGCCATGTATTACGTAACGCAGTGCGCGATGGAAAGGGATCAGGAGATTCTCTCTAAAGACGCGCGCACGGCAAAATTGATTGCCCCGCGTGGAGGAACGAAACGCCCTCGTTTTTGAATTGCATCCCCCCTCGTCAGCGGTGCTTCGGCGCTTCTAGAAAGCTCGGGCTTCGGCCTCACTCTCTGTTCGGGAAAAATTGTCTAAATATCCTCCCCGATTGCAATTGGTCCGCCGGCGTCATTAAAATCATAATACATCAATCAAGAAGAGGCGCCGCAGGCGCTCGTTTACTCCTTTAAGGAATCTATAGAAGGTTAAAGGAGATTGGTTGTTCCGCGAATCGTGGGTTTCTCGCGAGTCGGGTTAGGTAGGCCGTTCCTCAAATCCCGTTGCTCCGTTCCTATTGTCCCGAACGCAGTGTTCCTGATGCACCGTGATTCTGTTCTTAATGTACCGGAGGGTTGTTCCTGAAGTCCCGTGTCACGCCTGCAGACATGGACTGATTTCCTCCGGTAAAACGCGTTTTACCTAGCCGCTAATCGGCAGAAAACCGCCGTTTTTGTGGTCGTGAGGTGCTTCGGCTTTTTAAAATAGCGATTGTCGACGCCCCTCTGGTGGGGAAGGTGTCTGCGGTCTGAGGGGAGCTCGTGATCTTGCCGCACGGGATATTAGGAACGGCCAACATGACAGGCCGCTGAAGCTAAATAGCCATCTCAGCGTCTAAGGTTGTTCATCGCAGTCTCTGTCCGCCGGATGCACGGGATTATAGGAACGGCAGCCGTCCCCTCCCCTGCCTGTCCCAGTATCAATTTTATCGGAGATCTGCAGAGTCGCGGTACTTCGGGAACGGGGTAAGTCGATCAAATTGGTCACCGCGCCTACTCAAATTCGACAACTATGATCCGGGCAGCTGTGAGCTCCACATGATAGGAGCTTCAAGAAGGAACATGAGTCGATTAAGCAGCTAAGATGGCCGTGGATGTTCCCAAAATACCGGGCACGCAGTCTATCTCATGTATCCTGGCAGCGCGCCAGCGGATGAGCGGGAAGATATGTACCACCTGAGCGCTCGTGCTTTCAGGATATTTCGAGACGCCCAATGAGGTGCGGATGCATTATCTGAGCTGCCGCGTGTCTCGTGACGGGCAGCCACTAGAATGACGCGGCGCTGAACCGAGATAGTCTGCCTTATCAATTCTCTTCAGGAAGGAGATCGGCATAGCTTCGGATCCGTCGTGCTGCCATCAGGCAAGCGGGACTAAGAAGCTGCACTGCTGCACGTCCCGGAGCTTTAGATAACTGGCGAGTGGCTATCTTCAGTTGTACGGAAGGGAGGCCCCTCAAAGCGCCTAGGCAAACCTATATGCTGTACGAGTCCACTGTTCGGGACTTTGGGAACGCCACTAGCAGGGGCGTGCGCTTGCTGGTGCGGGTGCTGTCAGCATGGGGAAGGGGGGGCAGCCCATCGATACCACTCAATTTAGCCTCAGCTAGCGGGCCGCTGCTTAGAGCAAAATGTTGCAAATATTTGGGTGATGTTTGGCGCATCAAAGGCGATTTCACGGGTCTGTAAAAAATTGCGGAACTCAACCGCAACGGCCGAATGGTCACGTTGAGGACTGGGAAGATTTGCGCGCGCAATGGCGCCAAATGCCCCAAAAGAAATTGGGCCCTCGGCGGGAAAGCTGATCGGGTTTTTATCAGACGCCCGCGTTTGACTCTCTTTTGGGGTTGAAGGCTTTTGAAGCGACGCGGAGGGTAGGGGGGCCTCTTGACGTTCCGCATCGCGTCTCGTCATCCTCAGCATTGGCTCAGTGCCCTGTCTCTGGATCAGCTCGAGCGAGTACCCCGGCAATCCGTTCTCTCGCACGATCTTTGCCATCTCAAACTTGAAGCGTCTGTAGTCGCCCTCCGCACCCGACTTTTCGTATAGTGTCGGCATTGCAATCGAAAACCCGTCCGAACCTGCGCCCCCGGCGTGCTTACGGGCAACACGGTAAAGCCAGCGTTCGCGCCCTCCCGTTAATGAGAAATACGCCGGGTCAATGGCAAGAACTCCTCCTTCCATAAGGACGCCATCATAAAACCATTTCGCAAGCGTAATCCGCATCCCACGAACTTGACCGTTGCGGTCCTTGAGCTGGCTGTGGCTGTCGATCCACGAAAACGTCGTTTCAACTGCATCGCCCGAGCGGATATTCGTCTTCACGGTAGTCGATTGGAGACGGTCAAGTGCATTGCCGAGCAATTCATACGCTCGGCCGCCTACGTCGCGCTTCAGAGTTGATAGCATATCATATGGAACGACATGCAATGTCTGGGGGATATCGTTTTTGCCCTGACGTTTGTACTCAATGAGAACCGACGCGCAGTAAATCAGAATGTCGAGGTCGTAGATAGTAGCCAGCCCGTACTCAGAGTTGGCGCTCACATGGACCGTCACCTTGCGATCGGGACTGACATAGTCGATTGGTTTTAGACGTTTGCGTTTGGACAGAGAAAAAAAGGGCCGCTCCATCGTTTCCCGCTGGTCGCGTAAGGGGAGGGCGGTGAGCTGCGGAAGGAACAGGTCAACCTGAGTATCGTCGCGCGCATCCTTTTTTGAGGCCATGGTCATTCCACTGCTCGACAAGTAAAACCTGTTTTACTCGCTGTTAAACACCTGAATTTAAACGATAATGGCGGTCATCGTTTGGCGAATTTCGCCGCTTCGATCACTGGACGAAGCGCTGCGAGAATCTCCTCAACGTTCATCGACCGCTTCGGATTGATGTTGATCGTCATTCCCTTGGCTTTGGTGTCAGAGACAATGAGGCCAATCTCCTCACCGTCTGGGGAGTTGACCCTTGCTTTCGCGCGAGACGACGGCCGTTCCGCTCTCTTCGGGCTCGCGGTGACAAGACGTTGGTAGACTTGCGGCCCCTCGATGGGCTCCTGACCTGAAGCTCTACGAGATGCCTGCTCCTGGGCGAGCTCCCGTGCAGCAATCAAGATTGCCTCTTGGAGATCCGGCTGTTTGAGAAGAGGGGATAGCTTCATCCCGTGACGAACCTTTAGGTCGGACGGATCAGCAAAAGCGCGAACCACCTCGGGGGGCAACTCGGCGAGCTGAAGCAAGTTGTGCAGGTTCTGCTTTCCGATCGCCAGGCGGGCTGCCATGTGACTACGGACCCCGTTATAATAAGCATCGACGGCATGGAGATAGTTACGAGCTCTCTCCAAATCGGTTACATCCTGGCGCTCGCGATTTTCGATATCGGCGAGGCGAAATGCGCCTTCGTCATCCAATGTTTCTATACGTGCGACGAGGTCAATCTCAGCGTGATTATTTTCGCGCAGCCAAGAAACCGAAAAATGACGTCGAGTACCAACAATTAGCTCGTATGGTTTCTCCGCATCAGGCGTCCTACGTACTACGACCGGCTCACGGTTGCCGTTTTCTTCCTTAATGGAGTTTATCAAGGAGGCGCAGCGCTCGTATGTAAGATTGGCGTATTCCCGTGCGTTGCCCGGCCAGACGCTGCACTCATCTGGACGAAGCTTGATGGTAAGCCGCTTCACCGTTCGAGCAATTTCGTCGAACGCGACGCCACGGCGCTCGAGGAATGCAGGGGGCGATGGTTCCCTACGAGCCCCCGCCTGCTCTTCCTCTAGCATAGCCGCGCCCACTGCGGGCTCAGACAGGGCCTGCGGAGTCGCAAGGCTGTCGATCGCATTGGTTAGGAGGCTACGACGGCGTGCCGGTCCGCTGCTCATGCTGCCTCCGTCAAGCGATCAGTGCCGAGTTGCGTGAGTCGTGACGGCCACTGCTTGCAGATGTCCTTCTCAAGTTCTCGGAACACCAAGTTTAAATTGTCCCGGCACCGAGTATATGTCTGATGTGATCCATATGGCTTATTAATTTCGTAAATGGAGGACATTGCGATACCTGCATTCTTTATTTCTTCAGATAGCAGGATAGGGGTGGAAAGCATTTGTCCAGCATAGGTCTTTTCCATAACCTGAAGCATTTGGGCTTCGTTGGTGCGGTTCGGCTGAAACATCGTACAAACGACTCGAATGAAGCCATAGTCAACGGTTGCATCGAATTTTGAAACCAGACTCATCGCTTCGCGGCAGGTCTGCATGAAGTGTATCGTCGAAAGATAGTCTAGTTGGCGCGCGGGAACTGGTATGAGGAGGCCGTCGGCCGCACTTAAAGTGTTGACTCCCAAAAAACCCATGGCCGGAGGTGGATCGAGGATAATGACGTCATAATCATAGCGAACTTCCTCAAGTCCAATGCGCAGCATGCGAAATGCGCCGGCAATTGCTTGAGGACCTTCTTCAATCGTCGCCGTCAATTCCCACTCAGTGTCCTGAAGGCCAAGGTTGGCGGGACAGATGTCGATATTAGGCCAAGCAGTGGATCTGATTGTTTTACGAAATGAGTCGGCCTCGTCGATACGCGGTGACAGAAAATTGGAGAGCGTATGTGTCTCATCTACTAATCCCTCGAGATCCACATCGAACATTACGCTCATGGAAGCCTGAGGATCGCAGTCAACAACAAGAACACGATACCCACGGAGGGCTAAGTAATCTGCTAAATGCTTAGAGGTGGTTGACTTGCTAACGCCACCCTTGAAGTTTTGGACCGCAATCACAACGGCGCGCTCATCAGCAAGTTTGCCCATCTTGATGCCGAGAGTCTCACGAATGGCGATCAGGTCTTCCACCGTGTAGAAACGTCTGCCGTTGTTTGAGGTTTTTGGCGCGGGGAGGCGGCCGCGAGCTTCCGCTTTCGCCAGAGCTTCGGGCGTACGGCCAAGAAAATCAGCAGCTACGGTAGCGCCCATAGTTATGTTCAAGGTCTTCCGATCGGAAGGGTCTATGGCGGCCCGACGCAGAACGCTTTTGGCGTTCTCACATGAGCTGATCATGGTATCCAGAATCTGGCCCGATAGCATGGGCAGTACCCCCTCGCTTACACTTGATAGCCTGCGGTTCGTCAAAAAGCGTCGAAATTCACCTGCTATCCCGGACACATATACGTTAGAACGTGTCAGTTAGTCAAATCCTGCTGAAATGTCGCAATTATAGGGACAACCCGCGCAGGCGAGCGCGTGTCTAGGACAAACGATCGCGAGCGGGGCTAACAAGATTAGGTCAAGCCTATCGGCGAAGTCGTGCTTTTTACAGTCGCCGAGGAAGCTGCCCGTCAGAAGCAGATGCGCCGCATCTATTTGATGTCGGGGCCTGTTCCGGCCCCCTGGCGCAAGGACCTGGCCGTCTACGCCGCTGCGCGGCTCCGCTTGGTGATCGCGTCGGTTTCCCCGTCCTTCCTTCGCTTCGCTCTGTGCAGGGCAGGTGATTCCTGTTCCTATTACGCCGGGTCTCGCGGGTCGTTATGAGTCGTCCCCGCGGGCCGGTCCGTTG
>NZ_QJQX01000085.1:0-159033 GCF_013393185.1 Sphingobium lactosutens | reverse complement strand
GGCCGGTCCGTTGGGAGCCACCTGGTGATCCAGCGCCGCGAGCGCCTAGAGGGGACGAGTGCCCCAACGGATTGGCCGTGATCGACGCCCAGTGGGGAGTAGCGCCTTCGAGCGCCAGAACAGGTCCGGCGAGGATTGCGGCTGCCCGTAAGGAAAGAGGAGGCGCTATGACAGGAAGCATCATGACCTATGTCGGTATCGATTGGGCATCGAAAACGCACTACGCCTATGCCTTGGACGCCGCTGGCGAAAAGCTTGGTCATCGGCCGTTCGACCATAGTGGGGAAGGGCTGACCGAACTGGTCGAGTGGATCAGGTCGGTCAGTGGTCACATGGCCGAAAACATCGCCATTGGCATCGAGGTGCCGCATGGTCCGGTGGTCGAGCATCTGATGGACGCAGGCTTTGCGGTTCATGCGATTAATCCGAAGCAACTCGATCGATTGCGCGATCGCTTCACGACAGCCGGGGCCAAGGACGATCGGCTCGATGCCTTCGTCCTCGCCGACTCTCTGCGAACGGACCTGCGTTTCTATCGTTTTCTGGAGCCGATGCACCCCACTATCATCGAGTTGCGCGAATGGTCGCGCATGGTGGAAGATCTGTCGGAGGAGCGGAACCGACTAGCCAATCGCTTCCGTCACCAGCTCTGGCGTTATTTCCCGCAGATGATCGACCTGTCTGAAAACTGGGCGCGCGAGTGGATGCTGGATCTCTGGGAGCTCATTCCGACGCCGGCAAAGGCGCGCAGCATCCGCCCGGCCACTGTCGCGCGGCAGCTTCGGCAGAGCCGGGTGCGAAAATGGTCGGCGGAAAGCTTGCTCGCCCATCTGCGGACCGAGCCGATCGTCGTCGCACCTGGTGTGACCGACGCCTGTGTCGCGCACTGCCAGGTCATAGTTGCGCGACTCAGACTGGTAACAGAGCAGATGAAGGTGGGGATGAAGCAGCTGGACCAGCTGACGGCCGCGGTGGCTGAGCTTCGGCCGACGGACGCGTCAGCGTCCACGCTGCATTGTGACCCCGAGATACTGCGCTCGATGCCAGGGGTGGGGCCGATCGTCCTCGCGGCGCTGCTGACCGAGGGCTATGATGCTATCCGCCGTCGAGATCCTGGAACTCTTCGGGCATTGTCGGGCGTGGCTCCCGTTACACGAAGAAGTGGGAAGCAAACCCTGGTCGTGATGCGGTATGCCTGTCCGCATCGTCTACGCACCGCCGTCTATCATTGGGCGAGGGTGGCGGTTCTGCACGACCTCAATTGTCGAAACCGGTACAGCGCTTTGCGAAAGCACGGTCATAGCCATGCTCGCGCACTGAGGTCTGTAGGCAGCCGGTTGATCGGGGTGGCTTGTGCGATGCTCCAGACCGGAGAACTGTTCGATCGGAACAGATTGCCGCAACGGGAAGCGGCATAGCATTTGTCGTCGCCGGGACGAGAAGCCTCCTCATAGCGTAACGGCCCGGCGACGACTGCGGTGCATCGCACCGCTACAAACAAAGTGCGTGCGCAGCACGCGCATCGTTCTGTTCAAGGTGCTTAGGGCTCCGCCCTCGGCGCGCTTCAAAGCGCCTTCCGCCCAGCTTCCTCCACGCTGACGCGCTCCGTGCAGCCGGGTCCCCGCGAAGGGTTCTTCCGCTTGCACACCCGCTGCTCGCCGCGAGGCAAGGGTTGCAGCAGCAGTGCTGCAACCGCGAGCCGAGGAGTGGAAGTCAAGACGGGCTGCCGATCACGGAAATTACCGCTTGTAAAAGGTGGGGAGTCCCCTCCGCCGCGATCAGCCCTCATTGCGCCATTCCCCGACCCGCTTCGCCAGCAGGCAGAAGCCGATGGCGCGACATCGCCTTCGGCTCCATTTCAAAAGGAATAGACGACATGATCAACAAAAACCGCGCCTGCAATCGCCTTTGCCGCCTGATCCAGGCCGGGCGGCCATCGCGCCGCCCCTTTTCTCCCCGCGCAAGGGCCGACCGATGCCCAGATCAGCCCCGAGACCGTCCTGCGCTGGCGTGACCGGCCCGGCCGCATAGCCAATGGGGCAGCATGTCGAGGGACTTCGCTTCGTAAGCAGAGGGCTGGCTCTGAGAGCCGAGATCGCGCGGCAGCCGGTCCCATTCGGAGTTGCAAGCCGAGAAAAAAGGAAACCATCTCAATCGGTTATCGCTTCCATTTGGGTTCACTTTCGGGCACCATGTGCCTCAAAGAAAAAGAGAAATTCCCAGGTTCAGGAGATCACGTGTTTCTTGCTTTCACGCTTCTCGCTGCCGCATCGACCAGCTGCACTGTTGTCGATGGCGACACCCTTCACTGCGGCGCCGAGCGCATTCGGCTTCTTGGCATCGATGCCCCCGATGATCCCAGCAATGGCCGCTGTCGTCCCTATCCCAAGCCTGGCGCGATATGCGATGCGCGGCTTGCCGCCGCCAGCAAGGCGTCATTGCGGCAGATCATAACCGGCCCCTTGCGGGTGACGCGGATCAGCACTGACGATTATGGCCGGACATTGGCCATGGTCTATGTTCGGGGCCGCAGCCTCTCTTGTCTGCAGCTGGAGGCGGGGAGGGCGATCTATAAACCAAAATGGGACAATGGCTGGATGGTCGCGGGCGAGTGTCCCGGCGCGGTCTATCGTTGAGCGACATTGAGTAGGCGAGCCGTGATGAAGAACTGGCGTAGCAATCAATTCAGGCAGGACGTCGAGCGCGCAAAAGCGCGCTTTGACCTCAGCCACATTGTTGGGCGACATGTGAAGCTTCGCAAAGCAGGCAATGAACATGTCGGCCTTTGCCCCTTCCACAATGAGAAGACACCGAGCTTCCGCGTCAATGATGCGAAGGGGGTATTTCATTGCTTTGGCTGCGGCGCGAGGGGCGATGCCATAGACTTCATCATGAATTTTGAGGGCCGCGAATTTGTCGATGCTGTCGCCATTCTGCTCGGAGAAGAGGGCTTGCCGGAGGCGGCCCCACGGGATCGGGCCGCTTTGGTGCGACAGGAGAAGGCGGACCGCGCTGCGGCTGTTCTGGCCGCGCAGGCCGAATGGCAGGACACCCTAAGCATCAAGGGCACGCCTGCAGAGCTTTATCTCGCCTCGCGCGGCATCACCGCTGATGTTCCTGCGACCGCGCGATATGGGCGCGTGGCACTCTGGCGCGACAAAAAGACCGGCGCCAGTGGACGCCGCTGTTCGGCTCTGGTGCTCGGAGCGCAGGATCGCCGCGGTAAGATCGTTGGCATCCAAAGTATCTTCCTGACGGAGGACGGCCAAAAGGCCGACATGGCAAACCCTAAGGTCAGCCTGGGGCAGATCCGTGGCAGTGCGGTTCGGCTTGCCCCGCCGGAAAAACGGATCATCCTGACCGAAGGACCGGAGGATGGGCTCACCCTGAGAATGAAATCGCCCAAAGTTCCTGTGTGGATCACCCTGGGCACCGGCTCGATGCCCTATGTCGACCTCCCTGACGAGGTGGAGCATGTGACGCTAGCGGGCGATAATAATGCTGCAGGTCGAGCGGCGGTTGAGCGAGCGGCCGAAGAATATGAGGCCCAAGGCAAAAGGGTGGATGCGATCTTCCCCGACCGCAGATATGAGGATTGGAATGATGAGCATCGGGGCATCAGGATGAAAAAATAAGCGGCCGCCTGACGGCGGCGGACTGTTCGGTGCTGCTGAACGGCACGCGCGCGCAGGGCCGTGTTGCCCATGCTTCAGCAGACGCTGCTGAAATCGACCATTGCAGCCCAGACAATGTTTCATCGCGCGCGTGGGCGATCCACATCAGCCGCCGCCAACTGATGTAGCAACCTGCGGCGCGACCGCGACCAACGGATTGGAATCGCCATGAACTTCAATCCACGCATCACATCGGCTGCGATGTGGATGATGTTTCAACGGAACTGGATCAAATCATAGCCATGTTAAAGCGGAGGACGAGTGGATATCCGCCATCTCTCCTTCTCTCGTCGCTACCGGTTTGATCTAGCTTCGATACGGCTAATGAGGACAAGTGAAAAAATGCAATGCTGCGCATTGCGACGGTTTCCTGCCTACGGCGGACCCTCCGTTTTTTCACTTGTCCTCGCCTCAATATGCGCTTGCCAAACCTTGCGTTAGCAACGGAAGAAGCAAGGACATCATAATGATCAATTTCGCCAAATTCGAAGTCATTGGCAATGTCGGTGCAATCCAGGCCAGCGGCAATGTCACCCATCTCAAGATCGCCAGCAATTTCCGCCGCAAGAACGGCGAGGAATGGGTCGATGACACTAACTGGAACCGGGTCACCATCTTCAATGAGCGTTACCGCAAGACTATCGCCGAACGTCTCCGGGTGGGCGACCTGATTTTCGCTGAGGGTACCATGCGCGACACCTCCTACGAGCGCGAGGGCGAAACCGTCTTCACCACCGATCGGATTGTCGAGAAATTTGGTATTTTATCGTCGAATGCCGGCGCGGACTGACGAAACGGGGCGGGCCTTCGGCCCGCCTCGCAGCTTCAAACGCGGCGATGATACAGGGGCAGTGCAGGTCAGCCGATATGAATTAGAGCCGCTAGTGGGGGCGGGACGGATAACAGGAGCAGCGGTGGTATGGGATCGGCCGCTGCAGAGCTTTTTTGCGCAGGTTTTCGCGCGGAGCGAAGATGAGCCCGACGAGAATGATCATCACCTGGGTGGGTCCGAGCCTGGCGAGCTGTCGTCTAGAATCCGACGATATAAGGCGCGCGATGAATAGGCGACTCATGTACGAAAGCGCATTGTTCACCCGCCTCCCCCTTGGAGGACCCGATAAGCCCCGCCTCTTCCCCCTTGGAGGCGGGGCTAATTGCAGTCCCTATCATCTCCCGACATGCCAGCCAAAGGCCGACGGATGCATTGAAACCGTAAAGTGCGAATGCTCCCGATGATTGCTCGAACTTACCGAGCTTTCTCTTGCGAAAACGAGGCGCAGTATGGCCAACGGTAGATTGTCGATGCGGATCTGTTCCGCTAGATTGGCCCCGACTTGGATGCCCGACAGCATGCAAGCAGCGCCCTCGGCTTTTCCTGCCCGAGGGCGTTGTTTTTCGTCCTTGAACATCGTGCCTGCATGACGCGTACCACCTCGGTCGGCGTGTCGAGTTCCCTAGAAACGGCATGCCAACGACAGGGGGGAATATCTCACTGATTTTCTCTCCTGTAATGTGGACCATGGCTGCCTCAACGATGAGCGGCCCCTCCAATTTTGCCGCGCCCTCCACTGCGCTGCGCTCCGTTCCGGCCGCAGCAAAATCGGGTCCTCCGCTCCCCGTTTCGCGGCGGCTTCGCCGTGGTTGACCCAGCCACGATCCACATGCCCGCTGACCTAAATTTTCATTTTGATGAGGAAAACCCACGCACATCAATCACAACGCTTTCGCCGCAGAGGGCACCTACATCGCAGCATTTGCCAACGCCGAGCTACGCGCGATGACGAGCTACTTTCCGCAGCACATCATCCGGGATGAAGAGGGTGGGTTCTTCGCCATTGATGAAGGCGATTATGGCGCTCTGCCAACGACCATCATCAACCGGGTGGTGTACAGCATTCCAGGCAAGCTGGACGACAGCTATTGAAATCTAAAGGGGAGGGTCGGTGAGGCTCTCCCCAAGATCTTATGGCCTGGGTCATTGGGCAGGCTGGGCATCGAGCCCGGCCTGCCCATTTTCGTTAGGATCGGTTTGGCCTTCACGCCGCCAGGCGACGCTGAACCTCCTCGACCCCAAGCTTGCGGATGCGCCCGACCAGCGCTTCCAGATCCTCCAGGGACAGCTTCATCAGGCCCGCTTTTTCGATGACCTTCAGCGAGGCATCTCGTTCCTTTTCAGCGAGCTGCTTTTTGCGTTCGACCAGCTTGGCTTCTTCCGCCGCAATGGCAGCCCGTTCCTTGTCCAGATCTTTGGCCATGGATCATTTCCCATATGTCGGATCGGATTGTGGACGGGGCCGTTATAGCTCCTCCTCAGTCCAGCTCAATCCCTTTGATCTTGCGCGGGAATTGTCCTTGGAAGTGTGGCGGTCGGCCATTCAATCCGCGCTCCTTCCATCTCCCCATATTGTGGCGCACGAGCGCCGGAATAGCATCGTCGTTTGGCGGCGGAACTGCTTTTCGCCTGGAGCCGGTTTTGGGGGCGGTTTCGCCGCGGCGTAGAGGGAGGAACACCCTCATGCCACGGCGATATATGGCCAAGCCATATCCTTCCGCCCGATGGGCGGAGCCAATCCCTGCCGGATCGGCGACCCGGCCCTGGGGCCGGGAAAGAAGGAGCCGGTTACAGGTAACCAGCGCGCCATTTGGTTAAGTGCCTTCCCAAGTGGTCAGGCAGCACACCGTATGCACCTGCGGTTCAAGAAAAGACCAGAATATTGGCATTTTGGCGTGTTTGCGATGTCTGCCAAATGTCTGCCGTAAGCCGATCTAAGAGGAAGCATAAGCGATAGAGGTGTTTCTCGGCGTGCAATGTCCGACGACTTGCAATCATTCAGTCGATCAGGTATCGAGACTGAACTTTCGTAATCCCCACCAACCTCGCTGCTTGGAGGAATGGTGGATGACAGTTAAACAACGGCGTTACACGATCCGGCTTGAGCAGGATCAATGGCAGCGCCTTGAGCGGCACGCTCTGGCCCGTGGGGTCGCGACCGCCGATCTTATTCGCGCGGCGATCGACCAGTCTTTGTCGGGCGATGCGCTCGAGGATGCAAGCCGGCTGCGATTGGCGCGTATCAGCGAGTTCCAGCAGCTCGCCCTCGACATCATCCTGCGCGAACAATTCCCCCAATATCGTGACCGCGTGGTCGCAGAAACCGACAAGCGGATGGAGCTCTACCATGGCCGGTAAGGACATCCGCACCAACGGGCAGAACATCCCGCTCAGCCATCATTCGGCGCGCGGCGAAGTACAGCGCAATTCGGGCAATTTCACGCGCGGCAGCCAGCTCCTTTCTCACGAACTGATGATGTGGCTTTCGGGCGCGAAAATGCCCGTCATCTTTTGGTTCTTTGTGTTCCTCAGCTGCTGGTTTGGCATCATGTCGGTGAAGCTTGATGAGCATGGTTTTCAGCTCATCTGCATGAAGGTCTATGCCGAGCTTTGGGACTGGGTCGATCTCGATCCGATGAAGCGCGTCAACGTCACCCTGGCGAGCGGCAAGATCGTGCGCACTATCATGTCAGCCGTACCTTATATCCCGGACGTGATCCGCGCCTGGGCGGTGGCCATGAAGGGGCTGCTTGGATCCTTCCTGCTGTCGGTTTTCATCACCGTTCCTGCAGCCATCGCCTTTGTCGATATGTCCAAACGGAGGGGAAAGTCGATCCTTCAGGAACGGCATGAGCGCGGCGCCATGCTGGTTGATGTCGAATTGCTGCGATCGGAGATCATTGACCATAACCGGATCAAGTTTGAAGAGGATGTAGCGCAGCTCTGTCCAGGCATGAAGCCTGCGGACATTTTGCGTCTCCCATTTGCCGAGCGAAAGGGTAGGGGGATCCATCACCCGTACAGCCTTGGCGGCATCCCCTTTCCCTATCGGCTCGAGCAGTCCCATGTCATGCTGATCGGCACCACCGGTTCGGGCAAGACGACTGAGCTGCGGAGCCTCGTTGCGCAGATGCGCGCGCGGCAGGACAGCGCGGTCATCTTCGACCTGACCGGCGCTTATGTGGAGTCCTTTTACGATCCCGCGCGCGACACAATTCTCAATCCCATGGATGAACGTTGCCCAGCCTGGTCCATCTTCAACGACTGCTCTACGCATAGCGATTTCACCTCTGCGGCGGCCGCGCTCATCCCTTCTGACGGCGGGTCCTCCGAACCCTTCTGGGCGCTCGCTGCCCGCACGCTTTTCATCGAAATGTGCATTCGCCTGATCGAGCGGGGCGAGGCCACCAATCTTGCACTTTCCGAAAATCTGATGACGGCCGATCTGGCGCGCGTTCACCGCTATCTCTCCAACACGATCGCGGACCCGCTCACGGCGCCGGAAGCGGCGCGCATGGCGGAGTCGATCCGCGCCGTTTTCAACACCAATGCGCAGGTGCTGCGCTTCCTTCCAGAGGAAGGCGAACCCTTCTCTATTCGTCAATGGATCACTGGCGAGAAGAAGCCCGGCGCGATCCTATTCATCACCTCCCATTATCTCGATCTGCCGATGAACAAGGCGCTCCTGACCCTCTGGATGGACCTTGCCATCAACAACCTCATGGCAATGCCGCGGACACGGTCGCTGCGCACCTGGTTCATGTTTGACGAGCTCGGTGCGCTGCACCGTCTGCCCGCGATCGAAAACGGTCTTCAGACCGCCCGTGCCTATGGCGGCGCGATGATCCTTGGCCTCCATAGTTTTGAAAAGCTGGTGGAGGTTTATGGCGAGCATGGCGCGAAAAATCTGGCCTCGCTCGCGCGCTCCAAACTGATCCTCGCCACCTCCGATCTCGACACCGCCGAACAATGTGCGCGCTATATCGGCAACCGGGAAGTGCGCCAGATGGATGAGGCGTACAGCTATGGCTACAATAATACGCGCGATGCCTCGACCCTGACGCCGCGCAAGCAGACCGAACCCCTGGTCATTGCCGACGACATCACGAACCTTCCTTCGCTCCATGCCTTCGTCAAATTTCCCGATGGCTTTCCGGCGGCGCGGCTTGTGCTGCAGTATAAGGATTACCCGTCGGTGGCCGTCGGCTTCGTCCGTCGTAAGGAGGTAAAGCCGATCCGCTCGCGGCGCGGGGAGGGGGCCTTCCAGGAGGGGGGACAGAGCAGTGAAGCGGGTGGTCGTGATGGAGCCGCGCAGGTCATTGAGAATGTCGCTGACTTGACCGTTCCAGGCAGTGCGCAGGATCAGGAGCCCCATGCGCCCGCCGCTGGACAGGTGGAGTCACAGGATGGGGTGCGCACAGAGCCCATTCGCGACCCGCTGGTCGATGCAGCGCGGCAGCGGAGCGGCGACGCCGCTGCCCAATCTAAAGGCGGTGAGCAGCGAGAGACGGTTCCCCAGGAGCGGGACCGGACCGAACGCGGGTACAGGCAGGCACCTGCCGTTCCCGTGGTGGAGGATCAGACGCTTATCGAGTTGCGACCGGACCTGTCCGCGGGTCTTGATGGCGATGATTTCGGGATCTGATCCATGCTCTCTGTAGCTGCCGTGCGCTCCTCCTCTGGCGCTGCTAATTATTTCGCGAAGGACAATTATTATACTGTCGAGGGATCGGCGGAGGTCAGCATCTGGGACGGGGAGGGGGCTCGCGAGCTTGGCCTCGCGGGACAGGTCACAAAAGATGCGTTCGAAGGCATCTTGAATGGCATCCTGCCTGACGGCACCGGGGTGGCCCAAGTGGAGAACCGGCAGGCGGGCACTGACCTTACCTTCTCCATGCCCAAATCTGCCTCGATAATGGCCTACATCGCGGGGGACCGGAACATCCTGTCAGCCAATTTGCGCGCGGTGCAATCCACCATGAAGTGGGTCGAAGCCAATCTTGCTGAGGGCCGCAAAGATATAGACGGGAAGAAGGCGCCGATCCGGACCGGCAATCTCGTCTATGCCCTGTTCGAGCATGACACGAGCCGGGCGCTTGATCCCCAGGGCCATGTCCATGCGGTGATCGCCAACCTGACCCAGATGCCGGACGGAAAATGGCAGGCGCTCCACAATCGCGCGATCTGGAAAGCCAACAGCGTCATTGGCACCATCTATCATGCCGCCCTGCGCGATGAGCTGGGCGAGCTTGGCTACCAGACCGGGATGACCGGCAAGCACGGCACCTTTGAAATTTCGGGTGTGCCAAGAGAAGTGATCGACGCCTTCAGCCAGCGCAGGCAAGACATATTAGCAAAGGCCGCTGAACTGGGCGTTACATCGCGCAATGCCCTCGCGTCCATCACCCTTCGTACCCGTGATCCCAAGCTCAATGTCGGTGATCGCGATGCCCTCGGCAGAGCCTGGAAGGACAAGGCTGCAGAGCTTGGCTTTAGCGGCAAGGATCTGCTCGAACTCGCGCGAGCCCGCAGCATGCAGGAACGGGCTGGGTCCACTCTCCAGCGCGGCTATCATGCGATCAAGGAGGTGATCGCGAGGACATATGAGAAACTTTCCGATGTCCTTGGACCTGACGATCCGCTGGTCGATCGTGGCCTCGCCCGCATGGGACAGACGCCGGCAGCGGCGCGGGCGCAGCTTGCCGTTGCATCTGCCATTCGCATTCATGCCGAGCGGGAAGCCGCCTACAAGATGACGGACCTTGCCAAAACCGCGCTCGATCTGGGGCTGAAGGGCGTCACCGTCGATCTTGTCGATCAGCGTATCGCGGCGCTCACAAAGCGCGGCTCGCTCATCCCCGGCGTCGGCCGCGACAGTGATGGTGTCGTCTCCATGGTCACTACCGGTGAAGCTCTGGCGACCGAGGAGAAGATCCTTGATCTGGTAGAGGCGGGGAAGGGCAGGGCGACGCCGATTATCGCTGCTGCAGACGCCCCAGCTCGGCTTCAGTCGGTGAGCGTTCATGAACTCAATCCCGGGCAGCTGGCGGCGGCCAGCCTGATTGTCTCCTCTGCCGATCGCACGGTCATCGTCCAGGGCATCGCGGGTGCGGGCAAGTCTACCATGCTTTCCGCCGTCGCGCGGGTTGCCGAGACGGAAGGCCGCGAAGTGTTGGGCCTTGCATTCCAGAACAAGATGGTTGCCGATATGGCGCAAGGGGCAGGCATCAAAAGCCAGACGATCGCTTCCTTTCTTCTTGCGCATCAGCACTTCATCACTGAGCGCAGCGGACCGCGCTATGACGAAGCGCGCATGGCACTCGCCAACAGCATGATCGTGGTCGATGAAACCTCGATGGTATCTTCAAAGGATATGCTCACCCTCCATCAGGTCGTAGAGGCGCTCGGCATCGACAAGCTGGTGCTGGTCGGGGACCGTCAGCAGCTCCCCTCGATCAATGCCGGCAAGGCTTTCGCCATGATCCAGGCCAGCGGCGGCACCATGGCGCGGATGGACCAGAATATCCGTCAGCGCACGACGCTACTGCGAACGGTCGCGTCATTGGCCAACGCCGGGAAGGCCGGCCATGCCCTTCGCCTGCTGGGGAACAAGGTCATTGAGTCGCAGAGTCCGGCGAAAGATACCGCCGATCGCTGGCTTGGCCTTTCGCCCCAAGATCGGGAGCGTACGGCCGTGTTCGCGTCGGGTAGAGACGCCCGGGCAGCGATCAACATGCGCATCCAAGAGGGCCTTGTTGCTGAAGGATCGCTGCGTGGCGAGGCGATCAAGATCGTCGTTTATGAGCGAGTAAATCTCACCCGGGAGGAGCTGCGCTATGCGAAGAACTACCGTGAGGGGCAGACGCTGGAGGTTGGGCGCGGCGGTATGCGGGATGTCGGCCTTAAGGCCGGGCGTTATGACGTGGCGAAGGTCCATGCCAATGGCAAGATCGACCTTCGCAAGGGCGGCCAGCGCGTCCTTTTCGATCCGCGGAAGCTCTCTCCCGAGGAAACTCACGATCGGCTTCAGCTTTCCGAAAAGAAGATTGTTCAGATCCGTGAGGGCGATCGCATCCGCTGGACCGCGAATGACAAGTCGCGTGATCTCCACAACGCCGCCATCGCGACGGTGGTCGCCGCGGACCAGAATGCGGTTACGGTCGAAACGGCTTCGCGGCAGCGACTGACCTTGGGCCTTTCCGACCCGATGCTGTCGCGTTTGGACCTCGCCTACAGCCTCAACATGCACATGGCGCAGGGGATCACCACGGACAAGGCCATCACCGTCATGGCGAGCTACGAAACAAACCTCTCCAATCAGCGCCTGTTCAATGTCGGCGTCACGCGCGTTCGGGACGAGCTGACCATGATCGTGGACGACAAGGCCAAGCTGGAGCGCCAGCTCGCCAGCAATCCTGGTAACAAGACGTCGGCGCTGGAAGCCACGGGGCGGCTTAATATCGATAATATGGCCGATGGCGGTCCTGAGCGGCCAAGGGCTCAGGATCTTGGCCTTCCTGATGGTCCCAAATCAGGGGTGAGCGACAAAGCGCAATATCGGGGCGCAGCAAGGAAAGGCCGGCCAGGCAGCGGTGAGCAGGGGCGCACCGAAAAGGATCGCTCCGATACTTTGGCAGCCCTCCCTGAGCGAAGTCTGGGCCTTGATCTTTGACCGGGAGCCGCGCGCGCACGTTGGACCTATAGTTCCGTGCGGCGGCGCAAGAAGCCGAAGCACTGGGGAAACCCGCTTGAGGCCTTCTGGGTTAGAGCACGGCTTGGAACGCCGACTACCGCGTTGCGTTCGCCTGTATCCACCGTCATAGGCTGCGCCCATGGACGAGAATACCACTGACTTGATTCTGCGAGTGATAGAACGCGCGCCACAATGGGTCCGGCATGAGCTGGAGGCCAAGGACCCCAGCGCACGCAGGCGCGCCGAAGAAACCCTGGCCGCCATGATTGCTGATGCGCTCGCGAATGGAGCTCCCACGCAGCCTTCGGATTGAGGCTGGCCGGTTTGCTAGGTCTCGCCTTGGCGGGATTTACCGCATCCCCGCCGAACGGCTCTTCTTCTTCGCCATCACGGTCCGCTCGGGAACGATGCGTCCGTACTGACTGCCTGCTCGCCTTCTCCCTTGGCATATGCCAGTGTCATATGCCAAGGAGTCGCCATGAACGCTGAACGCCACGTCAAACTGTTCAAAAACGGTCGCAGTCAGGCTGTCCGTATCCCGCGCGAGTTCGAGTTGCCCGGGGAAGATGCCATTATGCGCAAGGAAGGCGGCCGGCTCATCATCGAACCCGCGCCTGCCCTGTCGCTGGTCGACTATCTGGCTACACTCGACGACATCGAGGAAGATTTTGGTCCGATCGACGATCTTCCCGCGGATGCCGTGGAATTCTGATCATGTACCTTCTCGACACCAACATTCTTTCGGATCTGATCCGGCATCCGCAGGGTGATTGGCGCGCATATCGCGCAGGGGACGACCGAGACCATTGTCACGAGCATCATTGTCGCCAGCGAACTGCGGTTCGGGGCGGAGCGTAGGGGACCAGAGCGGTTGACGGCGCAGCTCGAAGGGATTCTCAAACGTCTGCCTGTGCTGCCGCTCGAGGACGACGCGGATCGCCACTATGGTGCTCTTCGTGCGGAGCTGGAACGTCAAGGCAAACCGATCGGCGGAAACAATATGTTCATTGCCGCTCATGCCCTGGCACTCGACGCTACGCTCGTGACGGACAATGTCCGGGAGTTTGAGCGGGTGCCGGGATTGCGGGTCGAGAACTGGCTTCGATAGCCCGACGCGTAGCCGCCAGAGCGTGGTTTGGTTGGAGCGCTTGAACGTGAGGCGGGACCGCATTCTCGGAATTGGCAAGCCTTGGGACATTCAGGTCAGACAGCTTTGGAGCCGCCGATAGGAATAAGCTGCCGCTGGTCGGTAGGTTCTAGAGGCCGTCTTCCGATCACTGTAATCATTAACGTGAGCGGCAGGGGAGAGCTGTCGGCAGAACTAGCTGAGGGCTGTTTACGTCCTAAAGGGCTGTGGCGCGATCGGAAAAATTGATCGCGTGGGCTTGATAGCTTGATAACGCAAATTTTTTGTGTATTTTTCCATTTAACGCAACACGTATATGGAAGCGAAGAAATGAGCGAGTGCATGGATCGGTTCGTTGCGACCTACCCGCGCGACTTTATTCTCGACCTCCAAGGCACTGCCGATGCCGCTTTCGCAGAAGCCCACCGTCTCTCTAATCAGTTTGTCGAAGAACCCGAGCGCAGTAATATGCTTGGCCAACTGCGACATGCGCGACTGGAAGCCGGATTGCGCGGAGCATCCAGGCGATACAACTTCCAGGTAAGCAGTCCGCACACCAATCCCAAAGGCGGTCGCTACAGCGTCGTATCGGCAGGTGGGATCATGTTGATCCGTGGTAATGTGCAAGCTCATCGCGGGCCGCCGCGTGCGACGAAGTTTCGCAAGCAAGTCGCAGAAACCAATCGATGGCTGAGCCCGCTCCAGCCGGATTTTTACATGCGTGTTCCCGAGCCTGACCGTGATCAGCTCTGTGCTGTGCTGGTGGTTGCAGCCCAGAAGGGCGGGGACCCCTCCCTCCCGGGCTGGGTTGGAATTGGCTTCCCGCACCATGATCTCAGCTCTTGGGCGGAGATAAAGTCGCTGAATCAACTTATGTCGCTCTATCATGATGCTGCCGCTCCGACGATCCGGGAGATGCCGGTCGAAATTAAGGATCGCGCGCATCCCAAACTGAAGAAGGACGGCCGCAGCTCCTGATAGTTCTGCGGTCAAAAGGACATTGAAATGAGAAGTGGTGTGCCGGGATTCAGCCCGCAGCGGTTGATCGAAGCGCGCGCGGCGCGCGGACTCACGCAGGTGGCGCTCGCCGACCTCAGCGGCCGGACCAGTTCCAGCATCTCCCGATGGGAAGCTGGCGACCAATTGCCCGAGATTGACGCGCTCCAAGCGGTCGCGCGCGGTTTGAATCTACCGGTTTCCTTCTTCCTTAATCCCCAGGCAGAGCACGGGCCGGCTCCGATGTTTGCCCGCTCGATGGCAGCAGCGACAAAAAGTGTACGGAGCCGCGTCGAGGCGCGCTTGCGGTGGGCGCAGGACATCTCCCTCGTTTTGCAGGAATCTGTTGATTTGCCAGAACCGAATGTCCCGCAGATCGGCGCTACAGACTTTCGTGAAATCCGTGACGCCGACATTGAGCGGATGGCTATCGAATGCCGCATTGCATGGGAGCTCGGTATAGGTCCCATTTCAGATCTTTTGCTCGCTATGGAAAACGCTGGCATCGTCGTCGTGAAAGAGCGCATCGACGCTGGCACGATGGACGGGCTGTCTAACTGGTCGGCTGTCGACGAGCGGCCTTATGTGTTTTTAGCTACCGACAAGCAGACCTGTGCTCGGTCGCGACTTGACGCAGCCCATGAACTTGGACATCTCGTCTTACACCGCGAGCTTACTGAACGCGCGCTTTACGATGCTGCCGCGTTCAAGGAAATCGAGCGGCAGGCGTTCTATTTTGCTGGTGCTTTTCTTCTTCCTGCCGAGAGCTTTGGCGCGGAAGTATGGTCGCCGTCGCTTCCGGCCTTTATATCATTAAAGGAACGGTGGAAGACGTCGGTGGGTGCTATGATCATGCGATGTGCTAACCTAGAAATCATCAGTGACGAGTACAAGCAACGCTTGTTCAAGCACTACAGCGCCAAGGGATGGCGGAAACATGAGCCGTTAGATGACGAAGGCGAGATGCCAATTGAGCAGCCTCGTCTCCTTAGCCGATCGATCCGGTTACTGTGTGATGAACGGGTCTATACCAAACCGGAGTTGCTGGCCGCTGTTCGTCTTCCTGCAAATGACGTCGAGTCCCTGAGTGGTCTGCCAGCTGGCTACATGTCAAATGAGGGATCAATCGCAGCACTTCGGCTGAAAAAGTCGCCCGGGTCAGGATTAAGACACACCGCAGATGTGATCGATTTTCCGGGTAAGAAGGAGACTTGACGCGATATAGTTTATTTCGATCTATTGCGTGGTCTATAGTAGATGCTAGGCCTACACTCCGAATTTCGTCAACTTGATGGCATCCTATGATATAATTTTGGGGGTAAGAGATGCCGAACAACGGTACGATTGCGATCTGGTGCGTACCAAGGGCCAACTCGGCACCAACTGATCTAGAAGCCCATTTCAATTACTGGAGGATCGCCGGAGATCCAGCGTTCTTAGCCAAGGCAAGGAACGCCGTCGAAGATTTTATTGAGATTGGCCTGTTGGTCACGGATATCACGCAGATCGACAGAATTCGGATTTATATACCCACTAAGGTCCATCGATCCTCCGTTGAGGATTGTGCGCGGTTTCTCTCTCAGTCACAGTTCGCACAGGGTATCTTCAACGAGGTGTTCAAGATCACGGCGCCGGTCGCGGGCGGAACTGGATGCATCGAGCTAAATGACAAACCACACAGCGTGTTCTGCCGCGTGCACAGCTTCGCGCACGGCTCGCAAGGCATTGAGGTCAACGAGTTAGAGATCGCTGAGCAGCACGACGGCACCGTGCTAACGATCCTGCCCGATGCGATCCACGAGGCGTGCAACCATGCCGCGCCGCCAGCCCCATCCTATTTCCGTCTGCGCATCCATTTGAAATCCGGGTCCGAGGAGAATCCCTTCGTTAAGGTGATCCAGCCTCATGACCGGCGCTTCCAGAGTGGTTTCGATGAAATTGAATATATTGACTTCCGGATGAATGAGGCGCGCACCTTGCCGCCTGCAATCGAACAACGGATGCGCAACGATCGCGCTAAGGGCGGTGAAGTCGCTTTCAAACTCATCGCCTTTCTGACTGCGGTGCCGGTTCACTCGGAACTAAGCGTCTCGAACACCCCATCACATAAGATGCGGCTGCTCGAGCAGAGCTGGAACGGCTATGTAAGCTCTGGCATTCCCGATGGCATGGTAGTGTATCACTGGAAGCGCCAGGCGCCCATCAGTGATTTCTCGGCTTTTGTGAAGCTGCAGACCCGGCGCAGCAGCCGCAAAATCTTGCTGATCTATCTGGTGATCGCTTTCATCTTCGGTCTCGGCGGCAATTTTGCGGCATCGGGCATTCAGGCACTTTGGGACCGGGCTTGGACCGAAATGCCCGCATCGGATGTTCCATCCGCAGTGGCATCGCCCACTGCCGATCACAAACTTGTGCCTGCTCTCCCTGCAAGGCCTGCCGCATCGGACACGGACAAGACTAGGCGTGACCAATCAAATAGCGTAGAAAATAAGCCGTGATCACCGATGCCTCGACCCTCGGCGCCAAATCGCCCCACCCCCATCCTGTCAAAATGAGCGATGCGGAGGCGCGTACTCTTACTTTCCTATTGCCGTTGTCCGAGGATTATCCTGGCATAGCACGTTGGTTCGTCCAGAAGGTGGTGCCGGGCGTGCGTCAGGGTACGCGGCTGTTGCTGCCGGTCGAACGTGACGGCGCGATGGTTGGGCTAGGAATCGCCAAGAAGGAAGCTGATGAGTGTAAAATTTGTACTGTTCGGGTGGCGCCGACCTATGCAGGCCGTGGTATCGGGGTGCGGTTGTTCGACGGTTTGCTCAAATGGCTTGACCATGACCGGCCGCATTTGACCGTCAGTGCGACAAAGCTTCCGCAGTTCGAACGGATTTTCGATTATTATGGCTTTGATGTCACGTCGGCGCATGAGGGACTCTATGTGCCGAAGATGACCGAACTGGGCTATAATGACCCGGTCATCCTGCCCATTTCGACGTCGCTCCCGTTGGTGGGGACGGACATGTCGCGTCGAGGAGCGCATCAAGCGTGAATCCAATGCCTGCCTCGGCAATTACGAGGTGCAGGTTCAACGCGCTTGCGAAGCCCGAGACGACCTCGCGCTCTGTAGCGATTTCCTTGACGATGGCATCGAGATTTCGAACGGGCCGCGGGCGCTCGGCGCTAGCGCGCCGGGCTGCGACCTCCTCCGCCGGTGCTTCGAGGAGGATCAATTGATCGGGCGCTAGTGGCGCGATCGCCGACACGGGCACACGAACCAGCTCGCGATCATTATCAATGACCCCATGGGCGTCGATGAGGATCGGACTGTCCTCCCGGCCAGCACGAAAGGCTGACAGCGCCGAAGCCAACAGCGACTGGTTTTCAACCACCCTGTCGGCCGGAGCGGTGCGCAGCGCCTCTGCGCTACTCTGCCGCGCGGCCCTCAGCAGGTCGCTCGCACTTACGAACAGAGTGTCGGGATGGGTCGCCACATAGGCCTTACAGGCGCTGGTTTTGCCAACGCCAGATACTCCGAACACCAGCGTGCATCGACCTATCATCACAGCATGGCCAGCTGGCGAGGTGGTGGGCAGCCTGGTTCGGCCGGTCCGACGTACATATAGGATTGAGGTGGTGTGAAGTTATCGAACCACTCGCTTGGGCAGATTGGCTCATCATAAATCCGCAGCGCGCCGATCTGGAGCGCATAGCCGCGAGTCCGACCTTCAAAATAAGAGTCAAAAAAATCCTTGGATATGCCCGATCCATCGGCTGTTGACGCCCAGAGCGCCTCGGGTTCGTCCTCAAGGATGTCGGCGATATCGAATTCACCGATCAACCGGCCCACCGGTCGCGTACAATAAATGAGAATAGTACGGACGTCGCGGCGCGCGAAAATTCGGCGACGAAACTCGAATGTCTTTATGCCTCGCCGGATATTCTCCACATGTTCCGGTTTAATCGACAATAAGACGCGCATTTACTTCACCTAGTTCGAGTATACGGTCGAGTTGACTGCTGGTCAGCGCGCGAAAATCCCAGCGTGGCTGTTCCGAGATCACGCTGCCGAGCAGCTGACCACGGGTCGTACGCTTTTCGAAAGCCGCATTATAGGTCATCTTGGCGACGTACAGCCGCTTCGAATTAGTCCATTGATCGCGTAGCTCCTCCTCAGAGAACACGCTACGCGGCATCGTATATGCGAGAAAGGCCTCGACATTAACGAAGTCCTTCTTGGCCCTGACCTCCTCGACCACGCATATCGAGCTTACCACCGAACGGAAATAGGCTGGCCCCTTTTTGTCGCTCGTCCGGTAGAAAATAACGATGTCCCCCGGCGCCATTCGGCCCAGCGACAATCTGCCGATATACACCTTGTGAATAGTATTGGTGTGGGAGACGTCCTGTATAAGCTCGATGGGCTCGTTCTTTAGGATGGAATCGGGCAGAAGTCGGGTGTGATAGGCAGGGTAGATCGCCAGCAACCACGCCTTTTTGCCTTGACGGTGCACGAAGGGATAATCCTTCAAGCGATCCCCGGCAAATTCAGTCAGCGAACGCACCAGTACCTTTTCTATGCCGTCGTTGGTGGTCTTGCTCGCCTGCTCGACGAAGCCATAGCGCTTGAATAGTTCGATCAACTTCTCGTGAAGTTCGAAGACGGTAACATAGACGCCCTCTGCACCTACGCCGATAGCGGTGTCAAAGATCTTCTTTATCACGCGCTCCCCGAGACGCGTACCCTTACCCTCGATCTTGAGAGTGCCGACCTTCAGCCAGAGGCGATCAGGTAGCGGCGGCTCGACGTCGGTAACCGGACCATTCTCCTGCTTCAGATAGATCATCCCACTTAGTTCGTCGGTTTGATCGTCAATGACAGCGTAAACTGGCTCGTTTGCCTTACTCTCAAACCATTGGGGGAAGCCCTTGTAACCCGCCTTCAGGCTGTCGAAGAACGGGTCGGCGAGCGATAGATCGCTGAACTTGGTCAACCTCAACTGACGTGACATTCCCCCTCCCAAAAACCACGCTCATAAAAGTCAACCGCCGTCCTTCACGACGATATCCAGCAACTTTCCCAAAGTCTCGCGCGCCTTTATATGCGAGATGCTCGTGCCCGCAATAGCTGGGCGTGCGACACGGCTCGAGCAGAACATATGATGGAAATTCCGTTCAAATCGAATCTTCATTATCCAGTTGCGCGATTTGATATGAGCCAGTCATTAGGCTCGGCGCGGGATTGAAAAACAGACAGTCAGCATCCGAGAAGCAGAAATGGAGGGCTGAGCGTCCGGGAAGGGTCGGATTGTGAAAAAATCCGCCGTGCACTGACAATCACGCGCCACCCTGCGCCACCGGCTGCTTTCGCCCGGCAAGGATGAAGGCGGCTTGGCCGCGAACAAAGTGCTGGGGGACAATATGCAGTCTACTTTCCAGAGCACCGGCGGGGCAGGTAAGAAACAGGCCCAGTGCGGTACCCGAGAGCGTGCCAAGCGCGGCACTGGCCGTAGTGAGCATGGTTCGCCATGCAATCATCATCTAACCTTTCTATCACCTGGCGGGGGTCGTGCGCCAACATACGCCATCAGCGCGCTGACCCCGCCATCCGCCTGAGCGTCGCGGCCACGACGAGTTCAGCCGCAGTCACCGCGCCTGCGAGATAGCCAGCCTCAGATGGACTCGTCTCGCTCCCGGCTAGCGACAGTCTCTCCTGCCATTCACCCGACACCCATGGCGCGGTGCTCGGGAGGATGTGGCCCGCCGCGCTGCGGTCAGCTTCGGTCGCGGTCAACGAGTCGGCGGCCCAGTCCTTGAGAAGCGTCGACTTCAACGCACGTGCATCTGCTCCGAAGACGCGCGCGAACTGGTCCAGACAGGCGCGCGCTAGCGCATCTTGCCCAAGCAGCGCGCGCTGATCTGCCGCGACTCCAAGGAAGCCGAACAGCGCCGCACCGCTAGATGCGGTCGTCGCATCATGTATTTCCACCATCGGCCCCACCATGCTTTGCGCGGTGCCCGACAGGCCCGCATCGCGCCAGAATGGGCGATCGTAGAGGGCGAAGAATTTAGCATGCGGCGCCATCCATGTGGGCGTTGCGCGCCAACGCTCCGTATCGCTGACATCCGGTTCTGGCGAAAGGGCTATAGTTGCTTCGAGCAGTCGAGGGGGCAGGGCGGCGATCACCTGTTGTGCGATGATGCTCTGCTTCGATCTATTCGTCAGATTGATGCTCAGCTCGACGCCTCCTGGGGCCAACGTCATGGCGCTCACGCGCGCGCCGAGTAAGATCCTGTCGGTCGGCAGATCGCGTGAGAGCGCACGCACCAGCGCCACTGTGCCGCCGGTCAGACGCATGCTCTGCTGTTCCTGAGCTGTGCCGCGATAGCGCTGCAGTGCCTCACGAGACATGCGCTCGAAGATGACGTCGCCATCACTACTCTGGCAGAAGGCTGAAAGCTCGAGTTCCGCGACCAGTTCGGCCATGGCTGGCTGCATGTGCGGCCGATACCAGGACGGGCCAAGATCGAACCCGTCGTCGCAAGGCTGACCGTGTTGATCCACGGACAAGATGCGGCCGCCCAGACGATCGCGTGCCTCAATCAGCACATAATCGATACCGGCTGCCTGCAACCGCCGCGCAGCATGGAGGCCGGCGAGGCCCCCTCCGATGATGCCAACCTGTCTTTGCTTCATTTCACACCTTCACGGAAGGGATCAGCATGCCGGTCACAGTCTAGAGAGCAGCAGGGCTGTCCAGAACATACCAATGCCGAAGACAGAATGTCCCACAAGGCTCTTCAAGCGAGCGACGTTGGGCTTGGGAGTCTTCGAGCCGGCGACACCTGAACCCATGCCGGGCATCATGATGAAATAGGGCGCGACCAGAAGTGTCCAGGACACGAGCAGCGGCGGCAGGATCGTTGGTCGCGCGATCCATGGTGAGCCCCAGATGGCAAGCAGGATCAGGCCATAGGCCATGCCGATGAGATAATGCGCAGCCCACCCGATCGTCGTCTCGCCGGCGACGGGCTTAACCGCCGCCATGCTCGCATGGGCAAACTGCCCTTGTGGCATCGTGCCGATCCAGCGGCCGACCATCGACCAATTCATACCGGGTATCTGGAAGGTCCGCGTCAGAAACAGCGCCCATATGTCCAGAACAATAGTGCCGCCGACGCCAATTAGCGCCGCCTTGATCAAGTCATCCATTCTTCCTCTCCATTACGCAAACGCGCATACATCTTCGTGCCGCAGCGGAGCCCATTTCAGCCATATCTGTGCGCCGTGGGGTACGGCTTGTGCATGAAGCGGCTCACCGGCCGGGATGCGGAGCCAGCCCATGCGGCGCAACATGTCGCCCTCGCTCTGAATCGTTCCGTCAACGACGAGCAGTTCCAGTCCTTCCGGGTTCATGAGGACGATTTCCGCTCCCGGACTCCACTGCTCCAGCACCACATGTTCGGAAGGGCTCTCGAACAACATCCGTGATTGCGCGACGCCTGAACGAGGGCGAGTTGCTTCTCCCTCGCGCGGCTGCCGAACGATGCGCTGCCGATCACTCGCACTTAACTGCCATAGCTTCACGAAGATGATGCAGCCCACATCGCTTTTCGGTGCATGTCCAGTGCCGGGCGGATTGCGGATGTAACTGCCTGCAGGGAAGTCGCCGGTTTCATCCTGGAACACGCCGTCCAGAACGAATATCTCTTCGCCACCGGGATGCTCGTGGCGGGAAAAGCTGCTGCCTGGCGCATAGCGCACGATCGAAGTGGCCCGCGCCTGTTCCTCCCCGATGCGGAACAGCATGCGGCGCTCGACCCCATTCATCGGGCTGGGCATCCAGTCCAGTTCGTCCGCCTGAACGGAGGCTCGGCTGGTCAGATCAGCGTTCAGCATCCTGGTCACAACTCCGCCCTGCCGCCATCGACGACTATCTCCGCACCGAGCATGTAACTGGATGCATCACTGGCCAGGAACAGAACAGCAGCGGCGATCTCCTCTGGCTTGCCCATCCGACCGAGCGGCACCTGCGCGCCCATGCGCTGCGAATAAGCGCGAAAATCCTGCTCGCTCTGGCCGCTGCCGCGATGGATTGGCGTTTCGATGGAGCCGGGGCTGACGGCATTGACGCGGATCTTGCGATCCAGCAGTTCAGCCGAGAGCGTGCGAGCAAAAGAGCGTACGGCCGCCTTGGAAGCCGACAATATGGCGCGGCCGGGCGCCCCAACCTGGTTGAGCCAAGAGGTGTTGAGGATGATGGATCCGCCTTCGCGCATCAATGGCAGCACGGCTTGAACGGTGAAGAAGACGCCTTTCACATTGACGTCCATTATTCGGCTGTAGCTTGCCTCGTCGGTGCTTCCAATCGGGGTGCCCGCCGCGACGCCAGCATTGGCGAACAGAATGTCGATCGTGCCGAAAGTTCGTTCAAGTTCGGCGCGCATCAACATAAGATCATCGATGGAAGAGACGTCACCGCAAATCGTGAGAACATCGGCGCCGAGTTCCGCTTTGGCGCGCTCCAGCTTCGCGCCGGAGCTGCCCATGATGGCGACACGCGCACCCTGGTCGCGCAGCAGCGCGGCGGAGGAGAGACCAATGCCGCTTGAGCCGCCGGTCACCAGCGCTGTCTTGCCGTGGAGCATTTCGTCCGATCCTCATTGCCGCTTGAGTTGCTCAAATGAGCGAAGGCAGCGGACTGGGCGAGGCAAACGGCCGACATCGCAAAGAAAGAAAAACTTTGTCGGCGTGCCCGGTCGCGCTATTCAGGCATCATGCGATTTCTAACCCGGCTTAAATCTCTGCAGGCACTGGAAGCGTCCGCTCGCCATGGCAGCTTCGTGGGTGCCGCAACCGAGTTGGACGTAACCCCCGCAGCCGTGGGACAGCTTGTTCGGTCTCTGGAGGACTGGGTCGGTTACCCGCTATTCCGACGCACTCGGACCGGCTCAGAGCGGCTATTGCCGGCCGAAGAAGCGCGGGAGGCGCTGGAGGACATATCTCAGGGCCTCGATCTGCTTGAATCGGGGCTCAAGAAGCTGCGTGGGCGGAAAGCCCGATCGGTGGTGATAGTGACAGCGTCTCAAGCCTTAGTCGCCAACTGGCTTCTCCCCCGACTGGAAGATTTTGTAACGGCGTGCCCTTCGATCGATGTCCGACTGGATGTGTCAGACCGCGTCATCGATCTCGCCCATGGAGAGGCGGATCTTGGAATACGCTGCGGCTTGGGTCAGTGGAAAGGCGTCAAAGCGACCCATCTCATGGCCGAGGAGATCATTGCAGTTTGTCATCAGCGTTTGGTGCCAGTGGGGGAACAGCCAACGGCAGGGTGGATCGCTGACCAGACGCTTATTCACGACGGCACACCCCATCCAGGAGGTGAGTTTCCTAGCTGGGCGGAATGGCTTGCACGTGCGGGGTCGAACCGGATGCCGTCGGATCGGGGGTTGAAAATCAATTCGACCGCTGCCGTCATTCAAGGCGCTATTGCTGGGCAAGGTGTGGCGCTCGTGCGCAAGGCCCTGGTCGCCCAGGAGCTGGACAGCGGCCGTCTCGTGCATTTGCTGCCTCAGCAACACTGGCCGGTGAAATGGGCTTACTATGTTGTGGCTTCTCCAAAAGCATTACGGCGATATGAAGTGAGCGCATTTCATGACTGGTTGGTCGAGGTCGCCCATGCCGCTGACGAATCGTAGTCTGGTCAAATGCGAAACGCTCAACCCTCACCCCCAGACTATTCATGGTAAAACCGGTCGGTCTGCAGCTGAGAGCAGAAAAATAGGCGTTGGAGGGCGGGAACGGATCGAAAGCGCTTCACGAGTACGCAGTGAAAGTACCGCGAAGAAAGGGCGGCGTGCCGCGCAAGGCGGCACGCCTGAAGAGTCAATGCTGTGTCTGCGGCGCGCCGATCTGGATCCTGCGCCCCTTGTCCGGCGCATCCGATTTCGGAAGGCGCACGGTCAGCACGCCGTCTCTGAAATCAGCGCCGCAATGTTCTTCGTCCGCGCCCGCCGGAAGAGCGATGGATCGTTCGAAGCGGCCGTAGAAGCGTTCCGACCAGCCCCGGTCCTTGTCTTCATGCTCGCTCTTCTTTTCGCCCCTGAGGGTAAGGACACCATTATAGATCGAGAGTTCGATATCCTTCTCGTTCATGCCGGGTAGTTCTGCGGTGATCGTCACCTGGTTTTCACTCTCCTTCACCTCCAGACTGGGCCAGCCTGGGCCAGACAGAGCGCTTCCACCCACCATGGGCGTGCGGAAGAAGTCGTCAAAAAGCCTGTCCATCTCCCGATGCAGCTGAGCGAAGGGGCTTTGTTCCCTCTGCTGGTACGTCGCAGGCGCCGTATTCTCCTGCCGGCGCCACGGAACCAAATCACGCATTGCCATGATTCATCTCCTTGGTTTGCGGGCATTCATCGCTGCATGTTTAGCGGCGACCATTTTATTGCCTTCCCTCTAGCTGAAAGCCGTCGTTCGCGATTGCCGGGGCGGCTTGCGGTTGCGCGTGGTCGTCATTCATCGAACTGATCCGGATTTTCCGTGGCTTCATAGCCTCCGGAATCTCGCGCATCAGTTCGATCGACAGCACACCGTCCTTCAAGTCTGCGCTTCTCACCTGGACGTGATCGGCGAGTCCAAAGCGGCGCTCAAAGTCACGCGCGCCGATGCCACGGTAAAGCACATGGCCTTCGTCGCCATCGCTCTTACGACCGGTCACCAAGAGCATGTTCTGCTGTGTCGAGATTTCGATCTCGTCCTCACGGAAGCCGGCCACTGCCAGGTCGATGCGGTAGCAATCCTCACCTTCACGGACGATGTTGAAAGGCGGATAGCCTTCGCCGACACTCGCGGCCAACCCGTTTTCCAGCAGATCGAACAAGCGATCGAACCCCACGGTCGACATTCGAAACGGGGTAAAGTCAAAATTGGTCCTCATATCCAAGTCCTCCATTGAGCAACAAGTCTACGAAGATGCGCCCGAGAGAGCGGGCGCTCTCCATACCGGACCCTGCCGGCATCCGGCAGCGGTTTATCTGGTAAGCCCTGGTAGTTTTTCAAGGCCCTCGATCTAGCGAAAAAACGCCTGGCTTTGAAGCCCTTGAGGGTTGAACGGGAATGGCAAGCGAGACGAATTCTCCGAAGTCGCCCCGCCTGCCATTTCATTTATGCATCGATATTAGACCGCCTCTCATCGAGGCAGGAGATCAGACGCCC
Source organism: Sphingobium lactosutens (assembly GCF_013393185.1). Taxonomy (GTDB): domain Bacteria; phylum Pseudomonadota; class Alphaproteobacteria; order Sphingomonadales; family Sphingomonadaceae; genus Sphingobium; species Sphingobium lactosutens_A. The sequence goes on along the minus strand of NZ_QJQX01000085.1, from coordinate 133,503 downwards.
ACTGTTCCATCTGCCGCTCCACGGCCTGCGCCAGCATCTGCAGGTGCGCCATTCGGGGGCCGTCAGCCTGTCCGTTGGCCTTCAGCGTAGCCTTAGCCCGCTTCAGCCGGGTGTGCTCCTCGCTGAGATACGCCAGAAATCGGTGCGACATGGCTCAGCGCGCGCTCCCGTCGAGATGCCGCAGTGCGTTCATCATATCATCCACCGAGAAGGGACGCCGTACCGTAGGCTGCTTCCAAAGGGCGGGCTTGCCCTCAACCGCGTGAGCATCGGAGGCCCACGAGGCCAGAATGGATCGCTTTACCTCTGGCTCAAACTGGGGATGGTGAACCACATCTAACGGGTATTGAAAATGGGAGAGGGACATTGCTTTGCCTCCTTTCTTCCTATCCTCTACCTTTAGCGGCCGATAAGGGCCGCCACGAAAATTATGCTCTTCGCCGATGCTGTTCAAGATCCGTGATATGAATAGGTCAGCGACCGAAAGTCGAAGGCTGGGACATAAACTTGAGCCAGAGCACAGCAAACCGGTGAGGCTAACCCCCTACCCCATTAAAGAGCTGACGGTCAGCAGCTGGAAAATAGAATCGGCCACTTGGATGGCAGAAATGGGGCGGAGGAAGTTTCCCGCTGCCAAACTGCATCAGTATTCGTCGCCATCGATGCTCGGGGAAACTTGCTGCGCTCTGCCGAACACGACAACTTTAGGCACGAGAGGGACGTCACCTTCGAGACTGGTAGTGCACGGGTGGATTCGAGTGCCTGCCATTGAGCCGAGCTTGCCGTGCGGGACGCACGGCCGGTTGTGGCGCCGTTAACCCACCGTGGGGAAGCGTTCCTCATCGAGCGTATTGAGGAGAGTCAGTGAGCTCGTGTCGAATGACACAGACGGTGCGCCGGTCCAACGCGCATCGGCGGGGTTGAGCTGAACAAGATACGTCCAGCGGGGCCCGTCGGAGACATTCTTGCCTGCGGAGTGAACGCACATGTCGGAATGAACGGTGACGTCGCCCGCCGACAAAGTCAGATATCCGGACGAGGGGCATTCCTCGATCAAACCCGGATAGGCATCCAGCAGATTACCCTCACCATAGGTGCGATAATCGCCCATCACGCCGTGCCGGTGCGATCCGTCTAGAAACGCCATGGTTCCCTTGTCGGGCGTCATGTCGATAAGCGCGCTCCAGAAGACCATGCCGCCCGAGCGGTCCGAAACCTGGGCGGCAAAGTCCTGGTGCCAGTCGGATCGGCCATGGCCGTCAGCACGGTTCGACGGCAGTTTCACGCCGAAACTATCCTTAAAGTAACGGATGCCGGGTGAAACCTTGAGGTCGCGAAGGGCAACGGCGCTCTTGCCGAAATGGCGGATGATGGGTCCGAAGAGGGGATGATGGGGCTGCTGCACGGCTAGCGAATTGAAGAAGGAGAATTTGCCCGGATTGGCGCTAGTCGCGCCATCTTCGCCCATCCTCTCCTTCGCGTATGACAACAGGACATCGACCGTCGCTTGGGGGAGGAACCGTTTCAGCCTGACCCAGCCATGCGACTTGTAATGAGCAATCTCCTCGGCCGTGACAGACCGGAATGGTTCAGCGCTGTTGTTCGATGTGGCAGTCGTGGTGACCATGATCCTTCTCCCACAGATATGAATAGGATTGTATGTCAGTGATCGGTGCGTGTGCTGATCGCGACCGGTGCCCAGTCGGCGGGAGGGACGCGTTCCCCGACCCAGAAGATCGGTCTTTCCTCGACCAGTATGCCCTCGACCTGCCGCTTGCGTCGGTTCGACCATGCATCGAGAAAGGTGGGGAGGTCCGCCCACCAGCTCGTTTCCACCGCCTTGCAGGGACGGCCGGAAAGCGCCGCCCCCTCGGACAGCGCCCGATGATAGCTGAGCCGCACGGGCTTGATCTCGCCCATGGTAGGGGAGGGGGCGCCGTCGGTCAGTTCTTCGTCCGTTACATCGTCCAGGATGAATATGGCCTTGAGCAGCCCCGCGCATTCTTCGCGCGGGGGAGCGGTAACGGTCATCTCCTCTTCCAGCATAAGCGACCGGTAGCGCGTCACGTCCATGAAGCGGTCGCTGTCGTGAAAGGCGCCGTCGCGGAAAGCGATCGAACTGTGCATCCCCTGGAAAGCCGCCAGATCTCTGAACCACAATTCGGGCACGCCGTCAGCGAAAGGGATCATGCCGTCCACGTCGATGGCGAGCCTATGGTTCTGGACATAGGCTTGCAGGATATCCGCATGGGCCAGCCGTAGCGCCAGCCCACGATGCACCGTACGCCAGTGCAGCCGAAAGGCATCGAGCGGCATATCCGGCAGCCGCTGTAACATGCCCATGATCTTGATCATGCCTTTGTTGTCCTGTCATCTCGTGGGCGTGACGCTGTCGATCAGCGTTCGAGAGCGCTCCACGGCTATGCGGGCGCGATTCCGCGGTGGCACGCCCTGTTTAACGCGCGTGACCGACGGCACCTCAACATCCAGTGGTGTCGACGCAGGGAGCGCGGTGTAGATGGCGTGGAGCGGCCAGTCGCCGTCACCAGGCAGTTCACGATCCTGCCCTTCCCGACGATAGTCACCGGTGACGTCAAGGCCGTGGCCGTCACAAATCTGTGAATAGCTAAATTGGTCCGCCGGGATAGCCGCGACATCTTCCGCCGTCCCGCCTGTACGGATCAGGTGCAGCGCATCGAGCGCGATGCCGATATTGGTGCGGCCGACCTGACTTACGAACCAGGAGGCACGCTGGATCGAAGCGCAGGCGGGGGTCAGGCCCATGAATTCCAAACCCAGCTTCAGGTCGAAGCGCGCGGCTTCGTCGCACAGGCGTCCCAGCGTATCGAGCGCGCGATTGTCGTCACCATCGTGGATGTGCGTCACCATCCTCTTCGCGCCGACTTCCGCGCCCACAGCTAGCGATTTGCGGTAATCCTCCAGATCGAGCGTTTCCGTCACCGGGAAAAATTCGATGTTGCCCACACCAACGCCGTTGGCGCGTAGTGTTGCAATGAACTCTGCCTGATTGCCGCAATCAACCAGCGGATATTCGGTGAAGCTGGCGCCTGGGATGGGGATCCGCGGCGCATGGGTGAAGATGCACACCGCCTCGCACATGTTTTCCGCCGCGATCTTCACCAGGTCGAAGACAGAGGATTCCCGCACAGTCAGGTGATGAAGCGCCAGCGGGCGCGGCTTTGCCTCCACGTCAGAACGGGCCATCCGCGCCTCCCCACCAGCGCTCGAAGCGCGGCTTGGCCGCCAGGTTCACCAGTTCGATCAGCATTCCTTCCCGCGGCGGTCGCAGATAAGCGAAGGTCCCAAAGCCCTGGTGGGGCGGCAGCGCGGATACGACGACACTCCAGCCCTGCGCCAGCATTGGCGCGGCAGCAGTGCTGACCTCCTCCACCCAGATACCCAGATGATGGGCGTTGTGCAGTTCCGGATCATAGATCGACCCGGCCGGGCCTTTCTGGATTTCCACACGTTGCGGGCCGTCCGCCGAATAGGCAACCTCAAGCCGGATCTGGTGCACGTCACGGTCGGGGGTCCAGATCGTAAGCGCCTCATAGACGTAGGGCTTTGCCCAGCGGAGGCCTAGTGCCTCGGACAATGCCGCCATCTCTGATGCGACATCGCGAGCCAGATAGCCAGTATGGAAGATATTCTGGAAGCGTACCACCTTCGCGTCTCCTCGAGTCTTATTATGTATCGTGTGATACATTTTATTCGCAAGAAAATTTTTGGTGTACTCGCTATTCTGATAAATGGAGTGGCAAGGCGCCTTGTTGAACCGCATCTACGTAGCACGTAAAACATTTTCTACGTTCGTGCGCATTGCTCAAGATTGCGTCGGCTGGGAGTCGGGACACGGAGGATCAAACTGCCATGCGGTCGAAAAACGAGAAGGTTCTAGTGCAGGATCAATGCTTTTTGATGACGCGCAGAAAAACGGCAAATCGTGCATCCCGTGCCACGATCTTGATCATCATCGCTGCGGCTGAAAAGCTATTTTCAATGCGCGGGATCGACAATGTTTCGATGAGAGAGATCGCTTTTGCGTCTGGCCTGAAGAACACCAGCGCGGTGAACTATCATTTTGGTGGGAAAGAAGAACTGGTTCAGGCCATATCACATCATTATACGCTCGAGTTCGAGAACGTCAGGGCTCGCATGATGGATACTGCGCGGACGACAGGAAGAATTTATGATTTGCAGACCTTGCTGGAGATATTGGTTCTGCCTTATCTCTCAATTGTGGGGCCGGGCAGGTCGCACAGATATGCAAAATTCCTCTCGCAAGTGACACTGCGGTCGGCAGATGCGCGCACGTTCTATCCCTTTCTGGATGATGCTGACAAACCAGCACCCATTTGCAAGTCCTTGCTGCAGCACCTTCGCGACCGGATGCCGCATCTTCCGGAAGAAATCTTCCGGCTGAGGGTTCGTGGGGTCATCAGGATTTTTGTTGGTGCAGTCGTAGGCTGGGACAATGCTGACGTCGACAATGGATCGATACCATCGCTGGAGAACACATTGATAGACGCGCTCAGTCAGATGACGGCGGCTATCTCCGCACCTTTTCATTATGAAGACGGGCGATCGCTATTCATGTTGGCGGGCGATGAAGGCGGATTTCACGGGCCTCACGATTTGGTTGGTGGGCGGGAGCGACAGTCTGACTTCGAGGTGTAGTCAGGTGCTCCTCGTTGTAATGCACCTGGCGGCGCCGAGGTCGACGAAAAACAATCGCTATGATTGAAGAAATTCGGCATAGAAAATCAACATCAGCATGTGGCGACCAGTGACCAGTGACCAGTGACACGGGAGAGTGCTCCGGATTCCGGGCCAACTGGGATCGCCCACCTTCATAAAAGTATATCGTGCATTATAATTGTTGCGATAACATAATCGCCGCGTTATATGAAATGTGTGGCGGGGGAGTGAGATGCGGGACCGAATAACATTGGGGATCGCCTCCTTAAGCAACGAACACAGCCGATACCCTGGAGGATAGGTGCGCCCAACATCGATCACGCGATCGCCCGGAATTCGGGTCGGTGATCGTTCAGCTCCAGTCATCCTGAATGCCCACTCCTCAATTGTGCGGACAGGGCATCCTCTTTCATGGCCTCCGAGGAGAGATAAGTGCGGAAACTTGTAAATGGTCCGCGAGCCGCCAGCCTGACGCTCGCCCTATGCCTAATTAGCGCAGCGGGAACCGCCCAGCAGACGGGGCATACACCAAATACCTCTCCTAAGCCGGAGTGGCCTGCGCAGGTGAAGGCGCCTCAAGGTGCACCCAATATCTTGCTTATCATGACTGATGATGTGGGCTTCGGTGCGACCAGCACATTCGGCGGTCCGGTGCCGACACCCACCTTTGATTCTCTTGCCGAGGCTGGGATCCGCTACAACCAGTTCAACACCACCGCCTTATGCTCACCGACCCGTGCTGCGTTGCTCACAGGGCGCAACCCCCATGCTGTGGGCATGGGCAATGTCACCAATCTTTCGACTGCTTATCCTGGCTATACGTCGATCATCCCGAGATCTGCCGCTACGGTGGCTGAGGTGTTAAAGGATGGTGGCTACAGCACTGCGATGTTCGGCAAAGGCCATATCACGCCGGATTGGGAACAGAGCCAGGTCGGGCCATTCGATCGCTGGCCCACCGGCCTTGGCTTTGAATATTTTTACGGTTTCTTGAATGCCGATGCCAGCCAGTTCGCGCCGGCGCTGGTGCGCAATACCACGCCCGTCGATCCAGCCACGGGCAAGCCCGACTATGTGTTGGACAAGGACATGGCCGACGATGCCATAGGCTGGATCGATCAGCAGAAAACGCTTGCACCCGACAAGCCCTTCTTTGTCTATTACGCCCCCGGCACCGCGCACACTCCTCATCATGCGCCCAGAGAGTGGCTGGAAAAATTCCGCGGCAAATTCGACAGCGGCTGGGATAAGATGCGTGAGGAAACCTATGTGCGGCAAAAGCGCATGGGCATCATCCCCGCCAATGCCCAGCTGACTCCACGTCCTTCGAGCCTTCCGGCCTGGAACTCGCTCAGCCCCGATCAAAAGTGGCTCTATGCCCGCCATATGGAGGCTTACGCCGCTGCGTTGGCCTTCGCCGACGCGCAGATTGGCCGCATCGTACAGCATCTGAAGGATAGTGGCCAGTTCGACAACACGCTCATCATCTACATCCAGGGTGATAATGGCGGCAGCGCCGAAGGTACGCTCGACGGCTTGATGTACGAGCAGAGCGCGCTTGCGCGCGCGACCGAGGCGATGGATTATAAGCTCGCCCATATCGATGACATCGGCACTGGCAAGCTCTACGCCCATTATCCTGCGCCTTGGGCCTGGGCGACCAATGCGCCGTTCCAATATTACAAGCAGGTTGCTTCTCACTTCGGCGGCACGCGCAATGGTCTGGTTATGAGCTGGCCCGGCCATATCCCGGCGGGCGGGAGTATGCGGTCGCAATTCCATTTCGTGACCGACATCATGCCCACCATGTTGGAAGCGGCTGGCATCGCCGAACCCAAGGCCGTCAATGGCGTAGAGCAACAGCGCATGGACGGTGTCAGCATGAACTACAGCTTCTCTGCCCCCGGAGCACCGTCGCGTCGCACAACGCAGGTGTTCGAGATGATGCAGAATATGGGCATCTACAAGGATGGATGGTTTGCCGGGACGACGCCGGCCCGGCCCCCTTGGTTGACCGGCGCCAATGTCGCAACGCCTGTCGATCAGCGCGAATGGCAGCTCTATAATGTCGCCAAGGATTATTCTGAAGCGCGTAATCTGGCCGCCAGCAATCCTGCCAAGCTTCAGGAGATGAAGGATCTCTTCTGGAAGGAAGCAGCCGCGAACAATATTACGCCCATCCACAATTCTACTATCGGAGAGGGAAGTGCAGGGCGTCCATCGCTGACCGAAGGGCAAACGAAATTCGTCTATCGGTCACGCCTGCGACGCGTGGCGCAAGATACCGCCCCGCATATTATCAACCGCTCCTTCGCGATCGATGCGGACATCGTAGTGCCGGAAGGGGGCGCAGATGGCGCAATCATCGCGCAAGGCGGTCAATTCAGCGGCTATAGCTTGTCGATAATCGCTGGCAGAGTGGTGTTCACCTATAATGCGGTCCCGCCACGCATCTATATGCTGGCCGCTCCAAAGCCTGTCGTGCCGGGCCAGCATCATATCGCCTTCGACTTCCAATATGACGGCGGCGGGCCGATCAAGGGCGGTACCGGACGGCTTTCGATCGATGGGCAGAAGGTTGCAGAAGGGCGCATCGACCATACGTTGCGATGGATTTCGCATACCGAAGGACTCGACATAGGGGCTGACACGACCACGCCTGTCAATCCAGAGCAGCAGTCACCGGCGGAATTTACTGGCCAGATCAATGCCGTGAAAGTGACCTTGAAGGAGTGAGGGGGGCTCCCCCTCATTCTGGCGCGGATGAGGGCTGGCGCAGCTATGCCTCTATGGGGAAGACATAGCTGCCTTCGTAAGCGGCGGGCGCGCCGACGGCCGCCGTAATTTGCTCCAGAGTATCCAACACCAACTGCCGTAGCGTGAGTGTGGCATAGCCCTCGCGCGTGCTTTCCCATCGGATGAGCATGCCGCAGAAGCTGAGCGAGGCCATACCTGCCCGACGGACCGCAAGGTTCGGCGGCAGATAGTTTAGCCGCTGTTTCAACAGAGAAAAAAGTCGATTATACGCCGGGGCGATGTCGCCCTGCGAGAACGGATGCGTTATGCCTGCTGATCCCAGTTTGGTAAGATACTGGCTGAGGAACGCGGCGTAGCTATATCTGCCCGCCGCACTTCTCGCCGAAAGATAAGGCAAGCACAGCACCTGCATCAGCCCCCTGACGTCGAGAAGCCGGCCTTCCTCTTCCAGCCGTTCAAGCATGGCCAGGCGCGCGGGTTCAAACTGCCGGCCGCGATACTCGAAAATCGCCTGGATCAAGGTCTCCTTGTCACCAAAATGATATTGCGTGGCATTGCTGTTCAATTGCCCAGCAGTTCCGGCTATTTCCCGCAGCGACACGGCGTCGACACCCTTTTCGCCAAACAGGGTTTCGGCCGCCAGCACGAGCTTGATGCGGGTGGCGATAGCCGCCTGTTCGCGTGGTCCGGGTCGGCGGGGCGCGAAGAGACCATGTTTTTGTATCACAGCCGAGTCCTCAGCCGGCGATGCTGCTTCTGTCATCAGCGCATCTTGATCGATCAAGTCCCGTTTGCAAGTCTCGGACTGCGGGACGAGCCTTTCATCGCAGCTTTATCGCCGGGTCACATCGCCTCTTCTTTGGCCGGCATTTCATCGACGATTTTTCCCGCCACATGGCGCCCGGCCACATAGCCGAAGGTCATGCCGGGGCCTAATGTCGCGCCAGCACCGGGATAGGCGCCGCCGAATACACTCTTCTGGTCGTTGCCGACGGCATAAAGTCCCTTGATGGGTTGCCCGGCTTCATCGATCACGCGAGCATATTTGTCGACATTGATACCGGCGAAGGTCCCAATTTCGCCTGCGAACATTTTGATCGCATAATAAGGGCCTTTTTCTAGGGGGCCGAGGCATGGATTAGGCCATTTATTCTCGTCATCGCCCTGGTAGGCGTCATAGTCATCCGCCCCGCGCTGGAAATCGGGATCAATGCCCTGCTTGGCAAAGCCGTTGAAGCGCTCCACCGTCTCAACCAACGCCTCAGGATCGACGTCAATCTTCTGAGCCAGTGCAGCGATAGTCGGTGCCTCGATCAGATAGCCGGATTTGATGTAGTTCTTTCGCGGCAGCGGGCTCGGACGCACTCGGCCCATGCCCCACTTGTCGATCGCGGCCTTGTCGCCGATCAGCCAGCAGAAGCCAAACTTGTCGCCGCGCGTCGCCTCGATGATCTGTGGCACGAAGCTGGAATAGGCGCAGCTTTCATTGCCGAACCGCTTGCCATGACGGGTGACGCAGATGAAGCCGGGCTTCAGCCGGTCGACCAAATGAGGCCATACACCCTTCGGGCCCTCGATGTTGGGCTGAACCGATGTCGGCATCCATGCCCCCGCGTTCGACACGTCGCTGCCGAATACGCCGCCCACGCCTTCGGCCATGCGTGCGCCGTCGCCGGTGTTGCCCGGATTGGCGACGGAGCGCGGCGTTCCGTCAAAGGCGTTGGGCGGATAGGCTTCCCCGCGCCGCTTGTTGTCATAGGGAAAGCCGCCGCTGCCCAGGATCACGGCATGTCTGGCCACGATGCGGCGCGGTCCGTTCGGGCCATCGACTATGGCTCCGCGCACGACATCGCCTTCCTTGATCAGGCTTTTGGCTGGGGAATTGAGCAGTATCGGTATGTCGAGTTCGAAGCAGCTTTGCGCCAGGCGCGTGATGAGCGCCCCGCCGCGGACCACTCTCCGTGCGCCTCCGTAGATGGCGGTCTGGACCAGGTGCAGCGCCATTTTGCCTGCGACCGCCAGGAACGCCTTGGGCGAACGGCCAGCCTTGAAGAATTGCTGCATTTCGACGGACGAGCCGATGGCGAAGCCAAGGAAGAGCAATTGCGGCAGCTGGCGCTTCAGTTCCTTGAAATGCTTGCCCAGCTTCTTAGCGTCATATTCGGCAGCGATCAGCGACCGCGTCTTGGCCGCATTCGGATTCTTGAAATAATAATCAGGATATTCCATCCCTTCGAACTTGACGTGCGTTTCCCGCTCCAGAAATTCGACCATTTCCGGGCCATATTTCAGGAAGGCGTCGATCCGGTCGACCTCGGCATAATTGCCCGCCTCCTGCAGAATATAGGTGCGCACCTTTTCCAGGCTGTCCGGTTCGCCCAGCTTCTGCTGGATCGCGGGCGAATGATGATTGCCCGGAATCCACAGCATGCCGCCCGACGTCGCCGTGGTGCCGCCGAACACATCCTGCTTTTCCGCAACGATGACCTTCATGCCGGCCTTGCGAGCGGTAACCGCAGCGGTGAGCGCGCCACCGCCGCTGCCGATGACCAGAACATCGCATGTGAGATCGCCGTTCAGCTTGTCTCCCTCGCCCGTCACGCACTCTCTCCTGTGATCCGTTTGTTCCGACGCGTCAGCGGTATCGCCATCCGCATCATCGGCCAGCTTTCCATTGACGCCTTCAACCGGCCGTGGAAAAACAAGCCATCTGGCTTGAATATGCCGAGAAGGAGCGGATGGCAATGGCTAAGCGGCAATTTGTAGCACGTGCTATATATATTCGATCAGGAACGTCGACAACTCGCGTGCAGCACGGATTCCGCTTGTCATGAGCGGGCGGCTGACGGGCAAGGTGGCGCTGGTCACGGGCGCGGCCAAGGGGCTGGGGGAGGCGGACGCGCGCCTCTTCGCCAGCGAGGGCGCTCAAGTCGTGCTGACCGACGTGGACGTGGATGCTGGAGAGGCTCTCGCCCGCTCAATCGGCGAGCGAGCGCTGTTCTTGCCGCACGACGTATGCGTGGAAGAACGATGGGCCGCCCTGATTTCCGAAATCGAAAGCCGCTATGGCGCGCTCCACATATTGGTCAATAATGCGGGCATTGTGGAGTTGGGATCGCCGGAAGGCATCGATATGGCGGATTATCACCGGATCATGGCAGTTAGCGTCGACGGGGTGGTGCTGGGTTGTAAATACGCCATTCCGGCGATGCGTCGGGCGGGCAGCGGATCGATCATCAACATGGCGTCGATCGCGGCTGCTCAGGGCGAGCCAAATGTGGCCGCCTACAGCGCGGCGAAAGGAGCTGTGGATGCCTATTCCCGCTGCGTCGCCGTTTATTGCGCGCAGAGCGCGCTCGCCATCCGGTGCAATTCGGTGCTCCCCAACGGGATCGACACGCCGATGGTTTGGGCGATGCCGGGCAAGCGCGCAGACGCCGGGGCCGAGTCGCGGCTGTTGCCCGACGTTCCGGGCGGTCAGAATGAGCGCGGCGTGCCAGAGGATATCGCCTCGCTCATCCTTTACCTCGCCTCCGACGACTCGCGGTGGATCAACGGCCAATCCTTCGTCGTCGATAATGGCGCGTCGATCACGAAGGGCGTTATCCCGCCGCGAAGGCCCTGCCCGGCTGATCAGGCGCGTAGGGCGTAAGGATGAGTCGGATCGGAAATTTCCATCAGCTCGAAGACGTTGCCTTCCGGGTCGCGCCCATAGGTAGCCCGGTACGGACCCTTCAGCCCGGGCGCGCAATGGAAGCGCACGCCCGCTTCGCTCATCCGGGTGAACTCCGCATCGATGTCGTCCACCACGACGGCGATATGGGTAAGGCCCGCGTCTGACACCGGCCTGTCGGCATCATTGGGAGTGGGCGGCGGCGAAATATACTGAAAAAGTTCAAGATAGGCATGGCCGAGCCGTAGAACCACGTAGCGGGCGGAAGAGTTTTCCAGCCCGGTGAGTGCGTCATGGCGGTCGCTGCCCGCCGCCCATTCCCGTTCCGTGACCAGTTCGAAGCCCAGCATCGAGCGATAGAAATCCAGCATCCGGGGAAGGTCAGTCGTTGCAATGCCGGCGTGGTGAAAACCGAGGATCATGATTTCAAAGCCTTTTCCCTGTGGAAGCCAGGTCGCGCCCGGCGAATGCCGCCTTTCTCCATATGCGACAAAAAAGATGCAGGCTCCTAAAAACTAGCACTCACACGCTTTTTAATTTGGCGCGAGTGATAACGCGGGCTAAAAAGAGGTGCGGTCATTGGCGGTAGGTCGGCATAGCGACCCTCGTCACGGATCTTTTAAGGGAGGATGAGGATGCGAGGACTTCGTTTCCTGCTGTGCGCGACCACTGCGATGGGTTTTGCGACAACAGGCCATGCCCAAACCGCCACGGCTACACAGCCTGGTGCGCCTGCGACCAGCACACCCGCCCCGGCGACCGAGCAGCCCGTCAGCATCGCCGACATCGTGGTCACGGGCTCCCGTATTGTGCGCGATGGCTATGATGCGCCGACACCCGTCAGCGTCATCACCGAACAGGAAATCCGGCGCGGAGCGCCAGTGACGGTCGCCGACTATGTCAATCAGCTTCCCGCGCTTCAGGCGTCCAACTCGCCGCGCACAGCGCTGGCGACCACCGGCGGGGGGCTGGGCGGCGCGAACCTCATGAACCTGCGCAACCTGGGCTTTGCGCGCACGCTGGTGCTGTTGAACGGCCGCCGCGTGACGCCTTCTACCGTGACCAACGCGGTCGATGTGAACACCCTGCCGCAGGGCCTTGTCTCGCGCGTTGACGTGGTGACGGGCGGCGCTTCGGCCGCCTGGGGCTCCGACGCGGTCAGCGGCGTCGTCAACTTCATCCTGGACACCAAGTTCAAGGGCCTGAAGGGCGGCATACAGGGCGGCATCAGCGAGGTCGGCGATGCGGAGAGCATTTCCGGCGACCTTAGCTGGGGCACAGGCTTCAACGATGATCGCGGCCATGTCGTGTTGAGCTTCAACGGCGCCTATCAGGGCGACGCATGGCTGCGCGACCATGACTGGTACAAGGGCTACAAGATATTGACGCCCAACCCGGCGGGATCGCCCACGCGCCTGGTGTTGCCAAATGCAACGGCCAACCTGACCGGCACCGGCTTGATCATCTCCGGCCCGCTGCGTGGCACGTTATTCGATGAAAGCGGCGGCGTCGCGTCGACCGCCTTCCCCTTCGGCCCGGTGGAGATCGGGCTGTTGCAGGCGGGCGGAACGCAGAATGCGGACCTCAGCCTCAACAACCTTCAGATCGCCGCGCCACTGAAGAACCTGTCGCTCTATGGCCGGGTCAGCTACGACTTCACCGACGACCTGTCCGGTTTCGTTGAAGCATCCTACGGCTATTCCCATTCCACCAACTATTCGGGAACCTTCTGGCGCGTTGATTCCGAACCAATTTCGATCAACAACGCCTATCTGCCGTCTTCCGTGCGGGATCGCATGGTCGCGGCGGGCATCACCAGCTTCAACCTGTCGCACATGAACCAGGACATCGGCATTCCTCAGGCGGACAATACCCGCCGTCTTGGCCGCGTCCTGGTCGGGTTCAGCGGGTCTCTGGGCGACAACTGGAAGTGGGACGTGTCCGCTCAATATGGCGAGTCCCGCATCCGCAACGCGGTCAACAACAACATCATTCCGTCCCGCGTGCTGGCGGCCATCAACGCCATTGACGACGGGGCCGGCAACATCATATGCGCCGATCCCGCCGCGCGGGCGGCGGGCTGCGTGCCCTACAATCCGTTCGGCAGCCGAGAACTGACCGCTGCGCAACGAAACTGGATGACATTCCGGTCGCTGGCGCATGTGCGGATGCGGCAGTTCGTCGCCGGCGTGAACATCCAGGGCGACCTGTTCGACCTGCCCGCGGGCGCGGTTACGCTGGCAGCGGGTGCGGAATTTCGGCGCGACAGCGGCGGCGTTATCGATTCCGATCCGATCGCGTCGCAGCCCGCTCCGATCGCCTATGTATCGAACCTACGGCCCTATCGCGGTACCATCAACGTGAAGGAAGGCTATGCCGAACTCGCGGTACCGGTGCTAAAAGACAGCGCGCTGGGCAAGTCGCTCGACCTCAACGGAGCCGTTCGCTACACCGATTACAGCACCAGCGGCGGGGTGACGACCTGGAAGATCGGCGGCTCCTACTCGCCGATCGACGATATCGAGTTTCGCGTCACCCGCTCGCGCGACATTCGGGCGCCTAATATCAGCGACCTGTTCCTCGCCGGAACATCGCTGGTTCAATTCGTGACGGACCCTTCCGACCCCATCCAGGCGGGGCGCACCGTCACCGTACTTCAGACAACCCGGGGCAATACGGCGCTGGATCCGGAAAAGGCGCTCTCGCTGACGGCGGGTGTCGTTCTCCGGCCGAGCTTCCTGCCCGGCTTCTCCGCATCGATCGACTATTATGACGTGAAGATTTCCGATGCTATTTCGGTGACGTCCTCGCAGCAGATCATCAACTTCTGCGCGGCTGGGCTCACTACCTTCTGCTCGGCGCTCACCCGTAATGCGAGCGGGGTGCTGACCGATGTCAGCGTCCAGCCGTTCAACGCCCGCACCGAGCAGGCGCGCGGGGTCGACATAGAGGTCGGCTACCGGATACCGGACCTCGGCGGTGGATCGCTCGATCTGCGCGCGCTCGCCAACTATGTCGACAAGTTGGAGATCGTGAGCGTCAATCCCAACGGCACGACGTCGATCATCACACGGGCGGGCGAAGCGGGCAACAATTTGGGCTCCTTCCAGGGCTCTCCGCACTGGCGGGGGCTGATGACGGCGACCTATGCCAAGGAGCCGTGGACGGTGCAGCTGAAGGGTCGCTTCATCGGCGCTGCGAAGATGGAAACGGACTTCGGCCCGAACGACATCAACCGCAATCATGTGCCGTCGGTCTTCTATCTCGACGCCTTCGCGTCCTGGGACATGAAGGTCGGCAGTGGCAAAGGTCAGTTTTTCGTCGCGGTGGACAATGTGCTCGACAAGGCCCCGCCCGTCGTCGCTTCGCAGGACCCGCTCAATAATCAGGGCGCAGGCACCAACCTCGTCATCTACGACGCTATCGGGCGCAGCTACCGGGCTGGCTTCCGCTTCCAATTCTGATTTCTCCCGAGCGATGGCGCTTCTGCCGTAAAGGGAAGCGCCATCGTTTTCTTAAAGAGCTGCATCATGCTGAAGGTCATGGGCCAGATCGTCCGCAGACCGGACCTGTCCCTAGATGCGTTTCGGCTGCATTGGCGGACCACTCATCGCGGGCTAGCGTTGCGGCTGGCGCATTCGGGGCTGCTGCGCGGCTATGTACAAAACCATCGGCTGGACATTGATGTCGAGGGGCTCGTGCCGGTCGCGGGTGCGCCGTCGCGGAGGGAATGCGCGAGCTTGCTGAAGGCGATGCTGTTTGTGCAGGAGGACGCGGACATGCTTTCACCAGGCGATGCGGTGCGGTTCAGTGTCCACCGCCGGTCCTCCGCCGAAGCAACGGTGCCCCTGTCCAGCCATGCCCGTGTCGAGACGAGTTGGTGGCGTTCACTCGACGATTTCGCCGCCGCGTAGGAACGCAGGGCGATGCGGGAACCGCTGGATGGCATGTTGGTCGAGGAGCGGCCAGTCTTCTGGCCTGGCGACCATTATTCCCGAAGCGGACTGGACGGTTCTGGCGGAGAACCGCCCTCGCCCTTCACCTGGGCAGACGGAATAAAAAAGTCCACGTGGCTTGTAATTTTCCCCGACCCATGGCATCATCATTGGGTCGAAAAAATATCAGGAGAGTGAGCGTGGCCGATCTAGGCACGAATATCCCCTCGCCGCCGCCAGGTCCGTCTTGGGACGAGCTGGCCGAGCGGGACAGCCGCGAGGTGCCGGCCTTTCTGAAGGGTGAATCCTGGCAGGATCTGGGCGATGCGCCGCTGTCGGTGGACCGCTATGTGAGCCCGGAATTCTTTGCGCGCGAATGCGAGAAAATGTGGCCGGAAGTTTGGCAGTTCGTCGCCCGCGACGAGGAAATTCCGCAGCCGGGCGACTACCTGCTTTACGAGAATGTCGGGCGGTCCTTTCTGGTGGTGCGGCAGGAGGACGGATCGGTCCGCGCCTTCCACAATGTCTGCCTGCATCGTGGCCGCAAGCTGCGCACCGAAAGCGGCTGGGCGTCGGATTTCCGCTGCCCCTATCACGGGTTCAGCTGGAACACGAACGGTAGCCTGAAGAATGTGCCCTGCCGCTGGGACTTCCCCGGCATGAAGGACGCCGACATGCAACTGCCCGAGGCACAGGTCGGGTCGTGGGGCGGCTACATCTTCCTGAAGGAAAATCCGGGCGGCCCCAGCCTTGAAGAATATCTGGCGCCCTTGCCCGAACATTTTGCGCGCTGGCGGCATGAGGATGCTTATACCACCGCCTGGGTCGGAAAGGTCGTCCCGGCTAACTGGAAAGCCTGCGCCGAAGCGTTCATGGAGGCCTATCATGTTTCGGCCACCCACCCGCAGATCATGCCGTTCACGGGCGACGCCAACAGCAAATATATGATGTGGGGCGACCATGTGAATTTGGCGATCACCCCCTTCGGCGTTCTGTCTCCGCAGATCGAAGGCGAGGCGACCGAACAGGACATCATCGACAATTTTCTGAAATATAATGGACGCGTGGTTGAGCCGGGCATGACGCTGACGGTGGAGGAGGGGCGGACCGCCCGCGCATCCATGGGCGACCATAACCGCAAGCGGTTTGCGCAAGCCTTTGGCCGCGATCTCGACTTGGCCAGCGATGCGGAAGTGCAGGACGCCCTGACCTACAACATCTTTCCCAATTTCTCCCCCTGGGGCGGTTTCCAGCCCACGGTCGTCTATCGCTGGCGGCCTTGGCCCGATCAGGATCACACGCTGATGGAGGTTCGCCTGCTGAGCCGGTTGAAGCCGGGCGAAGCCGCGCCGCAGCCGGAAATGACGCTGATCCCACCCGGCGGCAGTTTCGCCGATGAGCTGGGCCAACTGGGCGCGGTGCTGGAGCAGGACATGGCCAACCTGCCCCATGTCCAGACCGGCATGAAGGCGTCGAAGACGCGGAAGGTCCGGCTGGCCCATTATCAGGAAAGCCGGGTCCGACATTTTCAGCATACGCTCGACAAATATCTCGCGCGCGGCGGAGATGAAGGAGCCGAAGGCGCATGAGCGGGAATGACATCGATACACTACTGTCCAAGCAGGCCTGCACGGAACTGGTTCACAAACTGGCGCGCGGACTCGACCGTTGCGACAAGCCGCTGCTGTTGTCGCTGTTCCATGCCGATGCGACCGACGACCATGGCGGCTTCAAGGGCAGCGCGGCGGAGTTCGTGGACTGGGCGCTCGGCGTGCTCGTCACGATGGAGCGGACCCAGCATCTGATCGGCAATGTGCTGGTCGATGTGCAGGGCGACCATGCCGTCAGCGAAGCCTATTTCATGGCCAATCACGATATGGCCGATGCGGATGGCAAGCCGGTGCGGATGATCGCGGCCGGCCGCTATCTAGACCGGTTCGAACGGCGCGACGGGGTGTGGAAGATCGCCCACCGCCACGCCGTTTACGACTGGAACGCCAATTTCGACCGGACCGACACATGGGACCGGTCGCCCAGCAGCCCGCGCGTGTTCGGCGAGCGAGGCCAAGGTGATCCGATCTACGCCCACGTGGCGTCTCTCGACAACGGCAACAAAGCTAACAGTAAGATTGGGGTAATGGCATGAGTGTTGATCAATCGAAGCGTCTAGACGGCAAGCGCGTTTATATCCTGGGAGCCGGTGCGCCGGGTGGGATCGCGTCCGCCATCGCCATGCTGTTCAAGTCGCAAGGCGCGACCATCGTGCTGGGATCGCCGCAGGAAGACAGTGCGCGTGAAGTGGCCGACATGTGCGGCGCGGCCGGCATCGTGAAGACCGACATACTGGATGAGGTATCGATCCGCGACGGCGCGCGCGCCGCTGCTGAAATATTGGGCGGGATCGATGTCGCGATCAACACGGCCGGGGTTAACCGCAATGCCCCCATCGCGGACGAGACCGCCGAAGCGCTGCTGTTCCAAGCGCGCATCCATTTCATCGGCACGGCCTTGTTCATCAAGGAAGTGGCGGAACATATGGGGCAGGGTGGATCGATCATCACCATGTCCAGTGTGACTGCCGAACTGACCACGCCGCGCCTTGCTGCGTATGCGGGCAGTAAGGCGGCCGCCGACAAGGTGGTGAAGGTCGCCGCGGTCGAATATGGCGATCGCGGCATCCGGGTTAATTCGCTCGCGCCGGGCCTGACCAGCACGCCGATGACCGCGAGCTATTTCGCGGACGAGAAGGTCGTGAACGCTTTCCGGCGTGAAATCCCGATCGGCAGGATGACGACGGCCGACGACGTCGCCGCCGCGGCCCTTTGGCTGGCGAGCGATGAGTGCATTGCGACCGGTGACACCATTCGCGTCAGCGGCGGGGCGCATCTGCGCCGCCTGCCAATCGCCCGCGATTTTGTTTGATGGGGCTATGATGGCCATGAGTGATATCGAAACACAGGAAGCGCCCGCCCGCCGCATCGGTATCGATGCAACCAAGGCGCTCGAACCCGCGCTCGGTGACGCGCCGATCAGCCCGTCCCGCTATTTCGACCGGGAATTCTGGAAACGGGAATGGGAGGGCATGTGGACCCACACCTGGCAGGTGGTGGCGCTGGAACGCCAGCTCCAGAAGGTCGGCGACTATGTCACCATGGAGTTCGGCCCCGAAGTCATACTGGCGGTGCGCGGGCAGGATGAGAAGATCCGCTGCTTCTACAACGTCTGCCAGCATCGCGGCATGATGCTGGTGACGGAGGAGACGGGCAATGCCCGCCGGCTGACCTGCCCCTATCATGCCTGGTCCTTCGACCTTCAGGGAAAGATCAAGACTGTTCCGGACCTTGCCGACTTCAGTCCTGACCTGAAGTGCATGGAAAAGAATCTTGTCGAGATAAAGTCCGATGTCTGGGGCGGCATGGTCTGGTTCAACATGGACGATGCCTGCATGCCGCTGCGCGAGTTCCTGAGCCCTATCGCGGACCAGATCGAAGCCTATCCGATGGACCAGATGGTCCGCACCCACTGGGTGACGGTGGAGGGCGACTTCAACTGGAAGCTGGTTCAGGACAATTTCAATGAATCCTACCACGTCTTCCACGCGCATCCGCAGCTGAAGTTCGTCGCGGAATTTTCCTACCTCCATTCCCAGTTCGATCTGTATGAGAGCGGTCATTGCCGCATGCTGATGCCGGGCGGCGCGCCCAGCCAGACGGTGCGCGGCGGGGAGCCGGAGATCATCCGGCAACTGGGTGAGCATATCCGCTTCTGGGGCCTCGACCCGGAAGATTTCCGTGGCCGGATGCATGATCTGCGCCTAGCCTTGCAGAAGCAGAAGCGGCTGCTAGGTAAGGAGAAGGGATACGATTTCTCCCGCTATGACGACAATATGCTGACCGATAATTGGCATTACACACTTTTCCCAAACCTGTCGTTCAGCCTGAAGCCCGATGGCAACATTTGGCTGCGCGCGCGTCCGCATCCGACCGATCCGGAAAAATGTTATTTCGATATGTGGTACATGAACCTCTTCCCGGAGGGGCAGACCAGCTACTATTCACCGACGATGCGCGACTGGGTCAGCATGGACGTGCCCGCCCCGCATCAGGTGGGGAAGGCCGGCGACCATACGATGGGGCCGACAATCGACCAGGATGTGGCGATCTGGTCGAACCAGCAGAAGGCGCTGCATTCGCGTGGCTTCCAGCGGGAATGCCTGGCGGGGCAGGAGCGGCGCGTCCGTTTCTTCCACGAAAATCTCGATCGCTGGCTGGATCGCTACGCGCCGGTGAAATAGCTGCAAGCGACCTCCCCTCCCACATGCGGGAGGGGGGACATTCCGCGTCAGGCGGCGCGCTTGGCCTTCGCGCCGCCCTTCTTCGGCGGCGGGGCGGACCGGAACTGCAACTCACCTTCGCGCAGCTTGATGAGGATATCGGCCAGGAACTGGAGCAATGTCTGCTCCATCATCTGGTCGTTCCAGATGTCGCGATTGAGAATCATGCCGCTCATCATCGCCGTGACCACGCGGCGGGATCGGTTGAGCAGTTCCTGATCGTCGCTCCATTCGGGAAAGACCGCCAGCAGCTGGTCGCACCAGATGCGATCATGCCGTTGCGCCTTCGGCACGAAGATCGTGCGCAGCTCCTCGTCTGTGCGGGCCGCCATCGTCAGTTCCATATAGGCTTTGTGCGGGCGGGACAGGAACAGCTCCCAGTCGAGCGCGATTCCGCTATTGTCGCTGGTGCGCTCCTGATCGGACAGCCCACGGATAGCGCGGCCGAACTCCTCCATATGGCAGTAGAAAGCATAGTCGATTACAGATTCGATCAGGTCCTGCCGCGTCGCATAATGGTGCAGCATCGCCCCGCGGGAGACCTTGGATCGCTTCGCGATCAGGCGGTTGGTAGTGCGTGAGTAACCCAGCTCCGCGAGGCAGTCGATCGCCGCGTCCAAAATGGCGACGCGGGTTTCCGAACTCTTGCGCTGTTGCAGGCCGGCGTCGGCCGGCGCCATGCCTGCCGGTTCCAGTTCAGACAGATCGAGCAGCTTCACTTCATGCATCAAATATCGCCTTCCCTGACGTCCGGGCGGGAGCGCCATCTTCACCAGCAATATTCTATGTCGCCGCGGATTCCACAAGCGCAATGCAGTCGCCGACGCGATATTCCGACCTATCGCGTCAACTCTTCGGGTGCTTCGATCAGCGCAGTCAGATCGGCCAGGAATCTGGCTCCCACCGCCCCGTCGATGGCGCGGTGATCGCAGGACAGGGACAGCTGAATGCGGGTGCTGAACTGAAGCGCATGGTTCGCCGCGCCGGTCGCCTGGCGGGCTGCGCCGACCGCCAGGATTGCACCCTGCGGCGGGTTGATGATGGCGTCGAACGTGTCGATCCCGAACATGCCGAGGTTGGAGATGGAGAAGCTGCCGCCCTGAAATTCATGCGGGGCGAGCTTGCCTGCGCGGGCGCGTTCGGCCAGCGCCTTCACCTCGGCGGAGATGGCTGCCACGCTCTTCGCTTCCGCCGCCTGCACGATCGGCGTCAACAGGCCCTTGTCGGTCGCAACGGCCACGGCGATGTCGGCGTGGGGGAAGTGGTGGATTTCATCGCCGTGCACCTGCACGTTGATGTCGGGATGGCGGCTCAAGGCCAGCGCGCAGGCGCGCACCAGATAATCGTTGATCGACGGAGCCGCGCCGGTCGCGCGCTTGGCCTGTTCACGCATCGCCATCAGCGCGTCGATGGAAGCCGAATTGCGCAGGTAGAAATGCGGAATGGTCGATTTGGAGAAGCTGAGCTGCTTCGCAATCGCCTTGCGCATGGGCGACATCTTGACGACGCGCACATCCGCCGAGGGGAGCGGGGGAGGGGGAGCGACGGGCTGCGGCGGCTCGATGAGTTGCGGCGCGGGGGACGGCGCGACGTGCTGGAGCACGTCCGCCTTGCTGATGCGGCCGCGTGGACCAGTGCCTGATATGGTGCCCAGATCGACGCCGTGATTGGCCGCCAGCCGCTTGGCGAGGGGAGAGGCGAAATGCTGGTCGAGGCCGGTGGTGGGCGCGATCGAAACCGGGCTGCCCGACGGCATCGCCACGGGCGATTTGCTGGCTTGGTCGACGTCCTGAAGGGTGATGCGCCCATTGCGGCCCGACCCGGCGATGGCGGAGATGTCGATGCTCTCGCGCCGCGCTTTTTCGGCGGCGCTGGGGCTGATGACGCTGGGGTCGCTCGGCACTTCGATGGCTGTAGCCGAGGCGGGAGCGGCTAGCGTTTCGCTGACAGATGGCGCAGGACCGGGCGCGCCCGGGCCGCCGAAGCTGGCAACGAAGCTGTCGACCGTCCCCGCGTCCACCTCGCTGTCCCCGAACACGGCGAGCAGCGCGCCGACCGGGTAGGTTTCGCCCGGCGTGGCGATCAGGCGGCAGACGACCGCGTCATATTCGGCCTCAACTTCATTGGTGATCTTGTCGGTTTCGATGAGGGTCAGGAGGTCACCCTTGGTAAAGGCGGCTCCTTCTTGAATTTCCCAACCGGCGACCACGCCTTCGGTCATCTCGATGCCCCATTTGGGCATGGTAAATGCGCGCAGCTTGCTCATGGGCGCGTCCTTCATCGGTAGTTGAGGGCGGCGCGGACGGCCGCTTCGATCTTCGCGGTGGAGGGCATGTAGGCCTGCTCCAGCTCCGGCGCGAACGGGACGGGGGTGTGCGGGGGCGTTACCAGCTGGATCGGCGCGCGCAGGGCGGCGAAGGCCTTGTTTGCGACGAGCCCGGCGATGTCGGCGGCAAGGCCGCAGCGTGGCGGATTTTCATCCACCACGATGAGGCGGCCCGTCGTTTCGACCGAATCCAGTATCGCCTCTTCATCCAGCGGGCTGGTGGTGCGCAGGTCCAGCAGGTCGCAGCCGATGCCCTCCTTCGCCAGCGTGTCGGCGGCCTTTTCCGCCGTGCCAACCAACTGGCCGCACGTGACGATCGTGGCGTGCTCGCCCTCCCGCACCGACCGAGCATGGCCGAAGGGGATCAGATATTCCTCTTCCGGCACTTCGCCGCGCGTCGCGTAAAGCGCCTTGGGTTCGAAGAAAAGCACGGGATCATCGTCGCGGATCGCGCTCGCCAGCAGGCCCTTCGCCTCCGCAGGCGTGGACGGGATGACGACTTTCAGGCCCGGAATGGCCGTCATCATCGCATAGGCCGCTTGGCTATGCTGCGGCCCGGCATTGCGACCCGCGCCATAGGCGACGCGAATGACGGCGGGACATGTGGTCTTGCCACCGAACATGTAACGGAACTTCGCCATCTGGTTCCATATCTGGTCGAGGCAGACGCCGATGAAGTCGGCGAACATGAGTTCTGCGACCGGGCGCTTCCCCGCCAGCGCGGCACCCGCGGCCGCGCCGATGATGGCGCTTTCCGAAATGGGCGTGTCGATTACCCGGTCTGCGCCGAATTTCGCATAGAGCCCGGCGGTGGTCTTCCAAATGCCGCCGATCGCTTCAGGACCGCCAGCCGTGCCCATGCCGCCGACGAGGTCCTCGCCTAGGCAGATCACATTGGGATCGCGTTCCATTTCCTGATGAAGGGTGAGGTTGATCGCCTCCCGCAGCTGCATCGTCGCCATATTGCTGACCCCCTTCAATAATTCACATAAACGTCGGTCAGGACGTTGTCCGCCGAAGGACGGGGCGCGGCGCGCGCTTCCGCGACGGCTTCATCGATCAGCGTCAGCACTTCGGCGTCCAGCGCGTCGAGATCGGCTGCCTCTAGCAGCTTGGCCCCTGTTACCTTGGCGCGGAAGTTGGTCAGGCAATCCCGCTCCTCGCGGATGCGGTCCAGTTCGCCCTTGCCGCGATAACGCTGGGGATCGCCCTCGAAATGGCCGAAGAAACGTTCGGTATCCAGCTCGACCGCCGCCGGACCATTGCCCGCGCGGCAATATTCGATGACTTCACGCATCAGTTCGAACGTTTCGAAGAAATCGCAGCCATTGCCGCGCCACACCTTCATCCCGAACGCTTCGGCCCGGCTGGCGATGTCGCCTGCCGTGCCGACGGCATAGTCGACGCCAGTATGTTCCGAATAATGGTTGTTTTCGAACAGGAAGATGACGGGAGCCTTCAGCACCACCGCCATGTTCATCGCCTCGAACGTTGTGCCCTGGTTGCACGCGCCGTCACCGGAAAAGGCGATGGAGACGCCGCCCTTGCCGTCCAGCTTGGCCGATATGCCCGCGCCGACCGCGATGGGCGCACCAGCGCCGACGATGCCGTTGGCGCCCAGCATGCCCTTGTCCACGTCGGCGATGTGCATCGACCCGCCCTTGCCTTTGCACAGGCCCCCGGCGCGTCCGTAAATTTCCTGCATCATGCCCTTCACGTCGCAGCCCTTGGCGATGCAGTGGCCATGGCCGCGATGGGTTGAGATGATGTAGTCATCATGGGTCAGATGCTCGCACACGCCGACGGCGACCGCTTCCTGGCCGCTGTAGAGATGAGTGAAGCCGGCAATCTCCCCGGTCTGGATTTCCGCGTGCAGGCGCTCCTCAAATTCCCGGATCACCTTCATCTGCCGATAGGCTCGCAACATAAGCTCGCGGCTGAGTTGCATCTTCGCTCTCCTGTTCGTCGGACGGGCATGGCGCAACAGTCATGCTGCCGGGCCGCTTTCTCTCTTTTGTGATTGCAAGAGAAGGGGGTCATGTGCAAGCAAAAAAGCACACGTGCTATTTTTTTCGATGAGCGAGAGAAATCGTGCCTCCCGCGGTGGACGTAGCTGCGCGAACAGCGTAATAACAGGACAGGTGGACTTTATTTAAGGCGGCCCGATCCGCCCATGATCGAGAGGAGGCGAGATATGGCCACGGCGTTTGAAACGAAGGCGGACGATGCGCAGGCGGCGGCCGAACGCGCGGTGCGCGAAGACCTGGCGGCCTGCTACCGTTTGGCCCATCATTATCGGATGACCGACCTGATCGCGACGCATATTTCCGCGCGGTTGCCGGGAGAGGAGGAACGTATCCTCATCAATCCCTTTGGCTCCCTGTTCCATGAGGTGACGGCGAGCAATCTGGTTGAAGTTACGGTGGACGGGGACGTCCGTACATCCGGCGGCGTCATCAATCCGGCCGGTTATCTGATCCACAGCGCGATCCACGCCGCGCGGCCCGATGTCCAGTGCGTGATGCACACCCATACCGCCGCAGGCGTGGCGGTGTCTGCGCAGGAACATGGGCTGTTGCCGATCAGCCAGCAGGCGCTGGTGGTCGGCCGCCGGCTTGCTTATCACGACTATGAAGGGGTGGCGCTGATCGAAGCAGAGCGCGCCACGCTGAAGCGTGACCTAGCGGACAAGGATGTGTTGATCCTGCGCAACCACGGCCTGCTGACTGTCGGACGAACCGTCGGCGAAGCCTTCTGGTTGATGATGCAGACGCAGCGGGCGTGCGAGATCCAGATCGCGGCGCTGAGCGGCGGCGCGCCGGTTCGCCTGCTGGACGAGCGGCTTCAGCAACTGGTTCACGAACAGACCTATAATTATGGCGGACAGCCCAATGGCGCGCTTGACTGGATCGCGCTCCGGCGGGACCTTGACCGGACCGCTCCGGACTATCGGGACTGATCGCCCATGACTGTCGCAAGTCTTGCCGAGCCGGTCCTGCTCTATCTTGAGCATCTGAAGGTCGAGAACGCCTTCGCGGAATTTTCGACACCCATCATGCGCAGCAGTATTGGTGATCTGTCCCATTACGCGAAGGGAGAGGGGAAGGACATCCGCGCCGTCATCACCGCGGGCGGCGCGCCGATGGAGGAAGCCGTGTGGGACTTGCCCAATCTGGGCCTCATTGCTTGCCTCGGCGCCGGCTATGACGGTATCGACGTGGAGCGCGCGCGCAAGCGCGGCATCCAGGTGACGACCGGGCGCGGCGTCAATGACGAGGATGTCGCGGACATGGCGATCGGCCTGCTGCTCGCCGCTGTCCGTCAAATCCCGCGCGGTGACCGGCTGATCCGTGTGGGCGCGTGGAAGAAGCAGCCTGAACTGGCCATGTCGCGGTCTGTTTCGCTGATGCGCTGCGGCATCGTCGGGCTGGGCGCGATCGGTAGCGCCATCGGGCGGCGGCTGACCGGCTTTGGTTCTCCCATCGCCTGGTGGGGACCGCGTTCCAAGCCCGGCGCGCCCTGGCCCAAAGCGGATTCGCTGCTGGCGCTGGCGCGGGACAGCGACATATTGATCGTGGCCGCGCCCGCTTCGGACCAGACCAACGGCCTTATCAGCGCCGACGTGTTGGAAGCGCTGGGGTCAGACGGCTATCTGGTGAATATCTCCCGCGGGTCGCTGATCGAGGAGGAGGCGCTGATCGCCGCGCTCCAGACGGGTGGCATCGCCGGTGCGGGGCTGGACGTCTTCGTGGACGAGCCCCATGACGGCAGCCGCTGGAAGGACATGGAAAATGTCGCCATGACCCCGCATATCGGCGCTTGGGCGGAACGGGGCATAGCCGAGGCGAAGCGCATGTGTGCTCTCAATGTAGAGGCATTTCTGCGTGGGGAGCCGCTTTACACGCCCTTGTTCTGACCGGCGCTGTCGAAAGGCGAACGCCATCCTTCCGGTTCGGGAGGATGGCGTTTCCTTTTGTGCGACCTTTTCAGACCACCGGTATGGGCTGTCCCAGGTCCGCGCGGTGGTCGGCATAGCGCTTGATATGGCTGTCGGCGCTTCCATAGAGCGCCTCGATCGCCAGCAGCCGCTTGAAGTAATGGCCGACGATCAGTTCATCAGTCGTGCCGATGCCGCCGTGGATCTGAATGGCGTTCTGGGCCACCATGCGGCCGGCTTTGCCCGCCCGCGCCTTCGCTGCGGCGACGGCAGCACTACGCTCGGCCGCCGGAGCATCCAGCTTGAGCGCCGCAAGGAACCCCATGGAGCGGGTCAATTCGCCTTCGACATACATGTCGGCCATGCGATGCTGAAGCACTTGAAAGGACGAGAGGGTCTTGCCGAATTGAGTGCGCTGCTTCGCGAAATCGACCGTCATTTCGATGAGAGCAGTAATGATCCCGGTGATTTCCGCGCTCAGCGCCGCGAGTTGCGCTTCCCGGCAGACCGCGATCGCGGCCTTGCCGCGCAGCGTTATCACCGCCGCGTCGTCGATAAGGGCATCCAGTTCAAGCCCGCCCGCACTCGTGCCGTCGATCAAGGGAATGGCGGACCAGATGAGGCCGTCAGCGTTTCGTTCGGTGACGATGAGCGCCGTGCCGCCTTCGGTGGTTTCGGCGCTGATCGCGACATGCGTGGAGTCACTTGCGGACGGAATGATTGGGGCGCTGCCTTTCAGCCTCCAGCCATCCGCGCCGCGCGTCAGCGTCCGCTGCCCGCCATCATCCGCAACGGCGAGGGCGATGCGCGCTTCGCCGCCGATCACCCGGCCAATCAAGGAGGCGAGCGCACCGGCTTCCGCCGCTTCGAGATTGTTGACGAGGGCGCCGAAACCGACGACCGAGGACAGGAAAGGCTCGGCGGCGAGCGCGCGGCCAAGCTGCTCCATGACGACCATCGTGTCGAGCGGCCCAAGGCCTAAGCCCCCCTTCGCTTCGGCGAAGGGTAGGCCCAATATGCCCAGTTCGTCGGCAAAGGCGCGCCACAGGTCAGATGGCCAGCCATCCAGCCTCATGGTCGCCTGCCGCGCCTCGAAATCAAAATTGTCGATCAGGTAGCGGCCGACGAGGTCGCCCAGCATCTCCTGCGATTCACACAATATGCTCATGTCCGGTCCCCCGCCCTCAGATGCCAAGCGCCGCTTTTGCGAGGATGCCTCGTTGAATTTCGCTGGTTCCGCCGAAGATCGTCATGGCCCGGCTGTTGAGATAGCGGGCGGTCGGGGACACCGTGAAATCCGGGCCGATGATGGGACCACGACCTTCCAGCGCCGATCGCTGGTCTATCGCGGCCGCCGGGCCGAGCGCGTCCATGGCCAGTTCAGTCGCCTTCTGGAACAAGGTTGCCGCTACCAACTTGAACGTCGATGCGGCTGCGTCGCCCACAGGTTGGCCCGCCTCACTTGCGGCGATGATGCGATATTGCGTCATTTCAAGCGCCATCAGTTCGATTTCGACTTCGGCGCGACGCTTAATGAATTCTGGATCGCGGAAAAGAGCCGCGTGGGCACCGGTCGCTTCGGCCTCGGCTTCATACAGGCGGCGCATGACGCGGGCGACGCGCCCGCCGGCCGCGCCGCCGCCGCGCTCGAACTCCAGCAGATATTTGGCGATGGTCCAGCCTTCATTTTCCGGCCCAACGCGGTTGGCGACGGGCACGCGCACATCGTCGAAGAAGAGCTGGTTGACCTCATGCTCGCCCGACATGCTGAGGATGGGGGTGACCGTGATGCCGGGGCTGTCCATCGGCGCGAGCAGGAAGCTGATCCCCGCGCCGCGCCGCGATTGGGGGTCGGTCCGCACTAGCAGGAAGATCCAGTTCGCATATTGGGCATGGGTCGTCCAAATCTTGGTGCCGTTGATGACATAGTCGTCGCCATCGCGCACCGCGGCGCATCGCAGTGCGCTGAGGTCCGACCCGGCCTGCGGTTCGGAATAGCCCTGGCACCAGAAATGTTCGCCCGACAGGATACGGGGCAGGAAATAATCTTGCTGGTCCTGCGTGCCGTGCCCGATCAGAACCGGGCCGCACATCTGGATGCCCATGGCCGGCAGGGTGGGCGCACCAGCGTTGGCGCATTCATGTTCGAAGATCATGCGCTTGACCGGCGACCAGCCGGTTCCGCCATATTCCTTTGGCCAGGCGGGTGCGATCCAGCCCTTCCTGTAAAGAATTTCGTGCCAGTTTCTGACGACATCGCCTTCCGAAAAGACGCCAGGCTGGGCCGCTGCGGCCCGCCGCAGTTCGGGCGTCAGCGATTCGTCCAGAAAGGTCCGAACCTCTGCACGAAACTGTTCCAAATCGTTCTGGGCGTCCTGATTGATCACCGCCATAACCCCATTTTCATCACATCAACCGTAGACGCCCTTTTCAAAAAGCGCAACGCGTAATAACAATGGTGTCAAGCAAGGGTGAACAGGAGAGTCGCATGCAATTGTGCAACGCAGGTTGGGAAGCAGGCTGGTGAGCGCGGCGGCGATCACTTGCCTGTTCGTGGTGGGCGGTTCTTACCACGACATGGACTTTGCGCGGCTGGAGCTATTGAAGCTGCTGGCGGAGAATCCGGACATCCGGACGCATGTTCATGAGCACTATCCCGCGCCCGACGTGATCGCCCAGGCCGATTTCCTACTGACCTATACCTGCGACCGAATGCCGCAGACGGCGGAACAGCTGGCCGCGCTGGTCCAGTTTGTGGAGCGGGGCGGGCGCTGGTTCGCCTTGCACGGGACCAATAGCGTGCTGCGCTTCATAGAAGGCGGCACGGTGACGACGCCGGACGAACAGCCAGAGTTCATGGCTTTGCTCGGCACGCAGTTTGTCGGACATCCCCCGATTGAGGCCTATCGCGTGGAGGTCGTCGACCCCGCGCACCCGCTGGTTGAGGGCATCGAACCCTTCGAGACGGTGGATGAACTTTACCTCAGCCGCCTCTGCGCGCCTGTCGAAACGCTGCTCGATTGCCATTATGACGGCAGGCCGCTGGGCAGCTTCCGCCAGACGCCGCAGGAGCCGGGGCGTCATCCTATTCTTTACATCCGCCACCGGGGACAAGGAGCGGTGCTGTACCTGACGCTCGGTCACTGCCGCGGCCACCACGACATGCGGCCCCTGATGGAGCATTGGCCCACTGTGGAACGCTGTTCCTGGGAACTGCCGATCTTCTACGAACTGCTTCGGCGCGGGCTTGCCTGGGCCAGTGGCGGCCCGCTCGGTCGCTCATAATACCACGCGCCATACAATAGGAGGTGAGTCATGGACGAAGCCCTGCAACAACGCATCCATGACCAGATCGCCTATGAAGCGAGCCGCGATTCTCCTCCGCCCGGTTTTCCCGCTCTGCCGGAAATACCCGGCGGGCGCTATACGAGCGCCGCATTCCACGATCTGGAGATGGAGCATCTGTTCCTGAAAACCTGGCTGCCGACGGTGCGGGTGGAAGAATTGGACCGGCGCGGCAGCTTCATCGTTTGGCGCAAGCTTGGCCGCCCGATACTGATCGTGCGCGGCAAGGATGATGTCGTGCGCGCATTCTACAATAGCTGCCGCCATCGCGGTGCGGCGGTGACTCCAGTGGACAAGGGGCATGCTTCCTTGTTGCGCTGTCAATATCATAGCTGGTCCTACGACCTGACCGGCCGCTTGGTCGCGGTGCCGGACGAACGCGACTTTTGCGGGCTGGACAAGAGCCAGCGCGGTCTCATCCCGGTCCGCTGCGAAAGCCATGGCGGCACCGTTTTCGTGAATTTCGACGATGCCGCGCCGCCGCTGTCCGACATGCTCGCGCCGATGCTGGACGAATGGGCATGCATCGGTATGGAGGAGCTGCGCATCGTGATGCGTCACATCGCCGTGATCGACTGCAACTGGAAGGCGGCGGTCGATGCTTTCTTGGAAGTCTATCACATCAACACGATCCATCGCGACAGCCTGGGCAAGGCGCTCGATTCGCGTTCGACCGCGCTAGGGCTATTCCCACACGGCCATTCGCGCATGGTGACGGCCTATAATCCCTGGGCGCTTGAAACTTTGGGGATGGATGTCGACGGGCAACCGGACATAGCGGGCGCGACCGCGCTGCACCGGCGGTCGAGCACCGCCTATCTCCAGTTTCCTAATCTCATCATGCCGTTCCGCTCCATCTTCGTGCAGCAACTGCGCGTCTGGCCGCGTGGTCCGCACCAGTGCGAGCTGGAGGTAGTGGGGCTCGGCCCTGACTGGGGCGAAGGGCCGCCGCCCGCTTATTGGGACAAGGCCGCGCCGGCGTTCCGCAAGGTGCTGGAAGAGGACATGGAAAATCTTGGCTCGATTCAGGAGTCGCTTAATTCCGGCGCGTGCACGGGGATGCTGCTCAGCTACCAGGAGCGCCGGATCTACTGGATGCATGAAGAAATCGACCGCCGCATCGGCGTGGAGCGCATCCCGCCCCAATTTCGCGTCGCGCAGCTGCTCGGCGAATTCATCGAACCGCAGGATAAGGAGTTGGCGCAATGACGCATTTGACGAAGCTGGGGCAAGTCATGCAGATCGCCTTTGTCCCCGAGGATTTCGAAAGGGCGCTGCGATACTGGACGCAGGTGATGGGGGTCGGCCCCTTCTACTTGCAGCCGCGCCTGTCGGTGCCGACCATGCGATATCGGGGCGAGCCGACGACCGCTGTCTTCACGGTGGCGATCGCCTATTGGGGCGATATCCAGATCGAACTGATCGAGCAGCATAATGATGCGCCATCCGTCTATAAGGAATGGCGCGACGCGGGCCGCGAAGGCGTCAATCACAGCTGCATCCTGGTCGAGGACATACAGGAAGCGCGCCGCATTTCCGAAGAGGCCGGCATGACGATCGTCCAGGAAATTCCGGGCGAGGGTTGGGGCGTGCTTTATGTGGATACCGGCGGAGGGCCGGGGACGCTGCTGGAGATAATCCAGCCCAACGAGGGCATGCTTAGCCGCTTCGCGCGGATCAAGGCGGAGTCGGTAGGCTGGGATGGCAGCGACCCGGTGCGCTACTTTGGCTGATCGCGGCCGCGCTTCCTCTCTGAAAGCCAGCAAATGAGCATAGCGACTGCTGCCGATTTTCGCGCCATCGCCCGCAGCCGCCTGCCCCATTTCCTGTTCGAATATTTCGATGGCGCCGCCTTCGATGGGCGGACAGCGCGACGGAATATCGAGGATTTGGGAGCCGTGGAGCTTCGGCAATGGGCGCTGCGGGATGTGAGCGCGATCGACACCGCGACGCGCTTTCTGGGCCAGGACTGGTCCATTCCCCTCGCGCTAAGCCCCGTTGGCTTGGCCGGGATGGCGGCGCGGCGGGGAGAGGTGATGGCCGCGCGGGCCGCACGCGCGGCGAAAGTGGGGTTCACCCTGTCATCGACATCCATCTGCCCCTTGGACGAGGTCAGCGTTGGAGGCGCATGCTGGTTCCAGCTTTACATGGTGCGCGACCGCCGGTTCGTGGAGGATATGGTGAGCCGGGCGCGCGCAATCGGCAGCCCGGCGCTGGTGCTGACCGTCGATGTGCCGATCCTTGGCCCGCGATGGCGCGACGCGCATTCGGGGCTGTACCACCCCGGTTTGACGGGGCAGGTTCGGCGGCTGACGCAGGCCATGGTGCGGCCACGCTGGGCGGTGAATGTCGGCTTGTTCGGACGCCCGCACTCGCTGGGCAATGTCGTGCGCTATCTGGGCCCCGGCACGGGAATGACTGGTTGCATGGCTTGGACGCAGGCCAATATGGATGCGTCGGTCGACTGGGATGCATTGTCCTGGGTGCGGTCGCTGTGGGACGGCCCGCTCATTGTTAAAGGCATATTGGAACCGGACGACGCCCGCCGCGCGGTCGAACATGGCGCGGACGCGCTGGTCGTGTCCAATCATGGCGGACGGCAACTGGATGGGGTGGCGTCCACGGCGCAGGCGCTGCCGTCGATCGCGGCGGCGCTCGAAGGCAAGGTTCCGCTGCTGGTGGACGGAGGCGTCCGCACCGGCCTCGACATCGTGCGCATGATTGCGCTGGGCGCGGATGCGGTGATGGCTGGCCGGCCCTGGCTTTATGCCCTGGCCGCGGCGGGAGAAGTGGGCGTGCGCCGCATGATCGCCCTACTGGAAACGGAAATGCGAATCGCCATGGCACTGACCGGCTGTACCAAGGTCGCCGATATCGGCCCCGGCATCATCAACAGGCGTTGAACCGGGGTCCGCTCCGCCTGTCGATGATCAGCCTGGTGGGTCAGGCGGACGCACCCATGATAGACGCCATACGGCGGTGGAAATGCTGGAGTGCGATCTCGTTCCGGCCCAATGTGGTGCGGAAGCCTTCCGGCGCCCATTGCAAATTATCCTGCCCGTCGCGTGAGACGCTATAGTCCTCGCTCGACACAACATGTTGGATGAAGTCGTGCATTTCCCGCCAGCGATCGATCTCATCCGCGTGAGAACTATGCGCGGGCTGATAGGTATTTAGCAGCGAGAAGCTGCGGTTGACCTGATCACCCGGAAAGACGCGGGAAATCCCGTAGAACTGCCCGCCGCCCTTCATGCTGTTCACATTGATGGAGACGTTGGGGAACAGCATGTAAAGGCCGCCATAGTCGGTATGCGGCCAGTCAGCCTCATCCTGATCGGCATAATCCATAAACTCCTCGCGCGGGAAGCCGAGGCGGCAATGGCCATTGTCGAACGGATCGTAGACCATGATGTTGCTGAAGGCGAGCGCACCGATCGTCGTGGGATGCAGCGAGGCGAAGTGGTAGCTTTCGCCATAAGTGTCATAGGCATATTTCCAGTTCGCATCGCATTCGATGCGGCTGGCGGCCACGGGTTTGGCTTTTTCCAGTTGCAGCGCCGCAAGCTCATCCCCGAAGTCGCCCAGATGGTCGGCGACGTCGATCGGCGCCCCACCGGGCGTGGCCCGCACGAAGATCATGCCCTTCCACTCCGCGACGGGCACGCGGATGAGGCCGAGTTCGGCGCGCTCGATGCCTTCGAACCCTTCCTTGCCTGGCTGGCCGATCAGCTTCCCCTGAAGGTCGTAGGTCCAGCCATGAAAGCGGCAGGTCATCCGCGTGCGGCGGTTGCACTCCGTGACCAGCTTTGCCGCGCGGTGCATGCACATGTTGAGGAAGGCGTTGACCTTCCCTTCCTTGTCGCGGGTGATGAGGATCGACGGTCCCAGCGCGTCGAACAGCATCATGTCGCCCGGCTCGGCTACGTCCATCGACAGCCCGGCCAAAATCGGCGTTTCGCGGAACAGCGTCTGCCGTTCCCGCTCGAAATAGGCAGGGTCGGTATAGATGCGCGGATCGATGCGCATCGGCGACTGGTCGAGGTCCGTCGTCTTGCTGCGCATCCGGTCAAGCGTTCGGCGGCGCAGGCCGTAATGGGATTCCGCGCGCCGGGCGGCGGCGGCGGCGTCCGGAGCGGGGGATGAAGGCGCGGTGGCGATGTCGTCGGCCATTGGCCTTCTCCTGATTATTGTGCGTCCGCTGACAGATGGAAGAAATCGGCGCGCGGGGTCCGGGTTTCATCATAGATGGGCCCGTCGGCATCGACCCGGAACTTGCGGCTTTGCGCCACGATAGGTCCCGCCGAGCGGATCTGCTTGCCCATTTCCGTATAGGCCGGGTTCTTGAAGTGGGCCGCCAGCGCCTCTTCGCTCGTCCAGCGTTCGAAAACATTGACGCGGCCGGGGGTGAAGGGGTCGTGTGACCAGGTATAGGCTTCGCAGCCCGGCTCTTCGAGAGCCGCGTCGATCAGCGGCCTGGCTTCGTCGATGATACGGTGGGCATGTTCGGGCGGCAGGTCCATCTGCGCCCAGATAAGGATGGTCATGATCGGATCTCCCGAGGGTTGAAGCGGCGCTCCGCGAATAGCCATCGGCCGTCGCGCTGCACCAGCTGGTCTTCATAGATGCCGGCCTGCACGCGAACGGGGCCGTCCACCGGGACCAGATGCTCAAAAGTATGGGTGCGCACGGTGGCGCGGTCGCCTTCGATGGAAATCGAACCGGGGAAAGCCATGAAGGCGAGCGCGCTATATTGCGCCATCGCGCCGTGCCAGGTGGAAACGATCGCCTCACGCCCGTTGACTTCCCGGCCGCCGAAGCGCCAGACGGCGTCTTCCGCCCAGCATTCGCCCCACGCCTGCGCATCGCGCCGGGCGACCGCATCGCCATAATTGTCGATGAGTTCGCGGATCATCAGCCTGTCCCGTTCGGGCCCAGCAAACATCGCTTTCTCCCATGTCCCTTATATCATGCCGTTATCGGCTTCTGGAATAAAAAAGTCCAGATGGATTGTTTTATGCGGTGCGTGCCTGCCCGGTCTGCGCAGAGACGGCGCGGCGCATCGCGGCTCGTCCGGCCCAGCAGCATATCGCCCCGATGGCGGTCGTGAGGCCAGCGAACAACGCCATCGAAGAACCGAGCTTCGCTTCATCCTGGAAAAGGAGGTCGGTAAAGCTGGCGACGATGATCGGGCCCATGATCGTGCCCAATATGCTGAGCACGATCATGTAAACCGCCGTTGCCTTGCCCCGCAGCCGGGGCGGCGTCGCGATCTGGAGCGCGGCCGGACCGATGCTGGCGAAGGCCATCAGCAGGAAATAGGCGACATTGTAGAAGGCGATCGTGCCCACTGCGCTTGGCATCAGATAGGCCGCGACGCCGAACGGGCATGCCAGCGCGCACATGGCGCCGAAATAGATGAGGTGCGCGTCTTGCCGGCCCCGGCTGAAGATCTTGTCAACGGCCCAGCCGTGAAACCACAGCCCCAGCAAGGATGACAGCACCTGCGTCAGCCCCAGCCAGAAGCCGATGTCGGCCAGCTGCCAGCCGAAGTGGCGCGACAGATAGGCGGAGTTCCAGGACTGGATACCCACGGCGAAGGCCATGATCATGGCGATCCCCAGATGGTGCAGCACATAGAATGCGGGAAAGCGGCGATAATGGCGGCCAAGCTCACCGAAAGTCGATGGCTCGGCGACTGGCGTCTGAGCTTTGCGCCGACGCGTTTCGGGGAAGGTCCACACCAGGAAGGCGAGCAGTAGGCCGGGAAGGCCGGTGACGACGAAGGCCGCTTGCCAGCCCGCCAGCGTGCCGAAGACGGGGAGTGTGACGCCACCCGCGCTGCTGACCAGTGCGATGACCATGCCGCCCAGCATGAAGGATGTGCCGCTGCCAAGGTTGCCGCCCAAGGTAAAGATCGACATGGGCAGGGTGAGCTTTGCGGGCGGGAAGAAATCGCTGAGCAGGCTGTAGGCCGTGGGGTTGATCGTCGCTTCGCTGGCCCCGACGACGACGCGCGCGCCGAAAAGCTGGCCGAAGGTGCGGCTGAGCCCCGATCCCATCGCGGCGAGGCTCCACATGATCACGCCGACGAATAGAATGGCTCGGCGGCTGATACGATCGACCAGCCAGCCGATCGGCAGGCTCATCAGCATGAAGGCAAGGCCAAAGGCGAGGCCGGGAATCAGGCTGACCTGCGAATCGGTGAGGTTGAGGTCTGCCTTGATCAAGGGCAGCAGCAGCGCAGCCACCTGCCGGTCGAGCGTGCCGAACCAGTAGAGCGTCGTTAGGACCGCGACGGCGCGCCAGCTGGTGCTGGGGGGCGGATAGCTATGCTCCTCGAGCGCCTGCCTGCCTTCCGTCATTCTCATCCTCACCTCGCTCCCGGTGCGCGAGCGCGCCGGATCTTCCGCATGATAGGCTTCGCTGAGGCGAAGTCAAATTATCACACGCGTTATATGATTTATTTTCTGATGCGGCCAGCAGTTTCTTTGTTCATTCCGTTTGGTAGAGCGGGTCATCGGGATGGCGTCCGCCCAGCGTGGTGAACCGGGCGAACACTCCCTGCCCGAAAATCGCCTTGGAGGGCTCGGTCTCGTTCCAATCCATGACATAGCGGCGGCGATGGATTTTCCATCCTTGCGGAGTGCGCTTCAGCGCGTCGAGATAGCGGCCGCCCACGATCATGCGCTGCGGGCCGGGCAAGAGATGATAGGCCTGGCAATAGGTCTCGGCACTCGCCCGATCGCCCTCTATATCGATGATGATGTTGGAAAGCGCATGCATGGTCGCGGTCATGGAGCGCAGCCGCCCCAGCACTCCCCGGCACCAATCGCGCGCATCCTCCCAGCCCGATCCATAGTTTGCCTCCGCACTCTCCGCCCAGACGGAAAGCAGGGTTGCCTCATCGCAGCGGTCGATGCCCCGCGCATAGCGGTGGAGCAGGGTCGTGATTTCCTGATGCGCAGCGAGGCGCTGAAGCAGTTCGTCAGTCATGAGCGAGGGCCTCCTTGCGCAGGCGCAGGCCCGCCATGAAAAAGAGCAGGGCGGTGAGCAGCGCGACCGGGGAGAGGATCAGAAGGGCATAGCGCAAGCTGCCGCCTCCATGCGTCGGCGCGAAATGGTCGCTGAGCGCACCCACCACGGCGGGGCCGATGCCAAGGCCCGCCAAGGTGCCGAGCATGAACAGGATCGCCGCCGCCTTGGCGCGCAAGTCAGGCGGCAATTGCGCCTGGAGCGCGGCGATGCTGGGGGTCGAATAGATGCCGCCGAGCGCGTAGCAGGCCGTAAACCCGATCGCGAGGCCTGCGAAGGTTGGCGCGAACAGGCACAGGGGAATGAGGACCGCGATCGCAGCAGTCGTCAACGCGACGAGGTAGAGGGGGGCCGCGGCGCTGCGGCGGGCGAGCCGGTCGGCGATCATCCCCGCCATGAT
Organism: Sphingobium lactosutens; assembly: GCF_013393185.1. Classification (GTDB taxonomy): domain Bacteria; phylum Pseudomonadota; class Alphaproteobacteria; order Sphingomonadales; family Sphingomonadaceae; genus Sphingobium; species Sphingobium lactosutens_A. The sequence continues at coordinate 97,046 of NZ_QJQX01000085.1, read as the reverse complement.
CTGGGCCATGCCGACCACAAAGCCGGTCAACACACCCAGCACGAGTCCCACTGTCGCGGTATCAAGTTCGAACACGCGCAGCGCCAGCGCGGGCACCCAGCTGATCAGGCTGTACATCGAGAAATTGGCCCCGGCATAGGCAAGACACAGCCACCGAAACAAAGGCATGGCCCAGAGCCGTCCCAGCGCCCGCCACAAGGACGTGTCCGCCGGGGCGTCCGCCACCTCGTCATACAGGCCGCGCGGCGGCTCGCTCGTCGTGAAATGGATCAGCAGCGCCAGGATGATGCCCGGCGCGGCGAAGAGGAAGAAGGTCATGCGCCAGCCCAGCAGGACATTGGCATAGCCGCCCACGACATAGGACAGCATCGTGCCGACCGCCGCCGCCGCGAAATAGATGCCGAGCTTGGTCGCCCGCACTGATCGGGGGAAAAGATCGGCGATCAGGGAGAGGGACGCGGGCATTCCGCCCGACTCGCCGATCGCGACACCCATGCGCGCCAGCAACAGTTGCGGAAAGGTGCGGACCGCGCCACAGGCCGCCGTCATCACGCTCCAGAGCGCGATGCAGATGGCGAGCAGGCGCAGCCGGTTCCAGCGGTCCGCCAGATGCGCCACCGGAACGCTGGCGATAACGTAGAGAAGGGCGAAGGAAGTCCCGCTGGCAAGCCCGAGCTGCTGGTCGGAAAGGCCCAGGTCCCGCTTGATGTCGTTCAGCAGCAAGGTGAGTAGTTGGCGGTCGAGGAAGTTCAGCACATAGGCAGCGAACAGCAGCGCGAGCACGTAATTGGGCGCTTTGATGCGGCCGGCCGTGGATGATTTCCCGCTTGACACCGAGCCGCTCTCCTTGAAACTATCCCGCGTTATCATTTTTGTCAGAGCTAGACCCAAAGATTGCGGTTCGCAAGGAGGAAGGATGGACGAGGAGAAGATCGCCGGACTTCTGGCCCGCCAACAGATCGAGGATTGCCTGTTCCGCTACATGCGCGGGCAAGACAGGCTGAACGCGGCGCTGCAACGCTCCGCCTTCCATGACGACGCGACCGTCGATTATGGCTTTTTTACAGGATCAGGCGCCGATTTCGTGGCTTTCGCCCAACAACTTCTGGCGGAGCGCTATGCCGCGACCCACCATATGATCGGCCAGATGCACATCGTCGTCGATGGGGCGGAGGGGCATGGCGAAATCTACTTTCTGGCCTGGCACCGGCGTATTGCGGAGGCGGGCGGCGACGACCTGCTGATCGCCGGGCGCTATCTTGATCGCTACACCTGCCGCGACGGCATCTGGCGCATCTCGCAGCGCCGTGAGGTTGTCGACTGGACTCGAACGGATGCGGCTTCGGACGCTTGGTTCGACCGCACGCCCGAGGCGCTGCGCGGCGGTAGAAGAGAGCAGGATCCGAGTGCCAGCCTGCTGTTCACTTGACCCCGGCCGGGCCAAGGGGCATAAAACAATCCGACTGGCCTGTATTTGACAGGTGAGCGCGGCGGCAGTCGGCGCCACTTGGGACAAGGAGCCTTATATGGAAACGCTCGACTTGAAACCCGGCGAGCATCGCTGCCCCGGCCCCAGCACGCGCGACCTGATCCTGGCCGACGGGTGCGATGTGCCGCCTGCGCTGCTGACCGAGTCCTACGAATTTCAGGGCGATGAGGACATTGCCTTCGATCGTTACACCTCGCGAGAATTTTTCGAACTGGAGATGCGCAAATTATGGCCGCGCGTCTGGCAATGGGCATGCCGTGTCGAAGAAGTGCGCGAAGCGGGGGACTATGTGACCTATGATATCGGCCCCCATTCTTTGCTCATCATGCGGGGCGATGACGATGTGCTGCGCGCCTTCCACAATGCCTGTCTGCATCGTGGCACGCAGTTGCGTCCTTCCGACAGCGCCGGCTTCGCGACGGAACTGCGCTGCCCCTATCATGGCTGGACCTGGACTATTGAAGGAGGATTGAAGTCTATTCCCTGCCGCTGGGACTTTCCCCATGTGAAGGATGAGAATTACAGCCTGCCGCAGGCGAAGGTAGACGTGTGGGGCGGCTTTGTTTTCGTCAACATGGACGAGAATGCACCGCCGCTCGCCGACTATTTGGGCATCCTGCCCGACCACCTGAAGGATGGCTGGGCGCTGGAGAAGCGCTATGTCGCCATTCATGTGCAAAAGGAATTGCCGACTAACTGGAAGGCCGCACAGGAAGCGTTTCTGGAGGCCTATCATGTCATGGAAACGCACACGCAGAACCTGCCCTATGCAGGAGACGCCAATGCTCAATATGATATCTTTGGTGAAAATGTTTCCCGTTTCGTCCACACGCACGGCATCCCCAGCCCCCATTATCCGGTGGAAATGAGCGAGCAGGACATAGCAGACAAGATGCACCTGCCGCCCGGCACGATTGTCCCGGAAGGTAGCACCGCGCGGAAGGTCGCGGCGAGTTGGCGGAGAGAGGCGCTGTCAAACGAATGGGGCGTCGACCTGTCGAACTATTCCGACAGCGAAATGCTGGATTCGATCGAATATCATCTGTTCCCGAACATGTGCATGTTCCCGGGTGTGTCGCTGCCGATGGTCTATCGTTTCCGGCCGATCGGCATGGATGTGGGGCGCACCCTGTTCGACATCCTTTTCCTGCGCCCGCTGCCGCCGGGTGAAGACTATCGCGAGCCCGCCGCGCCGATCCGCATTTCGGCGGAGCAAAGCTATCGCGACGTGCCGGGCATGGAGGGATGGCTGGGGGCGACCTTCGATCAGGACACCAACAACCTGGTCCAGCAATATCGCGGCTTCCATGCTTCGAAAAAGGCAGGACAGACGCTCGGCAACTATCAGGAGTCGCGCATTAGGCACCTGCATCGAACGATCGACCGCTATCTGGCGGTCGACTGAAATGGCGCTGGTATCGGTGCTGGGCGGCAGCGGCGATCAAGGGTCGGCGCAGGTCCGGCAATTGGAGGCGGCTGGTTACGACGTGCGGATCGTGTCTCGAAACCCGGTCGAGACATCCCGATGGGAGTGGCGACAAGCAGATATTTTCGATGAGCAAAGCCTGACAGCGGCATTCGCAGGAAGCGATGCCGTCTTCGCCAATACGCCAGTTTCGCATCGGCTGGAACGACCGCGCATGATCGGCCATATCGGGCGGGCAGCGCAGGCAGTTGGCGTGAAGCGGCTGGTCTGGAACACCGCGACATGGATCCCGGAGCGTCCAGGCGACCCTTTCGTCTATGGCGACAACACAATTGCGATCAACATATTGTTTCGCACGGGCGTGCCTGCGACCATATTCGGCGGGGTGCTGTTCATGGACAATTTGCTGAGCGGTTTCGCGCGCCGATTCATTGTGGAGGAGGGACGGTTTCATTATCCTCACGCGCCGCACATGCGGGCGAACTGGATCAGCCTGACGATGTCGCGCGGATCATGATCGCCTCGCTCGACCGGGCGGATATGGAAGGGGCCTGGATGAACATCGGTGGGCCGGAAGCGCTCAGCCCACGCCAGGTAGCGGACATATTGAGCGAGGCGATGGGTCGACCGATCCGCTACGATCTCGCAACGCCTGAGCAGTTCGGCAGCACTCTGGCCGACGCCTTGGCCCCGACCGCCAGCGCAGAGACGCGCGCCACCATGGCGGCGGAGATCCGCGACTTCTACGTCTATAATAACGAGGCGCCGACACGGCCCTTTCAGGTCAATGTCGAAGCGATGCTGGACCGTATTCCGATGCGGCTGGAAACCATGCGCGAATGGGCATCGCGACAGGACTGGTCAGCCTGAACCTAACCGATGGTAGGGATCGGCAGTTCTTCGGCGGTTGGCTGGGTGTCGGGCACCTGCACCGCGATCATCCCGCCCGCGACGGCCAAGGGAAAGGTGCGGATCGTCGGATAGCGGGTGGGGGACAGGCAGGCCCCGGTCGCCAGGTCGAACTGCGCTCCATGCAGTGGGCAGATGATGAAGTCGCGGCGCACCCGGCCTCCTTCCAACGCCGTCGCGGCATGGCTGCACCGGTTGAGCAAGGCGCGAAGCCCCGTTGCCGATCGGGTGACGATGACGGGCCACCCGTTGACGGTGAATGCCCTGATCTGACCGACGGCCAGTTCGCCTTCGGGCAGCAGCGGCACGAAGGCGGCCGATCCGGTCACAGCCGCCTGTCCATGAAGGTGAGCGTCTCCTGCTCGACGCATTCGTCTATCGCGAGCCGGATTGCCGGATAGTCAGGATCTTCCTTGTAGGCGGCAAAAGCGGCGGTGAAGTGGTTGTAATCCCGTAACTCCCATAGGTCGACCAGGGTATTCAGCCGGCCCACCCGCTGTTCATAACAGCCCAGCAGCTTCCATCCCGCCTTGCCCTCCAGGATCGGCACGATCCGGTCGCGCAGCAAGTCCAACAGGGCGGGCGTCTTGCCGGGGCGGACGTGGATGGTGGACAGCATGTGGATCATCGGAACGGCGCTCTCCTTGCGCTAACGCGTCATGCGCTTTCCTGGCCCTCTTCATCCCGCGGCTGCGTCAGGACTGGCTTGGGAAATTCGGGGAGCTCACCCTTCCGGGTGATATCCTCCAGCATCTGGTTGGCCTGTGCCTGCGTTGCTCCGCGCGTGACCCCGGCGGCGAATGACAGGACGGCCCGGATCAGCCGGCGTACATAATCTTCATCGGAAATGCGGCCCCGCGCCCAGTCGTTGATGACCGCATATTCGATGTTGGCGAAATTCTCCGCCACTTCCTGCAGATTGGCCCAGGGCTGAAGTTCGCCGTCGCGCTCCACCCGGTTCAGCCATTGCCGCAGATTGAGATAAACCATTTCACGCAGAGCGTTCCAGACATCCTCGCTGGTGTTGGCCGAAAAATAGATAGACGTGACCGCCTGCGTGTAATTGCGTGCCTTGAGATTGCGTCCGTTGACCGAAATCAGGCGATCCACGATGCCTTCGAGCGTTTCGGCAGAGGTGCGATAACGGATGTAGCTGTTGACGCCTTCATAGGTTTCCCGGATCGCCAGCGCGATCAGCCGGTCCTTGCTGTGAAAGGCGTTGTACAAGGTGCGCTGGGCGACATCCGCCCGGCGGCAGAGAGTGCGGATGCTGAACCCTTCCAACCCATCCTCGGCGATCATCTTGCGCGTTTCGTGCAGGATGCGCTGCCGCCGCTCATGGATCATCGTGCTCGAATAGACGAGCTGCTTTTCAGGGTGAGGGGCCAGTTTTTCGCCGTTTAACATCGTCACTCACTCTACCCCTGAAGCCGGTTTCGCGGCGGGCCCGCAGGGGAAAACAGGACCGCGCGCTGACTCATGGCACGAGGACGATCTTGCCGAACTGACTGCCCGATTCCAGATATTCGTGCGCGTCGCCTGCCTGCGCCAGGAGGAAGGTACGGTCAATGGGCGGACTGACCTGACCTGTGCGGACCCAAGGCCAAACATGTTCTTCGATCGCCCGCGCAAGCCGCGCCTTTTCATCGGCGGGGCGAGCCCTGAGGGTCGAACCGGTGATGGTCAAGCGCTTGAAAAGCAAGGGCGTCAGGTCGAGCGAGACCTTGCCTCCGTCGAGGAGGGCGATCTGCGCCAAGCGGCCGTCGGGTTTCAGCGCGGCGATATTTCCTTCGAAATAGGAACCGCCTGCAATATCCAGCACGACGTCGGCCCCACCCGCTTCGGTCACAACGGCTGCGAAATCTTCTTCCAGAACATCGATCGCGATGTCCGCGCCGACTTCCAGCGCCTTGGCAGTTTTAGCCTTCCCCCTGCATGTCGCGATTACGCGCGCCCCTGCCGCCTTGGCCATCTGGATCGCCGTGACGCCGATGCCGCTATTACCGCCATGGATCAGCGCTGTTTCTCCGGCAGCCAGGCGACCCCGTTCGAACAGGTTCGTCCAAACGGTGAAGACAGTTTCCGGCAGGCCCGCCGCCTGCTCGCAGCTCATGCCGTCGGGAACGGGCAGGGCGTGGCGGCTGTCCACTACGGCATATTCCGCGTAGCCGCCGCCGGGGAGCAGCGCCGTCACGCGATCGCCGATCGACCATCTCTGCGCGCCTTCGCCCAGAGCCGCGACCTCCCCTGCCACTTCCAGTCCGATGATGGTCGATGCGCCGGGAGGAGGGGGGTAGTTGCCTTCGCGCTGGGAAATGTCGGGGCGATTGACGCCGCTGGCAGCGACCTTGATGAGGATTTCACCTGGACCCGCCGCCGGCATTGCCACCTGATCCTCAAACAACGCGCTTGCGGCTCCTGTGCCCCCCCGAACTTTGATTGCGCGCATCGTCGCCATGATCATCCCCGCTGTTCGTTTCTCATGACTTAGCTAGTATAACGCGTGTTGGAATGCAATGTCCTCTGCGGCTCCGGGCAACATTATATTACGCGCTATAGTTTATTGACGGTTAGCCTGCCGGGGAGTATCGCTGCACCAATAGTCATGAACGACGAACAAGGATGGAGAAGAGGCTATGGACCTGGGGTTGAAGGGCAAGAAGGTCATTCTGACGGGCGGCAGCCGTGGCCTGGGCCGTGCCGCGCTTGATCTTTTCGCGGAAGAAGGGTGCGACGTGGCCTTCTTTTCCCGCGATGCCGATCAGGTCGCGGAAACCGCGAAACATCTGGAAAGCCATGGCGGCCGGGTGTTCGGCAGCGCCTTCACACTGGATGACATCGAAGCTTATAAGGCGTGGCTGGACAAGGCGGCGAAGGATCTGGGCGGTGTCGACATCTTCGTCCATAATGTCAGCGCATCCGGCGCAGGCGTCGGCAGCGACTGGAACGCCACGCTTCAACTCGACATCATGGGTGCGGTCGCGGCGTTCGAAGCGCTGGAGCCTTATCTGGAAAAGTCCGATGCCGCGTCGGTGGTGCTGATGTCATCTACCGCCGCACTGGAAACCTTCCTGTCGGCCAATGCTTTCAACGCCCTGAAGGCGGCGCTCATCACCTATGCCAAGCAGCAGTCCCAAGCACTTGGTCCTAAAGGTATTCGCGTCAATGTCGTATCGCCGGGGCCGATTTCCTTCCCCGGCGGCAACTGGGAAAAGATCAAGGCCGCGCGTCCGGAACTCTTTGACGCGACAGCCGCGAAGATGGTTACGGGCCGCTTCGGCACGGCCGAGGAAGTGGCGCGCAGCGTGGTGTTCATCGCCAGTCCCGCATCGTCCAACACGACTGGTGCGAACCTGGTGGTGGACGGCGGATATACGAAGCGGGTCCAGTTCTAGCCCTCAGCTTCTCCCGAAAGTCAAAGGGCGCTGCATCATGTCGATGCAGCGCCCTTTTCCATGACCAGTCAGTGCCGACGCGCGACCGCTTTTAGTTCCGGCCCCGCTGGATGATCTTGGCCGCGCGCCAGCCCAGCGCCATCGCCGGACCGTTGGTGTTGCCCGAAATGAGCGCTGGCATGGACGAGCAATCGACAACCCGCACCCCGTCGACGCCGCGCACGCGCAGTTCCGGGTCAAGCGCCGCATCGGGGCCGCCCATGCCGCACGATCCCGTCGCATGCGTGCCGCAGCGCCCGAACAGGCGCAGCGCCTTCTCGATTTCGGCGTCGCTTTGATAGGATCGGCCAGGCAACAATTCTTCGCCCACATAGGGGGCGATCGCGCCCTGTTGGAGGATGCGGCGCATGTAGCGGACGGATGCAACGCCCGTTTGCACATCTTCCGGCGTGGTCAGCCAATTGGGCTTGATGACGGGCGGCGCGTCCGGATCGGCGGCACTGATCTCCACCGATCCTTCGGATGTCAGCCCAACCATCTGGCCGTAAATGGTCATGCCCGGCTCGTCATCCACGGCGGAAAGTTGAACCGGCACGTTGGCGTTCGTGACCCGCTTGAAGGTGAAGGCGCTCCAGAAAATCTGGAGGTCCGGGCGCGGCGCGTCCGCATGGCTGCGCACGAAGGCGCCGACCTCATAAGGACCCGTTGCCATGGGCCCAGTGTGGGTCAGATAATAGCGCAGCACATTCTTGATGAGGCCAAGGCCCCTGAACTCGCGATTATTGCCCGCCGCGCCGCGCAGACGGTGAGGGAGTGATATGCCCAGATGGTCGCGCATGTGTCGGCCTATGGCAGCGCGGTCCGCCAGCACGTCGACCCCGGCGGCGGAAAGCACGGCTCCCGGGCCGACGCCCGACCGTTGCAGGATCATCGGCGACACGACTGCCCCAGCCGCCAATATGACTTCGCCGGACACATCGAACCGCGTTGGTTGGCCGCTGACGGTCGCTTCGACGCCTGTCGCCCGCTCGCCGTCGAACAAGATGCGGTCGACGCGTACGTTGGTGATGACGCGAACGTTGTCCCGCTTGCGCGCCGGGCGCAGGAAGGCGACGGAGGCGCTTTGCCGGCGGCCATTCTTGATGTTGTGCGAATAATAGCCGATGCCTTCCTGGTCTTCGGTATTAAGGTCCTCCTTCCGGCGCAGCCCCATCTGCTCGCCAGCGCGGATCATCGCTTCGGCCAGCGGGTAGCGGTAGGTGCCGCTGCTGATGTGCAATGGACCGCCAACGCCTCGGCCCTCGCCGGAGCCCAGTTCATGGTCCTCGATCGCCTGGAAAGCTTCCTTCATTTCCGACCAGCCCCAGCCGGTCGCGCCGCGCCGCGCCCATTCGTCATAGTCTTCGGGCTGCCCCCGCACATAGATCATGCCGTTGATCGAGGACGAACCACCCAGCCCCTTGCCGCGGACCCAACTTTCGGTCGACGGAACATCGGGCAGCCGCCGCTGATCGACCTGATAGTGCCAGGCATGGCGCGGATTGAGCGCAAGCTTGCCGATCCCCTTGGGCATGTGGATTAGCGGATTGCTGTCATCGCCGCCTGCTTCGAGCAGCAGGATTTTGTGGCGACCGTCGGCGGAGAGCCGTTCGGCAAGAACGCAGCCCGCCGAACCTGCACCCACAATGATATAGTCCCAGCGATCAGCCACCCGCAACTCTCCCGTTTCTTTGTGATCGGACGGAAAGTATAACACGGGATCATTTCCTGCAATCCCTAGCTGCAACGCAAGGCTGATCTCCCGAATAAAGCTGCACTTCCCCCATTAGCGCGCTAAAAATATCACACGCCAGAAATTGGCGCGCTTTAGATGTTGCAAGCCGCTTGGCCTGCTATTAAGAAAGTGACACACGTTATCCATTGGACAATCAAGCCGTGTGTGCTTGAACCCGCGGGGAGGAATAAGGATGAGTCAGATCAGGCGCTACGAATCGATGGCGGCGGTTTCCATGTTGGCGATGTGGGCAGCCTTGCCCGCAACAGCCGTGGCGCAGGAAACAACGGCGCAACCGGCGGCGTCGCAAGCCGCGCAGGAACCGGTAACGACCGGCGACATCGTCGTGACAGGTACGCGTCTGCAGAATGCGGGCTTCGATGCGCCTACGCCAGTCAGCGTGGTAACGGCTGAACAGATCCAACGTGCGGCTCCGGCAACAATTTCCGACTTCGTCAATCAGATCCCGGCATTGTCGGGCAGCAATACGCCACGCACCAACAAAGCCCTGATCGGTAACGGCCTCGCCGGCGCCAATTTGCTCAACCTGCGCAACCTGGGTGTGTCCCGCACCCTGGTGCTGATGAATGGCAAGCGCGTGACGCCGACCACCCTGACCGGCGCTGTCGACGTGAACACGCTTCCGAACGCGCTAGTCAAGCGCGTCGACATCGTGACGGGCGGCGCGTCCGCCGCGTGGGGCTCGGATGCGGTGGCGGGCGTGGTGAACTTCGTGCTCGATACCGACTATGAAGGGCTGAAGGGCAATTTTCAGTCCGGCATCTCTACCGAGGGCGACGCTAGCAACCTGACCGGCAGCCTCAGCTACGGCAAGGCTTTCGCAGATGGAAAGGGACATTTCCTCGTTAGCGGCCAATATACCCGCAACGGATCTGCGACTTATGGCAGCCGCGACTGGTTCAAGGCCTATAAGATCGTGAACAACCCGCTGGCGGGTCAGCCTGGCGAGACCACCTTCCTAGCCGCGCCCTGGACTGCGCAGTTCCTGAATGAAACCGGCTTGGTGGCAAGCGGGCCCCTTGCTGGATATTATTTTGATCCCAACGGAAATCTGGCTGGCACGGATTTCCCGCTGGCGAATAGGACGGGCAACGGCACATTCTACTTCGGCGACAAGGCGGTGTTTGACCGCTTGTATGACCAGTCGCCATTCACTCAGTCTAGCGTTCCAACGACACAAAAGTCGATCTATGCTCGGGCGTCCTATGACCTGACTGACAACATCAATGCGTATGTCGAAGGGTCTTACGCCACGTCGAAGGCTCACACCCGCGGCGCCAACTACGGCCGCAGCGGCGCCAGCTTCGCTCCGGTGGCACTCGACAACTTCTACCTGCCGGAAGAGGTGCGATCGGCGATGATCGCCAACGGCCTAACAACGCTTCCGCTCAACGTCCAGAATACGAAGATGGGCGTAATCGGTGTTGGCAACCGTCGCAAGAGCTATCGTGGCCTGGTGGGTCTCGACGGCAGCTTCGGCGGCGACTGGAAATGGAGCGCATATTATCAATATGGCAGGGTAGATTCGAAAATCCGAGCGACCGACATGCCGCGTCCGGACCAATATCTGTTGGCGATCGATGCGGTCGCCAACCCAGTCAATCCTTCTCAGCCGATCTGCCGCTCCACCCTGACCAACCCGACCAACGGCTGCGTCCCGATGAATCCCTTTGGGTCGCAGGCGCTAAGCCCTGCGGTATTGAACAACGTCATCGGCGTGTCCGCGCAGGACATTCGCTATGAACAGCATGTCGCGGCCGCGAACCTTGCAGGCAATCTGTTCGAGCTGCCGGCTGGGCCAGTCAGCTTCGCCGCAGGTGCGGAATATCGCTCGGAAAAGGCGCATGCGACCGCAGACCCGATTTCCCAGCGCACGGGCTTTTGGGCGGGCAATTTCAAGGCCTTCGACGGCAAGATCAACGTCAAAGAAGTCTATGGCGAACTCGGCGTGCCGGTGTTCAAGGATAGCGCCTTTGGTCGCTCCCTCGACCTTAACGTCGCTGGTCGCTTGACCGACTATAGCGTGAGCGGATCAGTGAAGACGTGGAAGGCGGGCTTCCGTTACGAACCGATCGACGGCGTCGAACTGCGCCTTACGCGGTCGCGCGACATTCGCGCGCCCAATCTGCAGGAGCTGTTCCAGGCAGGGTCCACCGTCAATACCCTGGTCAACGATCCGGTCAACGGCAACACGCCGATCCGCGCGTTCGCGACGGTCAGCGGCAACACGAACCTGACGCCTGAAAATGCGGATACGCTGACGGCAGGCATCGTGCTGCGTCCGTCCTTCCTGCGCGGCTTCCGCGCCTCGATCGATTATTATGACATCAAGATCAAGGAAGCGATCGCGACCAATTCCGCGCAGTTCATCGTCGACCGATGCTTTGCCGGCGACGCGCAGTTCTGCACGGCGATCACGCGCAACAGCGCCAATGTAATCACGGCGATCAGTCTTCAGCCGTTCAACGCTCTGCAGGAGCGGGCGCGCGGCGTTGACATCGAAGTGTCGTACACCATGCCGATCGCGGATGGCACGTTCGACGTGCGGGTGCTCGCAAACTATGTCGACAAGCTAGACATCGTCTTGCCCACCTCCGTCATCACCCGTGCCGGTGAAGTCAGCAACAATGTGGGCGCGGCGGAAGGTGTGCCACACTGGCGAGCAACGGCAAGCGCGACCTATGACAGCAGCGCCTTCACGGCGCAGTTGCGGGGGCGCCTGATCGGATCAGCGGTGTTCGATGACAATTGGGGGCCGACGGTCATCGACAAGCGGACTGTACCCGCAATCTTCTATCTCGATGCTTATCTCGGCATCAAGACCAACTCCATCGCGCCCAAGAGCGAGTTCTTCCTGGCAGTCGACAACCTGCTCAACCAGGACCCGCCGGTCGTGGTGCAGCTGGACGCGTCCAACACTCAGGCGGCGGGCACGAACCCCTTCCTGTATGACGTGATCGGCACGACCATTCGGGCGGGCTTCCGCTTCGAGTTTTAAAGGAGTTTAAGAGCCTCCGGGATGCTGCTGCTTGAACGGCTGCATCCCGGAGGCTTTAGCCTTTTTGGGAATGCCGTGACATTCGGAAATGAGGATGCGGATGCGACTGATATCCCTGGCGGCCGGCGTCCTGCCGGACTCCTCGCCTGAAATGGTAGTGGAAGCGGGAGCTGCCGCTGGCTTTCCCGCCGTCGGCCTGCGCATCGATGGACAGGCATGGGACGCCGGGCGCGTAGCTGCGCTGTCGCAGCGGATCGAGGAGCTGGGCTTGATCGTGCTCGACGCCGAAGTGCTTTGGATACGCCCCGGCGAGACCGAAACGCTGCTGCTCGAGCTGGTGGATATCGCGCTGGCGTTGAAGGCGCTCAATCTACTAGTGGTCAGTTCCGATCCCGATCCTCATGCGACCGCGGACAAATTTGCCGCGATCTGTAACAGGGCCGCGCCCGGCGGCTTGCCCGTATCTCTAGAATTTGGCTATTTTTCGGCCGTGCATCGTTTGGCGGACGCCGCCGCCATTGTCACCAAGGCAGGGCGGCCGAACGGCCATGTGCTAATAGACGCGCTACATCTGTCGCGCTCACGCGGCGCGCCAGAAGACATCGCGTCCTTTCCACCTGCGCTTTTCCACTATGCCCAGATTTGCGACGCTGGGCCGGACGCACCACAGCGGTCGGATTTCGCGGCTATTCGGGAAGAGGCGCTCGACGGGCGTATGATGCCGGGGCAAGGCGTCCTGCCGCTCGAGCAATTTTTGCGACATCTGCCGGCAGGCCTTCCGCTGAGTGTGGAATTGCGATCCAGGGCCCTGCGCGACGCCTATCCCGATCCGGTGGAGCGGGCGAGGCATTTGCGGGAACGAACCGAAGCCTGGCTGGCGGCGTACGACTCCGCCTGAAGCATCATCCCCGCGCCTGGCGGGGATGATGCTTGCTTCAGCGCGATACGGCCTTGTCCAGCAGGGCTATTTGCTCGTCGGTTAGGCGGAACTCCATCCCGGCAAGAAGCGCCTCCATCTGCTCGACACTTGTCGCGCTGGCGATGGGGGCGAGCACACCGGGCTTTTCGCGCACCCAGGCGAGCGCGATATCCGGCAGGGAGCGCCTCGTTTCCGCCGCGATCTCGTCCATGACGGCCAATACGGCTGGACCTTCGCCTTCCAGATAGGGGCGCAGCCACGTCTCGCGCGGGCTTCCGGCTATATCCTCCATCCGGCGATACTTCCCCGTGAGGTAACCGCCGCCAAGCCCGTAAAAAGGCACTGCCTTCAGCCCTTCCGCGAGCGCCAGTTGCTGAAGCGCGCCTTCGTACACTTGCCTCACGACGAGGTTATAGTTGGGCTCGATCATCTCGAAGCGAGGCAACCCGTTGGCCTCGGCAAGCTCCAGCGCCTCCCTGGTTCGTTCGGCGGTGAAGTTGGACGCGCCGATCGCGCGCACCTTGCCCTGCCGGATGAGCGTGTCGAACGCGGCAAGAGATTCCTCCAGCGGCGTTTCCGCGTCATCCTTATGCGCGAAATAGATGTCGATGACGTCGGTTTGCAGCCGGCGCAGCGAATCCTCCGCTGCTTCGATGATCCGGGCTGCGGTAAGGCCGTTTCCTGCCGGGCCTTCTAGCAGCCCGACTTTGGTGGCGATGACCATCCGGTCGCGTCGACCGCTGCTTTTCAACCACTCGCCGATCATCCGTTCCGACTCGCCACCGCGATTGCCCGGTACCCATGCGGCATAATAGTCAGCCGTGTCGATCAATGTTCCGCCGCCTGCGGCAAAGCAATCGAGGACAGCAAAACTCGTGGCCCGGTCGGCTGTCCACCCAAAAACATTGCCTCCGAGCATCAACGGGACCGTTTCCATCCCATTGTGATCCCATGTGGTGGCTGTGTTCACCGCTTCATCTCCCTTCGTAAATGGCCTATGTATAGCGCGCATTATTTTTTCGCGCTGATAGTGCGAATCGCTCTGGTCCGCTTCCAGCTTTTGGGTTTATATGAAAATGCGGACGCGTTGCGTATTTTTGATGAGGTGAGGATAATGACGGTCATGGCCGCCTGGAGGGAGACTGGATTTGCCGCTCGATAACATGCTTCCTCAGCCGAACTTCACTTGCCTAGTGGACATGATCATCGCCCAGGCGCGCATCCACGGTGACAAGACTGCGCTGCGTTTCAAGGACCGGCATACCAGCTATACAGCATTGGCGGCGCGGAGCGCCGATGTGGCATTCGCCCTGCGGGCGGCGGGACATGTTGCCGGCGATCGTATCGCTTATCTCGGCAAGAACAGCGACAGATTTTATGAAATATTATTGGGTGCGGCGCGGGCGGGGATCACGCTGACGCCGGTTAACTGGCGGCTCGCTATGCAGGAAGTGCAGTGGATTTTGGAGGACGCCGGCTGTCGTCTGATCTTCACAACCGCCGACCATGCTAACGACATCCTTCAACTGGCCGCGCGGATGAAGCAGCGTCCGCGCGTTATCGTGGTCGACGGCGCTGACGAGGCAACATCCTATGATGCCTGGTGTGCGGCTGGTACGCAGAGTGGAGAGGGTGCGGACGAGCGAGATCCTGAAGCGGTTGCCGTTCAGATGTATACATCGGGCACGACCGGCCGTCCCAAGGGCGCGTTGCTCAGCCAGCGCGCGCTGCTGGCCTTCCGCTCACTGCCCGAAGAGGCTCAGCCTGAGTGGAATCGCTGGACACAGGACGATGTGAGCCTGATCGTGATGCCGCAATTTCACATCGGCGGCACGGGTTTCGGCCTTCAGACATTGTGCGCGGGGGCGACTGGCCTGGTTGCCGAGGAGTTCAGCCCAGATCTCGTGCTGGATGCGATCGAGAACCAGGGTTTGAGCAAGTTGTTCACCGTCCCCGCCGCCCTGCAGCTCATCATGCGTCATCCGCGCGTGCGGGACGTGGACTATGCTCGTATACGCACCATCGTCTATGGTGCGTCCCCCATGCCGCTCGAAGTCCTGCGTGAAGCGATCGACATCTTCCAATGCGGCTTCGTCCAGCAATATGGGATGACCGAGATGTGCGGAACGATCTGCGTCCTGCCGCCGGAGGATCATGAGGCGGCGGGCAATGTGCGCATGGCGTCGGCTGGACGGGCGCTCGCGGGCGTAGAGATCGCGATCGTCGATCCTGACGGCAAACGCCTGGATGCGGGCGAAAGCGGCGAAATAGTCATTCGCTCGCCCACGGCGATGACCGGCTACTGGAACCTCCCCGAAGCGACCGCCGAGGCATTCGACGCTGAGGGTTTCTTCCGCTCGGGCGATGCGGGCTATCTCGACGCGGATGGCTATCTGTTCCTGCGCGACCGGATCAAGGACATGATCGTGAGCGGCGGGGAAAATGTGTTCCCGGCCGAGGTGGAGAACGCCATCCACGGCCACCCCGATGTGGCCGAGGTCGCCGTGATCGGCGTCCCCGATCCGCTTTGGGGCGAGGCTGTCAAGGCTATTGTCGTGCTGCGTCCCGGTGCCGATACGGATGCGGAGTCCATCCGAGCCTGGGCGCGCCGTACGATCGCTGGGTACAAGGTGCCCAAGACCGTGGATTTCATAGACGCGCTGCCGCGTAATCCGTCGGGCAAGGTGCTGCGTCGGACGCTGCGTGAACCCTATTGGGCGGGGCAGGACCGGTCCGTTGCATAAGAACTTCAAAGATCATCGAGGCGAAGGCGCAGACATATGACACAGGCGTTGCAGGGCAAGACGGGGCTCATCATCGGCGCTGGGACCCGCGACAATATGGCGCAGGTCATCGCCCGGCGCCTGGCGAAGGATGGTGCGACGATGATCGTGGCGGGCCGCGACATGGCCGAGCTAGATCGGTTTGCGCAGGAGATTGGGGGCCTTCCCGCCACCTGCGACATCACCAGCCAATCCTCGCTGGCGGCCTTGGCGGACATTGCGAAGGAGCGCTTTGGCGGCCTCGACATCCTCGTCAACGCCACCGGCTGGGGGCTGCTCAAGCCTTTTGCGCTGACGACCGACGCCGAACTGCGCCGCATGACCGAGCTCCAGTTCATCGGTCCCTTCCAATTCTTCCAGGCGATGCTGCCGATGATGCGGCGGGGCAGTTCGCTTATCCAGATCAGTTCGGCGACGGCGACGATCATGCTGGAAAACCATACTGCTTACATGGGAACCAAGGCAGGCATCGATCATGTGGTCCGCTGCATTGCCAATGAATATGGGCATCTGGGCATCCGCGCCAATTCCGTGTCGCCCGGTATAACAGCCACGCCGATGGGCGCGGGGGCGAAAGCTATTCCGGGCGTCTGGGAAGCCTACGAGAAACATTATCCGCTGGGCCGTGCGGGCACGGCCGACGACATCGCTGATGCGGTTGCCTGGCTGGCTACCGATGGCTGCTTCATGAGCGGCCAGAATCTCCAGGTGAATGGCGGGCTGACCCTGCGCGGCAATCCATCTGCCGCCGAGGTCGACGCGGCCGCGATTGCCGCGACCGGCAAGCCGCGTCCGCGCCCTTGGGAAAAGCAGGGGAGTTGAAGGCTATGCCTGTCTACGAAACTGACGAACCCATCCTTTACGAACGGCGTGGCACGACCGCCTGGATCGCGTTTAACCGCCCGAGCTTTGCGAATAGCCAGAATGGGCAGTTGCTCTACGCGCTAGACGCGGCGTTTGCCCGCGCGGTGGACGATGCGGAGGTGCGAGCGATCGTCCTGCATGGCAAGGGCAAGCATTTTTCTTCGGGACATGATATCGGCTCGCCGGGGCGTGATGCGGATTTGCCGGTCAAGGCGCGGAAATCCCTATGGGGCGATCATTCCCAGTTGGACGGTGCGGCCAAAGCTTATGTCCGGGAGCAGGAACTCTATCTCGGCCTCTGCCGGCGCTGGCGCGAAATTCCCAAGCCCACCATCGCTGCCGTGCATGGAGCCTGCATTGCCGGCGGCCTGATGCTCGCCTGGGTGTGCGACCTTATCGTCGCCTCGCGCGATGCGTATTTCTCCGATCCGGTTCTGCGCATGGGGATACCGGGCGTCGAATATTTCGCCCACGCCTTTGAAATGCATCCTCGTGTGGCGCGCGAATTCCTCTTCCTTGGCGATCGTATGACTGCGCAGCGGGCTTATGAGTTGGGCATGGTCAATCGCGTTGTGGAGCGGGACGATCTGGAAAGCGAAGCAGGAGCGATCGCCGAACGGCTCGCCACGCTGCCGCCGTTTGGCGTCACCCTTGCCAAGCAGGTGTTCAACCAGGCGGAGGACCTGATGGGCAAGCGCGCCGCGATGGACGCGAGTTTCCATGCCCACCATCTCGCCCACGCCCATGCGCAATTGACCACCGGCAGTACCATAGGCGGCCAGGATGCGCGTTCGATGGCGGACAGCGCGCGAAAAGAGTGAGCGATAGAGGAGGAGCGCGACCAATGACGGGCAAGACGCAACCCTCGCAGATGACCGTTGATGTTCTGGTCGTCGGCAGCGGCGCCGCCGGCTTCACCGCTGCCATCGTCAGCAAGAAGGCGGGGCTGGAGGTTCTGCTGGTGGAGAAGGAGGATGTCCTTGGCGGCACGACGGCTTTTTCAGGCGGCGTCCTCTGGATTCCCGGCAACCGCCATTCAAAGACGCTGGGGCCAGACAGCCGTGAAGCCGCCCGCAGTTACATCCAGGCGGAGGCCGGCAACCATTTCAACGCGGCACGCGTGGACGCCTTCCTCGATACCGGCCCGGAACTTGTCGAATTTCTGGAGCGGGAAACCGAGGTCGAATTCTATCCGATGCCCTATCCAGACTATCATCAGGACTATCCGGGCGCTTCGACCATCCGTTCCATTGGGACGAAGGATTATAATCCCTCACGCCTCGGCAAGATGCGGACCAGGCTGCGCAGGGGCCTGACGCAGCAGGATTTCCTGGGCCTCGCCGTCGGTTCCAATGTCGAGATGCGCGCGCTGATGACCGCAGGCCGGTCGCTCAGCGGCTTCCTGTTCGTCATCCGCAAATTCGGCAAGGTGATCTGCGACGTGCTGCGCTATGGCCGGCCAGAGCCCGTGGTGCGCGGACGGGCGCTGATCGCGCGGTTGATGCGTACGGCGATGGACCTTGATCTGCCGATGTGGCTGTCCTCCCCGGTGTGGGAGTTGGTCCGCAAGGATGGCAGGGTGGTCGGAGCGGTCGTCCAGCATGAAGGGCGGCGCGTCCTCGTTCTTGTCCGGCGCGGTGTCGTGCTGGCTTCGGGCGGGTTCCCGCATGATGGGGAGAGGACGGAAAAGCTCTATCCGCACCGCGCCGCCGGGCGGACCCATATTCCCATGGCACCGCCCGGCAACACCGGCGACGGCGCGCGTCTCGCCGAAAGCGCGGGCGGCAGCGTCGACACCGATGTCGTCCAGCCGGCCGCGTGGATGCCCGTCTCGCTCATTCCGGGGCGCACGGGCCCGCGGGCCAACTGGCAGCATATCGTGGATCGGCAAAAGCCCGGCTTCATCGCCGTGACGCCCGATGCCAGGCGTTTCACCAATGAATCGCAGCCCTATCATCATTTCGTGCCCGCGCTGGTGCACGCCTGCGCGCGGATGCAGGATACCTATTGCTACCTCATCGCGGATCATGCGGCCGTGCGCAAATATGGCATGGGTTTCATGAAGCCCGCGCCAATTCCGGGGGGGCACCATGTCCGGTCGGGCTATATCCTGCGGGGCGACACGCTTGCGGACCTTGCCCGGCAAGCCGGGCTGGACCCGGCCGAGCTGGTCAGGACGGTCGAACGGTTCAACGCCCATGCGCGCCAGGGCAATGATCCCGATTTCCATCGCGGCGCCAATGCCTATGACCAATCGCAGGGCGACCCGGATCACAAGCCCAATCCCAATCTCGCACCGCTGGAGACCGGCCCCTATTATGCGGTGAAGGTATTCCCCGGCGACATCGGCACCTTTTCGGGCATCAGGGTCGATGCCGACGCGCGCGCCCTTGACGGGAATGGCGATCCTATTCCCGGCCTCTATGCGGCGGGCAATGACTGCCTGAACGTCGTGTCGGGCGGCTATGCAGGCGCGGGCGGCACATTGGGGCCCGGCATGACCTATGCCTATCTCGCGGCGCGGCATCTGGCGTCGGGCGCGGCCGTGGTGGCTTGATACAAAGGAAGAGGACAGACAATGAGCATCATGAAGGTGCACGCGGCCATCGCTCGCGCGCTCAGCGACAATGGGGTGGAAACGCTTTTCGGCCTGATCGGCGATGCCAATCTCTACATGGTCGACAGCTTCATCCGCGATTGCGGCGGGCGCTTCATTTCCTCCGCCAATGAAGCGGGCGCGACGCTGATGGGGCTAGGTTATACCAATGTCAGTGGTCGGCTGGGTGTCGTGTCCGTGACCCATGGCGCGGCGGTCACCAACACGCTGACCGCTCTCGTCCATGGGGTGAAGGCGCGGGTGCCGATGCTGCTGCTGTGCGGCGATACGCCGGTTGAGGATCGCGAGAATTTCCAGAATACCGGTCAGCGCGACCATATATTGGCGACCGGCGCGGGTTTCGAGCAACTTCGCTCCCCCCGCACCATCGCCGAGGATGTCGCGACCTGTTTCCGCCGCGCCTTGACCGAGCGGCGGCCGATCGCGCTCAACATCCCGGTCGAATTCCAGTGGGATGACACCGAATATGAAGCGCGGCCCTACCGGGCGCCGCACACGCGCGGGTTGGTGCCCGAGAGCGAGGATCTGGACAATGCCATCGGCATCATCGCCGCCGCGCGCCGTCCTGTGGTACTTGCCGGACGCGGCGCGATCGATGCGGAGGCGCGGGCGGCGCTCATCCGCCTTGCCGAACGACTCGAAGCGCCGCTGGCGACGACCTTGCAGGCCAAGGATCTTTTCCGGGGCGAACCGTTCGATCTTGGCATCTGCGGCACGCTCAGCCAGCCGGTCGCCGTTGACACGCTGATCGAGGCGGACTGCATCATCGGTTTCGGTGCGAGCATCAATCCCTACACGCTGTCGCGTGGCGCTTTCCAGAAGGGCAAGCGCTTCGTGCAGGTCGATAGCGATCCGGCTCAGATCGGCCGCTATATGACACCTGACGCAGGCGTGGTTGGCGACGCGGCCCTGACCGCTGATCTGTTCCGCAATTGGCTGGACGAGGCGGAAATTCCGGGCGCGGGCGCGCGCGACCAGGCGCTGGCCGATCGGCTTGAGACGGCCTCGCCCTGGGAAGGGCTGCGCACCCCCGATGCGTCGGAACGGATCGACATGCCGCGGGTCGTCCAGCGGCTGGAGCAGGCTTTTCCCCGCGACCGGGTGCTCGTGACCGATGGCGGGCGTTTCCTGACCGAGCCGTGGAAGAATCTGCGGGTGCCCGATCCACGGCAGTTCGTCATCACTCTCGCCTTCGGTTCGATCGGCCTTGGCATGGGCCATGCCATCGGCGCGGCGCTTGCCAGGCCGAATGTGCCGGTGCTGCATGTGACGGGCGACGGTGGCTTCGTGCTGGGTGGCCTTGCCGAATTCAACACGGCGGTGCGCCACAAGCTCGATATCGTCACCATCATCTGCAATGACGGTGCCTATGGCGCGGAGCATATCCAGTTCCGCAACAAGAATATGGACCCGGCTCTGTCGATGTTCGAATGGCCGGACTTCGCCAAGGTCGCCGATGCACTGGGCGGGCAGGGCTTTACTGTAGAAACCTTCGCGGATCTTGAGCGGGCGCTGGCCGCGATCGAGACCCGCGACCGGCCCATTTTGATCGATCTGAAGCTTGATCCGGATGCGATGCCGGAATTGCCCTGAGCGTCAGCGACTGGAAGTTCAAGGAAGGAAAAGACATGGATATCAGTGGGGTATCGGCGATCGTCACAGGCGGCGCGTCCGGTTTGGGGAAGGCGACGGCGGTGATGCTGGCGGCGCACGGTGCCAAGGTCGCGATCTTCGACCTCAATGAGGAGGCGGGCCAAGCGACAGCGTCGGAGATCGGCGGCGTTTTCGTCAGTGTCAATGTGGTCGACGATGCCAGCGTCGCCTCCGGGCTAGACGCGGCGGAAGCGGCCTATGGCGTTGCCCGCATCCTCGTCAACTGCGCGGGCATCGCGCCGGCTATCAAAACGGTGGGCAAGGAAAATGCCCCCCATCCGCTGGACGTGTATCGCAAGACGATCGAAGTCAATCTGATCGGCACTTTCAACGTCATTTCCAAATTCGCCGCCCGCGTGGCGGGGGCCCAGGAGATTGATGGCGAGCGCGGCGTTATCATCAATACTGCCTCGGTCGCGGCCTATGATGGCCAGATCGGGCAGGCAGCCTATAGTGCGTCCAAGGGCGGCGTCGTTGGCATGACCTTGCCAGTCGCGCGCGATCTGGCGCAGCACAAGATTCGGGTCATGACGGTCGCACCGGGCATTTTCATGACTCCCATGCTGGAAAGCTTTTCACCGCAAATTCAGGATGCGCTTGGCGCGCAGGTGCCGCATCCCAGTCGTCTGGGCAAGCCTTCGGAATATGCGCAGCTGGTCGAAGCCATCGTCCGCAACCCCATGTTGAACGGCGAAGTGATCCGTCTCGACGGCGCCATCCGCATGGCGCCGCGATGACTGCGGATGGAGTTGTGCTCACGATAGAAGATGGCGTGGCGCGAATTACGCTTGATCGACCGGAGTTAGGCAATTCTATCGATGTGCCGATGGCCAGGGCATTGCTGGCAGAGACGATCCGCTGCGACACCGACCCGGCAGTGCGCTGTATCCTTCTCACCGGTAATGGCCGGCTATTCTGCGCAGGCGGCGATGTCAAGTTCATCGCCGGCGCGGGTGAGCGGCGGCCGGAAGCGCTGAGCGAACTCATCGCTCTCTTCCATGCTGCCGTCCAGCGGCTGGCGCGCGCATCGAAACCGTTGGTGACTCTGGTCAACGGCCCGGCAGCCGGGGCGGGCTTCAGCCTCGCCCTCTTGGGTGATGTCGCCATCGGCGCTCGCTCGGCGCATTTCACGGCCGCCTATGGCGCCATCGGCCTGACGGCGGACGGCGGGCTCAGCTGGCTGCTGCCACGTATGGTGGGACTTCGCAAGGCGCAGGAGATCATCCTGACCAACCGTCGGATCAAGGCGGACGAAGCGGAAGCCATCGGCATCCTCACCCGCATCGTCGATGACGAGGTGTTAGCGGAGGAAGGGCTGCGGGTCGCCAAGGCGCTGGCTGACGGGCCGACAGCGGCTCTTGCCGCCGCCCGGGCGTTGCTGGCCGACAGTTTCGAAACGGGCCTGGAAACCCAGTTGGACCGGGAAGCCCGTTCGATGGTCAAGGCAGGTGGTGGGCCGGAGAGCGAGGAGGGCCTTGGCGCGCTTCTCGCCAAACGCCCGCCTCAGTTCAAAGGAGCGTGATCATGGCGGAAGCCTATATCGTGGAGGCCGTTCGCACAGCCGGTGGCAAGCGCAAGGGTGCGCTGGCGGGCACGCATCCGGCCGATCTTGGCGCTGCGGTGCTCAACGCGCTGGTCACCCGGACGGGTATTGATCCCGCCGCTATCGAGGATGTAATCCTGGGCTGCGTGACACAGGCGGGCGAACAATCCTTCGCCTTTGGCCGCAATGTCGTGCTCGCCTCAAAACTGCCGCCGAGTGTGCCTGCCGTCACCATTGACCGCCAGTGCGGCTCATCGCAGCAGGCGCTGCATTTCGCCGCGCAGGCCGTGATGTCGGGCACGCAGGATCTGGTGGTTGCCGCCGGGACCGAAAGCATGTCCCGCGTGCCCATGGGATCCAACTACACCCTCCACGCGCAGGCTGGCTTGAGCGAAGGGCCGTGGCCGCGCAGCATCCTACAACGCTTCGGCGTGGCGGAGTTCAGCCAGTTCCACGGCGCGCAAGCGATCGCCGACAAATATGGCTTTAGCCGCGAAGATATGGATGCCTTTGCACTGGAAAGCCATCGCAAGGCGGCGTCGGCAATCGCATCGGGCGCGTTCGTGAAGGAAATAGTGCCGGTCGATACGCTGGAAGGCATATTCGCGCAGGATGAAGGCGTGCGAGCCGACGGCACGATGGAGGCGCTAGCCTCACTTAAGGCGCTAACCGATGGCGGGAGGATCACCGCGGGCAATGCGAGCCAGATGACCGATGGAGCATCGGGCGTACTGGTGGCGAGCGAGGCGGCGGTCAAACGGTTCAACCTAAGCCCGATCGCCCGCATTCATAATATGACTGTGACTGCGGGCGATCCGGTGATCATGCTGGAGGAACCGATCCCCGCTACGCGCCGGGCGTTGGAGCGCGGGGGCATGAGGCTTGACGACATCGACCTGTTCGAGGTGAACGAAGCCTTCGCCTCCATTCCCATGGCTTGGCTTCAGGCGATTGAGGCCGATCCCAACAAGCTTAACGTAAATGGCGGCGCGATTGCCCTCGGCCATCCGCTGGGCGCCACCGGGACCAAGCTGATGACGACATTGATCCATGCCCTTAAGTCTCGCGGCAAACGCTATGGCTTGCAAACGATGTGCGAGGGTGGCGGCGTTGCAAACGTCACGATCGTAGAGGCGCTCTAAAACCACAGATCTCCATCCATCCATCCAGGAAAGTTGTTCTATAGCAATGGCTGACACGTATGACCTTATCGTTCTGGGTTCTGGCCCTGGCGGCTATGTGGCCGCGATCCGTGCCTCGCAGCTTGGCCTCAAGACCGCCATTGTCGAACGCGAAAATCTGGGCGGCATCTGCCTGAACTGGGGCTGCATCCCGACAAAGGCGCTGCTGCGTTCGGCCGAGATCTATCATTATATGCAGCATGCCAAGGATTATGGCCTGGCGGCCGAGAAGATCAGCGCCGACATCGACGCGGTCGTGAAGCGCTCGCGCGGCGTTGCCAAGCAGCTCAATCAGGGTGTCACGCACCTGATGAAGAAGAACAAGATCACCGTCCACATGGGCGAGGGCAAGCTCACTGGAAAGGGTAAGCTCAGCGTCACCAAGGACGGCAAGACCGAGGAACTGACGGCGAAGAACATCATCGTCGCCACCGGCGCCCGCGCCCGTGACTTGCCCTTCGCCAAAGCGGACGGCAAGCGCGTCTGGACCTACCGCCACGCCATGACCCCGCCCGAAATGCCGACCAAGCTGCTGGTGATCGGGTCGGGTGCGATCGGTATCGAATTTGCAAGCTTCTACAATGACATGGGCGCGGACGTCACGGTTGTCGAAATGCTGGACCGCGTTGTGCCGGTCGAGGATGCGGACGTCTCCGCCTTCCTCGAAAAGGCGCTGAAGAAGCAGGGCATGACCATCATGACCGGCGCTGGCCTTGAAAAGCTGGAAGTCGGCGCAAACGGCGTAAAGGCCGCGATCAAGGGCAAGGATGGGAAGGTCGTCAACGGCGATTACAGCCATGTCATCGTCGCCATCGGCATCGTGCCCAACACGGAAAATATCGGCCTCAAGGAACTGGGCGTCGCGGTGGACGATCGCGGCTTCCTGAAGACCGACGAAATGTGCCGCACCAATGTCGATGGGCTCTGGGCGATCGGCGATATCACCGCACCGCCATGGCTTGCGCACAAGGCCAGCCATGAAGGCGTGATCGCGGCCGAAGCCATCGCGGGCAAGCATCCGCACGCCATGGACCCGCGCAATATTCCAGGCTGCACCTATTGCCACCCCCAGATCGCCAGCGTCGGCCTTACCGAAGCCAAGGCGAAGGAAGCGGGCTATGAGGTGAAGGTCGGCATGTTCCCCTTCATCGGCAATGGCAAGGCGATCGCGCTGGGCGAGGCGGAAGGCTTCACCAAGACCGTGTTCGATGCCAAAACCGGCGAACTGCTGGGCGCGCACATGGTCGGCGCAGAAGTCACCGAAATGATCCAGGGCTTCACCGTCGGCAAGACGCTGGAAACCACCGAAGCGGAACTGATGCACACGGTCTTCCCGCATCCGACCATTTCGGAATCGATGCACGAAAGCGTGCTCGCCGCTTTCGGTCGAGTTTTGCATATGTGAACGCAATCAAGTCTTAGCAGTCGTCAATGGGATCATGGAGCCACGATCACCTGAATACCTCCATGGTAAGGCAGCTGATCGCAGGTGTGGCGTGAAGTCAGTTGCCCTAAAAGGTTGTTTACCACTCCCGCTTCGACTTCCGCACGACACGAAGAGGCCGTCCTTTGGCGTCATATTGGGTCTCCACCCACTTCCAGCTGTTAAGCTGGAACTGCTCAAATTGGCTGAAACTATCGACCTGATCGTCGTGCCCGCCGCTGGGGAACGCCTTGAGTTCAGAACGAAACGCCTCCAGCCACGGCGCCTGCACCGGTAGGAGCAGATTGCCCGCCTCGACTTCGCCCAACGTGCCAACGAACCGCGTCTCTTTATCCTGAGTGACGCTCCACATCAGTGGCCGGAAGGGCCCTTGGTGACAAAATTCCTGCCATAGGGATTTTCCGCTGCCAGCGTCTTCGATGACCACCTTGTCTGCCGACCACTGTCGGTGAAGACGGATGACGGCCCGTTTAAGATCTGGATAGTCCAGCCGCTGGCGGAACACATCGAGGAGATACCATTTGCGGGCGAGAAAACCCCATGTGGTGCAGACGGAATAATCGCTGGTTGGCGCAGCGGACACCGCCTTCCTGCGGGCTTCCCGCCATCTGGCTGATCTCGCTCCTCGATCAAACCCGGCGTGCGGTCATCGAGGCCCCCTCCTAGTCCGAATGAACCATGGTTTTTCGTCCTTATCCAGCCTATAATGATCGGCAGGCACAAAGCCTGGGAAGCCCCGCTCGTTTCCCCGCTGCGGGGCTTCTTCTGTAGCTGCGGTGCGCGACTCCAGACAGGCAGTTGCTCAAGCGCGATGACCCCATGCGGTGCTGCCATGATCGACGAAAAGACACGCGAAGAGCTGAATGCTTGCTTGCCCACCTTTAGCGTTTCGGAGGATGAGGCGGACAATTTCTATGCCTGTCCCAGCTGCGGTCAGCTCGTAGACATGCGGCGGCTGGGCGACGTCCTGCATCATGAAGAGGAAGGCCACAAGCCGCTGCCGGTTAATGACCCTTGAGCTCGGAAGGTAGGACCTAAGTCGATGATTACCTTCCGATAAGTGACAAATCGCCCGCGGCCGCGGGCGGAACTGCAAACGATCTGAATGGTTTAAGGAAAAAGCCCCGCCTCACTGAAAGGAAGGCAGGGCTAAGTTGGGTCGCAATGCAGGTAACCTGCAAAGGCATAAGCGCCATCCTGGCTGATGGTTGCGACATAGCTCTCTTGCGCTGTCTAGCGGCGATGAAGTATTATAACGGAAGTTCCATAGCAAAAAGCCCCGCCTCAACTATGATGGCGGGGCAAGTTTGGGTCGCAATGCAGGCGTAACCTGCACGAAGAATCAAAGCAGAAGACGAAACGATTCGCCTTAAACTGCGATAGTTAGCAAAATTCTGTGCTGTTCCTGCAGGTGAAGGGGCAGCCGAGAGGAGGATGAACAACATCATCCTGCGAAATCTCCGCAACGAAACGGCGTGTAGAGCGCTGTTCCCAAGGCAGGAGATGTTTCGATGATAGCTGAGTTTACCCTCGCCGATGGCAATCCGGTCACCATCAACATGGATCAGATGGACTATTTTCAGCCATGCGATGATGGCACGCTTGTGGTGTTCGCCGATGGTCGAAAGCTGGAGCTTCAGGAGAGCTACGATACTGTGGCTGAGGTGTTGAACCCGGAGCGGCAGGCGGGCTGCTAATGCGCTGCCGTGCTGCCGTTGCCGTTCAGGATCCTGGCGACACAAGTTTGGATCACTAGCCACTCCATGAGGAGCTGCATCTCGCAGTCCTTGCCACATGTGTCGATCATAAGTTCCAGGAATGTGTCTACATCGTCGCCGTACTTCTCGATCACCTCTCGAGCCTTTGCCCAGCATCGGGCCTCGTCAGGCTGCGACAGGTCCGTCATAGTAGGTGCGCTTGGCCCGGACCCGCAACCGCCTTCCTCTGGAACCAAGGCGTAGTCGTATGCTCCACCGCAAGTCGATCGGCGGGGTAGGGGCGGTCAAACCGGTATAGCTCCTCCAGCGGCGCGGTCAGCCAGAAGTCCCAATCTGCCGGATCGATGATCACGGGCGATCGGTCGTGGACGTGGTGAAGCTCCGGCGCATTGTCCGTCATCACCCCCGTGAAGACGCTTCCCCACTCGTCGCTGTTCGCCCATAGACCGGCCCAGGCGAAGATCGGCTGATCCTTCACCGACAGCCAGGTCTCGGTCATGCAGCCCGACTCCCCGCAGGCCTCGCAATAGCGCGCAGTTGGTATGAGACAGCGATGCTCGGGCTTTGAGGCAGCCCATTTCCAGAAATAGGTGTGCAGCTTGTCAAAGCGCGCGTTGTTGACTGGCTTGGGCTTGAGTGGTTTTCCGGTCCTCTTGCTCTTCTGAGTGAGCGGGAAGCCCCATGTCATCTGCTCCAGAACCCGTTCGCCATTGTCCAGGCGGATGACCGTTCCTGGCCGCGCTGGATGGATCGGGAGCGGCCCCTCGTTGGACCGCGCGCCCTTCTTCGCGCCAAACAGGTTCAGCACCTTCTGCGTGTCGCCGCGTTCAGCCCGATTGCACATGCCAGCAAGGTGGAAATTGTGTCCATGGGAGTCAACGGGTCGGGAACAATCCCGTCACCCGCGGCCTATGCTTAGTCCACGCAAGGAGGCGCCGTTGTTCCTGTTCTTCTCGAATAAGCTGGGCTGCTTCGGCTCCCTGCTGATCTCTGCCATCCTCACGATCCTCGTCTTGAGCCTGCTCGGGCTGATCAACTTGGGCAGTGGCTGGTGATCCCACCTGTCAAACCCTCTCCCATATGTTCTCTCTTTGTTCTATGATGTCCGCCGACTCAGGAGGATATCATGTCGCAACCAGGAGACACGCTGCGGGAGGCGGCGCGCGTTATCTACAACACAGTCTATCCGTCGGAAGAATGGACGCCGGTTAAGTTTGAAGAAGCTGAGCGCCTTGAAACCGTTCACTATCGCAACGCTGTGACCGCAGCGCGGTTCTTCCAGCCCATCGAGCAGGGTGCGCTGCTGTGAGCAGGCGCAAAGGCGAGCGCCCGATAGCACGGCTGCTGGACAGCTTTTCCCATGATCATCCTGTCGCCCGATGCATTCGCGAGGGAGATCCATGGTTCTATGCCTGGCAACGCCAGCGCGCCACACCCTTTGAGCGCCTCGCCCGGCAGACCGGCATCGCAGCCGCGCGGCTCATGACGATCAGCGGCGGCGACCGCGTGTCGCGTGCAGAAGTGGATGCGCTCGCCAGGGCATGGGAGATCAGCGCCGGAGATCTGATTGCTTCGATGCCCTCGCGGGATCTGGTTCAGGAATGATGTGGCGCGCTATCGGGACGGGCTCAAAGTGGCGACATGCATTTTCGAAGCCGCAGCATGGCACTATTCCGTCAGGGTCGAATGTCGTTGCCGGCGCGAGGCGTTTTTCGAGGCGCACGGGCTGTGGTGGAAATTCCATCAGAAAGGCTGGAGCGATGACTTCAGGGAGGCCAGGCGGCGATTTTACTGCAAGACCTGCTCCCAGCGTTACGGCCGGAAGGTACGTCCGCTGGTGATGGAGACCAGCAACAAACCCCCGCGTCATCGCTTTCCGCTACCAGACGAGCGAGAATGGAAGAAAGCGGTGAGCCGCTTTAGAGGATGAGCCAATGAGCATGAAAATGGTCCCGGAAGAATTGTTCGATATTCCCGACAACCTGTCGCCGGGCGAATTCCGACACTATTGCGCCCAGATTGCGATCCAGGCGGTCACCTACGCCATGGGATCGCGAGAGGTGCAGGAAGGCCATGCCTCCATCGCAATGCCGATGCTGTCGGAAGCCCTGGCCATGGGTATCGCGATGCTGATCACGGCCGATGAGACCAAGCGCACGCCGCGCGACATCAGGTTGGCTGGCGAACATTTTGGCAAGCTCATCGGTGGCTTCGCGGCCATCCTGCAAAATGGCGACGATACGACCGGCAGCCAGCTCATGGACATGCTTGGGGTGACCCGCACGACGCTGAACTAATCGATCCTTACGTGTGGCTGCTCATTAAGATGTTCTTCGGCGTATGCGAGGCAGATGGAATTACCGCCCTAACGAAATGAATGAGCGCAGGAGAGAGATCATGTCCTGGGTAGCAAAGGGGTCAATCGTCGCTTCCGTCGATGCCAGGAGGGGCGCGAGACGAGGCTCTACCAATGCGGGTGGCCCCACATAGGCCATCGCCCAACTCGGGAAGCGCCTGCATGTAAGTGTTTCCTCTTCGAGCACCCGGACATTCCGGTGCCGTCGGTCGCAGCTGATGCTCGACATCAGTTCCTCTACGGCAGATCGTGAGCCTTCCAGAACGTGCACGAAATTGGCCTGTGCGAACATGAGCGCGCCGGTCACGCCAAGCGCGCGATTTCTGCTTTGTGACACATCGACGATGGCGTCGATTTGCCCTTCGTCGGATTGGAGCGAAATGTTGCTATCGCTCACATAGATGAGAGACCGTACCAACATGCGAGATTGCTTACGATATCTGAGTTTAATGTAGCCCACCCGTTTACGGGCATTGTCCCTTCGATGAAGCCGGATAGCGCCTCGGCTAATCGGGATAGTGTGCTGGGCAACGCCGTCGCTTTGCTATACTCTGAAACGTCCTAATGGTCGATAGCAGAGAAGGGCTGATCATGGGAATTGGGCAGCACCCGCTCCACCGCTTGTGTGTCAAGCTGAGTGATCGAACGGAACTGTCGCAAGAGGATCGAGAGGCGATCCTGGCCCTTCCCCTTACAACCAGCACCAGGTCAGCCGGGCAGCATTTGGTGCGCGCAGGTGAAGCGCCGTCGAGTTGTACCCTATTGGTGAGCGGCTTTGCCCAGCGCTACCGGCAGCTGTCGGACGGCGGCCGCCAGATTGTCGGCTTCCATGTCGAAGGCGATTTCGTCGATCTGCATTTTTCGATGCTCAATCGCGCCAGCCAGAGCGTGCAACTGCTCACCCCCGCGAAGATCGCCGACATCCCGCACGGCGCCGTCATTGATCTTATGCGTAGTCGACCGGCGGTTGCAGAAGCGATCTGGATCGACTCCCTCGCAGACGCCTCGATCGTCCAGGAGTGGGTGGTCAGCATAGGCCGCCGCAGCGCGCGCTCGCGTATCGCGCATCTGCTGTGCGAGCTTGGTCTGAGGCAGGAGCATGCCGGGCTTGGAGACCGGTCCCGAATTGATCTTCCTCTCACTCAGGAGCGCCTGGGGGATGCGCTGGGTTTGACGGTCGTTCACGTGAACCGCACATTGAAGTTGCTGGAAGCGAATGGGTTGATCAGGCGGGACAAACGCACCGTAGTCATTTCCGATTGGGACTCCCTGGCGGATGTCGGGGGATTTTCTTCTGCCTATCTTCACCTTGCTTCGCCCAAAGAGGTCCGGCAGTCCTCGACCATGGTATCTACTAAAAGTCCGACGCTGTTCGAATAGTCATATCAAAGTAACGAAAGCGAAGTTTAACAAAATTTAAAAATAAATCCTGTGCGTCTCTGTTGACAGAATCAATGCGTTAGTTGAGGTTTCCGCTACGGAAGGGGTGGTTCGGATGCATCATAGCGGGGGCTGGATGCACGTCTCCAAGCGATTTCTGAGTAAAACGTTTCCAGTATGAACTAGTAATATTCAGTATTTAGAATTTTAACGGTTCACATGTCTGAGAACGCGATCATTGCCGCTTCGCAATAGGGTATCTGATCGTCGATATTCAGATCGCTGACTGTATCTGTTGCGAAGCCATTTGTTGGCTGTGTGCTCTGCTGCATGCCCATCGGAGAATTGGATGTCCTTGAACAAGCTTTGTCAGTCCAAGTACTATTCCCCCTCCCTGCTGAGCGCTGTCGAAGCGGTATATGGATGTCGCCTTTCCAATTCGGGCGATCGCATGGCGCCAGCGGGTCAATCGACCATGAAGAACCGTCGGAACCACAGAATCTCGCGTTCACTGGCTAGTAGCTCCCCTGGGGCTCACGCAGCCAAGTATTTATCTGAGGAGGATGAATGACCAGAGTTGCTGTTGTTACCGGGGGTACTCGGGGAATCGGGGAGGCGATCAGCCTTGCCTTGAAAGAACAGGGCTGTATCGTGGCCGCCAATTATGCGGGAAATGACGAGAAGGCGCGCGCTTTCACGGATCGCACCGGCATTCAAGCCTTTCGGTGGGATGTTGCTGATCATGATGCCTGCCTCGCCGGCTGCGCGCAGATCACCGAAACATTGGGCCCCATCGATATCGTCATCAACAATGCAGGCATCACGCGAGATGGCGTCCTTGCCAAGATGAGCTTCGACGACTGGAATGAAGTCATGCGGACCAATCTTGGCGGCTGTTTCAACATGGCGAAGGCGACATTTGGAGATATGCGGGCGCGCGGCTGGGGCCGCATCGTCAATATCGGATCCGTCAACGGACAAGCGGGTCAATATGGCCAGGTGAATTACGCAGCGGCTAAATCAGGCATTCACGGCTTCACCAAGGCGCTGGCGCAGGAAGGCGCAAAATATGGCGTGACCGTGAACGCTATCGCGCCAGGTTATGTTGATACGGACATGGTTGCGGCAGTCCCAGCAGCCGTGCTTGAGAAGATCGTTGGCAAGATCCCTGTAGGTCGTCTCGGACAGGCTGCAGAGATCGCTCGCGGCGTCGGCTTTCTGTGCAGTGATCACGCTGCCTTCATCACTGGAAGTACCCTATCCATCAATGGCGGGCAGCACATGTATTGAACGTGGCAGTGCTGTAGTCGAAGGAACAGAATTCAGGTGCGACCCCGAGTTCCTTGCGAGAAGGAACTCTCCTTGGGCTGGCGAATACGCCAGCCCATTTTTGTTGCTAGGGCCAAGTCTGCTTGCGCGTGACGCTTGCAAGAAGTGCGGATCTGCAGATCCGACAACTTGACTGGAACCCGCAGAGTGCCGTTCTTCTAATGCTATTGAACATGTCCATCGTCATGCGCCTCGCTGGCTTAGTGACGAAGCGCCTTAACCTACATCAGTGCATATTGTCGCTCTTGTTGCCTATGATAGTTGAAGTGGCTGTTATCGGTCGGCAAAAAAATAGGACAAGGCCTTGGGAGATGAGAAACAACCGCTGAGAAAAATAGCCGCAAAACTCAGCGAGAGCGGAACTGTCGGATGCCGACCGCCAAGCCATTGGCGCGCTTCCCTATACAACACGGACAATGACGGCAGGTCAGCACATCATCCGTGCCGGCCAGAGCCCCACCTCTTGCGCTATCCTGCTGAACGGCTTTGCGCAGCGGTATTGGCTGGTGAACGATGGCGGGCGTCAGATTGTTGGCTTTCATATGGAAGGCGATTTTATCGACCTCCATTTTTCCATGCTCCATGGCGCCGCCCAAAGCATCCAGCTGGTCACTCCTGCAAAGCTTGCCGATATTCCAGTGGAAGCGGTCCTACAGCTGACCCGTTCTCGCCCAGCTTTGGCTGAGGCGATATGGATGGACTCACTCGCCGACGCATCGGTTTTTCAGGAATGGGTCGTCAGGATAGGGCGGCGGGATGCGCGCGCTAGACTTGCTCATTTGCTGTGCGAACTTGCGATGAAGCAGGAACATGCCGGCATAGGAAGCCGTTCCAAGGTCCATCTTCCCCTCACTCAAGAACAACTCGGAGATGCGCTGGGTCTGACGCCGGTTCACGTCAATCGAATGTTCAAGGCACTCGAGGTCGATGGCATCATACAGCGGGGCAGGCGATCAGTGATGATCCCGGACTGGAGCCGTCTGGCAGAAGCAGGCGGATTCACGCCTGCCTATCTCCACTTGGCACACTAGCGAGCGGTTAGTCGAGCGAAGCAAAATCGAGCAAAGGCCTGACAACTGAGCGGATCATGTCACCGCCTTGGGCTGGCAGCGCCCCGAAGAACAAATCCAATAAGCTGCAGAGTTCTTTCAAGCGAAAATCGGGAAGAGTCTCCTTGGCGACACCTAAAACTGGCCCCCTTTGATGATGGTTCGTTGCCTGCTGGTTCAGCCGAATGGAGCGGATGAGCTCAGTTCTTTCGTTGACGCGCTGTGCCAAACCCATTCTCTTCGGCCGTCTGGAGAACTACCCCATATCAAGAAGGACATGAGACGTTCAACACCCGCGAGACATTCGGCTTTTGATCTGGCGTTGATGCCTTCGCTATGATGTCGGCTAGCCAGTTCGGGACAGACGTTCCCCATTGTGCTGAACATGGATGGTGACGGGAGTAAGGGCGATGTCCCTCAAAGCTTGCTGCGGCCATCCAAAGCGGTCGCCACGACTGAAATTGCATCCGAAAACTTCGTGACGCCGCATTTTCTCATGATGCGTAGGCGGTATGTCTCTATCGTTCTGACGCTAAGATGCAGTTCATTGGCTGCAGCTTCATTGCTCTTGTTGGATTGGATCAACCTTAATACCTCTAGCTCTCGTCTCGTAAGTTTTTTCAGCAAAGAGTCCGCGCGAGCTCTCTGCCTCTGGAGATCTTCTCTCGAGGCTAAAAGATCGGACGCCTGATCGATTACTTCCAGAAGCATTCTCTTTGAAAAAGGCTGTTCAAGGAAATCGTCAGCGCCTACTTTTATGACCTGAACTACTGTCTGGATATTAGCGTTCTCCGCCGTAATCACCACCGGAACATCCTTCCGGGTCCATAGCAATTGCGTCAGCACATCAACCCAATTGTCCGCAAGATGCAAGTCTAAGATTGCTACGCCTGCAGGAAGGTGATCGAGAGCTTCAAGGAAGTCGCTACCGGATGCAAATGGCGTCGGATGATATTGCTCCGCGCGAAGTGTCTCCACCAGCGTTCGGCGGATGCGGGCGTCTTTCAGGACGATATATACAGGACATTTTGCGCCCATCCCGACCGACTTATGCTCCTCCCCTCGCGCGCGTAACGCGTCATTGTAAAAATGGTTGCCTCACCTATGCTTTTTTAGATTCCACTTTCAAAAAATACACCCACCATCCCGCCGCTCGACCATTGCACGCGGCCCATTCGCACGCCTCGTCCACGGCTTTTCACCAGGAGCCGCGTGCCTTCTCTCAGGCCCGCCGTCTCAATCATCATGCCCTCGATGGACAGATTGCGGATCGTGCCAACCATGACGGGCGCTGAAGTAACAATCGTAGCGGGCATGTCCACTGAAATACGGGTTTCCCTGGGTGGATCATCAGGAGCCAGTTGGTTCATGAAGGTCTCATGCCCACCAAGCCAAAGCAGCGGCTCTTCCATCAGCAAGCCGCACTGGCTGCCGTTCGTCCAGCGGACTTCCGCGGTGAGAAAATCTGTCGCATTGAAGCTGATATGCACTTCATCGCGCAAGCCCAGTGACAGCGCGCTCCGGCCGCTGAGGCCTTGGCTGGAGACATTCGTGATCGACAAGCTCGCTTCTTTGATGACGGGGTAGAGCAACGCCGATTTGAACACCGTCCGCCGAGGGTGACGGCGCAGGTCTGCGCCACCCTCAGTTGTGCTGAAAGCCTCGATTTTCTGTTCGAACATTGCGGACCTCCGAATTTTGGGAGGGGCGCTAGCGCTGCGAGCCTAAGGAAGGGGGATATAGCGCTGTCGTATTTTTACGATAGTCGCGCTGGGCGCCTGTTAACCAAGAATCCGTAACAGGGTGTTCTTCGATCGGCCACATCTTCCCCCGAAGGAGTGGCCGCCGGTAAAGGCGAGGCGCGCAGAACGGTCCCCACCGTGCGCCTCGTCTTTACTCCTTTTGTACGAATGTTCTATAGCATTCACATGTTTGAGCGATGGTTTTATATCAGCACGAGCCGCTTGGGGGCCGTGCAGGTTGATGAACAAGTACGAGATATCGTCGACGTCTCAAGACCGCGCAACCGGTTGCTAGGGGTAACGGGCGCGCTTCTGTTTACCGGCCGCCGCTTCGCGCAATATCTTGAAGGCACGCCCGCCGCCATAGCCGAGCTCAAGCAAAGCATTATTCGAGACCCTCGACATGAGGATGTTCGAACGATTGCATCTGGACCTTACGACGTCCGGCGGTTTTTAACCTGGTCTCTCGCTTATGCCGGGCCTTCGCGGTTCATTGCTAATAAGGTCGAAGATGCACTGAATGATGCACTTCAGGGTAATATCGAGAGCGTTGAACCTTTGGCTGAAGTGCTTGCTGGCTTCGCTGTCGAGGGACATGGCTGACACGAGCCGGTGCGTCGCGGACCAGACGTGTGAGGAGCGCCGCGTAGCAGGGGTAGACGCTGATCCGCCGCACCTCAACGCGGCTCTGACGGCTTCAGTCTGAAATCATCACGTCCATCAACAGCTGAAGGTCAGCAGTTGGGAATATGATTTTGCCTCTTGAGCGGCAAAGAAGGGTGGGGCGTTATCCTCAGGCCGCGAACCCACAATTTGGCGAGCGACGCATGATCCGAGTTATGGGTGATGGTTCATTGCGGCACGCGCGATATCCGCCGCGCTGACGCGGTGGGTGCCGATCGCTCCGCCGATTGCCGCCTCGATGAGAAAAGCGGCTATTGTCCTTGCGGGGCTGATCCGCGCCATGGGCGGCAGGATGGTTGGCGCTATGACTTTCGTGACCCGCTCGTCCTCCAAAGATAGGGCAAGTGCTTCGCTACCGACCAGTCCGGTTGCGCCTGCTAGCAACAGCTTCGTCATCGACCCATCTCCAGCATAGGTCGGCAGGGAGAAGGCTCTTCCCTTCCGTTCAGCCGTTGCAGCGCGTCAAGTGTCGCCAGCCCCATCGCCTGATAGGGCGGCAGGAGAGAGGGGCAGTCCTTACCTAAGGCGAAGATATGCCCGGCAATCGTCTCTTCATCGCCTCGCAGCAAAGGACCTGACAAGCCAGCCATGCCCTTGCCAAGACTGTTCTCCAGCGCGGCGCGGGCCAGCGGCGCGAGCAGCGCGGCGGGATTGTCCACACCAGCGACCGCCAGCGCCTCGCAGGAGCCGGCGATCAGCGTGACCAAGTGATTGGCGCCATGACACAGGGCAGCATGGTAGAGCGGCCGATGCTCTTCGGCGATGTCGACCGGAACGCCACCCAGATGTGCGACGATGGCGCGGGCTGCTGCATTCGCCTGGCCCGTCGATCCGGTTACAGCAAAGTGCGCCCCGATCATCTGCCGGACCTCCGCCTGCGGATCACCGGTGAAGGTCATGGCGGGATGAATCGCTGCGGTAAGCCATCCCCTGGCGGCGAGCGGCAACAATATGGCAGTACCGGAGCGTCCACTGACATGGAAGACAAAGGGAGTTGCAGTCCCGCCAACGGCCGCGAGATCGAAGATGCTCTGTTCGAGCGCGTCGTCCGAAACGGCAAGGATGATGAGGTCGCAGGTCTTGGCGATGTCGACCATTCGCTGCGCGGCAACGGCCCTTCCTATTAAGGCGGCCGCGCCAGAACATCGTGCAGGATCGCGGCTCCAGAGCGCAAGCGCCTCTACCGAGAGCTCGCCAAGAGCGAGTCCAAGGGCGGCCGCTACCCGGCCGGAGCCGATGATCCCGATCCGTCGATAGGATGTAACGCCAGACATGATGCTCATTCCCGTGCAATAGCAAATGGCGGCCGCCTGCGTCTTGTACCATGATCGAAGCCCTTCCGCCTCTCCGCCGGAGAGCTGGATGGACGCGCCAATGAAGTTCAGGCCGATCAGCCTGTCAGCCCATCCAGCGTTTCGGCTTCTGCATAGCTGGCAGCGCGGCCGCTTTTTGCACTGACCTTGAAGCTATGATCCGCATGGTCGATAATCCGCAACGTGGCGCGGTCGCCAAGAGGCAATGAGAGGCTTGAGCAGGTCCATGCTCGCCAATGTGTCGCAAGAGCCGCTGATGAAACGCTCAGGATCGGGATGCTTGCCAGATGCTGTGCGCGTTCGATCCCCGGCTTGCCCACCGAATGGAGAGGAAGCCGAGGAACGCCAAGCCAGCGACCGCTCCCGGCCAGCCCAGGCCGTTCGCAGAAGTTGATGCTCATCCTCGCTTCTTTTCAGCTCATTCGATATCGGCAAGAGAATAGCTGGTGCTCCTTCCGCCTGCGTCATCCCGAACGAGAATAGCCTTTTCGACAAGGTCCTGAATGTCCCGAAGCGCGGTATCAGCGGAGACTTTGGTGATCTTCGCCCATTTAGAGGAGTTCAGCTTTCCTTCAAAACCGTTGAGCAGTCGGCTTATAATGTTGCGCTGCCGGTCGTTGATTGGCGTCGTCCCAAATTTTTCCCAGAAGCGTGCCTTGTGCAGGACAGCCGACAATGTCTGTTCCGCGCCGTCGAAAGCACGTCCCAGACAATCAAGAAACCATTCCAGCCAGTCCGTGAGGTCGCCGTCACGCTTTTGCGTTGCCTCCAGCAGATCGTAATAGACATTGCGTTCCTGTCGGATCTGAGCGGACATGCTGTAGAAGCGCTGGGCAGTTTGTTCAGCCCTGGCGAGCGCCAAGTCGGCGATCGCGCGCGCAATTCGGCCATTTCCATCATCGAATGGATGAAAAGTCACGAACCAGAAATGCGCAATGCCCGCTTTAAGCACCGGATCGATACCCGTATCGGATTCTATCCATTGGACAAACCGGGCCATTTCCTCCTCTAGCCTAGCGGCTGCCGGCGCTACATAGTGAACACTCTCCCGACCAATCGGACCCGAGACGACCTGCATTGGACCTTTGTCATCAGTTCGCCAGGCACCCACAGTGATGGCGGTCATACCGCTTCTGCCAGTGGGAAACATTGCTGCGTGCCAGGCGAACAGCCGGTCTGCGGTTAGGGGCGCCGAATAGTTCTGCGTGGCGTCTAGCATCATCTCCACCACACCATCGACATGACGGTCCGCCTGCACCAGGCCAGCAATGTCCATACCCAGTCGACGCGCGATGGAT
Source organism: Sphingobium lactosutens (assembly GCF_013393185.1). Taxonomy (GTDB): domain Bacteria; phylum Pseudomonadota; class Alphaproteobacteria; order Sphingomonadales; family Sphingomonadaceae; genus Sphingobium; species Sphingobium lactosutens_A. The sequence goes on along the minus strand of NZ_QJQX01000085.1, from coordinate 59,161 downwards.
GAGCGGACCTGGTCCTGATCGAGACGCTCTCCCTCTATTTCGCTGGATTTGAGAACATCTTGGGTAAGCGTAGCAAGGACCGCTTCTTCGCGCATGGCAAAGCCAAGAGCGCTCATATGTCCCACCAACCGACCCTGCCGATGTCGAACAGCGCCTAATTTGGTCGCAAGACGATCAATTGCCCATGTAAATGTGGGCCAGGAAGGACGTTCATGTATATATGTCATTTTTCACCGCGTATTTTGCGGTGAATATAGCGCCTATTTGCCGCATGGCAATTCGCTTTCACCGCGAAATTTGCGGAAATTAAGACAGCTATTCGCCGCATCGCGCCAGAGCGCGCAGTCTCCTGATCCTCATTCGGGTGTCTCATCAATCAGGAAATGGGCGCGCTGTCACTGCTCCTGATCCGCATAGCACATTGAAAACAAACATGAAGTGAGCTATTGGGATACGCTCGGAGGTTTGCGCGATGCTCGATGTTGAAACATACCTGATCACCAAGGACACCTTGAGTGCGCCGATCATCAGGCACGCTGAGCCGCAGCTTTCTCATAGATATGATGCTGATGATACCAGCGAGGCGACGGTCGGTAATCTTATCGGTCAGGGGATAAGCTTGCTGCTGATTTTGGGCGCCCTGCTATACTTCTACGTCGCCCGGTGATCCTCAATCGTCTGGGGGTCGGCTCTGGAAGAACTCTCGCCCTGTCTGCCGACTGACATTGCTTTCGAGATCGCTGGCCCCTTGGATATGCCCTGCGCGCCCTGCATATGCCGTAGTCTTGTCGTTCGCGTAGGATTTCTCGCCCTCTGCGATGATTTTGGCGGCCGCTTCGGGGTCACCCAATTCGGGTCCGGTTGCTAACCCGGCGACACCTTGGGGATGGTAGCTCCTGCGCACATCGTCAAAGCCACCGGTGCTTCGATGCGGCACCTCAACAATCTCGGGTTCATGAAGGCTCCCCTGCACCTCTGCTCGGATTGCTTCCTGCTTATCGCTCATCCACCGGCTGATCATGCCATCGCGTGCCGCGCGTTGATGGTCGGTCAGCTCCGTGGCCCAGAGTTCCGGTGCATCTAGACCCGGATTGTTCATCTGTTCCTGTCGATACCACTTCGCCAGTTCCTGACTGAGATTTTCGCTGAGCTGCATCCCGTGCGTCTCAGCATAGCTCGCGTCGCGAGAAAGTTGCTGCGACAATTCTTCCAGCTTCTCAGCTGATTCCTGATAGGACCGTGCACGCGAGAGAGCATCTTCGCGGCCTAGCGACGATGAACTGGTTGTTGATGCGCGAGCGAAGGTCCCGCCCTTTTCGTATGTTCCATCCGACATTGAGGCGTTGTTGCCGGTCGAATGCTCATCGCGGACGCCACTGAACGAATTGCTGGACTCCTCGCTAGACCGCGTTTCTTTGAAACCTTGGCTGAGAAGATCATTCTGACTCCCAGTAAGCGCGACGCTTCCACTTAGGCCCGAACTAAGCCCCGACTTACCGCCTCTGCCTCCCAGGCCAAGTTGGCTGCCCAAGCTGCCGCTGACCTGTTCATTGCGATTAGTGGTCCAATCTCGCCCCCGGCTTTCCGACTGCCCAAGTGCGGTCGAACTGCGCTGATCGATACCCGACGAACTGCTGCCCGATCGCCGGTCGGTCTGCTCGATCGACGTGCTCGAACTCCGCCCCACGCTGGTATCCCACCCGGACGATCGCTCTGATGAAATGCCGGATGCACTGCGATCCGTGTGCGTGCTGGTGAGAATGTCGTTTGCAGCCGCTCGGTACGCCTGAGCCTGCCGATGCGCCTCATGCGCCTGCTCCCGCATCTCCGACACAAAGCCGGTGTTGGCCGTTGGAGTAAACGAAAGCCGGGAGATAGCGTGCGAGGTATCAATGACCTCCTGCCCATTGCCGAAGCTCGATACGATCCCGCCATTGTCATGCCGCCAGCTGGAGGCAGCGCTCCCCGCCTGATAGGAAGCTGCTGTGTTCCACTGGTCACTTTGGCGCATGTTCGACGTCTGATTGGCCCAGCTTACATTGCCGTAAGCATAGTTGCCGGTTGTTTCTTCCAGCGCCGCTGCTTCGGCCGCATTCTGCGCGGGCGCCAGCATCGACATGGACTGCCCGGCAATCGACATGGCTCCGCGCGCCAGACCCGCAGCGAGGAATGGCACGCTCATCAGCATGAACCCGGCGATGGTCGCGGTTTCCACGTTGACCGCACCGATCCCGGCATAGGTGCCAAGCGTCATACCGCCCTTGGCAACGCCCGTGGCGGCAGCTTCGGCTCGCGTCATACAGATCATATGGAGAATGACATAAAGCGGTCCCCAGGCTGCCAGATAAAAGAACCCCGTCGCATAGCCCTTCAGCGCCGACAGCCCGGTCTGTGGCATCAGGAAGAGCGGGAAGATGACCGGGAACATGGCGAAGAACACGACCGTCAGCACGACGTTGAGGATCGGCACCCATGTCATCGCCTGCTGCGCGATGCTGTTATAGGTGTTGCGCGCCTGGATATCCGCACGCGTCTGCGCGAAAGCGTCGATCGCGCTGCCGCTCATGTTGGTGCGCGCCTGCATGAACGCATTAATGGCTGTATTTTGCCGCATCGTCTCGACAAAGCCGTCGCTTGATTGGGTGAAGGCCTGGTTGACGATTGGCAGGTCACTGCGGAGCTTGGCCTGCGCCACCGCTTCGGAGAGCTTGGGATAGAGTTCCAGTCCCCAGATCTTTGAATTGGCTTCGATCATGGACGTCCATTGCGCATCCAGCATCGAGTAGGCTTGCCTACAGGTCACGATATAGGGTGTGACCGTGCCGCCGCTCCTCTCGAGCCATTCCTGCGACCGGGATTCCGCGTCGGAGGCGATCGCCGCCCAGAGGTTGGTGGCGTTGGCGAGATCCGTTAGCGACTTCTGATAGAGCATGATGTCGCCAAAGACGCACTGCTTCATATAATGGTCGAGATTGGCAGAAAACTCGGCATCGCGAATGTTGAAATTGCGCGTCGCGTCGAACAGGCGGGCACCATAGATCAGGCCATTGCTGCTATAGTTGAGCGCGCTCGGGCTCACGAACACGGTTTCTGCCGTGCGGGTCAGATAATCGCCGATCTGGGTTGTGAAGCTCGCCAGCACCCCAAGCCCCAAGGGCACGTGGGCGACCGTTGCGGGCGCAAGGCTCGGATTAACCCGATCGGTCACCTTGATATCGACCGTGGGCACCATAAGGCAGAGGTAGATGGCGGTCGCCTGCAGGAACCAGTTGAGCCAGGCCTTATAGTTGAGCGTGAACGCCACTACGAGCAGCGAGTAGATGAGGCCCATCACCATGATCACGCGGATCAGGGAACGATAGCCGCCGCCTCCGGTCCAGGCGGACACCGCGTTGAAGATGTTGACGAGATATTCCCCGCCGCCGACCGTGAAGACCTCCAGCATGGTCCGCGCCCCTTACCGGACGCCCTGGGCGCTCAGCCCACGCGAGAAATTGAGCGCTGCCGCCATTCCAGGCGACATCGTGTTTTGCAGCGTCGATTCCAGGAACACGCTCCGGTTGATCACCTGATAGGTGAGCTGGAGCTTGTTGTTGAGCTTCACCTCGCGCTGCCCGAACTTCTGCCGTGTGGCGGCGATCTGCGCCTTCCACTGCTCGGCGGTCGCCTGGTCCGCCGTCTGGTAATGGACCTTCGACTGCTCGACCCGGTCAAGCATATTATCAAGCATGGCATTGAGGATATCGACCGCTACAATTTCAGATAGCGCCTCTATTTCGCCGTCGGTCAGCGCATTATGCGCAAAGGCCTGCACGGTGAGAATCTTGTAGAGCGGGATCGTTGCCATGTTAAGCAGCTGCTTTTCCGCCGCGGTCAATGTGCCGTTGGTCCGAGCCTTGATGCTCATGTCGCTGATCATCCGCCGGATGCGCGGCCGCAGGGCCGAAGACGCGGGAACCGAGAGCCTGGTCTCCCCCACATCATAGCAATCGCTGTCATTGCATTTGAGTACCTTGACCGCTGGCGCATTGTCGGTGCCATCGAGCAGGGCGGTCACCACGGCTTCTTCGGCCGGGCCAAACATGACCACCTTACCGCCGACGCTCGAATCCGCGGACGGACGGGTGACGATGGTGCCTACCAGCGTCATCACATATTCGGAAAAATCCTGGTCGAAGGCGCCAAATTTGGCGGATTTCTTGAGCGCCTCCCAGGTGTAATTGTGGTGTTCGCCGACGAGCTGATCCTTCATCGCGGTATCGCTGTTGCCCGCGATCGTGCTGTCCCGGCTGCCGCCATTGTTGCAGCCCTGGCGCGACGCGGCCCAGTCGGAGAAGACGCCCTGGCTGTTCCCAACCGCTTCGCAGATGGTCGCGCGGGTCGTGTCCATCGTCGGCCAGATGCCGCCGACCAGCGCCTGCGCCGTCTCGCAGCTCGAAATGTTCATTTGGTTGAGGAGCTGCGCCTTCTGGCTGAACTCGTCCATCACTTTGCCGATCTCCGGCGAAACGGAGTCGATTGCGAGTTTGAACGCGAAGCCCAGTGCATTGTTGGCGGTCGCCTTGAGCATCGCCACGATCTCTGACGCATTGATGAAGGAGAAAGAGCCAGCAAAAAGATCGATGCCGCCGCAGCCGGCGCGAGCGCTTGGAAGCTGGAGGTTGAAGGGTGACACGCTCTTTTGCGGAAAGCGGGTCCAGACATTGCCGAGCGAATAATAGCCAGCGGACTGGCCCTGAAAGGCGGACGGCCCGGTGACGTTAGCCGCGCCGCCCGCTTCGCTGAAGAAGCTGTTCATTTCCGAAGCCACATTGGCATTGGCGACGCCAATCACCGCAAGATGGGTGGCAGCTATTATGGCGGCCGCCGATCCCGCCCCTGTGAGGAAGAGGCCGAACCGGCCGGCCTTGGTGCCCTCTGCCATCAGAAGTCGCTCCCCACCTTGGTGTTGGTCAGCATGAAGATCCGGTCCATGATCTCGTCGCCCGAGAGGATGCCAAAGCCCACCGGGATGGCGCGCTTGGTCGCGGTGTCGAACAATACAAGCGCTGGCGTCTCATTGCCCGGCACGCCCATGCGGGACCGCTGCCCGGTATCAACGACATAGTTGGGGAAATCACGGCTGGGTCCGCCGTCCATGGATACAGCCATCACCGCCATGCGGTGGCTGTCCGCGACCGAACGCAGGATCGGCGCGAATATGTCGCAGGCGCCGCAGCTCTGCGCGTAGAAATAGAAAAGCCCGTACCGCTGGCCAAGATTGGTCAGCACCGCATTGCGATCGGCCTTACGGTTGTCGAGCCAAGCCCGCTTGCCCACCGTGTTGACGGGGCGTTGCAAGGTATAGTCGAGGTCCGGATTCTGCCAGAGCGCGCGCTGCCAGGTGTCCGAGAAGGTTGAGGCTCGGTCCAGCTGCTCACGCTGAAAGCGGACATAGGCGATCACATTGTCCTCGGTCGGGTCGAGGATCGCCTTGGCCTTGAGCTCATTCAGTTCCCTGGTGATCGCTGCCATGCGATCGGCCGCACTCGCCTGTGGCGCTGCCGGTGACTGTTTCTCCGGAGCCTTGGGTTTGCTGCAATAGAACCACTGGCCGAGCCGGCGTTCACCGCAGTAGAAATCATTGTCCGGCCGCTGGGTGTCGGCATGAGCACCCGCGTCCTGTGCGCGCACCGGCGCTGCGACAGGGGAGAGGGCCAGCAGCAGCATCAAGAGCGTTGCCGGGGTATTCATGCGTGATTTTCCCCGACCAGATGTCCAAAAGTCACTGACTATGCAGTTCATAATAGTCCTGTATTTTCTGTTGAATGTCGTTCATCGTCTCGATTTCGTCAGGCATCCGCGCGGCGTTCATGAAGTCGGAGTAGACGTCGGTGAAGTCCATCACCGAGAGATCAAGGCGCGAGAATTCTTCGACCGTGAAGCCTTCGCACTGTTCGGACTTAGGTTTGCCGAACGGTTTGTTGATCTGCGGTCGACCCTGTTCCTGAAGAATGCGCGAGAGCTTGCTCTCAAAACAGCAATAGGTCTTCCGTTTGGTCTTGCAGACGCCGAGCACGCTGCTCGAGCAATAGCTGCCCACGAAGGTGCAAAAGCCCATGCGATCCTTCACATCGAGCATCTTCTCATCGGTCGAGCAGAGGAAGGTCGTGAGGAACTGGGTGGCGACGCCGGCGAGAGCCGCGACATTGCCGCTGATCGCACCAGCGAGAGCCGCGCCGCCGATGCCGAGCGGCAGCAGCCCCGAGACCTTGCCCGCGCAGCAATTGACGACGCCGAATATCGGCTTGTGGCAGGTGTCCCGGGTCCCGGGAAACACATGCATGTCATCGGGGTCGAAATCCTTGCCCGCCGTGTCGATCGCGTGCAGCGCCGTCAGCGCATCCTCGAACTCGGTCGATGCCTCTCGGCTGATCGCTTCGCAGTCTCCGTTGATGCAATAGACATCATCGCCGCACACATATTTTGGGGGCTGCTGCACCATTGCGCCCGGTACCGGGCAGCGATAGACCTTCTCCATCATCTTGCACCCATCGGCGGACGGGGTCTCGTCGAGACAATTATCATATTTCCAGCTGCACTGCGGGTTGCCTTGAAGGGCGCCGCAGTCATTTTGCGGATCCTGCGTAGAGCAGCTGCCGTCTGGGTTGCTGTTCGCGCCCTTAGGGCATTGCTGGTGTGACGCGGCGGGCTGGCTGTGGGTTCGCGAGCATGTCTGGCCAGAAAGGGTGAAATCGGCGGGACAATAATAGATGGGCGGCGCAGCGACGGTCGCCGTGCATTGTGAGCCCGAAAGGACAAAGCCGGTCGGGCAGGCATAGATGGGCGTCGCTGCCTGGTCTTCCGTTCTGGTGCAGGTCGTGCCGCTGAGCGAATAGCCGGTCGAACAAGCATAGACCGGCGTGCCCGGCAATGTGTCGGTTCGCGAACATGTTGTGCCAGTGAGGCTGTAGCCGGAGGGACAAGCATAGCTCACGGATGCCGCGATCTGCTCGTTCACATTGCAGGTTACGCCCGAGAGGTTCCCGCCGGTCGGACAGCTATATTGGACGTTAGCCTGTTTATATTCGGATTTGACACATGTCTGGCCTGACAAGGCGTAATCGGCAGGGCAGACATAGGTGACCGAGGCTCCGGTCACATCGTTGTGGTAACAGGCGGTGCCCTGCAGGCTGCCGCCTTGCGGGCAGGTATAGGTGACAACGCCGTTCTGCACGACGTTCGATACGCACTGATTATAGGCGGGATCGAAGTTCCACGCGGCGCTCGGACAGGTATAGGTCGTGAGTGGCTTATAAAGACAAAATGTATCGCCCGACGCTTTTTGCTCGCGCAGGAATTCGATACTCCCGGGATTAGTGCCGGTGGGCGCGCATTTCTTGCCAGCGAATTCCGCCTTGCGCAGCACGCAATAGGGACCGCCGCCCCCGAACATGGTGCCTGGGTTGTAGTAATAATAAGGACAGGCATAGGTGGGCGTGGCCGAAGTCGTGTTGGTGGTGACGCACTGGCTACCCTGGACCGTTCCGCCGCTGGGGCAGCTATAGGTGGCGGTCGCCTGATAATTGGCGCTTTGGGAGCAGGTTCCGTTTTCCAAGCTGTAGCCGGTGGGGCAAGAATAGCTTTGCGTGGCGGGCTGCGTCAGCTGGCGCGAACAGGTGGTGCCATTTAGGGTCCAGCCTGGCTCACAGCTATGTGTCGCGGTGGCGGCATAGCTGAAATTGCGCGAACAACTCGTGCCCGATAGCGAATAGCCGCTCGGACAGGAGTAGCTCGGCGTTGCGCCGGTGGTGACGGTCCTCTGACAGACTGATCCGGCCAGGCTGTAGCCGTTGGGACAGCTGTACCCCGTTTGATTGGCATTCTCGCTGAGGGTTCGGCTGCACCTGCTGCCATTGAGCGTCCATCCTGCCGGGCAGCTATAGGCGCTCACATTGGCCGGCTGCGTCTGCGCACATTGTGCGCCGCTCAAGGTCCAGCCTGCCTCGCAGCTATAGCGGACGCTGGCCGGAACGGTTTCGACCGTGGAGCAGGTGGCGCCGCCAAGCGTCCAACCAGGGGGGCAGCTATAGACGGTTTCCGATGGCACCGAATTGACGACAACCCCCGTGTCGCAGGTGGCGTCATAATAGATCTGGCTTTCTTCCGCCGGCAGGGGCTTGCACTCGCCACTGCCGCCGCTGATGCTCTCGCCGCCCAGCTGGGTGGAGGGATCATTCTCGATCGCCGACGCATTGGCCGTGACGGCCTGGAGCTCGTCACCTGGAAAGGTGGGGCGGCTTTTGTTGGCGTCGGTCGCAATCTGATAGGCTTCGCTCGCCCCTTTGAGAGCATGGGCGTCATTGGCGAGCCTGTCGGGATTGCTGAAATAATCTGCCTCGAGCAGGTCAGTCCCCTGGTAGCCCGGCACGATCATGGCTTGGGCGTCATTCTTAGGAACCCGGGCCTCATCGCTCCGCATCGCGTTGCCGAGGGACTTGCCCTCTTCGCGCGCTTGATTGGTGGTCATCTGCGCGCGCGTGGGCACGGCAACGCCGAGCAGCACCAGGGCGATGAGCGAGGCAAGCCGCTTCATGGCCGCCCTCGCTTCATGTTCGAAAGCGCCACCGCCGCGACCCGGGCGCCTGGCCCATTGCCATCGACGAAGCTTCCCAAAGCATAGCGCACGGTCACATTGCCGGTCATACTGTCATAGGGCGGCAGCGGCGTTGTGCAGTGGAAACCCGAGCAGGGGTCAAAATCCGATGATACTGCGACATAGGTCGGCACAGCCCGCACATCAAAGGCGCGGAACAGCCGGGGATCAACGCCGATATTGGCGAAGTCGCTTTCATCGACGGCCTTGGCGAGCGCGGCGGCGAAGCGCTTCATGCTGTTGTCGGGAAAACCGCGGAACACGACAATGCCGCCCGCCTTGGCCGTGTCGTGGACCATCTGCTTCAATGACGCCGGCGGCATGGAAAGGCTGGCAAAGGCAATGAACTGCGGGGCCTCACCCGCTTTGCCGTTGAGATTGGTGGCGGCGCCGTTAACGATGTCGTCAAAATCTATCGCGCCATCAGGTCCCTTGGGAAGATCGCTGGCTGCGATGCGACGCATATTTTCAGTGCCGCCCTCCTGTACCGCCAAGGCATCCGCGCGGAACGCGTCGCCGCGATCCTTGACGTGATCGACGAACGCGGCCGCGTCGTCTTCAAGCCCAGCAGCCCGCCGCTTGATCGCCTGAATGTCGATGCCCTCGACCGTCTGGCCAAGCAAGGCAGAGATTCCGCCGACGCCAAGCAGCACTCCGATGCCGACCCGCACCCAGGAGGAGCTCATCGCGCGCTTCTCCCGCCGATTAGTGACAGCGCGATCAGAAGACACAGCAATTTCTCTTTCTCCACACGAGATAGCCCATATCCTCGCCTCCGGCGGGGTAGGCACGCCCGGCGCCGGGCGGCATGGTGGATGCGCCGATCGAGGAGCAGGCGTAGCGGCCCGACACGGTCGGGATCGGGTTCACCATCTGGAAGCGATATTGCTGCTTGCGCATGATCGGCATCACATATTTGCTGCACAGGCCCTTGGAGCCCATGGTTCCCCAGGCGAGCGCCTGCCGATGCATCTTGTAGGCAAAGCGCGAAAGCGCGAGGCGCGAGGATTGGACGTGGCCGATCGAGGACGGAATGTTCCCGTTCATAGGGTACATGGCTCCCTGGCAGCCCGCGCACCAGAACAGCGTGTCGATTGGCATCGCGGCGGTTGCGGTCACACAGTCGGCCGCGCAGGCAGCTTGCGCGACGGGATTGGCAAAGACGATGGCTTCGGGATTGATGAGGCCGGAGAGCGCGTCATCCTGCCAGAGCGGATCGACCTCGGTCATATAGGCGATGTCGAAGCTTGCCTGCTCGAAGCAGACGAAATCGGTCAGCAGCTCCATCCAATAGAGTAGCGGATAAACATACCAATGGACGTGCCATTTGGCGGTGCTCTGCGATCGTCCCCCGACCATGGAGGGACCAGCCATATAGCCCTGACCGATATCGAAGCCCGGCGCGATGCGCACACCGCCCAGATTGGGGAAGCACCAGGGCTTCATGGTGACATCGGCAAGACGCGCCGGTTCCCAGAAGCCGACCGAGATACCCACGCGCGGGATCGGATCGCTGCAGGCGCAGATCGGCGAGGAGGGGTTTGACGCGTCGGGCCGATTGCCAGGCCAGATTTTGAGGCCCCCGACGGACAAGGGGAATAGGCAGGACCAGCAGACGTCCGTGATCGGATTGACGAACTTGCCGTTGCAGGTGGGCGCTGCCTGCGCCGCTGGCGACAGAATGGATCCGAGCAAGGCGGCCCAGACGATCAGCAGGACGGGGCGGAGGAGCCGGGTCATTGCACCGGCTCCCGCAGATCGAGGATCGCACTGTCCGCGCGCTGCTTGGCGACCCAGTAGATCACGCTCTGGATCAGCGTCAGTGCGATCAGCGCTGCGGCGATGCACGGGGCAGCTTGGCCCAACAACGCACGCAGCGGTACGATCAGGCTGACGGATACAGCGGTGAAGAGGCACAGGAGCTGCCAGCCCAAGCGCATGCGCCGAAGGCGGCGCGTCTCTGGCGCTGCCATCGGTGTGCGCAGCAGGTCTAGCCAAAGCGGCATTAGCTCGTCTTCTCTTTGGGAAGCGCAATCTCACTTACGCGCATGACCTTGCCCGCAGGCTTCACCACTGCCGGGACATGCTCGATGCCGAACCTAGTCGTGAGGCGCCCTTCCTGATCGAAATAGAAGCGGCGCTGGCGGCGGGTCATCTCGTCAATGGGTGACCCGGCAACAAGGATGAGCTTGGCTTGGGCGTCGCTATAGCGCGCTGTTGCCCATGCCATCTGTGCTTCATCGTCGCCGTCGATGAACACCAGCTGCTGGGCGAGGCTCACGAAATCGAGCGGATTGATGCGCTGCCCGGCGGCCGCGATGAGCTGGCCCTTCAGGTCGCGAATATCCTGCTCCAGCGTGACGGTCGGGTCAAAGTCCCATGACCGTGGCTGCTCAGTCTGTGTGATGCCATTGACCGGATGGGGCCGACGCACCTTGGCCTCTGCTCGCTTGGCGAACTGCGCATTCATCCGCGCCAGCTCGCCGGTGGCTTCCGCCCGCTTCAGCCGAGCTTCGATCGTCGCGAGCAGATCGGGTTCGATGATGGGAAAACTTTCTCCGGCTTGGCCAAAATCCTTGGCCTGTCCCCGCATCGGGCCAACGGTGAACAGCGCGCTAAGGAGTGCAGCCGCCCCAGCTATACCTGCCAGCGTCGCCCTCATAAGATCGGAGAGCCCGTGCCGATGATCTGCCGCGCACAGACAAAGCCGATATCCGCATAACGGCTATCGAACCCGTCTTTGTGTGCTGTCCCGACATAGTAGCAGCCTTGCGGTATCGGCCCGGTGGTGCCGGGCGTCAGCATTTCACCCCAGCGCGTCTTTGGTTTCATGTGGGCGACTGGCTTGCCATTGATGGCGACGGTGGCGCCGTCATGGCTGACAATGTCGCCGGGCATGCCATAGACCAGCTTACCGAAGGGCTGCGCCTTGGCGCCAAAATGCCGGCGGACCAGCGCCGTTTTCGGCGGGGTGAAGAAGACGTAATCGCCGCGCAGCGGGGCCGTGGCTCTGTGGATGACGAAAGCCCAGTTCGGCAGAGAGTCCGTGCGGTTGATCAACAACGCATGGGCGTCACGCCATTCGCTGATCGCCCGATAGCTGCCGAGTGTCACCAGGCTGAGCCCTAACGCGCCCCAGAGGCGCCAACGCGGCTGCCAGCTTGAGGGCAGCGCTTCACTGGTCGCTTGCGCCATCATAGCCTCCAAAAGCCGGGACTGGCGCAGAGCTGGCATGGAGAGGGGCTAAGGCCGAGGCGCTGGCATCCTCCGACGTCATCGCGATCGGGGCAGCTGGAACTGCCGGCGCCGGGGCGGCGGTGGGGGAGGATAGGGCAGCTGTCTGCCGGGCCAGCGCCTGCATGTCTTGAGCCGACGCCTGGCGCGGATAGGCGATCCCCGAGGCATAGACGGCCTTTTCGATGCTGTCGGTGATGTCTGGCACATTTTTGGTCAGCACAGCTTCTCCGACCATGATGATCTCGCCTTTGTCGGAGCGTCGCTGCACCTCCTTATCGAGCGCCGCCATGAAACGGCGCATCTCCCCCTCGACCTGGGGAGCCGGCGTGGCGGAACGGGCTTGCGCCTGCACATAATCGCCCACGATCGCGGAGAGCCGGGCGGAGACGATATGGTCCTGTTTGGGCGTGACCAGCGTCTTGGTCACCCACATTACCCAGATGGCGGTGCCCAGGACGAGCGCGCCAGCAGCGATCTGGGATCGGCTGAGACCGGCAAACCCTGTCTGTCGGCGTCGCTGTAGCTGCGCCGCGGGAGAGGCAGTAGCGATGGGGATGTGAGGCAGGTGGAGTTGGTCTTGTTCAGACATGGATATGGCTCCTGCACGCTGCGCGGCGCGGCATGATCGAATGGCGGCGGAGAAGAAGGAGGCAGGCAAGCAGGCACAGTTGGACACCGCCCAGCAGCGCGAAGAAGGCAGTCGCGCGCCCGCGATCGGCGGCCATGTAGCGCGAGGTCAGATTATGCAGCTGGTGCATCAGCCCATCGAAGCTGAAGTCGCCCAGCATCAGGAACAAAAGGACAAGAAGGCCCCAGCTCATCAGCAGCGTGGATGTGATCGTGCCCGTGAGGTGCAGCAGACAATAAGCGGTGTGCCGCCAATCGAAGGACCGTGGCTGTTCGAAAGGGATCGCCATGGCCGTCACTCCGCCGCTAGGGCCAGCGGCGCCGCGCTGCCGCCGGTCCATTTGTCGGGGCTATTGGGATAGGCGATGCGTTCGATCGCCTCCTCCATGGTGAGCCCATCCTGCATCATTCTCTCGATCGCGGCGAAGGTCTTCGGGCTGGAGGAGAAGAGGGTGGCCGAATAGGGGTCGAGCACGAGGCGGCCAACCGCCAAAGTGTCGGGTCCCTTGATCATGATGTCGGAATATTCAAAGCCGTTGCGCTTCAACGATCGCAGCAAGGCGTCGGTATAATCGTCCATCTCGAAGCGATCATGCTTCTTGAAGTCGGCAATGGTTTCCGGCTTCTGCTGGAGGATCACGAACCAGTCGCTATTTTCCAGCGCAGCAATGGAACCTGCCGACTTATAATAGTCGTTGAGCGACTGGGTTGCTGTTACCAGAGACGCGCCATATTTCCGGCAGGTGCGTGCATAGGTTTCGATAAAGTCGGCCATCTCGCCACCACGCAACAATTGCCAAGCTTCGTCCAACAACAGGGCTTTGGGGACGGCGCGATCGACCTTGCGCATCATCTGCTGCGCCATGAACATGATGGCGGTCAGGACGACGCTGCGCAGTTCCTCGCGGGTGGAAAGATCCGAAAGCTCGAATACGGTCAGCTGCGCTGACAGTTCAAACGATGCCTCGCCCTCGAAAAATTTCCCATATGTGCCCTTCGATGAGAAGGGCCGCATGGCGAGGGCGAGATTGGTGGCGAGCGCATTGCCGGTCTGCTCGAGCGCCCCAATCACCGCGTCGATGGACCCGTCCCGGCCTCGGGCTTCCCAGACTTCATTGACGGCGCCATCGATCAGCCCGCGTTCGGTGTCATTGAGGGTGTCGATATGCCGGGCCATCTGGTTCATGATCGCCTTCAGCATCGCCATGCAGTCGAGCAGATAGTCCTCGTCGCGCGCGGCGAGCTCGGCATCGATCATGCTGAAAGGATTAAGGCAAAAGCCCGACGACATGGTGAACTCGACAAAGGCGCCGCCCTGGAGCTTGGCGCTATGCTCAAAGGACCGGCCATCGTCGATCACGACCACGCGCGCGCCCGCGCCGCAGAGTGATGCGCAGAGTTCCTGAAGCGCAACCGATTTGCCCGAGCCGGATTTGCCGAACACTGCGACATTATGATTGCCCGCGGCATTTTCGAAGGGGGACCAGAAGAATGGCTGCCCGCGCCTGCCGATCAGCAACATGTGGGGCACAGGGCCGCCCAGATATTCGCCCTGGATCGGCGCCAGGTTAGCTGCGGTGCTGGTGAGGTGAGTCCGCATCCGCTTCATGCGCATGAGATCCTTGGACAGCCCGTTCGCCATCGTCATCGGCATGGCGCAGAGCAGGCCCATGATCTGGAGATAGCGATCGTCGAGCAGATCCCAGCCACAGGCGCGGTAGAGCGATTTTAGGACCCGTTCATTGGCATCGCCCTTGCCCTGGGGCGAAAAGGCGGTGACGCAATAGAAGAGTTTGACAAGCTTGCTGCCTTGCTTGAGCTCATCATTTACCCGCGCCCATTCCTGGCTCTGCTCCTTGAGCTGGGGCAGGAATTTTGCCGATTTGCTGTCTGCAAGGCTGGTGGTGCGCATATATTTCAAGCCCGCCTTGCTCGATGCGGCCTCCACATCGGGAAAATCGATGCAGAGATTGGTGGTGACGGGGCAGGGCATGCGCAGCTTGTCGGTGAACATGTCGCCGATGAGGCGGGTCATGTCCCAGGGCGCCCAGCGCTGGGGGAGGTTGCGTACAGAAAAGGAGCGAACGTCGAAGGTGTCGGGGTAGATTTCGCCGATCTCGGGCGTGCCGTCGACCTCCTTGCCGGTCGGGCGGAAGCGCTCGGTACGCAGCAGGATTTTGTCCGCCTCGATCCGCATCTCGATGTCGCGGCGGATGGATTGGTCGGCAATGCTGTCATAGGGGCTGTAGCTCACGGCATCGTCGCCAGGCGCGGTGGTGGGCGAGGTGAGATCGTCGATCCAGGCGATGAGCTTCACCGGGTCCATTTTGCGGGCGGTGACGTTGATCGAGGCGAGGGCGGAGATCATCCCCTCCATCACGGCTATAATCTCCTCATTGGACACGCCCGAGGATTCCGGCGTGGAATACGAAATCGCCACGCGATGATCACGCAGATAAAAGGGCGCGTCGGCCGACAGCGAGGACCAGACGCCCTCGGTCAAAAATTCGACCCGGTGCTTGGCCATCCGCTCATAAACGCCGCGGGCAAGATAGCGGGGGACATTCCATCTGGAGAGATGTTCCCCCACACGCGGCGACATCCATTGGTGGAACTGGAGGCAGCCAGGCGTAGGAATGGCTTCGGAGATGAACTGCGATAGGATCTCGCCGGTGCGTTCGTCCGCCCCCACCATCGGCGCAACCTCCAGCACAAAGCCGCGCGAGGCGCTGTTGTAGAAAATGCCGGTCTTGGAATCATAGCTGCGATAGGGGAGCCAATGGGCGAGCATCGGTACGGCAATGTCTGGCCGATCCGCATCTGGCTTATCGCTATCGCCGAGCATATTGGCCATCAGGCGCTGAAATAGTCCTGGCATCAGTTGTCCTCCCCAACCGCTGCGGGGAAGGAGGCTGCCTGCACGGTCGTCCGAACAGCGGCGGTTGTCGGCTGCTCGGCTGCAGATATTGTGGACTGCCCGCCCGTAGATGGCGCGACATCATCGGTCGCAGACCGCGGCGAAGGCCTCAGCCGCCCTGCGACCTCCGCCTTGATGGCCGCGACCGGATCGGCCTTGCGCGCCCGCGCTGCCGCCACAACGGCGGGGTCGGGCAAGTTTGGATCAACCTCCAGAGGCGCCGCCTCCTTGCTGGCAACTGCTTCAGCGAGGCTCGGCATGTCCGGTGCGGCGGACATCGCAGTGCGGGTCGGCGCTGCGTTATCGTCGGTCGATGTCAGCCATTCGCCTTGAGAAACGACGGCATGAACAGCGCTCGCCTCGTGCAGCCGCCCGCGCGCATCAATATGGGCAGGAAAGACGATCCGCAGCACCCGCTCATTCGAGCGGCCGGGCGTCGTGCTGACCGGGCCGCGCACCGGCTGAACAACAGCGACCCGCGCCGCCGATGTGCTTTTTGCGGTTGGAGGTTTACCCTCTGGCCGGTACGTCCCGGCGGGTGCCGGCGTGGCCGAGGGATCCTCGCTGATAAGGCGAAGGGCGCGATCGTCGATTACGGCGCTCGGCGCACAGATGCCATCGGGGGCCTGGCAGGCAAAGTTGCCCTTGATGTTGCCGCTAAGGCCAACGCAGCCGGACAGGGTGGTGATGGCGAAGAGACCGACGAGGGCCTGCGGCCAGCTAAAGGGGCGTGGCTTATTGGGGCTCATCATGACCGGCCTTCCTTCAGCCATTTCTCGAGGAAGGGCCTCGGCCGATAGCCCTCGAGCACGGCGCCATCGCTGCGCACGATCACGGGCGTGCCGTTAAGGCCATGTTTGCGCGCGAAGGCTTCATTGGCGTCGAGCCCGCTGGTGTCGCAGACGGGACCGGCCTTGATCGGCTCGCCGGCATAGGCCGCGTGCAGCGCTTCTTCCCTGTTCTTCGCGCAATAGACGCGGTCGGAGAGATCGCGGCTGCCAAGCGAGGAGATGGGGCGCTCGATCACGCGAACGTTCATCGCGCGCAGCACGGTAGAGAGCGCACGGCAATAGCTGCAGCGAAAATCGGAGAAGACGGTGACCGAAGGGGCGGCGCTATGGCCCCAGACGATCGCGCCCTCCTTGGGCAGTTCGGCGAGCGGCAGGAAGCGCGGGGAGTCGGGCACAACATTGTCGGCGCGCGCAGCGCCCGCTGCTGCCTTCTGCACTTCGCCGCTGGTCGCCGCTGCATTGGCGGACGCAGCAGCGCCCACCAGCATGTCCGGGTTCATTTCGAGCAGGCGCGCCGCGGTGATGTCCTGCCGCGTTTCCATGTCATAGACGCGGCCGATGATGAGATAGCGCGCCGAGCCATCCACATAGAAGAGGTTGGAGCCGGCGGTCACTTCGCACAGGCCCCGGATCTTGGTGCAATCGACGCCGCTCACCGCTGTCTTGGGGAGCCGGGTCTTCAGCAAGCCACGGACCGCGCTGCTCTCGTTGCTAACGTCAGCGGCAAGGGCGAGGCTGGCAAGGCCAACGCAGGCGGACGCGGCGATGACCACGCGCGAGGGACGGACAAGCCCGCCCATCCGGCAAATAAGCTTAGTTGCGGACATAGACACCCTCCAGGAAGACAATCTCGACATCGATGCCGGTCGGCATCTCGATCACCGGCTGATATTGTTCGGCCCGTTCGATCAGATATTTGGACACCATGTCGCCGGTCTGGGCGACGCCCTCGCCAATGCCGCCTTCGAGAATATCGCCGGTGGAAAGCTTAGGCCGTTTGCCGTCGGTTGAGATGTTGGTGCCCTGGAAGATGCTGTTGCTGTTGGCGGAGAAGCCCCGGCCAAAGCCGCCCATCATGCCGGCGAGGAATGCCTGGGTGACCAGCGACCCTTCGCGCGACACCACGCGACCGCGCACGCCGGTTTTGCCCGCAAAGGCGATGAAACCCTTTACCTCTGACACAGCATAGCGACCGCCGGGCTGCGGGCAGGTCATCTTCTGGAGCTTCACATAAACCTTCTCGCTAGAGAGATCGCCGCGCGCCGCGCCATTGACGAGGCAGCCCTCGATCTTGGTCGTGAGCAGCTTGCCGTTGGCGAAAACCGAGCGCGCGGGGCCCGTGACGCGCAGGACTACGGGCAGCGGATCGGTTTGGCTGTTGACCCCGGCGCTGGCATCAACGCCAACGATCACGCGCGCCCGCGCAAAGCTGTTGGGCGGAAGATAGTTGGAGCTGTCAGTATAGACGGTGTTGCCCCGCTCGACCTTGGAAGCCGTCCCGCCCTCGCCACCGGCGAAGCTAACCATCTTCACTTCATTGGCGCGGGTGATCGCTAGAGGCGTGCCCTTGCCTTCGGGCGCTTCCGGCCGCTGATAGGCTTGCGTGCCGCCCGGCCCGTAAAGGGCCGTCGGCCCTGCTGCTGGCGCAGGCCGGGCTTGCGAAACTTGACGGCGCAGTTGGTCATTCTCAGCCTGATAGGCAGAGAGCACCCGCTGCCCGTCGGCCTGCATGGCCTGGTTCTGTCCTTTCAGTGCCTCCACCTGCGCCGTCAGCGCATCCATGCGTTCTTGCTGGCTGCCAACGGCTTTGAGCTGATTTTCCTGGGCTTGAAACTGGTTCTCCGACATCGCCATCCACTCCTGCTGGGAGAGGTTGCGGTTCACGAGATCCTTGGTGGAGACATCGACATCCGTGACGCTGCTGGTTTCGACCTCGTCCGCCGTTTTGTCGTCGCTGAAGATCCAGAAGCAGGATGCGATGAGGCCGACGCCCGCAACTCCGGCGAGCAGGGTCATTTGCTTGCGCCGCACATCCTCATTGGCTTGAAGATCGGCCGCGACCGGCGACACGCCGTCGCTTGGCGGAATGGTGGATGTGGCTTTACGCGAAAAGAGATTGGCAAGCGCCATCATGGCCTCCCATTTTTCGATACGAGATAGGCGGTCGTGACCTTGCCTGGAGCGAGCTTGGGCTGGGCGATCGAAACGGCGAGCGCGCTGGCTGGCGCGACGGTCGCTTCATTAAGTTCAATGGGCGCTTTGCCCTTGTTCTCGATGCGTAGCACCTTGCCGGTAAGATCGGCGCCGCGATATTCCGCGATCATCTGAACCTTTAGGTCGCCTACATAGACGGGCCGCGGCGAGCGCTGGAGCATGTCATAGCCGGCCGTCGCGCCGCCCGCATACATGGCCTGCATCAACTGCACGGCGGCTTCCTGGGGATCGGGCGCCCCGTCGCCGGGTGCCGCTTCGGCCGCCTTCTCCCGCGCAATAGCGGGATTGGAGACGAATAGCTGCACGGCGTCGTCGCCCCCGATGCGGCACGCGAATTTGTAGACATAGCCGCGCTTGCTGGTGCCGAAAAAGGAGAGCATCGGCCGCTTGAACCCGTCGGGCACGGAGAGATAAATGTCGCCCCGCACGGGCTCATTCACCACCGAGAAATCGTCCGTGCTGTTGCCGGTCGAGATTTTGGAGACGCTGGCAAATTCGTCTTCCACCAGGCTGATGCGGGTCAGATCCTTGGCCGAAGCCTGGCAATCGACCTGGGCACTATCGGCGGCGACGATATTTTGGTCCGCCCAAGCGGACGGCGTCGCCAGCGCAGCGGCGATCAGCAACAAGGACGCGCCGATCGTCCGGTGACCGATGCATGGGCGCGGCAGCAGGGCGGCGCCCGTCGCGGCGCTGCCGAAGGCAAAATAGGACATCATCAATCCTTGGCTTCTTCTTTTTCCACGACGCCGAAGCCGATCAGCTTCAAGCTGAGGCCTGAATATTCCCAGTCGTAACGGAAGGTGCGCGGCTGCCTGGACACCACCTTGCTGCCGACGATTGTAGTGAGATCGCCGCTCACCTCCGAGTGAAGGTCGGCGGGATCGAGCTTCATCGACTGGATGGTGAAGAACTGCGCAATCGAGGACCCGCGCTGTTCCTCCACGATTTTTAGGAGATCGGCCTTGATCTTGCCGTGGACGCGCGGCGCTGTGATATCGAGCACTGCATTCATCCAATAGTCGAGATTCTGCGGGCTGCGATCGAGCGTCAGCACCACGACATCGCGCGTGATCATCTCGAGATATTCCCGGCTGACACCGGCGCTGCTCACCGTCACTGGAGAGCTTAGTACAGGTTGCAGAATGATTTCACGGTCGCGTGACATGCTGATGAACACCATCACGAGGGCGAGACCGCTCAAAGCGATGCTGGTTGCTGCCAGGATGTTGCGCTGGCGCAGGATGCGCTGCGCTTGGGAATGTTGGAATGAGAGGTCCATATCACCCTGCCATCAGGCGGAGGTAGGAAGGTGGTGTGGCTCTAAGGCCGGTAAGCCCGGCCGGAAGATGCCAATAGGCCCAGTGCAAAAGCCATGAGGCGGTGCGGCCTGCCTTAGCCTTTCGTAATCCCCACCAGCCAGCGCCGCCAGACGCTATGCCAATGATGATGTGCTGAGACAGGATCCCCCAGATGAAGGGAGCCACCATCGCTAGGAACTCATCTACTGTCCACAATCCGATCAGTTCAGGATCGTCTAGATGAGAAGGTATGACATATTTGTCCTGGGCCATAACACCACCCCCGATGGCAGTGCCGGTGCTGCTATTCCCGGCCCTGCCAAAAATGCGTCAGATCGTCGCGGTCACCGTCGAGGTGACGATCGGAATGCCGGTACCGGCACCCACTCCCACCCCCACGGGGATGGCGACCTGCGCAAGGCTGAAGCGGCCGCTGGCCAACCCAACGATGCCGCCGGCCAGAGACAGGACGGTGATGATCTTGCCGCCCGAGCCCTCGAGAAAGCCGGTGAACTGAGTAAGGGCGGTGTCGAAGGTGGTGTCAGCGCCTGCAAGGGCAGGAGCGGCTATAGCCGCAACGCCCACGACCGCCGAAGCGGCCGCCAGCGCTGCGACTTCGCCCCTTCGAGCAAATTTCTTTACAGATCGCATCAGCAATTCCCTTATTGAAGGATGGCACGTCACTTGTGCCGCAAGGGACATTGGGTTGCTCAAATTTCACTCGCCAAGCGAAAGCCGCTCCGACAGCTGTGCTGGGGCGAAAAAAAGTTCGTTCAGGCGTGCTTAAGTTGTCAGACGTCCTTGTAGACAGGACTACTGTCCCGGAGTGGAAGACGACTGTCCCTGCGACCGGGGCGGCTTGTCCCGGCATTCGGGACCGCATATCAGGACGGAGCGGAGGCAATGTCATGTCGAGCCGAATCGGCCGGCAGAAACACGCCTGCAGGGTCGTAAAGTCGTGATTCGATAATATTATTCGTGGGATGTAGGGGTTGAGAATGGCATCGGGGAAAGTTGCGTTGAAACTCGAAATCTCTGTCCCGCTCTATGGACTTGCGATGGCAAGCTTCAAGATCTTCTCGCCTGACACGAATAGGGAGGATGCGGTCACCTCCATTATCGCCGACCGCCTGCAAAATCAGGGGCGGCCGATCACTGCGACTGCGGCCAGCGATCTTCGGGATTATCTCGTCGTCACAAGTGGCGACGCAACGTTGCCGGTCCGGCTTGATCTGCATTGGGCGGGTCGTGAACTGTTTGAGCAACGCAAGGCGATGATCGCCCAGCATCTCCGTCAGGAGATCAGTGACGCCCAAGCCGTCACGGTGTTGCTGATCGACTATGTCATCGAGCACGCCGCAGTGTCTTTGGTTGACGCGATAGAAACCAAATAACAACCACGGATCAACTTTGTATTGACCTATAATCAATAACTTAACCCATAAATGAGGTCTTGCCACGCGTGTCCTGATATGCTTTTGCAACCTGCGATCAGTTCGCAACAGGGGCATATCGATGGACATGAGTGTTAGGGGTGAGGGGCAAAGCCCTGCGGTTCTTGCCGAGATGAACCGCTATATTCCAGTGATCCACGGCATGCTCGACGATCGAAAGATGACCCTTCGCGATCTTGCGGTTCGCTCCCAAATCTCAAAAAGCCGGCTCGGCATCATCCTGCATCGGCAGCCGACTAAGCGCGTCATCATGCAGCTGCCCGAATTTATCGCCATACTGCACGCCTTGGGCTTTGAATTGGTTCATGCTTGGGCGGGCGCAAAGAAGCTGGAAAGCTCGGACATTGTTCAGGATAAGAGCTTCAACGCTCTGTACGAGTTTCTCGTGGAATTCAATGTGACCTTCCCGGAGATGATGCTGAACACACCAGAGATGGAGGGGGTAGAGTTTCGAAAGGAATGGTCGCGGCCATTGGCGGCGCTGCTGATTCAACGGGTTCTCCACGAGCTGGAACGGCGCCGCCGCGCACGCGACGAATTCACTCTCGAGGATCATTGAAGCGCTTTTTTAGAAGACTGACAGCGCGGCGCTACGGCCGAATTTCGCTTCCTTAGTACGCAGATATCTTACAGGCTGCACTGCAACCGGGGCACTCAGCTTCAGCCAGAATTCAAGGATATTGGCGACATAGCCGCGCGTCTCGGGAAATGGCGGCACCCGGCCATTCCGGACCTTCCCTGGACCTGCATTATAGGCGGCTAGAGCGAGATCATAACGGCCGAACTGGTCGAGGTGACTGCGCAAATATCTGGCGCCGCCGCGGAGATTATCGACCAGGTCGAAGCGATTGACGCCGAGCATTGCGGCGGTACCCGGCATGAGTTGCGCGAGGCCGAAGGCGCGCTTGGGGGAAAGCGCGAGCGGATTGTAGCGGCTCTCCTGGATGATCATGGCGTCGAAGAGGCCGATTGGAAGGCCATGTTCGCAGGCGATCCTGCTCATGAGCGCAAAATAGCTCTGGCGTCTGCCTTCTGCGTCGGGAGTGAGAAAGCCGGTCGGCCTGTAGCCCAGCGGGTTACAGCCGGGGGTGTAGCTTGGCAAAATGGCTGAGGGGAGGGGAGAAGCACCGCGCATCCAGGCGGGGATGGCGATACCCTCCGTCATGGAGACGGCGTCGTCAGCCGGCGCAGGCGGCACTTGAGGTTCAGCAAGGCTGCTCGCCATCTGGAACTCTACCCAACGGCGGCTGAGGTCATGAACGCGGAATGCCGTAGCACTGGACGCGATTTTGGTCCCGGCGTTGGCCGCGTGCGCGCTTTCGGCCTGTGCAGCCGAGCTCGGCTGCACAGCGGCGTGGGCCGCGCTGCCCGTCAGATCAATCAGCTGCACTGCGCGCGCCGAATTGTCTCGCGCGAGCGTGGGCGTGCTTGCGATCGCCGCGACCGCGGCGCTCACGGCCATTATCCGTTGCATGATGTGTCTCCCTGCGTTCAGCTAGAAGCCGAGAACAGGAGAAGGAGCTTGTCAACTGCACGCTGGTTCGCGGGGGAGGGGGGCCGTCCGCGCTATAACCGGACCGATCTGCGCTGCTGATTGATAATGCATTGGCGGGCTTATGCCCGCCAAATCTAAGCCTCAGCGCGGCATGCCTCCCATAGATTGGGACCTGGCCCAGGTGACTATCGCCTGTTGCGGCATGGCGCCTGACTGCCTGGCAACTTCCCTCCCTATTGAAAACAGGATCATCGTGGGTATCGAGCGGATCCCATAGCGTCCCGCAATTGCCTGCTCTGCTTCGGTGTCGAGCTTACCCAAGCGCATGAAGGGCTCAAGCTGGCGCACCGCCGCTGCGAAGGCAGGTGCCATCTGACGGCAAGGTCCACACCAAGAGGCCCAGAAATCGACAAGCAGGGGTATGCCGCTGCGACTTGCATGCGCATCAAAATTGGCGGCGGTGAGCGTTATCGGCTCGCCTGCGAAGAGTGGCCGCTTGCACCGCCCGCACGTACCGCCCGCCTGCAGCAGCTGAGCCGGAACGCGGTTCGCGGTGCTGCATTGCGGGCAAATGATGATCAGGCTCTTGTCGTCGCTCATGAAGACAGGCTTTTACTCCCAATGGTGCAGGCGCAGCCGCCTGCGCAGACCATCAATTCCCATTCACGATTTCAGATCGCTGCGCGGGGGGCAGCGCGTCGGCATTGACGTCAGACCTGTCGATTGCTTCTTCCTTGGCCTCGCCGGCTTCTCTCGTGGCGTCGGCCTTGGCCTCCATCATGTCTTCAGCGGTGCCGCTCATATTGTCAGCCATCGCGTCCATCTTGTCCGCTTTGTTTTCCATCGCTTCCTGTGCCTGTTCGCCCAGCTTGTCGTCTCCTTTTCCGCCGCAGGCTGACAGCGCCAAGCTGATCGCGAACGCAGTGATGAAAGTGGATGTGCGGTTCATAATCTCTCTCCCAAAGCTGCTGATGTAACGGATGACGATCATGTTGGGTCCCGTTCGATTTCAACCTAAGGGCAATAGCCCAAGCCCCCTGTGTGTAGGCGGCGCATGCGCTGCCCGCCCCACCTTGGCAGATTTAGTGTTATACACTAGATTGGTGGCATGGAACGAGCAATCAGCGCTAGTGACGCCAATCAGCGTTTCTCGGAACTCTTACGCGAAGTTGCAGAGGGCGAGAGCTTTACTGTCATGTCGCGCGGCCGCGCCGTGGCAAGGGTGCTGCCCGTCGACCGTGCCCGCGAGCAACGATCGATACAGCATCTTCTGAAATTTGTGGCTGCCTTGCCCGTGCGGCATGCAGGAAACTGGTCGCGTGACGATCTTTACGAATGACGCGCGTTGCCCTCGACACCAATATCTTGGCCTATCTCGCAGGGGTCAGTCGTGACGCTCGCGACGACGCGAAAATCGACCAGATTAGAAATCTCATCGCGCGGCTTCGTAGTGTGGTGAGCCTTATTGCTCCAGCGCAGACGCTTGGCGAACTGTTCGTCGTGCTGCGCCGGGGTGGCGCGAGTGCGAACGAGGCGCGGGCGGTGCTGATCGAGTTTGCTCAAGCTTTTGGCAGTTCGGTTTCAGAACCCAAGACCATAGTTGCTGCCGCGGATCTAGTGGTGGACCATAAGCTGCAGTTCTGGGATGCATTGATCCTCACTGCGGCAGCCGACGCAGGTTGCACGTTGCTGCTGTCCAAAGACATGCAAGACGGATTCGTGACGCGAGGGCTGACGGTCGTCAATCCGCTACGTGACAGTCTGAACACTAAACTTGCTACGCTGCTTGAGGCCTCGCACTAAGCAGACTCATTCGCCCCACAGCGCGAGCCTCATCGTCCCGCGGGAGCGTGGGCGTGCAATCGATCGTCGCGATCACCGCGCCCAACGTCACTATCCATGCATGATGCTTCTCCCTGTGTGTCGGAAGGTCGGCTAGCCTGAAGAATTGACACTTGCACCGTCCGCACGTGCTGCCCGCTCGCAGATTTTGGCAGGCCGAATTCAGTTGTAGTCGGGCTCTCCATCATCGTGCCCATGCGGATTTCACCGTTGCTTTTGATCATCCCATTGAATGAAGTGAGGTTTCAAATCGTCGGGCAATTCTTCATAGAAGGCGGCGTCCAGCGCGTAGTGCGGCATTGTCTGCCAAACGGCGTTGAGTAGCGCGATGCCTTGCTGGCGATCCTTGGGCCTTTTCTGCGGACTGCGCTCCGGTTTTTGTGCCATCCACAACTTTTGGAGAGCGAACCATCGAGGATCAGGCGCCACGATGCGCGCCGCCTCGCCATCGCGTACGCCGACCACCCGATCCACGGGCCGACCATTTAGCAGCCATTCCTGCTCGGGAAGTGGCACAGGTCGAGGCTTGTCGCGCGCAATTTGCCCGCCGATCCGACTTGGAGCGGACAGTATTTCAATTTCATAAGCGCTGGCGTTGCGAGCTTGGAAGGGCCGTTCGGCATTGACCGCATAGGTCATATCGACCTCCTTCAATATCTTCCACAATGTAGGCCGATCTTCATCAGCATCCGTTGCGGTAAGTGCGAGATCAAAGTCGATGGTTGCGTCCGGCGCATCGCGTATGAACCCGTTCGCTTCAAGTGCATAGGCAGTCAGCGCATTGGTGCCTACCACCATCGCCTGGGCGCCGAGAAAGCGCATGCGATCTGCCTGGCGCAAGATTTTGCCCGCTTCCGTCGGGAGCATGGGGAGGCGCAGGGCGCGATAGAGGCTGCCTTGCTCCTTGAGGGTGGCCTTGCTCCGTGTCAGTCGCGTTTTCAATTCGGCCTTGGCGGCCTTGTACTCATCGAATTCGGCTTGTTTTTCCGCATCCACTGGGCCTCTGCTTTTCATGCTTCCCAGTCGGTCGGTCACTTCGTAGAGATATTCCCGGCCGGACACCTCTTTGATACGCATATTGTAGGGCATATCATTGAGGGTGCGAAGGGTCTCCATCCAGACCTGGTAGGCCTGCTCAAGATTGACGATGACCCTTGCTTGCTCGTCGGAAAATGATTGAACGGCCATAGTTTACCCCGCGGATTGGCTTTCTCCCATTTTGCTGGGTAATTCACCTAATTTCAAGGTTTACCCTGCAAATTGAGTTTCTTCTCATTTGCGGGGTAAAGAACGCGTAGCCTTTAGTTCGACGTTTACCGGCTCCTCTGTCGCAAGGCGCTTGGAAATAAACTCGGCGGCATGGGTCAAAATTACAGGCAGTCCGCGAGCTTCCAGATATGTGAGCTCAGCAGTACCGAGGCGGAATTTCGAACGGAAACGGGAACGAGCTAGGCTGGCAAAAACCAAGTTCAGATTGCGCATGTTGCAGCTCAACAGTCTGGATTGTAGAACAAGTCCATGTGTCGCCGCGCGGAATTGAAGGACTGCTGCGGCGACTGATCGGTCATGCGATAAATAGGGATCTCACGCCGAACAGAACAGAAAAAAAGGGCCGATCGAGAACGACCAGCCCACTAAGTCTTAGGAGAGGATGCCTGAAAGGCAGCCCCCCTTTCGCATCGCACCTTCCGGCCGACAACTGCGAAGGGCGGCAGAGCGATTGCAGAAAGTGCAATTGGCGGCGTGGCGCAAGATGCTGGCGCCCGGCCAACAGAATGCCAGAAGTGTCACTTTACCTGCTTAGAAAAAGTGACATTCGCATAAAAGGATGGAGCGCCGCCGCGTCCGGCGGCGCTCACCGTCTCAGCCGTTCAGCTGGTCCTTGACTGCCTTGGCAGGCGTGAATGTCAGCTTCTTTGACGCCGCGATCTGGATCGTCTGACCATTTGCCGGATTGCGGCCTTCACGAGCAGGGCTATCCTTTACCTTGAACTTGCCAAAACCATTCAAGCTTACTTCGTTGCCATTGGCAGCCGCGCTGGCGATGGCATTGAACACCGCGTCAACATAGGTGCGGGCGTCGGCTTTGCTCAGGCCATGCTCGGTTGCGATGGCTTCAGCGAGGGCGCTATTGTTCATGAAGGTCTCCGGTAAAAATGGAGCGGCCATATCTATCGGCTTTTTCGCTTCGAGCAACGAGATTTGCGGGGCAGGACCTTCCGGCGCGTCCCGGTAAAGTGACACGTGTGTTTTTTGTCGTTTGCTACTGGTGCAGGGGGATTCACATGCGGGCAGCTTGTGCTAGATTCCTGATATGTTCCAGCAGGCCGATCTTTTCGCACCCTATGAAGCAGCGTCCACCTTGGGTTCGCTGCCCGATCTCATCGAACGTATTTCGCAGGTGTCCAAGCGACCCCGTTACGCGTTCATGGTGCTGAACCTCATCTACAAGGCCGTAGGGCAGGGCGATAGCGTTGGACCTTATGTACGTTATGGCGGCGCGCTGCTGCCGGTACGGGATTGGCTCTGCGAGGCGCTGATTCCGCTCGCGCAGCGAGACGGCCGGCGGCGCACGCTGATTGAAGCGGTGCGCGCCGACCTGGTCGCCAAAGGCCAGCTGCCGGAGGATCCCGCTGCAGCGGAGATTCTCCTCGCTGAGGAGGTGAAAGCGCGGATATTGCGATCAGGACGGACAAGCATCAGCCGCGCCGCATCAGACCTTGTGCGGGCGGGTTTACTGCGGCGTCACTATAAGGGGTACCGTATCGATCATGCGAACCGCGGCGCGCAGCGGGAGGCTGTCTATACGATTACCCCGGAGGCGAGGAGAGCTCTTGGGCGTGTGCATTGAGCCGGCGCCATCGCACCGGCGCTGCTTCAATCATCCGGTGGAATATAATCCGGCCAAAAGCCGGAATCCGGATCGGCTTTGTTCTCATGCAACTCATCGTGGGTCGTGACTGGCTCAGGTGGCGGCGGCGGTAAGGTAGGGGAGCCGCCATCAAGATGCACTCGAATGATCGCGCCGTCCTTGGTGGCAGCCTGGAAAATGGCGCGGACGTCCTGACCTTGACTGATCTTGGAACCAATCCAGCCGCACCGTTCAGCCGATAAATACCCGATCTGCAATCCGCGGAACGAGAACACCGCAACGGCGGAGCTGTCCGCCTTGTTGTTGGGTTCCAGCACAAGCGAAATTGGATCGCCAGGATTGAGCATCCGGATCTCGAACTGCCGGTTCGTGCCGTCGGCATTGGGGTGCAGTGCTCCCACGACGGCAAGACTGAGTTCTTGTGGCATCGGGCGCGCTTAAGCGAAACGCCGCTGCGCTGTCCAGAGCGGAAGGAGAGCAATGCGACTAACGAAGCGCCCGTCTGTCAGCTGCCCAAAATGGAGGCAGCCCCACCCGAGGGCAGGGCTGCACATCCTTTAATCAGTTGGTTGCGGGTTCGGGGGCCTTTGCATCGATATTCGCAGCAGCAGCCTTTGTATTGGCTTTTGACGACTTTGGCTTGGCGGGTGCCTTGCCGTTCGGCGCAGGCTTTGCCTTGGCAGCACTCGCCTTGGGTTGGGTCGCCTTGCCAGCATCGCTCTGCGGAGCGTTCGTCACAGTTTCAGCGTTCTCGGCCTTCGCGACGGCCGGAGTGGAGGATTTTTCTTCCTTGGCCGATGCAATCGAAAGGCGCTTGCGCGGGGCAGCCTTGGCGGCTGCAGGCGCCTTTACCTCGGCCTTCTCGGCCGATGCGGGGGGCGCCTTCGGTTTTGCGGCCTTGGCAGCTGCTTTGCTGGGTGCGCTCTTGCTCTCCGCTGCCGGTGCTTCAACAGCCCGGGCATTGGTGGCTACAGAGGTAGCGGCGGGTTTCCGGCCAAGACCCAGTCTCTGCGCTACAGCGCGACGCGCGTCAGAATAGCTCGTAGCCACCAAAGGGTAGGACTTGGGAAGCTTATAGCGCTCGCGATATTGTTCTGGGGTCAGCCCATGTGTGGCAAGATGCCGCTTCAGCGTCTTGTAAGGCTTCCCGTCAATGAGACTGATGATGTGCTCTGGTGACGACAGGCTCTTGCGGACAGAGACTGCTGGCACAAATTCCTGTGCCGGTGTTTCGCTCACAGCAGGCGTGGGCTCTTCGGTCAACGCGGCCCGCGTCGTCTTGATCAGCTCGGCAAGACTTTCGCTGGAAACCGTGTTCTTCGATACGAAGGCGCTTAGCAGTTGAACGGTGAGTGCGGTGATGTCGGACTTGTTTTCGTCTGCCATGAGGAGGGACCTGTAATCAGTGAAGGCCCCTCCCTTTAAACATATTTGTAGAGATGTAAATGTTGCGTTGTTGATGTGACTCTCTGTTCGCCGCCGGAATTCGACAGTTTCCATTCCTCAAACGACATGAAGCAGCAGTTTGCCAGAACATCTCCAGCCCGATCAATCGAGCAGCCCTCGTGGCAAAAGGCATGTTCGGGCTCGGGGAACTTCGGTTGCCACATCAAAATGTCGTGATGCTCGCAGCTTGGCTAATTGTGACATTAGAGCATTGTCTGCTGAGGCTCTCTCACTTTTGCCCTATACCATATCGTCTAGGACGCACGCATCATTGGCCCGGGAAAATCCCAAACTACCGGTCGGAAACGTCGCCTTTGGATCAATGCCGACTTGAACGAAGCCCACCGTCAATTTCAATCTATGCGTTCCAACAGAGCTTGGGTGGGCACCCCTGGCGCAATCGACCTTTCATTCCTGTTTATTGCTCGGACCTGATCCCACATGACAATGCTCATTGTCATGCCTCACCACTGAACTTCAATCCTCCGGTGCGATAGTCACCCGCAGACCATCGAGGGCCTGGCTAAACGGCAGCTGGCAGGAAAGGCGAGACGTTGCTGTTCTGTGATCCGAACTATCCAGAAGATCGCCCTCGTCATCGGTCATAGGCGGCAGCTTTTCGAACCAGTCTTCATCAACATGAACATGGCAGGTTGCACAAGAACAACAGCCTCCGCAGAGCGCCAGCACCTCATCGATACCCGCGTCTCGGATGGCTTCCATGACGGAAACCTCCCGCGACTCCACAATATTGATCTCTGCACCCTTGCGGGTTGTGACAATGAGTTGAGGCATTTGGCGTTATCCACCGATGGTCATCAAGTCTGATCAGCCCGCGGCCGCTTCAGAAGCAGCGCCCAGCGCCCGATCGATATTGTCGAAAAGAATATGCAGATCATCGTGTCCCGCATTTTCAGCATGGATGCGAACCGCGGAGGCGAGTTTATGAAGCTGGTGTTTCGTTCCATCATCAAGCTGGCCCACAGCGTCCAGCCGCTTGATGAGGACGCCAACCATCATCAGGGCCAGCATGGCGATATGATCGGTCTGACTTTCCACTTGCATACCGCGCTCCTCTTGTGAGTCGAGCACTTATCATCTGCCTAGCTAGATGAGTTTACAAGCGCCGCGGCTCCGCTTTCCTACGGACTGGCCTGACCATGTCGTTAGACAGACATTCTACGCTTTTGAGCAGAACGCTTCGCCTTGCCACCTGGAAGCGACGCAGCTTCCGGAGCAGGGCCTTCGGCCTGCTCTTCTCTCTGCATGATCTTGGCGACGCTTGCCTCATATTTAAGGTTGTGGACGGAGATTGCCGTTTCCACGCGCTGCACGCCAGGTAATGGCCGGATCTTTGCCTTTACCACCCGGTCAAGCTGCTCGATGTTGGTGAACAGACCCATGGCCAAGAGGTTGAAGCGGCCCAGTAGCAACACGACGCAATTGATCTCGGGAATTCGCTTCAACTGCTCCGCTATCGCACGCACACGGGATGGATCAGCGTCGATACCCATCATGCAAAGGTTCGGGGAGCCTGCCATTCGGAAATCGGTGACGACCGTGAATTGGATCAAGCCATCTTTCTGAAGCCGTTTGATCCGCTGCCGGACGGTGCCTTCGGTAACACCCAACTCTTTGGCGATTGAGCGGTTCGAAACGCGCGCATCGTGCGACAATATGTCCACAATTCGGCGGTCAATTGCATCAAGCTTGTGGTGGCTCATATCTGTCATAGGGGCACCACGTTGAAGTGATATTTGAGGATATCGACTGCTACCCCGGAATCGATCTGGGAAACGCCTTTGACGCCGGCAATATGATCATAGAGGAATTCCCGGACCTCAGCGAAATCGTGCAGGGCGACCAGCAGCTCCAGATCATGACTACCGTTCATCATGTTTACGCTCAGAACCTCAGGGAATTTTGCCAGGTCGCTGCCAACCTTGTGAATGTCGCGCCCTTGCACCCGCACCCCGACAGCGATGATGACATTATAGCCCCAAGCCGCGAAATCAGAGACGGCGACCACGCGCATCGCGCGGGATTCTTCCATCCTCTGCAAGCGCGCCGATACTGTCGCGGCGGATACCGATAATTGTTCAGCTATGTCCTGGTTTGTCGCCCTGCCGTTTGTTCGCAAAACGGAGATGATCTCGTTGTCGAGTTTTGACAGGGAAGGTCCGGATGAGGGACGGCCATTTCTTAAGCGCATGTCGTGAAATCTCCCACGGCGCGGCCTCATAGCGTTGAGAAATGATGGCTGCTAGAGCAACGCCAAGCTCTTCGGCAGGAGAGTGAGAGCGGCGAGTCTTAGATTGCAGGAAATTGCATTTTAGAATTACGAATTTCAGTATCCGGTCCCTGATCTCTGTTCTTCTTGCGTAGAAGCTCCCCGTACTAACTTGCTTATAATTTTTTTCCGAGGTGAAGTGAGCTGCATGCGGGCAACGGAGTTGGGGTAAGGTCCTGGCTCGCGGGTCGGTCCCCTAGTCCGTCCGAGAGATGTGGCAGAATCGCTGGCAATCGGTTATTATTCTCGGCAGGCGCAAGCCTAGGAAGCCCCGCCGTATTCCCCGCTGCGGGGCTTCTTCTGCGGTGGCGGACGCCACTCACCAGCGAAAAGAGCAAGGACCGGTAGAATGCCCTCCTCAACCGGTACACGTCTGTTGGTCCGTTCGGCTTAGAGGCGATCGAACACAGAACCCATTCGCGGAGAAAACAGCCGTTCATATGTTTTGAGGAGATGCGTATCGGTCATCGCTGCGACATAGTCGCAGATGATCCGCAGATCGCCGCTCGCCTGTTCAAACTGCAGAAGTTCGTCGCGTGGTAAGAGGCGGACCGGATCTGCCTGCATCGCCTCAAAGACAGCAATCACCATAGCTTGGCCCTTGAACTCGAGATGCTGAACGGCGGGACTAGTGATGACCTCACGGACGACAAAATCCTGGAGCGCATCGAGAAATTGACGCTGTCCATCTCGTACGCGCACGCGATAGCGCAGGAGCGGCTCTGAAAATGTCTCGTTCTCGACATATTCGACGGCGGTTAGAAAATGATGGACCAGGCGGCCAATGAAGCGCTTCCGGGATGCAGCGCCACCGAAGAGCCCGTTGAGCATAAGCGAGAAAACATCGTTCGCGCTTTCCCCCGGATATTTCTCCTTGAGGGCATCGAGGAAGGTTGGGCAACGATCCTGTACCGCGCTGGCGAAGCCGTCCCGCGTGACCAAGCCAAGGGCGATTGCGTCTTCCAGGTCATGAACTCCGTAAGCGATGTCATCTGCCGCATCCATGATGGAACAATCCAAGGACTTGTGAAGCGATCGGCCATGCTTGCCTGGCTGAGAAATGTACGATTGGAAGGCTTCTCGATCAGAAGCGGAGAGAAGCGCTAAGACCCAATCTACGATGTCCTGCTCACTGTCATGATAGCTTTTGGGCGGCTTGCAAGCTTGGCCGTCGAGGATCTTGATGGTGGTCGGGGCAACGAGAAGGGCGGGGATGAGGTCGGAATTGTTCACCCAGCTGAATGCAACTGGATATTTGAGAACGCCAAGCATCGTCCTGCGGGTAAGGTTTGCCCCAGCTTTCTCGGAGAAATTTTCCAGTCGGCCGAGGATACGCAGGGTCTGGCCATTGCCCTCGAAACCCCCAGCGCCGCGCATGCAGTAATGCAGCGCAATTTCGCCGCCGTGCCCGAAGGGTGGATGACCAAAATCATGGGTACAGCCGATCGAGTGGATGGTGCCGCGATCAGGGAGCAGCGCCGAGGCGGGATGATCGGGAAAGCTTTTTGCGAGTTGGCGCGCGATACCGCCTGCGATCTGCGCGACTTCGAGCGAATGTGTGAGGCGGGTCCGATAGAAGTCGCTGTCGCCCAGGTTCAGGATCTGCGTTTTGCCCTGCAGGCGCCGAAATGCGGCCGAGTGGATGACCCTCGAATAATCGACGTCGCCATCGTCACGGGCATCTTCAGTTTGCGGGTTCCAGCCCTCGCGGCGCGCTGACCAGCTCATGGCTTATGGTAGCTCCATCTGTGCTTGTGTTGGTGTAATCGCGTTAGGCGAGCTAGTAGCTGCTCCAGCCCCTGCTGGGCCAACTTCTGGAGGAAAAGAATTGGGAAGCCACAGCCCGTTGCGGCGTGAATAGGATTTCCAAGCTAATGCCGAGCGTAAATCCGCGTCCCACCCGTGCCAAATGCAGTCACAATATAAGATTGTTTTGGCTGGCCTGGCACGTCCATGCCGGGTGAACCGAGCGGCATTCCCGCAACGGCCAAACCGCGGACACCCTTGGGTCGCTGGGCAAGAACACGGCGCATGTCAGCAATCGGAACGTGACCCTCAAACACCATCCCGTCGATGAGGGCGGTGTGGCAGGAGCCAAGTGTGGCAGGGACGCCGCGGGCGCGTTGGAGAGCGGCTCTTGCTTGGTCATCGATTATGGTGACGCGCCGGCCGAGTTGGGCTTGCACCTGCTTTGCCCATTTCTCGCAGCAGCCGCAGCCAGGATGCCGGTGCACGATGATGGGCGTGGCGGCGCTGGTAGCCGCGGAAAGCAGCATCAATGCGGCCGCAATCAGTTGACGTTTCACGCTTTTTGACCCTCCTTGCAAATCACGCTAGGCATAGCGGTACTGGAAGCCTTAATCCACCGATCCTTGGGCGCAGGCTGCCGATCCGCCCTCCAGCAAATCCGACGACTACCGCCCCTTCTTTGACGCATCTTTCTTGCAGGCACTCGGCCAGCAGGATTCGCCCGTCGATCCAATGAACGCAGAGGGCAAATGGGCCTGGCAGAGAAACGAGCGCACGCCGACGCAGCCAGCCCGAACCGAATATTATGTTGGGGCAGGGGCGCTGCACCCTGATTGATCGGGCTGCTTTGGCGCGCGATCATCTGTCGCGCGTTCGACCGGGGAATGCTGCCCGACCTCAGCGCTGATGACCTCGCGTGGCTGCTCGACGGGATCAGCGCGCATACGACGCGGGTGGGGCTGAACCAGGATCTGTTCGTCAGCGGCGAGGAGCTGGCGGGGATTATGGACGCGCTGCGCTGGAAAAGCCCCCGTAGGCCACTGGCCTTAATCGCAACCTGGCGGCCGAGCAGGGGGCTGCCGGAAGACTGATGGCGAAGCTTGAATAGGCGCCGCTCGATCCGGCTCCTTGATGATCGTCTGCGGCACGCAAAGGGGTTTATTGATCACCATGCCGCTTCTGGGTAACAGCAAAGGCGTCTACGGAGGAGCGGTTTCCCCTTTCCGATCGGATCGGTACACGCAGAGTCCGCAATAGCTGAGTTATATAGTTCTAGCCAAAACGGCTATAACCCCCTAAAAGCGCTAGAATGGATCCCCGTCGCAACCCCTTTGCCCCTGGTGCAGGTAGCAGTCCGCCCGAACTAGCCGGGCGCGAAGAGGTGCTTGAAACCGTGGCTATCGCGCTCGACCGCATCCGCAATGGACGGCATGCGCAAAGCATGATCCTGCTTGGCCTGCGGGGCGTGGGCAAGACCGTGCTCCTCAACACCATGCGCCGGGCGGCGGAAGGCGAGGGCATCTTGTGCGTGCCGATCGAGGCACCCGAAGGGCAGTCGCTGCCGGCGATGCTGGTTCCGGCCCTGCGGACCGCCATGCTGAAACTCGACCGCGGGCAGGCCGCGATGACATTGGCCAAGCGCGGGTTGGGCGCCCTGGCCCGTTTCGTCAAGGCGTTCAAGCTCAGCTATGGCGAGCTGGAGGCGTCGCTGGATCTGGGGGAAATCGGCGTGGCCGATAATGGCGACCTTGACTCCGATCTTATCGATCTGATCGACATCGCCGGCGCTGCAGCCGCAGAGCGGAAAACAGCCCTCGTGCTGTTCATCGACGAATTGCAATATGTCCCTGAACGCGAATTGGCGGCGCTGATCACAGCGCTGCACCGCGCGCGCCAGAATGACAGGCCGATTACGCTGGTGGCCGCCGGCCTGCCGCAGCTCGCCGGCCAAATGGGCAAGGCCAAATCCTATGCCGAACGGTTATTCCTCTTCACCAGTATCGGCCCGCTCGGAAGCGATGCGGCAACCGCTGCGCTCGTCCATCCGATCGAGGCGGAGGACTGCACGATCGAGCCCGACGCTGTCGCGCAGATCATCACAGTCACTCAAGGCTATCCCTATTTCCTGCAGGAGTGGGGCAAACAATGCTGGGATGCGGCTGCCGCGTCCCCGATTACCGTAGCCGACGTCGATCTCGCTCACCCCACCGCGATTGCCGCGCTCGACGACAGTTTTTTTCGCGTTCGCTTTGACCGGCTCACCCCGACGGAAAAGCGGTATCTGCGCGCTATGGCGGATCTGGGGGAGGGGCCCTTCGCATCTGCCGCCATCGCGGATCATATGGGCCGCAAACCTTCCAGCCTGGGCCCCGTCAGGGCATCGCTCATCGCAAAGGGCATGATCTACACGCCAGGCTATGGTGAGACGGCCTTTACCGTGCCGATGTTCGGCGCATTCATGCGCAGGGCGATGCCGGGGGGCGATGCTATAACCGGACAGGGGGGCTGACGCTATCCGCTCAACCGCTGGCAGGCCATGATCCGCTACTGCAGCGACGGTCGGCTCGAGATCAGCAACAATCTGGTGGAGAACGCCCTGCGCGGTGTCGCGCTCGGGCGCCGAAACTGGATGTTCGTCGGCTCCATGAAGGCGGGAGAGGCGGCCGCGCTCTTCTACTCCCTGGCCGGTACATGCCGCCTCAACGGCGTCGAGCCTGAAGCGTGGTTCACCGACGTCATCGAACGCATCGGCAACTACCCGATCAATCGGATCGATGACCTTTTACCTTGGAGATGGCAGGCATCAAAGCTGAGCAACGATCTGGAGAAGGCTGCGTGAGCAACGGCACTGTGGTGCGGATGAACGGGTCGGCCTCAGAGGGGCTGCTACGCGGTACGAGCGGCTTACGGATGGAGGGGAAGGCTTTCTGCGTTACCGCCACTTTGATTTCCTCTGAATGGGAAGCGAAGCTTCAGATGGAGCCAAGGTGCGGTGTGAGGACCGAAGCCGTTTCGAGCAGGCCGTTGGCTTCCAGGGCCCGTAAGAAGTCTTCAGGCGACATTTCAGGTCGCTTCAGGCGCTCCCGCATTTTGCGGACTGCAGCGATCGCGCGCCCCTCTTCAAGGGCAATCGTGTCGGCAATGAAGTCGTCGGCGCTTCGCGCCTCGATGTTGATTTGGCCGAGGATGCCAGCCGGGAAATCCTTCAAATTCTCGGTGACTAGGGCTTGGGCTTGCGTTTTGACAGCGGCGGCGATGACGTGTTCGTCACCGGGGTCGGGCAGGCCAAATTGAGCGCTGCCGAGCAGCTTAAAGTCTTCGACCATCGCTTCTGGGAATGCCGTCTGCATAGCCTTTATTGCTCGCTCTCCTCGTCCCTCAGGATCGTCGAGATCGCGCTCGCGGGCCATCTTGATTAGGGCTGCTCTGGTCTCTGTCAGAATGGGCTCTGACCAGCGAATGCGGAAAAATTCGGCTTCGGCAAGCGACAGCAGCAAATTGCGCCGCCAGACACTTACGAGCGTACAGGCATCAATTAGGGCAGTGTAGCGGTTTGCGAACATTGGGTCAGACCAAGTCGGCGTCGCCGCTGATGAGTTCGTCGAGGGCTCGCGAACGTTCATCGTCACGTTTTGCCTTGTAGCGGAACACGTCATCGGCCCGGATGCGGCGATGCCGTCCTACCAGTGTGTGGGGCATCGCCTCCCGCTCAAGCAGCTTGATCAGATAGGGACGTGACACATTGAGGAGGTCTGCAGCTTGCTGCGTCGTCAGCATTTCCTGAATCGGCACGAGTGTTACCGCGCTGCCGCTACCGATATGACGCAGCAATTCAAGGAACAGGTCAGACATAGCGGGAGTGAGTGTAACCTCGACGGGCTTCTTCGACTCCGGCTCCCGTATGCGCAACGTTGCTTCACCCGACTTTTGGGCTGCAAGCATGCGACGAAGTTGGTTGGCGATCTGGCGGTCATCAGCCGACGGCATGTGACCGCCGAACGGCTCTGAATGCGCGGGCAATGTCATGGGATCTCTCCGTGGTAGAACAATTCAATAGCGCATATTCGAAATAAACGCAACGCAAATCGGTTCCGAGGAAACAGAGAAAGCACATTTTCACGCACCGTGAGCTCACCGACCGGCAATATAATCTATTGCGTGACAAGTTTGATCCTTGCGTATCTACGGCAATGAAGAGCGCCTCCGACGATGCCTGATGGGTGCTCTCGGTAACAGACCGTCCGGTTCCCACCAGTCGATAGATATCGCGCCGCTCGTCCAAACCCAGATGCTGATAGCCGTTCATCATGTGCCTTCCTGGAAAGGGGATCAAACCCCTATAAATCCAAGGATTTCGCACTTCGATTTAGAATCCACCCGCTTACAGCAGAAAAGTGTGATAATAATCATTATGTTAATAGCAATAGCACAACTGTCCCTGTAGACAGTGTTATGTTGATACCGATAGCCGGGCACCCATAACTGTCGTCGAAAATATGTCGTGTGGATCGTTCATGACAAGCATTGCATCAGCGCGCGCCAGCGACACCAGCGTTAGTCCACATGATTTACTGCGCTGGACCGCGAGGGTTGTCGGCGCAGATATCGTCGCCAAAAGCGGGATTCCCGCTATTGCTGCCTTCTCCACCAATTCATAGCTGCACCGGGATGACAATAAAACAAATCCTTCGTCAAGTCTTACGGTGTTGCGCGTCGCCGCGCCAATAAGCTTGTCGAAGCTGTTATGGCGACCTACGTCCTCGCGTACGCTGACAATGCGTCCCAAAGGATCGCACAGCGCCGCCGCGTGAACAGCACCTGTCGCCTGGCCAAGGGGTTGATGGGAACGCAGTTGAGAGAGCGCAGAAAATATGGCTGACGGCTTGATCCTTGGAACTGCTTCTATCCGGCCCAAGGGCCTGAGCGCCTGCTCAAGATTCTCGAGCCCACATATGCCGCATCCACTGTCAGTGAGGCGATGACGCACCCTTTCCCGCACATTTGCGAAACATCGCTCCTCAATCCTGATCCGGACCAGCCATCCCTTTTCCAAACAGATCGGCTCGATATCGATGATATCGCTGAGCCGGTCGATCAGGCGTTCGGTGAACGCAAATCCTACGGCGAAATCGACGAGGTCTGCCGGTGTGGCCATCATGACTGCATATCCCAGACCGTTCACTTCGATCGCAATGGGCGCCTCGACAGCGACCACGCGCGTCGCTTCGGAAGCAGCTTCAACCCCCTGGCGCACGACCGGGAGAAGCTGCGCTTGCTCAGCTATAGCTTCGCCGAACGATGATGGCGTTTTCGACGCCCGGTCATCCGTTCTACTATCCAGATCGATCGTCATCGCACGCCCAAACATGACAAAGGATAAATGATCGGCTTCCTGGATAGATCACGCTGTGGCGGCATCGCGAGCCACGCATTTGCCGCCAGGAGCGGCCGCATACGATGCGACTGTTGTTCGCTGAGCAATTCAACCCTGGGTCCGCAGCTGGAAAACGTCGATCGCACTCGAAGGAAACGTGTCACCTCGGCATGTCTTGGCGCTTCAACGTCGATTTCCAGGCCGACCTCTGGCGCAAGCCCTACCATCGAGCGCAACGCGGCATAGGCAAAGAAGCGAAATCCCAGATAGGCTGCGACCGGATTCCCCGGCAGTCCAAAAAATAATGTCCCGTCAGGGAGCGAGGCAAATAATACTGGCTTGCCGGGCCGCATGTAGACGCCATGAAAATGGATCGTGGCGCCGCAGGCTTCGAGCGCTGCTGGGACATAGTCCCGCTCGCCCACAGAAACACCGCCGGTGGAAATTATGATGTGCGAGCGCTTCGCGCTCATGGCCCGGATGGCGTTGGCAATCGATGCGGCATCATCGGGCAGCTGAGAAGCTAGAGTGGCCTGCGCACCGGCTTCGCGGACCTGAGCAACAATCATCGAGCTGTTGCTATCATGCACGCCCTCATCAATGATCGATCCGTCAAGCCCGATCAGCTCATCACCGGTTGAAAACACGGTCACCTTGGGCATTTCGGCCACCCTCACCTGGGTAACCCCACAGCAGCGCAGTGCGCCAATCATCTCCGCCCTCACCCGTTGGCCGGATCGCGCAACAGTTTCGCCAGCAGCAGCATCTTCAGCCCTACGGCGGATATTCGCATCCACGGGCAAGGGGCTGGTCAGTCGAAGGTGAAGAAGTCCTGCCAAGTCGGCAATGGTTGCCCGCTCTCTGGGCAGCACGGTATCGCAGCCTGGCGGTATTGGAGCACCCGTGGTAATGGTCCAGCCGTCGCCTAGCGGGCCGACAGGCGCACGACCCGCAAACGACTGGCCATTGATGGGAATGAACAGCGGAGCAGCATCTGATGCCGTTTCGGTGCTTTGGGACGATAGCGCAAAACCATCCATCGCAGACATATCGAACCGAGGATAGTCGGCGAATGCCACCACGTCGCGGGCGAGAACGGCGCCATGGGCCCGTTGCAGCGGGATCTCCACCGCGGGTAGCGGCGGTGCCACATGACGAACAATAGCCAATGCGTCGTCGAAACTGACCCGATGTCCTTTCGAAATGCCATCCGACACTGGGTTATCCTGCGTCGGAGTGCCCGACTCCCGATACGCTGTTAAATTCGGTGGCTTGGGTCTGGTGTGGCGGCGCTCCGGACTGACGCAAAATAGTGATGGCCGCTGCCGCGACCGGGCCCAGCCTGACATCGCCTTTTCCCTGCAGCTCGAAAATCTGCGCGCGCATGCGCGGATCCCAGAAGCTGGCAATATGGTCGGCGACAGCGTCCGCTGCGCGAGCCGGATCCATGGTCCCAAAATTTCGCGCGATCTGGTTCGCCATGTAGATCAGGCGATCCTGATTGGACATCATTGGGCTGTCTTGCGTCATGACCTATTCCGCCACCTCGATGACGTCGATGCGGCGGCTGCGCTGAGCTTGTGCTTCATAGCTTTGCTGCCAGTCGGACGGTCCGTTGGAGAGGCCAACCTGAACCGCTGTCACCTTATATTCTGGGCAATTGGTCGCCCAGTCGGAGAAATCGGTGGTGATGACATTCGCCTGCGTCGTGGGATGATGAAAGGTCGTGTAGACCACGCCCGGCGCGACCCGCT
This sequence comes from Sphingobium lactosutens, assembly GCF_013393185.1. Classification (GTDB taxonomy): domain Bacteria; phylum Pseudomonadota; class Alphaproteobacteria; order Sphingomonadales; family Sphingomonadaceae; genus Sphingobium; species Sphingobium lactosutens_A. Next base: position 19,163 of record NZ_QJQX01000085.1, on the reverse strand, counting down.
CGGTGATCAGCGCTCTTAGGGTTGTTTCCCCCGCGCGGCTCCTCAGAGTGACCCAGTCACCATCCTTGATCCCACGATTTTCAGCATCGGACGAATGGATTTCGAGCCGGTCTTCAGGATGCCAGGCGACATTGTCAGTACGTCTCGTCTGCGCACCGACATTATAGTGAGAGAGGATACGACCGGTCGTCAAAAGCAGCGGGAAGCGCGGGCCGGTCTTTTCATCCGTCGGCACATAATCAGTGACGACAAATTTGCCCTTGCCTCGCACGAAGCCTTCAATGTGCATGGTAGGGGTGCCGTCAGGCGCTGTATCGTTTGCGGGCCACTGGAGGGAACCCTCTTCCTCCAGCCTGTCATAATGAACGCCAGCAAAGGTCGGCGTGAGGGCTGCTATCTCGTCCATGATTTGCGAAGGATGGCTGTAGGCCCAGCCAAGATCCAGCGCGTTGGCGACCAGCTGGACGATTTCCCAGTCGGCATAGCCGTTGAGAGGCGTCATCACCTTGCGCACCCTTTGAATGCGCCGCTCGGCATTGGTGAAGGTGCCGTCTTTTTCGAGAAAGGTGGAGCCAGGCAGGAAGATGTGCGCGTAGTTGGCCGTCTCGTTGAGGAACAGGTCCTGCACGACCACGCACTCCATCGCCGCAAGCCCCGCCGCGACATGATGGGTGTTCGGGTCCGACTGGAGAATGTCCTCGCCCTGAATGAAGATACCCTTGAACGTGCCGTCGGTAGCCGCATCGAGCATATTGGGGATACGCAGGCCCGGTTCGGGATCAAGGGGGACGCCCCAGGCCTGCTCAAACAACGCGCGCGTCGCTGTGTCGGAGACATGGCGATAGCCGGAAAACTCGTGCGGGAAGCTGCCCATGTCGCAGGCGCCCTGCACATTGTTTTGGCCCCGCAGCGGGTTCACGCCAACGCCCTCGCGCCCGACATTGCCGGTCGCCATGGCGAGGTTGGCGATTGCCATAACCGTCGAGCTTCCCTGGCTATGTTCGGTGACACCGAGGCCATAGTAGATCGCGCCATTGCCGCCCGTGGCATAAAGGCGGGCAGCTGCGCGCACCTCTTCCGCCTTGACCCCGGTCAGCGGCTCGATCGCCTCGGGAGAGCGGCTCGATTCCGAGACGAAGTCCGCCCAATCCTCAAATTCGTCCCAATCACAGCGCTGACGGATGAAGGATTCATCGTAGAGCTTCTCTGTCACGATGACATGCGCCAGCGCGGTCAGCATCGCGACATTGGTGCCAGGCCGCAGCGGCAGATGATGTTCCGCCTCCACATGGGGCGATTTGACAAGGTCAGTGCGGCGCGGATCAATGACGATCAGCTTGGCCCCTTGCCGCAGCCGCTTCTTCATGCGCGATGCGAAGACCGGATGGCCATCGGTCGGATTGGCGCCGATGACCATGATGACATCCGACTGCATCACGCTGTCGAAATCCTGCGTGCCTGCCGACGTGCCGAAGGTGGTCTTGAGGCCATAGCCTGTCGGAGAGTGACAGACGCGCGCGCAGGTATCGACATTATTGTTGCCGAAGCCTTGACGGATCAGCTTCTGGACGAGGAAGGTTTCCTCATTGGTGCAGCGGCTCGACGTGATGCCCCCGATGGAGCGGGTGCCATATTTTGCCTGGATGCGCCGGAACTCACTGGCCGTGTAAGCGATCGCTTCCTCCCAAGAGACCTCGCGCCATGGTTGATCAACCGATGCACGGATCATGGGATTGAGGATACGGTCCTTGTGCTGTGCGTAACCCCAAGCGAAGCGGCCCTTGACGCAACTATGCCCGCGATTGGCCTTGCCCTCTTTCCAGGGCACCATGCGCACCAGCTCCTCACCGCGCATCTCGGCGCGGAACGTGCAGCCGACGCCGCAATAGGCACAGGTGGTAACGATCGCGCGATCAGGCGTGCCGGTTTCCACTACCTTCTTTTCGATCAGCGATGCGGTGGGACAAGCCTGGACGCAGGCTCCGCAGGATACACATTCGGACCCAAGGAAGTCTTCGCCCTGCGACGGCGAGACTTTGGAATCAAAACCCTTATTCTCGATCGTCAGCGCGAAAGTGCCCTGCACTTCCTCGCAGGCACGCACGCAGCGCGAACAGACTATGCATTTGGAAGGATCAAAGTCGAAATAGGGGTTCGACTGATCCTTCGCCTGGCCCATATTGGTCGCGCCGTCATAGCCGTAACGCACGTCGCGTAGCCCCACCGCGCCGGCCTGATCCTGCAGTTCGCAATCGCCATTGGCGGCGCAGGTCAGGCAATCGAGGGGATGGTCGGAGATGTAAAGCTCCATCACGCCCCTGCGCAGTTGCTTCAGCCGCTCGGTCTGCGTGCGTACAACCATGCCTTCCGCTACCGGGGTGGTGCAGGAGGCGGGATAGCCGTTTCGGCCCTCCACTTCGACGAGACATAGGCGGCAGGAACCGAAGCTCTCCACATTGTCAGTGGCGCAGAGTTTCGGGATAGCCCCCCCCATGAGCGACGCGGCGCGCATGATGCTAGTGCCCTCGGGCATGGTGACGCTCTGGCCATCGATCGTCAGGCAGACGGTCTTGCCAGTTACAATGGCAGGGGGCGTGCCATGGTCAGTTTCGCGGGTGAAGGTCATTCCGCAGCTCCTTGACGGGCGCCGGTGCGCCGAAATCCTCGGGGAAATGGTCAAGCGCGCTCAGCACCGGATAAGGGGTGAAACTGCCCAGCGCACAGAGCGAGCCATATTTCATAGTGTCGGTCAGATCGCGCAGCAGAGTGGTTTGGGCTTCGAGCGAGGTGTCGATCCGGTCTGGCGAACGGGAATAAAGCGCTTTGCCCAAATTCCCCTGATGCGCATGTGATTCGTTGGCCTTTTGTTTTCCTGCGCCGCCAAAAACGAGTGCAATGCCGGCTTCCACCGGCGCGGCCCGCGGGGGTGTGCGAAGCGCAATAATCCGGTCCATGATCTCTACCCCTCGGGTCGAGCCGATCCGGCAGGGCGTGCATTTGCCGCAGCTTTCCGCTGCACAAAATTCCATCGCAAAACGGGCCATATGCGCCATGTCGACCGCCTCGTCGAACACAGTGATGCCGGCATGACCAATCAGCCCACCGGCCTGCGTGAACGCCTCATAATCAAACGGCAGATGAAACATGGATGGCGGGAAATAGGCGCCGAGCGGCCCGCCGACCTGGACCGCGCGCACCGGGCGCCCACTCGCCGTGCCGCCGCCGATCTCGCTCACCAGTTCGCCCAGAGTGATGCCGAAGCCGATCTCATACAGACCGCCATGCTTCACATTGCCCGCCAGCTGCACCGGCATAGTGCCGCGCGACCGGCCAAAACCCACCGCTGCATAAGCTTCCGCGCCTTCGGCCAGGATGAACGGCACTGCCGCCAGCGACAACACATTGTTGATGACCGTGGGCTGGCCGAACAGGCCCTGAATGGCGGGGAGCGGCGGCTTGGCGCGCACTTGCCCGCGCTTGCCCTCGATACTGTCGAGCAGCGCGGTCTCCTCACCGCAGACATAGGCGCCCGCGCCCTCGCGCACCTCCAGCGTGAATGGAGCGATCAGATGCGCGCTGGCGTCGATCGCCGCACGCATAGTGGTGATGGCGAAGGGATATTCGCTGCGGATATAAATGTAGCCATGCGCCGCGCCAACGGCATGGGCGGCAATCGCCATTCCTTCGATCAGGCAGAAGGGGTCGCCCTCCATCAGCATCCGGTCGGCGAAGGTGCCGCTGTCGCCTTCGTCGGCGTTGCAGACGATATATTTGGGGTTGGCGGGCGCATCCAGCACCGTCTGCCATTTCATGCCGGTGGGAAAGCCAGCCCCGCCCCGCCCGCGCAGACCAGACGCCTTGACCGCGTCCACCACCTGCTGGGGCGTTTGGGCGCGCGCTGCGTTCAGGCCCTTCCATCCGTCACGCGCCGCATAATCGGACAGGCTGAGCGGATCGATGATGCCGCAGCGTGCGAAGGTGAAGCGCTGCTGGCGCGCGAAGAAGGGCAGCGACGCGATTTCGCCCAGGCAATTGGCGTGCGATCCGTCCAGCACCGAAGCCACATCGCCCACACCGACCGGCCCATAGCCGATGCGGCCGCCTTCCGTCTCGACCTCCACTAACGGTTCGATCGAAAAAAGGCCGCGCGATCCGGTTCGGATCACCTCGCATCCCGCATCGACGAAGGCGCGTGCGACATCGTCGGCACCAAGCGCAACGGACGCCATGTCTCGGCTGATAAAAACTTTGTTTTTCTCGCCCGGATTCATGCCGCGATCTCCAGTGCGATCCGGTCCAGTATAATCTCGTCGATGCGAGCCACCGGCCGGCCATCGACCAACGCATTAGGACCGATCGCGCAGAGGCCCAAGCAGTAAACCGGCTCCAGACTGACTTGCCCGTCCTGCCGCGTCTCACCCATGGCTACGCCGAGCCGCTGGGCTGCGGCGGCCTCAATTGCCGCGCCGCCGCGGGCCTGACAGCTTTCCGCACGGCACAGCTTTACGACATGCCGGCCCGGAGCCGAACGCCGGAAATCATGATAGAAGGTGACAACCCCATGAACATCGGCGCGGCTGATGTTAAGGGCCTGGGCAATCAGCGGGACGGCCGCATTATCGATGAAACCTATCTCTTCAAGCAGCGCATGCAGCATGGGCAGCAACTGGTCGCGCGATGGGCCATGCGTCTGGATCCACCGCTCTATCACTGCCTTTGCTTCGTCGCATTTCATTGGCGGCAAGCCCATTCTGGTGATTGTCGCTGGCCACGCTGCCGAAGCTCGCTTCCTGCGTCAAATTGATCCCGGCCATCTTAGATAGATATCTTCTATCACTGAGACTGAAACCCCGGCGGCAACCGCAATTCGCGCGCTACAGCCAGCACTGCCTGTGCCAAAGGCGCCATGGGCGCTCGGTCCGAGACGATGATGCCGATCCGGCTCCCTTCCATCTCGGGAAGTAAATGGGTGTGCGCCCATTCAAGGCCGTGCAGCATCATGGCATGGCTGTCGGGAATGATGGAACAGAGCCTTCCCTGCTGAACCAAGGCAAGGAGCGCCACATAGCTGTCCGCGGTCACAACCGGACGAAGCGCTAGTCCGCGTTCCGCGAGCCGAGCATCCAGGATACGCCGGTTCTGCATGCCCTGATGCAGCAGGCAGAGCCGAAGACGCGCGATGTCGCTCCAGCCGCCAAGTTTCACCTGCTCGCGTACGGCTGAAACCAGCAGATAACGCTCGACGTAGAGGGGTACCGCCAAAGCATGAGCGGGAGGTTCAAAATCAAGATAGGTGAGACCTGCATCCAGTTCGAAAGCCGCAAGGTCCCGTTCGATCTGCCGTGAGGTCAAGGCGCGCACCGACAGATTAAGGTCCGGATGACGCTGGAGCAGCGCTTCCACAAGAAAGCCGACGGCAGGCATGGCCGCGGGTATGGCGCCCAGCCGCAACTCTCCTCTCAAGGGTCCTTGCGCTATATCGGCGACCTGGGCTATCGCTTCGGCAGCCGCCACCAATTGCCGTGCCCAGGGGAGGATCGCCCTCCCTTCCTCGGACAAACCCACATAGCGACGATGGCGAACGATCAGGCGCTTGCCCAGCTGTTCTTCCAGCTTTGCAATGCCTGCAGAGAGCGTCGGTTGCGTTACGTGACAAGCAGATGCAGCGCGCGCGAAGTGACCTTCGCGCTCCAGTGCCAGAAAATATTCTACAAGGCGCGTCTGCATTCATTGTGCCTCATTGAGGCGCGGATTCCAGGCTAACAGGTGCCATGTCCTTTAGCGCAGTGGAACTGTCAGCCAACCTTTGCGGCGCGATTTCCGCACCCGCAACGACAAGCGCCCGCCCCTGAACATAATCCTTGACCGAGTTCACGCAATCTAGTGCTATAATCTTGCAATCTCTCAGGTATATAACGGAGAAACTGCGAGTTACCGTATCGCCGCGCAAGACGGTTTGGTCGAAGCCGGTTGAAAGCCCGACGGTCTGAAGCTTGAGGTCATATTGGTTCGACCAGAACCAGGGCACCGTCTTATAGGCCTCTTCCTTGCCCAATATGTGAGCAGCTGCGACCTTCGCCTGATCATTGGCGTTCTGCACCGATTCCAACCGTATTTGTGCGCCGCCCGCAAAGCTGTTGGCGTGCGAGGCGCAATCGCCCACAGCATAAACGTCAGGCAGGCTGGTGCGGCAATATTGGTCAACATCCACGCCATTGCTGCCCGCGGCGCCGGCTGCAGTCAGCGGGGCGGTCTCAGGCACAATGCCGATGCCCACGATCACCAAGTCCGTTTCGATGCGCTCGCCGTCAGCCATAAGGACGGCCGTTGCCTTGCTATCGGTGACCTCTATGCATTCCATCCGCGCGCCCGTGCGCACATCGACCCCATGAGCGCGATGCTCGGCCTCGTAAAAACGGGAGAGTTCTTCACCTGCGACACGCGCCAGCACCCGATCGAGCGCTTCGAGCAACACCACGGCCTTGCCAAATTTGGAGAGGACCGCCGCCGCCTCCAATCCAATGTATCCGCCGCCAATTATGGTGACATGGTTGATACTGTCGATCTTTGACATCATCGCGTCTACGTCGGCACGCCGCCGCACGGCATGGACATTCTCCGCGTCCGCCCCGTTGCAGCTGAGCACCCGGGGCGATCCGCCCGTGCACCATATGAGCTTGCCATACGCAATTTGCTCCGCACCCGCCGTGACGAGCTTGCCTGCTGGGTCGATGCTCGCAACCCGGCGTCCAAGCAGCATGTCGATCTTACGGTCTGTCCAGAAGGCAGCGGGGCGGATCAGAATACGTTCGAAGCTCTTGTCGCCTGCGAAATATTCTTTGGAGAGCGGTGGACGTTCATAAGGGGGATCCTCCTCGTCGCCGATCATCGCGACTGATCCTTCGAAGCCAAGTTGACGCAGCGAAATCGCCGCCTGGGCACCGGCATGACCAGCCCCTACGATCAGGACATCATATTTTATCACTCGACCATCCAATTCACATTCTCTTCCGTGTCAATGGGAGCTGCTTTGCGATCGTTGCAAACGAAAGCTAGGCTATCGTCGTTTGCCGCCCTGTTTTCATTGTGGGGCACTGCGACATATTGTTCGGGTCAGTGACGGAAGGGCAAGACCGTACCGCGGTTTCGCCAGTTATCGACATCGGACAGCACGATATCTGCAAAGACCCATTGGGGATGATTGGAGACGCCGATAGCGAAAACGCCATCGTCGGGTGCGTCCCCGTCACGCGGCCCGAAAATAGCCGCTGCGCCGAAATTTTCATCAAGCGCGGGCAGCCAGGGTGCGCGGCCGACAGTGGGCGCCTGAACCACATAGCATTGATTTTCAAGCGCGCGGGCCTGCGCGCCGATCCGCACGCGCCAGTAGCCCTGCATGGTGTCAGTCGCGGACGGCGCCAGGATAATTTGGGCGCCTGCCTTCGCTTGCGCACGCGCGATCAGCGGAAATTCAGCATCATAGCAAATCGAGATGCGGACCCGCCCGATCGGCCTATCCATGGCACTGATGCTATCACCCCCTGAAATACCCCAGATTTCTCGTTCGAACCGGGTCATGACGATCTTGTCCTGATGCGCGGCGCGGCCGTCGGGACAGAAAAGGTGAGCGCGGTTATCGCCATCTCGGGATTGGCGGTTCAGGCCGCCCGTTCCAGTCGGTCACATAAATCTCTGCCATCAACCTGTCCGCTTCTAGTGCCGCTCCCCCACGGAGTACAGCTTGGATCCTTATGATTTTAAGGCAACCCAATGGCGCGCTTGCGTTGGCAGAAAAGCGCGTTGCATTTACCTTCAGTGACTGGCTGCGGCCCTTCCAATCAACCGCAGCCAGCACCGCAAGGGCCGAAGCCCTCGATTTGGTCTTGGCTACTACCTGCTCGAGCCCTGCTCAGAGGCCAGTACCCGTCCGCCCGAAACTCGTGCGCGTGTGAAGCACCGTGACCGCGACTAGGCCCAGGATGGCTGGGACAGCCGCAACGGCAAATGTCAGTGGCGCCGAGCCTGTCTGGTTCATGACATATCCGCCGACTAAAGGAGCGGCCACGGCACCCAATCTGCCAGCGCCTCCGACGAAACCAGATCCAGTCGCTCGCATCTCTGCCGGGTAAAACTGGTTAACGATGGCCATTAGGCAGAATTGAGAACCAACAACGGCCGCTCCGCAGATACCAATGAGCGTCCAAAACGCCCCGCCTCCCGCGTTATCAGCGAGCGAAAGGATGGCTGCCGTAGCCAGCGTGAAGCAAATGCCCAATACGATCGTCGGCTTGTACTTATATATCGCGCCCGCAAGCACAAGCCCCCCAACGATCCCCGCGCCATTGAAGATCGACGTCGCCTTGATTGCCGCCTCTACTCCCAAGCCCTTCCCAACCAGAAGCGAAGGAAGCCAATTAAGGAAGAAAAAGACGACCGACATGTTTCCGATATTTACGGCAAGCAGCAACATCGTGATTTTGAGATAATCCCGACTGAACAAGATCGAAATTGGCGACCTGGAATTCGTGGTCCGGACTGGATCCAAACTGAAATTCTCCATCAGCTTGCCACCCAGCCTTTGCAACAGGACTTCCAGTTTATCCCTCTTCCCTTCGCGAAAGGCGAGGAACGCGGGAGACTCCGGCAGGAACAGCAGGCACAAGCTCGCAGCTAGCAGTGTTCCGACGCCGCCCACCAAGAAAACAGCCTTATGACCATGATCGGAGGTGAACTGGCTTGCGACGAGCCCACCCACACTCGAGCCAAGCGGATATCCACAACTTACGAGGACGATGGAAAATGTTCGAAACCAGCTCGGAACCAGTTCCATGACGATGGCAAGCACATTAGGGATCGCCATTCCAAGCCCGACCCCTGCGACCACCCTCGTCAAAAGCATTGTATCAAAATCAGGAGCCACCGCCCCTGCGGCAGTGCCGATCCCAGCAATGGAAAGCGAAAGAATCACGGTAGGCCGCCGCCCCCATCGATCACCCAACTGTGCCAACACGAGACTGCCAAACATCATCCCGGCGATCGAGGTTGTCAGGAGGATGCCAACAGAGGACGGCGGGAGCGCCCATTCGGTCGCCAGCATCGGCGCGGCGAGTGACATTGCAATGCCGTCATAGCCTTCCGTCATCGCAATGAGAATGCACAGCAAAAATAGCGAGAAGCTATAGGTGGTGAACTTCGAGGGGCGCGACGCCTCGATGCCGGTGGTATCTGAAAAAGCGGCTACCGCCATGATTTGTCTACTTCCTAGGGCTGTGTCAACTCTGCTGGCGACCGGGTTAGTTAAAGGCTCACCCGCGGGACAAGGGATATTCGATGACCTTGTCCCAGTCGTTGATGGCATCGTAATTATAAATCCAGTCGAGGCCGAGCGCCGCCTGGGCCTGACTCTCCTTGGCCGCTTGCGCATTTGCAGCCTTGTCCCACTTGCCGCTGTGAAGCGTCTTCGCATTCGCGGCAGACTGCCGCTGGACAGCGTGGGCCCGCGGATAACGAACTGCCTTGAACTTCTCGAAAGCCAGCAAGGGATCGGCCCTATGCGCATCGAGCCAGCGAGCCAGGATATAAGCGTCCTCGAAGGCCTGGGCTGCACCCTGCCCGGCATTGGGCAGCATTGCGTGAGCGGCATCGCCGATCAGCTGAATGCGTCCTCGTCCCCACTTGAACGTTGGCTTGCGCGAGAACAAGCCCCAGCGCGAACAGTCCGTCACTGCATCAAGGAGGGTTTGGAGGCTCGGCGCGGCGTTCGGGAAAGTTGCCCTCATCACATTCGGGTCGCCTGCAATGGACCAACCTTCGTCCAGCCATTCATCCGTGTCGGTTTGGGTGACGATGTTGATCAGCTTCCTTCCCCGCATATAATAGGTCATGAGGTGGCTGCCTTGGCCAACCCACCCGCAGAATCCATGGGGACCGAGAAGTTCAGGCGGGACGGCGTCGCCGTCTAGTATCGCCCTCCAAGCCATCTGACCGGTAAACTCGGGACTATCCTTGCCGTAGAGATGGTTCCGGACCTCTGAGTGAATACCATCGGCCCCTATTACGACGTCAGCTTCGATCTGCTTGCCATTTTCAAAGACGACTGCGACGGACTCTGGCAACTCGCGCAGCCCTATGCATCTGTGACCGAGATGAATGCGATCGGCAGCAATGGCTTTTGCAAAGATGTCCAGGAGGTCGGCACGGTGGAACACATAATATGGAGCTCCCAACCGATCCTCGATGCCGCCGAGGTCCATCTCGGATACAATGGTGCCCGTTTCCATCGAGCGGCGGACCTGGCACTTAAGGACATTGCCAATGCTGGCCATGCCCTCGCCAAGCCCAAGGTCCAGGAGAACTTTTGTTGCCTGAGGGCTGATATTGATGCCGGCACCAACTTCCCTCAGAGAGGAAGCCCTTTCGTAAACGTGGACGTCGAAGCCATATTTCGAGAGCGCGACCGCCGTTGCAAGTCCACCTAAACCGCCGCCGACTATCGCGATGCTATGGACGTCTTTCACATCAATCTCCTAATTGAATACCGCTGGTTAGATTACTGGTCTTGATAGCCATAGTGCCCGGTCTCTTGGATCGCCGATGGCCACGCGCTGCACTTTACGCCCGACAACTGCGTCTGCAGACACAATGGCGGCTGGCAATTGCATCGATTTATTTCGCCTTCTCGGCCTTCAATAACCTTGCGGGGCCAGTCGGGATCAGAAAGAAGCGGTCGTGCAAGGCCGATGGCCGATATCCCTTCCTTTTCGATCAGTGCCGCCATGTGAGCTGCAGTACCCAGATTCCCATTGGCCACGACTGGTATGTCGAGGAGCTGCGCGATTTGGATCGCGGATTCGAGCTGAAACGCGGGACGGGTCATCAGCCCGTGGTTTTCGGTTTGCTGAAATGCTTCGAACGTGCCTGCGACCGGGATCAGGAAATCTATCCCCGCCTGCAGTTCGCACGCCAAGGCCTTGGCATCTTCCAATCCATAGCCCCCTTCCATGAGTTCGTCGCTCAGCATGTGCCACCCAACGATGAAATCGTCGGTCACAGCAGACCGCACTGCCGCGAGCACCTCCCGTGCAAATCGGGAACGGCGACCGGGATCCCCGCCCCAGACGTCATGACGCTTGTTCGAGCGTGGGGAAAGGAATTGCGAGATTAGAAAGCCTTGGGCACCGTGAATTTCCACGCCGTCGAACCCGGCCAACTGAGCCAGACGGGCCGCATTCGCAAATGCGCAGATTGCATCGGCGATTTGCTTCGTCGAAATCTCAATGGGCGTGACGATACGCCCGGGCTGCAGCGGGAATGGAATCGCCGACGGGGCGAGGCCCGGATGAGCTTCATAGTCCCCCCAAGGCCCCGCATAGCGGCCAGCATGAACGATCTGCGCGATTGCCAGGGCGCCGTGCCGCTTGATTTCTGCCGCCAGCCTGGAAAGACCGGGCAGGTGATCGTCGGACCAGATGTTGGTTTGCCCCGGCAACTGGCGCCCGGCAGGCGAGACAGCGAAATTTTCGGTCACGACCACGCCAACGCCTCCCAGCGCCCGCCTGCCATAATGCTCAATCTGGGCGTCGGTCACGAAGCCAGACGAATCTGCGTAGCAGACCGACATTGGAGCAAGGAACAGCCTGTTTCGACTTTTCCGTTGTCCAACTGACAACGGATCGAACAGGCTCGCTTCTGATTGCATTTCGTCACTCATCTCGCCGGCTCCGACCCTTTACGATCCGTGCCCATTATTGGGCGGGCGTGAATTCCGCTTCGATCTTAGCCCATCGACGACCACATTCGAGACCGCCCTCACGGTAGTCGTCGGGAAGGAACAGATAAGGCGGGCGGGCTGGACCTGGATCGAAAATGCCAGCGGTCTTGAACCGGCAATGGGCAATCTGGATTGAATAATCCATGAAAGTGGCCATGTCGCCACCCGGCATCATGACTCGCTCGGCCCAACGGAACTGCTCGCCAAGATCGTTGGCCAAGTCCCAGTCCCGGTCGCGTATTGCCCTTGCTTGGCGCATGACGGCATTCGGGGCGCAAGCAATTGAACCGGCCCATGCAGCCCTCGCCAAGTCCGGCAGCTCCTTGGCAGTCTCATGCCAGTTTGCCAAAAGGGGCAGGACACGCATGTCATGGCCGACAGCCTGCATGTCTTCTGCAATCGGACCGCCTGTATGCTTCGCCGCGACGATTTCGGGGATGGCTGCCAGTTCAACATAGGCTTCGGTGGAGATCTTGCCCTTGAATGTCAGCGCATTGTCATAGACCACGAGAGGGACGCCGGGCAGCGCTTCAGCGATATCCTGGTAGAAGCGAACGATCGCCGCCTGGTCCATGGCAAGCCACATTGGACGACCGATGAACAGTCCATCGGCTCCCGCATCTACGATGGCCCGCCCCCGCTCGATCGTCTCCCGGGTGTTCAACGTCGTGACGCCGGCAAAGAAGGGACGCGATCCACCGATCACGTCAGCGACGCAGCGGGTGAAGGATTTAAGTTCAGAGAAGGTAACAGTTGCTCCTTCGCCGAAGGTTCCATTGGTCGCGATCATATCGCATCCGGCCGCCATCACCGCCCGAATCATCTTCTCCGTTTCATCATAATTGATTGAGTCGACAACGGACCAGTGCTCGGATCCCTCAATCGCGGGAGTCGGCACGATCCCAAAGATACCCTCAATATCCAGCGGTGTGATTTTCATTTATTCACCCTTCAGCGTAGCGAGACGTGGATGTTCTTGGACTGGGTGAAGGCAATGAGCTCGGAAAAGCCCTCCTCCCGCCCTAGCCCGGAGGATTTGTAGCCACCGAAATCCGTTCCAACGAAGTGGCTGCCGACATGGTTGATCCACACATAGCCGGCCTCGACCAACCCAGCGAGGCGATGGGCCTTTTTCAGGTCATTCGTCCAAATCGCAGCGGTCAAGCCATATTCACTGTCATTGACCATCGATACCAGTTGATCTTCGTCTTCCCACGGAATGACCGCAAGGACCGGCCCGAATACCTCTTCGCGGAAGAGCCGCATGCGCGGCGTGACGTCAGCGAAGACCGTGGCCTCGACAAACCAGCCATTGGCCAACTTTTCTTCGGCCGGACGCCCCCCGCCGCACACCAGCCTAGCGCCTTCTGCCTTGGAATCCTCGATGAAGCCGATGACCTTCTCGAACTGGGCCTTGCTGATCAAGCTGCCCATCGTTGTCGCAGGGTCCGAGGGGTCCCCGCAACGATGCCGAGCGGGGATACGCTTCGAAAATTCCGACAGCACTTTTTCGTAGATCGATGCATGCACGAAGCAGCGCGAGGTCGACCCGCAACTTTGCCCTGCCCAAACAAAATTCATGCCTGCAATTGCGCCGTCGATCGCTAAGTCCAGGTCAGCATCATCGCACATAATGAAGGGATTCTTGCCGCCCAATTCCAACTGTGTCGGCATGATCTTGTCGGCCGCCCCTCGAAGGATAGCTCGCCCGGTCCCGGTGGAGCCGATGAGCGTAACCTTCTTGACGAGATCGTGTGCCACCAGCGCTTCGCCGCATTCGCGGCTGCCGCTGAGAATGTTCACCACCCCCCGCGGGAGAATGTCTGCGACGATTTCGGCAAGCCTATATGCAGAGAGTGGTGCTTGGTCTGGAGCCTTGAGAACGACCGTATTACCCGTAGCCAACGGCGCAGCCAGCCGTGAGGCGAGAAACATCAGTGGATGATTGTAGGCGACGATCCGTGCAACCACCCCGAGGGGTTCTAGCGTAGCGTAGTTAAGCGCCTGCGGCCCCATCGGGATCGTGCTGCCCTTGGCCATGCCGGCAATGCCCGCAAAATAATCGATCAATGCGGCGCCTGCAGCCGCATCCTTCTTCATCTCAGCGATCGGATTGCCCGTGTTGATGGAATCAAGCCAGCCAAGATACTCAGCTTCGGAGCGAATGCGTTCCGCAAGGGAGCGAAGCAGCGCACCGCGCTGCGTTGGCTCGACCCTCCGCCATTCCATGAACGCGCGCTGAGCAGCCTTCACCGCAAGATCGACATCCTCCGTATTGGCGATCGCAACCGGGCCCAGGTCCTCGCCGTTGGCTGGATTCACCGTTCTGCCATATCCACCCTTGGGCTGGTGGAAAGCGCCCCCGTAAAATAGCTCCCGCGTCCCGGGGAGGTCGACATTCAATGCCATGGGAAAACTCCATCTCGCCCTCGTGGTCGCCGCTCGCCACAGAGAGACGGATGCCAGCCTCGTGACGGAGCTATTTGGCGCCCACTTGGAGCCTCACTCATTTCAATCCAAGCTGTGTACACTCAGGAACAAAATTGATCAACAGGCTGCATGCAGTTTGTGCATTTTTGCCTTCCATAGCTGGGCCGATCAAGGCAAAGTCCGCCTCCCTTTCTTCTGTTTTAGCGCGGATTTCCGCCCTCCTCTGTCTTTAACTATGGCGAACGCGGGCCGAAACCAGGCCGTCAAGCCGCCGAAGCGTGCGCATCAACGGCGACCAAGATCGCGGAACATTCTATGGTTGACCAATCGATAAAGTGCATGCACTCTTGGCAAGACTGAATGCTGCGATGGAATCATCGCCGGGCATCAGTGTAACAATCCGCGGCGTGAGAACTGCGGGAACAGCAAGTAGGGCGAACTTTGCGAAGTTCATGAGGGAGAATGAAGGTGCGCGAGAAATACAGGTACACCAGCGGCTTCTGCTTGATGGCGCTAGTCGGCATGGCAAGCGGGTCGGTTTACGGTCAGGATTCTGTTCCTGCAGGCACGTCAGCAGGTTCTGTGAACGGATTGGACAATATTGTCGTGACCGCCCGGCGGCGTGACGAGTCGATCGTCGATGTTCCTGTGTCTGTGACCGCGGTCAGCGGCGACCAGTTGCAGCGCGCCAACATCTCCTCGGTCGCCGACCTTGGCCGCGTCGCACCTGAAGTGCGCACCTATCCTGTGCAAGGGCGTCAGTCGACCGTGAGCTTCATCATTCGCGGTCAGATCGAGACCTCGGGCCTTCCCACCTCGGACCCGGCGGTGGGCCTCTATTTCGCCGAGGCCGTGCAGGCCCGCCCTCAGGGCAGCGGCAAGCTTTTCTATGACCTGAGTTCCATCCAGGTTGTGTCGGGGCCACAGGGCACCCTCTTCGGCCGTAACCACACAGGCGGTGCGATCCTGATCGCCCCCGAGGCGCCCAAGCTCGGCAAGGTCGAAGGCTATGTCCAGGGCACCTATGGCAACTATGACCGCCGCGAGTTGCAAGGGGCGCTCAACGTCCCGCTCGGCGACAAGGTCGCCCTGCGCCTGGCGGGCAACCTGACCCGCCGCGACGGCTGGCTCACCAATGCCACCACCGGCAACGAACTGCGCACCGATCACTCGGACTCCTTCCGTGTATCGCTGCTCCTCGAGCCCTCCGACCAGTTTCGCAATGTCACCATCGTCGATGGCTTCAAGGGGCACAGCAACGACGGCGGCGTCACCGTCATTGCCGTCAACCCCGCCATCAACTCCCCGGTTAACCCGCTCTCCGTGCGTCTGGCCGCCCTTGCCGCCCAGCAGGCCGACCGTCGACGCGTCGCCCAGTTCACCGACTCCCCGAGCCGTTCCTCCAACTATGGCGTAACCAACACCTCGACGCTCGAGGCCGGGGACGTCACCCTCAAGAACATCTTCAACTATCGCCGGATCAGGAGCGACGACACCGCAGATGCCTCGCTGCCGATCAACACCCTCATCCAGCGGGTCAAGGTCAAGGCCGAGCAGGTGACCAACGAGTTCCAGGTCTCGGGCAAGGCGCTCGACGACAAGCTCGACTATATCGCTGGTGCCTATTTCTTCTGGGAGCAGGCGACGAGCACCACCTTCAACAGTGTGTTCGCAAGCCCCTTCCTGATCAGCCCACTCGACCGTGCCACCAATGAGAGCAAGTCGCTCTTCGCCCAGGTTGACTATCATCTGAGCCAG
This sequence comes from Sphingobium lactosutens, assembly GCF_013393185.1. Classification (GTDB taxonomy): domain Bacteria; phylum Pseudomonadota; class Alphaproteobacteria; order Sphingomonadales; family Sphingomonadaceae; genus Sphingobium; species Sphingobium lactosutens_A. The sequence goes on along the minus strand of NZ_QJQX01000085.1, from coordinate 3,205 downwards.
AAGCTCAGCATGACGGCCGGCGCGCGCTACACGATCGACGATCGCAACGTCTACCAATATGCCCAGTCGAGCCCCACGGCCGTCGCACTCAACACCGGCAAGTCGGCCACCTTCAAGAAGCCGACCTGGACGCTGAGCCTCAACTACAAGCCCGACGCCGACACCCTCCTCTATGTCACCAACCGGCGCGGCTACCGCAGTGGCGGCTTCAATGGCGGCGCCACTACCCCTGCCACCTTCACCGAGTTGAGGCCCGAGATCCTCACCGACTATGAGATCGGCTTCAAGAGCCAGGGTCGCCTGGGCGGCATGCGCTACCGCACCTCCATGTCCGCCTTCCACTCCATCTACGAGGACATCCAGCGCAACGTCTTCACCGTCATTGGCACCACCCCGGTCCGTACCCTGTTCAACGCCGCCAAGGCCCATATCAATGGCGCCCAGGCAGAACTGTTCGTCAGCCCCATCCGGGCGATCGAACTGACCGGCTTCGTGGGATATACCGATGCCAAGTACAAGGAGTTCAACGACGGCACGCTGACGGGCATCCCGCCCTTCGCCTATGTGCCCAAGTGGAACTACCGGCTCTCTGGCCGCGTCATCCTGCCGGTGCCCGAGAATATCGGCGAGGTCAGTGCACAGGCCGATTACTTCCACACCTCCAGCGTCATTCGCCAGGACCGCCCGCCCCTGCCGGGCGAAGTCATCCCGGGCTATGGCGTGCTGGGCGGCCGCATCACCTTCGACAAGATCGGGGGCTCCAACCTGCGGGTGGCGGTGTTCGGCACCAACCTGACCAACAAGACATATTATACCGCGGCGCAGGCCTTCTACAGCCTGCCCTTCGGCGGCCTGACCGGCGGCGTATTGGGCGATCCGCGTATGTACGGCGTGGAAGTGGGCTACCGCTTCTGACAATCCGGGCGGTGGGCCTGCCCCCACCGCCCCAGACACAGGCGGCAAGAGCGCCGTGAAGAAAGGAAGTTAGAATGAACGTCGCCGATATGCGCTTCATGCCGCCCGGCTATATCACCAGCCGCTTTGGCGAGATCGAGTTTACCGACTGGATCGATGAAAGCATGTCCTGGAAGCGGACCTGCTCGATCGGCGACTGGTCCTGGATCTGGGAGCGCCGCTTCAAGGGCCCCGACGCCATGCGCCTGCTGCGCGATACCGTCATCAACGGGTTCAAGAAGTTCGACATCCTCCAGTCCAAGCATGCCACCCACTGCAATGCCGACGGCAAGGTCATCGCCGAGGGCATCCTCACCCGCGTAGGCGAGGATGAGTTCGTGCTCATGGGCCGCGGCAGCTTCTGGGTCGACTATGTCCGTCGCCAGGGCAACTATGACGTCGTCTCCGAACATGAGGACTGGTATAACTTCCAGGTAGCCGGGCCCAACACCCTGGCCCTCCTCGAGGAGGTATCGGGCACCAGCCTGCGCGACATCAAGTTCATGCATTCGGGCGAAATCGAGATCGCCGGCCACAAGCTGCTCGCGCTGCGGCAGGGCATGTCCTTTGGCCCCGGCTTCGAGCTGCAGGGTCCTCGCGCCCATGCCGAGGAAGTCTATGCCACCCTGCTCAAGGCCGGCGAAAAGCACGGCCTGCGGCGCCTGGGCGGTCGCGCCAGCAATGTCGGCCATCTTGAAGCCTGCTTCCCTACCGCCGTCCTCGATTATCTCCCTGCCGTCTTCGGCAAGGACATGGACAGCTATCGCGAGGAGTTCTTCCGGTCGCTCGGCGGCGGCTTCGCCACCTTCAGCGTCAACGGCAGCTACGAGGCCAGCGACGTCAGCGAATATTATCGCAGCCCCATCGAGCTGGGTTGGGGCAAGAACATCCGCTTCGATCATGACTTCATCGGGCGCGCTGCCCTCGAGAAGGAAGCCGAAACACCCGGGCGGGTGATGCGGACCCTGGTGTGGAATGCGCAGGATGTCGCCGATGTCTATGCCTCGCTCTTCCGCAAGGAAGCCACGCCCTACCAGTTCATGGAAATGCCCCGCGAGCAGCGCGCCACCATGACCGTTGACAAGGTGCTGCGCGGCGACCGGGTCGTTGGCGCCGCCACCTCACGCGGCTATAGCTACTACTTCCGCGAGATGCTCTCGCTCGTCTGCATCGAGCCGGAATCAGCAGAGCCAGGCACCGAGGTCGTGGTCACCTGGGGCAACCCCGGGCAGCCACAAAAGGAAATCCGGGCGACCGTCGCCCCTGCCCCCTACCAGGACAACAGGCGCGACGATCTCCACAAATACTGAGCCGAGCCCTTCCAAGCTGACAAACATGCTCCCGGCGCCCGTGGCGCCGGCAGCCTCATTGCGGACCCATGACATGGCTGACCTGCCCTATATCCTCACCCTCTCCTGCGCCAACCGACCTGGCATCGTCGCCCGGGTGAGCGGCCACCTCTTCAAGTTCAACGGCAACATCGTCGAGGCCAACCAGTTCGATGACGCCGACACCGGCCGCTTCTTCATGCGCGTCGTGTTCGGCATGCCCGAGGAACAGGACAGCCAAGCCCTCGCCAGCGAGTTCGCCGCCATCGCCGAGGCCTTCGGCATGGAATGGAAGATCCGGCCCCGCGAACAGCGCACCAAGGTCCTCCTGCTCGCCTCCAAGTTCGACCATTGCCTCGTCGACCTCCTCTACCGCAAGCGCATCGGCGAACTCGACATGGACGTGGTCGGCATCATCTCCAACCACCCGCGCGAAACCTATTGCGCCATGGACCTGGGCGACACCCCCTTCCACCACCTCCCCATCACCAAGGACACCAAGTCCCAGCAGGAAGCGCAGATCAAGGCGATCGTCGAGCAGAGCGGCGCCGAACTCATCGTCCTGGCCCGCTACATGCAGATCCTCTCCGACGACCTTGCCACCTTCCTCTCGGGCCGCTGCATCAACATCCACCACAGCTTCCTGCCCGGGTTCAAGGGCGCAAAGCCCTACCACCAGGCGTTCGGCCGCGGGGTCAAGCTCATCGGCGCAACCGCCCACTTCGTCACCTCCGACCTCGACGAAGGCCCCATCATCGAGCAGGATGTCGAACGCATCGGCCACGAGCATAGCGCCGATGCCCTCGTCCAGAAAGGACGCGACATCGAGCGCCGCGTCCTCGCCCGCGCGGTCGCTTGGTTCCTCGAGGGACGACTGTTCCTCAACAATAACAAAACCGTGGTCTTCCACTCATGAGCGAGAC
>NZ_QJQX01000084.1:143644-186812 GCF_013393185.1 Sphingobium lactosutens | reverse complement strand
GCAGCGCCCCGTCCGGTGAAAAGCCCTCTAGGCATACCAATTGAGTCGGTCAACTAGAAAATTACAGAAAAACGACAAAGATCCGAACCCACCCCCTCGCCCACGCCTTCGCCCGAAAACAAAAGCTTCCGCCAAGCGACGCGGCGCATCCCCCACACCAAACTAGCGCCCCGGCGCGTCCCCAACAAACCAGGAAACCGGTCGGCTCCAGACCGTCGGCCAAATCTCGTCCAGCCTCAGAGGATCATAAAGGCTGGTCATATCCCTTGTGCGAGGAAGTCATGACGGCTGGAATCCTGATCTGAAATTTCAGGCCCACTTCCGATGGCATGATCTCGATCGTGCCGCGATGCGCATGAACGATCGCCCGTACCATGCTCAGCCCCAGTCCATGCCCCGGTTTCGATCGTGCGGGATCCAGGCGGACCAGACGCTCAAAAACGCGCTCCCGATCTTCCGCTGCTATGCCCGAACCATTGTCGCTGACGATCAGGACAGCTTCATCGTCGCCGGCATCCAGGGAAATCATGGCATCGGCGCCATCACCAGCATGGGCAAGGATATTTTCCAGCATGTTCGCGACGGCCCGTTTGAGCAGTTGGGCATCACCCCATACCGCGACATCCGACAGCGATACGCTTATCGTTCGATTTTCATCGTCGAAGGCAGGACGATAGGCTTCGACGATTTCACCGACAATCTCGGAGAGGCGGAGAGGAATGAAGCGCTTGCGCGCGGCCAGTCCCTGCACTTCGGAAACGCCCAGCAGCCCCGCAAACAGGTCCAGCAGCGCGTCCATATCGGCAATCGTCCGCTCCAGAATATCGGTGGTGGCGCCATCCAGCCCGCTGAGCAGCAGGACTTCCATGTCCCGCCTGATACGTCCCAGCGGTGTCCGCATATCGTGCGCGATATCGCTCGACACCTGACGCAGCGATCGCATCAGTATGTCGATCCGTCCCAGCATCGTGTTGAGGATGATGGAAATGCGATCGAACTCACTGCCTGAACCGTCGATGGGGATGCGGCGGGTATAGTCGCCCTCTATGATGCCCTGGGCGGTCCCGCTGATCAGAACCAGGCGACGTCGGACGAGGCGGCCGAAGCCGATCGTGCTGACCGTGCCCGTCAACAGGATGACACCAAGCCCCATCAGCGCCGCCATGAGAATCCGATCATCGGCCCGGCGGAGCGCGTCGCGGTCGCCCGCGATCACGATCTGGCCACCGTCGGGCAATCGGCGGCTGAGCGCTTGCGCAACGCCTTTGGACCCATCCGGGCGGCGGATCGGCAAGAACTCGGTCCAGCCGCTCGGCGGGATATGGGGGATCAGATTGCCGGCGATCCGACGTCCGTCCGCATCGGCCAGGGCATAGAGCATCAGACGCCCATCCTGGCCCCGATCGGCAAGATAGCCCGTATTATATGTCCCGGCTCCGTCGCGCATGCGCACAAGCCGCGCCAACGCTACGGAACCGCCCGTAGCGTGATAATCAAACAGCGCATCCATCTCGAGTTCGAGACGATGGTCGATCTGCGCCTCGATCTCATGATGGGAGATGAAGATGGCGGCTGCTGCCACGGCCAGTATCACCAGGCCGGATATGCTGGCCGACAAGATGGACAGGCCCTTGATCGTCCGGGGCATGAACATGTCTATGACTCGCTGCTGACGATCATATAGCCTGAACCACGAATGGTGCGGATCAGATTCTCGGCCCCGCCCTCGTTCAGCTTCGTGCGCAGGCGACTCATATGCGTCTCGACGATGTTCGTCTTGGGATCGAAGCCAAAATTCCACACCCGGTCGAGCAGCATGGTCCGCGTCACAAGCCGGTCCGGATTGCGCAGAAGATATTCGAGCAGACTGAATTCCCGCGGTTGCAGATCGATGGTCCTGCCAGCGCGCCTGATCGTCCGGCGCACAAGATCCATTTCGACGCTGCCTACCCGTAGCAGCAGTTGAGATTCCGCCCTTTCCCCCGGCGGCGGCCGCCGGGCAAGAGCGCCGAGGCGTGCTGCAAGCTCTGCAAAGGCGAAGGGCTTGATCAGATAATCGTCCGCTCCGCCCTCAAGACCCGCCACGCGATCCTCGATGCCCGACATGGCCGACAGGATGATGGCGGGCGACTGGCACCCGGCTTCCCGCGCGAGCTTGAGCATGGTCAGGCCGTCCAGCCCGGGCACCATGCGATCCAACACCAGAATGTCGAAAGCTTCCGCCAGAGTCCGGGCGAGCGCCGCCCTGCCCTCGCGCTCGACGACGAGATGGTGCCCCAGTTCCTTCAATCCCCGCGTGAGATAGTCCCGCGTCTCCTGATCATCTTCCAGCAGCAATATCCGCATCGCACCCGCCCGCTCATTCCCGTCCTCCATGCGCCAAACCGCCCCCATTTAACATTGGCGTTTCTATACCATTTCCCAATGTTGTCCGAATTGATGGACCTGCCGTGCCGTATCAGTAAACACGCGCCATCTGCGAGTCATTATTATTATCGTTCGCAACATGGGGTTGAAGTGGCGGGAAACAGAGACATCTTCGGAGGATATTTCTGCATCCGCGCTGCCCTGATCACGATGATCGGGAGTGATGAGGCATGAAGTCCGGCCGCGCGCTCAATCGGCGCAATGTCCACGAAAAGCAGGTCATCGCATACTTGCGGGGCAGCGGCGCGTTCGAATTGCGCAATGTTACCGACGGTCGACAGGCGTTCGCATCGTTGATCGCTTTTGCCCGCAATCGCGGCGTTGCCATCTTCCCGCCGGGCGCGCGCTTCATCAGTGATGGCGAGGTCGAACTTCTTGCCAATCTTGCCGCCGCGCAACGGCAGGCCGGTCGCGCCTTCGTGGATGTCGACGAGCAGGAATTTGAAGCGCTGCTCCGATGCGCGACGGTGCTGCTCGAAGCAGGCATCCGACTCCCGATGGCCGGATTGCAGTGCGTGGCGCTTGGCCTGCCCGAATCCGAGAAGATGCTATTTACGAGGGATCGTCCAGCGACCGGGATAGCCCGCGCCCGCGCGCTTTCCCTCGTGCGCTCGCGCGAGGTCGCAAGCACCAACGAATTCTTCAGGATCGGCGTATCGCGCCAATATGTAAGCCGCCTCTGCAAAGACGGTCTTATCCAGCGCATTCGACATGGCTGGTATCGCGCCATGCCAATTCCGCCTCGCGGTCCGTCCGATCCATATCTCCACGCATAATTTTCAAAAGAGCCGGGCCAACCGGCTCCTTTTTTTACGCCAGAAAGGGGCAATAATGAATTCTTCCAACACGCGCGATCGCGCGCCTGCATCAACCAGCTTCCTCGCCTTGAGTTGCGTTGGCCTGTTCGTTTCGGCCGCGCCTGCAATCGCCCAGAGCAGCGATCAGCCCGCCGATGAAAGCCAGGCCCGCAAGCTGGGCAGCATGGTCGTCACCGACACGGCGATCGACGAGCAGGGTTACAAGGTCGACAAGGCGGATTCGCCCAAATTCACTGCGCCGCTGGTCGACACGCCCCGCTCCATCACCGTCATTCCCGCATCGGTCATCAAGGACACGGCATCGGCGTCCCTGACCGAAGCGCTGCGCACTGTGCCGGGCATCACCCTGGGCGCCGGCGAAGGCGGCAACCCGCTGGGCGACCGGCCGTTCATCCGGGGTTTCGACAGCCAGGCCAGCACCTATCTGGACGGCGTGCGTGACGTGGGCGCGCAAAGCCGCGAGATATTCGCCGTCGAACAGATCGAGGTGGTGAAAGGGTCGGACAGCACCACCGGCGGGCGCGGCGGCGCGGGTGGTTCGCTGAACCTGGTGTCCAAGACGCCGAAGTCGGATCGCTTCGTGGCGGCGAGCGGCAGCCTCGGCAATGCCGACTACAAGCGCGCGACGATCGACATCAACCAGTCGATCAACGAATTTGTCGGCGTGCGGCTGAACGCCATGTGGCACGATCAGGACGTTGCCGGTCGCGATGCCATCTGGTCCAAGCGCTGGGGTATTGCGCCGTCGATCAAGCTGGGTCTGGAAGGCCCGACCAGCCTGACGATCAGCTATTATCACCTCGATACCGACGAGCTGCCGGATTCGGGCATTCCCTATCTCTACACCATCGGCAACGCGCCCGCAGGCGTCACCGAGACCGGCCCGGCGCAGGATTTCACGTCGTTGGGCGGGACGCAGATCAGCGTGCCGCGCGGCGCCTATTATGGCCTGAAGGATCGCGACTTCCGCAAGACCAAGGTCGACAATTTCACCATCCGTGCGGAACATGATTTCGGCGGCGTGACGCTGCGCAACACGTCGCGTTACGGCCGCAGTCAGCAGGGCTATGTCTGGACTCAACCCGACGATCAGCAGGGCAACGTCGCCAACGGCCTGGTCTGGCGCCGCAACAACAATCGCTACAGCGAGACGGACGGTCTGCTGAACCAGACCGACCTGTTCGGCGAATTCACCGTGGGCGGCATCAAGAACAGCTTCGCCGCCAGCGTCGAGTTCAGCGAGGAAAAGGCGGCCAATGGCAGCTATGTCTCCAATGCAGCGCTCGGCACGGCGATCGCGACCGGCACGACAGCGGACGGCGGCCGCTGCGGTGCGGCGTCGCTCGCCCGCTACAACTGCACGACACTCGCCAATCCCAACCCGAACGATCCGTGGGTTAGCTACGCCAGCGATGCGTCTTCGGTAGTCTCGCCGATCGAACGCAGCCTACGCAAGACCTGGACCCTGTCGAAGACGACCACCAAGGCCGTCTCCTTCTTCGACACGATCAACCTGAGCGACAGCCTGCTCATCAATCTGGGCGGTCGTTACGATCATTATGAAACCAGCGTCAGCCCCGGCCTGACGGCGACGTCGACCGCGAACAGGGTCTATTATGACCGGACCGACGACCTGTGGACCTATCAGGCCGGCATCGTCTTCAAGCCGACCGCCAACAGCAGCATCTATGCCTCGACCTCGACGTCGGCGACGCCTCCCGGTTCGTTCATCGCCAATGGCGCGGAGGGCAATGCGCTCAACACGACAAGCCAGGCGCTGACCGACGCGCTCAAGGTCGAAAAGACGAAGTCCTATGAAATCGGCGCCAAGGCCAATTTGTTCGGCGACAGCTTGTCGCTGACGCTGGCCGCCTTCCGCACCGAGACGAAGAATGCCCGCGCCACCAACGACGCTGGCACCGTCGCCTTCATCGGCGAACGCCTCATCAAGGGCATCGAGGTCGGCTTCAACGGCAACATCACGCCGGAATGGAACGTCTTTGGCGGCTACACCTATATGGACTCGGAAATCGTCGATGGCGGCTTCACGGCGACGACGGTGAGCGGTGTCACTCTCTATGCCCCGTCGGTCAACACCGGCAAGCAGTTCCCCAACACGCCCAAGCACAGCCTGACCGCCTTCACCAACTACAAGATCACCCCGGCCTTCACCGTGGGCGGCGGCGCGATCTACATGGCGAAGGTCTATGGCGGCTATTCCGACACCCGCACCATCACCAACGGGGCGGTCGTGATCACCAAGGAACTGGCGCGCATGGTGCCGAGCTACTGGCGCTTCGACGGCAATGCGTCCTACAGCTTCAGCGACGCGATCAACCTTCAGGTCAACGTCAACAACGTCTTCAACAAGCGTTATTACGACAAGGCCTACTCCGCCCATTATGCCAATCAGGCGGCCGGGCGGACTGCGATCGTAACCCTGAACATCAAATACTAAGCCTGCCCCGTTTCTCGGAAGGCAAGCATGGCCCGCCCCATATGCTGGGGCGGGCCATTCCCATGAAAGTCCGCATATGACCAGCCAGCCCCGTCTGATCGCCATGACTCAAGTCGAACGCGAAGCCGCCCTTGCGGGACCGCCGGAAGATGTGGCTGCCCTGCTGCTGGAGGCGGCAGAAGCGGGCCATGACGAGGCGCAGTTGCTTGCCGGCCAGATCCACCTCGATGGACGAGGCGTCGGCCGCAATCCCGCTGAAGCGCTGCGCTGGTTCGGCTTGGCGGCAAAAGCGGGCAATGCGATGGCGATGAACATGGTCGGCCGCTGCTGCGAACATGGCTGGGGCACCGCCATGGACAAGGGGCTGGCCGCCCAATGGTATGCGTCGGCCGCCGATCATGGCCTGGATTGGGCCATGTATAATCTCGCGACCCTCTACACGCTGGGAGACGGGGTGAGCGAGGACAGGGAAGAGGCGCTGCGATTGTTCGAGCGGGCTGCGGCGCTCGGCCACGCCAAGTCGAGCAACATGATCGGAAGCTTCTACGAAGATGGCTGGGTCGTCGAACGCAATCGCGTGACGGCGGCCGATCATTACCGGACCGCCGCCGAGGGCGGCGATTTCCGCGGCCAGTTCAACCATGCCCGGATGCTGGCCGGCGCTGGCGACATGGATGGCGCACAATATTGGCTGGCACAAATGACTCAGACGGCAACGCCGGCCTTTCGCGAAAAGGCCCGAATCTGGATGACGGCGCACGGGTTCGACCGCGCAGGGTGATGAAGTTAAGCCTCAAAGACCGCCTATTTTATGCGGAACCGTAACAGGGTCAAACGGCGGTCTTGAACCGTTCCTGCGAGGCGAGACGGACACCCGCATTGGGCGCGCCATACCCCTCGTAATTTCTGCGTTTCACAAATTCGAAGAAGAACCGCTTCTGAAAGGCGCGACTGTAGAGCTGCCAATATTCGCCTTCTGCGCTGCGGTCATATAATATATGTGCGGCCGCCAGTTTTCCCCGCATTCCAGCATCGAAGCCATAACGCGCCGACAGGTCGCAATAATAATTGTTGGAGATAGGCAAGGTTTCTGCCTTGCGCTCTTCCAAATCCCTGGCCTTGTCCACCAGACCCGATGTTGCGAAGGCGACATGCTGATAACCGCCGCCGAAATTATGTTCGACGAAACGGGCCGATAATGTCCCAACCGCATCCGAAGCATTGAGCGTCAACCGAAGCGCGCCGTCTGCCGATTGAAGTGGTTGGCTCAGGACCAACCCGGATGGATCGATGACATCCGCCTGCGAACTTTGTTCGAGCCCGAACAGCGACCGCCAGTAAAGCTGCCAGGACAGATATTCCTCGATCCGAACGACTGCCGCCAGATGATCGATCTCAAGGAAATCCGAATCGGCGTCTACCCCGGTCGGCGTGAATTCGTCCGCCCACATGGCGTCGACTTCCCCTTCCCCGACCAGATAGATCAGACTGCCTCCAATGCCGCGTAGCGCGGGAACCGCCAGATTGCCCGGCGCATCCCGATCATCCACCGCATGAATGCCCAGATAGGCTGCGCGGGAGGCGACGGCATCCCGGTCCGGTACGACCAGCCCGACGGCACAGATCGATGGACCATGCGTGACGGAGAAGCTGTGGCCAAAGCCCGCCTTTTCTCCATTGATTATCAGATTGACCGATCCCGCCTGCCATCGCGTCACCGCCTTGGTATGATGCACCCCGGTCATGCTGAAGCCGAGCGATCGGAACATTTTCTCCAGTTCCGGGACGTTCTGCGGCTCGACGGCAAATTCCACAAATTCGGGACGCAACCTGGCTGGAGGCGCCGGGACAGAGGCAACACGACCTGACAGGCGTCCGGCAGCATCCTCGACATGGCGCAGCGAGCGCAGTCCATCCGCAGCGATCAGGTCGGCCGACCATCCCCGGAAACGATCGTTGAAGATTTCCAGTGACAATGGCCCCTGGTAGCCGGTTTTCAGTATCTCCGCGACATAGTTGCTGACGGCAAGGCCGCCCTGACCCGGGAAATTGCGGAAATGACGGCTCCAGTACAGCAGATCCATATCGAGCATCGGCGCGTCCGCCAATTGGACGAAGGCGATCTTCTCGCCGCGAATGGCACGGATACTGTCGCTGGGGATACCGCGTGCAAGCGAGTGAAAACTGTCGAGGATGATGCCGATGGCGGGATGATCGACTTCCTCCACGATCGCCCAGGCATCGCGATGATCGAAGACATGGCGCCCCCAGGCGAGCGCCTCATAACCGACGACGATGCCGCGTTTGGCCGCGCGCTCCCCCAGTTCGCGCAGGTCTGCAACGATACGGCTGCGTTCGCCAAGGGCTTGGGGTGCACAGTTGGAACAGACCAATATCCGATCGGTTCCCAATTCCGCCATAAGGTCGAACTTGGCTTCGACCCGGTCCAGCGCCTGTTGTCGCAGGGCGCCGGGCATCCCCTCGAAATCGCGAAAGGGTTGGTAGAGCAGGCAGGCAAGGCCCAGGTCGTCCATCAGCGTCCGGACTTCGCATGGGCTGAGGGGAGAGGCGATCAGATCATTCTCGAAAATCTCGACCCCGTCGAAGCCAGCAGAGGCCGCAGCGCGCAATTTCTCCTCCAGCGTGCCGCTCAATGAAACCGTGGCGATGCCATATGTCATGCGCGTCTCCCTTGTCCGATCAGATCAGACTTTCAGTTCACTCCGAAAGCTCGCGGCCATCCGTTCGGGATCAGCCTTCCTTCCCGTAAAATGCTCGAACGCGCGGACCGCCTGATAAACGGTCATCCCGCTACCGTTGAGCGTAGTGCATCCCGCCTCCCGCGCCTCCGCCAGCAATTGGGTTTCGAGCGGGAAATAGACGATATCCGTTACCCAGAGCGCGGGCCGCAGCAAGGCACGAGGGATGGCGGAGCCGGGATATCCCTCCATGCCCAGCGGCGTTGCGTTGACAATGCCATCGGCCGCCGCGACGACCGATGCGAGGTCGCTTCCGACAACCGCCCTGTCGGCTCCGTGAATAGCGCAGAGGGCAGCACAAAGTTCTTCGGCGCGTCGGCGGTCCAGATCGAAGAGGGTCAACCGACCGACGCCAAGGTCCATCAGCGCATGCGCCGTTGCCGCCCCGGCTCCCCCGGCTCCCATCTGAACCACCTGGCCAAATCGCGACGCAGGCGGCAGACCCGAGCGGAGATTTTCGGCAAAACCATAGACATCCGTATTATAGCCAATGCGCCTTCCGCCGCTGAACACCACCGTGTTGACCGAGCCGATCTGCCGCGCCTGGGGCGACAATTCGTCGAGATGGGCGATGATCGCCTGCTTATAGGGATGAGTGACATTGACGCCCGCAAAGCCCGCAAGTTGCAGGGCGTCGATCAGGCGAGGGATATCCTCCGCATCCATCCCCTCCGCCGCAAGATCGAAGAGGCGGTAGATCAGCCTGATCCCCTGCGCATCCGCTTCGCTTTCATGCAGCCAAGGAGACAGGGATGCCTGAATATCGCGACCGATAAGACCGGTCAGATAACGGGCAGCGGCGGAACGGGACTGGGTCAAGATCATGATATCCGGTAAGGGAGAAAGCCGCCTCCACCGCACAGGCGGAGGCGATGACAGGTCAGAATTTGAACTTCGCACCGACATAGAAGGAGCGCCCGACCATATCGTAGGTGCCCGCGTCGGTGCCGTTCTGCGAACTGGCGACGAAGGGAATGGCCTTGTCGAACAGGTTGGTGATGCCGCCACGCAGCTGAAAATTTTCGGTAATGTCCAGCGTCGAGAAGACATCGAACAGATTATAGGGCTTTACACCCACCTGTTCCGCTGCGGGCGTCGTGATCGCGCTGATGTCGCGCAGCTTGCCCTGATAACGCCAGCGCAGACCGATACCGAAGACGTCGGAGCTGTAACCGACGGTGGTCAGCGCCTTCCACTTGGGCAACGGGCGACCGGGCGTGCTGGTGCCGACAAAGTCCTGCGACGATGTGCCGGGCAGGGTCTGAACCTTGTAATGGTTGAGCCAGCCGATCGCAGACGAGGCATAGATCTTGCCCGATCCGTCGCCGATACCGGCTTCGGAAAGCCGGAGCGACCAGTTGACCTGAACATCGACGCCATCGGTGTCCAGCGCGCCCAGATTGAGATAAGGCTGGGCAATGGCGACTAGCTGCCCGGTCGGATCGCGCTGGATCAGCTGGCAGAATTCATTGCTGTTGGAATAGCTGCTGTTGGATCCGTCCAGATTATAGCATTTGGCAAGCACGGTGAGGCCGTTGATGGTCGATATGACATTGCTGATCTTGATGTTGTAATAGTCGATGGACAGCGAAAAGCCTGACAACCAGGGCGAGGAGAATTTCGGGTTGAGGACGAAGCCGACGTTGAAGGTGTTCGCCTTTTCAGGGGTCAGCGCGCTGTTTCCCTGAATATTGCCGCCCGTCGCCGTGGTTGCAAACTGATAGGCGTCGATCGCGGCGGCCGGGATACCCTGCGCCAGGCAGAGGTCACGCACTTGCGCCCCATTGACTCCGGTCCGCGCCGACGAGCGAACATCGCACGGATCGCCGATTGCGGCCGGTGGCGTGCCGATCGCCAGCTGCGATCCGGTGACAGGCGAGAACAACTCGCCGATATTGGGAGCACGCACCGCGCGTTGATAGCTGCCGCGGATCAGCAAGGCTTCGACCGGCTGCCACCGTGCGTCGAACTCGTAGCTTTTCACGCTCCCGGTCGGCTTGTAATCGGAATAGCGGAACGCCGCGCCTACGCCCAGTTCATGGAAGAAGGGCGTATCCGACAGCAATGGTACGTCGATCTGCGCCGCAAATTCCTTGACGCTGATTTCACCTCGCGCCGGGTTGGAGCCGACCACGGACTCGACATTGTTGGAAACCAGGTCGGGACTGGGATCATATTTATAGCTGTTCTTGCGATAGCCGGCGAGCAGCGCCAACTGGACCGGCCCGGCGGGAAGGTTGAACAGCGGGCCGTTGACCTGCCCCTGAAATTGGGTCTGGGTCAGCCTTTCGCGGCTGTTGACCGTGGCGGTGACATAATCCTGGCATTCCTGCGACAGGCTGGTGGCGTTGGTGATGCCGAAGGGATTGAAGCCGCCAGCACAGAGCGAGGCGCCACCATCCGGCGCGTTGAGCAAGGTCTGCACACGCGACTTCAGCACGGCGTTGAACATCGACTGGTTGTGGACCGTCTCGTCATAGGAGGCGAAGGCGTCGAACTTCCAGGAGCCGGCGATCGTCCCCTTGAGGCCACCCAGATATTGCTGGACCCGGTAATTCTCGTCCCAACCCTTGTCATCGATGCCGACATAGCGCGCACTCCAGCGGAAGGGCGCCGTCGGGTTCGCGCGCGATGCCAGCAAAGTGCGCAGATCAGCGGGAATGAGGGGGTTAGTGACCGGAATGCTGGTGAAGGGCGCGAACTGCGTCAGGCTGCTGCCGCTTTCCGTCGTGACGGTGGAATCGACATAGAGGAACTGGCCATAGGCGGTCAGCGATTCCGTCAGGTCGAACTCGCCCTTGGCAAAGGCGGACTTGCGCTCGAACTCATTGAGGATCTGGAGTTGTGGCCCCACCGGCATGCGAACATTGCCGCCGACCACGGCATAGGCGCCCATCGTCGGCCCTTGATAGTTGATCGCACCGGTCTGGACGAACAGCGATCCATTATTGTTGAAGCCCAGGTTCAGCGTGCGATTGATCGGCGTCGTTAGGCCATATTGGGCGAACACGCCGTTGAGCGCCGTCTGGCTCGGCAGATTGAGCGCATCGGGTACGAAGGCGCCGCTGCCGATGAAGGACGACGGCACCTTATCCGAGAAGAAGCTGCGCTGCGAGCCGGAAAGTGGATCGCGATGGCCATAGCTGAGCGCCAGCATCAGCCGGCCGCGATCGTCGGCAAACTTGGTGCCGAGCGCGAGCGATGCATTGAACTTGCCATAGTCGCCACGGAAACTGTCACCATTCTGGATGTCGACGCGAACGCCGTCGAAATATTTGTCGGTCTTGAAATTGACCACACCTGACATGGCGTCCGACCCGTAAATGGCCGATGCGCCGCCGGTGATGACGTCGACCGATCCGATGATCGATTCCGGCAGGATGTTGATGTCGACATTGCCGTTGATGTCCGACAGCGGCAGGCGGCGGCCGTCGAGCAGGACGAGATTGCGGTTGGATCCGAGGCCCCGCAGGTTGAGCGTGGCGCGTCCACCAGCGCCCTGACCGCCGGTGCCGGCATTGCCGGACGGCGTGAAGCCGGGAAGCTGGTTCAGCGAATCCTCCAGCGTGATCTGTCCGCTCTGCTGCACCAGTTCATCGGAAACCGTGACGATCGGGCTGACCGCGACATTGTTCGGACGCGCAATCAGCGATCCGGTGACGACGATGTCGGCCGTGGCTGGCTCATCCACAACATTCCCGGCGCTGCTCGCGACGTCGGCGGGCACTTGATCCTGAGCCCAGAGCGGCGTGGTGAGCGCGCTCAGGGCGATGGCCGCCACAGAACTGCCGAGGCGCAACTGCATATCCAAACCCAACTTCATCCTGTCCTCCCATTTTTATTACGAACTAGTTCGTACACTGATTGACATGCACTGGATGACGAAACTTTCTTCAGTCCAGTTCGACCCGGCGCACATCCCCCACGATGAAAATATAAGCCGCAGCCCCCACCAGTGCGAGCACGCCGATAAAGGCCAAAGCACCGTAGAAAGAGCCGGTCTGCCCGACGATCAGGCCCACAACGATGGGCGTCACGATCCCTGCCAGATTGGCGCAGAGATTGAACACGCCGCCCGTCAGGCCGATGAACTGCCGGGGCGCCACATCCGAAATCAGCGTCCATCCCAGATTGACCATGCCTTGCCCGAAAAAGGCGACGGACATAATCGCAATCACCAGCGTATTGCTCTGCACGAAATTGGCCGCCACGATAGTAGACGCCAGCAGCAGCCCGGCAACGATCGGCAACTTGCGCCCAATATTGGCCGAACCGGTACGCCGGATCAGCAAATCCGAAACCTGCCCGCCCAGCAACACCCCTGCCGACGCCGCGATATAGGGAAGCACCGCGAAAGTACCCGACTTGAGCCAATCCATCCCGCGCTCCGTCGCCAGATAGGTCGGGAACCATGTCAGGAAGAACACCAGCGTCGAATTGCCGCAAAACTGCCCGATCGACGCGCCCAATATCTGGCGCCGCGACATAAGCCTGCGAACATTAGCCCAGGAAAAAGGAATCTTCTCCGCCTGGCTGGAGACGGCCAGGCCGCCACCCGCGCGGATATATTCCAGTTCCGCTGCATTGACATGCGGGCTTTCGCCCGGATCGCGATAGCGCGCATACATGAGCAGTCCGAAAGCCACACCCAGACCACCCGCAATCAGGAACAGCGCCCGCCAGCCGAAACCGCCAACCACCCAGAACAGCACTGGACTGAAAAAGGCGAGTCCCGCATATTGCCCGACAGCGTAGACCGAATTGGCGCGCGCCCGCTCATCCTGCGGGAACCAGCTGCTGAGGATACGGCTATTGCACGGATAGCAAGGCGCTTCCGCAACGCCCAGGGCCAGCCGGAAGCCGAACAACATTCCCACATTGGCTGCAAAGCCATGCAACAGGGTGAAGATGGACCACAAAACCAGCGATCCGGCATAGGTGATCCGCGTCCCCAGTCGGTCCAGCGCCAATCCGCCAGGAATCTGCGCCGCAGCATAAGTCCAGGAGAAAGCGGAGAAGATGAAGCCCATCATCTCCGGCGAAATCCCCAATTCTGCCGTCAACGACGGCGCGGCCACGCCCATCACGGCGCGGTCCATATAGTTGATGAGCGTGGCGACGCTGATCAGCGCCAGTATGCCCAGCCGCGCCTTGGTCGGCCGCAGCATGCCGGTCGCCGCCCTCATGCCGCGTTCCGCCGGTCGATCCGGAGCATATGGCGCACTGCCAGCGCATAGCCATCCACGCCCATCCCCGAGATCATGGCCGTCACCGAACGCGTCATGATCGAACGCGAACGCCACTCTTCTTCACGCCTGTGAATATTGGAGAGATGGACTTCGATGATCGGGCAATCGCACATTTTGAGTGCGTCCAGTACCGAATAGCCGGCGTAGGAAAAGGCGGCGGGATTGATGACGATCCCGAAGGCTCCAATTCTGGCCTCATGCAGCCAGCCGACCATCTCATGTTCGGCATTGGTCTGGCGAAAGATCAGGCCCACGCCCGTCCCGTCCAGTTCCCGCAGGCAGGCGGCCTTCACATCGGCCAGAGTATCACGACCGTAAATCTCCGGCTCCCGCACCCCCAGCAGATCGAGATTAGGTACGTTCAATATATGAATGAAACGCTGGCCCATGATCGGCCCTATCCTCCCCACGCCAGTCGGGAAGCATTGCCCGATCTTGCAGAATCATCCTTACGCCGAACCGATCACCTCGGCAAGGAAAATGTACGAACTAGTACATGCAATATCATGGCAATGACCGGATTGCGATGCGGTCCGCCTGATAAGAACCCAGCCACAGTTCCCGGCCGACGATCACCGCTGCCGACACGCCGTTGAAGACAGGGTCGGGCGCGCCATAAGCGAGCAGGGAAAAGCGCCGCGTCGTCACGTCGAGTTGCGCCACGGCATAACCGCGATGACAGTCCATGCCGTCGGCCACGCCATGGACGATCTGCCGCAGCCCTCCGCAGGCCGGCTCATCCCGCACCATGCCCGCCAGCAACAGCCGGTCACCATCCCAATGGATGTTGTCCGGCATGAATTCCGGCGCCTGCGCCCGCCATAAGGGCTGCGCCGTGTCGCGCCGCGCATAGGCGACGACTTCGCGCGATCCAAAGGCGATCACATAGAAGCCGCTATCGTCCCGCGCAGTTTCCAGCCCGTTATTGCCCGGCAATTCCGTTCCCGGCAACAGGCGGAACATGCCCTCGCCCGGCCTGCGTTCGTAAACGCCGCCGGTTGCGCGGCCCAGCACGAAATCCGTGATGCTCGTCCCCGGCCGGGTGAGTACGGTCGCGACGACCGCACCGTCGCTATAAGAGGCGACACTGTTGGCGACATGCCCGTCCGGCATGGCCAGACAACCTTGCCAGCGCAATTCCGGCGAAGCCAGCGGATCGCGATAATCGACGGCGAAGACCTCGATCGCCTCCCGCCCGCCATGATTGACAACCAGCAGCCGCGCCATGCCCGGCCCGATCACGCGCAGACTGAGACCGCGTGCCATAAACCGGGCGGGATCGGGCGGTGTCGCGCAATCGGAATAAAGCGGATCGCGTGCGACCTGTTCCGCCGAACCGCTGAACCACAGGGAGGCCCCGTGCGTCCGGCTGTCGATGATCTTCAATCCCGCGCCGGGCGCAAAGCCGCTCGCGATTACCCAGGGCGAGTCTGGAATATGAGCCAGATCCTCTGGCTTCACCGTACCGCAAATGAAGGAAAACTGGGCGGTAGACGAGCATGTGCCGAGGACCTGTGCCGCCTTGGGCACGGACGCGCACCCGCCCAGCAACAGGAGCAGAAAGACACAAATGCGCCTCATGTCACTCGATAGACCCGTATACGGACAGAGGGACGAGGCATATCCTCCGTCGGCGCCCCCAGAGTGCCGACAAACATTGCTTGATTGAGCCAGCTATGCGGTCCTTCGGGCGCCTCGAAACTGGGAATGGTCCGCAGATAGCGCTGCGTCGCACCCGGCACCCGGCTGTTGGTCAGCCCGACATTGCGGACATGGATCAACGTGCCGTCATCGGCTTCCATCATATAATCGGCCTCGATGACCGTCCAGTTATCAGATCGCTGCAACTGCCAGTCGGCGCCGCCGCCCAGCACTTTACCCCGTATGCACGGCCCGGCGAAACTGCCGCCCGTGATCGGCACACGCCGCCGCGTGCCGATCGGTGTCCGGCCAACTTCCACCGTCGGCGCCAGCGTGACGATGGCTTCATAGACGAATTCCAGACCCGGCTCATCCCCTGCCGGCCCCGCCGCGCGCGCCGGTCCGCGCGAACCCAGTACCAGCGCGGCGCCGCCGCCCGCCAGCAAGACGCGCCTGCTCATGTCGGCCATCGCGCTCAATCCCTGATCCTTCGCCGTTCCGCCGATGTCGGCAGTGCACCGTCCTTGAGCAAGGGCAATGTGCCGGAATGCGGCCAGTCGATCATGCCGCCCTCTTCCCCAAACACATGGACGCGGGGCTGCGACGCTTTCCACGCAGGCCAGTCGTTCCCGGGACGTCCGCTGCGCGCAAAGGCCAGCAGCCGGTCCATCATGTCCGCAGACAATTGTCGATCATCCGCCGTCCAGTCGCGGGTCATGCGGAAGAGATTGAGGCTGTCCAGCGTCCCCAGCCAGAAGGGCACGTCAGCGGTATGATAGGCACCCACCGTAGCTGGATCATGATCGGCAAAGCGGACGCCCGGTCGGTAGGAATGGGTGCGGGTGAACAAATAGGTGTAGACTGGCACCTTGCCCCTGACGGACTGACCCTTCGCCCAATCGAACATCTGCAGGCCGACTGTCGAGTCTCGCTCGACATCGCGCGCCGCGCGGAGCGCCTCCTGAGGTGTCCGCGCTCGATAAGCCTTCAAAATCTCCGTAGCATGATCGGGAAAGGCAGCCCGCACGGCCTCCTCATAATCCTCGACATTCGTGACCGATCCCAACGAGCGAAAGCTTTCATCGCGGGTGAAACCTATCATGACCGGAACATCATTCTGCCGCCCGGCGGCAAAGGCGGCCTCCGGCGACACTGGCACAACGCGTCCGTCCAGCACGATCGGCCGCCGCTTGACAGATGAGGCCTGGGCGATCAGCCGGTCGGCGGGCACGTCTCGCATTTCCTCGATCGACGCCGCACCCAACGCCGTTTGCAGCGCCATGCCTTCAGCCTCCGCCTCGGTCAGCGACGCAGGCGGCATCAGCCCGCCAAAAGCGCCGCCGCTCATGCCGACAACGCGATGAAACAAGCCTTTGGCGGCCGGGCTCGCCTGCAACAGCGATATCGACATCGATCCTGCCGACTGACCCGCGACCGTCACATTATCCGGGTCGCCACCGAAAGCGGCGATATTATGCTTGATCCATTGTAGCGCCGCGATCTGGTCCTTCAGGCCATAATTGCCTGAACTCCCCTTGCCTTCCGCCGTCAGTTCGGGATGCGCCAGGAAGCCGAGCGGCCCAAGGCGGTAGGATATAGCGACGATAACCGCGCCCTTGCCCGCCAAAGGTTCGCCGGAATAATTAGCCATGGAAGCCGAACCGACATTGAACCCGCCGCCATAAATCCAGACGATCACTGGATGGCGCTTGCCGACAGGGGGCGGCTGCGACGGCGCCCAGATATTGAGATAGAGGCAATCCTCGCTGGTCGCCTCCTCCCCGAAATAATGATTGATGTTGCGCCCCCGCAGCGCCTGAATGCATTCGGGCGCCGGTCGGTCGGCATTCCAGACTCCCTGCCAAGCCGCATGTGGCAGTGGATCACGCCAGCGTAGGTCACGCATCGGCGGCGCGGCGAAGGGCACGCCCAGCCAGGCCCGCACGCCCGAGGCAAGCGTCTTACCCGCGACCAGTCCCGCTTCGGTCCTGACAGGATCACCGGCAGGCCGCTCGACCACCTGCGCCGAGGCCGCCGGGGCCATAGCCAGTAGAAGCAGCAACAGCGGCAGGGACCGCATCAGCGCGCACCTTTCAACTGCGCGTCGAAGAAACGGAAACTGAGGTCCAGCGCCCGCAGGCTCGCCGTCCGCGTCGTCGCCGCATCCACGCCGATCCAGCTATGACCGACGCCCGGAATGACATCCAGCGTAACCGGGACTTTCGCGGCCTTGAGCTTCGCGGCCAGGTCCTGCGACTGGGCCACCGGCACGGTCTTGTCGTCCGCGCCATGGATCAACAGCATTGGCGGATCCTTGGCATCGACATAGGCAACAGGGCTGGCGGCAGCGATGCGATCGGCCGGACAATTGTCCTTGCTGCAGTCGAGATAACGGTGTTCGGCCCGGAGCGTGCCGTCCTTCGGCATGGTCGCAAAATCATAGACGCCATACCAGCCGACAGCCGCCTGCACGCAATCGCTGACGCCTTCATTGCTCTTGTCCGCGCCCGTTGGTCCATGGCCGCAATCGAGCGCCGCCAGAGCGGCAAGTTGCCCGCCCGCCGATCCGCCCCAGATGGCAACATGCCCGGCATCGATCCCATAGCGGCCCGCATTGGCTTTGAGGAAACGTATCGCGGTTCGGACATCATCGATTGCAGCGGGAAAAGGTGCCTCTCCCGACAACCGATATTCGAGCGATGCCACGACATAACCCCGTGCCGACAGATCGGCCAGCACGGCGGGAAAATCACTGAACGCACCCGATTGCCGCGTATGCCCCGCCATCCATCCGCCGCCATGGACATAGATGACGAGCGGCAGCGCGGCCGCGGCCTTAACCAGGCGATAAAGATCGAGCGTGATCGGGCGATAGCCGGGAATGGTGGAGTAGGAGATATCCGCGCTGACGCTGACGCCATTGGCCAGCGAAAGGATGCGTTCCGGCATCGGATCGCCCAGCGCCGGTTCTGGCCCAGTGGCGAGGCGGGCAATCTGCGCCTGCGCTGTTCCGGCCAGAACCCCCATCGCGATGATGGCCGTCAAGGCCGTGCCGATCCGCTTCCGCATATCTCTCTCCCGATTATATCGATTTTTGAGCGAACTATTTCGTACATCACTAGCCAAAGAAAAGATATGAGGCAAGGCGCGTCAGCGCCGGCACCAGCTTTCGATCACATCGATTATGCTCATGCGCCGCCGGGCAAGTGCCTTTGGCGAATTCATGTCCCGTTCGAAACCATAGGAAAAAGTATAGCGATTGGAGACATTATAGAAGCAAAGCGCACTGATCGTCATGTGCAGTTCGACCGGATCGATGCCTTCGCGAAAGTGCCCGCTGGCGACGCCCCGCGCCAGAATGCCGCGCAACTGATCGACCACCTTGCGATTGCGTTCGCGAATGCCCGGCACCTCGCCCACATGCGCGCCGCGCAGGATATTCTCGTTCATGACCAGCCGGACGAATTCAGGATGCTGGTTGTGATAGTCGAAGGTCACGCCTACCACGTCGCGCAGCGCCGCGTCCGGTGCCAGATGATCGCGCCGGTTGTCGGCATCCACCTCGCGCACAGCCGTGTAGGCGCGTTCCAGCACGGCCCGGTACAGGCCTTCCTTGCCACCGAAATAATAATAGATCATCCGCTTGGACGAATTCGTCCGTTCCGCAATCTCGTCGATCCGCGCACCGCTCAAGCCCTTGTCGGCAAACTCCTCGGTCGCCACTTCCAGAATGTTGAAGCGCGTTTCCTCTGCCTCCGCTGCACGCGCAGTCCGGCTGCCTTCCATGTTCGTCGGCGCCGATTTGGCCACTTCTTTCATCCTCTTGCCTGGATCAGTTCGGTATCGTCATAGCCAGCTTGATCCCGGCACTCCACCGATAACATCCACCATCCCTACCTCCTCGCGGTGGCCACCCCTGGGGCCGCAGCGCCCGGCAGTGAATTCGCCGGACTGAGCACATCACCTATCGAAATGCGCGACGCAAGACCTCCGCAACCGCAAATGTTCCGCTGCGGATGAACGGCTTTTCCAATGGCGATGGAGCAAGCCCATGCAAGCGCTGCGCCCATATGGGCAGCAGATCGATGGCAGCCCGTGCCACAAGGCGACCTGACACAGAAGCGAGAGATACGCCGGTGCCGGATCGCAGGATCAGGCGTGATACTTCTTCCGTTCTGGCATCGACGGCCAGGTTTGGCCGCATATTCGCGATGATCGTCTGGGCTTCGCGCTTGGAACGGGCACGGGATCGGCGCCCATCGTTTCCCCGATGACCGCGATTTCGGTGAAATAGCGATCCTGGTCCGCCACCCGCATCATAGGTTCGCCATAGCGGATCCACGCTTTGAGGAAAGAATAGGCCTCCACTACGTGAACCCAGGCCAATAGACTCGGGTCATCGGCGCGATAGGGCCTGCCGTCGGGCATCTGCCCGGTAACAAATCCATGTACGGCGCGAACACGCTCGATCGCCCGCTTCGCTTGCGCGCGATCACCATAGGTCGTTATCGCGATGAACCGCGCGGTGCGGCGGAGACGGCCCTGCATATCCTCGCGAAAATGCGAATGATCCCATACGCCGGCGAGCACTGCAGGATGCAGCATCTGCATCAGCAAGCTTGCAATACCGCCCGTCATCATCGTTCCGACATCGCCATGGACCCGCCAGATGACGGAGTCCTGCCCGAACAGCGCATCGGCACTTCGCTGCACGGGCCGTTCGCCTTTGGCCCTGTCGTTGAACATGTCGACGACCCTTTGCCGGACGGATCGCTTTATATCGTTCGACAGGGCATGGATCGGGTGCATCGCAGGGAAACGGATAACGTCCGGTTTGGCTCCTTCGCGCGCAAGCCATGGCTGCATCAAGGCGGGGCGGGTGCAGGACATCTCTTCCCTCCGCTGCAATTTGCCGGATACCCTATGGTTAAGCAGAACCAATGTGGGGATGAGCGCTTCTCGTTGGCTCGGTATCCCAGCATGACCTAGCCGTTCCCCGAGCAGGAATTTCGGGGGCTTCATGACACGACCAATTCGCCACATGGTGACACTTGCCCTATTGGGATCTGCCGGCTGGCACAGCGGCGTGCTTGCCGCCGACGCGCCAGAGCCGGCAGCCGGAGCCGAGATCGTCGTGCTGGGCAGCCGCAGCGCCGACCGTACCGTGGCGCAGAGCACCGCGCCGATCGACGTGGTCGGCAATGATGCCCTTGTTGCAACCGGCGGCGCGGCGGGGCAGTTACGCGATGCACTGTCGGCGCTGGTACCCAGCTTCAAGGTCGATACCGGCTCCAATGCCGCCTATAACACATTCGGTCGCCCAGCCGGCCTGCGCGGCCTGTCCGGCGCGCATGTGCTGGTGCTCGTCAATGGCAAGCGTCGCCATCCCAGTTCCATTCCCTTGCCTACCACCGCGCAGGCGTCCGGGGCCAATGCCGTCGATCTCGACCAGATCCCGATGAGCGCGATCGCCCGCGTCGAGATTTTGCGGGACGGCGCGGCCGCCCAATATGGGTCGGATGCGGTGGCCGGCGTCATCAACATCGTGCTCAGGAGCGACGCTTCAAGCGGATCGGCGACGATCTATGGCGGCCAGCGCTACGAAAGCGACGGGGAACAGGCGCAGATTCGCCTGAACCACGGTTTCCGCCTGCCGAACGATGGGTTCCTGAACCTGTCGGCCGACTATTTCTTCCAGGATTTCGCCTTCCGTCCTGGCCTCGCCACGGTGCAGATTTATCCGAAGATCAACGGTCAGCCCGACCCGCGCGAAGCGACCCGCGATCGTCACCTGACGCGCGGCGGCTTGGCCCGGACCAAGGCGCTCTACACCGCCTATAATGCCGAACTGCCGCTGAGCGAAGGCGGTAGTACGACGCTCTACAGCTATGGCACGCTCGGCATCCGCAACATCAAGAACGGCCAGACCTACCGCCTGCCTAACAGCACCAGCTATATCCCCGAACTCTATGACGATGTGATCCAGCCGACCGGCCGCTTCCCGGACAAGGATTTTCAGTTTCTGGTGGGCCTCAAGGGCAAGGCGGGCGCTTGGGACTGGGACGTTAGTTCCACCTTCGGCCGTCACCATGCCGACAATGGCATGGAAGATACGCTGAACCCGTCGCTCGGGCCGGACAGCCCGACCCGGTTCGACACGTTCGACGCGATCTTCGACCAGTGGACCAGCAATGCCGATATCCGGCGCGGCTTCGACATCGGCCTTACCTCGCCGCTCAATGTCGCGATCGGCGCGGAGTTCCGCCATGAACGCTATCAGACGATCGTGCAGGATGAGGCCGCCTACGCCAATGGCGGCTATATCTACCCGGTCGGTAGCCCCTTTGCGGGGCAGGCGGCCGCGATCGGCGCGCAGGGAGGCATCACCATTCTGCCGCAGGATGCCGCCGACCTGCGCCGCAACAATATTTCCGCTTATGTCGACCTGTCGACCCAGCCGCTGCCGGGCTGGGACGTCGGCGTCGCCGGCCGGTTCGAACATTATGACGACAACGCCGGCAATGTCGTGGTGGGCAAGTTCACCACCCGCGTCGAACTCACCCCCACGCTTGCGCTGCGCGGCACGGTCAGCAACGGCTTCCGCGCGCCGTCGCTGACGCAGCAGGGCTTTGCCAGTGCCGCGCGCGGCTATTCGATCGTCAACGGCGTTATCACCGGCCTCACCACCACTCGCACGGTCAAGCCAGACAGCGCGGCCGGCATCGCCCTGGGCGCCAAGCCGCTGAAGCCCGAAAAGTCGGTGAACCTGTCTGGCGGTCTGTCCTTCACCCCTTCGCCGGGCGCGACCCTTACGGTTGATGGCTATGCCATCTGGTTGAAGGACCGCATTTCCCAGACAGGGCAGCTGTCCGGCGCGGGCGTCAACGCCATCCTCGCCGCCAACGGGCTGGAGACGGGGCAGATCGTCAACTATTATACCAACGCGATCGACACCCGGACGCTCGGCGTCGACGTGGTCGGCCAATATGCTCAGAATCTGGGCGATTATGGCAAGATCAATTGGTCGCTCGGCTTCAACTATAACCGCACCAAGATCACCGACATTGCCGATACGCCGGCCCAGCTCGCCAGCCTCAACCTCACCCTGTTCGACCGGGTGGCCCAGGGATATATCGAGGTTGGCAATCCCCGCACCAAACTGATCCTCGGTGCGCTCTGGGACACCGACCCGGTCAGCATCAACCTGCGCGTGCAGCGTTACGGGTCAGTCCAGCTGTTCACCGCAGGCGCGGTCAACGACCAGCATTATGGCGCGCGCTGGATCACCGACCTGGAGGCCAGCTGGCACTTGGCCCCGACCGTCGACTTCGCGGTCGGCGCCAACAATTTGTTCGACGTCTATCCCGAACGCAGCACCATCGCCGACAGCAGCGGCTCCCAATATTATGCGTCGAACAGCCCGTTCGGCTTTTATGGAGGCTTTTATTATGCCCGCGCGACCTGGCGTTTCTGATCAGGCTTTCAGTCGGCGCGCGCTCCTCGGCGCGGGCATGGGCTTGGCTGGAGCGCTCGCCCTGCCGGGCTGCGCCACGGCGAAGGGGCGCAGGCTCGGCATTTCCACGACCAAGGAAGGCTATCAAAATTTCTTCGAGGCCTCAGGGCAGGCAGATACACCCTATGCGGTGAACTATGCCATCCTGCCCTTCGACCTGTCCTTGCAGGCGATCAGCAGCGGCGAACTGGACGCCGGCTCCAACTTCACCGACATCCCGCTCACCATCTGGGGCGGCTCATTGAAGGACTGCCGCATTATCGCACTGATCCGCTCCGATGCGCAGGCCCGGCTGCTTGGCCTGGTCGCGCGCGGGGGGCTGGCGGCCCGCTCGCCCGCCGACCTCAAGGGGCGGCGCGTAGGCTATCTGCGTTGCTCCAACTATCACTATTATCTGCTGCAATTGCTGGAGCAGCAGGGCCTGAAATGGAACGATATCGTGCCCGTCAGCCTCGCGCGTGATACGCTGCCGGCGGCCTTCGCGTCGGGCCAGCTCGACTTCTGGGTAACACAGGGGATCGAGACGATTCTGGCGCAGCGCCATTATGGCGGTCGGCTGATCGCACAGGCGCAGGGCGACTATGCCGGCAATGGCGTGGTTATCGCCAACCGGGCTGCACTGGATAATGCCGACACGGCCCGCGACCTGGGCGACTATCTGCTGCGCTTCCGCAACGTGATCGACTGGATGGAAAGCCATGACGATCCATGGGCCGATATCCTGTCCAAGGCGACCGGCATCGACCGGGCCTATTATCTGGAATGGCGCCACCTGAAGAAAAATCGGACGCGGCTGGTCCCGATCGACAACAAGGCGATCGCCGACCAGCAAACCGCCGCTGATCTGTTCCGCCGTTTCGGCGTAACGAGCATGCGCTTCGACGCGGAGCAATTATGGGATCGGCGCTTTGGAACCCTTCTCTCCTGACGCAAGGGACCGGGGGTGGGCGAACCCACCCCACATGTCTCACAGCCCGTCAAGGCCCTTGCTGACCAGCACATTCACCGCCACGCGGCGGTTCTGCGCCTTGCCTTCAGGGGTATTATTGTCCGCCAGCGGGTCCGCTTCGGCCATGCCGGTGGGCGTAAGCATGCGATAGGGTTTCCAGCCGCAGGCCTGCTGGAGTTAATTGACGACGCGACCGGCTCGCTTTTCGCTCAATTCCTGGTTGAATTCATCGCCTCCCGTAGAATCGGTATATCCCACGACAAGCAGCAGGGCATTGCTCATGCCTTCGGCAGCGGTTGCGGCAGCGCAGAGGTCGTTCTTAGCCTGAGCGGACAGCACAGCCTTGCCCGTGTCGAAATTCACGTTGGTCGTGCTTTTTACATTATACTGATCGATCTCACCCATCCGACCACGCAGGGCTTCTGTTGCCGCAGTCTGCTCGTCAAAGCGCTGGGCCGTGCCACTGTGGATCATGGACGCGGTCTTGAGATCCTTGTTCTGAAGGTTGATCTGGCTCGCCACCAGACTGTCACCCGATTGCCATGTCTTGACCGTAACAGGCAGGCCATTGAGCAGCGAGGTCGCGGCGAGCCTGCTTCGGTTGAGACCGAAAAAGCCCTTGCTGGCGCTGATTCGGGTGTCGTCGTTTATGACGATCACGGATTTGGCGCCGTCGGCAGCCGTGACCTGCATCTTGTCGCCGCTGCGCGCGGAAATGATGCCCTTGACCTCCGGCCCTTCGGTCTTCTCGGCCGGCGGCATATATACGGTCGCGGAAACGTCGGCCGAGGGCGGCTCCTGCGTCTGGGCAGACAGGCTACCCGGCGATGCCGCGGAAAGCAGAGCGAGCAACAAGAGGCATTTAGGGCTTTTGGAAAAGACACTCATCACGTTAATCCTCCAGAAATTCGGTCAGTCGGGCCTGCATGGCTGCAGCTTCTCGTCCGACTGCCGTCCGCGTGATGGCGTCTTCGGCTGTCAGAACCCCCTCCATTTAGCTTCATAAGATGTTCGGACATGGCGTCGCGAATGATCACCATGAATGTTCTGCCTGTTTAAGTTAACCTTTCTGATACATGAACAGGATAGCTCGCATGATGATTGCGCAGGCAATTGGAGCCAGCCGTGCGACGAATCGATGGAGTTAATGGACATTCGTATCAGGTTAAGTTTCCCAACGGGCTTTGACCGCATCTTTGAGGCGAATGGACATTTACCTTCCTTAAATTCTCGACCCTTATGAAATAGCGGTTTCGCGGAAAATATTAAATCTTTACAAAACATTCACTTGCATTCGTCTTTGCACCTTCTTTCGAAAAACCCGGTCCATCTGGCATAAACGGAAATGGGCGCAGACCCTCCGGCCTCTGGCCGGGTTCTACCGCGATACAGCCGGCCGATAGCTGGCAGGATTTGGCAGGCGAACATGATATAGTCGCCGCTGGTCGAGGACAGGACAAGAAAGGTTTCGGAATATGGACGACGACATCATTAATACGCCCGATGGTCCCATGACGTGGGCCGAATGGAAGAAAAAGAACCCGGTACAAAT
Source organism: Sphingobium lactosutens (assembly GCF_013393185.1). Taxonomy (GTDB): domain Bacteria; phylum Pseudomonadota; class Alphaproteobacteria; order Sphingomonadales; family Sphingomonadaceae; genus Sphingobium; species Sphingobium lactosutens_A. The sequence goes on along the minus strand of NZ_QJQX01000084.1, from coordinate 161,446 downwards.
TCCGTCGCGCCGTACAAAGGGAAAGAATCTCCCGAACAAGATCAAGCTGCGCACCGGTGAGAAATGACCCGCCCTCCTGCCTTCGACGACCTTTCCTTATCGGTCCAGTTTTGCAATTTGAACGGTTCGTGCTAAAGGCATTTTGCTGAACGTCGCGTTTTGACGGATATCGGGCCGCTTCGGCTCTCCTTTGTCCCCATTTTTGCTTCTCAAAGCCGGGCTGTGCGGATTCTCGCCCGTGCCCGTGGACCTGCGACAAGGAGACTCTTTATGACCACAGGAACTGTCAAATTCTTCAATGCGGACAAAGGCTATGGCTTTATCGCGCCGGAAACCGGCGGCGATGACGCCTTCGTCCATATTTCCGCAGTCGAGCGCGCCGGCCTGCGCACCCTCGAAAAAGACCAGCGCGTCACCTATGATCTGGAAAAGGATCAGCGCGGCAAGACCTCGGCCGTAAACCTTCAGGCAGCCTGAAGATCGCGCGCCGGATGGCTGAAGCGATCCGGCCGCATTCGGCCTATGGCGAAGACAGGATATTTCTCTGCATGAAAAGATATAAGGAACCGCAGTTTCAGGAGCGCATTGCTGCGGCGACGCACGCCCGAATAGCGGTTCTCCAGCAGCTTCGTGACAGGCCCCCAGTGGATCAGGCGGCAGCGGCAGTTCGGGCGGAGCAAAGACTGACAAAAGAAGCGGCTGCGCGTGAAAAACGGCAGAATGCCATACTGGCGGCCAAGGAAGAAAAGGCTGCCAAACGTGCGCGTGCCCTTGAAGCTGCAGCGGCAATCGCGGCTCGGCAAAAGCCGGTACTGACCGATGCCGAACGCAAAGCTGCGCGCGATGCACGCTATCTCGCCCGGAAGAACCGGGCATAATCTTTAAGATGCGTCAGGCGCTGCGCCGGGGAGTGGCGGCACGAGGGAAGCTTCCCCACTGCGCCCATGTCACGGACGTGCCCGCGCGCATCATCTGCAAATAACAGGCGGCAGGAGCCGCAAGGACTTTCCAATGAATAGTGTTTCCCAGACCCCCAACCGCCTGCCTTTCGGCAGGATGCCCCATCGGCCCGTAGCGCCCGTTTCTGCAACCCTGTCCAGAACCGAATTGAAGCGGATTGTCGCTGCAATGCTGGGCTGAACCAGCATCGACATGCGGCGCGCCTGCCGCCGATATCTCCATCATCCTTAGGAACCTTCATGAGCCGAGAAACAGTCCGCCCCTTTTTGATCTCCAAGGACGAGGAAGGGAATTTTCGGCTCACTGTGCGCGAGACGCGATATAATTCCCAAGGCTATCCGCTTGTGACATCGCAATTGCAGGATGAAACCTTCAGCAGCGCGACCGCGGTACGCAATTTCGCGCGCGACACATTCAATGCGCAACCCGGGCAATATTCTACTCGGTAAAAGGCCGATCCAGCCAATGAAGGGGCGCAATTTGACAATAAATTCTGAGGCTGTCGCGCTTCCGGTCGAACTGATCGATACGGCGGACCTTCCCGATGGAGGCACATTGCGCCTGTTGCGCAGGGGCGACGATTACTCGATTCGTTTTCGGGATAATGAACTGATGGGAAATCAGGTTCGCCATTCCGAAGAATCACTTGCCATCCTGGCGTGTCAAAGACTGACGGACGAGGCAAGCCGGATCCTCATTGGTGGCCTAGGCATGGGGTTCACGCTCGGCGCGGCGTTGAAATCTCTGCCATCCACCGCTTCGGTCACGGTTTCCGAACTTGTGCCCGCTATTGTCGAATGGGCACGAGGACCCTTGGCCCATCTTTTCAACGACTATCTTGCGGATGCCCGGGTATCGCTCGAAATGGGCGATGTCCATGACGCCATTGTCAATGAAAAGACTGGTTTTGACGCCATCTTGCTGGATGTCGACAATGGGCCAGACGGATTGATTCACCTTGCCAATGAACGGCTCTATTGCAATTGGGGGTTGCGTGCGGCGCATGCTGCGTTGCGACCCAAGGGTATCCTGGCCATATGGTCCGCCTATCCCGACGAGGACTTTGTCGCTCGTCTTGAAAGTGCCCGTTTCCAGGTCGATGAGGTCAATGTAGCGGTTCTGGTCGATGGAGAACATGCATCACACATCATCTGGTTTGCGACCCGGCTAGAATGATCCGGGCAAGCAAGATCGAGAGCCGTAAATTGCCGAAAACAGACACTACTGGCGCAGCCTGATTGATGCAGCGATACGATTCATATGGAAGTTTTTAGGCTGGCGCCGTAACGACAACGACCCGAAAATGCGCGCGCCGGTCAGACGAAAGCAACTGAATCTCACCCCGATAGGCGTCGAGCAGTGACCGGGCTATCGCATGGCCAAGGCCGGTGCCACCCGCTTCCCGCTTGCTGGTGAAGAAGAGGTCGAAAATACGATCCCTGTCCCCCATCGGATTACCGGATCCGTCATCCACGAGATCGAACGACGCAACGCCATCCTGTGTCCTGACCAGGATATCCAGCCGCGAAGCCCCCGCCCTGCCGCGCATTGTCGGCAAGCGTGGTCAGCACGGTTTCCAACGCCCCTGCATCGATGGCCAGTGGAGGAAGCACGTCAGGCAAATCGAGATTGACGGCGAAACCATCGCTCGACAAAGCATCCCTGACCGACGCTAGCACCGGTCCCGCCTCTATCCGCATATCGTGTTCGCTTACGAGCACATCCGCCCGTGCCAGTTCCATCAAGCGCCGCACCAGACGCGACAGCCGCTCGGCATCGGCCGCCATATTGGCAAGGAAACGATCCCGGTCGGCGGGCGCCGTCTCCGCACCATGATCCTGCAACAACTCGATCGCGCCGGAAATGCCGGCCAACGGCGTCTTGAACTCATGGCTGACCGAGGAAGCGAAATCGCGCAAATAACGGGAGCGCTTCTCGACGATGTCGGCCATCTGCTCGAAAGCATGATAAATCGCCTGGATTTCGACCACCTGGAGAGAAGGGTGGCGCGGCACGACCTGACGCCCCGAGGCCAGTTCGCGCGTCGCCCGGCTCGGTCCCTCGATCGGCCTGACGATGGCGCGGGACAGGGCGCCAGGCTGCTTCCAGGCGGGCGCCCCATGGTCCAAATGCCTCCATACTTAGAAACGGGTGCGCAAGGTCACGCCATATGTCCGCGGATCCCCCAGCGTCCCGGTAATCGCGCCGGTGTTGCCGGCGGAAAGGCTCTGATAATAATCCTTGTTTAACAGGTTGCGGCCCCAGATCTGGAGATCGACGCTGCCATCGAGCGTACGGATGCCGATGCGGGCATTGAGCAAGTCATAACCGGCGATCCGCGAATAACGCGACAGGCTGGCCGTGGTATAATAGTTGGATCGATAGCTATAGTCCGCGCCGAGATAGAGTTCGGCATCATGGCCAAGCCGGCTGCCGATGCCCGCCTTCGCCTCCCCGCCCGTCGATACGGCCCATTTGGACACGCCCGGCAGCCGATCGCCGGACAGGTCGCAGAATGTCACCCCATTTGTTTCGATTGGACAGGGCGCGTTGGGATAGCTGACATATTTGGCATCGGTATAGGTGCCCGATCCGTAGAGCGAGAGCCAGGGCGCGGGATTCGCCTGCACATCGGTCTCGATACCACGGGTGCGCACTTTGCCGACATTGGTGAAGTAGGAAATATTGTTGCGATCCGGTGCGGTGTCGACGATCGTCGTCTGATAATCGCTGACATCGGTCCAGAAGCCGGCAAGGTTCGCGGTCAGCTTGCCGCCCAGCCAGCTGGTCTTGAGACCCAGCTCGTAACTGTTGATCGTTTCGGGCTTGATCACCGGATCGACGGCGAATTGACCGGTGGTGATGATATTGGCGAGGTTGAGCCCACCAAATTTATTGCCCCGACCATAGGTCGCGTAGAGGAGCGCGTCGGGCGTGACCTTCCATGACAGGGTAGCCTGTCCGGAAAGGCGACCTTCCTTCGTCTTCGCCTCATAATAATTGGCGACGCCGTAACGGGCGCGGATCGCCTGCGCGGCCGCCCGCTGCGCGTCGGTCAGGCCAGCCAAGCTTGCACCGGTCGCTTCCTGGTCGAACCAGCCGGTCTTCGTTTCATAGGTGTAACGCAAGCCCGTGGTCAGATCGACCGTCGGCGTAATATGCCAGATCGTCTGGCCGAAAGCGGCATAGCTGTTCGTCACCGGCCTGGAGTGGCTAAGCACCGTATAATTGTTGAGCGCGGCGGCGCCGACGACCGGATCGACGCTGGGTGCCAGGAACCAGGCTGCGGCATCCTGCCCATAGGCGTTGAGCGCTTCAGCCTTGATAGACTGCCAGAGATAATAAAGTCCTGCGATATAATCGACCTTGCGCTCCCCTTCCGAGGCGATGCGCAATTCCTGGCTGAACTGCTGCTGATTGTTGCTCTGGTGGAAATCCGTGCCGGCGTCCAGGCGCGTGCTGTCGCCATCATTGTGCGGATACCAGTCCCAGCGACGCCAGGACGTGACCGATGTCAATATATGGCCCGGCAAGGTCAGGTCGGCGATGGCCGCGACACCCCCCTGCCGCATCTTGTAGCGCGGATTGCCGTTCACATCGACGATACGGTCGCCGGGTGCTGCAGTTACGGCGTCCACGCCCAGTCGCGTCACTCGATCCGTATAATTATTGGTGAAATTGGTGCCATTGTCATAGGTGCGGATCACACCTGTCAGTACGGAAGCGGCAGTCTGCGATTTCTGAAAGCCATAGTCCCCGATGACCCGAAGCTTGAAATTATCACCAGGCGTGAACAGCAATTGTCCGCGTAGGCCGAAATCATGATAATCCTGCGTCTTGCTGCCATCATAGCGATTTGTGACATAGCCGTCTCGATCGGTCTTTGACACATATAGGCGCGCAGCGAGAAAGTCGTCGACCAGGGCGCCGCTCGCATAGGCGTGGAGCTGGCGGAAATCATAATTGCCATAAGTCACGTCCCCGCCGAATTCCGGATCGAAAGTCGGCGATTTTGTCGTGATGACGACTGCGCCGGCGGAGGTATTCTTGCCAAACAACGTACCCTGCGGCCCGCGCAGCACTTCGATCCGCTCGATATCCGCAAGGTCGAATACCGCCTGACCCGGCCGGGCCAGATAGACCTGGTCCATATAGACGCCGACCGCAGGCTCCAGCCCATCATTATATACCGAGACATTGTTGCCCAGTCCGCGGATATTGATACTGGTGTTGCGCGGATTGGTGACTGTCACCACCAGGCTGGGGCTAAGCGCCTGAAGATCACGCAGATTATAGGTGCGCGTTGCGGCCAGTTGTTCCCCGCCATAGCTGTTGGCGGCAACAGGCACATCCTGAATCTTTTCATTGCGCCGTCGCGCGGTGATGATGATCTCGCGCCCGCCGTCCAACGCATCGATGGCCGCATCTCCCGCCGCAACCGCCTCCGCAGCCTGGGCAGGTATCATGGCGGTTGCGGCTGCAACGGCGGCGAGGACGACGAGAGAGGTGGAATTAAGCAGCATGGTTATGAGGCCCCCTTTTTGGCGACTGACAAGGTTGAGTCTTTCTCAATGGGGCGAGTAGAGAATTAACTGGACTACTGGCGAGACAGTTTTTCTATCAATACAGTAGACAATTGATTGCTTCGAATTCGCTATCCGCTCGCTTAGGCCCTGACTGTCATTCGGAATCGGATCAGGGAGAAGATCGGGTGAATAAGTATCTGAAATTATCTATTTTTCTCGCCGCCACGGCGTTATCCAGCGCATCTCCGGCGCGTGCGCAACCCGTCGCCCCCGCTGTCGCGCCCGCACCGGCGGCCCGCCAGCCCAATTTCCTGCTGATCGTGGCGGATGATCTGGGATGGTCCGATCTGGGTTCCTTTGGCGGCGAAATCCAGACTCCCAACCTGGACGCCATTGCAACGTCCGGCGTGCGGTTCACGGGTTTTCATACCGCCCCCACCTGTTCGCCGACCCGTTCGATGCTGCTGAGCGGAGTGGATAATCATCTGGCTGGCCTGGGCAGCATGGCCGAGGTTCTACAGCCCGACCAGACCGGTCAGCCCGGCTATGAGGGTTATCTCAACGATCGCGTCGCCTCGATTGCCGAACTGCTGCACCAGGGCGGCTACCGGACCTTGATGTCGGGTAAATGGCATCTTGGCCTGACGCCCGAACGCGGTCCGGCCGCGCGCGGCTTCGAGCAATCCTATGCACTGCTGCAAGGACTGGGCAATCATTTCGGCGCCGACCAGAATGAGGCGTGGAAAGCGATCAATGCCGCGCCGACCTATCGCGACAATGGAAAGCTCGTCAGCTATCCCAAGGGCCGCTTCTCGGCGGACTATTTCACGGATCGGTTGATCGGCTTCCTGGAGGCAGGCGCCCGGGACGCTCGTCCCTTCTTCGCCTATCTGCCCTATTCGACACCGCACTGGCCGCTTCAGGCGCCGCCGGAAGTGATCGCCAAATATAAGGGTCGCTATGACACCGGCTATGAAGCGTTGCGGGAAGCTCGTCTCAAGCGACAGAAAGAGCTGGGACTGGTCCCTGCGGATCTGGCGCCCCACGATTGGCAGGATGTGAAGCCCTGGGCAGCACTGACACCCGAAGAAAAAGCCATCGAATCCCGCAAGATGGAAGTCTATGCGGCAATGGTCGACCGAATGGATCAGAATGTTGGTCGGGTGGTCGACGCACTGAAGACGCTCGGTAAATATGACGACACGGTCATCATCTTCCTTGCCGACAACGGTCCCGAAGGTAATGTCATCGACGCACCGCACCAGGCCCTGCTGAAACCGGAAGGCAAGGCACAACTGGGCATCGACAACAGTATCGGAAATATCGGGACGGCGACATCCTATGTCGGTTACGGCCCCGGTTGGGCGCAGGCCAACAGTTCGCCGTCCTGGCTGGTGAAGGGCTACCCCACCGAAGGCGGTACGCGCGTCACGGCCTTCGCGGCCGGCCCCGGCGTTGCCGGACGGCGGATCGCCACGGGCTTCCTCAGCGTGACCGACATCGCCCCGACATTGCTCGACCTAGCGGGTCTCACCCAGCCGTCGACCTTCTCCGGCCACGCCATCCTGCCTTTTCAGGGGCATAGCCTGCGCCCTGTGCTCGACGGCGGTGCGAAAGAAGTCAGGCAACCGACGGAAGCGATCGGGACGGAACTGTTCTACCGGCGCGCGCTGCGCAAGGGTGACTGGAAGGCTGTCTATCTGCCCGCATCGGGCAGCGCCTATCCGCGCAACAGTGTCGGCACGGGCACATGGCAGCTTTTCAACGTCGCCCGGGATCCGGCGGAAGCCCATGACCTGGCAGGAAGCGAGCCTGCCAAGCTTCAGGAGCTGATCGCAGACTGGAACGACTATGCGAAGGACAAGGGCGTGATCATACCGTCCGCGAACAGCGCGAAGAAATAGGAAGATGGCGCCGGACGACCTGCGTATCCGCCTGCCTTACGGGTGGGCAGCTTGCAACGGCCGCTCCGGCACCGGCATGGCTGCGATATCTTGATCGCCCATGGGCGGGGCGGCTGAGATATCGCTACAGGCAATTTGACGACCGGCCGGCGTCAGTTCGATGGCAGTTCCTTCCGGTCATCGCGACGGCGCCGGATCGCTTTTCAGCGCTGCAACATCTGCGAACCCGGACCACCTGAACAACTTTGCCAGCCCAACGCCGACCGGACGCCGCGACATGCCAGAAAAACCGCGCCTATTTCGCGGCGTGCGAGCCGCGGCGCTTCGCCCAGGAGGATTCGATATGCTCGCGCATCGCACGCGCCGCGGCTTCCGGATCGCGGGCGACGATCGCATCGTGGATGCGACGATGCGCGGCCTGGGTTTCCCGCACATGATCCACGCTCAACCGCCCGGCATAGCCATGGGTATTGAGCGCCTTACCCTGGATCCCGTCGATAATCGCCTTGCTCAGCCGGTCGCCCGACATGCGCATGATGATATCGTGAAACTGGACATCTTCATGCACATAGGCGGCGGGCATTTCGACCAATCCCTCCAGTTTCTGTATCTGTGCGGTCAGTTCAGCCACGCTTTCAGGCGTCGCCTTCTTCGCGGCCTTCGCGGCCATGGACGCCTCCAGCGAGGACCGGATTTCCGATAGATTGTCGAGATAGGACAATCCGTCTTCACGTCGGAACAGCGCAGCCAGAATCATCGGGTCGAGCAGGTTCCAGTCGCGCGATTCGCGCACGATGGTCCCGCGTCCCTGTTGCGACACAACCAGCCCCTTCTCGGTAAGCGCGGTCGTTGCCTCGCGCACCACGGTGCGGCTGACGCCATAAAGGTCGCAGAGCATATTTTCCGGCGGCAGCGCGGTGCCCGCCGGATACATTTCGGTGACGATCGCATTGACCAGATCCTCGACCACCGCTTCGGCCAGCCGCGGACGCCGCCGCAGCCGCTGCGTTGCCGCCAGGGCTCCACCGCCCAGTCTATCCTGCATGTTTCTTCACGCCTTTTCTCATTCCCGCGCCCTGCACCGCGCCTTTTCGACGGTGGACCCGATTGACAAGCGTCGTCAAGACTTGTCAAACAACATAGATAATACATAATATGACTCGTAGCCGGCTGAGCCGGAGGGTAGAGGACATGGTGATGAAGATTACAGGCTATCGCAGCCTCACAGCCTATCATGACTGGCAGCGGCCGGTGGGTGACGTAAACGGCGTCGTCGAATCCGGCGTGACCGAGGTGCCGGTGCTGCTGCTTGAAACCGACGGCGGCCTAACCGGGCTGGGTCTGGGCCAGCATGCCGAAATCGATCGCCTCTTTCCGGCTGTAGAGGGTGCGGATCCGCGCGCGGTGTCCACCCTTTATGATTCCATGCTCGCACAGGTATTCAAAAGCGGCCATGCCGGCACGACCTTCGGCACGATCGCCGCGATCGATATGGCATTATGGGATCTCAAGGCCAAGATGGCCGACGAACCGCTCTGGCGCACCCTCGGCGCCGGGGACCGGTTCGTGCCGGGCTATGCTTCAGGCCTGTGTTACGGCCTGGATGACGATGCGTTCGCGCGCCATTATGACGCCTGGGCCGATCGCGGCTTTACCGCCGCGAAGATCAAGGGCGGGCGTGATCTCGACCGTGACATCGCTCGGCTGGAAAGGGTGCGCAACATCCTCTCGCGCAACAGTGACCGCCCTGCCCTGATGCTCGACGTCAATGAAGCCTGGAACTGCAAGCAGGCGATCCGCCATCTGAACGAGATCGAGAAAAGGATCGACCTCACCTGGATCGAGGAACCGGTGCGCCGCTGGGACGCGGTCGGTCATGCGGCAATCTCCCGCGCTGTGAAGGCCGCGGTCGCCACGGGCGAAAATCTCACCGGCCTGGAACAATATGCACCATTGTTCGACGCACGCGCAGTCGACATCGTGCAGTCCGGCAGCATATGGGGCATCACCCACTTCCACCGCGTCGCGATGGCTGCCCATGCGCGCGGCCTGCCGGTGTCGCCGGTCGCCTATAATGCCAACCCGGTCGCCCATGCCGCCGCGGCGGTGCCCAACATGATCGGTATGGAAGTGCAGGATTTCGGCTTTCCGACCGGTTTCGACGTGGATCAGCAGATCATGGACGGCGGCATCGTGCTGGGCGACCGGCCGGGTCTGGGAATCCTGATCGACGAAGCCGCGATCGCACAAAGCGTTGCGGGCAATGGCTGGAATGTTCGTGGCGGGCCGCATCGACGACCACGCGACGCAGGGCTGCGCCTCGTCCCCGAGAGCCGCCGGGCAGCCGACTGATGCGCAGCCTGTCCCCGTCTCCCGCAGAACAGCCATCGTCAGCCTGGGTGACGGGCGCGGCGCGCACGCGGCTGCAACTGTCGCTGATGGTCAATTTCTTCCTGCTGATGGCGCTTTACAGCGGCGTCCTCGGTGTGCTGCTGCCTAACCAGATCGCCGAACTGTCGCCGGGCGCGAAAGAAACCAACCTCGCGCTGCTGTTCGCCATCACCTCCATTTTCTCGACACTGGCCACGCCGATCGCAGGCGCCCTGTCGGATCGGACCCGCAGTCGCTGGGGGCGCCGCGCACCATGGATCGCCATCGCATCGCTGATCGGATCGCTCTGCCTGTTCGGCGTATCGTGGATGACTGGCTTCTGGTCGCTGATGGTCCTTTGGGTCATGGCGGCCGTGGCTTACAACTGCATGCAGCCGGCGATGACGACCCTGATCGCAGACCGCTTCGCCCCCGTCTCGCGCGGCGCCGTGTCGGGTATTGTCGGCGCGGGCATGACCGCTGGATTGACGGCGGGCACGGTTGTCGCGGGCTATCTCGCCGGAGAACGCATATTGGCCTATGGCCTGTTCGCTGGCGCCATAGCGGCATCCTGCATCGCTTTCGTCGCGCTGAATCGCGAACCGCCAAGCGACGCGACGCCCCGTCGACCGATGCATTGGGGCAGTTTTCTCAAAAGCTTCTGGATCAGTCCGCGCGAGCATCCCGATTTCGCCTGGGCCTTCGCCAGTCGCTTCACCATTTACATGGGCTATCAGGCGGTCGCGGCCTATCTGCTCTACATCCTGCGCGATTATATCGGGCTTGGCGACGGCGAGTCGAACATCGCCATAGCCAATATGGCGCTTGTCACTCTGGTCTGCCTCGTCATCTCTTCGCTTGTGTCCGGCTGGCTCTCGGACCGCTGGCAGCGGCGGAAGCCATTTGTCATATTGGGCAGCCTGATCATGGGCGTGGCCATGTCCGCGCCGTTGCTGGCGCCCTCCATGGCCGGAATGTGGGTTTACGCCGGGGTGATCGGCATCGGCTATGGCATGTTCATGTCGATCGACATGGCGCTGATGACGCAGGTGCTGCCGAAAAGCGCGTTAGGGGACGAGGGCAAGGATCTGGGCGTGCTGACCACCGCGGTCAACATCCCGCAGATCATCAGTCCGGTCATGGCGGCCATTTTGCTGACCCTTTTTCAGAATGACTATCGTGCAATCTTTATCGCCGCGCTGCTGTTCGTGTTCGGATCGGCGCTCTGCGTGCTGCCGATCCGCAGCGTTCGTTAATTCATATTATGTATTACGTAATTTGACATATGCATTGGCTTGCGCCATAAGCGACATCAATAAACATAGGGAGAGTGGAAGATGAGGAAGGTGGGTAAGGTCCGTCTTGCGACCATGGTGGCGGCATCGGGCCTGGCACTGGCCATCGGCAGCGCGGCCACCGCACAACAGACAGCCGCAGCCCAAGGCAACGAGCCGACGACAGAAGACATCATCGTCACCGGCATCCGCGCCAGCCAGAAAGCATCGATCGACATCAAGCGCGACTCCGTCGCTGTGGTCGACTCGATCGTTGCGGAAGACCTGGGCAAGCTGCCCGACCAGAATGTCGCCGAATCCCTCCAGCGCGTGGCCGGCGTAACGATCGAGCGCAACCGCGGCGAAGGGCGTTACATCACCGTTCGCGGCTTCGGTCCCAAGTTCAACGCCGTCACCGTCAATGGCCGCACGCTGGCTACCGACAATAATGGCCGCGAATTTTCCTTCGACGTGCTGCCGTCCGAAATCATCGCCGGCGCCGACGTATTCAAATCGCCCCAGGCCAATCTCAACGGCTCCTCGATCGGTGCCACCGTCGACGTCCATACGCTTCGCCCGATCGACCAGAAGGAACAATTCGCCTTCAGCGCATCGGCTGGACAAATGTGGGCGGAACTGGCCGACAAGTTCAATCCCGAAGTGTCCGGCGTCGCGTCCTGGCGCAATGCCGACCGGACGATCGGCATCTCCCTGTCGGGCGTCTATACCAAGCGCGATACGCGTAACGACGAATTCACTATCGGCGCGGGCCATGTGCGCCGGTCGAGCACCGACTCCTACTATCGCGCCAATGGCGTGAATGGCGCGCGCATCGGACCGGGCGTCGCGCCCTTCACCAATGTGTCGATGCCCTCCAACCTATCGCCCTTCTTCTTCGAGCGCGGACTGGAGCGTTATGGCTTCTCCGGATCTCTCCAGGTCCGTCCGACCGACACGCTGACGGTGACGCTGGACGGCCTCTATTCCAAGGCCAAGTTCACCGAGCAGCAGACCGGCCTCGCCTATGACTTTTCGGGCGGAACCCTGGTCGAGCAGGTCGTCGAGGATGGCGAAGCCGTCTATCAGCGTTATCAGGGCGGCTTCGTCGACCAGATCCTGCAATATGACCAGCGCAACGTCACCACCGACCAGTTCGGGGTCAATGTCGAATGGAAGCCGGTCGACACTTTCAAGCTCAAGCTGGACGCGTCCCGATCCAAGGCCGAACGGCGCGGCAAGGAGAATAACCTCTTCACCACCATCCGCCGCAAGAATATCGACCTCTGGTTCGATCGGCGGGGTGGCAATCCAATCTACGACTATGGCTTCACCAGCCCCAATTATCCCAATGCCGCAACCAATCCGCAGGGCATTACCGCCCATTATTATATCTGGGGCGGCGGCACCGACGTCGACGACAAGATCAGCGAATATCGTGCCGATACCGAATGGAATGCTACGTCAAACCTGACATTCTTCGCCGGCGGCATGATCGCCAACCGCAAGAAGACGCTGACTGCCGACGAAATGCCTTTTGGCGAGCAATGCGCCTATTGCGGGTCCGACCGTGTGCTGCCGACATCCCTGTTCAGCCCGACCAACCGCAACTTCTTCCAAGGTGGCGGCCCCGACAATATCATCCGCGACTGGGTCATCTACAATCCGCAGCAGCTGGTCCAGCTGATTGACCAATATGCGGCGCAGGACGGCAAGGCGTTCAACCCCGCGGTCTTCTCGCCCTCGGCGTCCTCCGTGGTCGATGAGAAGGTACGGATCGGCTATGTCATGGCTAATTTCGAAACCAGCCTGGGGTCGATGCCACTGACCATCAATGCCGGCGTCCGGTATGAAGATACCGACTATACCTCATCGGGCGCGTCCCGCACCATCATCAGCGCGAAACCGCGCGTCGATGCAAATGGCAACCCGACCGGCCAGAACGACATCATCGTGTCGGGTGTGGTTCCGGTCAGCTTCCGCGGCAAATATCACGACTGGCTACCGTCACTGAACCTCAAGCTGGAGGTGGCCGACGATCTGATCCTGCGCCTCGCCGCGTCGAAGGTGATGACGCGCCCGACGCTGACCGACCTGTCGCCGCGCCAGACGATCCAGACCAATCCGGGCAATGAGACGATCCGTCGCGGCAATCCGGACCTCCTGCCCTTCCGCGCCAAGCAGGTCGAAGCGGGTGCCGAATGGTATTTCGCCGACTCCTCGCTCCTGTCCTTCGCGGCCTTCTACAAGAAGATCGACTCCTTCGTGACGCTGATCACCACGCCGCAAAAGGTGGATGAGGTCACATTCCAGGTGACGGTGCCTGGCAATGGCAAGGGCGCGACCGTGAAGGGCTTTGAGGTCGGCTATCGCCAGGCCTTCTCAAGCCTGCCCGCGCCGTTCGACGGACTGGGCGTTCAGACCAGCTTCAACTATACAAAGTCGAATGCCCGTTATGAAAATGCCGTCGCCAATGTGTCCTTCGGTCTCGAAGGCCTGTCCAAATATAGCTACAGTCTGGTCGGCTTCTACGAGAAGAGTGGTATTCAGGCGCGCGTCGCTTATACTTGGCGCGACAATTTCCTTCAGGTCGCGTCGGGACGCAACGGCGAACCGGAATATTTCAACGCCTATGGCCAGCTCGATGCCGGCCTGTCCTTCGAGGTGACGCCCAACTTCACCATCTTTGCCGACGCGATCAACCTGAACAACGCCAAGGAGTTCATCTACTCCGTCAGCGAGGATCGGACGAAGGAATATCGCAAGACCGGTCGTCGCCTGTCGGGCGGCGTGCGGGTGCGGTTCTGATACTGGGGGACGGGGCAAACATGCTCCGTCCCTTCATCATGCAAGGGAATCATCCATGACATTCGGCTGGGCTTCTCTATGCGCCCTTGCATTGGCGTCGCTGCCGGCCACGAGTTCCACCCAGCCGGCCAAGCAAGTCACGGAAATCCTGCCCCGGTCGCGCATCATCATACTCACCGATGTCGGTTCCGACCCGGACGACATGGAGTCCATGGTGCGTTTCCTCCTTTATGCCAACGAGTTCGACATTGAGGCACTGGTGCCGTCCACTTCGCGGCATCTGAAAGACAGCGTTCATCCAGAACAGATATTGCAGCGGATAGACGCCTATGAACAGGTACTGCCCAATCTCAAGGCGCATGCGCAGGGCTGGCCAAGCGCAGAGGCCCTGCGCGCTGCGGTAAAGCCGGGGCGACCCGAATATGGCATGGCCGGGGTCGGCCCGGGCAAGGACACGCCTGCATCCGAAGCGATCATCGCTGCCGTAGACAAGCCAGACTCCCGGCCGATATGGATCACGGTCTGGGGTGGCGCGGTAGACCTCGCGCAGGCATTGTGGAAGATCCGGGAAACCCGCAAGCCGGACGACATCGCCAGATTCGTGGCGAAACTGCGCGTCTATTCCATCTCGGACCAGGATAATGCCGGCCCCTGGGTCCGTCGCTATTTCCCCGACCTGTTCTGGATCGTCAGCCTGACCGCGCACCGCCACTATAATCTCTCCACCTGGGGCGGCATATCGGGCGACCGCATGTATTATTTCGACGGCCCTGACTTTACCACCGTCTCCAAGGAATGGCTGCGCGAAAATATTCAGATCGGCCCGCTTGGCTCGCTCTATCCCAATTATGAATTCATGATGGAGGGAGACACGCCCAGCTTCCTCTACCTCATCCCCAACGGCCTCGGCCATCCGGAGCATCCCGATTATGGCAGTTGGGGCGGGCGCTATGGCAAGATTTCGGAATGGGACGGCATCTGGACCGACACCAGCGATCTCGTCACCGGTGCGGATGGCCGCACTTATCAGACCAACAAGGCTACCATATGGCGCTGGCGCGACGCCTTCCAGAATGACTTCGCCGCGCGCATTCAATGGTCGCTGCAGGCAAGCTACAAAGGCGCGAACCATGCGCCCCGGCTTGTCTTGAACGGGGTTGCAGGGAATGCGCCGGTCGAACTGACGGCAAAACCCGGCAATGTCGTGCACCTTTCCACCGCCGGATCACGCGATCCTGATGGCGACAGGGTCGATTATGCCTGGTGGCAATATCGCGAATCCGAAGCGACCAATCGCAGCCCACGCGTGGAATTGCAGCGCGGCGATCCGGTCGAAACCCGCTTCGTCGTTCCTTCCGTCGAAGAACCGACCCGCTTCCACATCATTCTGGAAGCCCGCGATCACGGCAAGCCTGCCCTCACTTCCTATCGTCGCGCGATCATCACCATATCGCCCGGCACCGACCCGCCGGTCCGCCCTTAGCGGGAGCAGTCATTCGGGATGAGCCGCGACATTGTTGCCTCGGCCGATCCAAACTATGGTCGGGCCATGTCGACCGCGTCTGTTCCCAGTTTCTATCTTTATGGCGAGCCCCAGCGTAGCGTGGCTGAAGGTTTCGTGCATGTCGAAAGCCTGGACGATCGCTCGCGCCCGAGCGAATGGACGATCCGGCCGCATGTCCATCACGATCTCAACCATATCATCCTGATCGCCGAGGGCGGCGGCGCGATGCAGGCGGAGGCGGTTCAGCTCTCCTTCGAAGCGCCCTGCCTGCTGCTGATCCCGGCGGGAATCGTCCATGGCTTCACCTGGCACCGGGAGTCGCGCGGGTATGTTACCACCATCGCCGCCAGCTACCTCCGTCATCTCGTCACTCGAGACACCGACCTCACGCCGCTCTTTGCCCGTCCCCATGCCGTCATGCTTCCGCAAGAGGATGGATCGGATGCCGAAGCCGCGATTGCGCGGATGACCAGGGAACTGGGATGGTCCGGCCCCGGCCAGCGTGCTGCCGTCGAGGCCGCGCTGTTGCTGCTCATGGTGCTCGCTCTGCGCCATGCGACGCTGGCGGAGGCTATGCAGCAGGGCACTGCTCGACAGGCTGCGCTGGTCGCGCGGTTGCGCGAACGGATCGAGCAGCGCTTCCGTCAACGCGAGTCCGTTTCTGATCAGGCCAGGGCGCTCGGAACCAGCCTCACCGCCCTGCGCCAGGCATGTGCACGCGTCGCCAATAGTTCGCCCGCGCAGATACTTGACGATCGCGCCCTACTGGAAGCGCGTCGCCTGCTCGTCTATTCGCAACTATCGGTAACCGAAATCGCCTATGCCGTGGGCTTTGAAGACCCCGCCTATTTTTCCCGATTTTTCACCCGTCATATCGGCCAGTCGCCCAAGGCCTGGCGTGACAGCCGACGGCAATCCTGACCATGGCAGAGGAAGACACGCTTTCGATCCGAAACATCCTCGATCGCGTCCGCACGCCGGCGAACAATCCGGTCGCCCGCGCCCGCCACATGGTCGAGCAGCATGTCCCCCCGGAACGGCGCGGACCGGGTTGGGACCGTCATTGGCGCGAACTTGAGGCATATCTTGATCTCCCCGGCCACTGGTCGCTGCAGGATCCGGCAGGAATGAAGGACGAAGAATGAGGATATCGATGTTCGAACCCTCCGATCGCGCAGTTATTGACCGCCCGCCTTTTGCGCTGCTGATGCGCGTGGCACCCTATCAACCATAGGCGGCTGTAGCGGAGGCAAGAACCGCGTGATTCCTCGCGCCCGGCGCAACGATCGAAAGCGCGTGCCTGACCGATCCCACGGGCCGGATTGACCTGTCATAAAACGGCAGAAAATAGCCCGGAGACGATGCCTCCGGGCCAGGAGAAAGGCTGCTCTATCCGAGCGTCCTTCGGGTCGCTCGGTTCTCTTACGCCAAGCAGCGCGCCTCGGCCGTGATGTAGATCACATCTTCCCCAGGATCTTTTCGTCCTTACCTATTTTCCTTGCGGGACATTGGGTTATGCCGGAGCTAGGATCAGCAATGACGTCAGGGGCACGGATCTTGGATCGGGAAGACCAGATTGAAGTGATGAGCGCGGTTTTTCGGTGCGACCGAGACGCCGCAGAGTCGCTTCGACATGTCTTCATTCCCCAGCGCAGCGCCGCAAAACAGATATTGGCCCGCCAGGGCGAGGCCTCCTTTCACTGCTGGCTTGTCATCGAAGGATATGTCGCCATCCAGACATTCGGGCTGGAAGGGCAACGGCAGCAACTGGCACGACATGGTCCCGGAGAATTTTTCGGCGCCTATCCATCGGCCACGACATGTCGGGCGGAGATCGAAGTGCTGGTCGACACGCTCCTGCTTCGTGCCGATACCCTTGCGCTTGCAGCGCTCGTGGCCACGGATGCCCAGATCGGCGCAGGAATGGCCGGACTGCTCGCCCGCCAGCTCGATCATGCCTTGGATCGCATGGCAACCCGGTCGACCTATAGCGCCGCCGGGCGCGTCTATAGCGAACTGTTGGCGCTGGCAGGTGAACGGGATCATGTCGCCCCTGCACCGCAAATCACCACATTGGCCATGAGCGCAGGTACGACCCGGGAAACCGCATCGCGGGCCGTGGCGGCCTTGATCCGCCGCGGGATCATAAGCCGGGAAGACGGCAAGCTGATCATCCACGCCCCTCGCATGCTCCGCGAACTGATCATCTAGGCTCAGGACCTATTAAATCGCTTGTCGAGCAAGCGATGGGTTAATTCAATGGCGGCGTGAGGAGGCGTCGTCATGAGTGATCTGATCTGGCTGTCGGAGGCGCAGATGCGCCGGATCGAGCCATATTTTCCTTTGTCACACGGGGTGCCACGGGTGGACGACCGTCGGATTATCAGCGGTATCATCTTCGTGATCAGGAATGGCTTGCGATGGCGCGATGCGCCGGCCGACTATGGTCCGCCGAAGAC
>NZ_QJQX01000084.1:2500-143594 GCF_013393185.1 Sphingobium lactosutens | reverse complement strand
CGGTGGAGCCGGCTCGGGGTGTTCAACAAGATTTGCTCCGCCCTTTCGGCGCAAGGCGGCAAGACTGACCAGTTGATGATCGATGCGACGCATCTGAAGGCGCACCGAACCGCAGCCAGCCTGCTCAAAAAGGGGCTTGCGGGATAATGATCCCCCGGATCATTATCTGACCCGCTGCGCTCCCAGACGTATCGGACACACCAAAGTCGGCCTGAACTCGAAGCTCCACGCCGTGTGCGACGGCAAGGGCAGACCGCTGGTCATGCTGCTCAGCGAGGGCCAGATGAGCGACTACAAGGGAGCAGCCCTGATGCTCGACGCTTTGCCCCGTGCCAAAGCCCTGCTCGGCGATCGAGGCTATGACGCCGACTGGTCTCGCGGAGCGCGGCATCACCGCCTGCATCCCGTCAAAGAGGAACCGGAAGGTCCCGATCCCGCACGACGCTATGCTCTATCGCCAGCACCACAAGATCGAGAATATGTTCGGCAAGCTCAAGGACTGGCGACGCATCCACACTCGCTACGATCGATGCGCTCACACCTTCATGTCCGCCATCTGCATCGCAGCAACCGTCATCTTCTCGCTCAATCATTGAGTCATCGTGTAATTTGTGGCTGCTTCCTTGGGCCGGCTTAGCGACGCACACTTCTGGTTGTCGAAGCCTGAAGGAAGGAAGCAGCCATGGAGCACTATGCCGGATTAGACCTGTCGATGGAAACGACGCCTGTGTGTCGTCGATGCTGATGGACGCAAAATCGGGGCGCTGTGCGTCGACAGCACGCCGGAGGCGATTGCCACGGCGCTGGAGCAATATGGGCCGGTCGAACGCGCAGTGATCGAGACGGGCCGGATGACCCCATCGATCGCGCTGGGCCTGCGCAAGCTGGGTGTTGCAATCGTCTGCATCGACGCCTGTCAGGCGCACCAAAGCCTGAAGGCGATGAAGGCCAACAAGACCGATCCGCACGACGCCGCTGGCTTAGCGCAGCTGGCACGCATGGGGTTCTACAAGGAGGTGCACGTCAGGTCGCCGGCGGCACACGGCGTGCGCTCGGTCATTACTGCCCGCGGACATCTGGTCGAGGCGCGCGTCCGGCTCGACAACACCATCCGTGGTCTCTGCGCCACGGTTCCTCGCGCGGATGCAAGTGGCCGCCCCTGTCCCAGGTCTCGGCGAAGCGGTCGCATCGCTGCTCCGTGCCCGCGAGCGCCTCGTCGTGGAGATTGAGCAGCTGGACCGTCACTTGAAGGCGATCAGTACTGCCTCGCCGGTCTGCCAGGCCTTGATGAGCATCCCCGGCGTCGGTGTGCAGACCTCGGCCGCGTTCGCCGCAGCCGTTGACGACGCGAGCCGGTTCAAACGATCACGGACGGCCGGCGCCTACTTCGGGCTGGTTCCCCGTCGGCACCAATCGGGCGAACTCGACTGGACGGGCCGGATCACCAAGCAGGGCGACAGCACCGTTCGCAAGCTGCTCTACGAAGCGGCTAACTCGATCCTAACCCGCACCAGGCAGAGCTTCGCGCTGAAGACCTGGGCGCTCAAGATCGCAAAGCAGCGCGGCCTTCGAAAGGCCAGGGTCGCGCTCGCCCGCCGCCTCCCCGTCATCATGCATGCCATGCTGCGCGATGGTACTTTGTTCGAGACATGAGATACGGTAGAACCAGTTCGCCAGCGGGGATGCTCGCAAGCTGACCCGAGGCCGGTGTCCCGCGAGGGCAGGGACGGACGATCTGCGAAGGTGATCAGATGGGCTGCCAAGCTTGCTTCGAGTCAATGCAACGTCCGGCCTTGTGAGACCCCATACAGCACCACCGATCTCCAGACCGGCGCGTGCGGACAGATCCTTGAAACCCTCAAGGGACAACCGCCAAGCAACTGCAAATTACTGATCCTGAGCTTAGCGACTGGGGAAGCGATGGGATTGAATCCGTCGAACCCATACTGGCGCGCAGGGCGATGCCTGCCTGCGCGCCAGCATGGCCTGCGCCCACGATCAGAACGTCATAATAGCGCATTCGCACAGCCCCTCAATCAACATCATCTTCTCTCCCGGCCGCTCGACGACCGTTGCCACACACATAGACATGGCAAGTCGCGCAGCAACAGCATCCCCATACAAAGCGAGCAGTTCATCGAGGCCGTTGTCGCGGATCGCTTCCATCAATGACAAACCGGCTTGCGTTTACAGCGCATGTTCGGCGCCGTCGCGACCAGTCACGAAAATCTGGACCATCAATCAACCTTGCTGAGGCGGGCCGCATGCCAGCGCAGATGATCGGCCATGAAGGTAGAGATGAAATAATAGCTGTGATCATAGCCTGCACGCAGGTTCAACGTCAGGTCGATGCCCGCCGCCTTGCAGGCGCTCTCCAGCAGCTCCGGACGCAGCTCCTGCGCCAGAAACGAATCCGCGCCGCCCTGATCGACCAGAATTTCAGTCACGCGGGCGCCGTCTTCGATCAGCGCCACCGCATCGTGCCGACGCCAGCTAGCCCTTTCTTCGCCAAGATAACCGCCGAGCGCCTTTTTCCCCCAAGGCACGCTGCCGGGCGCGACGATCGGCGCAAAGGCCGATACCGACGCATATTTACCCGGATTGCGCAGGGCGATGGTCAAAGCGCCATGGCCACCCATCGAATGGCCCATGATCGACTGCCGCCGCATATCTGCGGGGAAATTCTCCGCGATCAGCGCGGGCAGTTCCTCGGTTATATAGGACCACATCTTATAATGGCGATCGAAGGGCGCCTGCGTGGCATCGACATAGAATCCAGCGCCAAGCCCAAAGTCATAGGCTCCCGTCGGATCGTCCGGCACACCTTCGCCGCGCGGCGATGTGTCGGGCGCGACCAATATCAGGCCGAGTTCCGCGCAGATGCGACGAAACTCGCCTTTCTCCGTGACGTTGGCGTGGGTGCAGGTCAGCCCCGACAGATACCATATGACCGGCAGCTTCGCACCGGGATCATGGGGGGGTACGAAGACCGAAAAAGTCATCTCGGTTCCCGTGGCGGCAGAGGCATGCTTATATACGCCCTGCTCGCCGCCGAACGCCCGGTTGGTGCTGACCTGCTCCATCGCTCAGTTGCCGTCCGTGAAGGTGTAGGCGCAGATTTTGTTGCCCGCCGGATCGCGCAGATAGGCGGCATAGGCGCCGGGCAGATGGCCACGAGGACCCGCCTCGCTTTCGCAGGTGCCGCCGGCAGCCAGACCAGCCGCATGGAAAGCGTCGACCTCGTCGGTGCCGGCCGCCGCAAAGCCGACGGTCACGCCGTTGCTGGAGGGGGCTTCGCCATCACCGGGGCGCAGGACCAGCAGAGCCGGCTTGTCTTTCCCGTAAAGAATGACGTTATCACCGAAAGGCCCCAGATTCTTGACACCCAGCGGCGCCAAAGAAGCGTCATAGAATGCCGAAGAAGCTGCAAGATCGCTCGCACCAACACAGGCATGCGAAAACACGCCGTCACCGGAAATGACTGCCATATTAATTCTCCCTCTCGTTTTGGCTGGTCGTTAGAAGACGACGACCGAACGGATGCTCTTACCGGCGTGCATCAGGTCGAAAGCTGTGTTGATCTCCTCCAGACCCATGACATGGGTGATCATCGGATCGATCTCGATCTTGCCGCTCATATACATGTCGACGATCTTGGGCACGTCGGTCCGACCCTTGGCGCCGCCGAAGGCCGTGCCACGCCAGTTGCGGCCGGTGACGAGCTGGAACGGACGCGTGGCGATCTCTTTGCCAGCTTCAGCCACGCCGATGATGATCGACGTGCCCCAGCCGCGATGACAGGCTTCCAGCGCGGTGCGCATCACATCGGTATTGCCGGTCGCGTCGAACGTATAGTCGGCGCCGCCGTCGGTCATCTCCACAATCTTCGCCACCGTCTCCTCGCGCGACAGACCCTTGCTGTTTAGGAAGTCGGTCATGCCGAACTTGCGGCCCCATTCCTCACGGTCGGGATTGATATCGACGCCGATAATCTTGTTTGCGCCAGCCAACCGTGCGCCTTGGATGACGTTGAGGCCGATGCCGCCCAGTCCGAAGATGACGACATTGTCGCCCACTTGCACCTTGGCCGTGTTGATGACCGCACCTACGCCGGTCGTCACGCCGCAGCCGATATAGCAGCTGGACTGAAAGGGCGCGTCCTCACGGATCTTTGCTACCGCGATTTCCGGCAGAACGGTGAAGTTGGAAAAGGTGGAGCAGCCCATATAGTGGAAGATCGGCTGACCCTTGTAGGAAAAGCGCGTCGTGCCGTCGGGCATCAGCCCCTTGCCCTGCGTCGCGCGGATGGCGGTGCACAGGTTGGTCTTGCCCGACAGGCAGCTTTTGCACTGGCGGCATTCGGGCGTGTAAAGCGGGATGACGTGATCGCCGGGCTTCACGCTGGTGACGCCCGGACCGACTTCGCGAACGATGCCTGCGCCCTCATGCCCCAGGATCGAAGGGAAAATTCCCTCGCTATCTAACCCGTCCAGGGTGTAGGCGTCGGTATGGCAGATGCCCGTCGCCATGATTTCGACCAGAACCTCGCCCGCCTTGGGGCCTTCCAGGTCGACCTCGACGATCTCCAGAGGCTTCTTCGCTTCAAATGCGACTGCGGCGCGGGTCTTCATCTCTCAATCCTCGTCATAATCAATTGGCCGACATGGCTCAGCACAGCTCGCAAAAATCCCACACAGCCCCGTGAAGATTCTTCAGGCAGCGCGTCACCATGCCCTTATTTCCGAGTCACTCTAGCGTTCTTTCGCAGGAGAGATAATATGGTAATTTGGAAAATATTTATTTCTTCACAGGGATAATCATATGTCGGCTTGGGATGGTATCGACGAGTTCATCAGTGTCGCCACAACAGGTTCCTTTACCCGAGGTGCGAAAGCGTTGGGCGTGTCGACAACGCATGTCAGCCGTTCGATCATGGCTCTGGAGCGCCGCGTCCAGGCCCAGCTCTTTCACCGGACAACCCGCTCCGTTGGATTAACCGACACCGGACGGGTATTTTTCGAGCGGTGCGAGCGCATCGCTGAGGATAGGGACGAAGCCATCGCACTGATTGGTGACCGCAGCGCACCTCAGGGAGAGTTGCGCGTAACTTGTTCGACGGCGATGGGTGAACGCTTCGTGGCGCCGATCATCCGCCGCTTTGCCATGCAGCATCCTAAGCTGGCCATATCTATCGAACTGTCCAATCGCGTCATTGATCTTGTTGGTGAGGGCTTCGATCTGGCGGTAAGAACGGGCACGATTACGGATCCCCGGCTCATCGCAACCCGCGTGGCATCGCGTAGTCTCTACACTTGTGCGGCACCAAGCTATCTTGCTTCTGCCGGTCGCCCAGCGCGGGTTAAGGCGTTGGAGGAGCATGAGTGCATCGCGGGAACTGCGAGCGCCTGGCATTTCACGGTAGATGGCCGCGAAATCATTCATCGTCCGAAGGGACGCTTCAGGTGCAACAGCGGTCATGCTGTCATGGAGGCGTGCATTTCCGGACTTGGTATCTGTCAGCTACCCGACTTTTATGTCTTACCCTACATAAAGCATGGCATGGTGGAGCTTTTATTGGAAGATGTTCAGGCTGCGGATGAGCCGATCTGGGCCGTTTATCCACAGCGCCGCCATCTGTTGCCAAAAGTGCAGCAAGTGGTGGATTGCCTTATCCATGAATTAGGCCCTGCCATGAATAGCCGGGGAAGTTCGATCTCATCTTCGTGATTAAAAATAGAATGATGTACTTAGGGTCGGATATTATAATATAGACCTGTTGAACCGGCTCAAAGCTGAAACCCGCGCACGGGAACCGGGGCGCTTCCCCGATCACCTGTCCCGGCTCAATCTCATGATCCTTGACGAACTCGGTTATCTGCCGTTCGCGCTGTCAGGTCGCCGCTGCTATTCAACCTCGTGAGCCAGCTCTACGAGGAGACCTCGATCATGGTGACGGCCCAACCTCACGCTCGGCGAATGGCTCTCGGCGTTCGGTGACGCCAAAATGGCCACCGCGCTACTCGACCGGCTCACGCATCATTGCGACATCTTCAAAACCGGCAATGAGAGTTAGCGCTTTACGAACCGCGAAGCGGCCTGAAACCCCGGAAGAAACGGCATCGGCATAGGGGTGAGCCGGCGGAGGGCGTAGCCCGGAACCACCTCACCCCATGCTGACGATCCTCGCACTACTATCAGAAGGGCAATGTTGGGCGCTTGTCATGGGCGAATATCCGGTGTCTATTGACACCACGAGTCCAAGAAATCCGTTCAGTATTCGGCGGATAGGAATGATATCTCATTTAACTTATTAGTTTGGAGATTGATTTATATTAATATCCGTAATCTTATATTAAATTTAGATGTATTTTTCCTAATGAAACTTATTGTTCCATCGAACTTGCCCAAAACTTGGATCGAAGGCTTGGACGACATCCCGCTTGCCTTCGATCAGCCCGGCATCGCGGAAGCGGGCAGTGATGTCCTGCTCATGCGCGATGACCTTCGCATCGATCGGCCGGGAAACGCGGTTGTTGCGATCGAAGCTGGCGCGGGCGATATCCAACGGCAGGCCGGTTTCCCTGGCCAGCACCTGCGCGAACTGATCGGGATGCGCGCGCGCCCAGGCGACCGCCTTGGCTTCACGCTGGAGGAAGTCCGCGAGCAGCGCCCGTTTCGGTGCGATGGAATCCGCATGGGCAATGTCGATATAGAGAGGCAGGCCGTAATCCTTCGCATCTACGACGGTACGCGCGCCTTCCTTGATCGCGACATTGGTATAGGGCGTCCAGGTCGCCCAGGCGTCGATCGACCCGCTGTCGAAGGCTGCTTTGGCGTCGCCCGGCGGCAGGAAGGTCACGCGCACCTTGTCGGCCGGGATATGGACGCGTTCCAGCGCCTGCAGCAGCAGATGATGACCGATCGACCCGCGCGTGGTGGCGATCGACTTGCCTACCAGCTGCTGCGCGCTCCTTATCTGCGATCCATTTTTCACCAGTATGGCGAGCGCTTCCGACGCCTGGTTGGCGGGTGCCTGCACGGCGATCGCCTTTACCGGACTGCCGCTCTGATAGGCGAAGATGAAGGGCGCATCGGCGGCCAGCCCCAGATCCGCCGCGCCGCCGCCGACCGCCTCCAACAGCGGTTGCGCCGCCGGAAACTCGGACCATTCGACCGTGTAGGGCGCACCCTTGAGCACGCCGGACGCGAGCATCATCGCGCGGACCTGTCCCTTCTGGTTGGCGACGCGCAGGATATTGTCATCGCTGCGCTTAAAAGTCGCGGCGGCGAGCCCGAGGCCCGCCACCGCGACAAGGGTCGCCGACAGGATGGCGACGTTTCTCTTCGACATGGATCAGCCCGCCAGTGCGAGGCCGGCGGCATCGCGCTCATCGACCTTGCGGCGCACCAATGGCAGCAATTCGCGGCCATAGAGGATGGAATCGCCCAGCGGATCGAAGCCGCGGATCAGGAAATGGTCGATGCCGATGTCATAATAATCGAGCATGGCGTCGGCCACCTGCTCCGGCGTGCCGACCAGACCGGTGCTGTTGCCTGCGGCGCCGGTCAGCGCTGCAACGCCGGTCCACAGTCGCTTGTCCTGCCGATTGGCGCTGGCGGTTTCCAGCAACCGCAACGCACCGACGTTCGGCGGGCGATGGCCAGTGAGCGGCAGGCCGGCGGCGGTGCGGTTTTCGCGCACCTGTTCCTCGATTTCCGCGGCACGCTTCCATGCGGCTTCTTCCGTATCGGCGATCACCGGGCGCAGCGAGAGCGAGAAGCCGGGGTTGCGGCCGTAGCGCGCCGCCGACTTGCGCACTGCGCGCACCGTTTCCTGCACCGCTGCGAGCGTTTCGCCCCAGAGGGCATAGACATCGGCATGGCGGCCGGCGACGTCGATCGCCTCCTCCGACGATCCGCCGAAGAAGACCGGCAGATTGTCGGGCTTGATCGCGCTGAACGCCTGGCGGATGTCGTAGAACTTGCCCTGATGGTCGAATGGCGTAGCCGCCGTCCATTCCTGCCGCAGGATCGTCAGATACTCGTCGGTGCGGCTATAGCGTTCGGCCTTCACCGTCCGAGTATCGCCGTCGCGGGCCATTTCCTCATCAGCGCCGCCGGTAATGATATGCACGGCGACGCGACCGTCTGACAATTGATCCAGCGTTGCCAGCTGGCGTGCCGCCACCGTCGGCTGGGTGAAGCCGGGACGATGTGCGACCAGGAAACCCAGTTTTGTCGTGATGGCGGCGGCATAGGCCGCGACGATCTGGCTTTCGGGGCTGTTCGAACCGAAGGGAATAAGGACGCGGTCAAAGCCGCCTTCCTCCTGCGCCTTGGCAGCCGCCGTGACATAATCCGTGTCGAGCGCGCGGCTGCGCACCGCAGCCTTGGTTTCCGACCCGTTGTTGAAGCCGATATAGCCGATGAACTTGACGCTCATGGAGATTCTCCCGAATTTCAGATGACGTAGAAACCGTGGGCGCCGTCGCGTTCCAGCTGGGCGACAAGGCCATATTCCCAGTCGAGATAGGCCTGCATGGCGGCAGCCTTGTTATCGGTGCCCTCATAAGGGCGCTTGTAGCGGCCCTCCGGTCCGCGTGGGGACGGCGCACCGTCCGAGCCGGTTTCCAGCGTGACAGCCGACCAGTTGACGTCGAGGATCGACACGTCCCAGCCGAGTTGCGCCAGCCAGGAGGCGGTCATGGCCGCGCGTACGCCGGTCGGGTCGGTCACGACGATGCGGGCACCGCGCACCGGGGCGTTATGATCGGTTTCCTGCACCAGTTGGCCACCCTGCGCATTGCGGAAGCCGGGCAGGTGGCCGCTTTCATATTCACGCGGCTGGCGCACGTCATAGAGGTAGAGGGTGCGGGCGGTGTCGGCCTTGAATGATTCCAGCTCTGCCCAGCCGATCCGCTTCACCCCTGCGCGATAGGCGACGTCGCGGGCATGGACATCGGCTTCAGCGATAGAGGTGTCGTCCACTTCCGGCGCAGCGCGGGTCTGGCCGGTTTCCAGATCCTGCCCAGCCAGCGTCCAGCCGATCGTGCCGTTACGCAATGCGAAGATCCTGTTCGGCAACCCGGCATTGACCAGCGACTGGGTACCGATGATGGAACGGGTGCGGCCGGCGCAATTGACGATGATCGTGGTATCGGGATCGGGCGCGATAGCCCGCGCGCGCAATACCAGTTCGGCGCCCGGCACGCTGGTTCCGGTCGGAATGCTCATCGTATGATATTCATCGTAGCGGCGCGCATCGAGGATGGCGATGTCGGCCTTTTCACGGATCAACGCCTGCACGTCCTCGGCGGCAAGACTCGGCGTGTGGCGACGATGTTCGACCAGTTCGCCAAACGCCTTGGAATAGCTGTTGACGTCCTCGAACAATTCATAGCCCGCAGCGCGCCAGGCAGCCAGGCCACCATCCAGTTCGCGCACATTGCTATAGCCCAGCCCCTCGAAACGGACCGCTGCCTTGCGCGCCAGCCCTTCGCCATTGTCGTAGACGATGATCGGCGTGTCGAGGCGCGGGATGCGCCAGCGCGCTTCCTCGTCGATACGTCGCAAGGGAATTTGCGCAGCGAAGAGCGGATGACCCTGTGCGAATTCATGTTCCTCGCGTACGTCGATGATGGCGATTTCGCTGCCGACCAGCAGGGCATGGCGGATGTCCTGCGGCGTTGCGGTCTGGATACGGTCCAGCGTGTCGGTGCTCATGCGGTTTTCGATCTGTCCCAGAGATTGGGGATCACGCCGTTGGCGTAACCCGAAATGAAGGTCTTGGGCGTGCCGTCAGTGGCATAGGTCGCCCGCTCGACGGCGCCGATATTGGCACCGTAGACATGGATGCTGATGGACGGCCGGTCGGCCAGACCGTTGGTCACGCGATGAATGTCGCCCACGCGCGGCGAGACGGCATCGACTTCGCCCTCGCGCAGCAGGTCTTCGCCCTCCGCCACCAGTCCGCCCGTCGGCAGGCGCCGGAAACGCTCGACCTTCTCCACGCCACGCAGCACGCCGACCAGACCCCAGACCCCATGGTCATGGATCGGGGTCGACTGGCCCGGTCCCCAGACGAAGCTTACGATACTGAAGCGCTCGCGACTGTCGCAATGGAGCAGATATTGCTGATAGCGGTCGGGATCAGGCTTTGTGAATTCCACCGGCAGCCAGTCATCGGTCGCGATCAGGCGGGCCAGAAGCGACCGGCCACTTTCCAAAATCGCCCGCTCATCGCGCGTCGCAGCCAGCAGGTCGGCAAAGGCCGTAACGAAACCACGCAATCGCGTCGTATCGACCGGCTTTTCGAGAGTGGCGACTGCGTTCATTCGGCCGCTTCGGCAATCGGCGCGAACCGCACCACACCGTCCCCATGATCGTCGCCACCCAAATGGGAGAGGAGCTTTTCGCGCAGACGCGCGGCGAAGCTGGCGCGCTCGCCGCGGGGGGCGGTGATACGCTCCTGCGCGACGATCCGCCCTGTGTCGAGCACCAGCACCCGATCCGCCAGCGCGATCGCTTCCTCCACATCATGGGTCACGATCAACACCGCGGGGCGATGGGTACGCCAGAGGGACAGAACCAGATCATGCATCCGGTAGCGGGTCAGTGCATCTAGCGCGGCGAAAGGCTCGTCGAGCAATAGCAGGCTGGGTTCGCGCACCAGCGCCCGGGCCAAGGCGACACGCTGCGCCTCACCGCCCGACAAAGTGAGCGGCCAGGCGTCCATGCGATGCCCCAGCCCCACTTCCTTGAGCGCCGCCTCGCTGCGCTCGCGCACCCCGTCGCCCTTCAGCCCCAATGTCACATTCTTCCAGACCGGTTTCCACGGAAGGAGACGCGCATCCTGGAACACGACGGCGCGGGATGTCGGAACCTCGACATCCTGCCCGCGCACTTCATCCAGACCGGCGAGCGTCCGCAACAATGTGGTCTTGCCCGATCCCGACCGACCCAGCAGAGCGATGAATTCACCCGGGGCAATGTCGAGGTCCAGGCCATCGATGATGGTGTTCGCTCCGAAGCGACGGGTAAAGTCGCGAAGACGGACTACCGGATCGGGATGGGGCTGGTGAACGGCGCTGTCCACCGTGGAAAAGCCGAGGCGAGCGTCCATGCTTAAAGCTCCACTATGCTGGGGCGCCAGATCAGGGCGCGGGCTTCGATGGTGCGGACCAGCCAGTCGGCGCCGAGGCCGAGAATGGCGTAGACCATGAGGCAGACGACGATGATGTCGGTCCGCATGAAGTCACGGGCATTGTTAATGAGATAGCCAAGCCCTGCAGACGCGTTGATCTGCTCCGCAACGACAAGAACCAGGATCGATACCGACAGGGCATAGCGCAGCCCCACCAGCAGCGAGGGCAGCGCGGACGGAAGCACGACATGCCAGACCTGCTCCCAACGGCTCAGACCGAAGCTCTTGGCCGCGTCAAGCAGGCGCAAATCCACACCCCGAATGCCGCTGTAAAGATTGAGATAAACGGGGAAGATCGTTCCAAAGGCAATGAGCGCGACCTTCGGGGTTTCCCCGATGCCGAACCAGACAATGAACAGCGGCGTAAGCGCAAGGGCGGGAATGGTACGCTTAATCTGCATGAGCGGATCGACGGCCAACTCCCCAGCCCGCGAGAGACCGGCGACCAGTCCCAGCGCCAGACCCAGGCCGACACCGATCAACAGCCCGGCGGCCACGCGGGCAAAGGACACCAGCAGATTGGACGGCAGTTCGCCGCTCATTACCATCTCGACGAGCGTGCCCAGGACGGCAGAGGGCGCCGCGAGCGTGCGTTCGGGTATTAGTCCGATGCGTGAACCGGCTTCCCACAGCAGCAGCAACGCCAATGGAGACAGCCAGCGGCCGCCGAAGCGGGACAGCGAGAAGCGCGGGGTCGTGGAAGCCAAGCGGCCACCATTCGCGCCGAATCTGTTATTGATCGTCAAAACCGCCATGTCCGGGCCTTTTATGAACTCGCCAACAAGCCCAACATGTATTGTCTACTTATTCAATTGAGTTTTTTGAGGCGGACATATCAGCATTCGTCATAGATGGCGTTCCGGAGGCATCACGCACTATTTAAACATTGGAATAAGGCGATTTTTCTTCTCTCAATCGCTCGCGCCAAGTTTTTCCTCGATACATTAAATCTCTACTATTTTGATTGATATATAAGCATCGGCGATAGATCGATGTCCCCGTTTCCGACACCGGATCGGCCATCTTCCCTTCTACGAAAGAGGTTCATCGTGCCGGTCAATCTGCCGACCAACTTGCTGCGCAGCTTCGTCGCCATCGTCGATACAGGATCGATGCTGAATGCGTCGGAACAGGTGTTCGTGACCCAATCCGCCCTCAGCCTTCAGATCAAGCGGCTGGAAGAGCTGGTGCAGCAGACGCTGTTCCTGCGCGAAGGGCGCCGCCTGAATCTCACAGCCGCGGGCGAGGTGCTGCTCGATTATGCAAGACGGGTACTGCTGCTGCATGACGAGGCGGTGGCCGCCGTGAGCGCGGGACGCTTCGCCGGGCCCGCGCGAATCGGCATGGTGCAGGATTTTGCCGACACGCTGCTGAGCGGCCTCCTGTCGCGCTTCTCCGAGTTGCACCCCGACGCGCAGATCTATGCGCGGGTCGCCGGGACCGCCGAGTTGCAGACGCTGCTGGAGCGCCGGGAGCTTGACATATTGCTGGGCTTCGCCGCGCCCAACGACAATCATGCGGTGACGGTCGCGCCGATGAGCTGGTATGGCGACACCGCGCTGGCCGATCGCGACGTCATTCCGCTCGCCGTCCTGGAGGAGCCGTGCCGTTTCCGCGAAGCCGCCATCCGAGCGCTGGAGGATGCCGGACTGCAATGGCGGATCACCGTTGAAACGCCCAATCTGGCGACTTTGAAAGCTGCAGTTGGCGCGGGCCTGGGCATTACCTGCCGCACCCATTTGTTTCTGGGCGACGACCAGGCGCTGGACCATGATCGCCTGCCGCCTCTGCCGCGCGTCGCAGCCATCCTGCGTTCCGGAGAAAAGCTGGACAAGGCCGCCCATCGCCTGGCCGAACTGGCGCGGGAGACGGTTCAGGCGCTCTGAACCGTCCCTTCATCGCGTCCTTCAATATCCCCGTGCGGGGTCGACGATATCGCTTGGCGCCTCGCCCCGCGCGAAGCGAGAAATATCGTCCCGCACCTTTTCCAGCAGACGATGGCGCACCAGCGTATGATTGCTGGAAACATGGGGCGTCAATCGGACATGCCGGTGCGTGTAGAGGATATGGCCGGCGGGCAGCGGCTCAGGATCGGTCACATCCAGCGTCGCGAAGCCCGGCCCATCGCCGCGGTCTAGCGCACGCACCAGCGCGTCCTGGTCGATCACCGATCCGCGCGCGACATTGATGATATGCGCGCCGGGCTTGACCCGATCGAACAGGGCGTCGTTGAACAGGTGGCGTGTCGCCGGCGTTGCCGGCACGGCTATGACAATATGGTCGGATTGCGCCACCAGCGTCTCGATGTCGCGGACATGCTCGACGCCACTAATGCTGCCCTGCATGCCGGAGCGGCGCAGTCCCACCACCTGAGCGCCCAGCGCCAGGCCACGCCGCGCCACCGCTTGTCCGATCGCTCCCAGACCGACGATCCCAATCGTCGTACCCGACACGCGGCCCAGCGGCACATTGATCCATTGGTCCAGCGACCGGGCCGTCACCGCCTCCAGATTCTTGGCATGGGCATAGATGGCTGCGATGACATAGTCGGCGATTTCGTCTGCCGCCACACCCCGCCCGCAAGTGACGAGCGGCGCATCAAGGAGCCATTGGGGATAGAAGTCGATCCCGGCCGAGGCGCTGTAGACCCATTTCAGACGGCCGGGCCATAGCGGCGGACGCATGGCCGAAGGCTGCCGCCAAGCCGGTGACGGACGAACCAGCAGGACATCCGCCTCGCTTGCCGCCAGCCATGGCGCGTCATCGGCGACATCGATGAGGATCGGTGCAAGCGGATGCTGGCCCAGGCCCCTGTTAAAATCGGCATCCAACTGACTGGCAATAATCAACGACATATCAGTTCCCCAACGCTGCGCGACCGGCGGCGATCAATATTGTATCGCTCTGTGGCGAGTGGATGCGGCTGCACAGAACGTCCCGATAATGCCGCTCCAACGGATTCTTCCGGCTGATCCCCCGGATTGCCGGTCAGTTCCAGCCCGATCTCCACCGCCCTGATCGCATTGGCGGTCGTGAGATATTTGATAATATTGGATTCCACCGAACTTCTCCTGCACGCGTGGCAAGGTGGCGAGAGACGCGGCCAAGTTGGTGGGCATGCGGTCGTTGAGATAGGCACGCAGCCAATCGCGCGTAGCCCGCGCCACGCCATCATAGATGGTCGAGATG
The DNA here is from genome assembly GCF_013393185.1 of Sphingobium lactosutens. GTDB lineage: Bacteria > Pseudomonadota > Alphaproteobacteria > Sphingomonadales > Sphingomonadaceae > Sphingobium > Sphingobium lactosutens_A. The sequence continues at coordinate 129,202 of NZ_QJQX01000084.1, read as the reverse complement.
GACAGCGCGTTCCAGATGGCGAGGCTGGGATCACCCGCCCCGGCCGCCCGTTGTTCGGGACGGCAGATATCGACGGCATGGTCAAATGGCGTCGGCGTGTCCGCGAGGTGAACCGCATGGCTGACCGTCGCCCGCATGCCCAGTTGATCCCAGACCGGCTCTATGGTGATACCCAGACTGTCCGATCGGACGAGGAAATTGCCGACGCGCGGATTATCCTCGTCGGTCTTCGCCCAGACCGAAAACCAGTCGAGTCCAGTCGAACCGGTCGAATAGATTTTCGTGCCACTGAGCGCCCAGCCGTCCGCCGTCCCCCTTGCGATCGTGGCCGGCAAGCCGCCACGAACGGGCGTGCCCAGTTCCGGCTCGACACGCAGCCCGCCGATCAGTCCCCGGCCCGCAATGGCCTCACGCGCCAGCCGCTCATAAATATGCGACTGCCACCCCTGCGCCCTCGCCGGACTGGCATGATAATGATAGGTCATCATTATGCTAGCTCAGGACCACGCCAAAAGCCCTGCCAAAAGTGGCGGATTTCCGTCGCTTTTGAAAGCCTGCCGAACCGGCATCATCATTTCAAGAGAAATCGCGATAAAAGTTGCGATAAACATGCTCGCCCGCTCCAGCCATGATGTTGCTACCTCTAACGCTGATGCTGATGCTGACGTTAGCGGATCAAGGGTTGGAGCATGGAGTATACCGGACTGCACGCACTCACATCTGAATTTTTCTCAAGCAATAGACTAAACAATTCAATTGTGCGCATGGAGAAACGGCTCCAAGCCCGCACTGCAAGGCGGTATTGGTTGTAACCGTCGGCGGCAGGTTCCACTTTCAACAAAGCGCTGGAAAAACAATGGCGACAGCACACGACTTAAGGCCCACTGCTGTTTCAGATGACGTGCTGGCCACTCTACGTGAGCGTTTCGGTAGTATCGCCGCCGATCATGACCGTGATGCTTCCTTTCCTTTCGCAAATTTTTCCGCCCTGCACGACCATGGATTGTTGGCCCTAACCATCGCGCCCGAAAAGGGCGGCCGCGGAGCGGGACTTGCAGAGGCAAGCCGCGTTGTACGCGAGATTGCGAAGGGGGATCCTTCAACAGCTCTTGTACTCATAATGCAGTATCTGACTCATGCTGGCGTGCGTGGGAGAGACCGCTGGCCCTCACATCTGCGCCGCCGTATCGAGGCTGAAGCGGTGTCTCGCGGAGCGCTTGCGAATGCGTTGCGTGTCGAGCCGGAACTCGGAACGCCTTCACGCGGAGGTTTGCCCGCTACCACGGCTAGACGTCACGGAGACGGCTGGCGAATTTCTGGTCACAAGCTCTTCTCTACCGGGAGTCCGATCCTTAGCTACATGATAGTCTGGGGGCGGACGGAGGGCGACGATCCGCTGGTCGGCTATTTCCTAGTGCCGGCAGACAGCCCCGGCATACGCATTGAAGAAACTTGGAACCACGCGGGGATGCGCGCCAGCGGCAGCCACGACGTTATTCTGAATGACGTGGCAATTCCACTCGACCATGCTGTGGACTTAAGACGGCCTGAGGAGTGGAACGAGGACAGTTCGCTTCAGATCGCGTGGATGGTAGGTCTTCTGGGAAACCTCTATGATGCGGTGGCGCATCAGGGGCGTGACTGGTTCGCCGAGTTTGCGCGCTCCCGCGTACCTACCAATCTGGGTGCACCGCTCTCGTCACTTTATCGGTATCAGGAACTGTTGGGCCGCATCGATGCTCTCCTACTTAACAATAGGATACTGCTGCAGGACCTAATTCGTCGTACTGAGGAAGGGGCGCCGCCGCCTGCGTCGGAGGCGCAGCTCCTTAAATACCTCATCACTGGTAACGCCATCGATGCCGTTGCACTGGCGGTAGAGGCCACCGGCAATCCAGGGCTAACCCGCAATAATCCGCTGGAGCGCCATTATCGAGATGTCCTCTGCAGCCGCGCCCATGCCCCGCAAAATGATGCAGTCCTGACCCATGCTGGGCGCATCGGCTTCAGTCAGTAGGCCCTTACGGCCCGTGACCCATGCCAGTTGCTATTTGGCGCGCATCAGCGATCTGGTGGGCCCGGCGACTCCTAAAGAATTGTTATAAAACACTGATTTTACTATGACATATATACATTCTTGGGTCGGACGGCGCCGGTACTCAAGTGTATCGGAGGTAAGTGTGCCTACAGCCTCTCGCTCGCCCGCTATCAATGTCGCAATTCAGAAACGCGGCCTGGTGGCACACTGCAACTCCTCTTAAGGGAGCATGCCCGTCTGGTCCCATAGGATCGTTACATCTAGAACACCTTAAACGAGATCAAAATCAGTGCTACGCAAAGCTGCCCCTTCCAAGCTGAACTCGAAAATCAATGGGTGAATGAATGGAATCGGTCGATGGGCGACTGGCAGCGATCTTCCTCTAACGCCGAAGATGGGCTGTAAGCCAATGGGCAGCTATCTGTTCCTGGCCCCGAAAACCCGATATCTGTAATCGGCCAATCTCGGGTGCCCAGAATGGAAAAGCGGACGGACCTCTCCTGGGAACGGAAAATCTGCGGCTGGGTATCTGGAAAGGATCGGTTGAGGCAGCATTACGAGCTGCCCCAAAAAAAATCAGTCAGCAAAATCGGTTGTAAAAAGAGTATATAGGCTCTTCACTCCTGACATGTAGTTCCCAAACCTGAGATTTTCATTGGCTGCATGCTGATTATTGTCAGCGTTCACCAGTGGTATAAGCAGGATCGGAACCTTGAGACCATCGGCAAGCGGTCTGGTCGGCACGCCACCGCCCATAATCGGAATGCGGACAGGGGCCTGACCGAACGCGTCGGTGAAGGCAGCCGCTGCCCATTTGCCCACCGCAGCGTCTAGCGGCGTCATGAGGGCAGGCATGCCGCCACCACCTTTGATCGCGGCAATCAGCGGAAACTTGCCGCGTTCTTCATCGGTCGGCTCACTCTCTACCAGATGATAGCCCTGTGCTTCCACCCACTTGCGGACAAGCGCGATCTGGCGCTCGGGCGGCGTACCAGGCACCGTACGGGAACTGACGCTGGCGGTTGCGAAGGCTGGAATGACGGACCGCCTGCTGCCCGGCTGCCCCGAGATCATCGAGGTGATGTTGAAAGTCGGATAGTTGATCGCTTCCTGATAATTGTCGCCGACCTTCTCGTTGCGCGCGATGCCGATACGGGCGCGAATAGCGGCCTCATCGTCCGGGACGGCCGCCAATATCTTCTTCATGGCCGGGCTCATGTCCACGCCGTCATAGAAGCCGGGAATGAGAACCCGGCCATCCATGTCGCGCATAGTCGAGAGAAGATGAGCGAGGGCAAAGCTGGGATCCGGCAGGAAATTGCCGAAATGCCCGCTATGGGCGTCATTATTGCCAGCAAAGACAGTAAGATCGAACCCCATGCCGCCGCGGTGACCAAAGACGAGCGTGGGCTTGTTGCTGGGATGCATGGGGCCATCCAGCATGACGACCGCATCGGCCTTGAGCAGTTCCAGATTATTCTGGACGACGTCCTTAAGCGTGGGCGGCCCGCCTTCTTCATGAGAATCGATGATGATCTTGATGTTGATCCCTGCCTTCTTGCCTTGCGCTTTAAGGGCATCCATCGCGGCCATAAGCATCATGATCGGTGCCTTATCATCCGCTGCCGAACGGGCGAAAAGTCGCCACTCCGGGTCGATCGGCCCTCCCTGGGTGATCTTCTCGATAGGGATGGGGGCAAGTTTACCATCGGCCCCTTCCTGTTTCAGCACCGGCTGAAATGGATCGGCCTGATCCCAGTCCTTTGGAAACACCGCCTGGCCGTCCATATGGGCGTAGAAGAGCACCGTCTTGCGTTTGGGAGAGGCGCCGGGTGCCTGCGCAAAGACCATCGGCGTCTCGCCATCGGGAAGTTGCCGTGCTTCAAATCCATGCCGTTTGAAGGCCGCTTCGACCCAGTCGGCATTCTTGCGCATGTCTGCGGTCGACTTATGCATGACGTTGGGGAGCTTCAGAAACTCCACGAATTCAGGCAGCATATGGATGGCCGCAGCCTGTGTCGCATCGCTTTCCCTGGGCGTCAGCGCAAGGGCGGAGCAGGGTAGCGTCGCCGCGATGAGGCAGGTCGACCAGAGTTTGCGTTTGTTGAACATAAGATTTCCCGTACTGAATTTGGCCTGATCAGAAGGATTTGCGAATGGTTGCATACCAGTAGCGCCGCTGCGGCTGATAGAGGGATGCAAGATAGCCGCTGGTTGCCAAAGGCGGCCGCTCATTGGTGAAGTTGCGGGCGCCAAGCTGGATCGAGGTCGTGCCGCCAAGACCGTCTTTCTTGAGCGTATATTGGACGTAGAGATTGCCGGTCAGTTGAGACTTCACGACATAGGGATTGGCATTCGCATCAAAGACCGTCGATTGTTCCACCGACCCGATATATTGGGTGAACAAGCCCACCTGCACCGGCCCCTTGTACCAGGTCAGCGTACCCGAGTAGCGCCAGCGCGGATGGCCGTCCTGTCGCACCAGGTCGGCAGCACCGGTCACGCCGATCGCGCCATTGATCTCACCGCCGGCGATAGCATCGAGCAGGGACTGCACCTGCGCCGAGGCGGATTGATAATATTTGATCAGCTTGGATGCGTTAAAACTCAGGGTGAAGCGCCCGACCGGGGTTGTTGGAGACGCGTAGTTGAAGCCGAAGTCTATGCCCTGCACGTCGAGCGGCAATAGGTTCTCATAGCGGGAATCGACATAGAGAATGTCTCCCGTCGGCGTGATGCCGGTGCCTGCATAGCGAGCGATATCGTCGGCCGTGGCCGCCGCGCGCACGACATTGGGGTTGCTGGAGCCATTCACCCGCGCGAGATAGTCGAGCGCGATCTCCGTGGAGTCCGAGAGGATGCCGACCGACCCCTTCTGTTTGATGCGCCAGCGATCAACGGTCAGCGTAACCTTACCAAGGCCGCCGGGCAACGGAGGCGTCAGCACGGCGCCGAGCGACCAGCTCGTCGACTCCTCCGGCTTGAGTTCGCTGTTGCCATCGCGGCGCTGCTGCACGGCGAAGCTTCTGGTGCAGCCGGAGAAACTGCTGATCCGTCCGGCGCGCAGGTCAGCCTCGCATTGAACATAGTCGGTAAGGCTGTTGACGCCCTCCGATACCGGGGTGTTGATGACCTCCAGATTGGGCGCGCGGAAGCCGCCGGAGATGGAACCGCGAAGCCTGATCCCATCAAGCAGATCCCAGAAGCCGGCAAGCTTGGGCTTGGCCACGTCTCCAACATCGCTATAGCGCTCGTAACGGCCCGCGAGCTGGAATTCGAGTGCATGGAACATCGGAATTTCCATTTCCGGCGTAAAGACCGGCACGGCAAGTTCCGCATATGCTGAAAAGACAGTGCGCTTGCCGTAGATGTCCGGACGATAGCTGGCGCCCAGGAGATCGCTGGAATAGCTGACGCCAGTAACGGAATCCACGAACGGCGTTGACCCATCCTGCAGGGCGTCGCGATCATCCTTGTAGGTCTCGCGACGAAATTCGATGCCCGCCGCGACGCCGATCGGCGCGCCCCAGATGTCGACGAGCTGGGCGTTCGATACCTTGGCGTCCCACAAGGCAAGGGTCGTCTTGTTGCGACGAGTCGAGGTGACGATGAAGCTGTCTATCGTCGACTGAGCTGATGGTGTCGTATCGATGCCGCTTGGATTGGCGGGATCACCGCCATTGAACGGATTATAGGCGTCGGCGGTTGTCCGGTTGATCGCGGCCTGGAGCAGGCTGTTGCTGATGGCGTCCCCGGAGTCCTTGACGGTCGCCTCCGAATAGAGAGCTGCCGATTCCCAGTCCCAGTTGCCCATTTCGCCTTTGAGACCGCCGAGCAGGCGGAACTGCTGATTGGTCACATTGACCTGGCGCATGCCTGCGTCACGGATCGAAAGGTTGACCGTCGTAAGGTTGAGACCCTCTGCCGGTGCATCAATGTCAGGCAAGCGATTGACGGAACCGACCGCGCTGAACGGGTTCCAGTAGGCGCTGGAGGATATGGTGATCGGTGTCGTGGCTAGCAGCGTGCCCGGCGTCGTGTAGCCCTTCGATTTTGCCCGATAATAGCCCAATTCACTGAAGAATTTGATGCTATCGCTCAATTCATAGTTGATGAAGGAGAAGACATTGAACCGCGTCGTCGACGGCGTCACCGTGATGTTGGGGAAAGACGCGCTGTTATCTGCCCGAAGATTGCGATCCGCCGCGCCGGTTATGACGCCATCATCGATACAGACGCCCGGATCTGTCGACAGGTTGATCTGGCAACCGGCATTACTCTGTGGCTGAATGTGGAAGACGCCAGCAGCGCTGGTAACCAGCGTGCCGTTTCTGCGCACAGCCGAACCATTTTGCGCACGAAATGCACCCCAGGACGAACTTGTCGAGCGGGTATCGAAGGCCGTGTTCCCCTCGAAAGCCGTGCCTTCGACAAAGGATCGCAGATCGTTGGTCGCGGTATAGTCCTGGTCGCCCACTTCCAGCGCCGTCCTGTGCGTGAAGTTCGCCATGAGGCTGATGTTGCCCCGGCCGCCTGCAAAGTCAGATCCATATTTGCCGTTGAGCTGGAACTCGCGCATACCCGTGCTTTCGGCGCCGCCATAGGTCGCATCCAGGGATAGCCCGGTAAAGTCGGTCGACAGGACATTATTGACCACGCCGGCGACCGCATCGGACCCATAAAGCGCCGCAGCACCGTCGCGCAGCACTTCCACCCGCTCTAGGCCGCCGACGGGCACCGCATTCACATTGTAGGTTAGCACTGGTGTACCATTGCTGGTCTGCGAGGTCGGGTGCAGCACCATCCTTCTGCCGTTCAGGAGAACGAGGGTGTTGCCCTGTTCAAGGCCACGCAGACTGACCGAAGCCACATCGCCCCGCGCGGCGTTGGGGCTGCCGCCGCCCAGCGTCTGCTCGTTGAATGTCATGTCGCTTGCCTGGGGCAGCGTGCGAAACAGATCGTTCGCGGACACGGCGCCCATGGCGGCGATGTCGTCCTTGCCCACGACGGAAACCGGCAGGGCGCCGGTCGTCTTCGCGCCGCGGATCTGGCTTCCCACCACCACGATCTCGTCTACCGGCGGGGACGGAGCATCATCCGCTTGCGGAAGCATTCCCACTGCGGGTTGCAACGCGGCAAGCTGGATCGGTCTAGCAAGCGTTAAGCGCGAGATCGCCATGGCCTCGCCCTTGCGGGCGGTAAGCGCGATGACCTTGCCCCGAATGGACGCGATTCGCAGCGGCGTGTCGCTCAGCAGGAGATTGAGAGCATCCTCGGCGGAAAGGGAGCCAGACAGTGGCTTCGACCTCAGATCCGCGACGCTCCTTGAAGGGAAGAGCAGTCGATAGCCCGATTGCTTGGCAAATAATTGCAGGGCATCCGATACTGACTGGGAAGGAATGTTGAAGCGATGATCTTCGGCATTCGCCTGAACTGTGGAACAGGCGAATGAAACGAAAGCGCAGGTCGCAAGTAGAGAATGCGAAGAAACGAGTGAACGGCGTCGCATGGAATGTGATCCCCCTGTTTCACCTCTCCATCTGTTGTCGTTCTTTTTTGCTCTCCCTTATTCTGACGGATGGCCTCACGGCTCCCCCCACAAGCCGGCCCAAAAATTATTGAATTTTTGTGACTGGACATCTGCCTGCGCAATCGCTTCCTTTCTGCACAGGAGAGGATCGGCTTTCCAACGGGGGACGAGACGTGAGCGATCCATCAGAAAAAATCCGATGGTTTCAGGAAGTGATCCTGCCGTACCAGGGGCTGGTGCGCGGCCGGCTGCGCAGAATCCTGCCCCAGCATGTCGACCTCGACGATATTCTCGCTGAAGTTCTCACTCGCGCTTACGCCGTCGATGACTGGCGGCAGATTCGCAATGGCCTTGCGTTCATGCATCGGATCGCACGCAATTTGCTGGTCGACCAGGCCCGCAGGGATGCCATCATATCCTTCGACTATATGGCCGATCTGGAAGATCTGGGCAAAACGGTCAGCTACGATGGCATGCTCAACGCGCGTGATGAGTTGAGACGACTGGAAAAGCTTGTGAAAAAGCTGCCGACACAGCAGAAGCGCGCTTTCATTCTCAGAAGGGTCGAAGGATATTCGATAGCGGATGTGGCAGCGGAGATGGGTTTGTCCGTCTCTACAGTAGAGAACCATTTGAGCCGGGCGCTCGCTCATATTGCCCGTGGAACGATGGACAGCGAAGATCATGACGTCGAACAACCTTCAACCGGACAAAGCGCAGCGCGAGGCGATCGAGGCCGAAGCCGCGCGTCTGGTCGTCCTGCTTGAAAGCAGCACTGATCCCGCCGACCGTGATGCCGCTCACCGCTGGATAGCAAGCCATCCCTACCATGCTGTCGCCTACGCATCCGCCGCTGATATCTGGAAGAAAGGCGAACGCATTCGTCTCCGGGGCGACAAACAAGGCCTGAGCGAAGAAGGTTCGATCGCAGACGGTGGCGAGGCGCCTATTCAAGCGAACGGCGTACCCGCTGCTCGCGCGCCCGTTCTGTCCCGTCGCGCGGTCACGACTGCCATGCTCAGTGCTGCAGCATCGGCCGTTGCCGGTGTTGGAATTGCCAGACATTTCTCTCTTTTTGGTGACCATCGGATCACGAAGAAGGGACAGCGCGAGATCGCCCGCCTGACGGACGGCTCTTCCATTTCCATGAACGGAGACACCAGCCTCGATGTCCTGATGGACGGAGACAGCCGCAAGGTCCGGCTGCTTCGGGGTGAAGCCATGTTCGACATTGCCAGGGATGAGAAGCGCCCTTTCTTCGTCGACCTTGGCGATAGTGAAATCACGGTGCTGGGAACCAAATTCAATATTCGGCGCAAGGAAGGTGTGACGGAGCTGGCCGTCACTGAAGGGGTCGTGCTGGTGACAAATGCAGGCGCTGCGCCAGTCAAAGTCCATGCCGGTTCATCGGCGCTCATTCAGCCAGGCATTGCCACGACGCTCATCCAGGATCACGCACTCGTACAACAGCGCGTGGCTTGGACCGAAGGATTTCTGGAATTCGAGGAAAAACCGCTTGATGAGGTCGTCGAGGAATTCAACAGGTACCGGACTAACCCGCTGGTCATAGGTGATCCCCGGATCGCGGGAACGTTGATTACGGGACGGTTCGGGCTTGGAGAAAGCGATGAATTCGTTCTGGCCCTGGAGAGCAGTTTCGACATTAGGGCTACGAAAGGGGGCAATGGATCAATTGTTCTGCAAGCGAATTAGCCATGTGCAGAATGTCCGCTATTGGGATGTCTCCTTCTTCCTTCGCAGATCTGATTTGGGTCGTTTTAACTGGCGCCGCCTATCGCTCCCGGCGTCAGCGCCAAAGCGAGCAGGATGAGGGCAAGACCGACATAGGCCCAGATGCCCATGCCCCGCCAAGCGAGTCCCATCGCGCCACCTTGCGTGCGGGAAGCTTTTGCAAGCCGCATGGCGTATATCATTGATCCGGTCACGGCCATGGCTGTCATTGCCGCTCCTAACAGGAACCAGAGGACCTTAGTCCAGATGCCGCCGAAAGTACCGAAATGCAGCGGGTCGGCCATTTCCGAGATGCGCTGATGCACGTCGAGGGTGCGACCGTCGAGTTCGGTGATGACCTTGCCATTTGCTGGATCGATGGCGACGGCATTCGCGCGATCCCGCACCAGCCAAGCGGAGGACTGGCCCAGCAGAACAACGCCATTGTTCTTCATGAACCGGATTTCGCGGATGTCGAGCGCGGGTTCCGTTCGCCGGGCGATGGCTACAAGTCGGTCCAGTTGCTCGCCCGTCGGTGTCGGGCTGGCGGCAACCTCTGGCAGTCTGGGGACGGCCGCGCTGCCGCCCAGCGTCTCCACCAAATACCAAATGCCCGTCAGCGCGATCAGGGCCGCAAACCACAAGCTCCACAGGCCCATCAGGCGATGAAGGTCTCCGGTCAGGCGGCGACCGTCGCCGCCGCGCGGCATGCGGAAAAAGCCACGCCACCATTTCTTGTACGTGACGACACCCGACACCAGCGACACCGCCAGCAGCAGCCCGAGCGAACAGACGAGCGGAATGCCGATTTTCGTCGGCAGCATCAGGTGGCGATGCACCTGCCGCAGGAAACGATGAACATTAGCCCAGCCATGCCGGCCCGTCACCTGCGCGGTCCAAGGATCGACATAGATGCGCTCGGGCGCGCCCTTGCCGTGATCGACCCAGGTTTCGACGGTGAACCACGGGTCGATCGGCGCATAGAGTGTCTGGAGCCGCGCATCGGGGGCGGCGCGGGCGGCGGCATCTGCCCACGCCCCCCAGGATGCGACCGGCTCGGCCCGTGGCGACACCCGCATGGCGGGCGTCACCAGCCAGTCGATCTCATGCGCGAAAACCGCGAGTGTACCGGTCGCGAGGATGAAGGTCAGGAAGATCGACAGTTTCAGGCCGATCCAGCTGTGCATCACCCACCAGAGCGAGCGGCCTTTCTTGCCCTGTGGCTTTCCCATGATCAGAAGCTGAAGCGCAGCTCAGCCAGGAAGGTGCGCGGTTCGCCGGGGAAATGGCCGCTCTGTGCCGAGAAGCCAGACGCAGCGTAGACCTTGTCGAAGATATTGTCGACGCGCAGCATCAGTTCGGCAAAGCCCAGTCGCTTCGTCAGCGACGCGTCGAATATGGTGTAGGGCTTTACCGCCTGGCCTGACAGGCTGATACGTTTCGACACATATTCGCCTCCAAAGGCGATAGCGGTGTCGATCACGGGCACCTGATAGCGGGTCCAGAAGCCAAGCTTGTGCTTGGGTGCGTTGGCGAAGCGGTTGCCGACGGCGTTGGTGATCGCCTGTCCTGCTATGGTGCCGGTAATCTTCGTATCGTTGAAGCCGTAATTGATGAGCGCCACCCAGTTGGGGGTGATGTCGGTCGACAGGTCGATCTCGAAGCCCTTGCTGGTCACTTCGCCGATCGGGCGCAGCTGGTCCTGGCCATTGACGGGCGGCAGGCTGGTATCGGCCTGAAGGATATTCTTGCGCACGATGCGATAGGCAGCGAAATTGGCTTGCAGCCGGCCATCGAACAGATCGGTCTTGACGCCGCCCTCGAACTGGTCGCCAGTCACGGGGGCGAAGGGACCGCCGGCGTCGATCGTCTGGCTCGATGCGCTCTGCGGCTCGAAGCTTTGCGACCAGCTCAGATATACGGAGACATCACGACGCGGCTTGAAGATCGCGCCGGTGCGGAAGGTTACGTCGTCATCGGTGTAGAAGCGGTTGCCCACCACGCCATCTTCAAACTTGTCGTAGCGCACGCCGCCCACCAGCATGAAGGCATCGGACAGGCTGATCTGGTCCTGCAGATAAGCGCCCTTGCGCTTGGTTCGGGTGTCGGTGACGGTAAAAGGCAGGAGGGCGGCCCGCGCCACGTCGCGCGCGCTGTTGGTGTAGACGGGGTTGCTGAGGCTGAGCGGAGTGACGCCTGCGCGCAGGATTCGGCTGCTGAGCACGCTGGTTTCATCATACCAGTCCGCACCGGTCTGAAGCTTGTGCTCCATGCCCAGAAGGTCGACGCGCGCGGTCAGATTGGCGGAGAAGGACAGGCCGTCGACGTCGCGAATTTGGTCTCGAAATTCGCGCGCGACAAGGTCGGCACTGCCCGCCACGAGGCCGCGCGGTTCGTGATATTGCTGCGTTTCGGTCGCCTTGAAATAGCGCACGCCCGCGTCGAACGTCACCCGATCGCCGATCGCGGTGGCATAGCGCGCCTGATAGGCCTGGGACTTGAGGTGCAGGAAGTCGGTCGGTTCGTTCGCATTCCAGCGGATATTGCCCAGGAAATTGCCGTCATTGTCGGTCAATATGCCGCGCAGCCGGTTGGCTTGCAGGTCGTTGTCATAGACCGTGGCCTGCAACGTAAGCTTGCCGCCCTCATTGGTCCTGATGGCGATCGCGCCGTCGCCGATCAGCGAGACATTCTTCGTGTTGATGCGATAGGGGTTCGACGCCTCGTAGAAGCCGCCAAGCCGATAGGTGACGACGCCGTCATCGTCGACGGGGCCGGACGCTTCGGCGGAGATACCGCGACGGTCGTAATTGCCGGCGGTCGCGACGAGCCGCATGCCGGTCTTGTCCTCCGGCGTCTTCGACACATAGTTGATGATGCCGCCGGGCGAACCGGGGCCGAAGAACAGGCCAGCAGGCCCCTTCAACACTTCGACCCTCTCGATGTTGAACAGTTGCGGCACGGAAAAGCCGATGAACGGGTTGCCGCGCATGCCGTCATAGAAGGACTGGTCCTGCCGGAACCCGCGAAAGGTGATGCCGGCATAGCTGAAGAAGCTGACGCCCGAGATGTTGCGATAGATGTCTGTCGCGTCGCGCGCGCCCTGATCGGCGAACAGGTCCTTATTGATGACCTGCAAGGCCTGCGGAATGTCGAGCGGATCCTGCGCCGCCTTGCCGACAGTGGTGGTTTCGGTTCGATAAAGGCGCTGGGCGCGGCCGGTGACGATGATCTGGCCGGCATCGCCTGCTTCGGGCGCCACGACCAGCGCCTCCTGAGCAGAAGCGACAGACGCGCACAGGCAAGCAGACGCCAGAAGCGCTGCACGAATGATGGACAAAACGACCCCCTATTATTCGACTCGCTAATGAGAGTTATTCGCGCTATCTATTTTAATCCAAGAATGCAAGCCAACGGCCATATGCAGCTTCGATTGGTCATCACAATGGGAAAGCGGACCGACCGCACCTGGGAACGGGAATTAGATGGTTGAGCGTCTTTTAAGGGGCGACGTCAGACGCTGGGCATGGGGCGGCGGGTTAGCGCCAATTGCCGATATCAGGAAGTCCAATTGCTTTGTCCGCAAAATGCCGTCGTCCAGCACTTCTTATGCTGACTGTGGAGGAGAGCGGCCGTTCGACCCTATCGACAAGGCCGCCGTCAGGAAACACACTTACCGCTTTAGTGGCCTGGAAAGATGGGTTTTGACCGCCGCATAGGCCGCCCGCGCCTTTATCAAGGCGTCGAAATGCAATCGTTGCCATGGGGAGCCGATCGCCACAGCTCCATCGATGATCCGCCGATTGCCGCGCCACAGCCGATGACAATGGCTCGCGTCGCGTGGCACGCACGTGTCGAAAGACAGGTCGGGCCGGCGCCTGATCCCATCGCTAATGTCCCGCATCAATAGCTGGCCGGGGGCATAGGCACGATAATCTTCATCGAAACTCATCTTGAAGCCATGGCCCCAGGTCATGGATTCGAACCAGCACGACATGGCGACCACGCGACTGCCAGCCGACAAGCTGCACAATCGCGCGCTGCCATTTGCGTGGCCGCGCGCAATAACAGTGCGGAACAACGCCTCCGTTGCCGCGTCGCGACTAAGCGCACTGCCCATGCGCCCCTTCCAGCCGGATGCCTCCATTGCCAGAAAGGCGTCGATCCAGGACGCGCATGGCTCACCGGGATCGAGCATCGTGACCGCAACGGGACCATGATCGCTCTCCAGTCGCCGCGACAGGCTGCGCAGTCGGCCTTGCGTCTTGGCGTCGCTGCACGCTTCGGCATCGTCGCCAGCACGATGTGCCGGGCGCTCGACGCACTGGATGGTGTGAACCGCACGACCTTCCCGCTTGCAACGGTCGAACAGCGCGGTGCTGACAGGATCATCCGCGTCGAATTTCTCGAAATGCAGCAATATCGCGCCACCCGCACGCGTATCAAGAAACGCAAGCAAAGTGTCCCAGAAAATATCGGCAGATTGCGCCGCCACCAATGGCGTACCCAGAAACTGGTTGGTTGCCGACCAACTGTGCCAGATGCGCGCAGGCCAGCGCCCGAATCGCCATTCGGCCATCAGCGGCATCACGCCCAGCCACGGCCCATGCCCATGGCTGACGACAGCAAGCAGGGCGTCACAGCCATCGTCCGACTGGCGTAGCGCGGCTTCCATGAACCAGTCCTGCGCAAATACGTTGGCGTCCCCGGCCTGTGCGGACAGCGCCGCCCAGCACGCCCGATCATGCGCTGTCAGGTCGGCATGACGCAACATGCGAACGATTGGCTGGCCGACATCTGCAACCGGCCAGTCATGGCGATTGCCCGCATGAAATATGCTGGCGGGGGACAGGCGGCTCATAACAGCCCCACCTTGCGGGCGACACGGCAACCGAGCGAACGCCATTTCGGCGTCTTTGGCCATGCGGGCAAGTCGCCGGCCGGCAACCCGCAACGGCGCAACAGCGGATTGATCTGCATGGCGGCCCCGACCGACTGGCTCCATGCGCTCTGCCAGGTTATCGACAGCGAAATGGTCGGCTCCGCGCCTGCCTTCACCCAATGCGGCGATGCATAAGGAATGAAAAGCGCATCGCCGGGCCGCAGCGTGTGAATATTCGCCTCCGCCTCATAGGCGTCGTTCCAGGGCAACATATTGTCACCCGCGCCATAATAGGCTTCATGCCGGTCCAACGGTAGCCAGGGCGCCATAGGGGGATAGGTCGCGAAATGCTTTTCGCCCGCGATCTGGAACAGGATATTATATTCGCAGTCGAAATGAAACGGCGTCAAAGTGCCAGGGGACGAAATGAAGATAAACCCTCTGACCGTCAGGCTCGGACCGGTCGCTGGAAAGATCGCAGGCCCAATCTCGTTCATCACCCTGTCCAGCAAGGCGCGATAGGCCGGCAATTGCTCTACGAAGCGGAGCATGACCCAGTTGCCGCTTGTATGGATTGCACGAATGACGCTTGCGGCATCGGCGTCGTCCGATCGGTCCATCGCGAATTCGCCGCCGTTAGGGGCGTTCGAAATCCGGCGCTCTACATATTCCGGTGGCAGTTCGAGCGCCGCCTTCGCCAGCGCCTCGATTGAAAGGAGCGGTTGATCCATGAGGCTGTGCCGGAGCATCGCAGGCGACTGGGGATAGGCACTGGCGAACGGGCCTAGACTGGATGAGGCGAGAAAGGTCATGGCGGCAATTCTTCAGCGACGACGGGGCGATGGCCTCAGCATTGCCGATGAAGGCTGAAAATCCAGTTAAATAGCCCGCGCTTGTTCTGGCGCATGCGTTATCTCATATATCACGCACTCAACCTTTAGACGACGCAAGGCAGAATATTCACATCTGGAAGTAGATCCTTGTAACCGATGATTTGTATGTCCTCGGCTTCCTTCTGCAGCCGGCCGCGCATCGCGATCATGGACACCGCCATGATGCCGACGGTAGATTTCGAAGCGGTCGGGCCACGGGATGCCATTTGCCACGCCCGTCTCATCTTCGATCGTGACGAACAGCATCCCCTTTGCCGAGCCGGAACGCTGGCGAAACAGGGTGACACCGGCCACCTCGATATTGCGCCCGTCGCAGATCGACCGTAGATCACCGCAGCGCACGCCCCTCATCGCAACAAACTGCGGCCGAAAAAAGCTCACCGGACGACCGCGCAAGGATAGCTGGAGAGACCGGTACGCCCGTGAGCTTGAATGTCGCCATAGCGCGACGTAGCTGGTCCGCCTAAGCCGGGGAGAAGCATGCGCCCACGATCGCGACCTTCATTGCCTGCTCCTGAAACAGAGGCACGCCGAACGTCTTCCAGCACCGCGTGCAACTCGGATTAAGGATTCCTTGCCCTTGCCGAGCCACAGATAGGGATGGACCACGTCGCCCTGGATTTAGCCACGCCGAACAACCGCGACCTCAATGACGAAATCTTAGAAACGGGCAGGCTCGATGCGGGGCAGTATCGACATCTGCGCACGGCTCTCGATCTGAAAGACGCCCAGCGTGTCCGCTTTTGGATCATGCCATAGACGCCCGGATCATTATCCTGAAGGTCGGCCGTGCCGCCCTTGACGCCCTTATGCTCCGTCAGCAGATTGCACGCCATGTGCATTCAGCCAGCATTACGAGGCCCTGCACGCCGACCTTCCTGAATTTCAAGACATCAATGTCATCTCCATCCCATTCAATGATTTGACGATCTTCCATCCGGACAGGCTTCATCGCACAAGATCCTCGAATCCGTCCTAGATGAGCACGGAGCCGCCAGGATGTTGCGAGACATGGCGCGGCGTACCGATCAGCTGGCGCGATAGTTACAGCGTCAGCTTCAGGCGATAATCATCTGCATTGAAATTGATGCTCTCATTCTTATCATCGGACACCGTCCATAGACCAGCCCTTAACCAAAACTGTGAGCATTTTGGTTAGGCCGCGACAGGCCAAGCGCCTTCCAACATATGCGAGCGCGCCGCGCGTCCGTTTACCAAGTCAAGTCCCCGCATCAGCGGCAAAGCGGCGATTCAGGATCGTTGCTGCTGCGGAAATGGCGCCCACAAGCAAAAACGCAATCATGAAACCGGCATAGGGGTCAGATGGTCGCGCTCCCAGTTCGAGGGCGGCGGCGGCGACGCAGATGCCGAGCGAAAGGCTGAGTTGCTGAAACGTCCCATAGAGACTGGTCGCTACGCTCATCTGCACTGGCTCGATATCGACGAAGGCGACTGCATTGTAACCCGTAAACAGGAGCGACATGCAAAATCCCGACGCGACCAATATCGCGACGATCGCCGCCAATGGCCAGTCGGGGCGGAAAAAGGCGCAACTGGCGTAGCCGATACTGGCGGTCAGAGTGGCCAAGGTGAGGCTGTCGCGATAACCGAAACGGCGGATGATAGCTGGGGCTATCGGTTTCATCGCCAACGCCCCGACCGCGCTCGCCATCATGATCGTGCCGGTCGTCGCCGCGGACAGGCCCAGGCCGATCTGGAACAGCAGCGGTAGCAGGAAGGGCTGCGCGCCCTGAGTGATCCGGGCCAGATTGCCCGCCGCCACCGATAGCCCGAATGTCGGGATGCGCAGCAGCGACAGGTCAAGGATAGGGTCGCTGATCCGGCGCGCATGGCGCAAATAAGCGAAGGTCAGAGCGCCCCCGCTGCCCAGCAGCAGCACGATGGCCGGGACGGGCAACGGACGGCTTGCCAGTTCGAAGCCGAAAATCAGACACCCCAACGCCATGCCCGACAAGATGAATCCCTTGCCGTCGAACCGACCTGGCTCATCATCCTTTAGCTGGGGAATCAGCATGAGCGAAAGGACAAGTCCCACCACGCCGATAGGGATATTGATGTAGAATATCCATCGCCAGTCCAGATAGGTGACGATCAGGCCGCCCACCGGCGGTCCCACGATCGGCCCGACGAGAGCGGGCATCACCAGCCAGGACAGGGCGGCGACCAAATCCTGCCGCGCGACGCTGCGCAACAGGACGAGGCGACCGACGGGAACCATCATCGCCCCGCCCAGCCCCTGGATGAAACGGGCCGCGACCAGCATGACAAGACTGGTCGACTGGGCGCAGGCGATTGATCCGGCCATGAAGACGGCGATCGCGCCACAAAAGATGGTGCGGGAACCGAAACGGTCGGCCAGCCCCCCGCTCGCGGGAATGAACACCGCGAGGGACACCAGATAGGCCGTCAGCGCGAGGCTGAGGCTGGACGCGGTCACGCCCAGATCGCGTGCCATGGCAGGCAGGGCGATGGTCAGCACCGTCGCGTCGAGTTGCTGCATGAACAGCGCAAAAGCGACGACCAGCGCAATGATACGGTAATTGCGGGGACGATCAGGCACCGGGCCGCCGGCCCTTGTCTGGAACGGAAACGATCAGGCCGACGGTTTCGGTCGCGATGCTATCCAGTCGGATTACCCGCGCCCGACATATCGCACATTGCGTCGTTACCAAGAACACGTCGCTCCAATCGTTGCGCAACCGAATCCCGGATCGGATCGCCCGCCAGAATCTTACGCCATGTATTATAGCTGATGCCAAATTGCATCATCAGCACGTCGCTCGTCTGGCCGCGCATCCCGGCCACCATATGATCCACCACATGCTGCGGCACCGGCCGCATCGTGGCGAGACGGGCATTGGTCATCGTCTCCTCCCTATAAGGTCGCGGGCGCGACACTAATGCCGCGCCCGCGATGGTTGGTCAGAAAGAAACCCGCACGCCCGCCGTGATGTAACGGCCGATAGGGTCGTAGGCGCTGCTCGCCGCCGTGGTGAAGGTGGTGACGGGCGGCGGCGACAGCGGCGGCGCGCGATCGAACAGATTGGCGACCGACAGGTAGATCTGTTGCTTTCCGCCGCCGATGTTCAGATTATAGGTGCCGGTGACGTTGGTGTAGAACACCGCCGGCGTGCTGTTGTCGTTGATGTCGATCCCCTCGACACGGGTGGCATCCAGTTTCGCCGCACTGATGAAGCGTTCCTGCACAAACAGGGAAAAGGCCTCGTTCGACCAATTGGCCTGAAGCACCCCGCTCCATTTGGGCGTGATCGTCTCGCCCAGCCCTTCGCGAACCGGCGAACCGGGCGTCTGCGAATTGTTCGTCGTCGCATGATTGCCGATCAGACGCACATTAAGGTCGCCGCCGGCAAAATCGGTCTTGTAGCCGATCTCGAAATCTATGCCGGCGACGGTCTGCACCGCCAGATTGAGGTTGGGGCGCAGGATGCTGAGCGATCCCGAAGGCAGCACCGTGATATTCGCGCACTGGACCTGGTTGCCCGCCGCGCATTCGTCCACCACCCGCTGTTCGGCCAGCGTGGTGATGGCGTCTTTCAGCTTGATCTTGTAATAGTCGAGCGACGCCTGAAAACCGGACAGCCAGCCGGGTTGGTACACGCCGCCGAAGGTCAGCGTGCGCGCCCGTTCCGGTTTCAGATTGGGATTGCCGGTGGCGAAGTTCACCTGCGGCGTGGTGACGCCATTATAGACAACATTGCCGTTGAGCTGCGTCGCGGGATTGAACAGTTCGAGCAGGTTGGGCGCGCGAATATCCTGCGACACGGTGCCACGCAGGCGCAGGGCATCGTTCAATTCCCAGCTTCCGCCCAGCTTCCATGTCGTGACGCCGCCTGACGTGCTGTAATCGGCATAGCGCACGGCGCCATTGAGATCGAACGACTGGGCGATCGGGCTGTCCTTCAGGATCGGGATCGCGACTTCCAGATAGCCTTCCCGGATATCATATTCGCCGGAAAAAGGCAGCGGGTTGAAGAAGCGATAGGGCCCCTGACGCCCGGACAGCGCGGCTGGCCCGCCGCGGATGCCGGTGAAATCGATGCGCGTGGGCGACAGGGCGTCGGTGGTCTGGTGCGCCGTTTCCTTACGATATTCAACACCGGCCGCGATCGCGATCGGCCCGGCCAACTGGATGTTCTCGCCCAGATCGCCATTGATATTGGCGGAAACGACATGCTGGCGCAGGCGCAGGTTCAGCACATTATCGCCGGTGACATAATCGGTGATCGCCTGATTGGCGGCCTGCGGCCCGAACAGGTTGCGTGGGGTGCAGCCCGGATCAAGGCCCGCCAGCGTGGAGCGGCAGACGATCTGGCCAGATACGTTCCGTACCGCGTCGGCGGAGGCATAGAGGTTGCGCGCGATCGTCAGATTGTTGGACCGCAGTTCCTGATCCGACTGGCCGAAATTATAGGAGGCGTCCCATTTCCACGTGCCGCCCAGTTCGCCCCGCACGCCGACCGAACCATGATAGACGTCGATTGTCGATTCATTCTCCACCAGCGGCAATTCTTTTTCGAAACGGCCAAGCTGAAACGACTGGACATTGGCCGCAATCATGCGAGCGAGGATGTCGGCGGGCAGATAGGCATTGTCGCGATAGATGGTGTAGGCTGCGTTCGACCCTACGTTCTGACTGACGAACGCCCCCTGATTGGTGTGGCTACGGGCATACAACCCTTCGACGAAGAAAGTCGCCGCCGACGACAGGTCGAATTCGGCGCGGGCGAAACCGTTATAGCGCTCCTGCGTGGGTTGCAGGCCGATATTAGCGCGCGCGCCGTCGCCCCCGCTCTGGAAGGCCGTGCCCGTCACCGTGCCATAGTTGAAGGGTGCGGATACGCCACCCGCAAGGAACTGTGTGCCCTTGAGCGGACCCGAACTGATCAGGCCGCCATAGGTGCCGATCGAACTGCGGATCGAGGGGATGATGAGGTTGAGCGGACGCGCGCCCGCCACCGGGTTCACGATCTGGCCCGCATTGTCGTCGAACCAGTCACGACCAGTCTTCTGATCGGCGCGTAACCCCTTCTGGTAGAAATAATCCACGCCCGCGACGAAACGCAGCCGGTCGTCGGCGCCGGACGTGCCATAGGCCAGCGATCCACCGAGGGAAGGCAGGTCGCCATGCGTCGAAATGCCAGTCAGCGCCTCGGCCTTGAAGCCTTTGAATTTGGTGTCGAGCACGAAGTTGACCACACCCGCCACCGCGTCTGAGCCATAGGCCGCCGACGCGCCGCCGGTGACGACGTCGACCCGGCTGACCAGCCCCTGCGGAATGATGTTGATGTCGACCGAGCCGCCGCTGTTGGTAGCCGGCAAGCGACGGCCGTCGAGGAGGATCAGCGTGCGCTGCGCGCCAAGGCCACGCAGGTTGAGCAGGTTCTGGCCACTGCTGCCGCCGCGGCTGTTGGTCGTTGACGGGCTGGACGTTTTGGTGCTGCCGTTGAAGGCGGGCAACTGGTTCAGGCCGTCCGCCAGGTTGGTGGGGGCCGCCACGCGCAATTGCTCGGAACTGGCCATCGTCACCGGGGTCGGCGTCTTAAAACCATTGGCGACGCGGCTGCCGGTGACGACGATGGAGGCATCGTCGACCGCGGCTGCGTCTTGGGCGAGCGGCGCACTGGTATCTGGTGCAGGCGTTTCCGCAACTGGTGCGGCCGCATCCTGCGCCATGACCGGCGTCGTGATCGCCAGCGCCAATGCCATCGGCATCAGCGCTGCCCCTTGCGCGAACAGGCTTTTCAGTTTGGTGTGCATCTCAAATTCTCCCGGATTTTTTATCGTTGGTATTAAAAAGTCAGTGAGTGTTTAGGCCTGATCCCCCGCGTGGCGGTTGATACGGCTGCCGATCAGCAGCGCGAGCAGGGAAATGAGGGCGGCGGCGGCGCACCATGCGCCGGGGATCGCCTTGTCCCCCGTCACGCCGATCAGCGCGGTGCTGATCGCAGGGGTGAAACCACCGAAGATCGCCGTTGCCATGCTGTAGGCCAGGCTGAAGCCGACCGTGCGGACATGGCCCGGAATGATCTCAGTCAGATAGACGATGAAGGCGCCGTTATAGGTGGCGTAGATGGCGGCCAGCAGCAGTTCGACGGCCAGCAGCTTGCCGAAGCTCGGATCGGCCACCAGCCAGCTCATCAGCGGATAGGCCAGCACCGCACCCAGCACGGTTGCGGTGATCAGCAGCGGACGACGACCGACCTTGTCCGACAGCGCCCCCATTACCGGGAGCAGGATGAAGTTGGTGAGGCCGACGCAGGCGGTGACGAAAAGCGCGTCGCCCGCACCCAGGTTCAGCACCTTGCTGCCAAAAGTGGGCGTGTAGGCGGTGATCATGTAGAAGAAGACAGTCGTCATCACCGCCATCAGAGCGCCTTGAAGGACGATGCCCCAGTTATTGCCGATGATCCGCATGATCTGGCCGATCTTGGGATGTTCCTTGCGGTTGAGGAAGGCTTCGGTTTCCTCGACATGGCGGCGGATGATGAACAGGAAGGGGATCATCACGCAGCCGATGATGAAGGGGATGCGCCAGCCCCAAGCCTGCATCGTTTCGGGCGACAGGCTGGTCGACACGATCAGACCGATCAGCGCGGCGAACACCACCGCCGCCTGCTGGCTGGCGGACTGCCACGAGGTGAAGAAACCCTTGCGGTGCGGCGGCGCGATTTCGTTGAGGTAGACGGATACGCCGCCGACCTCGACCCCTGCCGACAGACCCTGAACGAGACGTCCGGCCAGAATGATCAGCGGCGCGGCAAGGCCGATCTGCTCATAGGTGGGCGTGATGGCGATGGCCAGCGTGCCGAGCGCCATTAGGCCTAGAACCAGTAACAGCCCCTTGCGGCGACCATGATGATCCACATAAGCGCCCAGCACCAACGCGCCGACCGGCCGCATCAGGAAGCCCGCGCCAAAGGTCATCAAGGTCAGCAGAAGCGACGCGAATTCGCTGCCGGTGGGGAAGAAAGCCTTCGAAATATAGGTGGCGTAATAGCCGAACACCATGAAATCGAACATCTCCAGAAAGTTACCGCTGGCGACGATGAAGATGGACTTGAAGGCGGATGTCTTTTTTTCCGCCGTGACTTCGGCGATGTCGCCGCCAGTCAGGGTCGTTTGCGCAGTCATGGTTTCGCCTTTCGTGATGCCGGTTCCAGCCCGCTTTCACGGATGACGGCATCGGCCTTGGAGGAGGAAAGATAGTCCAGCAGGGCGCGAGCCGGCTGCTGTCTGGAGGAATAGGCGACGATGCCGCCGGAGAAGGCCGTGACCTTCTGAAGGGAGTCGGGAAGCAGGCCGATAATGCGGATCCCCTTGACGGGTTTCAGTTCCGACAATTGCTGGAAACCGATTTCGGCCTGCCCGCTGGCGACGATCTCGCCGACGGGCGTGGCGGGAATCATGCGGCCCTTGGGGCGGACCTGATCGGCGACGCCCAGTTTATCGAGCATCGTTGTCTGGATGTAGACGCCGCTCGCACTGTCCGACCACGCAACCGATTTCGCAGCGATCAAGGTGGCGCGCAGAGCCTGCGGCGTCGAAATGTCGGGAATGGGCGCGCCTGCCTTGATCGCGACCGCGATCTTCGAGAGGCCCAGGTCGACCTGCGTGCCGGGTGTCACCTTGCCCTCGGCCGCAAGACGGTCGAGCGCGGAGCGCGCAAGGATCACGACATCGGCATCTTCATGCCGTGCAAGGCGCGCAGGAATGGCCTGGGGCGTGTCTCCCATGGAGGGGCCATGTCCCGTGACGATGCGCGTGCCGGTTTCAGCCGTATATTGCTTTGCCAACGCGTCGAACGCGATGTTGAACCCGCCTGATGTGAAGACATGCAGTTCAGCGGAGGACGTCACCTTCGGGGCGGGCGTAATGGATAGGGTCTGGCACCCGAAGAGCAGGGGCGCGGCCAACAGGGCCAGCGCCGATCCCATGCGCCGCCGCAAGCGGAACGATCGCAGGGCCGTCATGAAAAATTGTTCGATGGCCGTTGCATTGCCGTTCCGCTCCCTTGCGCATGCCTCTATGGGCGATCCTTGTGTCGGTGGATGCAAACTGATCCGCGACGCGACATTCGTTTGACGATAGAAGCGGCTGGCGATAAATTTATCAAATGCAATGACCGGGGCAGTTAATGTACATTGCGCATAAATCGGGAGAACAGGGTGCTTCGTCAGCTCTATGTCCAGATGATCCTGGGCATCGTCGCCGGTACGATCGTAGGCCATGTCTGGCCTGCGGTCGGCGTCGGGCTTGGTCCGCTGGGCATCGCCTTCATCAAGACGATGCGCATGATGGTGCCGCCGATCCTGTTCTGCACCATCGTCGACGGCATCGTGCTGCATGGGGGGGCGCTGCGCACAGGATCGACCATCGCCCGTGCATTGATCATCTTTTTGGCGATAACGATCATCGCCCTGCTGGCCGGCACGACCGTCGCCAGCCTGATGCGGCCCGGCGCGGGATTGAGCCTGCCGCCGGTTCCCGTGAACCTCGACCTGCACCGACAACTGGCCGCCGCCCCCATCAACGGTCCGGGCGAATTCCTGCTGCGGATGGTGCCGGAAACCTTCTTCTCCGCCTTCACCGCCGGAGACGTGCTGCCGGTGCTGTTTATCGCGGGACTGGTCGGCTTCGGGCTGGTCCGCATCGGGCCGGCGGGCGAACCGATCGCCAAAGGACTGCGGGCGCTGACGCAATTGCAGTTCGCCATTTTCGGCTTTCTCGTGCGGATCGCACCCGTCGGAGCCTTTGGTGCTATCGCCTATACGGTCGGCACCTATGGCATCGGCTTTATCGGATCGCTGGGTATGCTCGTGGCTACGCTGGCGCTGGCCTGCCTGACCGTAATATGCGTGCTTCTGATCGTTGTCCGCGCGGTGACAGGCCTGTCGCCCTTACGGCTGCTACGCTACTTTCGCGATGAACTGCTGATCGTGGTGGGCACGTCATCCAGCGAGGTCGTATTGCCCCGGCTGATGACGAAGCTGGAAACGCTGGGGGCCAGCCCTGCGGTGGTGGGGTTGGTCGTGCCGCTAGGCTACACGCTCAATTTGGCGGGGACGGCGATCTATCTGGTGGTGGCGACGCTGTTCCTGTCCGAAGCGCTCGACATAGCGATGCCGCCGGACCGGCTTGCACTGTACCTGATCGTCATGCTGGCAACATCGAAAACGGCGGCGGGCGTGACGGGGAGCGGCTTTTCCGCCCTGCTTCTGACCCTGTCGCTGCTGCCCGACATACCGGTGGGCGCAGCGGCGATGCTGATCGCAGTCGATCGCATCCTGTCGACCATGCGGGCGCTGACCAGCGGGCTTGCGAATATCAGCGCGTCGCTGCTGGTCGCCCGATGGGACGGCGCGGCGATCCGGCTGGTCAGGCCGCAGTCCACGCCGCCGTCAGCAGATTGACGAGCCGCGACGCGGCGGGCGACAGGGGCGCAGCAGGCCGTTTGAGCAGGCCGATCGTGCGCGCGATCACCGGTTCTCCCAGCGGCCGCCAGACCAGATCGCGCGCTTCCGGCCCTTCGCAGGCGAGACGCGGCAGGATCGACGGTCCAAGGCCAGCATCGACCAGCGCCAGAGCAGACGTCAGCCGCGTGACTTCATAAAACCATGTCAGATTGATGCCCTGCGCGGCAAGGCCCGCTTCAAGCGTCGTGCGATTGCCGCTGGCCCGGTGGACGGTGACGAGCCGCATGCCGATCAGGTCGGCCCATGCCACATCCGGCTTCGTCGCCAAAGGATCGTCCTTGCGGCAGATCAGGCCATAGGGATCTTCATGCAGCGGGGTGTAGGACAAATCGGAATCGACGGAAACGGGCAGCGACAGGCCGAATTCCGCTTCCCCCGTCCGCACCGCCTCCGCACATTCGGTCGCGGACAGGTCGAGGATACGGACGCGAGTGTTGCGATAATCCTCCCCGAATTGCTGGAGCACCTGCGGCAGGAAACGCACCGTCGCGCTGGGCACGCTGGCCATGGTTATGCGCCCGGCCTGACGCTCGCCCTGCGCCATCAGCCCCACCAGCGACCCATCGATTTCGTCGAGCATCCGGCGAATGAGCGGAATAACCTCCTGTCCCGACGGTGTCAGCCGGACGGTACGCGTCGTCCGCTCGATCAGCAGGGTTCCCACCGCATTTTCAAGCTTCTGTATCCGCCGGCTCAGCGCGGGTTGCGAAAGGTTGAGCTGCTGCGCCGCCCGATGAAAGCTGCGCCCGTCCGACACGGCGACAAGGGCGCGAAGGTCGAGCAGTTCACAATTGATCGTCAGCATGAAGGCACCGGAATATCGCGTGAGGGTCGGCCACTCGATACCATAAGCGGATCATATTTGAGAAATTATTCCATTGACCGCATGTATAGTGCTATTTTATCCAACTGATCATGTCTAGCAGGCATGAATGGAAGGCCAATTTCGGGAATCCGCCTTATGCGCGTTCCGGTCTGGAGCCGATCATAAACCGCAGGCGATGCCGCTCAGAACGATATCTGCGCGCGCGTCACCACCGTTCGGCCATGGTCGGTTCCCATGATCATGCCGCTGGGGTTGTGCACCGACCATTCTATGGCGTTCAATTGTAGCCGGACGAAGTTGTTCAGATACCAGTTAAGGCCTAGAGTCGAGGCTGCGCCTCTTCCGCCAGTCGGATTGTCGCTATAATCGATGGTTTCGTATCGCACGGCGATCTCGAACGCACCGCTGCCGCCGCCGGTAAGCGGATCGATTACATTTGGCCTGCTCCATATCCCGCCTCGCGCCAGATAGGGGGTGGTTTCGCCCGTCAGGAACCATCCCGCCGCCACGGCCCAGGCAGACTGCTTGGTCGAAACAGCCGTCTCGCTCATCAAACGCCTGTTTCCGAATTCACCATAAGCCCATAGTGAACGATTAAACAGGCCTGCCTCGAACCCGTATCCGGTCCCTTTGTTCGGATCGGCGAATGTACCGGGCGTGACCCGCAAACGGTCGTTGAAGAAGCCGCCGATAGCGATAGCGCGCGTTGGCCGCGTGACGTCGCCCGCGATATGCTCGTAGAAACCCCAGACACCCAGATGGAGTATCAGGTCGTCGGTTTTGACCGGGTTCCAGTGCATGCGTCCGGCCAGTGTCACGCCGTCGCTGGCCGTTTCCGGGTTTGTGATATCGTCGCCGGACAACTGGACCCCGACATGCCAGTTACGGCCATATACGCGCGCCGCGACGCCGAGTCCGAAAAATCCGCGCACCGGAATGATGCCTTGCCCCACGACATTGCGCTCGATGAAGGGCACAGAGATGGTGCCGCTCGACCCGTCAAGGCTGCGGTCGTTCAGACGGTTGCCCAGCGCGAATTCGGCCTGTTGCCCCAGCAATCTGGCCGTCCAGGCCATATAGGCGGATTTGATGGAAACGGCATTGTCCGCAAAGTCCCCTTCCAGCACATAGGACAGGTGCCTGCCGATGGACCCCTCCATGCCGAGGCGCAGCGAACGCGCCTGCGTCGCCGTGATGTTGCGGCTGGAATCGCTGGAGCCACTGGTGTTCCCTAGGTCGATCAGGATGCGTCCACGGGGGCGGAACGTCAGATTGCCGTCGCTGCTGGAAAACTCTGGCGTTCCCTTGGACCAGTTGACGTGCACCATATCCTTCTGCGCGGCCTCGATCTGTGCGAGCCGTTCGTCCAGCGGAATTGGGTGGACATCCGATGGCAGAGGTCGGCCCAGCGGTGAGGGCTGATTGCGCGCGCGCGCCATGTCGGTCGGCGCCGTCTCAGGAAGATGCAATGGCTGGGCGGAGGCTGCGAGCGGCTCGCGCGGGTGTGTGGCCGCCATCATCCGTTCCATCACGGCCAGCCGTGCTTCTAGATCGGAAATGTGGGTGCGCTGGTCCTCGACCATCCGTCTGAGTTGCGAAACCTCGTCCGCCGTCTGTGCGGCGGCGGGCATCGACAGGACGGCCGAAAGGTACAGAGCGGCAGCGAAAGCCTGTTTTTTAGACATGCTCGACAGCGAACAACCCAAAAGTGGACGTAAATCGACCTGAAGTGATCGCATCAGCTTCAGCCAAGGCGGACTGCACGCTAACCCCGCGTTGCATGGCCTGACATCTGGGTAAGGCTGAGAAGACCCTATGCAGCATGGCCAACGGACGTAATGCCGTGACAGGATCAATAAGATGCCGACGGTGAATAAACGATGGAATGTGCATTTGCTCTTCTTCGCTGTTGCTCTTCGCAAGAACGCCAAATCGTCGATCAAGCGGCCGATAAGCGACGGCCAAGCGCATTATCCAATGCAATTATCGGACATGCCCATGCGCATGTCGCATGAGTTGTCGGAGAGATCGCCGCGACGTATCGCGCAGGCAAACGCGCAAAAAATCGACCACTCAGGTCAATCTGCGTTCCCTTGAAGTCATGCGGTGTGTGTTCCCGCTCACCTATCCGTAGCTGATAGCTTTGAAAACCATTTGGCGGGAAGCTTGTCCGTGGATCAGTGGGCCGGCTTGCAAGCCACGCCGCATTTTATGCAGCGCGGACACGAAACGTCACAAAAGAGCTATGCGTTTTTGATCAACGATACCCAACTTCTTTGCGACCGTTAAAAAGGAGAATATCGGTGGCGACATCTGTCAACGCACTTGCCAACCAGCCGACCCCGGACGAAGCCTTGCAACTGCTGGTCAGCGGCAACAACGCCTTCGTGGCTGACCAGCCGTTAACGTCCGATCTGTCGCGCGAGCGGCGACTTGCTCTCGCCGAGGGGCAGCAGCCGTTCGCCACTTTGGTGGGCTGCTCGGACTCCCGCGTAGGTCCGGAGCAATTGTTCGGAGCCGGCCTTGGCGAACTATTCATCGTCCGCACGGCCGGGAACAATGTAGATACCGCCGGCATGGGATCAATCGAATATTCGGTCGCCGTGCTGAAGGTGCCGCTGATCGTGGTTCTGGGGCATGAGAAGTGCGGAGCCGTCGCCGCAGCGGCCGATGTTGTGACGAAGGACGCGCGGTTCCCCGGGAGCATTGCCCGCATGATCGAGCCTATTGTTCCGGCGGTTCTGGCGGCGCAGCGCAATGTCGGTGAGGCGCAACTGGTCGACGCGGCGGTCGAGGAAAATGTGCGGCGGATGGTCGAACGGCTCCAGAAATTCTCTGAACCCATGCTTATCGAGCCGCAGGAGCGTGGCGAGTTAAAGGTTGTCGGCGCTGTTTATGAGCTGGCGACCGGTCAAGTCCGCTGGCTCTGACGAAACTGCCATAAATCAGCAACAGCGACAGGTCTTCCTGGCAGGCGGTGTGCACGCATCGTCTGCCAAAAACACAAAGGTTCGTCCCTTGCGACGGGCATGAAAATCGCGGAGATCTGCTTTTCAAAGACCGGCCTGCCACCCATATTTGTGCCGAGGTCGAGCGATTGTCGGGATTTGCGCAGGCGGAATTTCGTCTGCGGGCCTTCATCCTCCATTCCCGCGACCTCGGCTTTTCGCTTGAATAGGTTCTTGGCCAAGCGGAATAGGTAAACGGGCCGCCAGCATCCAGGAGCGGTCTCAACTCACGCCGCCAATGGCCCCTGACGTCAGGATCAGGGTGAGGAGAATGAGCGCCAGACCACGCGGATGACCAGCCCTTGGTACGGCGCACTAAGCCTTAACCACTGAGCTATCTCAGGAAGCAAGAACGAGGTAGCGCTCCTAAAAAACGGAGGTAAAATCCGAAGGCCTTCGCAGCGCTGGAGATTGCCGATCACGCGACTGCGGTATCGTTCCTCATATCGTGCAACGCCGGGGTCGTGGCACGCCGCGCCATAGGGCAAACTGTTGTAGGACAGCACAGCGATCATTCGGGCGGTGCAGGGCGAACGGCCGCCAGTAAAACGCGCCTGGTGGCATATCCCTCCGACCGGCAGTGGTCGCGGCCAAAGTCCGTCACCCTAAGTGCGGCGGGTAGCAGGCATTCACATAAGCGTGGCGCAGCAACTCGATGCTCCGCCACGCTTGAACTAGGATCAGATCATTACAAACCGAAGCAATCCATCATGTTATGTCGGACCATACATGAACTTGGCTTGTGCCCGTGGCATTCTCATAGTCGCTGTAGAGTCGGCCTTTGGCCGCCCAGTCGCACCCGCCCAGCGCCCTTGCCATCATCAGATAATGGCCGAAACGGGCTTCGGGCACATGTTTCAGAAATTCCGGCATGGTTTCGATGACGGCGGCATGATTGCCCTGCCTGAACCATTCCAGCCGCTCCAGATCCGCCTCTCGCGCTTCCGGGCGGCTGATGTGATGAGGTCAGACGCCTCATGATCGGCCAGCTGCGAAGCGGCCAGAAACGATGGCTCATCGAGCCGCTGGCGATCAGGACGACGCGACGACCAGACCGCGCGACGGCCCTTCCCACCCCCCTTTCTACGCGCAGAAAATCGTCCGTTTCTCCGGTCTGGGCGCAGCTAACCGACAGCCATTCCTTCCCCCGGTTCAGAAAATGGGCGATGTTCACGGTCGGATAATGGATGGGCAGATAGGGATCTTCCACCGCGCTGGTGCGCACGCCCGCGGCTGTCGCTTCCTCCGCGATCAGCCGGGCAAGTTCGGGATTTCCGGGCAGATCATAGGCACCTAGCACATACCGCGCGGCAATTCGTCGTATGCGTATAGCCCTGTTCGCCTGTGCTGCGCGGTGACGCAGAATTCAACTGTCGTGAACCAGTGCGCGTCGAACAGGATGATGGTGGGCGCGTGCGCCAGCAGGCCCGCCCCGACGATATTTCCCATGACCTGTCCTTTCGATCAACCGGCCCGGCCGGTTACAGGCGTCTTATAGGCTCCCGCCGTTAACGGGCGGAAGGGCGGCAAAGGACATTGTCCACTTCTGCTAAGGCCGGCCCCTGCCCTTTTGCCTAGGGTCAGGACACGCTGATCAGAGCCAGAAGATGACGGTTGCGGCGAGTGCGATAGCGGAGAAGAGGGCTGTTGGGCGTCGGTCATAGCGGGTCGCGACGCGGCGCCAGTCTTTGAGACGACCGAACATGATCTCGATGCGGTTGCGCCGTTTGTAGCGGCGCTTGTCGTATTTGACGGCCTTATTCCGGGACTTTCGGCCCGGGATGCAGGGGGGTGATGCCCTTTTCCTGCAAGGCTTCGCGGAACCAGTCGGCATCATAACCACGATCCGCCAGCAGCCATTGCGCTTTGGCAAGCTCGTCGAGCAGGTCGGCAGCACCGATATAATTGCTGACCTAGCTCGCACATAAAGAAACTGATCGGGCGGCCGTTCTCCTTACAGAGCCTGAATCACAGCGCGCCTCTCACATCAATGGGTCCTGACCCTAAGCTAGAAAATGCACCTATCAGTGATAGGTCATGAAGAGGATCAGCGCAGTCGACGGCTCCCCCTTCGCCACCGCGCCCAGTACACGGATCGCCTCGGAAAGCGACGCTGCCCGGCCGCCAAGCTCGCGCGAAACGGTAAGGCCGATCAGCCCCTCCTTCGCCAGCATATCGAAATTGGCACGGGGGAATTCGGCGCTGCGGTCATATTGCTCGACCGTCCCTGCCAGCTGCCTTGTCAGCCGGTCGAGTTGTTCGGCGCTCAACGCCAGTGCGCTGGCAGGATAGGTTTCCTGATCTGGGACAATTGCCTGGCTTGCCATGATGTCAGACTCTCTTCGGAATGGCGTCGTTGAAACGGGCATCCCAGAGCGGACGAACATCCACCGCCCTGGGAAGGAGTTTTTGCTGAAAGAATAGGTCGGCGACCTGCTGTTGCGAGGCGACGGCCTGATCGGTCACTGGTCGCAGTTCATAACTGGCGCTCTTGCGCTTGAACTGGTCCAGCACATAATCGCGCGGCACCCCGATATCCTGAGCGATGATGCCCGCCCATTGATCCTGATTAGCTGCGGCCCAGCCATAGGCCTTCTGAACCAAGGAGAGATATTCGCGGATGATCTTCGTCTTTTCCGGGTCGGCCAGCGCATCGACATGAGCCGACACCAGATAATTGCCAGACAATATGCCATAGGCCGTCTTCAGGATGCGCGCTCCCTCGGTCGCGATGGCGCGCTGGATCGGAAAACCATAGATCGCCCAGCCATCCAACGCCCCCTGGGAAAAAGCCGCAGCGCCGTCCGAAACGCCCATGGCAACCGGCTTGATGTCGTCCCAGGTCAGACCCACCTCTTCCAACATCCGGATCAGGAAATATTGAGACGTGGTGGCGCGCACATAGCCGACGCGCTTGCCCTTGAGGTGAGCAATGGATGTCGCCTTCGATCCCCTGGGAACCAACACGACCTGATTGTTGACGTCGCCATGGGCCACGGCGATCTGGCGGAAGCTCTGGATGGTCGACGCCGCCGCGAAGATCGGCGGAATTTCGCTCATGCCGCCATAGTCGAGCGACCCGCCGTTCAACGCTTCGACGACCAGATGACCGGACTGGAACTCACTATAGGCAAGGTCAAAGCCTTCCGGCCTGATGCCGGCTGCCTTGAACAGCAACCGCGTATCCCCCTCGCCCTTGCCGGTGACGGATACTCGCAGGACCGGGCGACCACCCTTGCCGGCAGCGCAACCAGCCAGAAGCAGGCAGGATACGGCACTGGCGCCGACAAAGTCCCGCCGGGTCAGCATTTCAGCGACCATGAGCCGTTTCGCGAACTGCCACCGATGCCTTCTCCGAGCCATGCTCGAACAATATGATGTAAGGTTCACGCAGAAACTCCTGCCGCGCCACCTCCCGCAATCGATTCCACCTTTGGCTCCAGAACCGGAACAGGCTCATCATCATCCTTCCGACACACAACAATGCCGGTTTATCTATTTATAAAGTAGAGATATGTCTCACAAGCATTGCTGCCAGAAGCATTAGAAATCTTTGATCGAACGGCCGTTTTGCAGTCCGAACGACATATAGATCGGAATAATATTACATATTATCAATTTCTTATATCAAAAAATAGGAAGCCATCACTATCGGCGCCGTGGTCGCAAAAATCATTCGTCCAGACACCGGCGGTCTTTCTCGCCACCGCAGGTCGCTGCAACATTTATTCCCGGCCGTGGGCCTTCAATGCGGGACGCACTGTCAGGCATTGCGACAGCGTGCCAAGGGGGCCGCTTTCGTCGTGAAGGATGCTGTGGGTGAGGCCCACGCCCGTCGGACCGCTCGAAACGGAAATATCGAAGCCAACCCACTCCCCTATGGGAGAACGGAAGAAATGGGCGGTGAGGTCAAGATTGGGGAAGGCGACGTCGGCCGGCGACGCGATCGGGGTGAGGCCGTTGGCGATATCGATCAAGCCCATGATCCTGGCCGTCGCCGACACCGGCTCCCCATCGATCAATGCCAGCTGCGATCGCACCCAGCAACGGGCGCGGCCTGGCCGTTCCTGCTCGCGCCTGACCTCGACACTGGCGATGAAGCCGCCAGCCCAGAGGCTGGATGGGGTCCAGGCGGACAGCGTTTCGGGTAAGGGCAGGGTCGGAAAATTGTCAGCAGCGATAGTCGCGCTGTCATATGCCTGCGTCAGCCAGGCGCGCAGGACGATCGCCGGGCGACCGTCATGGCAGAGCCGGGCTTCCACCAGCTCGATAGTCCGCCCCGGTCGCAACACCGTGATCTCGACACTGACCGCGTCCATCGGGATCGTGCCCCAAATGTCGTAGGACAGGCGCGCGACCTGAAGCCGGTCCGTCCGTCGCGCCGCATGATCAGCCTCGACCGCATGGGCAAGCAAGCCAATCGCCGGAGCGACATGCTGTTCGGTGACGTTCCAGGCGCCACCGACATGGTGCGTCGGCATGAATTGCCCATCGTCCATTCGCCGGAAATAAGCCTGCGGGTCGCTGGTGTCAGATGGCAAGGCCCAATTCCCGTTCCATGATCGCCCGCATCTCGAACTTCTGCGCCTTCCCCGTCACCGTCATCTCGAACCGTTGGACGATACGCACATAACGCGGAATCTTGAAATGAGCGATGCGTCCTTGACAATGATCGAGAATATCCTGTTCCGTCAGGCACGCGCCCGGCCTGGAAATGATCCAAGCACACACCGCTTCACCGAACTTCTCGTCTGCGACGCCGAAGACCTGTGCGTCGGCGACGGCGGGGTGGCCGAGCAGATATTCCTCTATCTCGCGGGGATAGATATTTTCGCCGCCACGGATGATCATGTCCTTGATCCGTCCGGTGATGCGAACATAGCCGCGCGAATCCATCGTCGCCAGGTCGCCTGAATGCATCCAGCCTTCTGCATCGATCGCTTCCGCCGTGCGATCGGGATCGTTCCAGTATCCAAGCATCACGGCATAGCCGCGCGAGCAATATTCGCCCTGCTGGCCGATCGGGAGGATCGCACCATCGGGACCGACGACCTTCGCCTCCGCATGGGGGTGGACGCGGCCGACCGTCGTCACCCGTTCCTCCAGCGGGTCGTCGGTGGCGGTCTGGGTGGTGAGCGGGCTGGTTTCGGTCATGCCGTAACCGATGGTGATCTGCCTCAGATTCAGCCGGTCCATCACCTGCCGCATCACCGTTTCCGGGCATGGCGATCCCGCCATTATGCCGGTGCGCAGGGTCGATATGTCGAAGGCGTCGAGGTCGGGCTGGTTCAATATGGTGATGAACATGGTCGGCACACCGTGCAGCATGGTGCAGCCTTCCCCCTGCACCGTGTCCAGCACCAGCCGGGGATCATAGGCTTCGCCGGGATAGACCATCGCCGCGCCACTGGTCAGCGCCGCCATATTGCCCAGCACCATGCCGAAACAATGATAAAGCGGTACCGGAATACAGAGCCGGTCGGCGGCGGTGAGGCGCATCGTGCGGGCCGAGAAATAGCCGTTGTTGAGCACGTTGCGGTGCGTGAGCGTCGCGCCCTTGGGCTGGCCGGTGGTGCCGCTGGTGAACTGGATGTTGATCGCGTCGTTGCGGTCGAGTGTCGCTTCGATCGCGGTCAGGCGGTCGGGATCGGCCTGCACCAGCAGGTCGGTCCAGTTCAGCCAGCCGTCATGCCGTTCATCACCCAGCACGACCACATGGCGCAGCGCGGGCAGCCGGTCCGGCCCGATTTCCCGCAACATGGCGACATAGTCGCTGCTCTTGAAGCGCGGCGCCGTAACCAGCAAGCTGCATCCGACCTTGTTCAACGCATAATCGACTTCACTGGTGCGATAGGCCGGGTTGATGTTGACGAGGACAGCGCCGATCCGTGCCGTCGCAAACTGGATCACCGTCCATTCCGCGCAATTGGGCGCCCAGATGCCGACCCGGTCGCCCTTCCCGACACCCAGATCCAGCAGGCCGGTAGCGACGGCATCGACCTGCGCCAGCAATTGCGCCCAGGTCCAGCGGATCGCCTGATGCCGCGACACCAGCGCCAGCCCGTCGCGATGGTCCGCCACGACATTCAGCAGCGCCTGACCGATGGTGGTTTCCAGCAGCGGAACGTCGGTGGCGCCCCCCGCGATCGACAACGCGCTCATCGCTTGATGTTGATGACTTGCAGCTGGGTATATTCGGCAAGCCCCTCTTCGGCCTGTTCGACGCCAAGGCCGCTATTCTTGAAGCCTGCCATCGGGATGTGCGGACCGATGGCGATATGCTGGTTGACCCACACCTGCCCGCTTTCGATCCGTGCGGCGATGGCGGCGGCGCGTTCCACATCCGCGGACCAGACCGACCCGCCCAGCCCATAGTCGGACGCATTGGCGCGGGCGATCACATCCTCCACATCGTCGAACCGGATGAGCGGAAGGATGGGGCCGAACTGTTCTTCATCGACGATCTTCATGCCGTCGGTCACGTCGCGCACGATGGTCGGCGCGATGAAATAGCCGGCACGCTCCATCGCCTGCCCGCCCGCGACGATCGTACCGTCGGCCCGTGCGGCATCGAGGAAGCCCTTCACCTTCTCATATTGGGCCGCGTTCTGGATCGGGCCGATTTGCGTCCCCTGCTCCAGCCCGTCGCCGACGATCGCCGCTTGCGCCAGCGCCGCCAGTTCCGCGCACATGGCGTCGTAAATGTCGGCATGGACATAGGCGCGCTTGACCGCGAGGCAGACCTGCCCGGCATTGAGGAAGGCGTTGCCGAAAATGGCTTTCGCCGTTTCGCGCACATCGACATCCTCCAGCACGATCGCCGGGTCGTTTCCGCCCAGTTCCAGCGTCACGCGCTTAAGCCCATCGGCGCTGCCGGCGGCGATGCGCTTGCCGGTCGCGGTCGATCCGGTGAAGCCGATCTTGGCGACGTCGGGATGGGCGGTCAGTTGCGGGCCGAGATCGTTCGCATCGGTGATAATGTTGACGACGCCGGCCGGGAAGATGTCGCGGCAAAGCGCACCCAGCGCCAGTGCCGTGACGGGCGTGGTGGGCGCAGGCTTCAGCACGATCGCATTGCCCGCCAGCACCGCCGGCCCGATCTTCCAGCAGGCGACCAGCAGCGGAAAGTTCCAGGCGATGATGCCGACGACGACGCCCAGCGGCTTGTGCTTAACCCCGATATAGCCGGCTTCGTCGTCCTGAATGATCCGGTCGGGCAGCTCCAGCGTGGCATAATGGCGCAGGAACCCCTCAGTCCAGGCGACTTCCCCTTGCGCCTCGGGCAGCGGCTTGCCCTGCTCCAGCGTCAGCAATCGGGCGAGGTCATGGGCGTTGGCGGCGATGGCGTCGGCCAGCGCCACCAGCTTGCCCTGCCGATCCGCATAGGGCACGGCCGCCCAGCCCGGCTGGCCTGCCTTGGCGGCGGTGATCGCCTGATCCGCCTGAGCGGGCGAGGCGCGCGCCACGGTGACGAAAGGCGCGCCGGTCGCTGGATTGACGACCTCCATCTGGAGGTCGCCATCGATCAGTTCGCCGCCGATCAGCAGCTTATATTCCGCCATGTTCCTCTCCTTGCGCCTTTTTTCAGAATTTTGCGCCGACCGTCACGCCATAGGTGCGCGGATTGCCGATATGATTATAGTCGAAACCGAAGCCCGCGAGCAGATCAACCCGCGAAGTGAAGTAGAATTTCTTCGTAAGATTCCTTGCCCAGAGCGAAACGTTGAACCGCTCGTCCGCGCTTTCCCAGTCGAGATGGCCGCTGAGCAGCGCATAGCCCTTCTGTTTCAGGCGGGGGATGTTGAGCACTTCGAAATATTGGCTCGACTGATAGGCGACTTCGGGATGGAAGGAGAGGCTGCCGAAGCCGCCCTGCGCGACCGTCCAGTCGATCCCGCCATTGACCGTCAGGCTAGGCGCGTTGGACAGGCGATTGTCGGATACATCGACGCCGCTGACGGTGCCCTGCTTTATCTTGGCCGATAGCACGCCCATGCCCGCGCGCAGCGTGAGCATGTCGGCGGCTCGGATGGTCAGTTCCGCTTCTCCGCCATAGATGCGCGACTTGGGTATATTGAGCAGCGTCTGGGCGGCGCTGGCCGGGTCGACATTGATGAACTGCTGGTTCTTGTAGTCATAATAAAAGCCGGCGACGTTCAGCGTGACGCGGCGATCCCAGAACTGCGTTTTCGCGCCGACTTCATAGGATGTCACTTGCTCCGCCTTCGCCACCGACAGTTCGGACGGATCGAAGAAGGCCTGGGCATTGAAGCTGGGCGCGCGATAGCCGCGGCTGACACTGGCATAGAGGAGATTGCCGTCGGCCAGCTTGTAATCGAGGCCGATCTTGCCGGAAAAATTATCCTTGCTGAAGCGCAGGTTGGATAGCGGGATCAGGGTCGCGACGACGCTGTCGTCCACGCCCAGCGCCTGCGAGATGAAGCCGTTCTGACGGCCCGTATCATGCGTGTAGCGAAGGCCGCCGCGCAGCGTCAACGCCTCCCCGATCTTGTATTTGAGGTCGGAGTAGATGGCGACGCTCTTCTTCACCTGGCTGAACTGGTTCTGCACCTTGCAGGCCAGCGGCAGGCCGTCGGCGCAATCCTGCGCATCGATCGTGCCGTCATCATTCACGTCCACATCGGTCGCGATTTCAAAGGCGGTGCGGTTGAAGACTTTCTCCCGGTTGAAATAGACGCCCAGGATGAAGTCGAACGGTCCGCCGGTATCGCTGGTCAAGCGCAGATCCTGCGCAAACTGGTTCGCCCTGTCATAATAGGGAATCTCCAGCAGCTTCGTCGCCGTGCCGTCCGTATCCTCGCGGAAGAAGAGCGTGCCCTTGTCATAGGAGGTGATGCTGGTCAGCGCGATCGCATCGGACAGGTCGACATTGGTGGTCAGCGCCACCGATGTGGTGCGGGCGCGGCGGCGGGTGGCGACGTCGGACGCGATCTCCCAGCGGGACAGGCCGGGGCGATGGTCCGCCTCGGGCTGGGCATAGATGCCGTAATTTTGCGGATTCTGGAAACTGGTTGAGGCGCGCAGCACGAAGGTTAGCCCCTCGACCGGCTCGGCCTTCAGCGTGCCGCGAAACGCATATTCGCGGGTGCTGGCGAGGTCCGGCATGCCCGGCTCGACATTTTTGAACCAGCCGTCCGCGCGGGCGAAGGTGCCCGCTACGCGCAGCGCCGCTTTCTCGCCGAGCGGTACATTGACCGCGCCGTTCGCCTCATAGCGGTTATAATTGCCATAGCCGGCGTTCACATATCCGCTGGTTTCGCCTAGCTTCGCCTCGCGGCTGATGATGTTCACCGCGCCGCCGGTGGTGTTCTTGCCATAAAGCGTGCCCTGCGGTCCGCGCAGCACCTCGACCCGTTCCAGATCATACATGGCGACGCCCAGGAAGGCGAAATTGCCCTTATATACCTCATCATAATAGGTTGCGACCGGGCTGGACTGGTTGAGGCTGTAGTCGGACATCGACACGCCGCGCAGCGCGAAGATCGGCGTATTGTCGCCCACGATAGAGGTAAGCTGGAGATTGGCGACCTTCGTCACCAGACTGTCGACATTGCTGATGCGGGACTTGGCCAGCGCGTCGCCGCCGATGGCGGAAACGGAAATGGGAACGGATTGCACATTTTCGGATCGCTTGGCGGCGGTGACGACGATGTCGCTTGTAGAGGCTTCCTGCGCGGACGCGGGATGTATCCATGCCAGTCCCGTCAATAGCGTGCCGCCGAGCGCCAGCACCCTGGTGGAGATTTTCCCCATGTCTCTTCCCTCCTATTTTATTGTGTCTGTTTCGCCTCTTTCGAAGAAAAGCCCTCCACCAACCGCGTTCTTGTGGCGACGCGGTCGAGACGGATGGGATTGCGCCGCAGCGCCGCGATTTCCGCCGCCGAATAGGGTTGAAAATCGCGCGGCAGATGCTCCGCGTCGAACCTGTGCAGCGTCCAGTTGACGAGGTCGGCGAGGCGTTCGTCATCCAGATCGACGGTCGCGACGCCCGGCACCCGGCCGATAAAGGCCCGCCCGCCCGGCACCGTCAGAAAACGGGCGACGACGCCACGCATCGGCGGATTGGAGCGATCGTCACCGCTACCGTCCGGTCGGTGGCACCCCTGGCATTTCAATATATAGTCCTGATGCGCTCTGGCCGGATTGGTAACGCCCGGTATCGTCCGATCGCTGGCCTTGGCCGCCAGCGTCGCGGACAATGCGACAAGGCCTGCCAGAGCGAGCGGGACCAGCTTCATTTGCCGCCCGCCCCTTCATGAAGCTTCGCGACGTCGGCGGCGCCCAGCGTCTTCGCCCCAGCCCGATAGCCGGCCACTTCCTGATCGGTGAAGGGCTTGAAGGCCGGCCCTGTCCTGGCGATCGTGCCGCCGACATGGTTAAGTACGGCGGCGATCCCGGCATCGTCCAGCCCGCCCTGCGCCGGCATCATGCCGCGATAGGCCTTGCCCTCCACGCTGATCGGACCGTTCAGCCCCTTGATAACGGCCAGCGCCAGATAGCGGCGGCCGCCCGGCTTCGCTGCCAGCGCGCGGAAGTCAGCGCCGAGCGGCGGATAGGCGCCCGGCACGCCGGCACCGGTGCGGGTATGGCAGGCGGCGCAGCGATTATAGATGGTCGCGCCATCGGGCGCCGCCTGCGCCATGCCGGCGCTCATCAACAGAGCGAGTGCGACGGCCGCCTTCATTTCGGCTGGTCCAGCGCGGTGCCGACGATCGCCGCAACCGAACAATTGTAGATGCTACTTTCCGTCCCCAGACACCAGTTATAGTCGTTGTTCGACTGGGGCCGGACCTGCGGCCGGTCGCCTTCATTGCGGTTGCACAGGCACTGGCCGCAGGAGGACACGCCGCAACAATCATTATAGCTGATAATATAGGCACGGCCGTCCGCCGGGTTGGTGCAGGTGCCGATCCAGGTGATGGGCGACATTTCCGTGCCGGGCGGGCAGCTGTTGACCGTGCCGCCGCAGCAGGAGCAGAGGAAGCCGTCGATCGCGCAATAGCGCCAATAGTCGCAGCTGGCCGGATTGCCGGGATCCTGCGGCGTGCCGGATGTCATTTCCGGCCGGGCCGCATCGGGATGGGTAGAGGCGCGCGCCACCGGCAAGGCGGGCAGCAGGGCCGTGCCGGTCATCCCCGCGCCCAGCCAAGCCAACAGCGACCGGCGGGAGGTGCCACGCGCTACGCCGCGCGCCATGCGTTCGGCGAACTTGTCGAAACCGGCCATGGCTCAGGCCTCCTTCCGGCGGGCGAGATAATCCTGAAGCGAGGCGACACCGCGCTCCTTCGCCTCGAACAGGCTTTCCAGATGCTCGCGGCTGTTGATGAGGCCGAGCGAGGCGATCCTGCCG
Organism: Sphingobium lactosutens; assembly: GCF_013393185.1. Taxonomy (GTDB): domain Bacteria; phylum Pseudomonadota; class Alphaproteobacteria; order Sphingomonadales; family Sphingomonadaceae; genus Sphingobium; species Sphingobium lactosutens_A. Next base: position 89,408 of record NZ_QJQX01000084.1, on the reverse strand, counting down.
CTTTCGTCCAGCAGCACCGCATAGGGTAGCTTCGCGACGCCGAAGGCGCGCCCCAGGGCCTCGGACAGGATGATCGGAAGGCCATCGAGGCCATGATCGGCCGCCATGGCGCGATAGGCGGGCTTCGTGCCGTCACCGGCGATCATGACGTCGATCCAGTCCGCCTCCGCGCGGGCGGCGGAGCGCAGCACCGGCAGCAGCGACTTGCAGACCGAACAGTCGGGCGAGGCGAAGAAGAGCAGCTGGCTGCGCCCGTCCCGCTTGCCACCCACGCGCAGCTTGGCGTCGTCGATGGTGAGGAGATCCATGGGTGTCGCCACTTCGCCGATCTTCACGCCCTGATGCAGGGTCAGAGCACCAGCCGGGGCGATCCGTTCATGCAATATGCCGACTTGCCGGGCGAGTGCGGCGATGAGCAAGGCCTGGGCGATCACCGCCGCCCACAGCAATATCTGGGATGTCAGCATCTGTTCTTCCTCCAAACGGGCCGGGGAATGGCAAGGAGTTCGGCCGCACCGAACCAGAGCGCAAGGAAGCCGGCGGCGGCGAACGGCGCATCGAGGCTGAAGGGTGCCGGCGGCAACAGGGCCGCTGGCGCCGCAAGACCGGCGAGCAACACCGGGCGGGCGATCTGGCCCCAGCCGACCGGCCGTTCCCGCGCGACAAGATCACAGCCGCAATCGAGCGACTGACCACGGCGGCGTAGCAGTAGCAGGGCGTAGAGCGCCCAGAGCAGCAGGGCGATGAGCGCGCCGGCCAAGCGCAATGGGGCGAGCAGCAGGCAGAGGGCGGCCGTGCCCTCCGCAACACCTGCCGCAATCAGCAGCAGGGAGCCGGTCGAGACCGGTGCCCCTGCGAGCCGCGCCGCCGCGATGCCGAGCCGTTGGCGATCGATCGCCTTGTGCAGCGCGGAGACGCCGAGCAGTAGGACGAGGAAAAGAGGGAGCGCGGCCATCAGGGCACCGTGATGACGATAGGGTTGGCCGCGACCGTGGCGCCCAGCGTCCGCACGAAAGCGCCGGTCGCGGCGTCATGCACATCGACTACGCCGTCCGCCCGCGCCACGATCAGTTGCGGCGCATCCTCGCGCGTCACCGCTATGGCCAGCCCCTGTCCCTTGAGCGCAATGCGGGACAGGCGGGCTTTTTTTACCGGATCGACAACCCAGACTTCGGTGCCGCCATCCTTGTGGCTGCCTTCCTTGCCGTTGGGGCTCATCAGCACATAGAGCAGCCCTTTCGCGTCGGAGGCGATGACCTGCCAGCCGCCTGGCCGCCATTGCGGCGTGCCGCCATCCGCCTTCGCCCCATCCCCTTTATCAACGCTGAAGGCGCCGGGTAGCGGTTTGGCGACCGGGCCGGACAGGTCGATGCCCTGCACCATGCCATAATAGCTGACGAACCAAGCGGTGCGCCCGACCATGGCAGGGGTGCCGAACAAGGGCTGCCGGTCGATATCCTGCACCTTGGCCACGCTGCTGGAGGAAGCCGCCTGCCCTTTGTCATCCAGCGTCACGCTGAACACCGATCCGTCAGCACACAGGCTGCTGAAGCCGCGCTCACCGCTGGGATAGATTTGGGTGCAGCCGGGCAGGTCGATCTCACCCAGCACCTTGCGGGCGTGCAGATCTACCACCGTGACCGACTGGGCAGGGGTGAAATTAGCGACCAGCGCCCATTTGCCGCCATTAGTGAACTGGAAGACATTGGGATAGGTGACAGACAGCTGCCGCTTGCCGTCGGGCAGGATGATCTCACCTTTAGGCTGGAGCGTCTTCATATCCCATATGGTTATGGCGTCGGTGCGTTTACCACGGGTCAAGCGGCCATAGAATGTTTCTGCTGTGTAAATCTCGCCACGGTCTGGCGCGACCAGCTCATTGGCGAACTGGGCCGCGCGCACCAGCCCCTTGAGTGGGCGATCGGCCGAGCGGGTGTCGACCAACGCCAGCTTGCCATCGAGGATCGACGCGAAGTTAAGATCATGGATCAAGACCCAGCTTTTCGGCCAAATACCCGGTAGTACCGCAACGTTGGGCAGCACCTCTTCAGGCAAAGGGGTGGGGAATTTCCGGGTGTCGGCAGATGCCGACTGGGGCACTGCCGCGCCAAGCAGCAAGCTCAGGCCAATGGACCGCATCTCTTCCTCTCCTGTCGCGGATCTCGTCCGCTTGAGAGGAATTATGAAGAAGTGGCAACAAATCTGTCAAGTGACCTAAATTTGTCACTCGACATAATTTTAACGAACCCATATGATCCATTCGATCGAACAGGAAACATCGAGAAATCAGATGGATGAGGCTGAAGGCCAAACTGCGGCGCTGATCATGGCGGATCGGGATGGCGGCTATTCCAAAGGGAACGAGACCCGCGAGCTCATCCTGCACACTGCCCTCACCATATTGATCGAGGATGGCTATCGCGCCATGAGCATGCGCCGAGTCGCAGCTGATAGCGGCATCAAGTTCGGCAACCTGACCTATCATTATCGCAGCCGCGAGGATCTGGTCCGCGAATTGCTGGAAGCGGTAATCCGCAGCTATGAGGTCGAATTCGACCAGATCATTCACATGCGCGGCGCGCCCGTGGAACGCCTGCGACGGATTTGCAGGTTCATTCTGGAGGATATTCGCAGCAAGAAGACAACCAATGTCTTCCCCGAACTATGGGCGCTTTCCAATCATGATGCCTTCATACTGGGCCGCGTGCAGGATCTCTATCAGAGAGCACGGGCGCCTCTTGCCGACATTGTAGGGGAAATGCGGCCGGATCTCCCATCCGCCGATCGCGCCGCCATCGCCCTTTTCATCTCCGCATCGATGGAAGGAACAACCCCTTTCGCAGGCTTTGAAAAGCCCTTCGAGCCGCTGATGCCGAGGCTTGAAGATATCGCCCTTCATTCCTTCGTGCTTCTCGTGGAAAGCTATGGCGGTTATCGCGGTGGCGAGTGACTACCACGCGACGGCGTTTCACGAACAGAAATGGATTCTGAAAACTTTAATTCGGCCATTCGGAAATCGAAGCCAAGGACTGGCCGGATACATACCGCCACCCGGATCATGGCGCATGATGTGTGTGTTCCGAGCGGTCATCTTCGGGAAAGCAAGGCCGCGACACCGCAGAATATTGCACATGGTATCGCGAACATGAAAAACCGGGCGTGCCCCGGGAGATCGAACGCCATCCCCCGGCATGTTCAGAAGGCGGCGGTCAATGAAGCGACAATTGCGCTATCCGCGATGGAACCGACGCCATCCTGCCCCTTGCTGAAATTGGGTTGCAGGCGCGCGGCTTCTCGCGTCGAGATGTCGGTATCGACATAGGATATATTCAGCGTCAGGTTGCGCCATGTTGCCTCCATGCCGAGCGACCAGTCCCAATACTCGCCCGTCGGGGCCAAGCTGGTTCCGTTCGGACCCAGTCCCGGATTCCCGTTCGAATAGCCGATATGTGCCTTTGCAGCGAACGGCGTGCCGGCAATCGCCACGACACCATCTCCCCAAAGACACAGATTGTCCTTCTTCTGACCGCGACTGTCAGGATGACCGGACATGTTGGCCAATGCTTGTTGCCTGGGCGCATAGGCTGCCCCTACGGTGAACGTCACAAGGCCGGTCGTCCTGCTGAACTTTATGAAGGGCTCGGCGAAATCCGTGTCGTCGGCGCCACCAGGATACATATACCAGACCATGCCGATATCGAGCGTGGCATTGGCCGCCAGCGGCGTCTTATAGCCGGCGATCAGATCCAGTTCCATATTGGCGCCGCCAAATGTGCCCCAGCCGGAGAGATTTGATCCCCAGGCGCCAGCGTAGATACCATTCTCATGGGCGATCGTAAGGCCGCCCTGGATCGCCATTTCCTTATCGGATTGGGAAACGCCGCGAAACCGATAGTCGGACGCTATCGTCGCGGTCCCCGTGACGGTGAGCTGCGAGGTCGCATCAGCCTGAGCCAGGGCGAATGTGGGAAAGGAGCCGAGCATCAGCAGCGGCGCGACAAAAGCGGTTTTCATGAAGCCCTCTTGAAAAGCTCCAGGCGGCGAAGTGCTGCCCGGCGAGGACTGTCATTAATGCAGGCCCGCATTTGATATCGAGATGAGGGAATAGCCTATCGCATTGTATTTTAACTATGATCCACTCCAGACGGCGACAGCATCGCTGCCCAACAATTCAGGCCGCGACGCGCACCGACGGATCGCGCCGAACAGGGAGCGGCACAGTCGCGGCCCAGCGATCCGACACGGTAACGGGCGCCCAGAGACCGGCCCCCATGACCGCAAGGGCCATGCCTGCACTTGCGGTCATGAACAAAAGGGCGGCCAGCAGGACTTGCGATGGCGAAGCCTCGCCCGCCGGGTTGGCCGAGACGAGCGTGCGCAGCAGTGCATCTTCCGGCCAGACCGATGCCAGGAGTGCGAGGCCGGCGAGCCTCAGTCCGATCCTTGCCGAAAGCCTTTCATGCCAATATGCCATGACAAACACCTCTCAAAGGAGGCCGTCAAAATACGCATCCGCGCATAATATCTCGAGATTGAGAAACAGCGATTTTAATTGAGATTGCATTGGAATCCCGACGACCGCCGAATTCGCACTAGGTTCGCCGCGCCTGCCGCCTGCTAGACGGAACCGGACGGCTGCCGGTTGTTTCTGCCGATTTCAGTGCGCGTGCGGCGCGAACTCTTCGGTTTCCCCTTCGACGTTGAAGCGCAGGCGATAGCCGATGCCGAGTTCATTGCCGATGATCCGGGGCCGCTGTGGATCGCTTTCCAGTTTCTGACGCAGCGTGCGGACCAGAACCCGCAGATATTCGACATGATGCTCCACTTCGTTGGGCCACACATGCGCCATGATCTGTGCATGGGTGATCACCCGACCGGGGAATTTGGCGAGTTGGGCCAGCACGGCATATTCCTTGGGCGTCAAATGCACTTCCTTTCCGGCCTTTAGGACGTTGCGGGCCATGAGGTCGATCTCGACATCACCCGCACGCACCATGGAGACGCCGCCATCCTTCGTCATGCGATTGCGCAGAGCCACGCGGACGCGCGCGAGCAACTCATCGGTGTCGAATGGTTTGGTCAGATAATCGTCCGCGCCCAGATCCAGCGCTGCGACCTTCTGATCGGTCGCGTCGCGCGCCGAAACGATGATGAGCGTCGTGTCCGAATGTTGCTTGAACAGGGGAACAAGTTCCAATCCGTCCCGGTCCGGCAGGCCAAGGTCGAGGAGACTGATGTCGGGGCGCTCCTCCTTCAGCTTTTCAAGCGCCTCGCGGGCATTCCCGGCCTCGACTGTCGCATAGTCGGCCCGCGTCAACGCGGCGAGGATGAGCTTGCGGATATGCGGCTCGTCATCGACGATCAACACCTTGTGACGCACTTTCATGGGATGTCCTTCTGGGGCAATTCGGCAATGATGAGAGGTTGCGGGATGGTGATCGTGAAGCAGGCGCCCAAAGGGTCGTGGTTGCTCGAAGCGGAGACGGTAAGGCCCATCGCTTCCGCAAAGCCCTTGACGATGGCGAGGCCAAGGCCGGTGCCATGCTTCGCCCTGTCCGATCCTTCCAGTCGCGTGAAGGTATCGAAGACCCTAGCCTCCGCACCGGTCGGAATTCCCGGTCCTTCATCGAGCACGGACAGCGTGATGGCGTCCGGCAGCCGCCTGCCCTGAACCCTGACGGGCGTGCCGGGGTCGGCATAGCGGCCCGCATTGTCGAGCAGGTTGATGAGGCAATGATGAAGGAGAGTCGGATCGACCCGGACAAGCGGAATGTCCGGCAATATGTCGACCTTGACCTCATGTCCCAGCAGGGACTGGCGCGTGTCGTGAACCGCCCCGGCCACGGCGTCGAACAGATCGGTCGGCTCGACCCGGAGCGGCAGGGCGCCGGCTTCCACGCGCGCCATGTCAAGGAGATTGGCGACGAACCGATTGAGGCGCTTCGCTTCCGCTTCCACCGTATCGAGCAGGTTCGATGGCTGTTGCCGCCTGAGTTCCTGCATCGCCGAAATGATCGTCGTCAGCGGGGTCCGCAAATCATGGCTGACCGATGACAGCAGCGCAGACCGCAGCCGGTCCCGCTCTCTGATCTGACGCACATCCAGCATCTCCTCCTCCAGCGCCATGCGATCGAAGGCGATCGATGCCTGATCCAGCAGGCTCATGAGCAAAGGTATCTGGTCCGATCGCAAGGGCTGACCCGCATCCTCGCGCGCCAGGCCCAGAACGCCCAGAACGCCGCGCGTGGTACGCAGCGGATGGAACAGCCAGTCGGATGCCGTCAGCGTGGATGATCCGCGCCCGGCCGGCTGTTCATTGTCCATCGACCATTGCGCAGCCGCCTTTTCGATCTGATCGAGCCGGTCTTCGGGGGGCACCGCGGCGCGCAACTGGGGGCCGTCCTTGGACGGGAGCAGCAGGACCGTTCGCACCGACAGCAAGCGCGCAACCTCGGCGCAGATGGCCTGCATCAATTCTTCCTGGCTCGCCGAAGCCGTGAGCTGGCGCGAGAAGCTGGCCAGTGCTGCGTTTTGGCGGGCGCTGGACTGGGCCAGATCGGCCTGCGCGCGAACACGCGCCGCGAACTGACTAGTCACGATGGCGACGCCCAGCAGCACCAGGATGCTGATGACATTTTCCGGATTGCTGACCGTCAGCGTGCCGGTGGGCGGGAGGAAGAAGAAATTATAGGCAAGGCTGGACACCAGGCCCGAGAACAGACCGGCGCGCAGCCCGAAGGTCGCGGCCGCGAACATGACCGGAATGAGGTAGAGCAAAGCGATGTTGCCAAGATCGATGATCTCGACCAGCAGCCGCCCAAGCGCCGTCATCGCAACGATCATCAGCGCCGACCAGATATAGCCGAGCGGATCGCCCCAACCCTGGCCCAAGGCCCCATCGGCCAGTGTCTGCCGTCTTGCCACATTGTCGCCGGGCAGGACATGGACGGCGACATCGCCAATCTCTCGCACCAGCTGGTCGACGACGGATCCATGGCGAAGTTCGAACCACCAGGGACGGGTGGACTTGCCGATGACAATCTGTGTTGCGCGCGCGTCGGCGACGGAGTGGCGAAGGCCTTCCACCACCGACGGCGCCGGAATGGTCGCGGTCGTCGCCCCCAACCGCGAGGCAAGGGCCATGGTGTCGGCCAGTTGCTCGCGCTCCTGTGCCGTAAAAGCAAGACTGCGCTGCGTTTCGATATGAACTGCCGACCAGGGGGCCTTGAGCGCGTCCGCAAGCCGCTTGGCCGCACGGACAAGGCCCTGGGCGCTCGGCACTTCGCTGATGGCAACGAGGATACGTTCGCCCGCCGCGAAGCTGCCGGCGAGCGCATGAGCCCGGACATAATCCAGCATCTGCGCATCAACGGCCTGTGCAGCCCGTCGCAGCGCCATCTCGCGCAGCGCGGTGAGGTTGGATTTGGAGAAGAAATGGGTGAGTGCGCGCGTCGCTTCCTGCGGGATATAGACCTTGCCATCCTTCAGTCGCTCGATCAGCTCGTCGGGCGGAATATCCACGACCTCGATCTCGGCCATTTCGAGAATGGAGTCCGGCACAGTCTCGCGCACGCGGACGCGCGTGAAGGAGGCGACGACGTCGTTCAGACTTTCGACATGCTGGATATTCACGGTCGAGTAGACATCGATCCCGGCATCAAGCAGTTCCTCGACATCCTGATAGCGCTTGGGATGCCGGCTCCCGGCCGCATTTGTGTGCGCCAGTTCATCCACCAGCACCAACGCAGGCGCTCGCTCCAGAATGGCGTCAATGTCCATCTCTCCGAGCCTGTGCCCCCTATGATTGATGTCGCGCCGTGGCACGATCTCATGCCCGGCCAGAAGCGCCTCGGTCTCCTTGCGCCCATGGGTTTCTACCACGCCCACCACGACATCGATTCCGGCCTTGCGGCGTTGCATGCCGTCGATCAGCATCTCATAGGTCTTGCCGACACCCGGCGCCGCGCCAAGGAATATCTTGAGACGGCCACGGCCTTCCTGCGCCACCTGGCGCAGGAAGGCCTCCGGGTCTCGACGGGTGGGATCGTTCATCAAGGCTATTTAGCGCCGATCTGGTCCAGCCGTCGATTGATTTCCAGGACGTTGACGCGGGCCTCGCCCAGGAAGCCGAGCAGCGGCGGCTCGATACTCTGATCGATCAGGGCCTTGACCTTCGCGCCGTCCACTCCGCGCACCCGCGCGATGCGATCGGCCTGATAATAGGCTGCTTCGGGTGTGATGTCAGGGTCGAGGCCCGAACCCGAGGCCGTCACGAGGTCGGTGGGCACTGGCTTGCCAGGATTGGATTGGCTCAGTTTCTCGCTATCCGCCTTCACACGATCGACGAGCGCCTGGCTCGTCGGCCCAAGGTTAGAGCCGGAAGAGGCAAGGCCATCATAGCCCTTGCCAGCCGCCGACGGGCGCGAGTTGAAATAACGGTCGCTTGAAAAGCCCTGACCGATCAGGGTCGATCCCATTATCTTGCCATCCTGTTCGATAAGACTGCCATTGGCCTGTGCCGGAAAGATCAGCTGACCGATCCCGGTCAGAGCCAGCGGATAGACCAGCCCCAGCAGGATCGCGAAGAGGATCATCATGACCAGCGCGGGCCTGAACGACGTGAGTATGTCCTTGTTCATGCTTTTGTTCCTCAGGCGAGGCCAAGGCCGTTGACGGCCAGGTCGATGAGCTTGATGCCAGCAAAGGGCGCTATCAGGCCGCCTAGGCCGTAGATTGCGAGGTTGCGCGCGAGCAGCGGACCCGCGCCTATCGGACGATAAGTCACGCCTTTCAGGGCCAGCGGCACCAGCAGCGGGATGATGAGCGCGTTGAAGATGATCGCCGACAGGATCGCGCTCTGCGGCGTGGCGAGGCCCATAATGTTCAGCACGCCCAACCCCGGATAAAGCACCACGAACATGGCCGGGATGATCGCGAAATATTTGGCCACGTCATTTGCCACCGAGAAGGTGGTAAGCGCGCCGCGCGTCATCAGGAGCTGCTTGCCGAGGCCAACGACCTCGATCAGCTTGGTCGGATCACTGTCGAGATCAACCATGTTGCCGGCCTCGCGCGCTGCCTGCGTGCCGGTATTCATGGCGACGCCGACGTCCGCCTGCGCCAACGCCGGCGCATCGTTGGTGCCGTCACCACACATGGCGACGAGGCGGCCGCCCTCCTGCTCCTTGCGGATCAGGGCCAGCTTGTCTTCCGGCGTCGCCTGGGCGAGGAAATCGTCCACACCGGCTTCCGCCGCGATCGACGCAGCGGTCAACGGATTGTCGCCGGTGATCATCACCGTGCGGATGCCCATCTGCCGCAGTTCGCCAAAGCGCTCGCGGATGCCGGCCTTGACGATATCCTTGAGGAAGATGGCGCCCAGCAGCTCGCCATTCTTCGCCACGGCCAGCGGCGTGCCGCCCGCCCGCGCGATCTCGTCGCTGACACGGCGCAGTTCCTCGGCCGTCCGGGTTTTGGCCGCATCGGGATAGGCGCGCAGGATCGAATCCACCGCGCCCTTCTGAATAGCGGAGCCATTGAAGCTGACACCGGAGACGCGGGTCTGCGCCGTGAAGGGAATGACCTCCGCTCCTGCTGGAAGCGCGTTAGCTGTCTGGCCGAACTTCTCGCGGGCAAGCAGCATGATCGACCGCCCTTCCGGCGTTTCGTCGGCCAGGCTGGCGAGCAGCGCGGCTTCTGCAAGGTCGGCCTGTTTCGTGCCGCCAACGGTGCGGAACTCGGTCGCCTGACGATCGCCGACCGTGATCGTGCCGGTCTTGTCGAGCAGCAGTACGTCGATATCGCCTGCCGCCTCGACCGCGCGCCCCGACTTGGCAAGTACGTTGAAGCGGACGAGCCGGTCCATGCCGGCAATGCCGATCGCGGACAGCAGCGCTGCAATGGTCGTCGGGATGAGGGTGATGAGCAGCGCGGCTAGGATCGACACCGGGATCGAGCCGCCCGCATAGCTGGCAAAGCCCGGAATGGTGCCGACCGCGATCAGGAAGATGATCGTAAGCCCCACCAGCAGCAGCGTCAGCGCAATCTCGTTGGGCGTCTTCTGCCGTTCCGCGCCTTCGACCAGCGCGATCATCCGGTCGAGAAACCCCTGCCCCGGATTGACGGTCACGCGCACCCGGATTTCGTCGGAGATGACGCGGGTACCGGCCGTCACCGCGGAACGGTCTCCACCCGCCTCGCGGATCACCGGCGCGGATTCACCGGTGATGGCGGCTTCGTTGACCGAAGCGACGCCTGAAACGACTTCGCCGTCGGACGGGATCAGGTCGCCCGTCTCGACCAGCACGATATCGCCGAGCTTCAGGGCACTGGCCGGGACATTCTCGACCTCGCGGCCGTCTCCCTTCAGACGCCTGGCGGTCAGTTCCGCCTTGGTCGCGCGCAGCGAGGCAGCCTGCGCTTTGCCCCGCCCCTCGGCCAGCGCTTCAGCGAAGGTGCCGAAGACAACCGTCAGCCAGAGCCAGATGACGAGTTGAAGCTTGAAGCCCATGCTCAGCCCGTCCTGCCCGACGGCAAGCAGGACGGTGAGCAGCACCGCCACGACGGCAGTGGTGAACATCACCGGATTGCGGATCAGTTCCCTGGGATTGAGTTTGCGGAACGCGTCTCCGATCGCCGGGACGATCAGGTCGGCGGTAAAGAGCGATTTGGACGCTTGGCGTGCCATGGATATGCTCCAATATTTAGAAAAGCTGGCCGTTGTTCATCGCAAGATGATCGGCGATCGGGCCAAGGGCGAGGCCGGGCAGGAAGGTGAGGCCGCCCACGATCAGGACGATGCCGACCAGCAATCCGGTCCAGAGCGGTCCGGTGGTGGGGAAGCTGCCTGCCGTCTCGGGCGTATATTTCTTCGCGGCCAGGCCACCGGCGATCGCCAGCATCGGCACGATGATGAAGAAGCGACCGATCCACATCGCGACCCCCAGCATGCCGTTATAGAAGGGCGTGTTCGCGGTCAGGCCGGCAAAAGCCGAGCCGTTGTTCGCCACGGCGCTGGTGAAGGCATAGAGGATTTCCGAAAAGCCATGCGGCCCCTTGTTGAGCGGTCCGGCAAGGCCGACGTCGAGCACGCTGGCGATGGCGGTGAAGCCCAGGATGATGAGCGGCAGGACGGCGATCGCCAGCACCGCCAGCTTGACCTCCCGGCTCTCGATCTTCTTGCCGACATATTCGGGCGTGCGACCGACCATGAGACCGGCAACGAAGACAGCCAGGATGGCGAACAGCAGGAAGCCGTAGATGCCCGCGCCGACGCCGCCGATCACGACTTCGCCCAGTTGCATGTTGAACAGCGGAATGAGACCGCCCAGCGCCGTGAAACTGTCATGCATCGCATTGACCGCGCCGCACGAAGCCGCCGTCGTGACAACCGAAAACAGCGCCGAAGCAGCGATGCCGAAGCGGACTTCCTTGCCTTCCATATTGCCCCCGGCGATGCCCATATTGTGGAGTACGGGGTTGCCGGCGGCTTCCTGCCAATAGGTGATCGTCGTCCCGACGAGAAACAGCAGCAGCATGGCCGCAAGGATCGCCCAGCCCTGACGGACATTGCCGACGGCCTTGCCGAACGTGTAGGTCAGGCCTACGCCGATCACGAAGATCGACAGCATCTGGACGAAATTGGTGAGCGCGGTCGGATTCTCGAACGGATGCGCCGAGTTGGCGTTGAAGAAGCCGCCGCCATTGGTGCCGAGCATCTTGATCGCTTCCTGGCTCGCCACCGGGCCAAGCGCGATAGTCTGCTTCACACCTTCGAGCGTGGTCACGTCGATCGATCCGGCCAGCGTCTGCGGCACGCCGCTCGCGATGTAGAAGAGCGCGATGACGAAGCAGACCGGCAGCAGCAGGTACAGCGTCACCCGGGTCATATCGGCCCAGAAATTGCCGACGCCGGAGGCTTCGCGCCGCGCAAAGCCGCGGAACAGGGCAAAGGCGAGCGCAATGCCAGTCGCGGCCGACAGGAAATTATGAATGGTCAGGCCCAACATCTGGCTGAGGTTCGACATGGTCGATTCCCCGCCATAGCTCTGCCAGTTGGTATTGGCCGTGAAGCTGATCGCCGTATTGAACGCAAGATGCTCGCTCACCCCGGCATAGCCCAGCGGGTTGAGCGGCAGGACGCCCTGCAAACGCAGGATCACATAGGTGAAGAACAGCAAGGCCGCGTTGAAGATCAGCATGTGCACCGCATAGCGACGCCAGCCCTGCTCCTCGGTCGGGTCAATGCCAGACAGGCTGTAAAATCCGCGCTCGACCGAGCCGAGCACGGCATGGAGCGGCGTGCGCCGACCTTCGTACAGCGCAAAGAGCCACAGGCCCATCGGCTTCGCCAGCGCCAGCAAGATGCCGACAAAGGCGAGGATCAGGAACCATCCGTGGAATGTCATTATCGTCGCCTCCCGTCAGAAGCGTTCGGGGCGTGCGAGCACGGCCACCAGATAGAGAAGAAGGCCGGCGGCCGTCAGCGCGGCCAACCAGAGGTCGATCGTCATGTGTCCGGCCCCCTATGCATTGTCGCAGAGGGCTGCGTAGCCAAGCGTCGCCGCCAGCAAGCCCAGGGTGAGGCCGATCCAGAGGATGTCCTGCATGTGAAATCTCCCGCACGGCATTGCGAGGCCGCAGGAGGTGCGGCACCCGAGTCGTGTGCAGTGTTTCAACTAGGGCAGGGTCGCATTTGAATTCGAGAGAGGGGAAATAGGAAACGCATAGTATTTGCGTATGATCGGCATATTTCCCGGGAGTGATCGCACGCCAGAGCGGGCAATGCAGTGACGGTAAAAGGGTGGCGCCTTTATCGGACGCTCATCGCCTTTTCTCTTGAACTGTCCCGTCCGGCAGGGCATGCCTTGAAAAACTGCAGAAATCTGCGGTTTGCGGCAGGGGTGTTCGCATGCTGTCGGGACTGGCTCTATATCTGGAATTGCTTGATTCATGCTAAGGGTCGATCATGTCGCCATCGTCGGTGGAGGCTTCAGCGGCGCGCTGCTCGCGATCAACCTGCTACGGCACGGCACGGTCCGGGTAACGCTGATCGAACGCAGGCCCGACCGGCTCGGTCGCGGCCTCGCCTATGGCGCCGCGCAGGAGGATCACGTCCTCAATGTCCGCGCCGCCAATATGAGCGCTTTGCCTGACCAGCCCGGTCATTTCGCCGAATGGCTTGGAACCCGGTCGCTTGGACAGGAGGGCAGTTTTGCGCGGCGGCGCGACTATGGCGCCTATCTTTGCGCGATGCTCGATGAAATGCGGTCCCTGGCCGGCGATCGGCTGACCATCCTGCAGGACGAGGCCGTCGACCTGACCACCGCAGCCGATGGCGCCTTCCTTACCCTCAAGTCCGGTAACAGGTTTACAGCCGACGTGGCCGTGGTCGCTTCGGGCAATCTGCCGCCCCATGATCTGCCTGCCTTGGTAGGAAAAGGGCGCCCCGCCTATGTCAACGACCCCTGGGCGACAGATATCGCGCAAGGGCTGGGCGCACAGGACAGCGTTCTGTTGCTGGGCAGCGGCCTGACCGCAGTGGACTGCACATTGAGCCTGGACAGCGGTGGCTTCAAGGGCAGGATCATTGCCATTTCCCGCCGCGGCCTCGCCCCCCATGCCCATGCGCAGACTCACCCCTATGCCGTGCGCGGTGAACGATTGAACGGGCCCGCGTCCGGCCTGGTCCACGCCGTCCGGGCGCGAAGCGCGGAGATTGGCTGGCGCAATGCCGTCGACGAGCTTCGTCCCTTCACGCAGGATATGTGGCGCGCCGCCAGTCCCGCCGAGCGGAGCCGGTTCCTGCGGCATCTTCGGCCCTACTGGGACGTGCACCGCCATCGTATCGCACCGGAGGTCGCCGCCCGGCTGGACGCCTTGCAGGTCGAGGGAAGGCTGAAGGTGCGCGCGGCAAAGATCGTCGCCGCGCAGAACGATGGCGATGAGCTGGCGGTGGATTTGCGCCCGCGCTGCCATGCTGCGATCGAAACCGTTCGGGTTGCACGCGTCGTCAATTGCACCGGACCATTGGGCGATCTCCGTCGGGTGAAGGATCCTTTGCTGCGCAACCTGTTCGATCGCGGCGACATTCGTCCCGATCCACTCGCCATCGGCATCGACGTCGACCGGCAATGCCACGCCATCGATGCGTCAGGCAATGCGCAGGAACGTCTGCTGATCGTCGGACCGATGACACGCGGCGCCCACTGGGAAATCGTCGCTGTGCCCGACATCAGGCGGCAGGTCTGGGCGCTCGCACGCCAGCTTACCAGCGCGCATTGGGTCGAGGCAGAGGGTCTGTAGGGCGCCTATTTGCCCAAATCATAAATCATCAAGGAGTCCGCGTTGGTCGCCTTTGCCGCTGCGTCCTACCGATAAGGGAACGCTCATCCCGAAAGGCACGGCCATGACTCAGCAACGGCATATCAAGCTCGGCTTCATCCTCCACGGTGTCGGGCGCACCTGGAACGACTGGCGGCATCCCGAACGCGATGTCAACGCCAGCACCAGCCTGGCCCACTATCAGCGACAGGCGGCAATTGCAGAGCGCGGCAAGTTCGATTTCCTGTTCGTGGCCGACAGCCTGTCGATCAACGAAAAATCCAGCCCCCACTATCTCAACCGCTTCGAACCGATCACCATCTTGTCGGCGCTGGCCGCCACGACATCGCGCATCGGCCTGGTCGCCACGCTGACGGTCAGCTATTCCGAACCCTTCAACGTTGCACGACAATTCGCATCGCTCGATCATTTGAGCGGCGGGCGCGCAGGCTGGAATGTCGTCACATCCTGGCTTGGCGACACGGCCGCCAATTTCAGCAAGACCGAACATCCCGCCCATGCCGTCCGCTATCGCATCGCTGCCGAATATCTGGACGTGGTTCAGGGACTGTGGGACAGCTGGGAGGACGGCGCCCATGTCGCGGACAAGGAAAGCGGGCGGTTCGTCGATCCGGACAAGCTGCACCAGCTGAACCACCAGGGCGAATTCTTCCAGGTGCGCGGTCCACTCAACATCAAGCGAACACCGCAGGGACAGCCCGTCATCTTCCAGGCTGGCGCGTCCGACGATGGCCGCAGCTTCGCTGCCCGCCGGGCCGAGGTGATATTCACCCATGCCGCCACGCAGGAAGAGGGCCAGGCCTATTATGCCGACGTCAAGGCGCGAGCCAGGGGCTTCGGCCGCGATCCCGACCGGCTTTTCATCCTTCCGGGCATTGCTGCGATCGTCGGCGATACGGACGAGGATGCGGAAGCGCGATATCGCGAACTGGCAGCGCTGGAATCGATCGAGACGGGGCTCGGCTTCCTGTCGCGCACCTTCAACGACCATGATTTCCGCCAATATGATCTCGACGCCCCCTTCCCCGATGTCGAGCATATCGGTCTCAACAGCCAGCAGAGCGGCACGCTGCGCATCCTGACCGAAGTACGGGCGGAAAATCTGACGCTGCGACAGGTGGCCGAGCGGCTGGCGACGCCGCGCGGCGCCTTTGTCGGCTCCGCAGAGACGATCGCGAACAGGCTGCAGCAATGGTTCGAAAGCGGCGCTGCCGACGGCTTCGTGCTGTTCGAACCGCTCCCCGGCCAGCTCGACCTGTTCGTCGAAAAGGTGATCCCGATCCTGCAGGCGCGAGGCCTTTTCCGGACCGATTATGAAGGAACGACCTTCCGGGAGCATTTGGGGCTCGCGGCGCCGGTCAATCGCCATTCGTCGTCAGGCGGGCGAAGAAACGCCGCCTGATGCGATGGCCGCGCCCGTGCGGATGCGGCGAAGGATCGTCTATCGTGACATCGTTTTTGCTGCACCGATGCGAAAGCGTCCCGCCTGGGCGGCAAGTTGAGCGGCATCGTCATGAAGGGACTGGGCGCCGACCGCAGCCTTCTCGATCATCGATGCATTTTGCTGGGTCGCGCGGTCCATCACACCC
This sequence comes from Sphingobium lactosutens, assembly GCF_013393185.1. Lineage (GTDB taxonomy): Bacteria > Pseudomonadota > Alphaproteobacteria > Sphingomonadales > Sphingomonadaceae > Sphingobium > Sphingobium lactosutens_A. The sequence continues at coordinate 73,476 of NZ_QJQX01000084.1, read as the reverse complement.
ACCGCGCTGTTGACTTCGGTAATCGCATTGGATTGCGCCGCGTTATCGTTCGACATTTGCGCGATCAGGGCATGTACTCGTTCGAATTTCGAGGAGACGCCGTTCAACGCACCATCCACCCTTGTGACAGCGCCCACCGCGGCCGCAATTTCAGACTGAGTGGCCAACAACCCCTCGCGCGCCTTCCGGGCCTCTTCCTCGGCTCGCATCGCGAGCGCCCGGACAAGGTCGGCGACCACCGCAAATCCGCGCCCGGCATCCCCCGCGCGACCAGCCTCGACAGCCGCGTTCATCGCCAGCACGCGGGTCTGGAAGGCGATCTTGTCCACGCCCTCGATCACTGCGTCGATTCCCCGCGCGCTCTCATGCACCAGATGCATGGTGCGAACGGCATCGCCGGCCCCCGCCTTGCCCTGCCCCATGGCTATAAGCGCCTCGTCCGCTATGGATAATGTTTCCCGAGCGCCCGACGCGGTGGCTTTCACCCGGTCTTCGACCTGCCCCAGCGTCACCGCCGCCTGTTCCAGCGCGGCCGCATTGCTCTCCATCCGGCGCGCCAGATTCTCCGACGTGTCAGCAATGTCGCGCGATCCGCCCTTGATCGTGGCGGATGCGTGGACAACCGAACCGATGGTGTCGCGCAGATTGGACAACGTCTGATTATAGGATTTTTCGAGAGAGCAGAATGCCTGGGGCAAACCCCTCACATCTTCTGCCAGGTCGCCCAGAGCCAAGCGTGCCAACGCCCCGTCCAGCTTTGCGATCGCCTCGTTCCGTTCGATCGCGGCTTCTTCGAAATAGATGGAAATGGACAGTTCCATGTCCAGCAGCGCGGCCTTCACCAGGGCAGCGGTCATTTCACCGCCACCGCGCCTGCGCGCGAGCAATCTTTGCCATGGCGATGCGGCACGGTCCACCGCACGAATTATTTCGTCGAGGATGAGGGAATAGGCGCCAATATACCAGCGCGGTTCAAGACCGATACGGGCATGCACGGACCCGATGCGCCGGACGCTGTCATGATAGGTCGCATCGAACCGGGCATCGACAATATGCATCCAATGGCGGATCTGCGCCGATCGCGCCATCTCCATATGCGCCTTGTCTCGAAAGAAGCGCGCCGTATCCGGCGTCGCCCTGGCGCGCTCATAGAAGCGATCGAGGGCCGGCCCGATACACCGTTCAAGGATCGGTCTCGAAGCGCGAAGCAGGCTGCGCTGCCTGTCATCCAGTTCGAAAAAGCGAAGCCGTGCTTCGATGTCCGTGCCACTCATCATTGGTCCCCCTCTGCAATCAGGGCGGCAATTCCAACGAAGCGCCACCCGATTTCATGATAGGATGGGAAAGGCGAATCCGGTCATCGGCGACGACTAATCTTGGTACGATCCGGACGGGCTATCCATATACCGCGCCTTTTCCGGCCACATAAGGGAAAACCCTTAGTTGGAAGGATATCCCACATATAGCAGTAGATCGCCGGAGTTCGGGGGACGGTCTCTACTATCGGAAAATTTCCACGCCTTATCGGTTTGGGCATCATGATCGAGAGCGTATGTGAAAAATGTTCACTGACACAGACGACGCTGTCAATATGATTGAAGTATCGGACAGGGAATTTGAGTTCACACTGAAGTTGCGGGTAGAATGTCCAAATACCCTTTGGAAAGCGGCCGCCCATCATTGCATGAATATCTTCGATTATTCCAGGGATGACATAATCGACCTTATCGGCCCTGCCGAAGATCCTTCCATCGAAGACTGTCTGTTGATGCTCGCCCTGCCGGCACGGATGGCCGGCTGCACCATGCTGAGCACGGCCATAGATGCCGCCGGCGCAGCCAAAGGCATTTGCGGCTGATCCGGCAGCCCGGATCAGCCCTTCCTTACCTTACCTGCCGGTCAATCAATGGCGGAGACACCGACCAGGCCGTAAAGCGGCATGCGGATGCCATTCACGCCCAGCATGATGTCGGCGCCGCTGCTGACCACATCCGTGACCTTCGCCACCGAATTGATCGTCGAATCCAGCTTGTCACCACCAGCGGTCGTCGCCGCGAGCGACAATGTGTACGCCCCGTCTGCGGCGCGCGTCCCGTCACTCTTGGTCCCGTCCCATTCGAACCGCCCCTGCGCAGTGGGATCGAGCGTGACTGTGTTAACCACCTGGCCGGATGAATCCTTGATGGTGCCGGTAATGGCGCCTGGGGTGCCATTGATATAATAAGTCCAGGTCGCGGGATCGGTGCCGAGACCCGCAATAGCGGAATCGAAACGCGCTTCCTTGCCGATGAAGCTCGACGCCTGCGACATTTGCTGCGCGCTCAGCTGGGAGACGATATCCTGTAGCGACGCGCTTTGCTGGATCGCCTGTTCGACCTGCGAATATTGGACCAGCTGCTGGGTATATTCCGATGTGTCCATGGGATCGAGCGGATCCTGATTCTGCATCTGCGTGGTCAGCAGCTTCAGGAACATGGTGTAATCGGTAGACAGCCCTGCAAGCTGCGATGTAGCCGTGTTCGAGGCAGTCGTCGTCGTGTTGACCGTCGTCACTTCGTTGATCCTTATGCCATGAGGTCGACTTGGCCGCTGGCGCGCAGCGGCCGGTAATGGAGATCGGCAAGCTCATCGCCACCATTGTCGAAAGAAGCGCGCGCGCCCTGATCCTGCTGATCGCGCCGCGAGCCTTGGTCGAAGCCGCTATCCTGCCCTTGATCGCCCGAGCGTGCATCGAAACGGAAGGACTGGGCATCGTGGCGGACGCCCGCATCCGCGAGCGCTCGATTGAGGTCGCCACTCTCGCGCCGTAACATGTCGAGCGCTGCGGGACTATCGGCCGACATGACCGCGCGCAACATGCCGTCCCGATCAAAGGACAAGCGCACGTCGATGCGCCCCATTTCGCGCGGGTCAAGCCGGATCAATACATCCTCGCGGTCGCCCTTTGCGGCCCGGGCGATCTCGACGCCGATATCAGCGCCGATCCGGCCGGGCTGGGCCATCACGACAGGCGTCATGACCGCGGCTTGGGGCACAGCTGGATAAGGGCTGACGGCCGGGCCATTGGCAACCGGCGTCATGGCCTGCGTCAGCAAGGGGGATGGCAGCCCGCCATCGATCGTCGCCATCTTCGCAGGCACGGTCAGGCCTTCTTTCCCCGCCGCCACCATCTCACCATGAAACATGCGGGCACCAGGAAGCTTAGAGGTGGATCGCTCTTCTCCCTGCTCCGTTGTCTCCTGCGGCGATGCTTGCGTCGCGGCGGGCATTTCTCGCGCCGGATCGTCGATCGCGGGTTTGGCCGAAGCCGCTGGCCCGGTCATCGCGGTTTCGGCGAGCGGAACCCGCCCCTCAAGCCCGCTCTGTTGCGGCACAGAAGCCGGTGCTGGCTGCGCGGCAGCCACCGCCAGAGCCTCCACCGAAGCTGGCGAAGGCATCACCACCCTTGCCCCTTCCATCAAGGCGGCATCCCCATCCAGAACGGTGTCGTCCTCGTCGGACATTGCCTCCATGATCCTGGCGTCCGTCGATCGCGCGCCTTCGGGGCCTGGCTGCGTTACAAGGATCGACGGCATATCATGCGCGGCGACCCGTATCGCCGGCGTCGGCGACCTCTCGACAGGTTCCGCGCTTTCATCATGCTTCACCGATGCAGCTCCATCCGGCGATTGCAGCGTCGATGGATCGGCCTGCGCAACGACCACGCGCGACATCAACGCCGTGCCGCCGGTCGCGGCAAGACCGAGCTGAGGGAGCAGCGGCGCCTCCACATCCGGGCCGGCGGCGACGGGAAAATCGGCCAGTTCGCTGGCCGTGGGCATCGGCGTCGGGCTTGCCGGGGCCAGAGCTGGAGCCGGTGGCGTTCCGGCTCCGCTCGTCGAGGCGATATCGATCAGGGCGCGAAACGCCCCCGCCGGATCGGCCGATGGCGCAGCGACCTCTTGCGGCGCCATGGTGGCGGCTGGGGCGAGAGCGGATAAAATGATGGATGCTGCTGGCATGGTTTCTCGATCTTGGGGCGTCGTGCGCCACTTCTATACGGTCATTATAGACGGGTCGGCCCCACTCCGGTCACGTCAACCGATCGTTCCGAGGCTGCGCAGCCGCGCACGCGCGTGCACTTCATTCTGCGACAGCACCACTGTCGCCGGACGCACCCGCTCGATGATCGAGCGGACGAAGGGACGGAGCGGCGGACTGGTCAGCAGGCAGGGTATCTCGCCCTGCGTGGCGAACCGGTCATAAGTATCGCGGACGGCAGCGATGAACGCCTGAAGACTGGACGGCGCCATGGCAAGATGCCGCTCATCCCCCTGTCCGACGATACTCTCTGCAAACGCCTCATCCCATTGGCTGCCCAGCGTCACCACCGGGATGGTCCCGTCATGGGTCTGCTGCGCGGAAATCTGGCGAGCAAGGCGCGCGCGCACATGCTCGGTCACTTGCGTCAGGCTTCCGGTCATGGCTGTCGCTTCGGCTATGCCTTCCAATATCGTCGGGATATCACGGATCGATACGCCTTCGGACAGCAGGTTCTGCAACACGCGCTGGACGCCGGAGACAGAGATTTTCGCGGGAATGAGGTCGGCGATCAGCTTTTCGGCGTCCTTGTGGACCTCGTTCAGCAATTTCTGCGTTTCGGCATAGGAGAGCAGGTCCGCAACATTGTCCTTCACGATTTCAGTGAGGTGGGTGGTGACGACCGTCCCGCAATCGACCACGGTAAGGCCACGGAAGCCCGCTTCCTCCCGCATGTCGCGATCGATCCAGAGTGCAGGAAGGTGGAACACCGGTTCCTTGGTCGGCTCGCCTATGATACCCAGATCCTGGCCCGCCGCATTGATGACCAGCAGCTTGCCGATGCGCAGTTCGCCGCGCGCAATCTCGGTTTCCTTGACATAGACGACATATTCATTGGCCTGAAGCGCCATATTGTCGAGAATGCGGACCGAGGGCAGGACGAAGCCGAAATCGATCGCCATCTGTCGCCGCAGTGCGCGGACCTGATCGTCCAGACGCGGTTCGGCGCTGGCATCGTTGATCATCGGGAGCAGACCATAGCCCAGCTCGATCCGCAACGCGTCGATGGCAAGGGTGCGGGAAATCGGCTCCTCGACCTGCGCCACCTGCTGCTGCGCCGCCGCTTCCTCCATATGGGCCTGCACTATCGCGGCCTCCGCCTTCTTCGTCATGCTCCACGCCAGCCAGCCACAGATACCGCCGAACAGGGCAAAGGGTGCAAAGGGCAGGCCCGGCATCAGCGCCAGCACCAGCATCAAGGCGGCAACGACACCGAACGCCTTGGGATAGCGCCCGAGTTGCTCACCCAGCGCCGCGCCGGTCTTGCCCGCGATGCCGCCCTTCGACACGAGCAGGCCGGCAGCGGTCGAGACGATCAGCGCCGGGATCTGGCTGACAAGGCCGTCGCCGACGGTCAGGATCGTATAGGTCGTGAACGCCTCGCCAAAGGGCACACCGTGGATGGCGACGCCAATAATGAGGCCGACGACGATGTTGATCGCGGTGATCAGCAGCGCGGCGACGGCGTCGCCCTTCACAAACTTCGACGCACCGTCCATCGCCCCGTAGAAGCCGCTTTCCGCCTCGATTTCGGCACGGCGTTCCCTGGCCTGCGCTTCGGTGATAGTCCCGGCATTCAGGTCCGCGTCGATCGCCATCTGCTTGCCGGGCATCGCGTCCAGGCTGAAACGCGCACCGACTTCGGCGATGCGCCCCGCGCCCTTGGTGATGACGACGAAGTTGATGACGATCAGGATCGCGAAGATGGTGAGGCCGATCACCGTCTCCCCGCCCATCAGAAATTGGCCAAAGGCCGCGATCACCCCGCCCGCGGCCTGATGCCCCTCATGCCCATGGCCCAGGATCAGGCGGGTCGAGGCCAGGTTGAGGCCGAGGCGCAACATGGTGACGATCAGCAGGATCGTGGGAAAGCTCGACAGCTGGAGCGGCTTGTCGATGAACAAAGCGGTCATGAGAATCAGGACCGAAGCGGTGATCGACAGCGCCAGCCCCAAATCGAGCATCCAGCCGGGCATGGGCAGGATCAGCATCGCGATGATGCCGGTCACGCCCAGCGCCAGCGCTAGGTCGCGGCCGGGGCCGAGACGCGCGATCATCTCGTCGAATTTGGCGGGAAGTTGGACTTTCATGGGAGAGTTCCGATGAAGGGGGAGAGTGCGACCACATCCGTTCGCTTCGAGTGCAGTCGAGAAGCATGGAGCACATCGTTTCTCGACATGCTCGAAACGAACGGGGTTGGATCAAGCGTCGATCAATGTCGCAACAACCCCGGCGGCGGCGTGAAGTCTTCGGTCAGGAAGCTCCGCAGCTTGTTCCGGATCGTCCGCACCGAGATGCCGAGCATGGCCGCCGCAGTGGTCCGGTTGCCCCGGCAGCGATCCAGCGTCTGGAGGATCAGTGCGCGCTCCACCTGGTCGACGCTGTGGCCGACCAGCTGCTCGACGGCGACGGTGATCGCCTGACTGGCCGCACGCTCCCCGCGTAATCGCGAAATCACGTCGGGCAAGTTGACAGCGACATCGACAACTACAAGATCGCCCACCGTCCGACGCCAGCGGTCCAGCGCCTCGCAATCCGCTGTGCCGACCGCGATGCTGGCAGCGGAACCGCGCACCATTTCGACGGCGAGACCCATGGTCTTGTTGAGATCGCCGACCAGCAGCAAGCGGGTCGGGTCATGTTCCGATGCGGACATCAACGCTCCTGTCGCACGATTTCGGTGAGGGTGATGCCAAGCGCGCTGTCGATCAGCACCACTTCGCCGCGCGCGATCAGGCGATTGTTGACGAAGATGTCGACCGGTTCGCCGACGCGGCGATCGAGTTCGACCACCATGCCAGGCTTCAGCCGCAGCAATTCGCCAATATCCATCCGGGCGCGGCCCAATATCGCCTGCACCTTGACCGGCACGTCGAACACGGCCTGGAGATCGTCGGGCGTCGGCGGCGCGGAGGGACGCGGCGACCAGTTGGGATCGGCATTCATCTCCACATCATCGCTGCCGTCAGTCAGATGGGCCGGCGTCAGTTGCCGGGGTTCCATATCTTCACTCATTGCATCCCTTTCATGCATTCATCCATTGGCGGATCACCGAGGCGGATTCCGCCGGACCGGCGGCGATCGCGTCGCCGATGCGCTTCAGGGCCGAGACCTTGATCCTCCCGTCAATCTGGGCCAGCGCGATTTCCTCATCGAGCAGCGGCACGTCCTGCCGCATCTCTTCCAGCTGACGCATCGCGCCCTCGTCGCCGTCGGCCGCGCGCTGGGCGAGCGCCGCCATCTCATCATTTTCAGGCGTCAGCAGATGCTCGACCGGCTGGGCTTCCGCTTCCACAGGCGCAACCTTGGGACGCAGCATCCGGATGGCGAGCAGGATCACGCCGCCGATCAGCACATATTTGGCGAGGTCGAGCAGATTGCCGACGGTCAGACCGAAGGGCAGGCCGCCATCCGTGCCGTCCAGATCGCCCGGCGCGGCAAAGCTCATATTTTCCACGACCACGCTGTCGCCCCGTTCGGCATCGAAGCCGACCGCATTTTCGACCAGGCGCTGAAGCCGCTGGATTTCCGACTGCGGCAGGCCCTTGGGGCCACCGTCGACCATCACCGCGACAGTCAGGCGCGCCACCTTGCCCGGCGACCGGACGCTGACCTTCTGAGTTCGGCTATTCTGGTAGGTAATGTCTTCGGAGGTTTCGTTACGGGCCGATCGGCGGCTTTCGCCTCCCGTGCCGTTGATCGCCGCTTCATTGTCGGGCAACTGCGCGCCTACGGTCACGCCCTGCGCACCGGCGCCGCTCTCGTCATTCTGGTCACTGGATTCAACCGTGACCTGATGCGCGACGACCTGCGTATCGGGGTCGAAGGTTTCCGCTTCCTCGCGCACCTGGTCGCGTTCCAGCACAGCGGCGACTTCGGCGCGGACCTTGCCGGTGCCGACGATCGGCGCGACCATCGCCTCGATCTCCGCGCGCAGCTTGTCCTCGAGGGCCGCCTGACGCTCGTCAATCTCCGACGATCCCGCGCCGCCGCTTTCCCCGGCCCGCGCCAGCAGCGCACCCGACTGGTCGACGATGGACACGCTTTCGGGCGACAATTCGGGTACGGCGGACGCCACCAGATAGCGGATCGCCTGCACTGATTCCCCCGGCAGCCGGCCGGTCGTCTTGACCGTCACCGCTGCCGTCGCCTTGCGTCGTTCCGTCTCGAACATGGCGCGTTCGGGCATGACCAGATGGACGCGCGCCTTGCTGACGCGCTCCAGGCTTTCGATCGACCGGGCCAGTTCGCCCTCTACCGCGCGGGTTTCGTTGAGTTTCGCGCGCGAGGCCGACATGCCAAACGGCTGTTCGGCATCCAGCACCTCATAGCCGATCTTCCCGCCCAGTTGCTGGCCGGCCATCGCCATGCGCAGTTCCGGTAGCTTGTCGACCGGCGCCATGACCGACGTGCCGTCGGCCGAAATCTGGAAGGGAACACCCTGTCCCTTCAGCTTTTCGCTGATCGCCTGCGCGGCGGAGGGGTCGAGGTCGGTATAGAGAAAGCCCATCTCGCTCGATGGGCTTCGCAGAGCCAGATAGCCGATGCCCAGCAACAGGGCGGCGGCGACGCCCCCCATCAGCAGCGCGCGACGAGGGCCGATCTGCTCGATAAAATTCCGCAAAGCGTTCAAGGCTGCCTCTTTGTGAGAGAGTGGGCGGCCCCCCTGGCCGTCCCCCTGATCATTATAGGAGGAGCGGCTAGGCAATAGTTGCCGGACGCGGGAAAAGTTTACGCGCCCTCACCCTCCCCGATCAGGCCGCCCAGCTCGCGCGCAACCGCCGCGCGGCGCGCGGCGGCGTCGACCACCAGCCCGCCTTCGGCCCAGCCGATATGGGCATCGTGCGGGGCGATATCCGCATCCGCGACGATGCCGATGTTGAGCGCGCGCCGTTCCCCGACGCGGCGCTCCGCTACCAGCCGTTCGACATCTTCCAGACTGTCGGGATGCACGCGGATCAGCACGGCAGTGCCGCGCGCCACCTGTCGCAGCGCGCGGCCCAGAGCTTCATCGATCGCCCGCCCCGGCTCCTGACGGATAGCATGGCCGGCAATCATCTCTGCCGCGCAGAGCGCCACCTCGGCCGCATCCTGCATCAATCGGTCGCGTTCGGCGCCCCATTGTCCACCAAGGTCGTCCAGTGCGGCGTGCAGCGCGTCGGTCGCGGACAATATGGCCTCCGCCCGCTCGCCCCGCGCCTGCGCCAGCCCCTGCGCAACGCCTTCGGACCGCGCCCTGAGCAAGGCCGCATCCTGATCCTGGCGCATCTGCTCGATCCGCTCCTGAAGCGCCACGATCTGCGCATGCAGTTCCTCGACGGGCGGCGCGACCGGCCCATGCTCCTCTTCCGGCGCAGCGCCGAAGCGGAACACCCGGTCGAAACCGAAGGGCTTTATCGAAATGGCAGCCTCCATCATCGGTTCAATAGATCATCGCATCGTCGCTCTTGGGATCGACGAGCATGATTTCGCCCCGATCACCAAGCAATTTGGCAAGACGCACCAGCGACGTCTGCGCTTCCTCGCATTCGCGTGCACGCACCGGCCCCATCGCCGCCATATCGTCGCGCATTAGCTTGGCCGCGCGTTCGGTCATGGCATTGAAGAAGATCTGCTTCATCTCCTCCGGCGCGCCCTTGAGCGCCAGCGCCAGATCGCGCTTGTTGCAGTTGCGCACGATCGTCTGGATCGCGCCCGGCAACAGGTTCGCCAGATCCTCGAAGGTGAACATCAGCGCGCGGATACGTTCGGCCGAATCCGGCGCCTTGTCGTCCAGCGCGACCAGCATCGCTTCCTCGGTCGACCGGTCGAGCGCGTTGAACAGTTCGGCCATCGTCTCATGCGGGTCGCGGCGCTGGGCGCGGGACAGGTTGGTCATGAATTCGCTCTTCAACGTCTGTTCGACCTGAAGGATCACATCCTTCTGCACCGTATCCATCTTGAGCATACGCATCACGACATCGGTGGCGAGTTCGCGAGGCAGTTCGGCCAGCACGCGGGCGGCATGGTCCGACCGCAGCTTGTGCAGGATGACGGCGACGGTCTGCGGATATTCATTCTTGAGATAGCCCGCGAGCACGGATTCGCTAACGTTGGATAGCTTGTCCCACATGGTCCGGCCGGACGGACCGCGAATATCCTCCATGATCTCGCGCACGCGATCTGCGGGCAATATGCCCTCCAGCAACCGTTCCGCCGTGTCGAACGATCCATGGAGCGAGGCCATGCTCGACACCTCGCCGGAAAACTGCACCAGCAGATGCTCGACGACGACCGACGGCACGCGGCCCAACTGGGCGATCGCGGCGGACAGTTCCTTGATCTCCTCGACCGATAGCTGCTCCCAGATCGGACCGCCATGTTCGCGACCAAGCGCCAGCATCAGCGCCGCCGCCCGCTGAAGGCCCGAATATTTCTTCAGTTCTGGCGGCTCGCCGATCTGCGGCGTCATCATGTTCATCTGCGCATATTCCCCAAAATATTGCCCTGCCGGCGCACCGGATCAGGGCTGCATTCCTCTATCTTATAGGAGAATGCCGGCAGCTTCCGGCGATGGAGGATCGGTTGACGATAAATTTATCCAATGGCCTAGTCGGCCTCTCCCTGCTGGGCGGCACCAATGGCTTCACATCCTATTATAGCGCCGCGACGGAGACACCGGCGGTGATGGAAGCGAAGAAAGCCTTTACCCTGCCGGAAACCACGCCGCCATGGCAGGAAGACCCCAGCGATGCGCCGCTCAGCACACAGATTGCAGCCATCAAGCGGCTCAAGACGATCATCGACACCGAAACCGACAATGGCCTGGAGGATCTGCCCGACGTGCAGACCGCCTTCACCACCTACAAGGCGCTCGACGCCCTGCGCCTGCTGGCAGAAAGCGCCGCCAAGAAGACCACCTCCTCGACCGAACGGGCCGCTCTGCAAAAAATATTCGCCAAGGGATTGAGTGATCTTCAAACCTATCTGGGTCAGGCGGAAACCGATCTTCTGACGCTGAACTACGGTCTCGTCACGCGTCGGTCGGAAAGCATCGGTATCCAGCCTGTCGATCTTTCCGGGAAAATCTATGCCGAAGGCGTCAGCAAGACGCGCGATGGGGCCTTGTCGGGCCTCAGCGGCAATGAAATCTTCAGCATCAAGCTGACACGCGGCACGGCAACGGAGACGGTCACGGTCGACCTGTCGACCACGACACAGCCGCCGACGCTGGACAGCGTGGCCAATGCCCTGAACGCCGCCATCGGCGCGACGCCGGCGCTGGACAGCAGCGGCAATCCGATCCTGGATGGCAACGGCAACCCGACCACCCAATGGAAGTCGCGCTTCAACGTGGAGAAGACCGGCGACACCTGGGGGCTTGCCTTCACCGCCGCGGGCATCGAAAAGGTTTCGATCGATCAGGTCAATTCCACCGACGCGCTGATGATCGCCAGCGGACGCACCGCAACCGATGGGCCAACCTCCGCCCAGATCTTCCGGGTCGACGATCCGGCCTCCTCGCTGGAGGCCGCGCGACTGAACACCATCAACGCCATCGACAGCAAGGCGACGGCGCAGGCGCAAGCCGCGGCGGCAGCCAATGCCGACGAGGATGACGGGGATGCGACAAAGCCCACCGTCTATGCCGGCACCACGGCGCGCGCCATCGCGACCGACGCGCAGGGCTTCAGCTATGTCGTCGGCACCACGGCCGGCGACCTTGGCAGTTCGCTTTCCGATGGCGTCAACGATCTGTTCCTGACCAAGGTCGACAGCGAGGGCAAGGTCGTCTGGCAACGCAGCCTGGGCGCGGCCGGAACCGGCGAAGGCGCCGCCGTCACCATTGCCGCCAATGGCGATATCGTGGTCGCAGGCACGGTCAGCGGCGCGTTCAACGGCAGCGACGACAGCCAGACCGACATGCTGGTCGCGCGCTTCACCGCCAACGGGACGCAGACCTTCGCCACCGCCATCCGGCAGGTCGGCAATGAAAACGCAACTGCGGTGGCGGTCGGTGACGACGGCAACCTATATGTCGCGGGCCGCGCCTCGACCGGCGGAGGCGACGCAGTGATCGTGCGGCTGGACGCGTCGGGCAAAGTCCAGGAGAAGCGGACGATCGACAGCGGAGGAGCGGACTCGATCACCGCGCTCGCCATCGACGGATCGGGCGAGCTGCTGGCGCTCACCAAGCAGGGCGGCAATGCCACGCTGATGCGGATGGATGCGCAGGCATTGTCCACCGATCTTGGATCGGCCAATCTGGGCGCCGTCGATGCACGCGCCATCGCCGTGTCGGATAGCGGCGAGATCGCTGTAGCTGGCGCCACCAGCGTTGCGGTCAACGGCGATCAGGCCAATGGCATGAGCGGCGGGCGCGATGCCTTCGTGACGCGGATCGCCGCCGACCTCTCTTCGGCCAGCACCAGCTATATCGGCACCGCCAATGACGATCAGGCCGACAGCATCACCTATATGAACGGGGCGCTCTATGTCGGCGGCCGCACGACTGGCGCGCTTGAAGGCAGCAAGAGCGGCAAGGTGGATGGTTTCGTCGCCCGGATCGATCCGGCCACCGGCATTGTCCAGGCCGTCGACCAATGGGGCCTTGTCACCCATACGGTCGAACCGGTGAAGATTGCCGCCGTGACGGGCGGCGCGACGGCGCTGGGCGCGCTCGGCCTCAGCAGAGGAGCGCTCAACCAGACGGTATCGGCAACCATTTCATCCCAGACCACGCTCAAGGAAGGCGACAAGTTCAGCCTGCGTGTCGATGGTGGCGCGACGCGGACAATCACCATCGGCAAGGATGAGACGATGGCCACGCTGGCGCAGAAGATCCAGCGCATTACCGGCGTGAACGGCACGGCCACCACCGCCAAGGTCGATGGCGAGCAGGTGCTGCGGATCGACGTCAAGACCGGCCACAACATTGAACTGATCGCCGGAGCGGACGGCCACGACGCGCTCGCCAAGCTGGGTATGGCACCGGTCCGCCTCGTGGCCGCGGCCCCCAAGGACAAGAATGCGCCGAAGGTGACGCCAGGCGGCAGCTATAGCCTCAATCTGAGCGACCTGCTGAGCCTGACCGACGCGAAATCCGCCAGCGCGGCACTTTCGCGCGTCAAGGCGGCCTTGTCGATGACCCAGAGCGCCTACCGTTCGCTATATTGGGACTCATCCAAGGAAGCGCAGGTAAACGGCACCATCACCGGCAGCGGTTCCGCCTATCAACAGACCCGGCTTGCCCAATATCAGGCAGCGCTCAGCCGCCTTTCCGCATAAAGGAACAGACCGCGATGACCTCCACCCCATCCCTGCTGGCCGGCATCGGCCAATCCATGAAGCATCTTTCCGAACGCCAGCGTGTGATCGCGGAAAATATCGCCAATGGCGAAACGCCCGGCTTCAAGGCCCGGACCGTAGAAGCCCCCGACTTTTCGTCACTGGTCGACGTCTATGGCAGCATTGGCGGCAAACCCCGCATCAGCCGGCCGCAAGTGCACCTGTCGGGCGGGATGGCAGCGCTGGGCGCGCGGGCGCCGCAGGCGGGCAGCGGCGTGACGCTGGAAAGCGAGATCAGCGAGACCAAGCCTGATGGCAATAATGTCACGCTGGAAGACCAATTGCTCAAGATGGGCGAAGTGCAGTCGAATTTCGCCGCGATGACCAACCTCTATCGCAAGCAGATCGGCCTGTTAAAAACGGCCATCGGGCGGGGCTGATCCCCGTCTGCGGGCGTTTGTCGTTATAGGGACGTGACATTTTGCCCGCGCATTTTTCGATATGCGCCGTTCATCCTCTGGAAACGCTGCAGCGATATGAGACGAAATAGGAGAACATCCTATATCGCTGCCGGCGGCCATTTTAGACCGCCAAGGCTTCAAACAGTGAAGTGACGAAAAAAACGTGACGTTTTGTGAAATTTTCGGGAAACATCGGGCCCATACACGCGTTCTGCATCGCAAGTCCGGACAACAAATGAACTGCGATATATCTCCTATAGGATGATGCAAATCAAGGCGCCGCAATTCATATCCTTTACAAGTCATTGACCATGAGCGGACGCCGTGGAATGATAGCGATCAAGGGAGTGACGGGCTGTTCCTGGAATATCTGCGTGCAGAGGGCAAAATGACACAGAAAAATGGCCGTTCACGTTCTAAAGACATCAGGGTGAAGACCGGCCTGCGGCCAATTTCAGGCATAGACATGTTTCGCACTTTCCTATTCCCGAACAATATCCGGGAATATCGGAAGAAAAAGAATATCGGCTCGCTGTTGCAGCTTTCACAGGTCATTCCGACCATCACCTATATTCGCCTGTCAAAGATCGAACGCGGCGAAATCTTCGCCCGCGCGGACGAGATCAGGGATATCGCCGCGGCACTGGATGTCGCGCCTGAGCGGTTGCTGATCGACATTGACGATCCGGCCTTCGACATTGCCGTCTGGGCTGCGGATTTTCAGGCCCCCGGCGGCATGGATCCGCTGGCGGACAGTCTCGCCGTGCTGGTCGCTGCGGCCGTACGCGCGCGCCGCGCCGCCAATGCGTCACTGACGATCGCCGCGCTCGAACTGGATTATGGCATCGCCCCGGTCATCCTGTCGCGTATCGAAAATGCCTATAAGCCGATCGATAGATGGAGCGCCGATATCCGGCAGGCCCTCTATGGTTTGCTTGGCGTGGCCAGCGCAGAGGAACTGGAACAGCATATGATCGCCGTCCATGCGCAGGGGGATCTCGACACCACATTGCCGCTGGTCGCCAATCCGGAGACGAGGATCGCGAAAACCCGGAGGAAGGTTCTGGCATTGCGGCATGAACTGATCGTGCCTGACGGATCGGGCAAACCCCGTCGGAAAGCGCGCGCCGCACAGCCGGCTCTGGGGACTCTCTCGTCCGGCGAGACGCCCGCCCCCGTGCTGGATGCCATTCATGCGTCGGACAATGCGACTGTCCGACTGCTCCCGGTGTTCGGCGCGCCGCTGAACGACGGCCTGATCGCCCGGATCGCAACCGGGGAACAGGTGGAAGCGCCCCGCAATGCCGGGCTGCGCGCCTATGGCCTGCGCATCTGCCGCCCGACATTGGGGGCCGGCCTGCCGGGACGGTCGATCATCGTGGTCGATCCGGATCGCTTTCCATCAGCCGGTGGCCTCGCGGTCATTCGCGAGGAAGAAGGACTGAGGCTGCTCTCCATCACGTTCGACCGACAGGGTCGAATGCTGGGCTATAGCGAACATCCCGATCGCGAGATTGCGATCGACGATATCGCCCCCGAACATGTCGCAACCGTCCTTTCGGCCCAGTTCGAATAAGATAGATCTCGATCAGGCGTCGATCGCCCTTCCATTCTCTATAATGGGAATTGGAGGGTGATCGACCTATGTCCATTTCCGGCTTCATCAAGTCCGCGCTGGAACGCGTGTCGCGCAATCCCGCCTCACACGTCCTCGACGGATTGAGCGGGTTGTCGCCGCGGCAGCGGCTGCAACGTGCCATCGACGATATTCGCGGGACCATGTGCCCTACCGCTCGCCTGGCGCTGCTGCTGATCGACCTTGACCGTTTCAAGCTCGTCAACGACCTGTGCGGGCCGGCCAAGGGCGATGCGGTATTGAGCATCGTGGCGCATGATCGGCTGGGCCGGATGCATGCAGCCCGGACGCTGCATCTGGCCGCGGACGAATTTGTCTGCCTGCTTCCTTTTGCGGAGCAGGACGAGGATGTCGCCGTCGGCTTCGCCCAGCAGGTCCAGCAAGTCATCGGCGAACCCATCCATATGGGCCAGCATGTCATCCACCTCACCACATCCATCGGCCTGGTGACGGAGGATGGGCCAGGCCGATCGGCCGACGACCTGCTCCATGCCGCGTCGGTCGCCCTGTCCCATGCACGGCAAGCCGGCGGTGATACGGTCGGCCGCTTTTCTCCCGACATGTTCATCGATCTCGGCAATCGCGCCGAACTCGAAAATGATCTGCGGTCCAGCATGATGCGGGGCGAGATACTACCCTATTATCAGCCCATCGTGCGGCTCGACAGCGGCCAGCCCAAGGGGTTCGAGGCGCTGGTGCGATGGCATCATCCACGACAGGGACTGATCGGCCCGGACCGCTTCCTGCCGATTGCAGACGATATGGGGCTGGACCGCGACATGCTGTTCATGCTGCTGCGGCAGGTCTGCCGGGATGCGCGCAACTGGCCGCCCCACTTCACCGTTTCGATCAACATATCGCCATCACAGCTCTGCGATCCGGATAATGCGGTGATGCTGCTCCAGATTCTCTTCGCGTCCGGGCTGGCGCCGGGGCGGCTGATCGTTGAAATCACGGAAAGCGCGCTGATCCATAATCTGGCCAGCGCTCAGGAAACCATCCGTTCGCTGCGCAATACCGGGATCCGCGTCGCGCTCGATGATTTCGGCACAGGCTATGCCAGCCTCAGCCGCCTGTGCAATCTCGAGATCGATCATCTCAAGATCGACCGCACCTTGATCCAGTCGTTGAACCGGGAAGCCGGCCGGAAGCTGGTGAAGGCCGTGGTCGATCTGGGTCGCAGCCTGTCCATGCCCGTCACCGCCGAGGGCATAGAGACGCCGGAGCAAGCGCAGTTCCTGCGCGATCTGGATTGCACCTTTGGGCAAGGCTATTATTTCGGCCGCCCGGCACCCGTCACCGTCGCAAAGGCCTCGCTTCTCGACCTCCCCGCCTGATGCCGGAGAGCATCGAAACAAAAAGGGCGCGGTCGATGCCGCGCCCTTTTCCCCCTGACATGAACCTTCAATATTCCGTGTTGAAGGATATGGGCGTCGCCAGGTCCATTTTTGCGAGGTCGCCGCGCGCGCCATAGGTATAGGCGCGGTTGCCCGCCAGTCGCCGGGCTTCATTGGCGATAGCGGTCATCATCTCCATCGACAGGTCGATCTGGCGTTCCAATATGCTGGCATTGGTCGCCGACGCCGTCCGCAGGTCGGCCAGGCATTCGGTCAGCCGCTCCCGCGTGTCGACGTCCATCTGATCGGCCCATTGGGGATGATGGCGATTGCGGCGCGCCAGCATTTCCTCCAGCCTCGCGACGAGCCGCGCCTTGGCCGCTGCCAGCTGAGCCAGATCCAGCACGCGCTCCTGCCCGCGCAGGCGCTGCGTCTCCTCATTCATCAGCGCCGTCAGAGAGGTCATGATGTCGATCATTTCATTGGGCATCCTATTGTCCTCCCTGCATGCGGATAATCTGGGCCTCCACCGCCGCGGCCAGGCCAAGTCCGCGCCCCTGCGCGATCTGGTTGCCGATCTGCTCCGCCAGGATGCCGCGAAACATGCTCTCGCCCGAACCGCCGGTGAAATCACCGTCCATCTCGGCCGATTCCATCATGATCTTGGCGATCTGGCCTGCGAAGACCCCTTCGAACTCGCGCGCGACCTTAGCTGCGCCGCTGTTGGTGCGGGGCATGGCCGGCGACGTAGACAAAGGGAGATTGGTTGGATCCGCCATTTTATTGCACCGCGATTTCGGCCTGCAGCGCACCCGCGCTGCGCAGCGCCTGAAGGATGGTGATCAGGTCGCGCGGGCTGACACCCAGCGCATTCAATCCCGACACCAGCGACTGGAGCGAAGCCCCGCCGCCCAGCATGGCGAGCGATGCGCCATTGCCATCGTCCGCCGTGATCTGGGTACGGGGAAGCGTCACCGTCTCGCCATTGGAAAATGGTCCGGGCTGCGAAGCGACCGGATTTTCGCTGACGCTGATGGTAAGGCCGCCCTGCGCGATCGCGACTGGACTGATGCGGACATCGGCCCCCATGACGACCGTGCCGGCGGCTTCGTTGATGACGATACGCGCGGGCTGGTCGACCTCCACGGTCATATTCTCGACCCGCGTGACGAGGTCGACCACCGTTCCGGCGAAACCGCCCGCAGGATGAATTTCGACGGTCGCCGGGTCCAGCACCTCGGCGGTGCCGGGCAACTGACGGTTGATGGTGCCGGCGATCCGGTCGGCCGTGGTGAAATCGGGGTTCTTTAGCGCCAGCTTGAGACTGGTGGCGGACTTGAGCGCGAAGGGCACTTCCCGCTCGATAATCCCGCCGCCGGCAATCCGGGCGGTGGTGGTGACGCCCCGGCTGAGGCGCGCGGCAGCACCCTGCGCCTTGAAGCCCGACACTGCCACCGGCCCCTGCGCCACCGCATAGATCTCTCCATCGAGCGCGCGGAGGGAAGACACAAGCAGCGTCCCGCCCTGAAGACTGGTGGCATCGCCCAGCGCGGATACCTGCACATCGACGGTCGATCCGGCGCGGGCAAAGGGCGGCATGGTCGCCGTTACGGAGACGGCCGCGACATTCTGGGTCAGCATCTGCGTGCCACGAATATTGACACCCATCCGCTCCAGCATCGCCTGCAACGTCTCCTCGGTGAAGGGGATGTTGCGAATGCGGTCGCCCGTGCCTTGCAGGCCGACGACCAGGCCGTAACCGACCAGTTGGTTGGGCCGCACATTCTGGACATCGACAATGTCCTTGATGCGGGGTGTAGGACCGGCCTGCGCCGGGACCGGCGCCAGCGCCGCGCTCAGCGCAGCAAAGGTCAGGATCGGCGATCTCATGAGCGTCTTCATCTTAGTCCTTATAGGATGATGGAGAAGGAAAGCGGGGTGCTAGGCGCGGGCAATTTACGCGCCTAGCCTGCACGGCGCCCCTGCCTGGCTAGCCGCATGACATAGCCGATGATTTCGGCCACGGCGGCATAATGATCTATCGGAATGGGTCGGTCGATCTCGACCGACCCATAGAGGGCGCGGGCGAGCGGCGGCGCCTCGACGATGGGAATATTCGCCCCCTTTGCCACTTCGCGAATGCGCAGCGCCACGGCGTCCACACCCTTCGCTACCACGACCGGCGCGGCCATGGCGCCATGGTCATATTTGAGCGCCACGGCATAATGGGTCGGATTGGTGATGATGACGCTGGCTTCGGGCACGGCGGCCATCATGCGGCGGCGAGCGCGCTGCATCTGGATCTGGCGGATTTTCGCCTTGATCTTGGGATCGCCCTCGCTCTGCTTATGCTCGTCCTTCAGTTCCTGAAGCGTCATGCGCATCTTCTTTATGAAAGCGCGGTTCTGGTAGATGAAATCCACAATGGCGAGCAGCACCACCAGCAGGGCGACGGCGCGGATCGCCTCGAACGCCATGCGACCGGCCGCCATGCCAACCGCGCCGGGGGTGTAGCCCACAAGTTGGTCCAGGCCACCGAAGCGCGGCCGCAGAACCAGGAAAACCACTGTCGCGATCGCGCTGAACTTGGCGAGCGTCTTGGCGAATTCCACCAGCGCCCGGGTTCCCAGCAGGCGCTTGAAGCCGGACATTGGATTGAGCTTCGACCATTTGGGCGAAACCCGCGACCAGTTCAGCGTCACCCGTCCTTGCAGGAACAATGTCGCCAGCGCGCAGGCGAACAGCACGCCCATGACAGGCGCCAGGCTGAGCGCAACATGGCTCATGATCCCTGCCGTCAGGTCGCGAGCGCCATGGCTGTCGAGGCGAAAATCGTCGGCGCTGCCCCAGAGGCGGGTGAGCATCGTCCCCAATCCCGACAGGGCCGACAGGCCGACCCAGCCAATCACGATGGTCGCGCCGGTCATCATCGTGGCGTGGCGCATTTCCGGCGAGAGGGCGACTTCGCCCTTCTTGCGGGCGTCGTCCAGTCGCTTTTGCGTCGGCGCGTGGGTGCGCTGATCCTTGTCGGCCTCAGCCATGGGTCAGATGTTCCAGCCGCTGGCCATGAAATCGGTCATGGCGGCGGCAAAGCCGGTCAGCATCGTGCCAGCGACCATCGCCAGCAGCGACAGGCCAAGCATCAGGTTGAGCGGCTGGGTGATGAAGAAGACCTGGATCGCCGGGGCCACGCGGGCGGCAAGGCCAAGGCCCAGGTTGAAGATCGCGCCATAGAGGATCAACGGCGCGGCCAGGCTGACGCCGAGACTGGTCGCCTGCCCCAGCACGCGCACGGCGAGCATCGCGAAATCCTGCGCTTGCGGCAGCCCGCCGACCGGGAACAGGGCATAGCTGTTGACGATCGAGGCGATCCAGAGATGGTGGACGCCAACACTCATGCAGACGATCAGCGCCGCAAGGCCGATTAGCCGCGCAAGTAGTGGCGACTGGCCGCCCAGCGATGGATCGGCCACGAGCGCGGAGGCTAGGCCGATCTGCATGGAGGCGATGGAACCGGCCATGGCGGCGGCGCTGAAAAGCATTTTCACGATCATGCCCATGGCGATGCCGACCAGCATTTCGGCGATGACGATCATCGGCAACGCGGCCTCAGCATGGGCGGCAGGCGTGATCTTCGGACCGAGCAGGCCATAGAGGCCGATGGAAAAGCCCAGCGCCGCCATCAGCCGGATTTGCGCGGGCACGCTTTCTTCGGAAAAAGCGGGAAGCAGCATCAATACCGCGCCCACCCGCGCAAAGAGGATGAGGAAGGTCGCCGCGTCGATGGGGATCTGGTCCATACCGCTATCCGTGGGCGATCGCGTCGGCGATGCGGTCCATGAAGACCGCCAGCGCCTGACCGATCATCGGCAGGCTGAGCAGCAGGACGATACCCAGCACCACCAGCTTGGGCACGAAGGTCAGCGTCATTTCCTGCACCTGCGTCAGCGCCTGGAGCAGACCGATGGCCACGCCGACGATCAGCGCGGCGATCAACATCGGGCCGGCAATGGTCAGCACCAGCATCAGCGCGGCGCGGGCGATTTCGATGGCGTCCGTGGAGGCCATGGTCTGTTCCTTTGTGATGATGGGAGAAAGCTTGTCCTTCCCCGTTCGCCCTGAGCCTGTCGAAGCCTGTCCTGAGCGCCTGCCTTCACAGGCAGTCGAAGGGGTCTACACTTCTCATCAGAAGAAAATGCAGGGCTTCGACAGGCTCAGCGCGAACGGAGGAGAGGAGAATTAAATCTGCATCCGCATGATTTCGGAATAGGCGCTGACCACACGGTCCCGCACGGCCACGACCGTATCCAGCGCCGTTTCGGCGGCGCCGATGGCGGTGACAACGTCGATCATGTCGCCCTTCCCCGCCACCTGCTTGGCGCTTTCCGCTTCGGCGGTGCGCAGCGATCCGGCGGCGTCGCTGACCATCGTCTCGATCATCGATCCGAAACTGTTGCCACCGCCCGCATGCTGCTCGGTCGCGGCGGTACTTTCGCCGATCGCGGGCGCAAGGGTCTTGAGCGAGCGACCATAGGCGGCGGCCGCGTCTAAGGTTCCGATTGCCATATATTTTCCTTTATTTCAGCAGATCGATCGTCCGCATGGTCATGCCGCGCGCGGATTCGATGGCGTTGAGATTGGCCTCATAGGATCGTTGCGCCGCCTTCATGTCGGCGGTTTCGATGAGGCTGTTGACGTTGGGGCGCTGGACATAGCCGCTGGCGTCGGCGGCCGGATTCCCCGGTTCATAGACGCGCTGGAACTGGCTCTTGTCGCCCTCGATCGACTTCACGGTGACGGTCGTCGCGCCGGTGGCGCGGTCGACCTCGCTCTTGAAGGTGGCGACGCGCCGCCTGTAGGGGTCGCCCCCCGGCTTGGTTGCGACGGAATCCGAGTTCGCCAGATTTTCGGCGATCACCCGCATCCGAAGCGACTGGGCGCGCAGGCCGGAAGCCGACACGCCGATGGATGAATCCAGGTCCATTTTCCTATGCTCCTGACTGCGTGAGGCAGACAGGAACCTTATAGGCAATTTTTGCCGGTCGCCGAACATGATCCTATAAAATTATTCCTATAACAAAGCTGAAAGGAGACCCTTATGTCGGTCCTTGAAGGCATTCCCATCGATCTGTCGATCGTACTTGGTTCCACCGACCTGCCCATCCGCCAGGTGCTGAAAATGAGCCGCGGCGCGATGATCCCGCTCGATTGCGATCATAATGATCCCACGCGCGTCTATGTGAACAACGAACTGGTAGCCGAGGGCAAGATACTGGTCGACGGCGAACATATGTCGCTGGAAATCACCCGCGTCATCCAGCGCAAGAGCTGATCGACCCATGGATATATTGTCGCTGCTGCGCATGATCGGCGCGCTGGGGGTGGTGCTGGGCATACTCGCGGGCGGCCTTTGGGTCGTGCGCCGCCATGAGATCCGCCTGCCGCAGAAATTCCTCACCGGCTTCGCGCGCCAGGGCGCGGCGCGCCGCATGGAACTGGTCGAGCGGCTGGCGCTCGATCCACGCCGCTCGGTCGCGCTGATCCGCAAGGATGGGCGCGAACATATGCTGCTGATCGCGCCGGAAGGGCTGCTGGTCTTGGAGGGGAATAAAGACCATGCGTAAAGGCCTGTTGATCGGTAGCGCCATCGCCGCGACCACAATGATACTGGCCCTGCCGCAGGCGGCGCTGGCCAAGGATATGCTGCCCGGCAGCGGAGACGGATCGCTTTCCGGCCGCGCAATCCAGATGGTGCTGATGCTGACGGTGCTCAGCCTCGCGCCCGGCATCCTTATGACCATCACCTCCTTCACCCGCATCGTCGTGGCGCTCTCGCTGCTGCGTTCGGGACTGGGCGTGCAGGGCGTGCCGCCCAATCCCGTGGTCATCAGCCTGGCGCTGTTCCTGTCCTTCTTCGTGATGGGGCCGACCTTCGACGCTGCGTGGAAGCAGGCGATGGTTCCCTATAATGAAGGGCGGATCACGGAAACGCAGGCGCTGGAACAGGGCAGCAAGCCTTTTCACAGCTTCATGCTGAAGCATGTACGCGACGAGGATATCGGCCTGTTCGTACAGCTTTCGGGCAAGCCCGCCCCAAATCGCGCCGAATTGCCGATGACGACGCTGATGCCCGCCTTCATGATTTCCGAATTGCGTCGCGCGTTCGAAATCGGCTTCCTGTTGCTGCTGCCTTTCCTGGTCATCGACCTTGCCGTGGCGGCCGTGCTGATGGCCATGGGCATGATGATGCTGCCGCCCGCGACGATATCCCTGCCGATGAAGATCATCTTCTTTGTATTGGTCGATGGCTGGGCCCTGATAGCGGGGTCGCTCGTCAAGAGTTTTGGCGCCCCAGGATGACATTCCCCAAAGTCCGGCATCGCTGCCGGGCCTTTTTTAAGACCGCATATTTCTCTGCGCGAGCCAGACGCCCAGTTCGTCGAAGGACAGCGGCTCCACAAAGGCCAGGCCCAGCGCGCCGTCGCGCGCCCAGCGGATGCCCCCCATGCGATCGGGCAGGCCGGCTATGCTGAGCGTCAGCAACTGATCCCGCTCCAATTCCATATCCACATGCAGCCGCGCCCCGCCTTGCGACAGGTTCACCAGTCGCCCGACATGGCGCCGGCCGTCGCCGCGCAAGTCGACCGGACATTCCGCTGCGAAACGGGGGGCACGCACCAGCCCCTGCTCGCTGCTGCGCGCGGCGGCCCGTGCCAGCAGAGTTCCCACCTCCACCGGCGCGTCGAAGGCGATGCCCATGCGGCCAGCCATAATCCAGCGAACTTCCCCGGACAGCCTGTCACCAGCCTTCAGTTCGATCTCGACAATATCCCCCTCGGTCAGCGGCACATGGACCTCCGCCATGAGGCCACCGCTCGACAGGTTCCGGATACGGCAGAGCGATTCTCCATGCTGGCTCCGCATCTTGCCGATCAGCAACAGGGTGGTGACGCGGGATTCACGCGGTGCATGCGGGCGGTCAGGCGCCGTATCGGGACCATTTCCAGAGTGTTCGACCAATATCACCTATCTTCCTTTCCTAGACCGGCGATGCCTGCGTCACCGCCGCGCCGCGCACGATGTCCGGGCCATAGGTTTCCCTGGCCGCATCGACCACCAGTTTGCGAAAGGCGTCGAGGCTGGGGATCAGGCCGTCCCGGCCACTCGCCAACGGCGTCCGATAGGTCCGCATGTTGACGGCGTTGAGCAGCAGGGGAAGTCTGGCCTTCACATTTTCTCCTTCGCCCTTCAAGACTTCGAGCTGGACTTCAAAGGATACATAGCCGGACAGACGTCCGTCCGCAAAGACTAGCGGAGCCATCATCGTGCCGGTAGGAACAAATTCTGTTATATTTTCCATCCCCTGTGTACCATCGGGATACATCATCCCGACACCATAGGCGCTCGCACCGCCGACACCGACGCCCGATGCAAGGGCGAACAATGCTCCCAACAATTTCTTCATCCACCATGTTCCATCAGAATTTGAAGCTGGCATCGCGCGGCAGCGCCGATGGTTCGGCCATGACGACGATGGTGATGCGGCGATTTTCCGGCAGGTCGGGACGATCGGGATAGACGGGTTCGCTCCCCGCCTTCGCCACCACCTCGCCGAAGCGATCGGGCGTCAGCCCGGCCGCGACCATGGCGGATCGCGCCGCCAGCGCCCGCTGCGCGGACAGCAGCCAGTTGGCGTCGCTTTGCCCGCCGGTGCTGTCGGTATGCCCCTCGATCGCGATCTGCGCCCTGGTTCCGGCCAGCTTCCGCGCGACTCTCGTCAGCATCTCGCGCGCGAAATCGTTGAGCTGTGCAGTGCTGCCCCGGAACATGGACCGTTTGGCGCTGTCGACCAGATGGATGCGCAGCCCTTCGCGGCTCTGTTCGATGTCGACATTGCGCTTGGCGTCGATCGGGGTGATCGCCGGCTCGATCGACAGGCGCATTTCCTCGGCGAGGACACGCAGCGCCGCTTCCGGCACCTCCGCCGTGCCGCCGCGCGCCGCGCCCTTGACGCCCGATTCGGCCGAAGGCTCGCCGACCGGATCCTTGTCGGCCGCCTGCGCATGGCGTGCATGGCCGCCCAGCCCCGGCTGCGAGCCGGGAAGAGAGGTCAATGTCGTGGCGGGCGAATCCTTCGCGGATACGGGCGAGAAATAGTCCGCCAGCCCCTTCAACTGCGCCTTGTCCGGATTGGAAAGCAGCCACAGCAGCATGAAGAAGGCCATCATCGCCGTCACGAAGTCGGCATAGGCGACTTTCCAGGCCCCGCCATGATGGCCGCCATGCTTCGCCTTTTTGACCTTGCGGATGATGATGGTCGGTTCGTCGCCGCCGCTGCTCATGATGCCATTTCCCCGTTTCAGGCCAGCGCGCTGCGCAGCCGCTGCTGCACCACCGCCAGCCGGACACCGTCGACCGCGCTGTCCAGATCCTGCCCCGTCGCCACGCGATCGAGCAAAATCGCGCTTTCATCGACATGCTGGACGATCAGGTCGAACGCCTGAAGCTGGTCCAGATAATCCATGGCGAAACGCTCGTCGGCGACCAATACGGCCGCCAATTCCTCCACCAGCCCGCGCGTCACGCGCATTTCCTGCGCCAGTGCGGCGCACAAAGCGACGTCCCTGGTCATGTCCCCCGGCCTTGTCATGTCTTCCCCCGGTTTCTCAAAATAGCTCGACATCGCCCGCCACAGCGAGCGCCGGCGCGGGCCGGACCTTGCGGGGCAGCAGCGGCGCTTCGGCGACGCTGGTCGATCGGACCCGCCCCTCGAAGGGCATATATTCGACCTTGCGCGCCTGGACCCCGCCCAGTTCGCAGCGCCCGATGGCGATGCCCTCGGTTTCCATGAAATTGCGAGCAAAGGCGGCATTGCTGCTGCCGATGCCGCCCAACCCCGCGATGATATTGGCGCCGCCATAGAGATGACCACGCAGGCGCGATCGCTGCGCGCCTCGCTGCATCATCGCGTTGATCAGCAGTTCCATCGCATGCACGCCATAACGCTGCATATCTGCCGGGCCGACCGGTGCATCCGCACCCGGCTCGCCCAGCAGGAAATGGTTCATGCCGCCGACCCGCGCGACCGGATCCTGCAGGCAGGCGGCGACGCAGGAACCGAGTAGCGTCGTGATGACGACATCCGGTTCCGACACGACATGAAATTCGCCCTGGACGATGGACACGCGGCGCATGGGCGTCAGGCCAACTCGCCGAAGACGCGCTCGATCTTCTCCTTGAGCGCGGCAGGCGCGAAGGGCTTTACGACATAATTGTTGACGCCCAGCGCCGCGGCCTTCTGCACGACTTCCTTGTCGGCTGAACCGGTGAGCATGATGAACACCGTCTTGCCGATGACCGGATCGGCGCGCACCGCTTCCAGGAACTGAAGCCCATCCATGTCGGGCATATTATAGTCCGAGATGATCAGATGAACGCGATCCGCCTTGATCGCGGCCAGCGCCTCGACCGGCCCGGCCTTGTCGCGAATATCCTTGAACCCCAGATCCTGGAGCGTGCGGCGGATCATCGCGCGCATGCTCGTCTGATCGTCGACCACCATTACCTTTATTGCAGACGCTGCCGGCATGAACCCTATCCCAATTTAAAGCCGACACAGACCGAGGATCGCCTCGGGCATGGCCGACAAAGTCACTTCCTTTTCCACCGCGCCCAGCTCGAAGGCGGCGCGTGGCATTCCGTAAACGACGCAGCTTTCGCGGCTCTGGCCCAGCGTGCGGGCGCCGGCGTCGCGCATGGCCCGCAGGCCCATCGCGCCGTCGCTGCCCATGCCGGTCAGGATCACCCCAACCCCGCGCGACCCCAGCGGCGCGACCGAGCGGAACAGCATGTCCACCGAAGGCCGATGCCCCGATACCGGATCAGCGGGCAGAAGGCGTATGCGCCCGCTGCTGCCGCCGACCAGTTCCATGTGCCGCTCCCCGCCCGGCGCGATGTAGACCGTGCCGCGCTGCAGGGTCATGCCATGGGCCGCTTCCACCACCTTGACGCGGCAGTCGCGATCCATGCGGACAGCAAAGCCGCTGGTGAAGGCGGCAGGCATATGCTGGACCACCAGAACCGGGGGGCAATCGGGCGGCAACGCGCCGATCAGCGAAAAGAGCGCCTCGACCCCGCCGGTGGACGCGCCGATGGCGATCACCACGTCGCGGAGCTTGCCCGACGATGCCAGCTGGGCCGGCGGCGCCGGCGCGCGGCGAACCGAGGATCGCGCGGCAGCCTTCACCATCTTGCGCAACAGTGCGCCATGCTGCGCCATTTCCTGCGCATTGCCCGATGGCTTGGCGATGCAGTCGACCGCGCCCAGGCGCAGCGCCTCGATCGTCGCCTCAGCGCCACGCGCCGTCAGCGTGGAACACATGATGACCGGCATCGGCCGCAAGCGCATGATCTTTTCCAGGAAGGACAGACCGTCCATCCCCGGCATTTCGATATCCAGCGTCACCACATCGGGGTTCAGCGTCTTGATCATCTCACGCGCGGCATGGGGTTCGGGCGCAGCGCCGATCACCTCGATCGCCGGGTCGCTGCTCAGCAATTTCGTCAGCATCGCGCGCATCGACGGGCTGTCGTCGACGATCAGGACGCGGGTCGTCTCGCTCATCGCGCGCCTCCCCTTCGCACATAAATGGTCTGGCCAGCCGGCTCCATCAGCGCAGCCGCCGGCCCGATCAGCCTTTCGCTATGCCCGATATAGAGCGTCCCGCCGGGCGCGAGCATCTCCACGAAACGCGCCTCCAGCTCCGCCTTCGCCTTATCGTCGAAATAAATCATGACGTTACGGCAGAAAATCGCGTCATAGGTCTGTCGCATCGGCCAGGATTCGAACAGGTTGAGTACCCGCGCCGTCACCAGCGATCGCAGGGCGTCCGACACGACATGGCTGTCCGCGCCCTCCTGTCGCAGCCAGTGCTGGCGGTAGGGAGCCGGGATCGGCTGAATCGTGCCGGTCGAATAGCGCGCGTCGCTGACCGCCTGCACCACATGGGGCGCAATGTCGGTCGCCAGCAGGCGCACATCGCCCTGCTTCAGCCAGGCGGCGCTCGATGCGCTTTCGCCAGCCAGCGTCATGGCGATGGAATAGACTTCCTCGCCGCTGGAACAGCCGGCCGACCAGATGCGCACCTTTTGTCCGGCGCGCGCCCGCGCCTGAAGGCCGGGCAGCACCTGGTCGCGCAAATGATCGAAATGATGGCCTTCGCGGAAGAAATGGGTGTGGTTGGTGGTCAGCGCGACCACCATCGCCCCGCGTTCCTGCGCATTGTCGCGCACCAGCGCCAGATAATCCGCGAAGCGCGTCAGCCCATTTTCGCGCAACCGGCGGCTGAGGCGCGAATGGACCAGCGTCATCTTCGCTTCCACCAAATGGATGCGCGCGTCCTGCTGCATGATCGCGGCGATCTCGCGGAACTGGGCGGTGGTCAGCTCGCCCTGCGCGGCGAGCGGCGACCCGGCTCCAGCACCGTCGCCGCTGATGGCGACGGCCTGTTTCACGCGGCGAGTTCCATGATATGGCGCGTCAGGCTGAGCGCGTCGAGATCGAGCAACAGCACCATGGTTTCGGAATGGCTCGCATCCGAAGTGCGGCGTTCGATGCGGACCAGACCCGCGATCGCGCTTTGTTCGCTCACCTCGACATCGGGTGCCGGCTGAATGTCGGCGCTGTCGATGACGACGATATCCGCCACCTCATCGACCAGGAAGCCCGCCTGCCGCTGGCCGATCGCGACCACGAGGATGCAGGAACGCGAGTGCAGCACGCTGGGCGCCCAGCCCAGACGCTCGGCCAGGCCGACCACCGGCACCACCGCGCCGCGTAGATTGGTGACGCCCTTCACATAGCTGGGGACGCTGGGCAGCGGCGTGGGTTCGTCCCATTCGCGGATTTCGATCAGCGCGCGCATGTCGATGCCGAACATCTGGTTGCCCAGGGTGAAGGTCACGATCTTGCGCTCTTCGCCTTCGGTTTCTTGCGTCTTGCTCATGCAGCCATTCCTTTCAGGGCAGATTTGAAGCCGGTCGCGACGACCAGCGCATCAATGTCGAGGATCAGGGCGATGGAGCCATCGCCCAGCACCGTGGCGCCGCCAAGGCCGCGAATGGGATGGAGATTGTCCTCCAGGCTCTTGATGACGACTTCCCGCCGGTTATCGATGGTGTCGACCATCAACCCGACATGGCCCGCCGCCTCGCTCTCGACGATGATGACAAGAGATTCCTCGGGCTTGCGATGGTCGCTGAGGCCGAACATCTCGCCTACCCGTCGCACGGGCAGATAGTTGCCGCGCAGCTCGATCACCTCGGATGTAGGCGATGTCGCCTGCACCTGACCGGGTGCGGGCTGGACCGTTTCGATCACGTTCGTCAGCGGCAGGACATAACGCTGCTTGCCGAGCCGCACGATCATGCCGTCCAGGATCGCCAGCGTCAGCGGCAGCGCCATAGAGAAGGTCGTCCCCTCCCCGGGCACCGAGTGAATTTCCAGACGGCCGCCCAGCGCCTCCACATTGGAACGCACAACGTCCATGCCGACGCCCCTGCCCGAAATGTTGGAAATGGTCTCCGCCGTCGAGAAGCCCGGCGCGCAGATCAGGCTGTCGATATCCTCGTCCGAAAGCTGGGCATCGGCGGCGATGATGCCCCGTTCCACCGCCTTGGCCCTTACCCGCTCCCGATTGATGCCGCGCCCATCGTCGGCAATGCGCACGACGATGCGCGCGCCTTTCTGCTCGGCGGACAGGCGGATCGTCCCTTCGGCCGGCTTGCCGGCGGCGATGCGCTCCTCGGGGCTTTCGATGCCGTGATCGACGGCGTTGCGAATCATGTGGGTCAGCGGATCGCCGATCTTCTCGATCACGCCCTTGTCGACCTCGGTCATCTCGCCGGTCGTTTCCAGCGATACCTGCTTGCCGGTTTCGGCCATCAGGTCGCGCAACATGCGCGGCACGCGGGAAAATGCCTGGCGGATCGGCTGCGCGCGCAGCGACATGACATTGTCCTGAATCTGGCGTGTCAGGCGCGACAGTTCGGGCAACTCGACCCGCTCCTGATCGGTAGGCGACAGCCGGTCCGACAGGATCGATCCCCGGATCACCAGTTCACCGACAAGGTTCAGCAGCTGGTCCAGCTTGCCCAGATCGACGCGGATCGTCTGCCCCGGTACGTCGGCCTTCGCCTTCTCGACCGCCGGCGCGATATTGTCCGCCACCAGCGTCAGCGCCGGGCGTTCCACTTCCTCAATGACCGGCATGGCGATGGGCATAGTCGCATCAGCGACAGGAGCGACGGCCGACAGCTCCGCCCGGCCAATCTCGATCAGCGAATCCGGCGCAACGAAGTCGAAACAGTCGCGGATTGCCTGCTCGTCAACCGTGGCGGGCAGGACGATGGTCCAGATCAGATAGCCATCCTCCGGGTCGAGATCGCGCAGCCCCGGCAGGCGGCTGATATCGACGCCCATGACCTGGCCGCCCATATCCTCCAGCTCGCGGATCACCAGCATCGGCTCCGCACCATTGGCCATGGCACCGCGCGACGGGCCGAAGCGCACCGTCCAGCCCGCGGGCTCTGCGGGGGCCAGATCGTCCAGATCGACCATCACCGGCTCGAAGCCGAAGGAATCGAAATCCTCGACCACGGCCGCGACCGGGGTAAAACCGAATTCATCCGCCTCCGCGACCGGCGCCGGAATGCTATCCTCGATTGCCGCGCCCTTGCTCGCAAGGATCGCGTCGAGCTGTTCCAGCATGGCAGCGTCGTCCGGGAAGGCCGATCCGCTCTGCGCCGCCGCGACATGATCGGACAACAGGTCGAAGGCGCCCAGCATGATGCGCGTCACATCGGCGGTCGGCGGGATATGCCCCGCGCGCACCTCGTCCAGCACATTTTCAAAGCGATGCGAGAAGGCCTGCAACGCGCCATGGCCGAACGCGCCCGACCCGCCCTTGATCGAATGGACGGCGCGGAAGACACCCGCAATCACATCGGCCGATACATCGCCCGCCGCCATGGCGGACAGGCCTTCCTCGGCGATCGTCAGTCCTTCAGTGCATTCCTCGAAGAAGATCGCCTGGATTTCGTCAAGTTCATCGCTCATGGGCACACGCGGCGGATTGCCGCCCCCAGCTTGGTCGCGTCGAACGGCTTGGTGATCCAGCCGGTGGCCCCGGCCTCACGCGCGCGCGCTTTTTTGTCGTCGGAAAATTCGGTCGACAGAACCAGGATCGGCGTGCCGCGAAACTCCGGCACGGCGCGAACCGCCTCGATCAGCTCGAAACCGTCCATCCTGGGCATGTTGATGTCGGTGATCAGCAGGTCGGGCTTCACCTCATGCATCCGCTCCAGGCCATGCTGGCCGTCATCGGCGCTTTCGATCTTGAAGCCCTGCGCGGTCAGCGATGCCTTGAGCAGCATCCGCATGGAGGCGGAATCATCGACGGTCAGGATCAATTTGCTCACGAAAGAATGTCCTTTTCCACGGAAAGGCCGATGGCCGGCGCCAGCCCGCAGGCGGCCACACGGTCGACAAAGGCGGGACTGGGATTGCAAATGGCGAAGCTCTGGCCCTGCGCGTCAGCCTCGACCTTGGCGGCGACCAGCAGTTGCAGCACGGCCTGCCCGACGCTTTCGACGGCGCCGGCATCGACTTCCATCACGCCATCGAAATCGCTGGCGAGCACCAAACGGACGCGCAGATCCTCGGCGGTTACGGTCGTGCCATGCGGCGGCAGGATCAGCGACCGGTCTTCAGGCAGGCTTTGCATTGAGCTGGTCCTTCACATCTTCGAGCGCGCTTTCGAGCTGCGCGAATGAGGGGGCATAGGCGGATGGTGTCATGCGCCGCGCCAGTTCGATCGCAACCTGGGTCGGCTGCCCCTGGGCGTGGCCGATGATCGCAGTCTTGACGATCAGATAGGGCTTGAAGTCGGCATCGATGATCTGTTGCAGCTTCGAGGCGATCGGCCCGACCAGGCAATAAGCGAGCAGCACGCCCAGGAAGGTGCCGACCAGCGCGCCGCCGATCATCGCGCCCAGTACCTCGGTCGGCTGGTCGATCGAACTCATCGTCTTGATGACGCCCAGCACCGCCGCGACGATGCCCAGCGCGGGCAGGCCGTCGGCCATCATCTGGATCGCATGCTGGGGCAGCAATTCCTCAGCATGGTGGCGTTCGATATCTCCTTCCATGGCCTCGGCAAGCTGGTGAGGATCCTCGAAATTGACCGTCATCATGCGCAGATAGTCGCAGATGAATTCGATCAGCCCCTTGTCCTGCAACAGCTTGGGATAGCGGCTGAAAATGCTGCTCTCCTCCGGCTCGTCGAGATGCTTTTCGATCGCGTTGGCGCCGTCCTTCCGGAAGGTCGAGAGCAACGTGTAGAGCAGCGCCAGAAGGTCGCGAAAGTCCGCCTCGGTCCAGCGCACCCCCTTGAAGACGCGCATGGTGCCTTTCCACGCCTTCTTCACCGTGCTCAACGAATTGCCAAGGATGAAGGCGCCGACCGCTGCGCCGGCGATGGCGATCATCTCGTGCGGCAGCGCATGAAGGATGACGCCGAGATTGCCACCCGACATCAGGAAGCTGCCGAACACGCACAGCAGGATGACGACTAGGCCAATGGCATTGAGCATGGATCAGTCCATTTGAGATGAGTGGCCGAGGCCGATGGACTGATTATAGGAAGATTGTCGGGACCACCGTGCAACCGCGCATCTTTTTCAAGCGCTCACCTTCCTGGCCTCACAGATCGGTGCCGCCTGCGACCGCCCGGCGATTTTTCATCCTATTATGGGGGGACAAACATGCCGGGGACCATTTCATGTCAGTCAATGCCTATCGCCGCGCGCAGGAAATCGGCGCGACCCCCAGGGGCAACGAATATCGCCTGATGAGCCAGATCACGTCCGAGATGATCGCCGCGCGCGACGCAGGCCTGTCCGGCGTCAGGCTGATGCCCGCCTTGCATCGCAACCGCAGTGCATGGACCCTCTTTTCCAACCTGTGTGCATCGCCCGAAAATCAGCTGCCCGAAGATTTGCGCGCCCGCATCATCTCCATTGCCATCTGGGTCGAACGCTACACGTCCGATGTCGTGCGCGGACGCGAGACCGTCGATGCCCTGATCCTGGTCAATCGCGCCATCATCGAGGGACTTTCCCATGAAAATGGAAAGCCAGCTTGATATAGTTACGATATCGTAACTATATTTTTATAGATTTTATTCAGACATCTATCTCACTTCCCCCTTCCATGGGGGCATTTCAAACTGTCGGAAATATTTACAATTCGGGCCAATCATTCCATGCGCGCCGTCCTGGCAGATTACTGTGCCATGACAGCAATTGTGAGTGGGAATGCAGTTTTTGATACCGCCGTCTCGAAGCGCCGGCGGGACTCCATCTGTCCGGATGGCCCCGGCCGTCCCCGCCCTGATCGCCGCGGCGCTGATCATGTGCGTGGCCGTCCTGATGGGCTGGTTTACAAATAGCCTGGAGATCGCAGGCTTCGGCCGCAACGAGATTTTCATGCAACCCTGGACTGCGGTGGCCTGCATCGGTCTTAGCCTGTCCGTTTTCAGCGGTGCGACCGGCCGCCTATCTGCCGCACGTCTCATAGCCATCCTGCCCCTGGTCATTTCGCTGGCGACCCTGATCCTGGAATGGGTGGACGCCCCCATGGCGATGGACCGATGGCTGTTTCCCGACCATATTCTGGGCCAGTCCCGCATCTATCCGGGCAGGCCGGGCCTGATGCCCGCCATCGCGACATTCCTCCTCACTCTGGCATCGCTGGCAGCGACATCCCGCTACGACAGCCTGAAACGGTTCGTCACGATGCTTGGCTGCCTCGCCTTGTCCGTTGCGGTCATATCCGGCACGCTGCTGCCGCTGGGCGTCAGTTCGATGGAAAGCACGACGCGACGCACCTTGATGTCGGTGCCGACCGCATCGACATTGATTGCCATCGCAGTCGCCCTGATTGCGCAGCGTCGCCATGTCGCCTGGCCGGGCAATCCCTGCTGCGGCATCAACAGCCGAACATTGCAGTGGATGTTGGCTCCCTGCATTCTGCTGCCCGTCACATCGGCGCTGTGGCAGCTATGGATCTATAAGAACGGCCAGTTGACGCGGGAAATGGCCGAAATCATCCAGGCTGCAATGCAGGTCAGCATTTCCTGCGCGATCGTCGCCTGGGCCTGGGTTCGGATCGGCCGTGAAAGCACCGCGCGCTGGGCGTTCAGCACCGCCATCGACTCTGCTCCGATCGCCATTACCGATATAAATGGCCGTATCATTCGCTGGTCCAAGGGGTGCGAGCGCCTTTACGGCTGGACCGCGAAGGAAGCGCAGGGACAGCGCAAGCATCAACTTACCGATGCCCTCATTCCCCAAGGCCCTAAGCGCCCATTGGCGCCGCATACGGCTCAGGAGGCCGAGATTACGGAACGCCGCCGCAACGGAACGAGGCTGCGCATCCTCGAATCCCGTGAGATCGTGCAGCCCCGGCCGGACATCGCACCGATGATCGTTCTGTCCATGACAGACATCACCGAACGGCAGCGCGCAGAGCAAGCCATGCTGGCCAGCGAGGCTCGCCTCACCTTTGCCGCCGATCTACATGAACTGGGCCTGTTCGAATGGCAGCAATCGACCGACAAAATCGAATTTTCACAACATGCAAAACGACTTTTCCAGCTTCCGGCTGAAGATTTTTCCGGCGGAATGGAGGCGTGGCGCAGTCATATCCGCGCTCATTTCGGCATCGACATCCTTTCGGAAGAATCCTTGTCGGCCAGTCTCCAGCGCCGCGCCTTCCGCCTCTGTTCCATGAACGCGGATCAGCCCCTGATCGTCGAAGGCTCCATTTTCTTTCACGAACCGCCCGGCGACCAGGGCCTGTCCATGCTG
Organism: Sphingobium lactosutens; assembly: GCF_013393185.1. GTDB lineage: Bacteria > Pseudomonadota > Alphaproteobacteria > Sphingomonadales > Sphingomonadaceae > Sphingobium > Sphingobium lactosutens_A. The sequence goes on along the minus strand of NZ_QJQX01000084.1, from coordinate 38,767 downwards.
GGCATCATCATGGACGCGACGGAACGCGAACAACGAACCGAAATGCTGAAGGCGCGCGAATTCGAACTGCGCTCCATCCTAGAAACCGTACCCGAAGCGATGATCACGGTCGATGAAGCGGGGCGTGTACGGTCCTTTTCCACGGCGGCCGAAAAGCTGTTCGGCTATCGGGCGGAAGAAATCACGGGACGCGACGTGCGCACGCTCCTGCCCGACTATGCGAAGCCCGCCGCCGCCGATGACAGGATGCCGCCGCCCAGGGAATCGACGCCACAAACCACCGCCGGGCGGGACCGGCAGGGCAATTCCATGCCCCTGGAACTGGTGGTCGGCGAAACCAGGATCGGCAGGGAGCATATTTCGATCGCGTTCGTCCGCAGCCTGCGTGAACAGATCGCGACCCAAACCCGCCTCAACGAGTTGCGGGAACAACTGCTGCACGCCTCGCGCGTCAGCACCATGGGCGAAATGGGCGCTGGCCTGGCCCATGAGCTCAACCAGCCGCTGACCGCGACCGCCAATTTCCTCGGTGCGGCGCATATGCGGCTCGACATGAATGCATCGGCGGACCAGATCAGGGAACTGATCGACCTCGCTAATCTCGAAGTGCTGCGCGCGGGAGAGATGATCCGGCGGATGCGCGCCTTTGTCGCCAAAGGCGAACTGGACATTCGATCCTGCCCGCTCAACGAACTGATCGCCGACGCCCTGCAACTGGCCTGGTCGGGATCGCGCCATGCAGGCGTCAATCTCCATTACCAGCCGAGCATGGTTGACCCCAATGTGCTGGCCGACCCCATTCAGATTCAGCAGGTGCTGGTGAACATCATCGGCAACGCGCTGGAGGCCTTCGCCGCGCGCAGGACGGAGAAACCGGAAATCATGATTTCCACGACCCAGCGTCCGGACGGCCATGTGCTGATCCGCCTGAAGGACAATGGCCCCGGCTTTCCCTCCCCCATCATCGGGCGGCCGTTCGAAGCCTTTGTGTCGACGCGTCCCCATGGCCTGGGCCTGGGCCTGTCCATCTGCCGGCGCATCGTGGAAGGCCATGGTGGCGTGCTGACGCTCGCCAATGGCCCGGAAGGGGGCGCGATCATCGAATTCACGCTTCCGGTCTACCGCGAACCGGGAGACAGCGAATTGAAGGCAGCAGAATGACGGCGCGACAGATCTTCATCGTGGACGACGACAATTCCGTCCGCACATCGCTGGTGCATCTTCTGTCGATCCTGCCGGATCACCGGATCCACAGCTTTGCGTCGGGCGACGCCTTCCTGACTGCGGCGGACCGGCTGGGGTCGGGTTGCCTGCTGCTCGACCTGCACATGCCAGGCACGACGGGCATCGGCGTGCTGGAGGCGCTCGCCCCCATTGCCGATCGTTTCGAGACCATCGTACTCACCGGCGAGGGTGAAGTCGGCACCGCGGTGCAGGCGATGAAACTGGGGGCCTTCGATTTTCTGGAGAAGCCCTGCAACCACCTGCGTCTGCTGGAGACCATCGACATGGCCTTTGCCAAACAGGCGGCGTCCTACCGCACGGTGACGCGGCGGGCGCAGGCGCTGGCAAAGATCAACTCGCTCTCCCTGCGGGAGCGCGACGTGCTGATCGGGCTGATGGAGGGCCATTCCAACAAGGTGATCGCCCATGACCTTGGCATCAGCCCACGAACCATCGAGATCTATCGCGCAAAGCTGATGGAAAAGCTTAACGTCCGCAGCCTTTCCGAAGCACTCGGCATCGCCTTTGCCGCCGGCCTCTATTCCGACGGCTGACCGGCAGATCAGAACTCCAGATAGAGGTCGACATAGCCATAGCGCGTGTCGCCCGTGCGCGGGGCATTGGCGGCGTCGGTCAGGAAGCGACCCTTCACCAGATAGGCAAGCCCCGTGTCTACCCGCAGCAGATCGGGGATCAGCCAGCGGCGCAGGCGCGCTTCGAACTGATGGCCGGCAAAACGCCCGGAATCGCCGGCACCGTCCTTGACGTTCGTGGCAGAGAAGCTGTCGGCTTTGGATTCAAGCCAGAGCGCGCGATACATCGCCATCACGTCGGACGATTTACCCGGCTTTGCCTCCAGCCTCACGCCACCGGAAACGACATTATAGCGATGCACCGGCCCGTAAAGACCGGTTGGGCCAAAGTCGAAACGGCGCGGGCCATAGAGGGTGTCGAACCGGTTGTAGCTGCGCGCATTACCCTTGTCCCCGGTCGCCAGATCGAAATCGACGGAAAGACGCGGTTGCCATTTGGCTGGCCAGGTGCGCCCCGCTTCCGCATGGACCAGCCAGGCGGACACATTCATATCGGTCAGGTCAGTGGCCCTGGTGGTCGCGCGGGTCTTGCCGAACTGATAGGCGGCTTCCAGATCATAATCGACCTGCCCCGCCCTGGGCTTGCGCCACGCGCGCAGGCCCGGCGTCCAGAGCCTGCGGTTCCGGGTCAGCCGGTCGGCCCTATCCTCTTCCTTCAGGCCATAGGCATAAAGTTCCAGCGTCCCGCCCAGAACGCCGCCCTTGGTCAGGCTGCCGCCGAAAAATTGCAGCGCGCTGCTTTCCTTGTCCCATTTGACGCCATTGTCGAAAATGCCGTCATGATCTTCCGGCAGGCGGATTTGCGGCAGCGTCCAGAAAAGGACCAGCCGATCGCCCCCCTTCCCGTTCACCACCAGATTGGCGCCGGTGAAGCCGTTGGTCGTATTGCGGAAGGTCTGCCGCCCCACGAGGCGCCGTGATCCGATATCCATGGTGAAGCGTCCAGCGGTCAATGCCGCATTGGCCTTGTCGCTCAGAGCGACATCGAAACCGACATAGGCCTGAATCAATTCCAGCGCGTTGATTTCGCTCGTTCCGGCAGAACTGCTCTGCTTCTCGCCATAGCCGCGCGCGTCCCACAATTCCCCGCCGATACGGAGCGGTCCGCCATCATAATCGACCAGCAACGTGGTCTTGAGCGACCAGAGAAAGTCGCTTTCCGCCATGTTCGGCCGGAACTGACCGTCAATTCCTTCCACTCGCGACCGGACCATGCCCTTGATCGTCAGTTCGTCCGGGGCGCCCAGGGCGTCGTGCAGGGCCGTACCCGCCATGGCCGGGGCACCGGACAGGGCAAGGGCAGTCAGGCCCATGGCCACGGACCGGCGGGCGCGCAGGAACGGCGTGCGACGGCCATTGCGGCGCGTCGCCCGGAAAATATCGGGCATGTCGGAAACTCCAGGGATGATGATCCCTTATAGAACGTCGATGTGGAGGCGGACGCTCACGCCGGAGGAAATTTTCGGACCTTCGCCGATCATCCTATAATTTTGTCAGTGAATGGTCGGCTGTGTGGGAACAGAGTCGCGATGATCGGTCATGAGCGCGAAGCGCGGATCCTGCGCGGCAAGTTCGGCCATGGTCTTGGCCGCGCGCTTGGCGATCTGGCGCACCCGTTCCTTGTTGACGCCGGTGTCGCCTTCCAGCGTATCCAGCGTCGTGATGTCGAACAGCCGGCGTTCGATCACTTCGCGATTATGCGTCAGGCGCATTTCCAGTTCTTCCAGTTCGGCCGGATCGATGGCCAGATTGTCGGCACGCCAGACCGATGTCCGCATTTCGCCCGCGACCTTGGCAGCACGCTTGGGCCGTGCCTGGCGACGCATCCGGTCGAGCGCCACATTGCGCAGATGTTCGATATAGCCGTCGATCAGCGTGATCGTCGCCGCTTCCGCCAGATAAGCCGATGCGCCGGCTTCGGTGCGGAACAGCGCTTCCTCATCTTCGATCATCCCGACGGCCGAGATATCCTCGCCATCCTCGCCGGTGCTGATCGCCTCGATCGAGACGGTGGTCGCCTCCACCTTGCGCGCCGAGGGGCGCTGGTCGGTCATCAGGCGGAAGCGCAGGCTCTGCAATTCGCCCCGGATCTGCCAGTTCACGAAGGTCGTAAATTGGGCCTTTTCCGGGTCATAGGCCTCGATCGCGCGATGCACGGCGATGGAGCAGACCTGCTCGGCATCCTCCCAATGACCGACCAGGCCATATTGGCGGATGAAGTGGCGGATGCGCGGCGCGATGAGCGTCAGGATGCGCGCGAACGCCTTGTCGACGGCGGCCCGCTGACGCGCGGTCTGCTTCTGGCCGTCCTCAGGCAGATTGGCCTTCACCGTGGCAACGGCCGCTTCCAGTGCAATGGTGGTCTTCGACATGTTCGGTCCTTCGATCACGGCATCGCGACTCTCGCGTGCCCCCCTTCGACGGGAGCCTTTTTCGTCGCCACTGGTTAACGACTCACTAATCCTATATTTAATTTTTACCTAAATCCTATATTTCTTGCCGCCTGCGCGAGGCGACGGCGGATCAGGCGTCGAACCGCTCGGGACGGATGTTACGGCCCATGAAATCAAGCAACCAGGCGCGATGCGCGGCCGCCGCATTGCCGGTGGCGGCAATTTTTTTCCCGGCACTGGCGGCTCCGACCTGCACATTCAACAGCGTGCGGGCGCGGTCTGGATCGAGCCCTCCTTTAAGAAATCGGATCGCATCGCCGCGTCCCAGATGGTGGCCCAGATAGGCGGCCTGGGCGATCGCCTGAGCGCTTTCGCCGATTGAGATGCCCGCCCGGCCCAAGGCGTCCAGATTGGCCTTGGCATAATCGGCGGTCGCCTGGATCGCGGCTTCGGGGTTGTAGCGCAATGCCAGCAGGGCGGCGCAATCCTCGCCCTTCACCTTGCCATGGTCGTTGAGCCACCCTTGCTGTCGCGCAACGTCGTTCAGCCAGGTGCCTTCACGCTCGGCCTCGCCGCGCCAGGTGCCGCTCAGAAACTGCCCCAGCCCGGCAGCACTGGACCGCGGGTTGCGTGAATAAGGAAGCCAGCGTCCGTCCGATCCCTTCGCCGCCTCGGCATGGACGATGGTCGCGAGCGCCGCTGCCGGCAGGCCGGTGCGCTGCGCCGCCGCGCTCAACGCCCCGGCATAGCCGGCATTGGGGCCATAACCGCGCTGCCCATTGGCAGGGGCTTGCCCTTGCTGCCCTTGCCCGTCCCAGCGCGCCGGAGCGTTCCTTTCCTTCTCGACCGTGGGCACAGGCGGCTGTGGCGCAGCATGCGCCGTCGCGCCCTTGCGCTCGTCGAGCAGCGACAACAGCGCGTCGAGGCTCATCGGCAGCTTCGTTTCGCCGCCAATGGCCTTGGTCCCATCTTCCTCGCCGCCCAGCGCCGCGCGCCACAGCCGGTTCGTCAATTCGCTGCGCGCCTGCGTGTAGATGACCTCCGCCTTCTGCGCGGCGCTCAGGGCAGGCAGCCCCGTCGCGCCGATCATCGCCCGCCCCGCAAGGCCCGCCGCGACTTCAGGAAAGCGACCGCAGCACTGTCATCCACCCCCGCCTGCTCGGCATTGGCGCTGCGCCGGTTGGCGTCTTCGCGGAAGCCTTCCGCCGCCACCTCGACCGCGCGGAATGCGCCATAGGCGGCCGCTGCCTTGCCGCGCATCTGGTCGAGCCGGGCGTTCTGCACCGCGCCGTCGCGCTTCAGCCGCTGCTGTTCGGCGCGGATGCGTTCCATATAGGCGTGGGAGGACAGGCCAAGGTCGCCAGCCGCCACATCGGCTTCGCGCTGGATGCTAGCGTGCGCTTCGTCGCGCGCCGTCTCGATCTGGTTCAGCAGGTTGATCTGCACGTTGATGGCCACGCCCATGGCGTCGATCTCGCGGCGCTGCACGCGCATCGCAGTGTCATAGGGTGTCTTCATCGGTCGTCTCCAATAGCGCCGCGAGCGCCGTAAAACTGTCCTGCGCGAAGCCGCGCTCCTGCTTGCCCTGCTTCAGCAGAGCCTCGATCTGCGGCGCGATCGCCACGGCGCGATCGACCTCCGCACTGGAGCCGGCGCGATAAGCGCCCAGCCGCACCATCTCTTCCATGTCGCGGAAGGTCGACAGTTCGCGCCGCGCCGCCAGCCGCACTGCATTTTCCTCCTCGGACAGGCAGTGGGGCAGGGTTCGCGACACGGATTTCAGCACGTCGATCGCGGGATAGCGGCCGCGCTCGGCGATCTGGCGGGTGATGACGACATGGCCGTCCAATATGCCGCGCACCGCGTCCGCCACCGGCTCATTATGATCGTCGCCGTCGACCAGCACGGTGAAGAGGCCGGTGATGCTGCCCTGCCCCGGCAGGCCCGGTCCGGCGCGCTCCAGCATCCGCGGCAGTTCGGCAAAGACGGTCGGCGTATAGCCCTTGGTCGCGGGCGGTTCGCCGCTGGCAAGGCCGATCTCGCGCTGGGCCATGGCGAAGCGCGTCACCGAATCCATCAGGCAGAGGACGTTCAGCCCCTGATCGCGGAAATATTCGGCGATGGTCAGCGTGGTCCAAGCCGCCTGCCGCCGCATCAGCGCCGGCTCGTCCGAGGTCGCGACCACCACGACGCTGCGGGCAAGACCTTCCGCGCCGAGATCGTCCTGCACGAACTCCTGCACTTCGCGGCCGCGCTCGCCGATCAGGCCGATCACCGCCACGTCACAGTCTGTCCAACGCGCCAGCATGGACAGCAGCACCGACTTGCCGACGCCCGATCCGGCGAACAGACCGAGGCGCTGTCCCCGGCAGAGCGGTGCGAACAAATCGAGCGCACGGACGCCGGTGCCCAGCCGCTCCCCCACCCGCGCCCGCGCCGAGGCGGGCGGCGGCGATGCCTTGATAAGCCGCATGTCCGCGCCCTGCGGCAGCGCGCCCTTGCCATCGACCGGACGGCCCAGCCCATCGACCATGCGGCCGAGCCAGCCGGCGCTGGGGCGCAGTCCGAACTGGCTGGCGGCAAGGTCGGCGCGGGTGCCCGACGCGATGCCCTGCGGCTCGCTGAAGGGCATGCAATGGGCGATGCCGTGGTCGAGGCCGGTGACTTCCGCCTCGACCCGGCCCGCCTGCGTATCCAGCGAGACGCACGAGCCGATCTGCGCCGCGCCGGCCAACCCCTCCACCTCGATCAGCGCACCGCGCACCGCGACGACATGGCCGAAGCGGCGATCGGGGCTGAGCAGGCGCAGCCCCGCGGCCGCCGCTGCCAATGTGGTCATCGGACGTTTTCCTTCAGAAATGGCGAAGATTTCAGGCGGCTTTGGCGGTCCGGCCCAGCACGTCGGTTTCATAACCGATGAGCCAGCGGCAATCGGCGAGCGCGGGATAGAATTGGCCGGTCGCGACCTTCTGGGCGAAGCGGATACAGACCGCCTTGGCCTCCGGCGCCTCCAGCGCCGCCATCAATCCCTCCAGCCGCGCCAGCAGCGCATCCTGATGCTTCTGCAACTCGCTCTGGTCGATATAGGCCATCATGCAGGCGAAATAGAGCTGGCGCGCCGGCGTATCGGCTTCCTCCGGCTTCATCACCTCGCGCCCGCGCAGGATGGTGGCGCCATTTTCCACCACCAGATCGGTGCGTCCGACCGACCGCAGCACCGCGCCGTTCACGATCAGCGGCTCTCCATTGCGAAGCGAAATGCGAAGCGTCATCCGATTATCCCCACTTGAGCGTTTTCGAAGCAGGCGGACTCGCCTGCTGGCTCGGAAAACGCGGCACACAAAAGACCGGAGCAAATTGACCCGATAGTCGGGGCCAGGCTGCTCCAGCACGCCGCAAAGGCGCAGTCATGTCCAGATTATAGGATGATCGGCCCGGCAGCTTTTGCCGGGTACAGCTTTTTTTTGAAGCCTCTCAATAGGGTGCGGGGAATCCCTCCTACAATGAAGCCGTAACCGGGTCGGGCATGCCGAGCACGCCGCCCACGCATGGGAGAATGATATGAGCCTCTATTCCGCCCTTTATGCCGGCGTTTCCGGTCTTGGGGCACAGGCGGGCGCCATGGCCACCGTCGCGGACAATATCACCAATGTGAACACGGTCGGCTATAAGGGCGTATCGGCCCAGTTCCAGACGCTCGTGGCCGGCGGCCAGCTGAGCACCGGCTATTCCGCAGGCGGCGTGTCGGCCGCGCCCAAGGCGCTGATCTCCAAGCAGGGCCTGCTCCAGGCGTCGAGCAGCCTGACCGATATCGGCATCGACGGATCGGGCTTCTTCGTCGTGCGGTCGGGCACCGACACGGGCGACACCGTATCCTTCACGCGCGCCGGCTCGTTCGTGCCGGACTCGCAGGGCTATCTGCGCAACGCAGCGGGCTATTATCTTCAGGGCTGGCCGCTCGACGCCGACGGCAATTATGTCGACAACGGCAATCTCAACACGCTGGAACCCATCCGCCCGAGCGCGCTGACCGGATCGGCCCAGCCGACCACGAAGATCGCGCTGCGCGCCAACCTCCAGTCGACCGCCGAACCGATCACCGGCGCTTATGTGCGCGGGTCGATGGCGTCGGGCACGCTGTCGCCGCAATTCTCCCGCTCGGTCGAAGTCTATGACTCGCAGGGCACGCCGCACCAGCTGACCTTCAACTTCGTCAAGACCGCCGCCAACGAATGGGTCGCGGAAATCTCCGGCGATCCGGCCGACATCACCAGCGTCGGCGGCGCGGCCATCACCGACGGCGTACTGGCGAGCGGCACGGTCAGGTTCAATGCCGACGGCAGCCTGGATCTGGCCGGTTCCGACCCGGCGCTGTTCAGCGACCTCGACATCGGCTGGGCCAATCAGGCCGGCTCCAGCCCGATCCGCCTCAGCCTCGGCAGCAACGACGGGCTTGATGGCCTGACCCAGTTCGGCAGCGATTCCGCCCTGCTGTCCTCGACCGTCGATGGCGGTATGCTGGGCACGGTAGCGTCGGTCGAGATTTCAGACCAGGGCATCGTCAGCGCCATTTTCGAGGACGGCACGTCGCGCGCCATCTATCAGTTGCCGATCGCCACCTTCCAGAATCCCGACGGCCTGACCCGCATCAGCGGCAACGCCTATATCATGTCGTCGGAATCCGGGAATGTCGCGATCAACAAGCCGGGTGCACTGGGCGCGGGCACCATTGCGGCGGGCGCGCTGGAAGCGTCGAACGTCGATCTGGCGCAGGAATTTTCGAACATGATCCTGTTCCAGCGCGCCTACAGCGCATCGTCGAAGATCATCACGACCGTCGACGAGATGCTGCAGGAAGTCAGCAACCTGAAGCGCTGATTAGAGCAGCTTCCGATCCGACTGCATCGGCTCGGCTGCTCTAAGCTTTTGGTTTTCCGCGTTTTCCGAGCCAGCAGAAGATTCCTTCTGCTTCGAAAACGCTCTGGCGCCCCGCCCCTTTCCCTGATTTGTCGAAGGACCAGCCGCCTTGTCCCTGAACGAGATATTGAATTCCGCCATGTCGGGCCTGTCCGCCTCGCAGGCGGGGCTGCGGTCGGTGTCGAACAACATCGCCAATGTGGGAACCCCCGGCTATGCCCGCGAGCGCGTCTCGCTGAGTACCGGGGTGACGGGCGGGCGCGTGTCCGGCGTGATCGTCGGCGAACCGTCACGGGTCGCCGACAAGTTTCTGGAAAATGCCGTCTACCAGCGCGGCGGCGCGGCGGGCCGGTCGGAGGTCGTATCCTCCTATCTCGACCGGCTCCAGTCGCTGCTCGGCGCGCCGGATTCCAGCGCGGGCCTGGCCGCCCGACTGAGCGCCCTTTCCTCCTCCGCGGCGGAAATCACCAGCCTTCAGGGGTCGGCTCAGTCGGTGGCGCTGTTCACCGGCAATGTCGCCGACAGCCTCGACACGCTCAACCAGTTGCAGAAGGATGTGTCGAGCCTGCGCGCCGACGTGGAGACGGAGGTCGGCTACAGCGTCGACCGGGTCAACACGCTGTTGCGCCAGATCCACGACCTGAACAGCGAAGTCGCCCGGCTCGACGGCCTTGGTCGCAGTTCCTCTGGTCCTGCCGACCAGCGCATGAGCGCGCTGGAGGAACTGAGCGGCCTCATTGATATCAGCGTGCGCGAACAGCCTGATGGCCGCGTCACCATCGACAGCGCGTCGGGGCAGGTGCTGCTCGACAAGCGGCTGCGACAACTCAGCTATCCGTCGGGTGCGGGCGCGTCGCAGAACAGCTATCCGCCTATCGACATCCGCTTCGCGTCCGACAATGGCGTGATGGGCGCATCGACCGGCGAGCAGATCGATTCCTCCGCCGTCGGGGGCAAGCTGGGCGGCCTGCTCGATATGCGCGACCGGGCGCTACCCAATTTCTCGGAACAGCTTGGTACGCTCTTTTCGGGTGTTGCCCAGAGCCTCAATGCCGTTTCGAACGCCGGCACCACCCTGCCCCCGCCAAACAGCCTGACCGGCGAAGCCAATGGCCTGATCGGCACCGACCGGCTGGGCTTCACCGGCAAGGCGGTGTTCGCGGTCGCCGCGGCGGACGGCACGCTGGTGCAGAAGGTGACGGTCGATTTCGACGCGCTGGGCGCTGGCGCGACCGTCGATGACGCAGTGGCCGCGATCAATGCCGGCCTTTCGCCGGCCGCGACCGCCAGCTTCACCGACGGCGTGCTGTCGATCAAGGCGACCGACAGCAGCCAGGGCATCGCCATCGCGCAGGATCCCGATGCGCCCAGCGACCGGGCGGGTGTCGGCTTTTCGCAATTTTTCGGCCTCAACAACCTCATCCGGTCGGACGGCAGTTCGCTGGCGCCGTCGGGCTTCACTGCTGCCGACCCCCATGGCTTCGGCACGGGCGAGACGACCGAGATCGCCCTGCGGGATTCGACCGGCAAACTGCTCGCCAGCTACACCATGATGGGGTCGGCCGGCCCGACTTTCGGCGATCTGATGACCGAACTGAACGGCAGTCCGCTTGGCCAGCATGGCAGCTTCGCGCTCGACGACCAGGGCCGGGTCCGGTTCACGCCCAACAGTATGAGCGCGGGATCGACCCTGTCCATCCCGTCGGATTCGACCAGCCGCCATGGCACGGGCCTGTCCTTTTCCGCCCTGTCGGGGCTGAGCGGCGCAGCGAGCGGCCTCAGCACCGCCGAAGTGCGCGCAGACATCGCCGCCAAGGCCGGCAACCTGCCGCTCGCCCGGCTGCAACTGGACGTGCCGGTCGGATCGAAGGCGATCGGCGCGGGCGACCTGTCGGGCGCGACCGGCTTCATCGACCAACTCGCCAAAAGCTTCGACTTTGGCAAGGACGGGTCGGCGACGATCGAGACCTTCGCGAGCCGCCTGCTGGGCGGTGCGGGGACCGAGGCGTCGCTGGCACAGACCAACTATGCCGGCGCGGCGGCGCGCTTCGACGACGCGGTCGGCCGGCGCGACAGCTATGCCGGCGTCAATGTCGACGAGGAACTGGCGCAGATGGTGGTGTTGCAGAACAGCTATTCCGCCTCCGCCCGCGTCATGACCACCGCGTCGGAAATGTACGACACCCTCCTCCAGATGCTCAGATAAGGAGTCTAGAGCGATGACACGCGTAGCCACCATTCCCCTGCAACGGACCTTGTCCAGCGCCATGCAGCGGTCGCAGCAGAATCTGGCGGCCAGCCAGTTGCAGCTGACCACCACCAAGAAGGCGCATGACTATGCGGGCCTGGGCATCGACGCGGTGCGCACCCTGTCCGCCCGGTCGATGCTGGAACAGCAGAAAAGCTATCAGTCGGTGGCGAGCCGGGTCAGCACGACCCTGTCGCTCTACGACGCCAATATCAACCAGATCGACGACAGCCTGTCCCATCTGCGGACCGAGCTGATGACGGCGCTGGGCACGGGGGATTCACCGGGGCTTCAGGGTCTGGTTGAGGGCAGCTTCGCCGATGTGCGCAGCGCGCTCAACGCGACCGAGGCGGGCCTGCCGATCTTCGCCGGGTCGCAGACCAACGACCTGCCGGTGGTGCCCGCAACGCTCGCTGACCTGGCCGCGATGGACCCGGCCGATATGTTCGTGAACGACAAGGTGCTTCAGTCGGGTCGCATGGGCGACGGCGTGGATGTCGAATATGGCATCGGCGCGAGCGATGTCGGGGCGAAGCTGGTTCCCGCCTTCCAGACGCTGGCGGCCGCCGGGCCGTTTGGCGAACGGCTGACCGACGCGCAGAAGGATGCGATCCGCAAGGCGCTCGACGAACTGGACGTGGGCCTGACCAACGTCCGCGCGGTCAATGCCGAAAATGGCCGCAAGCAGAAGCAGGTCGAGATGCTGGAGACCCGCGCCAAGGACCGGGAAATCCTGCTGACCGACGTGATCGGATCGGTCGAGGACGCCGATCTGGGTCAGGTCGCGCTCGACATCTCGCAGCGCCAGACGATCCTCGAAGCCTCCTATTCGGTCTTCTCCCAGCTTTCCAGCCTGTCGCTCACGCGCTTCCTGGACTGATCCGCCGCCGCCCGGCCCGGCCTCCCACATTCGGGCCGGGCGGTTTCGGGACCGCGCCGTCCGCTTGCCCCCCACACGGACGGCGCATCCACACGTTCCGTCAGGCTGCCGCGCAGCCTACAGTCCCCACTGTTGCCCGGCAGCAGGCGGAACGGGGAGAGGGCGATCCCCCCGGATCACCCTCTCCTTTCGGGGTGGCCGGCGCCGCGACAGGTGATCAGGGCCGGAGCGGCAAATAGGAGATCGCGGGCTTAACTTCGCACGTTTCCCGCAGATTTTGTCATTTCATTATACATGTTGGAAATAATATTATCGTCGGCATGATGCGGCTGGCAGTGCGAATGAACCGTGGGCCGATGTAGCAGGTCTGGCGGATGTAGGACAGGATGTTGGGTGCGGAGCGGAGAGCCGATCCTCGACTTCGTCATCCCGGCGCAGGCCGGGTTTCATCTCCCCAGCGCTGCATTGGACGCAAGGTCAGGAGATGGGTTCCCGCGGTGGCCTGCGGCCGCCCTTCGGGTCGCGGGAATGACGAAAAGGGTGATTGGGAATGTCAGGATCTGAGCAGCGATAGACGATAGCTACCATTCACCAGAGCGATAAATGATCTTTGTTGCGATAACCTACGCAATTTATGACCGATTCTAATCGGATTTTGCTTGCCATCGCCTAATTTACTTGCGTGATCTTGTCCGCCACCAACTCAGTTCGCCTTCCATCATCGTAGAGCTGTCCGATTACTTTTACTTTGTATCGCGGCCATCCATCGGCTTGGGCCATACGATGGAAATCCATGCGCAACGCGTCATCCATGGCCCACGGCGTTAGGCGAAAAGAATCGCCCACTACGCGCTCATCATCGGACACGAACGCCGTCACCTCTCTCCCTAATGTCAGCATCCCGACTGTATCAACTCGGATTATAGTCTTCGCGCATTCGGACGGGGATAGCTTTGCTGAAATAAAGCCTCCGAAAGCGCGATCCCAGAGGACCACGTCACATGGCCTGAGACGAACAGATGCATACCAAATTGAAAATGCGAGGAGCCATGCAAGACAAGCGCACAGGAGGAACCACAGCAACCGCTTGCCCCAAACCTTTGCAGGCAAATTGGATCGCGCCTTCATCTATTCCTCCGTTCACAAACTGTGATTACACAGACCTTGAACGTCCGCAAACGGGTAGTGGAGCGAAAGACCGGATTGACGATAAATGGTCGTTTGCTACCGCTTCGACGCGAAACGCCACAAAAGCAAAAGGCTTCGACAGGCTCAGCCCGAACGGGGGAGGAAACGGGAGCCAAAGCCTCCACCCTCACCCCTTCGCCGGCGCCTGGTCCAGCAATGCCGCCATGTCGCCGGCGGGGCTGGCGCCCGGGATGGCGGCCATGGCGCGGGCGAGGGTCTCGGGGTTGGCGGAGCCGGGCGAGCCGGTCAGCAGGTCGAACACGGCCGCCGTCCTGAGGCCGTGGAAGCTCGCCTGATAGCGGCTGCGCAGCGCGGCCAGCGCATCTTCCCGGCCCAGCATGGCGAGCGAGATGGCGTGGCGCAGCACCATGGTCTGGTCGACATCGCTGAGCAATCGGGCGGGCGGCAAGGCGGCCGCCGTTTCCGTCGCCAGCCCTTTCCAGTCGCGCTGTTTCCAGAGGATTTCCGCGCGCAGCGCCGTGGCGCCGGGGACGTCCTGTAGCACGGCCAGCGCTTCGGGGACGCGGCCGATCTGGGCGTAGGCCACCGCCTCCACCCGCTTGCGCGCGTGGATCATGGCGTCGGGATAGCTGGGGTCGCCGGAACGCTTGAGCAGGTCGATCGCCCGGTCCGGCCGCCCGGCCAGGATATGCAGGCCGGCGACCCGCGCCGACAGGGGACCGCGGGCCAGATCGCCGGCGCGGTTGAACAGCTGATATTCCAGCAGGTCCGCCGCGCGCGCATAGATGCCGGCCGCTTGCAGCCGTTCGGCGAGGCGACTGACCAGCAGGTCGCCCTGCGCGCCGCTCGGCGACAGGTCGCGATAGTCCCAATAGAGGCCCGCCGCCTGTTCCAGCGGCAATTTGCGCGCGGGATCGAGCGCGTCGGCGAGTTTCGCCTGAAGGCCGGGCAGGAAATCCGCGCCCTGCCGCGCACCATCGAAGAAGCGGAACAGGGTCGCGCCCGCCGACAGGCTACCGCGCAGGTCGCCGCCATCGGCGCTCAGTCGATAGGTAAGGCGCAGCGCACGTTCCTCTATCGCGTCCCCGCGCCAGGCATAGCGTAGCGCCGCCAGTCGCTTGAGCGCGGCCTTGTTGTCGAGCGTGCCATGCGCGACTTCGGCCTCGATCTCGCTCAGGCGCGCGTCCATGCGCAGCGCCATGCCGCCCGACTGCTCGACGCGGGCGAAGCGCAGCCGCGCCTGATCGGGACGGCCAAGCGCCAGTTCCGCCCGACCGCGATAAAGGTTGGCGGCGGGATCGCGATCGGGCACGCCGTTCAGCCAGCGCAGCGCATCCTCCGGCCGGCCGGCCTCTATCCCGGCGCGCGCGGCGGCGAGCGCGAACGCCTTGCGCCGGGGACCGGCGAAGGCAGGCGCGGCGCAGCGCATCTGTTGCAGCGCCTGATCGGCAAAGCCGCTCTGCGCCAGCGCGCGCATCCGCCAGATGCAGGCTTCGGCATTGCCGGCGAGCGTCGTCGCCGCCAGTTCCTGCGCCGCATCGTCATAGCGTTCCAGCTGGATCAGCGCAGCCCCGCGCGCGAGCCGCCAGGCGTCGACCATGGCGAGGTCGGGATCGTCCTGTCGCATCACATCGAGCACGCCGAGCGCCTCCGCACCGCGTTCCTGCCCGATCAGACTGCGCGCATAGTCCCAGCGCGCCTGCTGGCGATCGCCCCGCCGCGCGGTGGCGAGGATGCGCCACGCCTTGTCCTGCGGAATGACGCTCCATGCGGCAGGACCAGTGATGGCGGGCTGCTGCGCCAGATCGGCGGCGAAACCGGGCAGGCGAGCAGCGGATGGGCTGGGGGGCGGGCTGGCCGGTGGCGGCCGGTCGGCGCTGGTGAGTAGCGCGGTGGAGGCGAGCAGCAGGAAGCGCTTCACGATCCGGCCCCCGGCATCAGACCGAACCAGGCGATGAGGACGCCGCCGACCGCGCAGCCGATCAGGAACAGGACGGCGAGCAGCAGGGAGCCTCCGCCCGATGGCGGTGCGGCGGAAACCGGCGTCTGCGACGGTTCCGCGACGGGCGTGACATCCGCTTCCGCGCGGTCGCTGCGGCGGCGCGCCGGGGGCGCGGCCGCCGTGCCGGAGGAAAAGACCCGGACCTTGCCGGGCCGCTGATCGCTGCTCATCTGCACCTGCCTCAAGATATTTCCCTTTAGAGCACGCTGCGTTGAATCCGACGCAGGGCACGTGCTCTAAGTTTTTGTTGTCGCATCGTTTTAGGCGCAAAACCGGTTCCCACTTTTGCGCACGATGCTCTATTATAGAGGAAGAAGGGCGTCGAAGCGGTCGAACGGCCGCCCAAATCTGATGCGACGCCCGATCCGGAGGCAATGATGACTCGTTCCGCCCTGACCGTCAGCGCCATGCTGGCCGCGTCCATCGCGATCGCCGCGCCCGGCCAGGCGGCCGAAGCGCAGGGCACGGATTTCGTCACCATGGATGAGATCAGCGTGCCGATCGTCGACGCAAGCCGGGTCGAAGGCGTACTGCGCGTGTCGATCGTGTTGCAGATGCGGGACGCGGACGGCGCGGCGCGGCTGGCGCAGCGCATGCCCGAATTGCGGGCCGCGGGCCTGAGCGCGGCGGTGGAGTTTGCGCGGCTCCACGCCTCCCCCTTCACCCCGGTCGATGCGCGCAGACTGGCCGCCGCGATGACGCCTGCGCTGAGCCGCGTCGATGCCGGGATCGCCAAGGTGCTGATCGTCAGGCTGTCCGCCTTCAGCGCCTGATCCATCAGCATATGAAAATGAAAAAGGCCGCTCTCCTTCGGGAGAGCGGCCTTTTTCATTTGCCAGCGGCTGATGTGGTGGCAGGTGGTGGAGCGCGTCGGCGCGGCGGGATCGCGCGAGCGACCTGCGGCGCTTTCTGCTGGATCACCTTGCGTCCTGCGAGCGACATGGTGAGTTCCGCCGCTGCGTTCGGACTCATGGCCGCCATCAGCAAGGCCGTGGAGCGCTCGCGCATACGGCGGGCGACCTGGGTCTGCACTTCCAGCTCCAGCTTCTCGAAGATCGGCGCGGCGCGCGCGGGCTTCATCGTCTGGTAGATGCGGGCGAGATCGTCATAGGGCTGGTTCGGTTCGACCGCTGCCCCGCCCGTTTGCGGACCGGTGGCGTTCGCTTCCCCCTGCCGCGCGCGCATTTCCGCTGCGAGCCGCGCCTCACCCGCCTTCGCCGCCTGCTCGCGCATGTCGAGCTTGCGCTTTTCGGCGGCGAGGCTGCGGTCGCGCTGCGCCATGCTGTCCTGCAAGGATACGCCGAGCCGCGTCATGTCGCTGCCCGACGCCAGCGGCGCGGCGAGCGCCAGGGCGTTGGCGATGGCGCCGATGCCGGCCGCGCCGAGCAGCAGGGTGGACGGTCTGCGCAGGAACTGCCGCAGGCCGCTCCCCCCGGGCAGGGTCATGGCCTTGCCCGCGCTCATGCATGCCCCGCGACGGGCGTGTCGGCCGTTACCAGCGGCGTGGCGGCGGACGCGGCCTTGCCCCGGCCGGATGCGGGGCGCGAGCGGGTCTTGCGCGAACCCTGACGGCGCGTCGCGCTCTGCTTTTTGGCGGGGGCCGGCGCCTTCGCCTCATTCTGGGCGGCGACCGCGTCCATGATGCGATCAGCCACGGCATTGCCGATGCCGACCATCACCGACAATTCGTCGCGCAGCGCTTCGCTGCTGGCGGCGGCGCGGCTTTGCGCCACGACCTCGGTGGCGAGCACGATCTTGAGTTCGCCCAGCACCGCGCGGGCCTGGGCGGTGGCGCGTTCGAACTGCGCCACGCCGTCACCCAGCGGCGCCGCGCGCAGTTCGCGCACGCTGCGGCCCAGGCGCAGGGTCTGGACGATCACCGCCACGCAGAGCAGCATCATGAAGGCGTTGCTGATAGTCACGAAGCTCATCGGGGAAATCCTTTCGAGATGTCGGTCGCCATGCGGATGGCGATATTCTGGGAACGCTGGCCGATATGCGCCTGGCCGAGCGGCACACCGCCGCACTGGACCTGAAGCGCATCGTCGGGGCTGCGGTTGAGGGCGATGGTCTGGCCGACCTTGAGGCCGGTGACGGCGCGCAGCGGCATCTGCTTTTCCCCCAGCACCACGTCGACGGTGACGGCGGTGCTGGTGAGTTCGCTCGCCATATGGGCTTCCCACATGCGGTCGCGGCCGAGCTTTTCGCCCATGAAGCGTTGCAGCAGCTTGGCGCGCACCGGCTCCAGCGTGGCATAGGGCAGGAGGATGCTGAACTTGCCGCCCCGCCCCTCCATATCGACGCGGAAGGTGGCGACGGCGGTGATGTTGCTGGGACCGGCGATGGCGGCGAAGCGCGGGCTGGCCTCGATCCGTTCCAGCTCCATCGTCACCGGCTCGACCGCCTCGAAGGAGGCGGACAGTTCCTCCAGCGCCAGTTCGACCATCTTCCACACCAGCTGGGTTTCGATCGTGGTGAAGGCGCGGCCTTCGACCCGCATCGGCGCATTGCCGCGGCGGCCACCCAGCAACGCGTCGACCACGGCGTAGATCAGGCCGCTGTCGACGGTGATGACGCCGAAATTCTCCCATTCGCGGACCTTGAACACGCCGAACATGGCGGGCAGCGCGACATGGCTCATGAACTCGCCGAAGCGGGTGGAGGTGATCTCCTCCAGGCTGACGTCGATCGCGTCGGAGGTGAGGTTGCGCATGCTGGTCGCGAAGGTGCGAACCATGCGTTCGCACACCACCTCCAGCATCGGCAGCCGTTCATAGCTGATGACGTTGGATTCGATGACGGCCTTGAGGCCGCTCTTGGGCTGCGCGGGCGCGGCGTCGGCGAAACCGAACAGGGCATCGATCCCGGCCTGGTCGAACATGTCGCCGCCCTCGCCCGCCGTCACCTTCGGCGGGTCGGGAAGGACGAAATCGTCGAAATCGTCGCTCATTGCTGCACCAGATCCTGGATCAGCACGTCGCGGACGGTGCCTGCGCCCAGCGCCTGGGTCGTACGCGACATCATCTCCTCCTTGATGCGGAACACGGCGGCGGAACCGGCAAGGTCGTCCGGCCGCAATTCGCGCAGGAAAGGTTGCAGCGCGTCGAGCACGACGGGTAGCCGCTCCTTGATGCCGTCGACCTTGGCCGCGTCGGCGGCGACCAGGATGAAGCGCAGCTTCAGGAAGCGCGCCTGACCATCGCCGCTGCGCAGGTTCACGATGACGGGCGGCGCTTCTATATAGGATGAGCCGTCGGCGCCGGCCGACGCCGCGGCCGGCGCGGCCGCCTCATGCCCGCCAGCCTCTGTGCTTTCGCCACGCAGCATCCACCAGGCCGCACCGCCCGCCGCCGCCAGCAACAGCGCCGCCGCGCCGCCGACGATCAGCAGCTTCTTGCGATTTTTCGGCTTTTCCCTGGGCACCTCTATCGGCGTCACGTCAATGATCGCGTCACTCGCCACATTCATTCCCCTAAGAGCGTTTTCTAAGCAGGTGGGACACCTGCTGGCTCGGAAAACGCGTTGAACCAAGAACTTAGTATGGACCGGAGCATCGATTATCGCTGTCCGCGTCCGCTTTGGCGTTCACGCCTCTATTATAGGAGGGACGCACGGCAATTTCTGCCTAGCGCATCTTTTTCAGCAAGGTGCCCGTTATGGACGTTTCGACCTTCGTTCTGCTGAGCCATGAGCAGGCCCTGCGCCGGCAGATGGACATCACGGCGAACAATATCGCCAACACCAATACGGTCGGATTCAAGCGCGAACAGGCGCTGTTCCACGAATATGTCGAGGATCTGAAGCAGGCTCCGATCGAGGATGCGCGCAAGGCCAGCTTCGTGCTGGATTTCGGCGCGATCCACGATGCGCGGCAGGGGCATTTCCAGGCGACCGGCAATCCGCTGGACGTGATGATCGAGGGGCCGGGCTATCTGAACGTCGAGAGCGCCGACGGCAGCACCGCCTATACGCGGGCGGGCTTCGTCAAGATCCTGGAGAATGGCGATCTGGCGACATCGGGCGGGCAGAGGCTGCTCGATGAGAATGGCCGCGGGATCACCATTCCGCCCGACCAGATGCGCAACGTCACCATCGCACAGGACGGATCGGTGATGGCGGGCGACAATCCGGTCGGGCGGCTGGCCGTCACCAGCTTTGCCGACGAGAATATGCTCGACGTGCGCGGCGACGGAATGCTGACCGGCACCGGCGGGCAGTTGATGGCGGCGGCCCAGACGAAGCTGCGGACCGGCGGGGTCGAGGCGTCCAATGTCGAACCGATCGTCGAGACGACCAACATGGTCGACATATTGCGCGCCTACCAGACCAGCCAGCGCATGACCGAGGACATGGCCGACATGCGGCAGCAGGCCATCGGGCGGCTTGGCCGGATTAACTGATAACCAACCCACTATATTTCCACGCAAAGGAGTTCCCATGCGTTCGCTTTCCATCGCTTCGACCGGCATGCTGGCCCAGCAGACCAATGTCGACGTCATTTCCAACAATATCGCTAATATGAACACCACCGCCTTCAAGCGGCAGCGGGCGGAATTTCAGGACCTGCTCTACCAGCAGGTGTCGCGTCCGGGCGCGGCGACCAGCGCGGACGGGACCAAGGTGCCGTCGGGCATCCAGATCGGCGCGGGCGTGCGCACCGGCGGCGTCTATCGCATCACCGAACAGGGCGCGCTGACCAACACCGGCAACCGCTATGACATGGCGATCGACGGGCCTGGCTATTTCCAGATCATGATGCCCTCGGGCGACCTGGCCTATACCCGCGCGGGATCGTTCCAGCTGTCCGATCAGGGCGAACTGGTCACGACCGACGGCTATCGGGTGCAGCCCGACATCACCATCCCGCAGGGCGCGCTGGACGTCGTAGTGTCCAAGACCGGCGAGGTGCAGGTCAAGATCGACGGCCAGACCGAATTGCAGACGGTCGGCCAGCTCGAACTTGCCACCTTCGTCAATGAAGCGGGTCTGGAAGCGGTCGGATCCAACCTGTTCCGCGAAACCGGCGCGTCGGGCCAGCCCACCGTCTCGACGCCGGGCCAACCCTCCTTCGGTACGCTGACACAAGGCTTCGTCGAGGCATCCAACGTCAATCCGGTGTCGGAAATCACCTCGCTCATCACCGCGCAGCGCGCCTATGAGATGAACAGCCGGGTGGTGAAGGCCGCCGACGAAATGCTCGCCACCTCGACGCAGCTGCGCTGATGATCGCCCCCCTTGCCCTGCTCGCCGCGGCGGCGATCGCCCCCTCCCCCACGGTCGACACGCCGGTGCTCGCCCGCATGGTTGAGAAGGGCGAGATGCTGAGCGCCGCCGATTTCACCAGCGCTCCGCTGTCGCCCGCCACCGCGCGCGGCGCCACGGCGGTGCGCGACGCCGCCGGGCGGGAGGCGACCCGTCGCCTTGCCGCCGGCAGCCCGGTGCGCGCCAGCGACATCGCCGCGCCAAGCGTCATCCGTCGTGGCGAGGCGGTGACGATCGCGCTCATATCGGGCGCGCTGCGCATCACCGCCGGCGGCCGGGCGCTCGGCGACGCCGGCAAGGGCGAACCAGTGCGCGTCATCAACCTCAGCACCAACCGCACGATCGACGCCGTGGCCGACAGGCCGGGACAAGTGCGCGTCATGGCCCAGTGAGGAAGGACTTCCGATGAAACATATCCTGCCTGCCATCGTCGCGGCGTCGCTGCTGTCCGGCTGCGGTGCGGTCGGACGGCTCAAGACCGTCGGCAAGCCGCCGAAGATGAGCGAAGCCGAAACCCCGGTCGCGCCGCGCATCGAGCCGTCGATCGGCAACCAGTCGACATTGGGTCGCGCGGGCGCCGACAGCCCATCCGACAGCGGACCGCGCGGGGCATCGCTGTTCCGCACCGGCGCGGGCGCCTTCTTCCGCGACCAGCGCGCGTCGCGCGTCGGCGACATCGTGACGATCCGCATCAACATCGCCGACAATGCGACGGTGGACAACAGCACCACCCGCACCCGCACCGGCAGCGAGACGGGCGGCATCGCCGCCCTGCTGGGGCTGGAAAGCAAGATCGGGAAAATCCTGCCCGGCAATCCCGATCCGGGCAGTCTGGTCGATACCAGTTCCTCCTCCAGTGCGGTCGGCGCGGGCAAGACATCGCGCAATGAGCAGATCAACATGACGATGGCGGCATCGGTCGTCGGCGTCCTGCCCAACGGCAATCTTCTGATCCGCGGCCGCCAGGAGGTGCGCGTCAATTACGAGCTGCGCGAACTGGTCGTCACCGGCACCATCCGGCCGGAAGATATCGCGCGCGACAACAGTATTCGCCACAGCCAGATCGCAGATGCCCGCATCAGCTATGGCGGGCGCGGCCAGTTGACCGACGCGCAGCAGGCGCGATGGGGCCAGCAGATCTACGACGCACTGTTTCCCTTCTGACCCCGACAGGCTCGCTCGCCCCGTGACTGCACGCACGGGACGTTGCAGATCGGCCCGTATTCGCCAAGCGGCGGATGCGGGCCTTTTCCTTGGTCCCGCCCGCGCACTCTCAAATAAAAATGGCTGCCACCAACGGTCATCCCGAATCTCTTCCTAGAATGAAGCATGGCCCGCAGAAATCGGGTCATGCGGGTGGCAGCGTCCTCCTGCCGCAGGCCGCAGAAGTCGGCCTTAAACATTCTAGAAGGAATGAAGTAATGGCGTTTTCGGTTAATACCAATGCTGGTGCAATGGCGGCTCTCCAGAGCCTGAACGCAACCAACGGCAAGATGGAAACCACGCAGAGCCGTATCAACACCGGTCTGGCCGTCGGCTCGACCAAGGATGACTCGGCCAAGTACACGATCGCGCAGACTCTCCGGGGCGACCTGGGCGGCCTGAGCGCTGTCAGTTCCTCGCTCAACAATGCGAAGAGCGTGACCGACACCGCGATCGCGGGTGCTGAACAGATTTCCGACATTCTGAACCAGATGAAGTCGAAGGCTTATGAAGCGGCGGACGATGGTCTCGAGACCGACGCCCGCGCAGCGATCGACAAGGACTTCACCGCTCTGAAGGAACAGATCACCACGATCATCAAGTCGTCGGAATTCAACAACACCAACCTGCTGGATTCCACCTTCACCGGCACGACCTCGGTCGCCGCCCTCCAGTCGCTGAAGGTCGCCACCGGCACCGACACGCTGGACGTTGCGAACCAGGCGTTCGACACGTCGGTAGACACCGCGATCGGCACCGGTGGCATCAACTCGCAGGCTACCGCCGAAGCGATGGTCGCCACGATCGACACCGTGATCAGCGACGTCAACACCAGCCTCAGCGACCTCGGCGCGGCTTCGCGCAAGATCGAGGGTCAGCTGAGCTTCACCAGCAAGCTGTCCGACGTGGTGACGACCGGTATCGGTAATCTCGTCGACGCCGACCTGGCGAAGGAATCGGCGAACCTTCAGGCCCTGCAGGTCCAGCAGCAGCTGGGCGTCCAGGCCCTGTCGATCGCCAACCAGGCGCCGCAGACGATCCTGTCGCTGTTCCGTTAAGGTCCAGCCGGCCCTTCCGCCCCCCAATCAGAAGGGCCGATCGTCCGGGAAGGCCGGGATGGTTCGCCATCCCGGCCTTTTTCCTGCGCGTCTGGCGGACCGCATCCGCCCGCTACAGCCCGTCCTGTTTCCCCCCGCCGGCGGCCCGTACAGGCGCCGGCCTCCATCAAATGGAATGACCATGTTGGCTTTTCTCGATAGCTGGCGGTTGCCCAGAAAATTGCTGGCCGCCTTCACCATCATCGGGCTTCTGCTCGGCTTCGTCGCCTATGACGACTATTCTTCCACCAACACGATGAGCGCCATTGCCAAGGACCAGTCCGAAAAGGGCTTTGCCGGCATGTCGGAACTGACCGATATGATCAGCAACGTCAAGGAACTGCGCATCCTGGTCTACAGCTTCTACAATGTGGCCAGCGCGAAAGAGGAAGTCAGCCTGAACCAGCGGCTGGAAAAAGCGAGCGACGGCCTCAACACGGCGCTCCGCAACTTCAAGGCGCTGGGCCTGACGGAACTGGATGGCGACGTCCAGACGCTGGAACAGCGGATCACCGCGCTGATCGACGTCAATGAGGAAATCTACGCCAAGCGCACCAGCGGCGACCTGCCCGGCACGATGGCGCTGCTGAAGGGCGATGGCCGGGTCCGTTCGCACGCGACGATCCAGCAGACCAACCTGCTCATCAAGAAGATGCGCAAGAATTCGGACAAGATTGCCGCCGATGCCGCCGCCAAGGCAGGCTTTGCCCTGAAATTCACCATCGCGCTAGGCGCGATCGGCATTGCCGTCATCATAGGCATCTGGCTGATGATCGACCGTTCGGTCACGCGTCCGCTGGGCCGCATCACCGCCGTCACGACAACGCTCGCCGAAGGTGGCAAGGCCGACGTGCCCTATCGCGAACGCAAGGACGAGATCGGCGAGATCGCCGGCGCCCTCGACCATTTCCGCGCCGCTGCCGAAGCCCGCTCTGAAGCCGACGCCCGCGCCGCAGCCGAGCAGCGTGTCGTCACCACTTCGCTGCGCGACAGCCTGTCCGCGATGACCGAAGGCGATCTCAGCCGCTCGATCACCACGGAATTCCCGTCGGCCTATGGCGAACTCAAGACCAACTTCAACGCCGCCCTTGGTTCGCTGCGCGAACTGATCGGCGCGGTCGCCGAAAGCGCGGTCGCCATCCGCACCGGTTCGGGCGAAATCGCCCAGGCATCGGAAGACCTCGCCCGCCGCACCGAGAGCAATGCCGCAAGCCTGGAGGAAACCTCCGCCGCGATCACCCAGATGGACGACCGCCTGCGCGCCACTGCCGCCGCCGCCGGCCGCACCGTGCAGCGCGCCGACGGCGCGATGGCAGTGGTCGATTCCGGTCGCAGCGTCGCCGACGAAGCGGTGCAGGCCATGGGCCGCGTCAGCGAAAGCGCCAAGGGCATCGACAGCGTGATCGAGGGCCTGGACAAGATCGCCTTCCAGACCCGCGTCCTCGCCATGAACGCCGCCGTCGAGGCGGGCCGTGCGGGCGATGCAGGCCGTGGCTTCGCGGTCGTCGCCGACCTCGTCTCCGCGCTCGCCATGCGCTCGGAAGAAGAAGCCAAGCGCGCCCGCGAACAGCTGACCGCGACCCAGACCGACATCGGCACCGCTGTAGAGGCCGTGCAGAAGGTCGATGGCGCGTTGCAGAATATCTCGGCAGACGTATCGCAGGTCCATACGCTGCTGAGCGAGATCGCGACCGACAACCAGGCCCAGTCCTCGACCATCACGCAGATCAGCGCGGCGATCGGCACGATGGACCAGGCGACGCAGCAGAATGCCGCGATGGTGGAGGAAACTTCGGCCGCCGCGCGCAATCTGAGCAGCGAAGTGACCGCGCTCGCCGATCGCGCATCGATGTTCAGCATCGGCGACACGCCGGGTCGCACGTCGGCGCCCGCAGCCCGGACCGCTCCGGTCAGCTTCGCCCCCTCGGCCGCCAGTTCGCCCAAACCCCTGAGCGCCCGCGCCACCGCCGACGACTGGCTCGATTTCTAAACGGCGCAGCCATGTGAAGGAAGATGGAGGCTCAGGGATTCCTTGAGCCTCCATCCTTGTTTTTCCCGTAAAGTGCGCCGGACGAGCAGGGGATCGCTTGCGCTATTTCTGCAATTCGCGGTGAACCGAATGCCGGCATGCAACCCCGGTGACGCTTCGGGACTTTCAGCAGGGCAGCCTGCCGCGCGTCGGGGACGGAGGGCTTCACTCGTTCGAGAGGAATGCCTGTATGAAGATCGCGCAAATTGCTCCCCTGGCCGAAAGCGTGCCACCCAGATTCTATGGCGGCACCGAACGCATCGTTTCCTATCTGACCGAGGAACTGGTCGACCAGGGCCATGACGTGACCCTGTTCGCAAGCGGCGATTCCACGACGCGCGCGGAACTCGTGCCGATAACCGGCATGGCGCTCCGCCTCGATCCCGCCATCGTCGACCCCATTCCCTATCATATGATGATGCTCGAACAGGTCCGCCGCCGTGCCGACGAGTTTGATGCGCTGCATTTCCATATCGACCTGCTGCACCTGCCGATGATCCAGGATTTCATCGGTCGCACCGTGACCACCCTACACGGCCGGCTCGACCTGCCCGACCTGCCGCCATTTTATCGTATCTTTGCCGACCATAGCCTGGTGTCGATTTCCGATCACCAGCGCCTGCCCATGCCCCCGGTCAATTGGGCCGGGACCGTCCATCATGGACTGCCGGCCGGCCTGCTGCCCCCGCGGTTGGGGCAGGGCGAGGGCTATCTGGCCTTTCTGGGCCGCATTTCGCCTGAAAAGCGGCCGGATCGCGCAATCCGCATCGCCGCCCGTTCAGGCATGGCGCTGAAAATCGCGGCAAAGATCGACACCGTCGATCGCGGCTATTGGGAAGGCATGATTGCGCCTCTCGTGGATCGATATCCCAATGTCGAATATGTCGGCGAGATCAACGAACGACAGAAGGCCGATTTTCTGGGGCAGGCGAGCGCGCTGCTGTTCCCGATCGACTGGCCCGAACCCTTCGGCCTGGTCATGATCGAGGCGATGGCCTGCGCCACGCCCGTCATCGCATTCCGGTGCGGGTCCGTGCCCGAAGTGATCGAGCATGGCCTATCGGGCTTCATCGTGGATAGCGAGGACGAGGCCGTCGCCGCGGTGGCGGCGCTTCGCCATCTCGACCGGGCACGAGTGCGCGGCGCATTCGACGCACGCTTCACGGCGCGGCGTATGGCGGCCGATTATGTCGCGCTCTATCACGGCTTGCCCGGCGCCCGCACCGACGCGGCCCGCCTGCGCCGTCAGCGCGGCGAAGAAGCCGAGTTGCAGATCGTCGCATAGGAAACGCCATGACGCTGATCCAGCCGCATCCTGACACGCCCGGCATCGATGGAGGCCAGGCCCTGTCCCAGGCGCAGACCCAGTTCTTCATACCCGCGACGGCATCGCTCAACGAGCGCAGGCCGCGGACGCTGAAATATGGCGACAGTTTTGCCGTGTTCGACCATAGCGGCGACGCGATATCGGGGCCTGGCAGTCCGGAGGGGCTGTATCATCGCGACACCCGCCATCTTTCGCACCTGTATCTGACCGTCAACGGCATGCGGCCGATCCTGCTGAGTTCGGCGCTGCGGGACGATAATGCGATGCTGACCTGCGACCTCGCCAATCCCGATTTCTTCGGCGAGGATGGCAGGGTCGCGGTCGAGCATGATCTCATTCACTTTCGCCGCACCCGTTTCCTGTGGCGCGACGGCGTCTATGAACGGATCACCATCCGCAACTTCGATACGGAAACCCGCAAGATCAGCGTCGATCTGGGTTTCGCCGCCGACTTTGCCGATCTGTTCGAGATTCGCGGCATGACCCGATTGCGCAAGGGCACGATGCGCGATCCGCAGGTCGGCCCGGCGGACGTGCTGCTCGGCTATCTGGGACGGGACGATCGCGAGCGGCATACCCATCTGCATTTCGATCCGGCGCCGACCGAACTGACCGCAACTCACGCGCGATTCGACGTCACCATACCGCCCGGAAAGCGCTGCGCCCTGTTCACCCGGATCTGCTGCGGCAAGGCGCAGGCGGACGAAGCCCTGCCAAAACAGTTCCTGAAGTCGCTGCGCGAAGCGATGCAGGCGTTGCGGCAGGCGCGGCGGCGTGGCGCCACGATACGATCGTCCAACGACCTGTTCAACGAGGTCGCCCGGCGATCGGTGGCGGACATATCGATGCTGTCGACGGATACGGAATATGGCCCCTATCCCTATGCCGGCATTCCCTGGTTCAGCACGGTATTCGGCCGCGATGCGATTATAACCGCGCTGGAAACGCTATGGATGGACCCGGCGATCAGCCGTGGCGTGCTCGGTTATCTCGCGGCGCATCAGGCGACGGCCTTCGATCCTGCTGCCGACGCCGAGCCGGGCAAGATATTGCACGAAGTCCGTCATGGCGAAATGGCCGAACTGGGCGAAGTTCCCTTCCGCCATTATTATGGAAGCATCGATTCCACGCCGCTTTTCGTCATGCTGGCAGGGGCCTATCTCGAACGAACGGGCGACGCGCCCTTTCTGGCCGGCATCCTGCCCCATATCGAAGCTGCGCTCGACTGGATCGACAGGCATGGCGACCGCGATGGCGACGGCTTTGTCGAATATGGGCGGCTGACCGACCAGGGTCTCCAGAATCAGGGCTGGAAGGACAGCCATGATTCCATCTTCCATGCCGATGGCAGCATCGCCCGCGGCCCGATCGCGCTGGCCGAGGTGCAGGCCTATGTCTATGGCGCATGGCAGGCAGCGAGCGCGCTGTTTTCCGCCATCGGCGACATGGAACGCGCCACGGATTATCACGCGCGCGCAAACCAGTTGCGCGACCGGTTCGATGCAGCTTTCTTCGATGCGGCGCTTGGCACCTATGTCCTTGCGCTGGATGGCGACAAGCGGCCTTGTCGCGTGCGCTCGTCCAATGCCGGCCATGTCCTCTACACCGGGCTTGCAAGGAAGGAACGCGCCGACGCCGTCGTGCGCACGCTGATGGCGCCTGCCTCCTTCTCCGGATGGGGCGTGCGGACCATCGCGTCGACCGAAAAGCGCTACAATCCCATGAGCTATCATAACGGGTCGATCTGGCCGCATGACAATGCGCTGATCGCCGCCGGCTTTTCCCGCTATGGGTATCAGCGTCAGGCCGCGCAGATATTCGAGGGCCTGTTCGGAGCCGCCACCTATGTCGACATGATGCGCCTGCCCGAACTGTTCTGCGGCTTCCCGCGTCGCCGATCCCAGGGGCCGACCTTCTATCCCGTGGCGTGCACGCCGCAGGCCTGGTCAGCCGCAGCGCCCCTTGCCCTGATTCAATCGAGCCTTGGCCTGCGCTTCGACATCGCCGCCGGCCAGATTTCGCTCCACGAACCGACCCTCCCGCAATTCCTCCAGAATCTGACGATAAGGGATCTCCGCATCGGGACAGCCAGCGTCGATATCGGCTTCGACCGCCTGGGCGATCAGGTCGTGGTCAAGCCGATCGGTCGCGACGGCAATGTGCGGATCGTCACGGTCGCCTGACCGGTTGCGCTGGCTCGGCCCGAACCGGATCGGCGGATATCGGCTCGCTTCGAACTCGCCGCCGTGCGATACCGATTAAGCTTTGAGAAAGTTCGAAAAGTGCACAAGATGCAGTATCCGGTGAACCTTTTCCCACACGCCGCGCACAGAAACCCATAGCCGCCGAACGACAGACGGGGGTGAGAGACGAGGGTAGCCGAACCGATGACCGATACGCGCGCATGCATAAACGCCATCGGCTGCGCCGTGCCTACCCACGATATGCATGCGCCCTTCATCCATTGGGCGAGCGGCCAGCTCGACGATCCCCGCGAAAGGCAGATCTTCGCGCGGATGGCGGAGCGGTCGGGCATCGGCCATCGCTGGTGCGTACTGCCGCCGACGGCGGAAGGCGGATCGCCGGTCGATCCGGGCGGCTTCTATGCCGGCGCCATGCCGCCCACCTCGCTGCGCATGCGCCGCTATGCCCAATATGCCCCCGCACTCTGTCTGGACGCGATCGACCAGCTCGCCGGGCAGGTCGCCATCGACCGGATCAGCCATCTGGTGGTGGCGAGCTGCACCGGCTTTGTCGCCCCAGGCATCGACCAGATCATCGCCGACAGGCTTGGGCTGGAAGGCGTCGAGCGGACATTGGTGGGTTTCATGGGCTGCTACGCAGCGGTGGCGGCGCTCCGGACTGCGCGCCATATCGTGCGATCCGAACCGGCCGCGCGTGTGCTGGTGGTGACGGTCGAACTGTCTTCGCTGCATTTCCAGCCTGAAAGGCAGATCGAGCGGCTGCTGATGATGTTGCAATTTGGCGACGGCGCGGCGGCGGCGCTGGTAACGGCGGCGGAGGACGGGGCTGGAGGCGGCATCGTCATCGACCAGCCCTTTTCGCTCAATCTGGAAGATTCGGCCGACCTCATTCGGTGGGACATTGGCGACAGCGGCTTCGTGATGCACCTGTCCGGGGAAGTGCCGGGTCGCATCCAGGCGGCCTTAGCCACGGAGAAGATCCGGCAGCGGATATTGGGGTCTGACGATGTAACGGCGGTCGATGGCTGGGCGGTGCATGCCGGTGGGCGGTCGATCCTCGATGCGGTCGAACATGGCCTGGGACTGGACGAAGGCGCGCTGGCGCCATCGCGCAGCGTGCTCGCCCGGTTCGGCAACATGTCGTCGGCCACGCTGATGTTCATCCTGCGCGACATGCTGGGGCAGCGGGTGCGGCAAGGCGTGGCGCTGGCCTTCGGGCCGGGGCTGGCGGCCGAGGGTTTCCGGTTCGAAGGCGCGCAATAATGCCCCACGCGCCCGCCTTGATCGTCGGGGCCGGTCCCGCCGGGACGGCAGCGGCGATCATGCTGGCGCGGGCAGGCATGGCGCCCCGTCTTATCGATCGTCAGGCGGGGCCGCATGACGGCGTTTGCGGCGGGTTCCTCGGTTGGGATGCGCTGGCGGCGTTGCAGGAACTGGGGATCGATGCCCTGTCGCTGGGTGCGCAACCGATCGGGCGCCTGCGATTGCTGACCGGAAAGCACCGCGTCGAACTGGCCCTGCCGCATCAAGCGGCGGGCCTGTCGCGGCGATTGCTGGATGAGCTATTGATCGACCGCGCACGCGATGCGGGCACGGTCCTGATGCGCGGCCGCGCCGTGCGCACAGCCGATCCATCGCGACGCTCCGTCCGCCTCGACGATGGCGAGGAATGGACGGGCGAGTCGCTGTTTCTGGCGACGGGCAAGCATGAATTGCGCGGCCTGACGCGCGACCTGGCGGGGCGTCGGGAGCCACCCTCCGTCGGGCTGCGGACCCTATTGGCCGCCAGTCCCGCCCGGACGCGCGATCTGGCCGGGGTGATCGAGTTGCACTTGTTCGATCAGGGCTATGCCGGCCTGCTTCTGCAGGAGGATGGGACAGTCAATCTCTGCCTGTCCGTTGCGCGGGACAGGCTGAGCGCCGCCGGTGGGGTGCCGGCGCTGATGGCGCGGATCATGACCGAAGCGCCGTGCCTTGCCGACCGTATGGAGGGCGAACAGCCACGCCATTTCGAGGCGATCGCCGGCGTGCCCTATGGCTGGCGGGCGGCGGCAGGCCCGGCCGGCCTTTTCCGGATCGGCGATCAGGGCGCCGTGATCGCCTCTCTGGCCGGGGATGGCATCGCCATGGCGCTTGCCAGCGGGACGAGCGCCGCCCAGGCCTTTCTGACGGGAGGCGCGCAGGCGTCGACGGCGTGGCAAAGCCGGTGGCAGAGCCGCAGCCGCCTGCCGATCCGCGTCGCGGAGGCATTTCGTCATGGCGCGGCAAAGGCGAGGACGCGGGAATCGCTGATGCGCCTGCTGCAATGGATTCCGGGACTTGGGGCGCAGGTTGCGTTGCTTACCCGCGCACCCGCTCCACGCAGAGGCGAAAGGCGAAGCGACGCACGATCCGCACCTGGTCGAGCCTGATGCCCGCCTGGGGCAACAGGGCCGCCCAGTCGTCGGCGCGGAAGGCGCGGGCAATGGAAAGCTGCCCGTCTTCCCGCACGATGCGATGGACACGCAGCAGCCGGGCAAGAATGGGGAACCCCCAATGAGCAAAGCCATGCCGATGCAGATCGCAGATCAGCCAGCCCCGGCGGGCATGGACCTCCATATGATGCAGGAAGGTCATGAGCTGGGCATCGGTCATGTGATGCGTGACCTGACTGGAGATGATGAAGTCGAACGCTTCGGGCTGGTCGAGATAATCCCCCGCGCGATAATCGATCGCGAGGTCTGTGGGGGTCGCATGGCGGGCGGCGGCGAGGCTCTTTTCATTGAGGTCGACACCAATCAGTTCGGCCTCGATTCCCCGGCGCTTCGCCCAGCGCGCCACCGCGCGCAGCACGTCCCCATCACCGAAGCCGACATCCAGCAGGCGGAAATGACGGGCCGAACCAACGGCGCGATTGAGGAAGGCGATGGTCGGCCAGGCTGTGAAGGTCCAGCGATTGACCCGCGCCAGATCATGCAGCACGCGCTCATAGATGGCCGGGTCGAGATCCGGCGCGTCCATCTGCTCTTCCTGACGCGAACGGATCGAGAGGTTGGCCATGTTTTGCGCTCCCTTCCCCGTCATCCTACCATATTCCGCCCTTCATTTTCCTGGGTAAAGAGGTGAGGCCATGGGATTTTCGTCGTTCCTTCTGCTGCTGGTCGGGACCGGGCAAATGCCCGGTGTCGAGGGGGTCTGGCTGACGGACGACCGCAAGGGCGTGGTCCAGATCGCGCCGTGCGGCGACCAGATATGTGGCCGGATCGTCCGGGTGCTCGATAAAGGCCCCGGCGTGCCCGCGACCGACATCAACAATCCCGATCCCGGCTTGCGGCAACAGCCCATTGTCGGCCTGCGGACACTCTGGGGCTTCACCCGCGACGGCGCGGTGTGGAAGAACGGGCGGGCCTATGATCCAAAATCGGGACGAAGCTATCGGGCGACGTTGCAACTCGATCCCGACGGGTCGCTCAAGGTGACGGGCTGCGTCATGTTCCTCTGCCGGTCGCGTCGCTGGACGCGCTATCGCTGACCTTGTCCCAGACAAAAATGCCATAGCGCATCGCGCCGGTACGCAGCGCGACGATCAGGCGCGGCAGGCTGAGCATGAAGCTGCGGTTCGTCGTTGCGCGGCTGAACGCGAGCCTTCGCAGCGCAGGGTCGGTCAGCAACCCCCTGGCAAGCCGGCGCAGGCAGATGGTCCAGGTGCGGCGGACCCGTGCGCTGGCATCCTCATAATCGGTCAGGACGAAGCCCGCGCTGGCGGCCAGCCCTTCATAATCGGCGCGGCTGCCCATGCTGGGCAGCCTCCCTTCGCGACAGATGGGTTCGAGCAGATGGGCGATTTCCCAGGGACGAACGCCCTCCCCTTCCAGCCAGGCGCAGACCACCAGCCGTCCACCGGGACGCAATATGCGCGCCACTTCGGTGAAGAAGCGTGCCTTGTCGACCATATGCTCGGAACTCTCGATCGCATAAGCGCGATCGAAGCAAGCGTCGGCGAGATCATTGTGCAGCCAGTCCCGCCGCACGCAGGTAAAGCGGGGCGACGGGCGGGCGCTCGCGATCCGCTCCTGTGCGGCGGACAGAGTGAAACCGGTAATGCACACATCGTGCCGCGCCGCGATCCAGGCCGCGGTCGCACCATAGCCGCAGCCTATGTCGCACAGGCGTTGCCCCGGCTCCAGCGCCAGCCGCGCCTCGACGACCTCCGTCAGCGCGTCGGCCGCTTGCGCCGCGCTCTCGCGGCCGGTGCGCCAATAGCCATGATGCACATGCTCGCCCCAGATCCGCCGATAGGCGAGATCAAGCTCGTCATAATGGGTCGCGACGCCCGCCGCGGTCGAGGGCAGCTCCGGCTCGATCATGCCGCCCTTTATCCTCCGCCGGCACCGGGACGGCAAGCCTGATGGGCGGCAGGCCAAGGCCCCCATGCCGTCCTTCAGGAACATCCTGCCCGGACAGTCACCGCCGGATTTTCAGTTCACCGCAGAAATCTGCTCCTCCCCGCAATCGAACTCCGCCATGGATATCCGATTCCGCCCCTGCCTTTTGCTCGCATAGAGCTGCTGGTCGGCTTCGGACATCCAGCGCTCCGCCGACATGCCGGGCGAGCAACGCGCGCTGGCGACGCCGATGCTGACAGTGATGAAGGGGCTGACCTGCGACCGTTCATGGGGGATATTCAGCGACTGGACCTGAAGCAGGATTTCCTGCGCCACCATTTCCGCGCCCTTCGGATCGGTGTCGGGAAGAACGCATGCGAATTCTTCCCCGCCATAGCGCGCCGACAGATCACTCGCGCGCTTCACCGCCCGCGTCAGCGCCGCGGCGACCATCGTGATGCAGCGATCGCCAGCGGGATGGCCATAGGTGTCGTTGAACTGCTTGAAGAAATCGATGTCCAGCATGATGACCGACAGCCACTCGCCCGTCCGGGCGAGGCGACCGACTTCAGTCTGCAACGATCTTTCGAGATAGCGCCGGTTGTTCAGTCCGGTCAGGGCGTCCGTAACGGCCATCGACGCCAGCTGGTCGCGCAGGCGCTTGAGTTCGACATGGTTGCCGACCCGCGCCCGCAGGATAGCCGGCTGGATCGGCTTGGTCACATAATCGATCGCGCCGAGCGACAGACCCCGCATCTCGTCCTCCGTATCGCCCAGGCCGGTCGTGAAGATGACCGGAATATCGGCCAGCAACGGATCGGACTTGAGCTGGCGACAAACCTCGAACCCGTCGATCCCGGGCATCAGCACGTCCAGCAGGACAAGGTCGGGCTGGGCAGCGCGCGCCACGTCCAACGCCTGCTGTCCGGACGTGGCGAAGCACACGTCATAATCATCCTCAAGCACGGCATTCATGATCTCGATATTCGAAACTTCGTCATCGACGATCAGGATCGTGGCTTTGGTCATGGCATCACCCCTGCCTGTTCGACTGGTTCGGCTCCATCCGCGTCGATCAACGCGAGCGCGGTTTCATAGTCCAGCTTTTCCAGCGCCTGATATATGGGATGGCGCGCGCGCATGTCATCGGACAGGCCCAGCGCCTCGGCGAAGCGGTTGAAGCTGGCGCGCGCGCCAAGACTGCGGCGACGTAGCAACTCGCGCAGTTCATCGCGTGCGGCGACCGTCGCTTCACTGTCCGCAGGCAGGCTCTGCACCGGGGCCGCTTCCGCCCGGTCGGCGCTCAGGCTGCGCGCTGCCGCGACGGCGGGCGCGATGCTTCGCTCCAGTGCATCGACGGCCGCGCGTGCTGATTCCGTCTGATTTGCCGCCAGCATCCGTTCGATATCGGCCGCGATCCTCTGCACCTCCGGCAGTTCCAGCGATCCTGCCACCCCCTTCAGGCTATGCGCCAGCCGCCGCGCGTCGGGCAGCAGGCCGGTCGACATATGCAGGCGCAAGTCATGCGCGACCTCGGCATAGGTCTCGCCGAAAGTGACGATCAGCTTGCGCAACAACGGCGCCTTGCCATTCACGCGCACCAGCGCCGCACGGAGATCGAAGGGCGGCAGGCTGTCCGGCAGGACAGAGGCCGGCGCCCTGGCCGGGACGACGACCGGCTGCGGCACGGGCGGCGCCGCGGACGCCTTGAGCCAGCGGTTCAGCGTGCGCATCAGCATGTCGGGATCGACCGGCTTGGAAACATGGTCGTTCATTCCGGCGTCCAGACAGCGCTGCTTTTCCTCCTCATAGGCATGGGCGGTCATGGCGATGATAGGCAGGCGGTCGGCAGGCCAGCTTTCCCGAATGATCCGGGTGGCCGTGACGCCATCCATTTCCGGCATCTGCACGTCCATCAGCACCGCAGCATAGCCGTCGCCCTTGTCGCGCACCATGTCGCAGGCGACCTTCCCGTTTTCCGCGCAGTCCACGACCAGTCCCGCATCGCCGAGCAATTCCAAGGCGATTTCGCGATTGATCTCATTATCCTCGGCCAACAGGACCTTGAGCCCGCGAAGCTGCGGAGCCACGACGGGGAGCGCGACCGGCTCCGGGGTGCTGGCTGCGGCTGTCCCATCTTCCTGTGCGAACAGGTCCACGATGGTATCGAGCAATGCCCTGGGCACGACCGGCTTGGTCAGGAAGGCGGCAATATCGTCCTGTTGAACGGTCTTCACGAAATCATTTGCGCCATAGGCGGTCACGATCAACGTTTTGGGCCGCGTCCCTTTATAGGCGACCTGCCGCATCGCTTCGACCGTCTGCATCCCGTCCATGCCCGGCATCTTCCAGTCGAGCAGGACCAGATCATAGGGCCTGTCGCCTTCATCGGCCGCCTTGATCGCCGCCAGCGCCTCATCGCCCGACGCGACCAGATCGACCGTCATACCCCAACCGGCAAATACATCATGCATGATCTGGCGCGAGGCGGGATTGTCATCGGCCGCCAGCACATGCAGCCGCCCGATATGATCCGGCAGGGCGGCTTCAAGCGCGATCGCATCGTCCTCCCGCTTCATACCGATCTGGCAAGTGAAGGTGCTGCCCTCGCCCGGTGCGCTGTCGACGCGGATCGTTCCCCCCATCTGCTCGACGATCTGGCGGCAGATGGCCAGGCCCAGTCCGGTGCCCCCGAAACGCCGTGTGGTCGAACTGTCGGCCTGTGTGAAGGAATGGAACAGGGATTGCTGCTGATCGGGCGTCATGCCGATCCCCGTGTCGCGCACAGCCAGTTCCAGCATCAGCTGGCCATCGCGATCCTCCTGCAGTGCGACGCTGATCGTGACCGCGCCATCCTCGGAAAATTTGACCGCATTGCTGAGCAGATTAAGCGCGACCTGTCCGAAGCGCATCTCGTCGCCCACCACACGCTCGGGCACATCCGCCGCGATCCGCGAGATCAGCTTCACGCGTTTCGCTTCGGCGGCATCGGCAACCAGATGCAACTGATTCTCGATGGCGCCCCGCAGGCTGAAAGGATGAGCTTCGAGCGAAAGCTTGCCGGCCTCATTTTTCGAAAAATCGAGTATGTCGTTGATCAGGCGAAGCAGCGATTGGCCGGCATGGTTGATCTTGCCGACATAATCCAGCTGCTTGGGATCAAGGTCCGTGCGCAGAACCAGATGGCAAAATCCCAGGATCGCATTCATCGGCGTGCGGATTTCGTGGCTCATATTGGCCAGGAACAGGCTCTTGGCCTTGCTCGCATCCTCGGCCTCCCGCGTGCGCGCTTCCAGCGCCACATTCTTGGCCAAAATCTCTTCACTCATACGCTGGTTGCGTTGAAAACTCTCGACCAGCTTGTCGCTCAGCCAC
>NZ_QJQX01000083.1 GCF_013393185.1 Sphingobium lactosutens | reverse complement strand
CATGCCCATCATTACCGGAGCCAAGGTGATCGTGACGTCGCCCGGCCGCAATTTCGTGACGCTGAAAATCGAGACGGACGAAGGCGTCTACGGCCTGGGCGACGCCACGCTCAACGGCCGTGAACTGTCGGTCGCCAGCTATCTGACCGACCATGTCATTCCCTGCCTGATCGGCCGCGATGCGCACCGGATCGAGGATATCTGGCAATATCTCTACAAGGGCGCCTATTGGCGTCGCGGCCCCGTCACCATGTCGGCCATCGCCGCCGTCGACACCGCGCTCTGGGACATCAAGGGCAAGGTCGCGGGCCTGCCGGTCTATCAGCTTCTGGGTGGCGCCAGCCGCGAAGGCGTGATGGTCTATGGCCACGCCAACGGCACCAGCATCGAAGACACGATCAACGTCGCGCTCGACTATCAGCGCCAGGGCTACAAGGCGATCCGCCTCCAGTGCGGCGTGCCCGGCATGGCGTCGACCTATGGCGTCAGCAAGGACAAATACTTCTACGAACCGGCCGACGCCGACCTGCCGACCGAAAATGTCTGGAACACCAGCAAATATCTGCGCGTCGTTCCCGAACTGTTCAAGGCCGCGCGTGAGGCTCTGGGCTGGGACGTCCACCTGCTGCACGACATCCACCACCGCCTGACCCCGATCGAGGCCGGTCGCCTCGGCAAGGATCTGGAGCCTTATCGTCCCTTCTGGCTGGAGGATGCGACCCCGGCGGAAAATCAGGAAGCCTTCAAGCTGATCCGCCAGCACACCACCTCGCCGCTGGCTGTGGGCGAGATTTTCAACTCGATCCATGATTGCCGCGAACTGATCCAGAACCAGCTGATCGACTATATCCGCGCCACCGTGGTCCATGCCGGCGGCATCAGTCACCTGCGCAAGATCGCCAATCTCGCCGACCTCTATCAGGTCCGCACCGGCTGCCATGGCGCGACCGACCTGTCGCCGGTCTGCATGGCCGCCGCGCTGCATTTCGACCTCAGCGTGCCGAATTTCGGCATCCAGGAATATATGCGCCACATGCCCGAAACCGACGCGGTCTTCCCCCATGCCTACACGTTCGAAGACGGCATGATGCATCCGGGCGACAAGCCGGGTCTGGGCGTCGAAATCGACGAAGAACTGGCCGCCAAATATGAATATAAGCGCGCCTTCCTGCCGGTGAACCGGCTCGAAGACGGCACCATGTATAACTGGTGATGACCCAAAATTCGTCATTCCCGCGAAAGCGGGAACCCATCTCCCGCACTGTCCTCCATCGCGACGTTGGAAGATGGGTCCCCGCTTTCGCGGGGATGACGAGGTTTTTGGAGCGAGAAGCATGATCGCGACCACCATCCCCAAACCCTCCGGCAAAATCCGCTGGATCGTCTGCGGCCTGCTCTTCGCCGCCGTCGTCCTCAGCTATATCGACCGCCTCGTCCTGCCGACGCTCAAGCCCGACCTTCAGGCCCGCTATGGCTGGAGCGAGAGCGGCTATGCCAGTCTCGCCATCTGGTTCCAGGCGGGCTACGGCATCGCCTATGTCGTCTTCGGCCGCCTGATCGACAGGATCGGCGCGCGGGCTGGCTATGCGCTGGCGGTCACGCTGTGGACCGTGGGTCACATCGCCCATATCTTCTTCACCTCGACAGCGGGGATGCTGCTCGCCCGCATCCCGCTCGCCATCGGGGAAGCAGGGACGTTCCCCGCCGCCATCGCCGCGACCAATGAATGGTTCCCCAAGAAGGAACGCGCGCTCGCCATCGGCATCTTCAATGCCGGGTCCAATGTCGGCGCGATCCTGACGCCGCTGGTCGTGCCAATCATCGCCGTCACCATGGGCTGGCGCTGGGCCTTCATCCTGACCGGCCTGCTGACCGTGGTCTGGCTCGCGGCCTGGCTGAGCTTCTACCGCCGCCCGCGCGACAAGAAGAGCCTGACGCCGGAGGAACTTGCCTGGATCGAAACCGACCCGGTCGATGAGCAGCGCCCGGTCAAATGGGCGACCCTGTTCCGGCATCGCCAGACCTGGGCCTATATGGCGGGGCGCTTCCTGATCGATCCGGTCTGGTGGACCTTCCTCTTCTGGCTGCCCGATTTCTTCAACAAACAATATGGCGTGAAGATGCTGGACTTCGGTCCACCGCTGATCGCCGTCTATCTGCTGGCCGATGTCGGTTCGATCGCGGGCGGCTGGGCCTCCTCGCGCTTCATGGGCCGGGGCTGGAGCGTCAACCGCGCGCGCAAGACCGCGATGTTTCTCGCCGCCCTGTGCGCCGTGCCGATCGCTTTTGCCACCCACGCGCCCAACATGTGGGTCGCGGTCGGCCTGATCGGCCTCGCCTGCGCCGGGCATCAGGGCTTCTCCGCCAACCTCTATGCGCTGCCGGGAGACGTCTTCCCGCGCTGGATGGCGGGGTCGGTCGTGGGGCTGGGCGGCCTTGCCGGTGCGATCGGCGGCATGATGATGGCGAAGTTCGCGGGCGTCATTTTGGAGACTATCGGAAGCTATGGTCCGATCTTCATCGTCGCGTCCTGCGCCTATCTAGTCGCACTTTGCACTATTCATCTCATAATTCCGCGCTATCAGGTCGTTGCCACCGGTGGCACAACCGGCCAAGGAGCATGATCTTGACCAAGTCCCTTCGTCTTCACCCCGATCGCCTGTTCCCCTCGGACCCGACCACGCGCGACATTGCGCGGAGGCTCTACGCCACGGTCAAGGATCTGCCGATCGTCAGCCCGCACGGTCACACTGACCCGCGCTGGTTCGCCTATGACGAGCCGTTCGCCAACCCTGCCGACCTGCTGATCGTGCCGGACCATTATGTGTTCCGCATGCTCTACAGCCAGGGCGTGAAGCTGGAGGAACTGGGCGTCCCCACCATCGACGGCAGCGCGACCGAAAGCGATCCGCGCACCATCTGGCATCGCTTCGCGGCCAATTATCACCTGTTTCACGGCACGCCCTCGCGCATGTGGCTGGACTGGGTGTTCGCCGAAGCATTCGGTATCGACGTGCGGCTGGAGCCGGAGACCGCCGACCATTATTATGACATTATCGACGCCGCGCTGAAGACCGACGCTTTCCGCCCGCGCGCGCTGTTCGAACGCTATAATATCGAGGTGATCGCCACGACCGAAGGGCCGCTCGATCCGCTCGACCATCATCGCGCGATCCGCGAATCCGGCTGGAGCGGCAAGGTCGTCACCGCCTATCGCCCCGACCCGGTGCTGGACCCGGACGACCCGAAGTTCATCGACAATGTGCAGCGCTTCTGCGCCATGACGGGCGAGGATGCGGGCAGCTATGCCGGCTATTTGCGCGCCCATGAAAAGCGCCGCGCCGACTTCCGCGAAGCGGGCGCGACCTCGACCGACCACGGCCATCCGTCGGCCTTTACCGCGAACCTGCCGCGCGAAGAGATCGAGGCGCTCTATGCCAAGGTCACGACCGGCCCGGCGACCCGCGAAGAGGCAGAACTGTTCCGCGGTCACATGCTTGTCGAAATGGCGCGCATGTCGACTGAAGACGGCATGGTGATGCAGCTGCATCCCGGCGTCCACCGCAACCATAATGACGGCGTGCGCGCGCGCTTCGGCAAGGACAAGGGCGCCGACATCCCGACCGCAGGCGAGTTCGTCTCCGCGCTGAAACCCCTGCTCGACCTCTATGGCAATGATCCGCGCCTGACGCTGATCCTCTTCACTCTGGATGAGGATGTCTATTCGCGCGAACTCGCCCCGCTGGCGGGCCATTATCCCGCGCTCAAGCTCGGCCCGCCCTGGTGGTTCAACGACAGCCCCGAAGGCATGCGCCGCTTCCGCGAGCGCGCGACCGAAACGGCCGGTTTCTTCAACACGGTCGGCTTCAACGACGACACCCGCGCTTTTCTGTCGATCCCGGCGCGTCATGACGTCGCCCGCCGCATGGACTGCGCCTGGCTTGCCCAGTTGGTCGCCGAACATCGTCTGGAGGAGGATGAAGCCTTCGACGTCGCCCGTGCGCTGGCCTACGACCTCGTGAAGAAGGCCTATAATCTGTGAGCCGTCTTTCCAACGAAACGCTGGCCACGCTTCCGGCCGATGTCGTCCGCTCGGCCTATGATCGCGCCGCCGTCACCAGCGGCGTCGTGCATCTGGGTATCGGCGCCTTCCACCGCGCGCATCAGGCGGTCGTGTTCGACGACGCCCTGACCGCGGGCGATCTGCGCTGGGGCATTACCGCCGCCTCGCTGCGCTCGTCCGCCGTGCGCGACCAGATGGCGCCGCAGGACGGCCTCTACACCATGCTGGTGCGCGACGGCTCTGCCGAGCAGGCGCGCATTCTGGGCGTGGTGCAGCAGGTGATCGTCGCGCCGGAAGAGCCGCAGGCGTTGATCGCCGCGCTCGCCTCGCCCGACACCCATATCGTGACGCTCACCATCACGGAGAAGGGCTACAAGCTCGACCCCACGACCGGCGCGCTGATCGAAAGCGACCCGCAACTTGCCGCAGACATCGCCTCGCTGGAAAGCCCGCAGACCGCGCCCGGCTATCTGGTCGCGGCGCTGGCGAAGCGTCGGGCGGCGGGCCTGCCGCCCTTCACCGCGATCAGCTGCGACAATCTGCCGCATAACGGCACGCGGCTGCGCGACGCGGTGATCGCGCTCGCCCGCCGCCATGACGCGGGGCTGGCGGACTGGATCGCAGGGGAGGGGGCTTTCCCCCAGACCATGGTCGACCGCATCGTCCCCGCCACCACGGCCGAAGACATTGCGGCGCTTGGCGAACGGCTCGGCGTCGAGGATCAGGCCATGGTGAAGACCGAACCCTTCCTGCAATGGGTGATCGAGGACAAGTTCTGCGGCCCGCGCCCCGAATTTGGCGCGGGGGTTCAGGTGACGCAGGCGGTCGCCCCGTGGGAGGAGGCCAAGCTGCGCCTCCTCAACGGATCGCACAGCGGCATCGCCTATCTGGGCGGTCTCGCCTGCATCGACCATGTCCATGAAGTGCTGGCCCTGCCCGAAGCGCGCGTCTTCGTCGAAACGCTGTGGGACGAGGCGGAAACCACCCTCTCGCCCCCGCCGGAGCTGGATGTCGCTGCCTATCGTCGCGAACTGATGGCCCGTTTCGACAACCCGACGCTGCGCCATCGCACGCGCCAGATCGCGATGGACGGTTCGCAGAAGCTGCCCCAGCGCCTGCTCCACACCATCGCGGCGCGGCTGGATGCAGGGCAGGGGATCGACGCCCTGTCGCTGGCGGTGGCCGCCTGGGTCCGCTGGCAGGCGGGCGTTGACGATAGCGGCGCGAGCCACAAGGTGGACGATCCGCTGGCCGACGCCATCGCCGCCGCGCTCGCCGGTGCGACCTCGACCGAGGAACGCGTCGCCGCCCTCCTCGCCTTCGACGCGGTCGTGCCGCCCGAACTGGCCACCAGCGAACCGTTCCGCACGGCGCTGACCCGCTGGCTCGCCATCCTTGAGGCGGACGGCGCCCGCGCGGCGCTCGGCCATTTCACGGCCTGATTCGAAACTCCCATGCAGAAGGTTCCCATGACGATCATCACGACTTCGCGCGTCCGTAGGCTTGGTGGACCCTCTGCATGGGCGATCGCGCTCGCCGGCTGCCTGCTCGCGCAGGGCGTCGTCGTGCAGGCGCGCGACAGCGTCTCGATCAGCAAGGACTGGCGCTTCACGAAGGGCGATCCTGCCGGCCTCACCACCGACCTGCGTTATGACGTCCGCCCGCCCATCGAGGATACGGGCGACGGCAAGCTGGCCGACGCGCGCCCCGACGCTGCAGTGAAGGTGGACGACAGCGGCGCGAAGGTTCTGAAACCCTGGATTCTCCCCAGCGCCAATCCCTTCATCAAGGATCCGGCCAAGCATCACACCCGCCCGGCGGGCAATCCCGGCGGCGACGTGCCCTATGTGCAGGCCGGTTTCGACGACAGCGCATGGACGCACGTAGACCTGCCGCATGACTGGGCGATCGCCGGTCCCTTCATCAAGGATGGCCCCTATGGCGGCATGGGTCGCCTGCCCAGCTGGGGCATCGGCTGGTATCGCAAGACGCTCGACATTCCCGCCAGCGCCAAAGGGCAGTCGATCTTCCTCGATGTCGAAGGGGCCATGTCCTACGCCACCGTCTGGCTGAACGGCAAGCTCGTCGGCGGCTGGCCCTATGGCTATAACAGCTTCCGCCTCGACCTCACCCCC
Organism: Sphingobium lactosutens; assembly: GCF_013393185.1. GTDB lineage: Bacteria > Pseudomonadota > Alphaproteobacteria > Sphingomonadales > Sphingomonadaceae > Sphingobium > Sphingobium lactosutens_A. The sequence goes on along the minus strand of NZ_QJQX01000083.1, from coordinate 190,666 downwards.
TATGCGGTGCCGGGCGGCAAGAACCAGCTCGCGATCCGCCTTGACAACCCCGCTGCCTCGGCGCGCTGGTATCCGGGCGGCGGCCTCTATCGCGACATCTATCTCACCACCGCGAACAAGATCCATGTTGGCCAGTGGGGCGGTACCGTCCGCACGCCAAAGGTCAGCAAGGACCAAGCGACCGTCGACCTGAGCCTGACCCTCGACAATGATAGCGACAGCCCTGCGCAGGTCGAGGTCGCGACCGCCCTCTATGCGCTCGACGCGAAGGGCAAGCGCACCGGCCGTCCCGTCGCCAGCATCGCCCGCCAGTCCGCCAGCATCGCGCCGCATGCGAAGGCTGTCCTGAACGGCTCCACCATCCTCGCCAATCCGCGCCTCTGGGGGCCGCCGCCGACGCAAGCGCCCAACCGCTATGTCGCCGTCTCCACCGTGACACAGGGCGGCAAGCAGATCGACAGCTACGAAACCCGCTTCGGCGTGCGCGATATCCAATTCGATCCCGACAAGGGCGTCATCGTCAATGGCGAACATATCCCCCTGCGCGGCATCAACAACCATCATGACCTCGGCGCGCTCGGCGCCGCCTTTAACGCCCGCGCGGCCGAGCGTCAGCTCGAAATCCTGCGCGACATGGGCACCAACGCCGTGCGCATGAGCCATAACCCGCCCGCGCCCGAACTGCTCGAACTCACCGACCGCATGGGCTTCCTGGTGATGGACGAAGTGTTCGACAGCTGGGAAAAGAAGAAGACGCCGCACGACTTCCACCTGATCTTCCCCGACTGGCATGAGGCCGACGCCCGCGCCATGCTGCGCCGCGACCGCAACCACCCCTCCATCATCCTGTGGAGCATCGGTAACGAGGTCGGCGAGCAATATGATGGCGAGGCGGGCGCGAAGATCGGCCGCGAACTGGTCGCGATCGCGCATGAGGAAGATCCGACCCGCCCCGCCACCAGCGCGATGAACTATGCCAAGGCGGACATGCTGCTGCCGACCACGGTCGACGTTATCAGCCTCAACTATCAGGGCGCGGGCATTCGCGGCATTGTCGGCCAATATCCCGCTTTCCGCGCGAAATTCCCGGACAAGGTCATCCTGTCCACCGAAAGCGCCTCCGCGCTCTCCAGCCGCGGCGAATATATGTTCCCGGTCGCGGGCGCGATCAGCGGTCCGGTGCGTCCCTGGTCCGGCGGCAATCCCGACACGCATCAGGTGTCGGCCTATGAACTCCACGCCTCCGACTTCGGCTCCTCGCCCGATCGGGTCTGGGCAGCCGACGACCAGAATCCCTATGTTGCGGGCGAATTCGTCTGGACCGGCTTCGACTATCTGGGCGAACCCACGCCCTATTACACATCGCGCAGCAGCTATTCGGGCATCGTCGATCTCGCCGGTTTCCCCAAGGATCGCTTCTGGCTCTATCAGGCGCGCTGGCGGCCGGACCTGAAATTCGCCCATATCCTGCCGCACTGGACCTGGCCGGACAGGGTAGGGCAGATCACCCCCGTCCACGTCTTCTCCTCGGCGGACGAGGGCGAACTGTTCGTCAACGGCAAGTCGCAGGGCAAGATCAAGAAGCGCGACTATGAATATCGCTTCCGCTGGGACTATGTCGTCTACGAACCGGGCGAGGTGAAGGTCGTCACCTGGAAGAAGGGTCAGCCCTGGGCGACCGAGACGATCCGCACCGTGGGCGAGGCGGCGAAGCTGTCGCTGACCGCCGACCGCTCCGCCATCGCCAGCGACGGCCGCGATCTCAGCTTCGTGACGCTCAAGATATTGGACAAGGACGGCAATGTCGTCCCCGCCGCAAAACAGAAGATCGATTTCTCGATCGAGGGACCGGGCGAGATCGTCGCCACCGATAATGGCGATCCGACCGACCTGACGGCGTTCCCCTCGCATCAGCGGGATGCCTTCAACGGCCTCGCACTGGTGATTGTGAAGGGTGATCCTGCCCGAGTCGGCCGGATCGTAGTGCGCGCCCGCGCCGCTGGCCTCGCCGATGCGACAGCGGAAATCACCACGTCAAAGCGGGTGAATTGAGCATATTATACCGTTACCACTAACGCAAAACGCCGTGTCTTGACAAAAAGGACACGGCGTTTATTGAAGCGATATTGATAGCGCTACCAGTTGAAGCCCACCGGACAGTCGGGGGCAGCGCTCAGGGAGAGGGATTGATCATGTCTTCACGCAATCGCCATTTTCGCACCGCGCTGTTCGCGGCGTCCGCGCTCGGCTCGCTGACGCTGTCGCAGGCGGCCCTCGCGCAGGACGGCGAAGTCGCCGACATCGTCGTCACTGGCATCCGCGGCTCGCTCCAGAGCGCGACCAACGCCAAGAAGGACGCAGTGGCCTTCGGCGACTCGATCTTCGCCGAAGATATTGGCAAGCTGCCCGCCACCAACCTCGCCGAAACGCTGAACCGCATGCCGGGCGTGCGCCTGCGCCGCGACAATAACGGCGAAGGCACGCAGGTCGCGATCCGCGGCCTCGGCCCCAGCTTCACCCGCGTGCTGCTGAACGGCTCGCAGATTCAGGTAGCGTCTGACGGCGGCACCAACGGCGGCAGCGCCAACCGCGAAGTCGATCTCGACTTTTTCCCGTCGGAACTTTTCACCCGCCTCGACCTCGCCAAGTCGCCGTCGCCCTCGACGCTGGAAGGCGGCATCGCCGGCACCGTCAACCTGCGCAACGCGCGCCCCTTCGACAAGGAAGGTACGCACGTCACCGTCGTCGCGCAGGGGCAATATACCAGCCCCAATGACAAGATCAGCCCGCGCGGCGCGATCGTCGCCAGCCACACTACCGACACGTTCGGCATTCTGGTCGGCGTGGCCGGGGTGAAGACCAAGACCCGGATCAAGGGCTTCGAGACCGTTGGCTGGACCGATGGCAATCTCGGCAGCGTCAACGGTGTGCCCGACGCTGGCGGCAACAATTTCTCCTGGGCGTCGGTCGTTCCCGCCAATGCCGGCCATGGTCTGGTCGCCGGCCAGCCGGTCGATGTCGTCGCGACCTCGGGTCTGACGCGATCGCAGCTCAGCACCGCCCTGCTGCCGCGCCTCGGTCGCGAAAGCCTGACCGAAGGCACGCGTTCGCGTATTTCGGCGCTGGCAGCGCTTGAATGGCGTCCCAGCGACGAACTGCATTTCGCGATCGACGGCATCTGGGCCAAGTCGACCCGCGACTATACCAAGGTCAATATGAACTGGCAGGTCCGCAACTCCGGTCCCGGCACCAGCGCGCAGTCGACCGGCGGCATGATTCCGATCGACCTGACCGTGGACGACAATAATGTCGTGACCAGCGGCACCTTCGCCAACTCCTCCTATTTCCTCGAAGCCAGCCTGTTCAAGCAGACGACGAAATTCTGGAACATCAACCCCAGCGTCAGCTGGGAGCCGGCCGACAATCTTAAGGTCAACCTCAGCGCCAACTGGTCGAAGAGCCGCTTCTTCCGCGAACAGCCCACCTGGGCGTTCCAGACCACGCCGAATTCCGGCGTCGACACCTATTATGACAATACGGGCGGCGACTATCCGTCAATCACCAGCAATCTGGACCTCAACGATCCGAACAATGGCAGCTGGCAATGGTATCGCCAGAATATCCAGCTGGTGCGCCGTCATACCGAAACCAAGGGCGCGCATTTCGACGTCACTTATGGCGACGAGATGTTCAACGTGAAGGTCGGTGCCGCCTATGATCAGGCGACCCGTTCGATCCGTGCCTATGACAACAGCACCGCCTATCAGTTGTCGGTCTGCGGCACGGGATGCACCGGTGCCACCGGTTCGATCACGACCGGCCAGATCGCCCAATATCTGAAGAGTTCTTCGGTGGCGGGCTTCGTCGTGCCGGACTTCAATGCCATCAAGCAGGCTACCAACTATGCCAGCTATCGGGACAGCGCGCCCGAAACGCGGGGTGCGGTCACTGGCGGTGCGACGGGCGACATGGATGAAAAGGTGCTGGGCGCCTATTTCGAACTGAACGGCGTCACCGAAATCGCCGGCCGCGACCTGCACATCAATGCGGGTATGCGTTATGCCCATACCAATCAGGTAGTGACCGGCCCCAGCCAGGTCGGCACCACGATCGTCGACATTACCTCGCGCTCTAAGTACGAGAATTTCCTGCCGTCGATCAACCTGACCTATGACGTGGCCGACAATGTGAAGCTGCGCGCGTCGGCCTCGCGTACCATGACGCGTCCGGATGCGGGTCAGATCCTGCCCGGCGTCACCTTCTCCGATCCGTCGGCGCTGATCGCAACTGCGGGTAATCCGGACCTGAAGCCCTACACCTCGGACAATTACGACCTGGGTGGCGAATTCTACACCGGCGGCATCGGCTATATAGGCCTGTCGGCGTTCATGAAGAATGTTCAGGGCTTCACCACTACGGTGCCGACGCAGGCAACCTTCGGTTCGCTGAACATCCCTTACGCCAGCCTGCTTTCGACGCAGCAGAATGCGCTGACCGATCGTTCGGCGGCAACCGGCGTGGCGATCAACGACCTGCCCATCACGGTCAATCGTCCGGTCAACCTCAGCGACCTGAAGATCAAGGGTCTGGAAGCGACCTGGGTCCAGCCGCTCGACTTCTTCGTGAAGGGTCTGGGCTTCTCGGCCAACGGCACCTACCTCAAGCAGTCCTCCTCGTCGGGTCTGGTAGCCGAAGGCGTGTCGAAATATTCGTACAACCTTCAGGGCTTCTACGAAAATCACGGCCTGTCGATCAGCCTGAACTATGTCTGGAACGGCAAGTCGATCGCGCTTAACGGACCGCAGAACGGCATCACCGGTGCGGACCTGAAGGCGGACGCCCGTGGTCAGCTCGACCTGTCGGCCGGCTATGAACTGCCCTTCTTCAACAAGGCGATGCGCCTGACGCTCGACGTGCTGAACATCACAAACGAGCCGATCCGCACCACCTTCGAATATGATAATGCCGCCTATTCGGTCTATTATCCGGGTACGTCGGTACTGGCCGGCATCCGGGCCAACTTCTGATCCTCCCCCAGGGACCACTGACAGGGCCGGCCGCAACGCCGGCCCTTTTTCTTTCAGAAGCTTCCAATGTTGGATTTTATCTGATCTGTCCTGCCCCATGACACCGCATCGCCCGATCATGCCCGGCCATTCCATCTGCCCGCTACCCGCTGTCCGCAGGGGTGACGATCCCGTGATACAAGAGGCGCGTCGGCGTGACCTGACAGATGCGTCACCGTCGCGTCGCCATGACCCGGACGGCGCGTCATGGGCGCGTCGGCGTGACCTTCGTGCCGCGTCGCAGCCGCGGTGGCGCTGCATCCCACGCGAAAAGCGCGGAAATGCGAAACCAGTGACGGTGTGAACTTCTTGGCTATGACCCGATGATGACCTTGAAAAGGAAGGCGACGATGCGTCTCTCTCTTCTCCTCTGCCTTCCGCTTGCCCTAATCGCGACGCCGATTGAGGCCAGGACCTGCACCCCGACCTGGGTTGCGGGTTGGGCCTCCTCGCAATTCCGCCCCACCGGCGACGCCGAATTGCCTGCCGGAACGCTAAAGGACCGGACGCTGCGCCAGATCGTCCGTCCCTCCGTGTCGGGCGACCGGCTCCGCGTCCGCTTCTCCAATCTCGCCGGCACGCAGCCGCTTCGCATCGCGGGGGCCAGCATCGCCCGCGCGCTCGGCAGCGCCGCACCCACCGTCGATCCCGGCACGCTTGTCTCGCTCCGCTTCGACGGCGCACCTGAAGTCGTCATCCCCGCCGGGGCCGATTATCTCTCCGACCCGGTATCGCTGCCCGCCAAGGCGCTGGACACGATCGCTGTCTCTATCCGCTATGATGGCGAGCCGGAACAGACCTCCCACCCCGGATCGCGCGCCACCTCCTGGCATCTGCCTGGCAATCACCTGACCGATGCGGCGATGGCGGCGGCCGCCAGCTTCGATCACTGGTTCAACTTGGCCGCGTTGGAGGTCGAACGGTGCGCCCCGTCAAAGCTGATCGTCGCGCTGGGCGATTCCATCACCGACGGCAAAGGCTCGACCACCAACGGCAATGATCGCTGGACCGATCGCCTTGCCGAGCGGCTCCAGGCCGATCCGAAGCGCCGCCATGTCGCCATCGTCAATCAGGGCATTGGTGGCAACCGCCTGTTGAACGATGGCCTTGGCCCCAATGCGCTGGCGCGACTGGACCGCGACGTGCTGGCCCAACCGGGCGTCACCCATCTGATCCTGCTCGAAGGGATCAACGACCTCGGCACCCTGACCCGCGACGCGCCGGTGCGCGTGGCCGAGCATCAGGCCCATGTCGCCCGCATCATCGGCGCCTATCGCCAGATCATCGCCCGCGCCCATGCAAAGGGAATCAAGGTGATCGGCGCGACCGTCATGCCCTTCGTCGGCAACGGATACTATCATGCCGATGCGCAGAATGAGGCGGACCGGCAGGCCGTGAATGCCTGGATCAGGAAACCCGGCAATTTCGATGCTGTGATCGACTTCGACCGCGTCACCCGCGATCCCGCGCATCCCGACCGGCTGCTCCCCGCCTATGATGACGGAGACGCGCTCCATCCCTCGCCCAAGGGGTACAAGGCGATGGGGGAAGCGATCCCGCTCAGCCTTTTCGACTGATGCGCCTGTGCCCGGCCTCCAGCACCGTCTCCATCGCCACGAAGGTCGATGTGCTGGCGACATGGGGCAGGGCGCTGATCTTCTCGCCCAGCACAGCCCGGTACCGCCGTATGTCCGCCGTCCGCACCTTCAGCAGATAGTCGAAATTGCTCGCCAGCATATGGCATTCCTCGACTTCCGGGATGCGCCGCACCGCCGCGTTGAACTCGTTCAGCGCCGCCTCCCGCGTGTCGGACAGTTTCACCTCGGTAAAGGCGATATGGTCCATCCCCAGCTTGGCCGGATCGACGATCGCCCGGAAGCCGCGAATGACGCCCGCCTCCTGCAACCGCTTCAGCCGCACCTGGCAGGGCGTCTTGGAAAGGCCCACAAAAGCAGCCAGATCGGTGACGGTCATGCGCCCATCTTCGACCAATGCGGCTATGATCCGACGGTCGAACTCGTCCATTTCGACCATGTTAACCTTGTTATCCATTCAATATGCCTAGCAGGCGCCATTTAATAAGTCATTATGGCTAGTTCAGGGTGATTCATAAGGCGGAACGAAATGTCGATCTGGATTATTCTGGCGGCATGACCGACCAGCCCTTCGCCAATTTCGCCCCCGCCATCCGCCAGCCCACTCCGCTGCGCGAAGCGATCACCGCCGCCTATCGCCGTGACGAAGCCGAAGCGCTCGCTCCGCTGATCGCCTCTGCGACCCTGCCGGACGATATGAAGGCCGCGATAGCGGGGACCGCCCGCACCCTCGTCACCGCGCTGCGCGCCAATCACAAGGGCACCGGCGTCGAAGGACTGGTGCAGGAATATGCGCTCTCCAGTCAGGAGGGCGTGGCGCTGATGTGCCTCGCCGAGGCGCTGCTGCGCATCCCGGACACGGCAACCCGCGACGCATTGATCCGCGACAAGATCGCCGACGGCGACTGGGGTTCGCATCTGGGCGGCGACAAATCGCTGTTCGTCAACGCCGCCACCTGGGGCCTTGTCGTCACCGGCAAGCTGGTTGGCAGCGTCGATGATCGTGGCCTCGGCGCGGCGCTTGCCCGGCTGGTCGCGCGGGCGGGCGAACCGGTCATCCGCCGGGGCGTCGACCTCGCCATGCGGATGATGGGCGAACAGTTCGTCACCGGCGAAACCATCAGGGAAGCGCTGAAGCGCGCCAGGGAGCTGGAGGCCAAAGGCTTCGCCTACAGCTACGACATGCTGGGCGAGGCGGCGACAACCGCCGCCGATGCGAAGCGCTATTATGCCGACTATGAGCAGGCGATCCATGCCATCGGAAAGGCGTCGGCGGGACGCGGCATCTATGCGGGGCCGGGCATCTCCATCAAGCTGTCGGCGCTCCATCCGCGCTATGTCCGGGCGCAGGCCGACCGCGTCATGGGCGAATTGCTGCCCGCCGTGAAGCAACTGGCGCTACTGTCCAAAAGCTACGACATCGGCCTCAACATCGACGCGGAGGAAGCCGACCGGCTCGAACTCTCGCTCGACCTGCTCGAAAGCCTGGCGACCGACCCCGACCTTGCCGGTTGGGATGGCCTCGGCTTCGTGGTGCAGGGCTATGGCAAGCGTTGCCCCTTCGTCATCGACTGGATCATCGATCTGGCCCGCCGCGCCGACCGCCGCATCATGGTGCGGCTGGTCAAGGGCGCCTATTGGGATGCGGAGATCAAGCGGGCGCAGGTCGATGGCCTCGCCGACTTCCCGGTCTATACGCGCAAGGTGCATACCGACGTCGCCTATGTCGCCTGCGCGCAAAAGCTGCTGGCCGCGCCTGACGCCGTCTTCCCGCAGTTCGCGACGCATAATGCCCAGACGCTGGCGACTATCTACCAACTGGCCGGCCCGGACTTCCAGATCGGCAAATATGAGTTTCAGTGCCTCCACGGCATGGGCGAGCCGCTTTATGAGCAGGTCGTCGGCGCGGCGAAGCTGAACCGTCCCTGCCGTATCTATGCGCCGGTCGGGACGCATGAGACTTTGCTCGCCTATCTAGTTCGTCGCCTGCTGGAAAATGGCGCCAATAGCAGCTTCGTCAACCGCATCGCCGACCCTGAGGTCTCCATTGAGGAGATGATCGCCGATCCGGTCGAGGTCGTGCGCGCCATGGCCCATCCCGGCCACCGCCATGACCAGATTGCGCTCCCCGCCGGTCTGTATCCTGAACGCCGCAATTCGGACGGCCTCGACCTCAGCAGCGAAACCACGCTTGCCGTGCTGGGCGAGGCGCTGCGCCATAGCGCGACGATCAAGTGGACGGCTGCACCCGAAAACGGAACCGGTCCATCTCGTACCGTCTTCAATCCCGCCGATCACCGCGATGTGGTGGGCCGCGTGACCGAGGCATCGCTGGAGGAGGCCCGCGCCGCCGCCATCCGCGCCGCCGCGTCGCTCTGGCCGAACAGCCTTGTCGCCGATCGCGCCGCTGCGCTGGATCGCGCCGCCGATGCCATGCAGGCACGCATGCCGACCCTGCTGGGCCTGATCGTCCGCGAAGCCGGCAAGTCGCTGCCCAACGCTATCGCCGAAGTGCGTGAGGCGATCGATTTCCTGCGCTATTATGCTGCGCAGGCGCGCACGACCTTCGGCCCGGCGCAACAGGCGCTTGGCCCCGTCACCTGCATCAGCCCCTGGAACTTCCCGCTCGCCATTTTTACCGGGCAGGTCGCTGCGGCGCTGGTCGCGGGCAATCCGGTACTCGCCAAGCCCGCCGAGGAAACCCCGTTGATCGCCGCCGAAGCGGTTCGCCTGCTCCATGAAGCGGGCGTTCCCGCCGATGCGCTGCAACTTCTGCCTGGCGACGGCCGGATCGGTGCGGCGCTGGTCGCCGCGCCCGAAACCGCCGCCGTCATGTTCACCGGATCGACCGAAGTCGCCCGCCTGATCCAGCGCCAGTTGGCGACGCGCCTTTCTCCGACCGGCCGGCCCATTCCCCTGATCGCCGAAACCGGCGGTCAGAATGCCATGATCGTGGACAGCAGCGCGCTCGCCGAGCAGGTGGTGGCCGACGTCATCGCCTCCGCCTTCGACAGTGCTGGCCAGCGCTGCTCGGCGCTGCGCATCCTCTGCCTTCAGGAGGATGTCGCCGACCGGACGCTGACGATGCTCAAGGGCGCGCTCGCCGAACTGCGGATCGGCCGCACCGACGCGCTGAAGGTCGATATCGGCCCGGTCATCACCGCCGAAGCGCGCGACGGCATCAACAAGCATATCGACGCCATGGCGGCGCTGGGCCGAAAGGTGGAACAGAGCGTGCTGCCGACTGACGCCGCGCATGGCACCTTCGTGCCGCCGACGATCATCGAAATCGAGTCGATCGCTGACCTCGATCGCGAAGTCTTCGGGCCGGTGCTTCACGTCTTGCGCTTCCGGCGCGACCGGCTGGACGCGCTGGTCGACCAGATCAACGCCACCGGCTATGGCCTGACCTTCGGCCTGCACACGCGGCTGGACGAAACCGTAGCCCGCGTCACCAGCCGGGTGAAGGTCGGCAATATCTATGTGAACCGCAACGTCATCGGCGCGATCGTGGGTGTGCAGCCCTTTGGCGGCTGTGGCCTGTCGGGCACCGGTCCCAAGGCAGGCGGGCCGCTCTATCTCGGTCGTCTGGTCGCGACGCCGCCGGTCTTCGCCGCGCGCGTCAGCCATCTGCGCTCGCCGCTCCATGCCTTCGCAGACTGGCTTGACCAGCAGGGGGAAGGGGAGGCAGCCTTACAGGCCCGTCGCACCGGCGATGCGTCGGCGCTTGGTGTCGAACTGGCGCTGCCCGGCCCGGTGGGGGAGCGCAACCTCTACGCCCTGCATCCGCGTGGCCGCATCCTGCTGCGCCCGGCAACCCGCCAGGGCCTGTTCCGCCAGATGGCGGCGGTCCTCGCCACCGGCAATCATGGCGTGGTGCAGGGGATGACCATCCCGCCCGGCCTTCCCGCTGACGTCGCCGCCTGTTTCAGCACCGACGCGACCGGCCATTATGCCGCCGCGCTGGTCGAAGGCGACGCCGCCAAGATCGCCGCGACCGCCCAGTGCGTCGCCGACCTGCCCGGCCCGATCGTGTCGGTTCATGCCGACGATCATGGTCATGGCTACTGCCTCGACTGGTTGCTGGAGGAACAGTCCACTTCGGTGAACACGACGGCGGCGGGCGGCAATGCCAGCCTCATGATGATTGGTTGATGGGGCGTCACTTCCAAATTGCGGTGATGCCCATGCTGCCGGAAGCATTTTTTCGCCCCCGTTGCGGTTAACGAAAAAATAAAGGGAAAATGCGAAGACGGGGCGGGAACCGGAGACCTGCCCATTTTACGCGCCCTGAAAACATTGCTGGAAAAGCGGGCACAGCAGCCGGCCCAGGATGCGGATGTGCGGCGCAGCCTGATCGAATCCCTCTATGCCTCGCCCGCATCGCTGACCATTGGCGCGGTGACGGGCGTCGCCGTGGGGCTGGTCGTCGCCAGCCTGTCGGATGGCGGGGCGATACGCGGCGTGGTGACGCTGCTCTGCATCGTTGCGACGATGCGCGTCGTTTCCGCCGTCTTCTTCCATCGCCAGTTGGTGCGCGGCACGGCCGTCGCCTCGCGCGGGTGGGAACTAGCCTATGAACTGGGAGCCTGGGTCTATGCCGGGCTGCTCGGGCTGATGGCTTTCGTATCGCTTGTCGGCTCGGACAACAGCGTCATCCATATGCTGACCGTATCGATGGCGACCGGCTATGCGGGGGGCATTTCAGGCCGCAACGCAGGGCGGGTGCAGATTGCCATCGGGCAGGTCTGCCTAACCTTGCTGCCGACGGCGACCGGGCTCTGGCTCGAAGGTTCTACCGGCTATCGCGTCCTGTCGGTGGCGATGGTGATGATGGTGCTGGGCCTCGCCGAAATCAGTTCGACCACGCATCGCATCGTCGTACAGGCGCTGCTCGGCAAGCGCGACAAGTCGCTGCTGGCCGAGAAGTTCGAGAAGCTCGCCCGCTTCGACAGCCTCACGGGCCTTGAAAACCGCATGGCGATGCAGATGCGGCTGCGCGACATTTTCCAGGCCAGCGACAAGCGCAACGATGCCGTGGCGATCCTCTGGATGGATCTCGACCGGTTCAAGGAGATCAACGATTCGCTGGGGCATATGGTCGGCGACCAGCTGCTGCGGGCGGTTGCCTACCGGCTGAACGAGGTCGTTCAGGAACGGGGCAAGATCGCGCGCTTCGGCGGCGATGAATTTGTCATCATTTGCCCGGACACGGACAGGGTGACGGCCGCGGGCATTGCCCAGGAACTGATCGCCTATTTCGCTCATGGTTTCGACCTGGGCGAAAATCACCTCCAGGTGACGGCCTCCATCGGTTACGCCGTCGCGCCGCAGGACGGGCGCGACATGGATGAACTGATGCAGCATGCCGACCTGGCGCTCTACGAAGCCAAGGGGGAGGGGCGCAACCGCTCCGCCAGCTTCAACTGGTCGCTCAAGGAGCGGTTCAACCGCGTGCATGAGATCGAGACGGGCTTGCGGCGCGCGCTCGATGCCGGCGAACTCAAGCTGCTGTTCCAGCCGATCGTCGATCTTGCCACGGGAGAGATCGACGCCTGCGAAGCGCTGCTGCGCTGGGACCATCCCGTGCTGGGTGCGATCCCGCCGTCGGAGTTCATCCCGATCGCCGAAAATATCGGCATGATCGAGGTGATGACCGGCTGGGTGCTGCGTCAGGCCTGCATCGCTGCGGCCTCCTGGCCCGGCGAAGTGCGCATCGCGATCAATATTTCGCCCGCCTCGCTCAAGTCGGCGGACCTGCCCGGCTATGTCATCGCCGCATTGCTGGAAACCGGCATTGCCGCCCGCCGGCTGGAACTGGAAGTGACCGAGTCGATCTTCCTTGACGACAGCGGCCAGACCAACGCCATATTACGGGAATTGCAACGTATCGGGCTGCGCCTGGCGCTCGACGATTTCGGCACCGGTTATTCCTCGCTCTCATATCTGCGCTCCTACAAGTTCGACACGCTCAAGGTCGATCAGAGCTTCATGGCCGGCGTCAGCGCCAATGCCGAGGATCGCGCGATCGTCCATGCCATCGGCAATCTGGCGCGCGATCTGTCGATGGACACCGTGGCCGAAGGGATCGAAACGCAGGACCAGCTTCGCCATGCGCGCGATGCAGGCTTCACCAACGTGCAGGGCTATCTCTTCAGCCGCCCCGTCACGAGCGAACGCATTGCCGAGATGATCGCCGCCGGCCCGCTCGAAGGCACGGAGCGTCCGGACCCGATCGTCCAGACGCGCCGCCGCCGTGCATGAAGGTTAGCGCAGCCGGGTCTGCGCCGCGGCGAGCCTCCGCATCATCCGCAAATCGCGGTCCGACAGGGACAGCGCGGTCTCGGTCCACATTTCGACGATATCGGTCAGTTCGGTCAGCGTCATCGGATTGACCCGCCGTCCGGCGCGGCTGATGCCGACATAGCCGGCATGATGCGCCATATGATCCTTGATCCAACGCGCGGTCGCCGCCTCGCCATCGCCGGTGTCGACCACCTGGGTGACGATCCCCATGTCGAACATCTCGTCGGCGGTGTAGATGCGTCCGTCCGCGATCATCTGTCGCGCCAGCACCGGCCCGACCCGCCGTTGCAGGATCGAATAGGCGCCCATGCCGGGGAAAAGGCCGAATAGCACCTCGGGCAGGCCGAAGCGCGCCTGCCGTTCGGCGATGATGACGTCGAAGCACATCAGCGCTTCCAGTCCGCCTCCCAGCGCGTCGCCCTGCGCCAGCCCGATATTGATGATGTTCATGTCGTTGCAGTGCCAGATGCGCTCGACGATCTCGCAGCAGGCGACGCCATATTTCAACAATGTCTCGCGATCACGGCGCTGGATGCATTCGGCGAACATCTCCAGATCGCCGCCCAGGTTGAAAACGCCGGGAAAGCGCGACCCCAGCACCATGAACTTCAGCATGCCGCCCTTGTCGCCGAACACGTCACGACTTTCGCGCTGCCACGCCATCGTGTCGCGAATCAGCCCCATATTGGAGTTGGGCCGTTCCAGCGGTGTCATGAACGCCCAGAGCGTCGCCAGTTCCTCGTCCCAGCGCACGTCGATCTGCCCCAGGTCGAACAGGGTCGACTGGCGCATCGCGGCGGCGAGCGGCGTTTCCGTAGCGGCAGGCGACCGATAGTCGTCGCTGTCGCCAAAATGTTCTGCGGAGACGGCCTCTGCATCGTCTCTCGTCGGATTAAACCGTCCTGAATCAATCATCTGCGCCCCCAATTTTCTATCCCGAATGAACAGATCAGGCTCACCAATATGATGCAATCAACCGGCTATTTATTGACAGGGCGTTAACCATTTTTATTGGAAACTGTTGCAAGGAGGTCGCCCCAAACCGGCCCAAAACGGAGAGAATGTGACGTGAATGCCACATAAATTTTCCAGCCATCCGCCAACGACCCGGCTCAGGGCTTTGTTAACCTTCATTATTTATGCTGGACTGCATGATCGAGCCGCGCCCTGAATCACCCCGCGTCACCCTCGCCCTGCATGACGAGCAGGGGGAACCCTGGCCGCTCCGGCTATCTGCCGACTGCCTGCGGTTCATCGGCCCCTATCGCCGCGTGGAAGGCTTCAACATCGACGCGATGGCCCTGTTCGAAGGCGTGCGACGGGCGGGCTGATCCTTCCGTCCGCCTGGCCATCCTTGTGCGCGGGGCTGTTCGCCCTTAGAGCGCCGACATGACCAAGCCTCGTTTTTCCTTCTCGATCAGTGCCACCGACGGCAAGGCGCGCACCGGCGCGATCCAGATGCGCCGTGGCGAAATACGCACGCCCGCCTTCATGCCCGTGGGCACCGCCGCCACCGTCAAGGCGATGCGCCCGGCCGAAGTGCGCGCGACCGGCGCCGACATCATCCTGGGCAATACCTATCATCTCATGCTGCGACCCGGCGCCGAGCGCATGGCGCGGCTGGGCGGGCTGCATGGTTTCATGGGGTGGGACCGCCCGATCCTGACCGACAGCGGCGGCTATCAGGTGATGAGCCTGTCCGCCCTCACGAAGATGAGCGAAGAGGGGGTCGCCTTCTCCAGCCATATCGATGGGTCGAAGCATATGCTGACCCCGGAGCGCTCGATGGAAATCCAGCGCCTGCTCGACAGCGACATCGTGATGGCCTTCGACGAATGCACCAAGAATGGCTGCACCCATGACGAGGCGGCCAAATCGATGGAGCGTTCCATGCGCTGGGCCAGGCGCTCGCGCGACGGATTCGATGCCGGCGGCGAACATGCGGAACGCGCTGCCCTGTTCGGCATCCAGCAGGGTTCGCTAAACGAAGGGCTGCGCCGGATCTCGGCGGAAAAGCTGATCGAGATCGGCTTCGACGGCTATGCCGTGGGCGGGCTGGCGGTGGGCGAGGGGCAGGAGGCGATGTTCGCCACTCTCGACTTCGCGCCCGACATGCTGCCGCAGGACAGGCCGCGCTATCTGATGGGCGTCGGCAAGCCTGACGATATCGTCGGTGCGGTCGAGCGCGGCATCGACATGTTCGATTGCGTGCTGCCGACCCGTTCGGGCCGCAATGGACAGGCCTTCACCTGGGCCGGCCCGCTCAACATCCGCAATGCCAAGTTCAACGAGGATCAGGGGCCGCTCGATCCGCGTTGCGGTTGCCCGGTCTGCGCCACCTGGAGCCGCGCCTATCTTCATCATCTGGTGAAAGCGGGCGAAATGCTGGGGGCGATGCTGATGACCCAGCACAACATCCATTTCTACCAGGAACTGATGCAGGGCCTGCGCGACAGCATCGCGGCCGGCAAGCTGGCCAGCTTCGCCGCCGATTTCCGCCGGGACTATCGCCGGGTGTGATCTTCGGGGATGATGGCGATGGCGATGGCGAACGATCCCGCCTCGCCATCATGGTCGAGCGGCGCGCGCATCTGCCGCGACAGGCCGGTCAGAACGCGACGATAACGATCGTCCAGCAGGTCGGTCATCGCTTCGGATTCGCGTAACCCGGCCGAGCGGATATCCAGCAGTGCGCGATCCGGTGCATCGGGTTGCAACTGCACCGAAATCTGCATCCTCCCCTGCGGAGCGAGCCGCATCGCCAGTTCCACCAGTTCCGTGACCAGGAAGGCGACGGGTACCGCCACATCCTGGCTGATATGCAGGTCGTCGCTGTCGATCTGGATGCCGAAGCGGCGTGCCTCTGCGGGCGCCGTGCCGCGCAGGCTGGCGGACAGTTCGCTGACCAGCGGACGCACGCCGACGCCGCGATTTTCCTCCAGTTCGGCGAAATGATTGCGGTGGACCACGGAAAGGGCGTCGACGCGCCGCTGGATCGAGGCATAGGCTTCGACCGCTTCGGGATCATGGGCGGAACGGGCGTGGAGGTTGATCAGGCTGGCGATGATCTGGAGATTGTTCTTGACCCGGTGATGCACCTCGCGGGTCAGCTTGCGCTGGGTGTCCAGACCCTCGGCCATTTCCGCCTCATGGGTGGCGACATCCTCGCTGATCTCCCGAAACGTCTCGCCCAATGCTACGATCTCCTGTGCGGGCGTGCGCACGCGGCGCATCGGTTCCAGCACTTCCCCCGGATGATAGTTGGCGACGGCGCGCCGCAGCAGCACCAATGGCCGGATCAGCAGGCGGTTGACCACGAACCAGCCGATTGCGGCCGCAGCGAACCACATCACCAGCGGCAGGAAGAGGGAGAGAGTGCGCGCCAGCGTCGCGGGCGGATCGCGCACGGTCATCGTCAGCACGACGTCGGGCGGGTCGATCCGCGCGGACAGGCTGCTGCTATGACCGTCACCCAGCGCCGTGCCGGGGCGGCTAATAACCAGCTTGCTGTCGCCCTGTCGCAGGCTCAACTGTCGGTTTTGCAGGGCTGTCGCAGGATCGGCGACGCTTTCCAGATGCAGCCGCGAATAATAGACTAGGCCTACCAACCGGTCGTCGCGGCTCTTGATCCGGGTCAGCAGATAGGGGATGTCCGTCAATATCTGGGCCGGCGGCCCGGTAAAGCGCTCGCGCGGGTCCAGCCCTTCCGGTTCGGTCCGGCGCGATCCGCAGACCCGGCGTCCCGCCCGGTCATAGATATAGTAAAGCCCGCCTTCGGCGTCGTTGGACGACAGGAACAGGTCCAGCCGATCGCAGATATGAGTGTCGGCCGTGTTCAGGCTGTTGATGGTAAGCTGGATCGCCGTGCGATCGGATTGCAGGTCGGCGGTCAGCTTGCGCGCGCTTTGCGTGACGGCCACGCGCAGCAGCGCTTCCTTTTCCAGATCGGCCGTGCGGATCGCTTGCAGTGATGCGATCAAGGCGATCAGGCCAAGCGGCAGGAGCGCGAGCGTCAGGATGAGGAACATCTTGACGCCGGTGGAGCGGAAGAAGTGGGAAAGCGGTTCCGTCAGCGACCGGGCCGCCGGAGGAAGGCTGCCCCCGGTCATGATGACGTCAATCCAGCTTGCTCAGAAGGTCCAGCATTTCGGCGGGAATATCCTCGTCCACCGCGCGCTGGTAGACGGTGCGCAATACCTGGGACACATGGCCTTCTTCCTTGGCGCTGGCGTTGCGGCCCTTGCGCGAAGACGATTTCGCGCCTTTCCCGCTACCTCCCGCTGACCGTCGTTCCGTTGTTGAAGAAACCAAAATCTGCCCCTTTGAAGCAATCTTAATCACGCCGGCCTGCCCGTATTCGCGGGAATCGAGCGGAACGTCAATTCATCGTCCCGCACAATGGCCACGAAATTCACGATATCGTCGAAAAAACCATATGGCTGCGAAACAATTTTGCGCTTCGATGGTTCCGATGTGCGAGGCGTTTTTTTGACGCCGCCGGCCTTGGGGCGGGAAGTAGGGGGCGGGGGTTGCCATCGTGGCATGGACATTCCATCCTTTCCTTTCCTCCGTCCGTGGGCCGGAGGTTGTTGGCCTGGTATCGGGCAGGGAGAAGATTTGACGATGTCGCTTGGACAGAAACTCCACCCCCATCTTCCGTTTCTGCGGCGCTATGCGCGCGCGCTGACGGGTAGCCAGGCGCATGGCGACGCCTATGTCCGCGCGACGTTGGAGGCGATCGTCGCGGCGCCGGAGGAATTTCCGTCCGAAGTCGATCCGCGCCTTGGCCTGTACAAGACATTCCATGCCATCTGGTCATCCTCGCATCTCGACGATGTGCCGCTGACTGCCGGCGACGGGCGGGAGGCGATTGCCCAGGCACGGCTTGGCCGCCTGACCCCGTTGCCGCGTCAGGCGCTGCTGCTGACCGCGCTGGAAGGCTTCACCATCGACGACGTCGCCTATCTCATCAGCCTGGACAGCGCCGACGTCGAAGGGCTGGTCGAGGAAGCCCTGACCGAGATCGAGGCGCAGACCCGTGCCAAGGTTCTGATCATCGAGGATGAACCGATCATCGCGATGGACATCGAAACCATCGTCCGCGACCTCGGCCATGAAGTCACCGCCATCGCCGTCACGCGCGAGGATGCGGTGCGCGAAGCCATGGCGGAACGACCGGGGCTGGTTCTCGCCGACATCCAGCTTGCCGATGATTCGAGCGGGATCGACGCGGTGAAGGACATTCTGGCCGAGATTTCGGTACCGGTGATCTTCATCACCGCCTTCCCGGAACGCCTGCTGACCGGCGAACGGCCGGAGCCGACCTTCCTCATCACCAAACCGTTCCAGCGCTCGACTGTGAAGGCGGCGATTTCTCAGGCGCTCTTCTTCGATGAGGCGACGGCGCCTGCCTGATCGACCTTTTGCGAAAGGGACGGAACTCCCGGTCGGCGGTGGCGTTAATGAACCGTAACGATCGGGAGACGTGCCATGGTTGACCATGAACAGCACATCGCCACCGACAAGGCGCGGGCAGGCTCTACGGAACATGTCGTGCGATATGTCCTTGGCATTTCGCTCGCTTTGGCGGTCATCGCGATGCTGTTCCTGCTCTGGAAATGACAGGGCAGAAACAGGGCACTAGGTTTTGACGATAAACGGTTTAGGATACAGGCGCACTTATGGCTTTGACGACGTCGGTTCATGCGACGAGGGCGACAGCCAGCACGGGGGTTGTTCCCATGAATGAAGACGTTGGCGGAGCGGAAGAACGAGCCGCGCTGTCGGATACGGATTTCAAGCGCGAACTGGCGGCTGTCATCCCTCATCTGCGCGCATTTGGTCGTTCACTGTCCGGGAACCGCGATGTCGCGGACGACCTGGTGCAAGAAACCCTGCTGAAGGCGTGGGCGGCGCGAGCGCGTTTCCAGGCGGGCACCAATATGCGGGCCTGGACCTTCATCATCCTTCGCAACCATTATCTCTCGCAGATGCGGCGCTCGCGCTTTCGCGGCGACTGGGACGATCTGACCGCCGATCGCATCCTCGCGGCGCCGGCCGGCCAAGACAAGCATGTCGAACTCAGCGACATGCAGCGCGCCCTGCTGCAATTGCCTCAGCCGCAGCGCGAAGCATTGATTCTGGTCGGCGCGGGCGGTTTCGCCTATGAAGAAGCGGCGGAGATTTGTGGCGTGGCCGTCGGTACGATCAAGAGCCGCGTCGCGCGTGGCCGTGCTGCGCTGGAACAGATATTGGAGAATGGCGATCTCCCCTCGCGCCGCAGCCAGGTGACGACCGATACGGCCGTGCTGGACGAGATCATGGAGGATGTCGATCGCCTGAGTCGCGGTGTCGAAAGCCGTTCGGACGACGAGGACTGATACCGGAACGCTTCGGCATCGCGCTTCGCAGTCCCAGGGAGGAGAGAAGCGACATGAACGAAGATCCCCTTGCCCCGCATGAGCCGCCGGAAGGCGACGACCAGCCGATGCGCTCTCGTGGCAGCAGCGTGGTGTTCGCGCTAGTCGCGCTGGCGCTGATCCTTGCGATCGCCTTCTTCTATCTGACCAATGAGCGCCGGGAAGACCGGCGGGCGGACAAGCTGACCGAGGCGGCCGGGGCCGTCGATGACGCGGCGGCCGTCGTGGGGGACGCAGCGAAGAACGCGGCGGACGCATTGCGCAATCATGACTGATCGGTGAATCGCGCCCTTTTCAATGGGCTTGATGTGCGATTCAGAATTTCTTCGTCATTTTCCGACAGGATGCCTCGCGTCGGATTTCCTTACAGTCCCTTGTAAGGCGCTGTCCGGCACTACCGTAAATTTGCGGTCGGACGGCAGCGGGAAAAAAGCGCGACGAATGATCAGGCTGTTCAAACATTATGTGCCGCACGCGGTGTTGCTGCTGGGGCTGCTCGATTTCATGCTGCTGATTGCTGCGGCGGAAGCGGGCTGGATCCTGCGCGCACACCAGATCGGCATGGCGGTCGAACATGTCGTCACCCGTACCGGGCCGCTGTTCAGCTTCGCCATCGCGATTCAGACCGCGATGATCGCCGTGGGCGTCTATGGCCCCGAATCCCTCCAGTCGATCCGTTTCGCCGTCGCGCGGCTGCTGGTCGCCGTGTCGCTGGGCGTGATCTTCCTGTCGGTCCTTTATTTTCTGCTGCCCGGCATGACGCTTTGGCGGTCCAACTCGCTTTACGCCATGGGCTTGTCGGTTTCGCTGTTGCTGCTCATTCGTCTGCTGCTCGGCTCCATGCTGGGCGGCGAGGCCTTCAAGCGCCGCCTGGTGGTGCTGGGCGCAGGCAGCCGCGCCGACCGTATCCGTGAGCTTGAACGCAAGCGCGGTTCGGGCTTCCTCGTTGTCGGCTATATCGCGATGAACGATGGTGCGCAGGTGGTCGAGGAAGCGATCAACCGCAACGCCGTCTACAATCTTTCGGACTTCGTCGTCCGTCTGAACGCCAGCGAAGTGGTGCTCGCCCTGGAGGAGCGGCGCAACGCCATCCCCATGTCCGACCTGCTGCGCATCAAGACGACCGGCGTCCATGTAAACGATCTGTCCAGTTTCCTGGAGCGGGAGACGGGCCGCGTCGACCTCGCCAGCGTCAATCCCAGCTGGCTGATCTTCTCCGACGGATTTTCCGCCGGTCGGCGCCTGTCCAGCATCGCCAAGCGGCTGTTCGACATCATCGCCAGCCTGATCCTGCTCGCCCTGACGGGGCCGATCATCCTGCTCGCCGCCATCCTGGTGAAGCTCGACAGCAAAGGTGGCGCCTTCTACCGCCAGCAACGCGTCGGCCTCTACGGCCAGGAATTCTGGATCGTGAAGTTGCGGACCATGCGGCAGGATGCCGAAGTCGCCGGGCAAGCGGTCTGGGCGGAAAAGGACGATCCGCGCATCACGCGTCTGGGCTATTGGCTGCGCAAGCTGCGCATTGATGAACTGCCGCAGACTTGGACGGTGCTGAAGGGCGAGATGAGCTTCGTCGGACCGCGCCCCGAACGCCGCCAGTTCGTCGAGGATCTGGAGCAGCATCTGCGTTATTATGCCGAACGCCATATGGTGAAGCCCGGCATCACCGGCTGGGCGCAGATCAACTATCCCTATGGCGCGTCGATCGAGGATGCCCGGCACAAGCTGGAATATGATCTCTATTACGCGAAGAACTATACGCCTTTCCTCGATCTGCTGATCCTCCTCCAGACCGTGCGGGTCATCCTCTGGCCCGACGGCGCGCGCTGAGGAGCGGGGCGTGGGTGTCCTCCTGCAATTCATAGGCGATTGGGGCCATGCGCTCGCGGCCGTGTTGTTCGCGGCGCTCGGCATCTTCCTGTTGCGCCGGCGCGAAGAGGCGATCGAACTGCGCATGCTGGCCGGCGCGCTGCTGCTCACCTCCTGCTGGGCGCTCTATGTCTCCTTCGGCGGTGTGTCGAAGCCGCTGTCGGGCGTGGGCGAGAGCATCCGCAACGCCGCCTGGCTACTTGCCATGTTCGTCATGCTGCGGCGCGGCCCGGTCGGCCGCACCGGACCGATCGGCGCGGTCGCGGCGGTCTATGCTGCGGTGGCGGGACTTCTTCTGCTCCAGACCTTCACCGACCTGACCTGGCGGCAATTGCCGGTCGACAGCGATCTCCATCATGCGCTTGTCACCGGCTCGCTGATCCTGCGGATGATGACCGCGATCGGCAGCCTGCTGCTGGTTCACCAGCTTTACACCGCCTGGCCCTCGCGCGAGCGGGGCAGGGTGGCCCTGCTGTTCGGCGCACTGGCGGCGATGTGGACCTATGATCTCAACCTCTATGCCATCCGCTATTTCGCGCCTGACCAGGTGAGCGAGCTTTATGCGCTGCGGGGTCTGCTCATGGCCCTGCTGGCGCCGGTCATCGCCGTCGGCATGCGCAAGGACATGGCCGGGCGGTTGCAGCTGTCGCGCACGCTGACCGTCCAGTCGCTCTCCATCTTCGCCGTCGCGCTCTATGTCGTCGTCATCACGGCGGCGGCGGTGCTGATCGAGTTGATCGCCGGCCCCTATGCCCGGCTGGTGGAGATCGGCGCGGTCTTCTTTACTGCCGTCACCGCGCTTGTCCTGCTGCCTTCGCCGCAGATGCGCGCGCTCTGGAAAGTGCAGGTCGCCAAGCATTTCTTCCAGCATCGCTATGATTATCGCACCGAATGGATGCGCTTTGGCGAAACCATCGCGCGTCCTGGCGAGGACCCCGCGCCGCTCAGCCAGCGCGTCGCGAAGGCGGTGGCCGACATCACCGATTCTCCCGCCGCCATGCTGCTGCTGCGCAACGAACAGGGCGGTCTGGCGTTCGAGACGCACTGGAACTGGACCGGCGATTTGCCCGAGGCGGCGACGCTCTCGCCCGATCTGGTCGCCCGGCTGGAGGAGAGCGGCTGGGTGCTCGACCTCGCCAACCATGCCCCCGCCTTGCCCGATTGGGTGACGCAGGACGGCCGGGCCTGGGCGCTCGCCCCGCTGATCCATTATCGCCGCCTGATCGGCGCGATCCTGCTCGCCCGCCCGCCGATCGACCGGCGGCTCGACTGGGAGGATTTCGACATGCTGCGCGCCGCGGGGCGGCAGGCCGCGACCTATATCAGCGAGGCGCAGGGCCAGCAGGCGCTGGACGATGCGCAGCGCTTCGACGAGTTCAATCGCCGCTTCGCCTTCATTGCCCACGACATCAAGAATTTGGTGAGCCAGCTCTCTCTCTTGTCGCGCAATGCAGAGCGTCATGCAGACAATCCCGAATTTCGCGCCGACATGGTGCTGACGCTCCGGGAATCGGTCGGCAAGATGAACGACATGCTCGCCCGCCTGTCCCAGCATAACAAGGGCCGGCGGGAAGAGCCGCGCCCGATGGTGCTGCGCGACCTGCTCGATCAGGTTGCCCGGACCCGCGTGCGCCAGCATCCCGTCCATGTCACCGGCGCAGCGCCGATGGCGGTTGCCGATCCGGCGCGCGTCGAGCAGATCGTGACTCACCTGATGCAGAATGCCATCGACGCCAGCCCCCCCGACAGCCCGGTCGAACTGCGCCTGTCCACCGACGACCGCGCCGCCATTGTCGAGATCATCGACAAGGGCACCGGCATGAGCGCCGAATATGTCCGCCGCGACCTGTTCAAGCCTTTCTCCTCCAGCAAGGCGGGGGGCTTCGGTCTCGGCGCGTTCGAGGCGCGCAGCCTGGCTGAAGCGATGGGCGGACGGATCGAGGTCGAAAGCCAGCCTGGGCTTGGCAGTCGTTTCACCCTGCGCCTGCCGCTGGCGCCCCGTATAGATACAGAGAAGGCCGCCTGATGAGCGACACCCGCCCCAAATTGCTGATCGTGGAGGATGATCCGGGTCTTCAGCGGCAATTGCGCTGGGCCTATGAGGATTATCAGCTCTTCATCGCCGGCGACCGGCAGGAAGCGATCGAGATGCTGCGGTCGGAAACCCCCGACGTGGTGACACTGGACCTCGGCCTGCCGCCCGATCCCGATGGCACCAGCGAGGGTTTCGCCACGCTGGCCGACATGCTCAAGATCAAGCCAGATACCAAGGTGATCGTCGCGTCCGGCCATGGCGCGCGCGAAAGCGCGCTGGATGCGATCGCGGGCGGCGCTTACGACTTTTACCAGAAGCCGGTCGATATCGACGAACTCGGTCTCATCGTTCGCCGTGCCTTCCACGTCCATGCGCTGGAGCGGGAAAATGCCCGTCTCGCCGAAGTCGCGCCGGAGGATGGCCGGGTACTGGGCCGCCTCATCACCGGCGCGCCGGAAATGATGAAGGTCGCCCGCACGATCGAGCGGGTCGCCAACGCCGATGTCTCGGTCCTGCTGCTGGGCGCGAGCGGCACCGGCAAGGAATTGCTGGCGCAGGGGCTGCACGATGCCAGCCCCCGCCGCACACAGGCTTTCGTCGCGATCAACTGCGCCGCCATTCCCGAAACCTTGCTGGAATCAGAACTGTTCGGGCATGAAAAGGGTGCCTTCACCGGCGCGATCAAGACCACGCCCGGCAAGATCGAACAGGCGCAGGGCGGCACGCTCTTCCTGGACGAAGTCGGCGATATTCCGCTGCCACTTCAGGTGAAGCTGCTCCGCTTCCTGCAGGAACGGGTGATCGAGCGGATCGGCGGGCGTCAGCCGATCGCCGTCGACACCCGCATCGTCTGCGCCACCCACCAGAATCTGGAGGAGATGATCGCGGCGGGTACCTTCCGTGAGGATCTCTATTACCGCCTCGCCGAAATCGTCGTGCGCATTCCGGCGCTCAAGGACCGATCCGGCGACCCGGCGCTGCTGGCGCGCCATTTCCTCACCCGCTTCGCCCGCGACATGAACCCGCAGGTCAAGGGGCTGGCCCCCGATGCGCTCGCCGCGCTCGATGCCTGGCCCTGGCCCGGCAATGTCCGCGAACTGGAAAATCGCATGAAGCGGGCCATCATCATGGCCGACGGCAAGCTCATCACCGCCGCCGACCTTGATCTGGACGATGACCGGTTGGAAGGGGCCGATGTCGTAAACCTGAAGGCGGCGCGCGAAATGGCAGACCGCCGCGCCATCCGCCGCGCTATCGCCCGCACCGACGGCAATATCTCCGGCGCGGCCAAGATATTGGGGATCAGCCGGCCGACGCTATACGATCTGCTCAAACAATATCAGATCCAGAACTGATCGATGCGCCGGTCCCGTCTCTTCCTGCTTGCCGGGGCGGCCGCCCTGATGCTGGGCGGTGCTGGCCTGTGGCAATGGCGCGCGCATGAGCGCGACGGCAGTGCCGCGCTTGCCCGTGGCCTTGCGGCGCTGGACGCGGGTGACGCCCGCAGTGCGCGGGTCGAACTGATGAACGCGATTCTGGGCAATGGCCGATCGGTGCAGGCCCATGCCGCGCAGGCCCGCGCGCTTGCTGAACTGGGTGATGGCGCCGGTGCGCAGGCTGCGGTGGAGCGCGCCCGTTCGCTAGGCTGGTCCGCCGCGCAAGGCCGTGCCGTGATGGCGCAGGCGCTGCTGTTGCAGGGCGACCTTGACGGCGCGTTGCGGGAAGCGCAGGCGCCGGACATCCCGCAGGCGTCGATCGTCGCGGCGGCCCGCGTGGTTGCGCGCGCTTCACTGGCGCATGGCGATACAGGCCGCGCGCGTCTTGCGCTGGAGCGCGCCCTGACGCTTGCGCCCGATGACGCCGAAAATTGGATCGACCTTGGCCGTTTCCGCCTTGCGACGGGCGATCAGGGCGGCGCGATCCAGGCAGCCGACCGGGCCATGGCGCTCGCGCCCGCCAATGCGAAGGCGCTGGCCCTGCGCGGCGAACTGACCCGCGCCCAATATGGCCTGACCGCCGCCTTGCCCTGGTTCGATCGCGCGCTTGAGGCCAACCCGGATTCCGTGCCCGCGCTGGAGCAATATGCTGCGACCCTCGCCGATGCGGGGCAGGCGAGCAAGGCGCTCAGCCTCTCGCGCCGTATCCTCGCGCTCGACCCGTCCAACCCGCGCGCATGGATGATGCAGGCGGTGATGGCGGCGCGGGAGGGTAGGGCCGATCTGGCCCGCGCCCTGCTGGACCGTACCCATGGCCGGCTGGATCATGAACCGGCGACGCGGCTGCTGCGCGGCGTGCTGCATCTGGAGGATGGAAATGCCGTTCTGGCGACCGAGGCGCTCGGCCCGCTGGTCGCCGCCCAGCCTGACAACCGGACTGCCCGCACCCTGCTTGGCCGGGCCTATTATCTGAACGGCGACTTTGCCTCCGCCGCGTCCACGCTTGCCCCCATGGTCGCCCAGCGCGACGCCGATCCTTATGTGCTGACGCTCGCCGCCCGCGCGCAGGAGGCGAGGGGCAATCGCGCCATGGCTGGCGACATGCTGGCCAGAGCCGACTGGCCGGTGCGCGCTGCCGCCGATCCCTTCGCCAGCCCGCGCGACGCCGCGCTGGCCAGCGGCCCACCGCCCGCCAATCCCGCCACAGCGAATGACAATATTCCCTATATCCGCGCCCTGCTCAGCACCGGTCGCACTGTGGACGCGCTCGCCCGCGCGCGCCTGCTCAGCCGCGCCAATCCCGGCGCGCCCGCCGCCTGGCTGATCCTCGGCGACACATTTGGGGCGGCCGGTCAGTCGCAGGAGGCCGCGCGCGCCTATGAAGCCGCCGCGAATATCCGCTTCGATCGCGACGCCGCGCTGCGTCTGGCCGCCGCATGGGGCCGAGCCGGCAATCCCGCCCGCGCCGCGCAGGTCGTCCGGCTGTTCCTGACGCAGAACCCCAATGATGTGGAGGCGCAGCGCCTTGCCGCGGGCATCGCCATGCAGGCGCAGGACTGGCGCGGCGCGCTGCGGATGCTGGGCGCGGTCCGCGTGCGGATTGGCGGCAATGACGCCGTGCTGATGGCCGACCTCGCCCGCGCGGCGCTGGAAAGCGGTGACGGCGCTGCCGCACGCGCCTACGCCACCCATGGCTATCGGCTGATGCCGGGCAATCCTATGACCGCCGACATGCTCGGCTGGGTCTTGCTGCGCACCGGCGAGAAAGGACCGGCCGCCATCGACCTGCTGGAAAAGGCCGTCGCGCTGGCCCCCGGCGCGCCCGCGCTCCAGATGCATCTGGGGCAGGCTTACGCGGCGGCAGGACGGAAAGGGGAGGCGAAACTGGCGCTGAACCGCGCGGCGGCAGTGCCCGGATTTACCGGACGTCAGGAAGCGCTTGAGGCATTGGCCGCATTGTAAAACATCCGTTCGTTTCGAGCGAAGTCGAGAAACGGATAGCGCATCCTTACCGCTTCTCGACACGCTCGAAGCGAACGGGTCCTTGTATTTGGTGGATTGACCTCAGACCTTCGCCAGATCCAGTTCATCGATCCGCAGTCCCAGGCGCCTGATCTGGGCCGCGACCGGTGGCCACACCGTTTCCATAAAGCGCTCACGTTCGGCGCTGCGCAGGCGGCGGGTCGCGCCGTCGGCGACGAACATGCCGACGCCGCGCTTCACCACGACCAGCCCGTCATCCTGAAAACTCTGATAGGCCTTGGCCACCGTCAGCGGATTGGCGCCTTGCGCGGCAGCGAAGGCGCGCACAGATGGCAACACGTCGCCATCACGATATTCCCCATCCAGAATGGAGGCGGCAATGATCTCGCGCAGGCGGAGATAGACGGGCTTGGATTCGTCGGCCATGGTGCATCAGTGCCATAATACAGCGACGGGGGCAAGCTACGACATTACAGCTTTTGTTATATTTGTGTAATTATCTGTCCCATGTGGAGACAATGGTGTCATAATCTGGCCGCGGCCGCTCTTCCTGCGGCTTGCCCGGAGTCCCGATGAAGACGAAGCCGGCGATCGCTTCCCCTTCGCGCCCGAAGGCGCCGCGCACATCCTCATTATAGGTCGGCCATCCCGTCAGCCAGCCGCCGGCAAAGCCCAGTGCATGGGTGGCGTGCAGCAGGTTCATGATCGCTGCGCCCGCCGAAAGCTCTTGTTCCCAGGCCGGGATCTTGCTGCCCGCGACCGGGGCGGACAGCGCCACCACCAAGGTCGGCGCCTGATGCGCGAACTGGTGCATCGCCTCGATCTCCAGCCGTCCGGCGTCGGGCTTTTCGGTGCGATAGGCCGTTTCCAGCAGCTCCGCCAGCGCGGCGCGCTTTTCCAGCGGCACGATCACGAACCGCCACGGCGCCAGCTTGCCATGGTCGGGAGTGCGCAGCGCCACCTCCAATATCTGCCGCAGTTGCGCACCGTCGGGGCCGGGCGCAACCAGATCGCGGGGCTTGCCGGAACGGCGGGTCTGAAGCAGGGCGAGCGGAGAGGAGAGGTCGTTGAACATCGCGCAGACAGATGGCGCGCGCTTCGCTCTAACGCAAGGGCGGAGCGCCCTTTTGACAGGATGAACCCATAGGCTCTAGGCTGACGCCATAAGCGGCCGCCGCCATGGCGGGCCGGACACAAGAATATGCAAAGGGTCCCGAATGGCGACTTCGGACATGACGACTGCCGAGTCAGGCAAGACCTGGCTTGGCCATCCGCGTGGGCTTTATCTGCTCTTCTTCGCGGAAATGTGGGAGCGTTTTTCCTATTACGGGATGCGCGCCATCCTGATCTTCTATCTCACCAAGCATTTCCTCTTCGGCGAGGACAAGGCCTATCTTCTCTACGGCGCCTATACCTCGCTGGTCTACATCACGCCGGTCATCGGCGGCTATCTGTCCGACCGATTCCTGGGACCGCGCAAGGCGGTGCTGGTCGGCGGCGTGTTCATCGCCATCGGCCATTTCCTGATCGCCGTGACCGAAGGGCCGGGGGGGCAGGATCCCGTCTTTCTCAACGGCTTCTATCTGGCGCTCGCCTCGATCATCGTCGGCACCGGCTTCCTCAAGGCCAATATCTCCGTGCTGGTGGGCGAACTCTACGACCGCGACGACCATCGCCGCGATCCGGCCTTCTCCATCTTCTACATGGGCATCAACATGGGCGGGATGCTCGGCCCGATCGTCTGCGGCCTGCTAGGCGAATTGTGGGGCTGGAGCTGGGGCTTCGGCGCGGCGGGCGTGGGCATGCTGCTCGGCCTTGTCATGTTCGTGTGGCTGAAGCCATGGCTGCTCGGCAAGGGCGAACCGCCCGCGCCGCAGCAACTGCGCCAGACTACTGCCGCCGGTCTGACCCAGGAATGGACCATCTATCTCGGCGCGGCGCTGGGCGTCGTCGCCATCTGGCTGGTGATCCGCTATGCCGAACTGCTGGGCTATGCGCTGCTCGGCTTCTCGGCCCTGACGGTCATCTACATCCTCTGGCGCACGCTCGGCACGCTGGGCAAGGTCGACCGCGACCGCATGTTCGCCGCGCTCTTCCTGATCGCGCTGAACCCGCTCTTCTGGGGGCTGTTCGAACAGACAGGATCGTCGCTCAACATCTTCACCGACCGCAATGTCGACCGCAACATCCTCGGCTGGGACGTCCCCGCCTCGCTATTCCAGTCGGTCAATTCGGTCTTCATCATCCTGTTCGCGCCGCTGTTCGCTGTGCTCTGGACCTTCCTCGACAAGCGCCGGCTGGAGCCGTCCTCGCCGGCCAAGTTCGGCATCGGCCTGATCCTTTGCGGTGCAGGCTTTCTCGTGCTGGTCGCTGGCGCGGCGATGGCGGGCGAGAATCTGACGCCCATCCTCTTCGTCTTCCTCATCTACCTGTTCCACACCATGGCGGAACTCTGCTTCTCGCCGGTGGGCCTGTCGGCCATGACGCGGCTGTCGGTATCGTCGATGGTCGGGCTCGTCATGGGCACCTGGTTCCTCGCCATGGCGGCGGGCAATTTCATCGCCGGCCTAATCGCCAGGACCACCGGCAGCGGTGAAGCGGGCAATGTCACCCAAGTACTTGACGTCTATACGCAAATCGGCTGGTTCTCGATCGTGGTGGGCGGTCTGGTGCTGCTCGTCTCGCCTTATGTGAAACGCATGATGCATCTCGACACCATATCCTCGAACAGGGATGAACATTGATGACCAAAAGCGGCAAATGGCTGCTGATCGCGGCGTTGCTGGCGGGAACCGCCGGCGCGCAGGCGGCGAAGAAGGACAAGGAAACGCCTGCGTCGCAGGGGTCTTCGACTGAGCCTGAAAATCCCTATCCGTCCACCTACAAAGCCTATCCCGGCCGCCCGACCGTGATCCGCGGCGCGACCATCTTCGACGGCGAAGGCGGCCGCATCGACAATGGCGTCGTCTTCCTGTCGGAAGGCAAGGTGGTCGCGATCGGTGGCCCCGATACGCCGATCCCGGCCGATGTCGCGCTGTTCGACGGCACCGGCAAATATCTGACGCCGGGCGTCATCGACATTCACAGTCATCTGGGCGTCTATGCCTCGCCCGGCGTCGATGCGCTGTCCGACGGCAATGAGATGACCTCGCCGGTGACGCCCCATGTCTGGGCCGAACATAGCATCTGGCCGCAGGATCCCGGCTTCGGCCGCGCGCTGGCCAATGGCGGCGTCACCACGCTCCAGATCCTGCCCGGCTCGGGCAACCTCTTCGGCGGGCGCAGCGTGACGGTCAAGAACGTCCCTGCCCGCACCCAGCAGGGGATGAAATTCCCCGGCGCGCCCTATGGCCTGAAAATGGCGTGTGGCGAAAACCCCAAGCGCGTCTATGGCGCCAAGGGGCGTGAGCCGTCGACCCGGATGGGCAATATGGCGGTCGACCGCCAGACCTGGATCAAGGCGCGCGAATATCAGAAGAAGCGCGCCGCCGGTAAGGACCAGACCCGCGACCTGGGCATGGAAACGCTGGCGGATGTGCTGGAGGGCAAGATTCTCGTCCATAATCACTGCTATCGCGCGGACGAGATGGCCAATGTGATCGATATGTCGAAGGAGTTCGGCTACAGGATCACCGCCTTCCACCATGCCGTCGAAAGCTACAAGATCGCCGACCTGCTGCGCGAGAACAACATTTGTTCGGCCATGTGGGGCGACTGGTACGGCTTCAAGATGGAAGCCTATGACGGCATCAAGGAAAATGTGCCGCTGGTGCATCGGGCGGGCGCCTGCGCCATCGTCCACTCGGACGATGAAAATGGCATCCAACGCCTGAATCAGGAAGCGGCCAAGGCATTGGGCGCGGGCCGCCGCATGGGGATCGACATTCCCGACGAGGTCGCCTGGACCTGGCTCGCCATCAATCCCGCGCGCGCCATGGGCATCGCGGAGCAGACCGGCAGCCTCAAGGTCGGCAAGATGGCCGACGTCGTGCTATGGAACGGCAACCCCTTCAGCACCTATACAAGGCCGGAAAAGGTCTGGATCGACGGGGCGCTGATGTATGACAGCGCCAATCCGAAGCTGCGGCCTGTGACCGATTTCGAACTGGGCCAGATCGGCGCGGGAGACGTGAAATGAGCCGTTTGGCCAAAATAACTCCGTTCGGTTCGAGCTTGCCGAGAACCGGTGCTGGATCGAGTTCTCGACACGCGGTTATCGGCTTCGCTCGAAGCTGCTCGAACCGGACGGCGATAGTGATGGCAGCCTTGTCGTTGACGGCCGCCGCTCCCGCCTTCGCCCAATCCATCGCCATCACCGGCGCGACCTTGGCCATCGGTGATGGCTCCGAGCCGATCCGGAACGGCACCGTCGTCATCACGGGTGGTAAGATCGTTGCGGCCGGCGCGGGCGTTGCCGTTCCCGCCGGGGCGAAGACCATCGACGCCAGCGGCAAATGGGTGACGCCCGGTCTCGTCTCGGGCTATTCGCGCGTCGGCCTGGTCGAGGTGCCGGGGGTCAGGCAGACCAACGACACAAGCGCCCGCTCGCCCTTCTCGGCGGCGATCGACGTCGCGCCCGCGATCAATCCGCTGGCCAACCCGATCGCGGTCAGCCGCACCGCCGGTATCACCCGCGCGGTTGTGGTGCCTGCAACCGGCGTCGGCATCTTCGCCGGGCAGGGCGCAGTGGTCGACCTGGGCGCTGACCTGAACCCGATCACCAAGGCGCGGGCCTTCCAATATGTCGAAATGGGCGAATCCGGCGCTGAGGATGCAGGCGGCAGCCGCGCCGCCGCGATCCTGACCTTCAAGATGATGCTGCGCGAAGCACAGGAATTCGCGAAGGCGCCCGCCAGCTATGATGGCCGGTCGAAGGATGCGCTGCTCAACCGCGTCGATGCCGAAGCGCTGGTTCCGGTCGTCACCGGCGTCATGCCGCTGATGATCCACGCCGAAAGCGCCCGCGACATATTGTCCGTGCTCGCCTTGCGGCAGGATTTTCCAGCGCTCAAGCTGATCCTCGCCGGCGCGGCCGAAGGCTGGATGGTCGCGACCCAGATCGCCGCCGCCAAGGTGCCGGTGATCGCCGGTGGTCTCGACGACCTGCCCTCCAGCTTCGAGAAGCTGGCCGCGACCCAGAGCAATGTCGGCCGCATGGTGAAGGCGGGCGTCGCTGTTTCCATGGGCCTGATGGACCGTGACGAGGGGCTGCAACTGCGCCTCGCGACTCAGCAGGCGGGCAATATGGTTGCGCTGAATAAAGTGCCGGGCGCGACCGGCCTCAGCTGGGGTCAGGCGCTCCGCACCATTACCTCCGCCCCAGCCGAGGCGATGGGGCTGGGCGACCGTATCGGGTCGCTCAAGGCCGGCAAGGCGGGCGACGTGGTCATCTGGGACGGCGACCCGCTGGAAATGACCTCCGCCCCGGTCGCGGTGTGGATCGACGGCGTCCAGCAACCGATCGAAAACCGCCAGACAAAATTGCGCGACCGCTACGCCACGCCAACCGAAGGCGCGATGCCCAAGGCCTACGAATGGTGAAGGAAGGGGGCTGGGCCCCCTTTTCCCGGGGCGGGTCCGCTGGCGACCAGAAATGGACCGTTAGACGCGTTGCGATATCGCTCGAAAGCGGCCATCCTTGTTTCCGTCACCCCAGCGAAGGCTGGGGTCTCAGGCGTTGGCGAGACAGGCTTGGACGAGCGCCACGCTCGACCGTTTCGCGCCGCCGCCTGAGATGCCAGCTTTCGCTGGCATGACGGTTAAAGCCGACCAGAGGCGGACATAAAAGGAGATTTGCAGCTTCCCCGATTGCAGACACCTCTGTCAGGTGCATAATACGAACATGACGTCGGCGCGACCAAATCTGATAGCGATGCTTGAGCGGGTTGCTGATGGCGGCGACGTTACTGCACATGAACTCGATATCGCGATACCCGACCCGCTAGCTCTCGATGAGCGGGAGAAAGCTGCATGGCAGGAACTCAGTCATTGGGCCGATGACGAAGACATCCGCGATAACGATAGCAAATATGCTGCATTCAAGCGCGAATGGATGCGGAGCCATTTATCGACCTTGCGAGATATTGACTGGCATCCAAATCCACCGTCATCGCGTCAGAGGATTAAGGCCGGGTTATGGCTTGCAGTGTTCCTGACAATTGGAGCAAACTACTTACTCGGTTGGGGCGTATTTGGCGGATATGACAAACAGATATACATTGCTTTGTTATTTATTGGACTTTGGATAGTACTGCCTGCGCTCGGATCACTCAAACGATACTGACTTGGCTCACGCTTTCCCTGAGCAATCATGTCCGCAAACTATCGCACACTGCTCGAAACCTGTCAGTCCGCTCCCCACCCGTTTTCGTCATTCCCGCGAAGGCGGGAACCCATCTCCTGACCTTGCGTCCAGCACTAGGCTGGGAGATGGATCCCCGCCTCCGCGGAGATGACAGTATAAAACAGACTTTCCCGCCATCCACCCAACGCTGTCCTACATGCCATCTGACTGCTACAAGGAGATCGAAAAAGCAGCTCTTGCGCATCGTCGGCTCAATGCCAGCTTCGTAACGAAATTTCCCATTCCGGTACGAAAATATCAAAATCTACGGGAAATGTGTGAGGTTAAACCCAGTTAATCCTATTCCCTAAATCCTATTTTCCGGTCGCCCCCCAGACATCGCCGGCCTTCACATAGCCGCGCTGTCCCTTGACGTCGAAGGTGCACCAGCCGCCCGAACAGTCGCCCAGCCGCCCGACCACGCCGCGTTCCGCCCGGAAAAGGGTGCGCGCGCTTTCGCTGGCGGATTGATGCAGCGGCGCTACCTCCGCCTTCACGATCGCGGT
This sequence comes from Sphingobium lactosutens, assembly GCF_013393185.1. Classification (GTDB taxonomy): domain Bacteria; phylum Pseudomonadota; class Alphaproteobacteria; order Sphingomonadales; family Sphingomonadaceae; genus Sphingobium; species Sphingobium lactosutens_A. The sequence goes on along the minus strand of NZ_QJQX01000083.1, from coordinate 157,108 downwards.
CGCGGTGTCGCTCAGCAGGCGGACGTGCATCCATCCCTGTGCGCCGTCGGGATCCTCCACCTTGCGCCACAGGCCCAGCACCTGCACCACCTTCACCGGCAGGTCGCGGCGGCGATAGACCCAGTTGGAGGGATAATCGAGGCTCGGCCCGACCCGCATCCGCGCTTCGTCCTGCGCGAGCGACGCCCAATAGGGCACGGGCTTGGCCGGGGCCGCCAGCGCTGCGCCCGCCGCGCCCAGCACCACAGCCACGCCCGCACCCAACCAGAAACGCTTCATCCCAGACCCATCACCCATGTCACGCATGATCCTCCCATAGCCATTTGCGCAGCTATGCGACAGTCCTTCGATGGGGACTCCTGCATGTCCGGCCCGCATATCCGCTTGACCGATGTCGCGCCGGGGAATAGCGGCCTTATCCATGGCCAAGAAACCGCGCCCCGCCAAGCCGCGCGTCATCGTTACGCGCCGCCTGCCGCCCAATGTGGAGGCGCGCATGGCCGAACTGTTCGATGCCAGCTTCAATGTCGGCGACGTGGCGATGAGCCGTACCGAACTCGCCCGCGCGATGGCGCAGTGCGATGTGCTGGTGCCCACGATCAACGACCAGATCGACGCCGCCCTGATCGAGGGCGCGGCCGACCGGTTGCAACTGATCGCCAGCTTCGGCAGCGGGGTCGATCATATCGACCTGGCCGCCGCGCGGAAGAAGGGGGTCATCGTCACCAACACGCCCGGCGTCCTGACCGAGGATACCGCCGACATGACCATGGCGCTGATCCTGTCGGTGCCACGGCGCCTGGCCGAAGGGGAAAAGCTGGTCCGTACCGGGCAATGGCGCGGCTGGAGTCCGTCGGGCATGCTCGGTCATCGCATCGGCGGCAAGAAGCTGGGCATTATCGGCATGGGCCGTATCGGTCGCGCCGTCGCTCGCCGCGCCAGCGCGTTCGGCCTGTCGATCGCCTATCATAACCGCCACCGCCTGCCGTTCGAGGTGGAGCAGGAACTGGAGGCGGAATGGCATGGCGAACTGGATTCGCTGCTGGCCGGCAGCGACATATTGTCGATCCATTGCCCGCTCAACGCCGACAGCCGGGGGATGATCGACGCGCGTCGCATCGCGCTGATGCGCCCGGACGCCTATATCATCAACACGTCGCGCGCCGAAGTGACCGATGAGGAGGCACTTATCACGGCGCTGGAGGAAGGGCGGATCGCAGGCGCAGGCTTTGACGTCTATACCCATGAACCCGCAGTCGATGCGCGCCTGCTGTCGCTCGCCAATGTCGCGCTGTTGCCGCACATGGGCTCGGCAACGTTCGAAGGGCGGGATGCAACTGGGGCGCGGGTGATCGCCAACATCCGCACCTGGGTCGATGGACATCGTCCACCCAACCAGGTGCTGGAAGGCTGGGTCTGACGCTTCGTCAGGCTGCGGCGAGCTGGCCCTTGAGGCTCTCGATCACGCCCTTGCCATGCAGCACGGACTCATGGGCGCGGCGCACCACGGCCTGCGTTTCCTCGCCGATGCTGCTGTCCTTGAGCACCCGCTCAAACTCTTCGCGCAGATAATCCTCGCCGCGATCGACCGCCTGAATCACGGCCTTGTCGCCACCGCCCAGCGCGACGAGAATATCCTCCAGCCGGCGATGTGCCGTACCGGCCGCCGATCCGAAGCCGTTCGGTTTGCCGCCCAGCGCGCGGCTGTGGTCCTGTAATAGTTCGACCGCCTTGTTGCGCTCGGTCGCCAGGTCGCGGAACAATGTCTGGAACTCTGGCGACTTCGCCTTGTGGGCGCTATGTTCATAGCCCTTCACACTGTCGATCAACGTCGTGATCAGGTCATCCAGTTTGCTGATGGCATGGTTGTTCGACATCGGCGTCTCCTTTCGATCCAGCAACAAGCGCCCATCTTCGCCGATAGTTCAATCAAGTCGATGAGAATCGACCTTAATGTCTGGTTAGCCATAACCGCTACGCAGGTGGAACAAGGCGACCCCGTCGTCGGTTGTCATGTCCATTCCCCATTGCCCAACGGAAGGACCATTTCCATGATCAAGCTTGCGATCATCTCGCTCGTCATTGCGGCGGTGCTGGCGCTGCTCGGCTTTGGCAGCGCGGCCGGCGCTTTTGTCGGCATCGCCAAAATCCTCTTCTTCGTCGCGATCGCCCTGTTCGTCATTTTCCTTGTGCTGGGAATCCTGGCTGGCAAGGGCATCAAGGACGCGATAGACTGACCCTATGACAGAGATTGGCGCTGGAGTGGACGAAACCGGCAGATTGCTGCGCGATGAAGGCGGCTTTCTGCTCCAGCGCGATCTGGGCGGCAGTTACCGGCTCGTCCTGCTTCGCGTGCCGGTCGATCATGTCGAAAAGCGCGTCCGGGTGCGCGGTTTCTATGCCGGCAACGATATTGTCGAGGCGGAAGGGGTGGCGGCCGCCTGATCCCCTTGCCAAAATCGGTGAGACGCGCGAACCATTGCGTCCATGCGCAAGATTCTGTCCCTGATGCTCGCTGTCGCCGCGCCCGCTTTGGCGCAGGCCCAGACGCCCCGTGACCTACTGAACGAGGTGATCGCCGATCACTGGAGCTGGTATCTATCCACCCACCCGGTCGAGGCGACCGCACGCGGCGTGCGCGACTATGACAACCAGATCTACGATATTTCGCTTGCCGCACGTGACGCGCAGATCGAGGCGGAGCGGGGCTTCGTCGCCCGGCTGGAGGCGGTGCCCGCACAAGGACTGGAGGCGCCCGACCGCGTCAATCGCGATGTTCTGCTCTGGATGCTGCGCGACGATATCGACAGCGACCAGCATCCCGCCGAACGGCTGATGCTCTTCACCACCTATTATGGCTGGCATCAGGGCTTTTCCGGCATGGCCGACGGTCTGCCTTTCTACAATCGCTCCGATTATGACAGCTATCTGAAGCGGCTGGCGCTCTATCCGAAGCAAAATGGCGACGCGCTCGCCATCACGCGGCAGGCGATCAAGGGCGGCTATGTTCAGCCCTGTTCGGTGCTGCAAAATTATGCCGAGACGATCAGTGGCATCGTTGACGGGAAGCCGGAGGACACGCGCTTTTACGAACCGTTCAAGCGTCCCAAGCCGCGCGACATCAGCGACGCCGACTGGAGCGCCATGCAGGGACAGGCGGTCGCGATCATCCGCGACGTGCTGACGCCTGAATATCGCAAATGGCACGACCTGTTCGTGCAGGACTATCTGCCCCATTGCCGCAAGAATGACAGCGCCGCCGCGTTGCCGGGCGGCGCGGCCTGGTATGCCAGCCGGGTCAGGGCGCACACTACTACCGACCTGACGCCCGACCAGATTCACCAGATCGGCCTGGACGAGATTGCGCGCATCGGCAAGCGAATGGACGAGATTGCGGCGAAGGCCGGCTATCCCAGCCGCGCCGCCTATATCCAGCATCTGCGCACCGACCCGACCTATTATGCGAAGACGCCCGAGGAATTGCTGCGCGTCGCCGCGCGGCAGGCGAAGACGATCGACGGGCTGTTGCCGCGCTATTTCGCGACCTTGCCGCGCCTGCCCTATGGGTTGAAGCCGATCCCGGCGGCTGAAGCGGAAGGAACGACGACGGCCTATTACGGCCCTGGCGCCCCGGAGGCCGGCATTTCCGGCACCTATTGGGTCAACACGTCGAAGCTCGACCAGCGGCCCTTTTGGGAATTGCCGGCGCTGACCGCGCATGAAGCGGTGCCAGGCCATCACAACCAGATCGCGCTCCAGCAGGAATTGCCGCTGCCGCCCTTCCGCAAATATCTAGCCGGCTTCACCGCCTATGTGGAAGGCTGGGCGCTCTACACCGAATATCTGGGCGAAGAGATGGGCCTTTACGATACGCCCGAAAAGATGATGGGCCGCCTGTCCTACGAGATGTGGCGCGCCTGCCGGCTGGTGGTTGATACCGGCATCCATGCCAAGGGCTGGGACAAGGCCAGGGCCGTCGCCTTCATGAAGGCCAACAGCGCGCTGACCGACGCCAATATCGATGCGGAGGTCAATCGCTATATCAGCTGGCCGGGGCAGGCGCTCGGCTACAAGCTCGGCGAGATCAGGATTCGTGCGCTGCGCGCGAAGGCGGAGGAAGCGCTGGGGCCGAAGTTCGACCTGCGCCGTTTCCATGACGCGATACTCTCGCAGGGGGCGGTGCCGCTGACCGTGCTGGAAAGCCAGATCGATGGCTGGATTGCGGCGGAAAAGGCCAAGGGATAAACCGCCTACTCGAGTCAGTCTTTACACAGAGTAATGCGAAAAGCCACGATTTCGGGCGGATTGACGTGGCTGGCAGCAATATTTTGCTGCGCTGCGGCGGCTTGCCAATTCGCGACTCTTGACGTACCGGGGCCGCGTCAGCTCCCGGACCGGGCATAAAAGTCGGCATGTGGCGCTGCGCGTCGACTCCGTGCACTTTTATGACGTTGGGAACGAGATGAGCATTTACCTGGATTATCTGGCCGAAATCGACAGCCGCAAGACTCAGGGGCTCGCTCCCAAGCCGATCGACGACGGTGCGCTCGTCAGCGAAATCATTTCCCTGATCGAGGATGCCGGCAGCGAGTATCGCGCTGACGCCCTGAATTTCTTCATCTACAACACGCTGCCCGGCACCACGAGCGCTGCGGGCGTCAAGGCGGACTTCCTCAAGAAGATCGTCCTGGGCGAAGTGACCGTCGCAGAAATCACCCCGACCTTCGCGCTCGAACTGCTCAGCCACATGAAGGGCGGCCCCTCGATCGCAGTGCTGCTCGATATCACGCTGGGCGATGACACCGCGCTGGCCGTCCAGGCGGGCGAAGTCCTCAAGACTCAGGTCTTCCTCTACGATGCCGACATGTTCCGCCTGCGCGACGCCTTCAAGGCGGGCAATGCGGTCGCCAAGGATGTGCTGGAAAGCTACGCCAAGGCCGAATTCTTCACCAAGCTCCCCGAGGTCGAGGACGAGATCGAGGTCGTGACCTTCATCGCCGGCGAAGGCGATATCTCGACTGACCTTCTGTCGCCCGGCAACCAGGCGCACTCGCGTTCGGACCGCGAACTGCACGGCCAGTGCATGATCACCCCCGAAGCGCAGCAGCAGATCGTCGCGCTCAAGGCGCAGCACCCCGGCAAGCGCGTCATGCTGATCGCCGAAAAGGGCACGATGGGCGTCGGATCCTCGCGCATGTCGGGCGTCAACAATGTGGCGCTGTGGGCCGGCAAGCAGCAGAGCCCCTATGTTCCCTTCGTCAACTATGCGCCGGTCGTCGCGGGCACCAACGGCATCTCGCCGATCTTTGCGACCACCGTCGACGTGACGGGCGGCATCGGCCTCAACCTGAAGAACTGGGTTAAGAAGACCGACGCCGAAGGCAAGGTCATCCTCAACAATGACGGCAACCCCGTCCTTGAAGAGAAGTTTTCGGTCGAAACCGGCACCGTCCTGAAGATCGACGTCAAGAACCGGAAGCTGACCGACGAAGCCGGCAATGAACTGGTCGACGTCGCTTCGGCCTTCACGCCGCAGAAGATGGAATTCATGAAGGCGGGCAGCAGCTACGCCATCGTCTTCGGCAAGAAGCTCCAGACCTTCGCCGCGGAAACGCTCGGCGTCGAGGCAACTCCCGTGTTCGCCGCCAACAAGGAAATCGCGGTCGAAGGCCAAGGCCTGACCGCGGTCGAGAAGATCTTCAACCGCAACGCCGTTGGCGTGACGCCGGGCAAGGTGCTGCATGCCGGTTCGGACGTGCGCGTCACCGTGAACATCGTCGGTTCGCAGGACACCACGGGCCTCATGACCGCGCAGGAACTGGAAGCGATGGCGGCTACCGTCATCTCGCCGATCGTCGATGGTGCCTATCAGTCGGGCTGCCACACCGCATCGGTCTGGGACAAGAAAGCGCAGGCGAACATTCCGAAGCTCATGTCCTTCATGAATAATTTCGGCCTGATCACCGCCCGCGACCCGAAGGGCGTCTATCATGCGATGACGGACGTCATCCACAAGGTGCTGAACGACATCACCGTGGACGATTGGGCGATCATCATCGGCGGCGACAGCCACACACGCATGTCGAAAGGCGTGGCCTTCGGCGCGGACTCGGGCACGGTTGCTCTCGCTCTTGCCACTGGTGAGGCGACCATGCCGATCCCGCAGTCGGTCAAGGTCACGTTCAAGGGCAAGATGCAGCCCTATATGGACTTCCGCGACGTGGTGCACGCGACCCAGGCGCAGATGCTGGCCCAGTTCGCCGGCGAGAACGTCTTCCAGGGCCGCATCATCGAAGTCCATATCGGTACGCTGCTGGCTGACCAGGCCTTCACCTTCACCGACTGGACGGCCGAAATGAAGGCCAAGGCGTCGATCTGCATTTCCGAAGACGCAACCCTGATCGAGTCGCTCGAAATCGCCAAGTCGCGCATCCAGATCATGATCGACAAGGGCATGGAAAATGCCGCCGGCACGCTGCGTGGCCTGATCGCCCTGGCCGACAAGCGCATCGCGGAAATCCAGTCGGGCGAAAAACCTGCCCTGAAGCCAGACGATAATGCTAAATATTTCGCCGAAGTCGTCGTCGACCTCGACCTGATTGACGAGCCGATGATCGCCGATCCGGACGTTAACAATGCGGACGTGTCCAAGCGCTATACCCACGACACGATCCGCCCAGTGTCCTATTATGGTGGCGCGAAGAAGGTTGACCTGGGCTTCATCGGCTCGTGCATGGTGCACAAGGGCGACATGAAGATCCTGGCGCAGATGCTGAAGAACATCGAGGCCACCGAAGGCAAGGTCGAGTTCAAGGCACCGCTGGTCGTCGCTCCGCCGACCTACAACATCGTCGACGAGCTGAAGGCCGAAGGCGACTGGGACGTGCTCAAGAAATATGCCGGTTTCGAGTTCGATGACGTGGCGCCCAAGACTGCTGCGCGCACCGAATATGAGAATATGCTGTATCTAGAGCGTCCCGGCTGCAACCTGTGCATGGGCAATCAGGAAAAGGCCGCCAAGGGCGACACCGTCCTCGCCACCTCTACCCGCCTGTTCCAGGGCCGCGTCGTGGAAGACACGGCGAACAAAAAGGGTGAATCGCTCCTCGCTTCGACCCCGCTCGTGGTGCTGTCGACCATCCTCGGCCGCACGCCGAACATGGACGAGTATAAGAGCGCCGTCGTGGGCATCGACCTGACCAAGTTCGCGCCGCCGGCCGCGCACTGATCGATAGGGCGCTAGTCTCTTCGTAAAACATGCCGCCGTTGCGCTCTTCGCCGTAGAAGAGCGCAACGGCGGCATTGTCGTTCATGTCGTTGCTGATCCACCCGCCGATGGCAAGGCGACCGGAAACGCACAGGATTATCGGATTTGAACGGCGTCAGAAAAGGCCGTCGGCCCACCCGCGATGCTGCGATGCAGCAAGAGGCAGGGGCGTTTCGCACCGGGCGCATTCCGCTACCACCCGACCCACGATCCACTGGTTGCCGCCGCAGTCGGGGCAAGGCATTTTCTGCCCCTGATAATATTGCGGATTGATAGCAACTATCGCGGTTTCAACAGGCGAAAAACATGCGTCCATTGGCGTGTCCCCTTTTCTGTCCATTCAACGTTTAAAGGGGCGGAACGGATCCCTAAATAGGGGGTGTAGGCTGTGCCGCCATTTGACTTGAACACCGCAGATGATATGGCGCTGCAGCATCGGGACATACCTGCTTCGACCACTGGTTGGGGCGCATCCCTGCCACCTTGCCGTCCGGTGTCCTATCGCCGTTCGGTGGGCCTCTGGTGGAAACGCGCCATCCTCTGGCCGAGGCCATGCGAGGAGACGCACGACTTATGACCGCCATCGGACAGGACACCCTCGGCACGCGCGACACGCTCAATGTCGGCGGCAGGGACATCGCCTATTATTCGTTGGAAAAGGCCGCAGCGAAGCTTGGAGACGTTTCGCGCCTGCCTTTCTCGATGAAGGTGCTGCTGGAGAATCTGCTGCGCTTCGAGGATGGCGTCACCGTCACCACCGACGACATTCAGGCGATCGTCGACTGGCAGAATGACCGTGGCAAGGCGGAGCGGGAAATCCAGTATCGTCCCGCCCGCGTGCTGTTGCAGGACTTCACCGGTGTGCCCTGCGTCGTCGACCTTGCCGCCATGCGCGACGCGATGAACGCGCTGGGCGCCGATGCTGCCAAGATCAATCCGCAGGTGCCCGTCCACCTCGTCATCGACCACTCGGTCATGGTCGATGAATTCGGCACGCCCAAGGCGTTCGAACAGAATGTGGAAATCGAATATCAGCGCAATATGGAGCGCTACGACTTCCTGAAGTGGGGTAGCAAGTCGCTCGCCAACTTCTACGCCGTGCCGCCGGGCACCGGCATCTGCCATCAGGTGAACCTCGAAAATATCGCGCAGGCGGTCTGGTCGAGTGAAGCGCCTGACGGCACCACCATCGCCTATCCCGACACCTGCGTCGGCACCGACAGCCACACCACCATGATCAACGGCCTGGGCGTGCTCGGCTGGGGCGTGGGCGGTATCGAAGCTGAGGCGGCGATGCTGGGCCAGCCCGTTTCCATGCTCATCCCCGAAGTCGTCGGCTTCAAGTTCACCGGCAACCTCAAGGAAGGCGTCACCGCCACCGATCTCGTCCTCACCTGCACCCAGATGCTGCGCGCGCGGGGCGTGGTGGGCCGCTTCGTCGAATATTTCGGCCCCGGCCTTGCCACCCTGTCGCTCGCCGATCGTGCGACGCTGGCGAACATGGCGCCCGAATATGGCGCGACCTGCGGCTTCTTCGGCATCGACGACAAGACGCTCGACTATATGCGCCTGACCGGCCGCACGGATGAGAATATCGCGCTGGTCGAAGCCTATGCCAAGCAGCAGGGCTTCTGGATCGACCCGACGATCGAGCCGATCTTCACCGACACGCTGGAACTCGACCTTGGCACCGTCGTCGCCAGCCTTGCCGGACCCAAGCGCCCGCAGGACCGCGTCGCGCTGCCGGACGTCGATGACGTGTTTAACGCCGACATGGCGAATACCTACAAGAAGGCGCAGCAGCGCGTTCCGGTCGAGGGCAAGGATTTCGACATTGGCGACGGCGACGTCACCATCGCCGCGATCACCAGCTGCACCAACACGTCGAACCCCAGCGTAATGGTCGCCGCCGGCCTCGTCGCCAAGAAGGCGAACGAGCTGGGCCTGCGGCCCAAGCCCTGGGTCAAGACGTCGCTCGCCCCCGGTAGTCAGGTCGTCACCGACTATCTGGAAAAGGCCGGTCTTCAGTCGCACCTCGACGCCATTGGCTTCAACCTCGTGGGCTATGGCTGCACCACCTGCATCGGCAATTCGGGACCGCTGGCCGAGCCGATCAGCAAGGCGATCAACGAGAATGGCCTAGTCGCCGCCGCCGTCATCTCCGGCAACCGCAACTTCGAAGGCCGCGTGTCGCCCGACGTGCGCGCCAATTTCCTCGCCAGCCCGCCGCTGGTCGTGGCTTATGCCCTGAAGGGCACGGTAATCGAGGATTTCATCACCACCCCGATCGGCACCGCTTCCAACGGCGAACTGGTGTACCTCAAGGACATCTGGCCCACCAATGACGAGGTCGCCACCACAATCGCGGCGGCCGTGGACCGCCCGATGTTCCAGGCGCGCTACGCTAATGTCTACAAGGGCGACGCCCACTGGCAGGCGATCGACGTCACCGGATCGGCCACCTACGCCTGGCGCGCCGGATCGACCTATGTCGCCAATCCGCCCTATTTCGAAGGGCTGACCATGACCCCGGCGCCCGTCACCGACATTATCGAGGCCAGGCCGCTCGCCATCTTCGGCGATTCGATCACCACCGACCACATCTCGCCGGCGGGGTCCATCAAGGCGTCGTCGCCCGCGGGCAAGTGGCTGAGCGAGCATCAGGTCGCCCAGGCCGACTATAACAGCTACGGTTCGCGCCGCGGCCATCATGAAGTCATGATGCGCGGCACCTTCGCCAACATCCGCATCAAGAACCTGATGCTGGACGGCGTCGAAGGCGGCATGACCAGCTATGAGGGCGAAGTCATGCCGATCTACGACGCGGCAATGAAGCACAAGGCCGACGGCACGCCGCTGGTCGTCATCGGCGGCAAGGAATATGGCACCGGCTCGTCGCGCGACTGGGCGGCGAAGGGCACCAACCTGCTTGGCGTCCGTTCGGTCATCGTCGAAAGCTTCGAGCGCATCCACCGCTCGAACCTGGTCGGCATGGGCGTGCTGCCGCTCCAGTTCAAGGATGGCGATACGCGCGATACGCTGGGCCTGAAGGGCGACGAAACCTTCACCATTCAGGGCGTCGCTGACCTCAAGCCCCGCCAGGACGTGGACGTGATCGTGAAGCGCGCCGACGGCTCGACCTTCACCTTCACCGCGCTGTGCCGCATCGATACCGTCAACGAACTGGACTATTTCCTGAACGGCGGCATCCTCCAATACGTCCTGCGCAAGCTGGCCGCTTGATCGGCTAACGCGCTGAAGTAGGGAAGAAGGGCTTCTCCCGATCGGGAGAAGCCCTTTTCTGTGGAGAAAGCGATGGTGCTGTTGGTGGAGATTGCCGGATGGGCCGGCGCTGTGCTGGTGCTGGCGGCCTATGTCGGCGTCTCGACGGGGCGCCTGTCCGGCGGATCGGCGACCTTCCAATGGCTGAATGCCATTGGCGCGACGCTGTTCGTCCTCAACACCTGGTGGCACGGCGCCTTTCCGTCGATGGTGTTGAATGTCATCTGGAGCATCGTCGGCTTCAGCACTTTATGGCGCATCGGGCGCCGGAGAACATCCCCCTCATGACTCGCTTCATCGACCTCAGCCATGCGATCGAACATGGCATGCAGACCTATAAGGGCGTCGCCGCCCCCCATATCTGCGACTATTGGACCCGCGAACAGTCGCGCGCCAACTATGCCGACGGCAGCAGCTTCCAGATGGGACGGATCGACATGGTGTCGAACACCGGCACCTATCTGGATGCGCCTTTCCACCGGTTCGAGGAAGGCGACGATCTGTCGATGCTGGACCTCGACCGGCTGGCAAGCCTGCCCGCCATCGTCGTGCGACGGCCCTTTGAATCCGTGGGCCTTGCGACCGATGCTGCCGATCTCGAAGGAATCGACGTCGCGGCGCGCGCCGTTCTGGTGCATACCGGCTGGGACCGGCATTGGCGCACGCCCGCCTATTTCGAGGAGCATCCCTTCCTGACCGAGGCAGCGGCGCGGCTGCTGGTGGAGCGGGGCGCGAAGCTGGTGGGCATCGACAGCCACAATATCGACGATACCCGTCCCGGCACCGGCCGCCCGGTCCACCGCGAACTGCTGGGTGCGGGCGTGCTGATCTGCGAGCATATGACCAATCTCGGCGCGCTGCCGGATTCGGGATTCGCCTTTACCGCCGTTCCGCCGAAAGTGGTAGGCATGGGGACGTTCCCGGTGCGGGCCTTCGCTCTGCTATAGCGGCAGGAAGCGGGCCATTCTCGCTTGCAGCAGGGCGACGAGGTCCGCGTCCATGAACTCATAATCATCCGGTATGTCGAGGCAGACGATCCGGGTGCCGTCCAAGGCGGAGCGGAACCGTCTCTGTATCTTGTTGCGATGCGTCTTTTCCATCACGAAGATGGTATCGGCCCAGCGCAGCATTTCATCATCCAGCGGCGTCTCCGCATCGTGATTGGTGCCCGCCGACAGCGTTTCGACGCCGGGATGATCGGCGAAAATCTGTTCGGCGGTGGGGCTGCGTAGCCGGTTCTGGCTACAGACGAAGAGATAATGTCTTTCCCTCTGCATCAGCGCCCATAGCCCGTCATCGAATAGGGCCGCGCCTTCACGCCGGTTGCCCATGTCTTGTTCGGCGTCGCCTGCATGGTGAAGCGCAGATCGCCCCCCGCCCGGATTTCCGCGTCGGTGATATACCCTCGATCCAGCGCCTTACCGTTCAGCATCACCTTGCCGACATAGCGGTTCGCGTCCGACAAACCTTCCGCCACCACGGTGAAGCGCTGGCCGCCCGGCAGGGTCATTTCCGCGCGGTCGACGAAGGGGCGCCCAATCACATATTCATTGCTGCCCGGCGCTACCGGGTAAAAACCGAGCGCCGTAAACACCAGCCAGGCGGACATCTGACCCAGATCGTCATTGCCCGCCAACCCATCCGGCGTAGGCTTATACTGGCTCTCGACGATCTGCTTCAGTCGTTCCTGCGTGCGCCAGGGCTGGCCCGCATAGCTGTAGAGATAGGCGACATGATGGCTGGGTTCGTTGCCATGGATATATTGGCCGATCAGGCCTGCAATATCCTCGGCATGGCTGTAGTCGATCTTGCTGTTGTCATAATTGAACATGGCGTCGAGCTTCGCCACGGTCTTTGAATCTCCGCCAAGCAGGCGGAACAGGCCACCCTGATCGTGCGGCATGAACCAGCTATATTGCCAGGCATTGCCCTCCGTATAATCGCTGCCATAGTTGATCGCGGTGGGATCGAACGGCGTGCGGAAAGTCCCGTCCGCCTTGCGCGCGCGCAGGAAGCCGGTCTTCGAATCGAAGCTGTTGCGCCAGTTCCGGGCGCGCTTCTCGAACCGCTGCGCCGTCGCTGCGTCGCCCAACTGGCGGGCAAGGCGGGCGATGGTCCAGTCGTCATAGGCATATTCGACCGTCTTGGACGCCGCTTCAGGCTCCCGGTCGATTGGGACATAACCCAGCTTCATATAGTCGCCGAGGCCGCCATAAGGCGCATAATCGGCGCTCGCGACCATGGCTTTCAGCGCGGCGGCGCAGTCGATGCCCCTGATCCCCTTGAGGCAGGCGTCGGCGATCACCGGCACGGCATGATAGCCGATCATCGTCCAGGTTTCCTTGCCGCCAAACTGCCAGACCGGCAGGATGCCGAAGGGGCTGGTCTTTTGCCCCGCGACCAGCGAGTTCACGAAATCGGCATTTTTCGCTTCGGGCTGGATCAGCGTGAGCAGCGGATGCTCGGCGCGGAACGTGTCCCACAGCGAGAAGGTGGAGTGCATGGTGAAGCCCGCACCGTCATGCACCTGATCGTCCGGCCCACGCCAGCGCCCGTCCGCATCGCTCCACACGCTTGGCGCCATCAGGCTGTGATAGAGGGCAGTATAGACGTTGGTGCGCATCGCCCTGGGCGCATCGATCTTCACCGCGCCCAGCGCCTCGTTCCAGGCGGCGCGGGTCTTTGCGCGGATCGCGTCGAAATCGCCCGGTTCGCTGGCGAGATTGGCGATGGCGCCATCCTCGTCCACGCCCGACAGCGCGACCTTCACCTCCAGCGGCTTTGTCAGCGCGCCGAAGTCGAGTTGCGCGACGATCGCGCGGCCGGACAGCGAATCCAGCGTTTCCGGTCCACGACCCGGTCCCTTGAACCCCTTGTAGAGCACGTCCTTTTCGGTGGTGACGAACTGGTGTCCGGTCAGCGGCGCAGAAAAGCGCATGGCGAAGAAGATGCGGCGCGGCGTGGCCCAGCCGCGCACTTCGCGTGATCCCGTGATCGTGCCATCGGCGCGGATGCGCACCGAGGACCAGAGGATCTTGCCCGGATAATCATAGATGATGCTGCGCAGATCGAGCACCAGATGCGCGGCCTTGCCGGCGGGGAAGGTATAGCGGTGGACGCCGACGCGCGTGCCCGCCGTCATTTCCGCGCGGACGCCCGGATCGGTCAGGGTGACGGCATAATAGCCAGCCGACGCGATCTCGTCCGCCTTGCGTGAGCGGTAGCCCGGCTTTTCGGTCGTGCCCGGCTCCAGCGCCACCGTGTCGCCGCTGACCGGCGCGACCAGGAAATCGCCAAGGTCGCTATGCCCCGCGCCGGAAAAATGGGTGTGGGAAAAGCCGAGGATGCTCTGGTCCTCATGCCGGTATCCGGCCGCCCAGTTATAGGTCTGGCGGGCGGGGCCGACATGGGTGTCGGGCGACAGTTGTACCATGCCGAAAGGCGCGACCGCGCCGGGAAAGGTGTGGCCTTCGCCCGACGTGCCGATGAAGGGGTCCACCGCCTCGACTGGATCGGATGCAGGTTGCTGGGCAGGAAGGGCGGTGCCGGTGAGCAGACCTGCGGCGAAAAGCGCGAAGCGAAAAGCTGTCATGCGCCGGTTAAATCATGGCTTTGTGCACCGGCCAAGGGTGATAGCGCTTATTTTTGCGCGCGAAGAAAGGCTGGGGTGGCGGTGGCGTTCCCGATTGTCTAGCGTCCGAATCAGCAATGAAAAGAGCGTTGATCGTCCGTCATGTGCCGCGCGAAGGAGCGGCAGGGTATCTCCAGCCGATCGAGGCGGCGGGCTATCATATCGACCGTATCGACGTAGCCAGCCCGGATTTCGCGACCGTGGATCTGTGCGATCCCGACCTGCTGATCATGATGGGCGGCCCGATGGGCGTCTACGAGCATGACCTGCATCCCTGGATTCCCATGCAGATCGAAAAGCTGGCGGCGCGGCTGGCGGCCGACCGGCCGACGCTGGGCGTGTGCCTCGGCAGCCAGATGATCGCGGCGGCGCTGGGCGCGCGCGTCTATCCCGGTGGTCATATGGAACTGGGCTTCGCGCCGGTCAGCGTGAACGGGGCGGGGGGCGCATCGCCCCTGCGCCATATTGACGGCGTGCCGATCCTCCACTGGCATAGCGACACGTTCGACCTTCCCGACACTGTCGAGTTGCTGGCGTCGACGCACAAATATGCGCATCAGGCCTTCCGGCGCGGTCCCAACCTGCTGGCGCTGCAATTCCATGCCGAAATGGGCGAAGACCCGCGTTTCGAGGATTGGCTGACGCATTTCTGGGCCGATCTGGACGTGGCTCAGCAATGCGGCATAGCCCTGCGCGAAGATCATGCTCTGCATGGCCCGATCGCGGTGGCGGCCGGACGCGCGATGATTGGCGAATGGCTGGCGGGAATTCGTGCCTGACCTGCGTTGTGACTTGATCTCGTCACAACCTTCCTATTAACTCCGACAAATGACGAGGATGACTTGGAAGGCCAGTCGCCGCGATATGCTCGCGGGCGGTGTGGCAGGGCTTGCGGCTGCGGGAGCAGTGCGCGCGGGTGCGGCGCCTGTGGGGCAGGGTGGACAGATGCTCGCGCCAAGGCCGCCCATGGGCTGGAACAGCTGGAACAGTTTCGCCACGACGATCACGGAGGCGCAGGCGCGCGAAACTGCGACGATCATGGCGGAAAAGCTGCTGCCCTTCGGCTATGATATCTTCACCGTCGACATCCAATGGTATGAGCCGGAAGCGTCGAGCTACACCTATAATGCCAGGCCCAGGCCCGCCATGGACGCCCATGGCCGCATGATCCCCGCGCCCAACCGCTTCCCCTCCAGCGCCGGGGGCAAGGGCTTCACCCAGCTGGCGAAGGAAGTCCATGCGCTGGGCATGAAGTTCGGCATCCATGTCATGCGCGGCATTCCGCGCGCGGCGGTGGAACAGAATCTGCCGATCCTGGGCACGCAATATCGCGCCGCCGACATCGCCGACAAGGCGAGCATCTGTTCGTGGAACCCGGACATGTATGGCGTCGACATGACGCGGCCGGGCGCGCAGGCCTATTATGACAGCATCTTCCGCCTTTATGCCGATTGGGGCGTCGATTTCGTCAAGATGGACGATATGAGCCGCCCCTATGACGCCCATGCGCCGGAGATCGAGGCCGCGCACAAGGCCATCGTGGCGACCGGCCGTCCGATCATCCTCAGCCTCTCGCCGGGCGAAACGCCGGTGATCCGCGGCGATCATGTCCGCAAATATGCGCAGATGTGGCGCATCTCGGACGATTTCTGGGATGACTGGGCGATGCTGGAGGCGCAGTTCACGCGGCTGGAAAACTGGACGCCCTGGCGCGGGCCGGGAAGCTGGCCCGACGCGGACATGCTGCCGCTCGGCCGTCTGGCGCTGGGCGAGCGGGATACGCGCTTTACCCCGGACGAACAGAAGACGCTGATGACGCTCTGGGCCATCGCCCGCTCGCCGCTCATCATGGGCGGCGACCTGCGCCATCTGGATGCGCCGACGCTGGCGCTTCTCACCAATCGCGAAGTGCTGGCGGTCAATCAGGCGAGCAGCGGCAACTGCCCGCATTTCATCGAGGACGGGATGCGCGTCTGGTCAGCGGTCGCCGAAGGCGGCAAGGATCGCTATCTTGCCCTGTTCAATACCGGCGACAAGGCGCGCGAGGTTGGCGTGAATCTGCGCGATCTCGGCCTGAACGGTCCGGTCGTGGTGCGCGACCTGTGGGCAGGAAAACCGCTCGGGCAGCAGGCGGAGGGGGTTGCCGTAACGCTGCCGCCCCATGGCGCGGCGCTTTACAGGCTTAGCTAAACAATCCGTTCGTTTCGAGCGACGTCGAGAAACGCTTCTCGACACGCTCGAAGCGAACGGAGGTGGGTTTACTTCCGCACCGCCGCGCTCTTGTCGCGGATGGCCTTGAACTCCGATCCCGGCTTCCATTCGGGCCAGCGGGTGGAGTTGGCGAGGTCGCGGCCGATGTCGAGCATCAGGTCCACGTCCTGGGCCGCGCCGTCCAGCTTCCACGTCTCGTCCACCGCGTCGCAGGCCTGATGATAGCATTTGCCGGTATAGGCATCGATCCACGCCTGACCGGCAGCGCGGCCGCCCTCGACCATGTCGGAAGCGCCCGCCAGACCCATCATCAGCAGCACGGGTACGCCGCGCTTGGCCATGGAAAAATGGTCGGCGCGGTAGAAAAGGCCGCGTTCGGGCAGGCTTTCCTGCGTGATGACGCGGCCCTGCTTCGCGGCGAACTTGGCCAGATCGTCCTCAAGGCCATTCTGGCCCTTGCCGATCAGGATCACGTCCTTCGCCTTGCCGGCGGTCTGGAGCACGTCGATGGTCAGGTTCGCGACCGTCTTGTCGATCGGATAGACGGGGTTCTGGGCATAATGTTCGGAACCGAGCAGCCCGCGCTCCTCGGCCGTCCACACGGCAAAGACGATGGAACGGTCTGGGGCGGGGGCGGCCTTGAACGCGCGGGCGATCTCGAACAGGCCGGCGACGCCCAGCGCATCGTCATTGGCGCCCGCACGGTAGATGCGGCCCTGCGCGTCGGGCGCGCCCTTGCCATAGGCGTCCCAATGCGCGCCATATATCACCGTTTCGTCGGGGCGCTTGGCGCCGGGGATGCGGGCGATGACGTTGGCGCTTTGCACCACTTCCTGGGTGACGGGGAAGGCGGCGGAGAAGGTCGCGCCCTTGAGTTCCACCGGCTTGAACTTTGCCGACCGGGCCTGTTTGCGCAGCGCGGCCAGATCCTGACCGGCGCCCGCGAACAGCGTCTTGGCGGCGTCTCCCTCGACCCAGCCCTGCACCTGCAGGCTGGTCAGCTTGTCGGCGGGGCGGACGAGGTCGTAATTTTCGCCGCTCGGGCTGACGACGACGTTCCAGCCATAGCCCGCACCCGGCGTATCATGCACGATCAGCGCGCCGATCGCGCCGCGCCGCGCGGCTTCCTCGAACTTGTAGGTCCAGCGGCCATAATAGGTCATGGTCTTGCCGCCGAACTTGCCGAAGGGATCTTCGCCCTTTACCGCTTCGAAATCGGGATCGTTGATCAGGAAGACGGCGATCTTGCCCTTCAGATCGACACCCTTGAAATCGTCCCAGCCCCGTTCGGGCGCGGAGACGCCATAGCCGACGAAGACCATCGGCGCATTGGCGACCGCGACCCTGTCCTTGGGCTGGAGCGTGGAAAGATAGACCTGCTTGCCGAAGGTCCAGGGGGTGGCGGCGCCATTTTGCGCGACTTGCAGCCCCTCCGACTGACCAAGGTGGGTGTGGAGCAGGGGAACAGTCTGCACCCACTGGCCATCTGGACCGCCCGGCTCCAGCCCCAACTGCTCGAAACGGGCGACGAGATAGCCGATCGTACGCTCTTCGCCGATCGTGCCGGGCGCGCGTCCTTGAAACAGGTCGGACGCCAGCGTGCGAACCGACTGTTCGAGGCGGGCAGGCTCGACGGTCTGGGCGTGAACAGCCGGAGGGAAGAAAATAGGGGCGGCGGTCAGGCCAAGGGCCAGTGCAAGGGTGCGGATTGTCATGCCCGTGCCTTAACCCCCTGATCCAATCGGGGGAAGTGCCCTTAGAACTCGGTTTCGAGTTCGATCAATTCGTCCGGTTCGGCCCGTGCCGCATCGATCCATTCGCGCATCAGCGGCCAACTGTTGATGGTCTGGCAATAGGCGGCAGCCTTACGGGAAAGGGGCACGGCATAGGTCAGGAAACGCTGTGCCACCGGCGCGAACATCGCGTCGGCAATTGTGGGCTTGTCACCGAACAGCCAGGAGCCATGATATGTGTTCATGCATTCTTCCCAGATCGTCTCCACCCGCTCTATGTCGGGCCGGGCGCCGGGAAAGATCGGGAAGCGGGCATGGCGGACCTTGAGGTTCATCGGCAGCGCCGAGCGCAAGTTGGTGAAGCCCGAATGGATTTCGCCCGATACCGACCGACAATGGGCGCGGCTGATCCGGTCGATCGGATACATGCCCGCCTGCGGATAAAGCTCATGAAGATATTCAGCGATCGCCAGCGTGTCCCACACGCTCGCGCCCTCATGCGTCAGCCGCGGCACCAGCACCGATGGCGAAAGCAGGAGCAGTTCCGCCCGGTTCTCCGGATCGTCCAGCGCGATCATCTTCTCGACGACCTGCAAGCCGGCCAGGCGGCACAAAAGCCAGCCGCGCAGGGACCATGAGGAGTAATTCTTACTGGAAAGCGTAAGTTCCGCGACGGCCATGGCACCCTCCTGCTTTAGGCCAAAGTCACATTAATGATGATGCAGTGCAACAGAAAAAGCCTGTATAGCGTTTCAGCAAAAGACCGATTCGGTTTGCAGGTTCAATATAAGGCAAGTTTGCGATTATGCGGATGCTCTACAGCGGCTATCAGGCCTGGAATGACATGCTGGCACCGGCGCGCCTGGGCGCGCAGTGGGCGCTCGGCATGCGGGACAGGATGGGACCGATGGCGGACTGGGCGATGCCGCGCCGCATGTTCGCACTGATGGACGTGTTCCAGGGCGCGAAGCTGACGCACAAGCGCCCCGCCTACGACATCCGCACCGTCACCAGCGGCAATGCGGAAGTGTCGGTGCGGGAGGAGATCGCCCTCGAACTGCCGTTCGGCGACCTGCTGCATTTCGTGAAGGACGATGTAGAGGCAGAGCAGCCGCGCGTGCTGGTCGTGGCGCCGATGTCGGGCCATTTTTCGACCCTGTTGCGCAGCACTGTCGTTACGCTGCTGCGCGACCATGACGTCTATATCACCGACTGGAAGAATGCGCGCGACGTGCCGCTGGAGGCCGGGCGCTTCGGCTTCGACGATTATGTCGATTATCTGATCCGCTTCCTCCAGGAACTGGGCGAAGGCGCGCATCTGGTATCGGTCTGCCAGCCCTGCGTGCCTGCCATGGCTGCCGTCGCGCTGATGTCGGAGGACAAGGACAAGGCGACCCCGCGTTCCATGACCCTGATGGGGGGACCGATCGACCCCAACGCCGCACCGACCGCGGTCAACGATCTCGCCAATGAAAAGCCGATCGAGTGGTTCGAAGATAATCTGATTTCCGTCGTGCCCTTCCGCTATGCGGGGCGCGGGCGTGAAGTCTATCCGGGTTTCCTTCAGCTTTCCGCCTTTATGTCGATGAACATGGACCGGCATGGCGCCCAGCATCGTGAGCTGTATCAACTGCTTGCCGACGGCAAGACTGTCGAGGCGGACAAGATCAAGACTTTCTACGAGGAATATTTCGCGGTCCTCGACATGACCAAGGAATTCTATCTCGAAACCGTCGACATGGTGTTCCAGCGCGCGCTGCTGGCAAAGGGTGAACTCACCGTGCGGGGCCGCAAGGTCAATCCGGGGGCTATTCACAAGACCGCGCTGCTGACGGTCGAGGGCGAGCGGGACGATGTCTGCGCCGTGGGTCAGACCTCCGCCGCACATGCACTTTGCACCGGTCTGCGCCCGCATCTGAAGCGGCACCATCTCCAGCCGGGCGTTGGCCATTATGGCGTCTTTTCCGGCAGCAAATGGGAAAAACAGGTCTATCCGCAGGTGCGGAGCATGATCCTGGCGATGAACTGAAGCTCAGTTCTTCACTAATCTCTAGTAGGGGGCGCGCAAGTCGGCCCCCTTTTTCGTTCAGGCTCCTTGTCGTTCAGGCGATGGCCGGAACCGGGGCGTCCGCAGCGCCATAATAGGCGGTCTCATCCAATATGCCCTCGCGCTTGGCGACGATGGTGCCGACCAGCACCTGCCCCGCGACATTCACCGCCGTGCGACCCATGTCGAGGATCGGGTCGATGGCCAGCAACAGGCCCGCGCCCTCCAGCGGCAGGCCGAGCGTCGACAGCGTCAGCGTCAGCATCACGATCGCGCCGGTCAGGCCCGCCGTGGCAGCCGAGCCGATCACGGATACGAAGACGATCAGCACATAGTCGATGAAGTGCAACGGGATGCCGTAGAAGCCCGCGACGAAGATCGCGGCCAGCGCCGGATAGATGGAGGCGCAACCGTCCATCTTGGTGGTGGACGCCAGCGGGATCGCGAAGGCGGCATAGCTTTTGTCGACGCCCAGCCGCTCGGTCACGGCTTCGGTGACGGGCAGGGTGCCGACCGACGAGCGCGACACGAAGCCGAGCTGGATCGCTGGCCAGGCCTTGGCGAAGAAGGGGCCGGGCTTGAGGCCATTGAGGATCAGCAGCGTCGGATAGACGACCAGCAACACCAGTGCGAGGCCGAGATAGATGGCGGCGGTAAAGGTGCCAAGCTGCGCCAGCGCACTCCAGCCATAGGTGGCGATGGCGGTGCCGATGAGGGCTGCCGATCCGATCGGCGTCAGGCGGATGACCCAGCCAAGGATCGCGCGCACCACGGCCAGCAGCGAGCGAACGAAAGCGAGAAAGGGCTCCGCCTTGTCGCCGACCTTGAGCGTCGCAAGCCCGACCGCGATCGAGATGACCAGCAATTGCAGGATGTTGAAGGACAGGGTCGTGCTGGCCGACCCGTCCGTGATCTTGGTGCTGCCCGACAGCGCAAGGCTGTTGCCCGGCACCAGACCCTTGAGGAAATCGAGCCAGCCGCCGACCGAATCCGGTTGCTTGGCGGCAAGCACCGCGCTGCTGATGCCGACACCTGGCTGGACGATAACACCGATAGTGATGCCGATCGCCACTGCAATCAGCGCGGTGATGGCGAACCAGAGCAGGGTCTGTCCCGCCAGCCGCGCCGCATTGTCGAGCGCGCGCAGATTTGCGATCGACGCGACGATGGCGGCGAAGACCAGCGGCGGCACGATCGCCTTCAGCAGCGACACGAAGATGGAGCCGACCGTCTTCAGCGTTGTCGCCAGCCAGTTGAGGTCGCCATTCGGCCCGGCGCCGATCTGGCGTGCGGCAAGGCCGAGCAGCAGGCCCGCCACCATGCCGACAAGAACCTGAAAACCGAAACTGCGATAGTTGAGGGCCATATGTTTTTCCTCTGGGCGACCGGCCGCCTATATCGGATGCGTGATGTCCGATTGCGCGCAAGCAATTCTTTCAAGGGATTCAACGCGGATGAGGTGGCCCTCTTTCCGCATATGACCGGTCAAACGCATTGGCCGGGCCGATCCGCTATGCCAGATATGACGCATCAATCCATCGGCCAAGTATATCGGGGAGTGCAAATATATGGTGATGAGACGCGCATTTCTCGGGCTGGCGCTGCTGACTGCGCCGCACGGCGCGCAGGCGGCGGCCGATGCCGACGCTGCGAAGGATATTCTCATGCGCTCCGTTGCCTTCAAAACGGTGCAGGGGGAAGGGCAGGTGCCCAGGCTTGCGGCCTATTATGCCTCGGTGCTGAAGGCGGCGGGCTTTGCCGACGCGGATATCGTCATCACGCCGATGGGAGAGACGGCGACCTTCGCCGCGACGATCAGGGGCAGCGACCCGAAGCTCAAGCCCATGGCGCTGATCGGCCATATGGATGTGGTTGCCGCGGACCGCGCCGACTGGACCCGCGATCCCTTCGTGCCGGTCGAGCAGAATGGCTATATTCTGGGGCGCGGGTCGGAGGATAATAAATATGACGTCGCGATGATGGTCGCGACCATGGCCCAGTTGAAGAAGGAAGGCTGGAAGCCGCGTCGCACCACCATATTGCTGCTGTCGGGCGACGAGGAAACCGACATGGTGACGACCAAGGCGCTCGCAGCGCAATATTGGGATATCGCGCTGTTGCTGAACGGCGATGGCGGCGGCGGGCTGCTGAATGATGAGGGCAAGCCCGTTCTCTACCAGTTGCAGGCGGGCGAGAAGAGCTATGCCGATTTCGAGTTCGCCTTTACCGATGCCGGCGGCCATTCGAGCGCGCCGACGCCGGGCAATCCCATTTATCGCATGGCGAAGGCGATTGACCGGATCGCTGCCTATCAGTTCCCGCCGATGCGTAACGAACTGACCAAAGCGTCTCTCGCCCTGTCCGCCGGCCGCATGGGCGGGGAGATTGGCGATGCGATGCGTCGCTATGCCGAGACGGGCGACCAGGCATCGGCCGATCTTCTGTCCACCCGGCCGGAATTCATCGGCCAGGTGCGCACCACCTGCGTCGCGACCATGGCGCAGGCGGGCCATGCGCTCAACGCCCTGCCGCAAAGCGCAAAGGTGAGCGTTAATTGCCGCATTTTCCCCGGCGTGACGATCGCGAAGGTGAAAGCGCAACTGGTGAAGGTGGTGGATGATCCGAGCGTCACGGTGAAGACGCTGGGTGATCCGCTGGCCAGCGACGCTTCACCGCTGCGGGCCGACGTGATGAAAGCGGTGCGCGACGCCGTGACAGCGCGCGCGCCGGGTGTGACGGTGATGCCGGGCATGTCGGCAGGAGCCACCGACAGCCTCTATTTCCGGGCTTTGGGCGTGCCCAGCTATGGCGTGTCCAGCCTGTTCATGAAGGCCGAGGACGGCTTCGCTCATGGCCTGAACGAGCGCGTGCCGGTGGCCGGCATCCGGGAGTCGCTGGAGCAGTGGGACCGGGTGGTCCGGGCTTTGGCGAAGTAAGGCAACCAAAATTTCCGTTCGTGCTGAGTAGGGGCTGAGCTTGTCGAAGCCCCGTATCGAAGCATCCTTCGATACGCCATTTCGACTTCGCTCAATGGCTACTCAGGACGAACGGTTTGCCTTTATCCCCGCACCGCAATCCCGTTCGCGGCCGACAGCACGGCCTTGACCGACGCGGTCGCGACGTCGCTGTCGGTGCCGATGCCGAAGACGGTGCGGCCATCGGGCGTGCGGCATTCGACATAGGCGGCGGCGTTCACGTCGGTGCCTGCGCCGATCGCATGTTCGTTATAGTCAGCGACTTCCAGTGTCACGCCCAGTTCGTCGCGCAGCGCGGCCAGCACTGACGAGATCAGCCCGTTGCCGCGACCGGAAATAGAACGCTCGCCGCCCTTGTGCGCGATCTTGCCGGTGAAGATGCGATCGCCCGCCGCGCCGCCCTCATGATAGTCGATCAGGCTGTAGGCCTGCTCGCCCGTCAGGCAATAATGGCTCTCGAACGCAGCCGAGATATCGGCGGCGTTGAGTTCGCGGCTCGACTGGTCGGCCAGCGCCTGCACCACCTTCGAAAAGTCCGCCTGCATCTTCTTGGGCAGCTTGAAGCCCTTGTCCTGTTGCAGCACCCAGGCGACGCCGCCCTTGCCCGACTGTGAATTGACTCGGATCACCGCTTCATAGTCGCGGCCCAGATCCTTGGGATCGATCGGCAGATAGGGCACGTTCCAGATCAGGTCGTTGCGCGCTTCCTGCGCGGCAAAGCCCTTCTTGATCGCGTCCTGATGGCTGCCGGAGAAGGCGGTGAACACCAGTTCGCCGGCATAGGGGTGGCGCGGGTGGACCGGCAGCTGGTTGCAATATTCGACCGTCTGGATGACTTCGTCGATGTCGCTGAAGTCCAGTTCGGGGTCGATGCCCTGCGTGTACATGTTCAGCGCCACCGTCACCAGGTCGCAATTGCCGGTGCGCTCGCCATTGCCGAACAGGCAGCCTTCGACACGGTCGGCGCCGGCCATGATGCCCAGTTCCGCCGCAGCCACGCCGGTGCCCCGGTCGTTATGGGTGTGCAGCGAGATCACGACGCTGTCGCGGCGCGAAATGTTGCGGCAGATCCATTCGATCTGGTCGGCATAGATGTTGGGCGTCGCACACTCGACGGTGGCGGGCAGGTTCAGGATCAGCGGCCGTTCCGGCGTCGGCTGCAGGATGTCCATCACCGCCTCGCAGCATTCCAGGCTGAAATCCAGCTCAGCGGTCGAGAAGGTTTCGGGGCTATATTCGAAATGCCAGTCGGTGTCGGGCTGCCTGGCGGCATTGTCACGCAGCAGCTTGGCGGCGTGGATCGCGATGTCGCGGATTTGCGGCCGTTCCATCTGGAACACGATGTTCCGCCAGGCTGGCGAGATCGCGTTGTAGACATGGACGATCGCCTGTTTCGCACCGCGCAGGCTTTCGAAAGTGGTGCCGATCAGATCTTCGCGCGCCTGGGTCAGCACCTGCGGCATCACATCGTCGGGGATCGCGCCGTCGCGCACCAGCCCGGAAATGAAGTCGAACTCTGTCGCACCCGCTGCCGGGAAGCCGACCTCGATTTCCTTGATGCCGACCTTGACCAGCAGGTCGAAGAAGCGACGCTTCTTTTCCGCGTTCATCGGGTCGATCAGCGACTGGTTGCCGTCGCGCATGTCGGTCGACAGCCAGCGCGGCGCCTTGGTGATGACGTTCGACGGCCATCGGCGGTCGGGCAGGTCCACCTGAGGAAAGGGGCGATATTTCAGCGAGGGATCGGTCAGCATCATGGGATCAAACTACTTCTTCACGGTCGGGACACGCCTGTGATTCCGAAGGGGGCGCTCCCGAGGTACGACTTGACTGTGATGAATGCCCTTAGGCGGATCGACGCTGCCCTTAGCCGGAAGGCAGCACAAAAGCCACGCCTAAGGGCGTGTAAGTCGTAGCAGGGTAAGAAGCGCGCGGCTCTGCATGATGGAGGGGCTTTTAACGCAAAACGGGGCCGGCATGCAAGCCGGCCCCGCATTTTATCGGAAAATGTCGCGCCGCCGCTTATTTCTGGAAGGCGGCGATGATCTTCAGTTCGATGGCATCGCCGACGATCGGCACGGCCATGCCCATGCCGAAATCGCTGCGCTTGATCGTGCCGGTCGCCACGAAGCCGATATTTTCCTTCTTGTTCATCGGATTGGCGCCCGCACCATAGAATTCGGCGTCCAGCGTCACCGGCTTGGTGATGCCCTTGATGGTCAGGTTGCCGGTGATGGTTGCGCCAGTCGCCCCGTCGGGCTTTACGCCGGTTGACACGAAGGTCGCCTTCGGGAATTTGGCTACATCGAAGAATTCGGCCTTGGCAAGATGCTCGTTGAGCGCGGGGATGCCGGTGGTCAGGTTGGCGACAGGCACGTCGATCGATACCTTCGACGCGGACAGGTTCGCCTTGTCCAGCGTCAGCGTGCCGGTCGGCATGGCGATGACGCCCATATTGTTGGTGAAGCCCATATGGTCGTAGGCGAAGACGATCTGGGTGTGGGTCGGTTCGACCTGATAGGTGCCGCCAGTCACCTTGGCGACGTCCTTGGTGCCGGGCGCTGTGCCCTGGGCGATGACGACGGTGCCGCCGGCAATTGCGATCAGGGCGGCGGCGGGGATCAGGAATTTGCGCATGAAAAAAAGACTCCGAAAAACGCTCAAGGGGCGCGGCAAGAATATGCCGCGCCCCCCGATTGTTCCAGAGCCGTAACCGGAAACGGTTCGTTCCGGTTCTGGCCTAGCTCAACGTTCAGCATCAGCCGCCCTGGACCCCGGCCTGCGCCGGGGTTACGGCCGATACGTGGCCGTCAGTTCTTTTCCTTGTCCACCAGCGCGTTGGCGCCGATCCAGGGCATCATCGCGCGCAGCTTGGCGCCGGTTTCCTCGATCGGATGGCGCTGCGATGCGATGCGGCTCGCCTTCAGTTCCGGCTGGCCGGCACGATTGTCGAGGACGAAGTCCTTCACGAAGCGGCCCGACTGGATGTCGGCCAGGACGCGCTTCATTTCCTTCTTCGTTTCTTCGGTGATGATACGCGGGCCGGTCTTGATGTCGCCATATTCGGCGGTGTTCGAGATCGAATAGCGCATGTTTGCGATGCCGCCCTCATACATCAGATCGACGATCAGCTTCAGTTCGTGGAGGCATTCGAAATAGGCCATTTCCGGCGCGTAACCGGCTTCGACCAGGGTTTCGAAACCGGCCTGGACCAGGGCGGTGGCGCCGCCGCACAGCACCGCCTGCTCGCCGAACAGGTCGGTTTCGCATTCCTCGCGGAAATTGGTTTCGATGATGCCCGAACGACCGCCGCCGACGCCCGAAGCGTAAGACAGAGCGATGTCATGCGCGTTGCCGGTCGCATCCTGATGAATCGCGATCAGGCAGGGCACGCCGCCGCCGCGCTGATATTCGCTGCGCACGGTGTGGCCGGGGCCCTTGGGCGCGATCATGATGACGTCGACATCCTTGCGCGGCTCGATCAGGCCGAAATGGACGTTGAGGCCGTGGGCGAAGGCCAGCGCCGCGCCGGGGCGCAGATTTTCGTGCACGTCGGCGGCGTAGATGGCGGCCTGATGCTCGTCGGGCGCCAGGATCATGAACACGTCGGCCCATGCGGCGGCTTCGGCGTTGGGCAGAACCTTGAAGCCCGCGCCTTCGGCCTTCTTGGCGCTCGGCGAACCGGCGCGGAGAGCGATCGCGACTTCGGCGACGCCCGAGTCACGCAGGTTCTGCGCATGGGCGTGGCCCTGCGAACCATAGCCCAGAATGGCGACCTTCTTGCCCTTGATCAGGCCGATGTCCGCGTCGCGGTCGTAATACACCTTCATTTGACGTTCCTTCTTTCAGTCCGATTGGCGCCTTTCGGAGCCTTAGATTTGCGGTGAGGGGTAGAATTGTGCGGGAGGCTTGTTGCCCTCACCCTCCCGCCGCTTTGCGGTATCGAAAAGAGGCAAGTGACTCTTTTCGACCTCCCTCTCCCGGCGGGAGAGGGGTTAAATGCTCAGTTCGGCTCCTTGCCGCGGATCAGGCCGACGACGCCGGTGCGGCCGACCTCGACCAGGCCGATCTGGCGCATCAAGCCGACGAAATTGTCGATTTTCTCCGTCGTGCCGGTGATCTCGAAGATGAAGCTCCCGATCGTGGTGTCGACCACCTTGGCGCGGAACACGTCGGCCAGGCGCAGCGCCTCGATCCGGTCCTCGCCCGTGCCCGCGACCTTCACCAGCGCCAGCTCGCGCTCGACGAAGGGGCCGTTTTCGGTCAGGTCCGTCACCTTGTGCACCGGCACCAGCCGGTCGAGCTGGGCGATGATCTGGTCGATCACCTTGGGCGGGCCGCCGGTGACGATGGTGATGCGGCTGATCGCATGGTCGTCGGTGATGTCCGCCACGGTCAGGCTGTCGATATTATAGCCGCGCGCGGTGAACAGGCCCGCGATGCGCGCCAAAATGCCGGCCTCGTTGGAAACGGTCAGCGACAGGACGTGCCGCTGGCTCAACTCTTCCTGGATATGCATCAAATAGCCCCGTTATCCTGGTCTTCGCGCCCGTCCCGGTCATCTTCCGGTTTATCGTGGCGCTGCGAAATCATCGCGGCGAAGGCGAACTGCCAGTTGCCGTCCTGCCGATAGGCAATGCGGACCGGAAAGCCCGCCACCGCATCCATCATCCGTGACAGATGCTCGCCCACATAGCGCGGACCGACCAGCAAAGTGCCGATATGCCGCTCGTGAAAGTCGAACCCTTCGTCCAGATGCACTTCCCATTCTTCATTGTCCGGGTCGGCATGGTCGATGGTCCAACCGCCCAGCTCCGCCACCCCTGCAATCCGTTCGAAATCCCAGGGTTCGTTGACATGGATGCGGAGCTTGAGATGCTGTGTCACATCAGCGCCCTCATACCAGAGCCTTCGCCTCGTCCGACATGACGCCTTCGACCTGGCTGGGGTCGAGCAGCATTTCGGTATGGGCCGCGCCCGACGGGATCATCGGGAAGCAGTTGGACAGCTTCGCTACGCGGCAATCGACGATCACCGGACCGGGCGTTTCCAGCATCTGGCGGATGCCGGCCTCCAGTTCCTGCGGCCCTTCGATACGGATGCCGGTCCAGCCATAGGCTTCGCCCAGCTTCACGAAGTCGGGAAGGCTGTCCGAATAGCTGTTGGAATAGCGGCTTTCATAGGTCAGTTCCTGCCACTGGCGGACCATGCCCATATATTCGTTGTTGAGGATGAACAGCTTCACCGGCAGACGATACTGGGTCGCGGTGCCCAGTTCCTGAATGTTCATCTGGACCGATGCGTCGCCGGCGATGCAGATGGCGAGGCTGCCGGGATTGCCCATCTGCGCGCCGATCGCCGCCGGGAAGCCATAGCCCATGGTGCCCAGACCCCCGGAGGTCAGCCACTTGTTGGGCGCGTCGAACCCGAAATGCTGCGCCGCCCACATCTGATGCTGGCCGACTTCGGTGGTGATGATGACATCCTTGCCGGTCGCCTGGCACGCCTTGTACAGATCGGCGATCGCGCGCTGCGGCATGATCTCCGTACCGTTTTCGGCATAGTCCAGGCTTTTGCGCGCGCGCCAGCCGGCGATCCGCGCCCACCATTCGGTCAGGTCGGCCTTTTGGTGGCCCCGCTGTTTCCATAGCGAGATGATGTCGTCCAGCGCGCTGGCGACGTCGGCGACCACCGCGACATCGACTTCGACGATCTTGTTGATCGAGCTGCGATCGATATCGATGTGGATCTTGCGGCTGTTGGGCGCGAAGGCGTCCAGCCGGCCGGTAACGCGGTCGTCGAAGCGGGCGCCGACGCACAGGATCAGGTCCGCCTGGTTCATCGCCCAGTTGGCTTCATAGGTGCCGTGCATGCCCAGCATGCCCATCCACTGGTCGGACGAGGCGGGGAAGGCGCCCAGGCCCATCAGCGTGGATGTGACGGGCGCACCGGTCAGTGCTGCCAGTTCGCGCAGCAGTGCGGTCGCCTGCGGGCCGCTGTTGATGACGCCGCCGCCGGTGTAGAGGATCGGGCGCTCGGCTGCGGCCAGCATCTCGACCGCCGCGTCGATTCCTGCTGCATCCGCCTTGGTCTGCGGATGATAGCTGGCATGGACCTTCAGTTCCGGCTTCGCATAGGGCGCCGTCGCGATCTGGACATTCTTGGGAATGTCGATGACGACCGGGCCGGGGCGGCCGGTGGTGGCGATATGGAACGCTTCATGAATGACTTCGGCCAGCTTGCCCGGCGTCTTCACCAGATAATTATGCTTGGTGCAGTGGCGGGTGATGCCGATCGTGTCCGCTTCCTGGAAGGCGTCGGTGCCGATCAGCTGCGTGGGAACCTGGCCGGTGATGACGACCATCGGGATCGAATCCATCAGCGCGTCGGTAATGCCGGTGACGGCATTGGTCGCGCCGGGGCCGGACGTGACGAGCACGACGCCGGGCTTTCCGGTGGACCGGGCATAGCCCTCCGCCATGTGGGTCGCGCCCTGCTCATGACGGACTAGCACATGCTTGATCGTGGGATGATTGTAGAGCGCGTCATAGATAGGCAGCACTGCGCCGCCCGGATAGCCGAACACGACTTCGACGCCCAGATCGACCAGGCATTCGACCAATATGTCCGCGCCGCTCTTTTCGGCCACGATGATACTCCTCCGTTGATGCAAGTCGGGTGCTTTGCGCCCCCGCGCCTTTGATGGCAAGGCGCCTGCCTCTAGTGGACAGAAAATGACAGGTCAAGCACTATTGTTGTAATTTAGTTGCTAATTCACTGGCTATTTTGTCATCAATCTCTCTCCGTTCGCGCGGCCAGCTGTCGGGCGGTTGATTGGAGAACCAGGTATATTGGCGCTTGGCATATTGGCGGGTGGCAAGGCTGCCTTTCGCGATGACATTGTCCAGATCGCTGTCGCCTTTGATGAAGGCCGCGATCTCGGGCACGCCGATCGCCCGCATAACCGGCAGGTCGGGGTTGAGGTCGCGGGTCAGCAGCATCTCGACCTCCTCGATCGCGCCGCCCTCCATCATCATCGCGAAACGCCGGTCGCACCGGTCGATCAGCCAGTCGCGCGGCGGCAGCAGGATCATCGGCGACAGGGCGATGCGGTCGCCAATCCCGCCGGCCTTGTGCTGCTGCCACTGCTTCAACGGTTTGCCGGTGGAGCGCACTACCTCCAGCGCGCGAGCCACGCGGGTCGTGTCGGCCGGGGCGAGCCGGGCGGCGGCTTCAGGGTCTTCGCGGCCCAATGCTTCATGCGCGTCAGCCACCGGCATGGCGCGCACTGAGGCGCGAATGGCGGGATCGATCTCCGGCACCGGCGCGATCCCGTCGAGCAGGGTGCGGATATAGAGGCCGGTTCCGCCGACCAGCACGGGCAGCTTGCCGGCTTTATGGGCAGCGTCGATCTCCGCCTTGGCCTCGGCCGCCCAGCGTGGCGCGGTGCAGGCTTCCGCGCCGTCGATATGGCCGAACAGACGATGGGGCACGTCGCCCATTTCCTCGGCGGAGGGGCGAGCCGACAATATGGCAAGGTCGGCGTAGACCTGGCTGGCGTCGGCGTTGATGACGATGCCGTCGGCTGCTTTGGCGAGCGCAATGGCGAGCGCGCTCTTGCCGCTGGCGGTTGGCCCGGCAATAAGCGCGACGCGGGGGCGGGATTCGCCCGGATCGGTTTCAGGAGTGTTCATGTTCGTCGCGACCTTAGTGGCAAGTGGCTCGATGGGGCAGGGGGATATTGACGACGCCGTCGAACGGCTCCGCAACGCCGGCTGCCAGCCGGGCGAAGCCGCCTGGCTCGACGTGGACAAGGCTGCCGATATCTTCTTTGACGTCGACCCGGTCGCCGCCCGCGCGGCGCTGACCGATGTGGGCGACAAGCTGGACGTGATCGTCCAGCCGCTCGAAGGGCGCGAAAAGAAGCTGCTGATCGCCGACATGGATTCGACCATGATCACTGTCGAGTGCATTGACGAACTGGCCGACTATGCCGGGATCAAGCCGCAGATCGCGGAGATCACCGAACGCGCGATGCGCGGCGAACTCGACTTCGCGGGCGCGCTGCATGAGCGCGTTGCGCTGCTCAAGGGGCTGGCCGACAGCGCCATCGACCAGTGCCGCGAAGAGCGCGTGGTCATCATGGGTGGCGCGAAGGCGCTGGTCCGCACCATGAAGGCGCGCGGCGCTACGACGCTGCTGGTATCGGGCGGCTTCACCCGCTTCACAGGGCCGGTGGCGGAGGAAATTGGCTTCGACGCGAATGTCGCCAATGTATTGGAAATCTCCGACGGCACAATGCTGGGCACCGTGACCACCCCGATCGTCGACGCCGCGCGCAAGCGGGCGGAACTGGAAGCGGCGATTGCAGGCGGCATCGACCGCGCGCTGACGCTGGCGGTCGGCGACGGCGCCAACGACATCCCCATGATCGAGGGGGCAGGGCTGGGCGTCGCCTATCACGCCAAGCCCAAGACCCGCGCGGCGGCCGCTGCCGAGATCGTTCATGGGGACCTGTCGGTGCTGCTTTACGCGCAGGGGATCGCATCGGCCGACTGGGTGAACTGACAACGGTCGGGCGCTGTTCATGCACCATTGGCCGTCATTTCGATCGAGTAATGGATTCGTTTCGCAAAGTTAAACGTTGGCCTACCGCCGCGCTTTGATGCGGTGAGAGGTCTGGCGGCGCCGGGCGGTTCTGCCGTTTTGCGTCCAGGGAGAGTATATGCAATTCAGATATGTGGCTTTGGCTGCGGCCGGGCTGATGGCCTTGAGCGCCTGCTCGAAGAATGAGGCTCCGGTGACGAGTGCGCCGCCCGTCGGCCCAGGCGCTGTGGCCGGCACCGTCGCGGCCGATCGCGACGGCGATGGCATCATCGACGGCTATTATACCGCCGACGGCATTTATCATGCGATCCAGGGGCCGCCCTGTCCGCCGCCGCCGCCCCCGCTGCCGCCCCGCCGGGGAGAACGCGGCTGATCCATCCCCTCTTTCGGGCGCGGCACGTCCGCCGCGCCCTCACGCTATTCACCAGCCTGCTGATCGCCGCAACATTGCCGCAAACGGTGCTGGCGCAGCCTGATGCCGGACAGGCCGAAAGGTCGAGCATCGGCGCGGAAATCCGTGCGCAGGTGGGCGGGAAATACAAGGATTTCTACGCGCCTCGCGGCTATTGGCCGCTCTGGGTGGAAAAGGGGCGGGTCGGGCCGCAGGCCGATGCGTTGCTCGCCCTCATCGACAAGAGCGAGGCTGATGGGCTCAAGCCGCGCAACTATGATCCGGATGACCTTCGACGCTTGATCGGGGAAACGAATGCTGCTCCGACGCCCAAGGCGTTGGCGCGCGCCGACCTTGCCCTGTCGCGCAGCTTCGCCAGCCTTGTCGCCGACATGCGCCGGCCCACGAGGGGCGTGAAGATCCGCTATCTCGACAAGGAAATCGAACCGCGCGACGCTGATCCATCGGACATTTTGCGCGCCGCCGCGCTGGCACCGTCGCTGACCGACTATGTCCAGAGCGCCGGCTGGATGAGTCCGCTCTACACGAAGTTGCGCAATGCCAGGGACAGCTACCTCCAAAAATGGGGTGATCTACCGGACGTCGTCGTGCCCGAAGGCGTGAAGATGCGTCCCGGCGGCAAGGGTACCGGAATTGCTGCGCTCCGCCAGAGGCTGGGACTGATCGACGGCGGACCCTATGACAAGGCGCTGGTTGCGAAAGTGAAGGCGTTTCAGGCCGACCATGGGCTGAAGCCCGATGGTGTCGCGGGCGCCATGACCATCTCCGCCCTCAATGAGGGGCCACAGCGCTATGCCCGGCTGCTGACGCTCAATCTGGAACGGGCGCGGTTGCTTCCCGGCCCCTGGACGCGCCATGTGGTGGTGGACGCTGCCTCGGCCCGGCTCTGGTACTATAGCAAAGGTGCGCTCGACGGCACGATGAAGGTCGTTGCTGGCACGAAGGAGACGCAGACGCCGCTGATGGCGGGCATGATCCGCTATGCGACGCTCAATCCCTATTGGAACATTCCGCCCGATCTGGTCGAGCGCAAGGTTGCGCCCAAGATCCTTGGCGGCGGGTCGCTCAAGGCGATGCGCTACGAAGCGCTGGCCGACTGGAGCGCTAATCCCGCGCCGCTGGCGCAAAGCGCGATCGACTGGGATGCGGTGGCGGCCGGCCGGCAGGAGGTGCGGGTGCGCCAGTTGCCGGGCAGCGACAATGCGATGGGGAAGGTCAAGTTCATGTTCCCCAATGACCTTGGCATCTATCTGCACGACACGCCGCAGCGGAACCTGTTCGCCAAGGAGGACCGGCATTTTAGCAATGGCTGCGTCCGGCTGGAAGATGCGCAGCGCCTTGGCCGCTGGTTCTTCGGCAAGACGCTCAGCGCGGACGGGGACAAGCCCGAACAGCATGTCCCTCTGTCGCAGCCGGTGCCGGTCTACCTCACCTACCTGACCGCCGTGCCGACCGCACAGGGCGTGCAGTTCCTGCCGGACGTTTATGGGCGGGACGGGGAGTAGTTCATACCCCCGTGCGTCAGCGGACCCCCGCGACCATCCGCGCTTTTGGTTCAGTGGATGCCTGCCAGCATCCACAGGGCCATCGCCACCATCATCACATTCTCGGTCAGTGAGACGAAGCCCAAGGGCACATTGCTGTTGCCGCCGACGCAGGCGCATTTGAGTTCGCGCTTTTCCAGATAGACCGCCTTGAACACCGATACGGTTCCGATGCCGCCGATGAAGAGCGCGACCGGGATGGAGAGCCAGTCCAGCGCCCGCGTCAGCATCAGCATGCCGGCGCCCAGTTCGAGGAAGGGATAGGCTAGGCCGTAGGGCGGCAGGCGGCGGGCGAGCAGGTCATAGTTGAGGAACATGGTCGCGAACCGATCCACATCCTGCAATTTCAGCACCGCGAGCAGCATCATCGCGATCGCGACGAACCGTTCCAGCGTCATGAAGGACAGGAGCGGCAGAAAGGTCAGCCAGTTGACCGCCAGCGCCAGAAGCGCCGCAACAGCAAATACGGCCAGCACCGGCACATAGCTGGTCGCCCTGGCATCCTTTACCTTGAGGCCGAGATAGCGGCGCAGATCGTCATGGCCGCCGATCCGCTGGCCGTCGATGAAGATTTGCGGCGTGGTCTTCACATCATGCTGCGCCTTGAAGGCATCGGTTTCCGCGCGGGTCGTCAGCCAGTGGTCCTCGATCCGATAGCCGTGGCGCTTGAGCAGCCAGCGCGCCTTTACGCCATAGGGGCAGGTGTGGCCGGGCATCACCATGCGGTGGAGGTTGGCGCTTTTCGGGGCGGTGCTGGTCATCGTCGCATCCTTGGCAATGTCGTTCATTTTCCGTGATTTCCCAGGCGTCGGATGATCCGTCCGACTTGAAATCACTTCTGGATGCAGCTCATATAGGGTCCGTACCATGGTCCGGAGTCAAGGGATGAGCATGACGATTTCCGCGCTGGCCAAAGCCGGCGGGGTCGGGGTGGAGACGGTGCGCTACTATCAGCGGCGCGGCCTGCTCGCCACGCCGGAGCGGGGAGAGGGCATTCGCCGCTACGGCGCAGCGGATGCGCGGCGGCTGGCCTTCATCCGGTCGGCGCAGGGAGCGGGCTTCACCCTGGAGCAGATCGGCGAACTGCTGCACCTCGATGCCGGGCAGGACAGGGCGCGGGCGCGCGAACTGGCGGCGGAGCGGATCGCGGCGCTGGACGTGAAGATTGCCGAGCTACAAGCGGCGAGGGGTGCGCTGGAGCGCCTCGCCCGGCAATGCCACGCCTCGGAAGACGGGCCTTGCCCGATCATCGCGGCCTTCGAGGGGTGAAGGTGCGTCGGCGCGAAAATAGGATTTGCGCCGCTTAACTTCGCATATTTCCCGCAGATTTCGACATTTTGTTGCGCCAGCCCGATCCTATCGGAAAGTGGGATGCCAGACGATGGAAAGAGCCGAGCGAAATATAGCAGGCGCCGGCGCTGTAGGACAGCATGGGCGGATGATCGACCGATGGCCGTCGTTCCGGACCATGACGACCGCGCTAGGGTTTCTTTTTCACGACCTTCTTTTTTATCACCTTCTTGGCGGCGGGGCAGGGCCAGGCCTTGCGGGTTGCGGCGAAGACCTGCGAGGAGGCCGATTTCTGGCGGTCGATCGGGTTCTTGCCCAGATAATCGACCGTGACGGACCGAAGCTCGCTGATCGTCACATCGCCGGGGATACAGCTTTTAAGCTTGTTGACCTCCCGCGTCGTGTTGAAGGCATCGACGGCGCCGCTGATATAGCCAAGGCATTCATAGCTCTTCTCGAAATAATCCTTGCCGCCCTTTTCGGCCGTGCAGACCGCGTACAACTCGTCGCCGCTGTAGAAGCCGGCATGGGCCGAGACGGGAAAAAGTCCGCAGGCGGCGATCGCGACGGCGTAGAGACGTTTCCGGGGATGCATGGTCAGATAATCACTCCAGTCCGGCCACCAGCCCGTCGATCGCGCCCTGCAATATGTAGCTGGCGGCGAGCTTGTCGACCAGTTCGTCGCGGCGGGCGCGGCTGGCGTCGGCTTCGAGCAGGGTACGGGTCACGGCCTGGGTCGACCAGCGTTCGTCCCAGAGCAGGACCGGACAGCCAAGGTCCGAGACATTATGGGCAAAGGCGCGGCTGGCCTGGCTGCGCGGCGAATTGGTGCCGTCCAGGTTCAGCGGCAGGCCGATGACGATGCCCTTCACCTGCTGCTGTTCGATGAAGGCGGCGAGGCCGATCTTGTCCTTGGAAAATTTGCCCCGCGTGACGGTGTAGGCGGGGCTGGCGATCGTCCAGGCGGCGTCGCAGAGCGCAAGCCCGATCGTCTTGGTGCCGACATCCATGCCGATCAGTCGCCCGCCCTGCGGGAGCGCCTCGCGAAAGGCCACGCGATCCATTGTAACCAGTGTCATGGGTTGCCCCTGTCACTTCTTGAGGCCGGAGTCACTTCTTTAGGAAGGCCGCCAATCTTTTCTGCGCATCCTCGCGCACATTGCCCCAGAACAGGCTGTAGTCATAGACATGGTAATTGTTGCCGGGGAGTGTGAATGGCCCCATGTCGACCGGCTCGCCGATCATCAATACGCCGCTGGTGTCGCAGCGGGCGGGGACGACGCCGGTGACGAGCTTGGGCGGCTTGCCTTCCTCCCGCGCATCGAGCGTGCCTTTATTGGCGCTGGCGGGCGCCTTGCCGTTGAAGGCGCCGGTGATCGGGTTGGTGCAGAGCATGTGCGTGCCCTTGCGGGGTTTGCCGGTATAGCCGGTCTTGCGCTCGAAGCTTTCGACCACGGCGGAGGGATCGGCCGGTTCGGCGTAGCTTTGCCAGCTGACGATACAGTGGGCCTGATCCTGCCGCGCGCAGGCGGGGAGACCCAGCGCGGGGAGGTCCGCCTCCACCGACACTGGCCAGCCCACGGCATAGACAGCGGCGATGCGGTCGGCGACGGGCTTGCCCGCCACCTGTTCGCGCAGCAGTTGCAGCAGGTGGCGCGATCCCTGGCTGTGGCCGGCCAGAATAAGCGGGCCGGTGGGATTGGCCTTCACGAAGGCGGCGAACGCTTGCGCGACGTCGTGATAGGCGGCGGCGAGCGCCTGGTCGCCGGCGGGCTTGTCGGTCAGGAAGGCGCCGTAATTGGCCTGGCGATAGCGCGGCGCCCAGACGGTCCCTGCGGCGTTGAAGGCGCTGGCCTGGCTCATCACGAAGCGGCGGGCGGTGGCGTCGGCATCCTTGTCGTCCAGCCGGGCGTTCCAGTGGGAGTCGCCGAAGGTGGTGATGTAGCTGGTCGGGTGGATGAAGAAGATGGCGGCCTTTGGCGCGGTTTTTGGGGTCGTCACGCCGGCGGGCGTCCAGAGCGCCGGATTATCCTTCTCTATATCGGGACGCGCGATCCACATGGTCGCGTCGACATAGGCGTCGGCGGGGAGCGGCTGAAGCTGGCTGAAGGATTCGCGCGGCACCATCACCATCCGGATCAACTGCATGCCCCAGACCCGGTAGACCAGCAGCGCGGCGATCACCAGCACCACCAAGGTCGCGATGACATAGAGAAATTTGCGCGCCACCCACACTCTCCGAAATTGTCCCGTCTGTCTGGCGCATGGATGGGATGGGCGCAAGGGGCGGAGAGTCTGTTTGAAAATACGCGACAGCGCGCATTTTGAATGCCGCACCGGCCCGCTCCCCCACCCGGCCACCAATATTACACTGTCGTTGGGTAGCCGGGCAGGGGAGCGGGCCGTTCACATTCCCTCGCCAACTCTAAACCTGCTTGAAGCGGGCAGGTGCGGGTGCTAGCGGCTTGGCCCATGTCGATAGACCTTCAGACCGTGAAAAAGATCGCCAGCCTTTCGCGCATTTCGGTGACGGATGCGGAAGCGGAAGCCATGGTGCCCGAACTCAACAACATCCTTGGCTGGGTGGAGCAACTGGGCGAGGTGGACGTGTCCGGCGTGCAGCCGATGACGGCCGTCATCCCCAACCATCAACGCCTGCGCGACGATGTCGTTTCCGACGGCAATGTGCGTGACAAGGTGCTGGCCAATGCGCCGCAGGCCGAACATGGCTTCTTCGCGGTGCCCAAGGTGATCGAATAATGCCAAATTCTACAGACAAAAGCGCTTTGACTGATCTTACCGTTGCGGAAATCCGCGACGGCTTCCGCGCGGGCGATTTTTCGGCGC
The DNA here is from genome assembly GCF_013393185.1 of Sphingobium lactosutens. Taxonomy (GTDB): domain Bacteria; phylum Pseudomonadota; class Alphaproteobacteria; order Sphingomonadales; family Sphingomonadaceae; genus Sphingobium; species Sphingobium lactosutens_A. The sequence continues at coordinate 119,262 of NZ_QJQX01000083.1, read as the reverse complement.
GCGAAGTGGCGAGCGCGTTCAACGCCAACGTCGCTGCTGCCAAGGCGCTGAACGCCTTCATCGTGGAAACGCCGGAAAAGGCGCTGGAAGCGGCCGATGCGGCAGACAAGGCCAAGGCCGCCGGTGAAACGCTGGGCGCGCTGGCCGGCGTGCCGATCGGCATGAAGGATCTCTTCTGCACGCAGGGCGTGCAGACGACCGCCGCCAGCCACATGCTGGAAGGCTTCGTGCCGACCTATGAATCGACCGTGTCGGGCAAGCTGTGGGCGGCCGGTGCGGGGATGCTCGGCAAGCTGAATCTCGACCAGTTCGCCATGGGGTCTTCGAACGAGACCAGCTATTATGGCAATGTGATCTCGCCCTGGCGGCGCAATGACGGTGGTAATGCCGCGTTGGCGCCGGGTGGTTCCTCGGGCGGTTCTTCGTCGGCGATTTCCGCGCGGCTCTGCCCGGCGGCGACCGGCACCGACACCGGCGGTTCGATCCGCCAGCCGGCTGCCTTCACCGGCATCAGCGGCATCAAGCCGACCTATGGCCGCTGCTCGCGCTGGGGGATCGTGGCCTTCGCCTCGTCGCTGGACCAGGCCGGGCCGATGGCGCGGACGGTACGCGACAATGCGATCCTGCTGGAGGTGATGTCGGGCTTCGATCCCAAGGATTCGACCAGCCTCGATCTGTCGGTGCCGCAGTGGGAAGCCAATTTGTCGAGCGATCTCAAAGGCAAGAAGGTTGGTATTCCCAAGGAATATCGCCCCGATGGCCTGAACGCCGAAATCTCCGCCATGTGGGATCGCGGCATCGAATGGCTGAAGGATGCGGGCGCCGAAGTGGTGGACGTGTCGCTGCCGCATACCAAGTACGCGCTGCCGACCTATTATATCATTGCGCCTGCCGAGGCTTCGTCGAACCTCGCCCGCTATGACGGCGTGCGGTATGGCCAGCGCGACCTGCCCGATGGGGCGGGCTTGCAGGACATGTATGCCGCAACCCGCGCCGCCGGTTTCGGGCCGGAGGTCAAGCGCCGCATCATGATCGGCACCTATGTGCTGTCGGCGGGCTTCTATGACGCCTATTACACGCAGGCGCAGAAGGTTCGGGCTCTGATCGCGCGCGATTTCGAACTGGCGTTTGAGAAGTGCGACCTGCTGCTGACGCCGACCGCGCCGAGCGCGTCGTTCGCGCTGGGTGAGAAGCAGGCCGATCCGCTGGCCATGTATCTGAACGACGTCTTCACCGTGCCGGCTTCGCTGGCGGGGCTGCCGGCGATGGCGGTGCCGGGCGGGCTGGATTCGGCGGGTCTTCCGATCGGCTTGCAGATCATCGGCAAGGCGCTGGATGAGCAGACCGTGCTGAACGCGAGCCTCGCGATCGAAGAACGGGCTGGCTTCACGGCGCGGCCGGACAAGTGGTGGTAAGATGCATTACACATGGGATCAGGTTATCGCCTGGCTCGGTCTTGTTATACCGTTTGCGGTATTGGCATGGTCCGCTGCACAGCATGTGAATAATGAGAGACGCAAGCAGGAGTACGATCAATTTCAAAAATTTCGTACTTTGACAGAGCGACTTGGAGATCCCAACAAATATGGCTTCGAAACAGGCGCAATTATCTATGAGTTGCGAAAGTTTCCTGAGCGAAAAGAATACATAAGGCGGATGTTCAATCACTTCGCCGTCACAGGCCCGGACGAAGCTTTCTTGCGAGCTGAGATTGAGGACACATTGAGGTATTTGGAGCGATAACATGACCGACGCAACCTATCGCATCCAGGGCGCAACCGGCGAGTGGGAGGTCGTGATCGGCCTGGAAGTCCATGCGCAGGTGACGTCGAACGCGAAGCTGTTTTCGGGCGCCGCGACGGCGTTCGGCGCGGAACCAAACACGCAGGTGTCGCTGATCGACGCGGCCATGCCCGGCATGTTGCCCGTGCCCAATCAGGAGTGCATCCGCCAGGCGGTGCGCACCGGTATGGCGATCGACGCGCAGATCAACAAATGGTCGCGCTTCGACCGCAAGAATTATTTCTATGCCGATCTGCCGCAGGGCTATCAGATCAGCCAGCTCTATCACCCGATCGTGGGTGAAGGCGCGATCGACATCGTGCTGGACGAGAAGAACCCCGAAGCCAGCACCAAGCGGATCGGCGTCGAGCGCATCCATGTCGAGCAGGACGCCGGCAAGCTGATGCACGACCAGCATCCGACCAGCTCCTATGTCGACCTCAACCGGTCGGGCGTGGCGCTGATGGAAATCGTGTCGAAGCCGGACATGCGTTCTCCTGCCGAAGCAGGGGCTTATCTGTCGAAGCTGCGGACCATTCTGCGCTATGTCGGCTCGTGCGACGGCAATATGGACCAGGGTTCGATGCGCGCCGACGTCAACGTCTCCGTGCGTCGTCCGGGCGAAGAGTTCGGTACCCGCACCGAGACGAAGAACGTCAACTCGGTTCGCTTCGTGATGGCCGTGGTCGAGCATGAGGCGAACCGTCAGGTCGATGTGCTGGAAGCCGGCGGCAAGATCGTGCAGGAAACGCGCCTCTACGATCCGGATCGCAACGAGACGCGGTCGATGCGATCGAAGGAAGATGCGCACGACTATCGCTACTTCCCCGATCCCGACCTGTTGCCGCTGGAGCTGGACGATGCCTTCCTGGAGGCATGCCGCCAGTCGTTGCCCGAACTGCCCGACGCCAAGCGCGCGCGCTATGAAGGCGATCTGGGCCTGTCCGCCTATAACGCCGCGACCCTGACCGCCGACGCCGACACGGCGCGCTGGTTCGAGGCGCTGCTGGCCGAAGGCGCGCGCATCCAGAAGAAGAGCGAGGGCGAAGTCGCCAAGGCATCGGCCAACTGGTTGCTGTCGGAACTCTATGGCGCGCTCAACCGCATTGGCAAGTCGTTGGAAGATAGCCCGGTAAGCCCAGAGGAAGGCGCCGAATTGCTGGCGCTGGTTGCCGATGGCACGATCAGCGGCACGATCGCCAAGCAGGTGTTCGAGATCATGTTGGAAACGGGCGACAAGCCTGGCAAGATCGTCGAGGAAAAGGGTCTGAAACAGACCAGCGACACCGGCGCGATCGAGGCAGCGGTGGCCGATGTGCTCGCCAAGAATGGCGACAAGGTCGAGCAGTATAAGGCGGGCAAGGAAGCCTTGTTCGGCTTCTTCGTCGGTCAGACGATGAAGGCGATGCAGGGCAAGGCCAACCCACAGGTCGTCAACGAACTGGTGAAGAAGGCGCTTGCCTGACATTTATTCTGTAAGATAACCCCTTGAGAACGGGCGACGCCGGGGGGTGTCGCCTGAGTCTCTTGGGGGGTTTTAAGGATGAAGGGTGCCATTCGGGCGGCTGTGGCCGTCCTGTTGTTCTGCCTGTGTGCCACTGCCAGCGCGCAGGAACGGTCCGCGATCAGGCCGGACTTTGCTTTCCCGACCGATCATCAGCCGACCATCGTGGTTTTCCGGCCGGAGGTGCAGGTCGGCACGCTGACGGCGGGCGGAGTGGATGAACCCAATGCCGACTGGACGGGCAGCGCGCGCAGCCTGATCGAGGAAGCCATGCGCCGCAACGATACGGTTTCGGGTGCGAAGATCGTCTTTGCCGCCGATCCCGATGGCGATGATGGCGCCTATCTGGCCGAATACCGGGCCTTGTTCCGCGCGGTCGCGCAGTCGATCCAGATCCATAAATTGTTCGTGGGCCAGCGCCTGCCGACCAAGCGCGAGACGTTCGACTGGACGCTGGGTGCCGGCACGCAGCGTATCGCCCAGATGACCGGCGCCGACTATGCGCTCTTCTTCTTCACCCACGACGCCTACGGGTCGGCGGGACGCAAGACGGCGCAGATTTTCGGCGCCATGCTGGGCGTTGCGATCATACCCGGCGTCCATATCGGCTATGCGGGGCTGGTGGACCTGAAGAGTGGCGACGTGATCTGGTTCAACGCCGATCCCCAGATGGGCGGCGATGTGCGGACGGCCGAAGGCGCCGACAAGCGTGTCGGTCAGTTGCTTGACGGCTTCCCCGGTCGTGTGGTCCCGGCGGCCGTGCCGGTAAGCGCCACCAAATGAGGCTCAGCCGTCTGGTTAAGGCGGCCACTCTGGCCACGACGCTGGCGCAGTCTCTGGCGCCTGCCGTCGCACAGGGTGCGGAGCAACCGCCCATCGTCGTCACGGCCGGTCCCTACCAGCCGCAGGACAAGGATGAGCGCGGCCTGTGGATGCAGATGGACGAGGCGGAGCGCAAGCTCAGGACATCCAATTTCGTGATCCGTGACGCAGCGCTCAACGCCTATGTCCGGGACGTTTTCTGCCGCACGGTCGGTCCGCGTTGCGGAGAGGTGCGCATCTACATCATGCGCACGCCCTATTTCAACGCGAACATCGCGCCCAATGGCATGATGCAGCTCTGGTCCGGCCTGTTGCTGCGTACTCGCGACGAGGCGCAACTGGCGGCCGTACTGGCGCATGAATATAGCCATTATGCGGACCGCCATTCGCTCCAGCTGTTCCGGCAGGCGCGGGATAAAGCGGCTTCGGCCACGTTCTTCGCGATGTTCGGACTCGTCGGCGCACTGGTCGCGCTGGGACAGATTTCCGCGATCATGGAATTTTCCCGCGATCAGGAAGCTGCGGCCGACGCCGGATCGGTGACGCTGCTGGCGAAGGCTGGATATGATCCCATGGCTGCGAGCCGCATCTGGGAACAGTTCCGGGCGGAGGCGGACGCGACAGCGGTTGCCCGGCGGATGAAGAGCCGGAAGGATCGGACCGGTGGCCTGTTCGCGTCGCATCCCCCCAGCGCGGACAGGGTGGCGGCGCTTAGCGCGCAGGCATCCGCGTTGAAGACGCCGCATGGAATGGCCATCCATCGGGATGCGTATCGAACCGCGCTCGCCAGTTTCTGGCCATCGCTGATCGACGACCAGATCAAGCTCAACGATTTCGGGGCGACGGAATATCTGATCGGTCATCTGGCCGATCAGGGCTGGACGCCCGCACTCAGCTACGCTCGGGGTGAATTATATCGTACGCGCGGGACCGCGACCGACCTGACGGCAGCGGCGGGCTATTATCGGAAGGCCTGCGCCGAAGCAGGCGCCCCGGTCGAAAGCTGGCGCGGCCTGGGACTTGCGTTGTTGCGGTCGGGGGATGCCGATGGCGGCCGCGAAGCCCTCAAAACCTATCTTGTCCGTAAGCCTGACGCCCCGGACCGGGCGATGATTGCCATGATGGCGGGAGTGAATTGACGATGCGTATGAAATCTGGATGGACGGCCGCCGCCCTGCTGGCCTTGGCTGTCACCACGCCGGCGACTGCCGGTTACAAGCTGATGCCCAGCGGAACGGCCGTCGCCGTGGCGAAATCAGGTCTGACGGTAACGCCCGGTATCGACTGGAATCGGCTGGGCGCCCGGCCGGGTCGCAATGCGGAAAGCTGGACACTGGATGGACTGTCGCTGAACGATGTGACCTTCTATGGCGGCATCGCCAACGACACGACGCTGTTTCGTGACGCGAAGAAAAAGACCGATCCGCTGCCGCGCTTTTCTTCGACCATGCTGGCGCCGGATATCGCCCTACTGTTCGAGAGCAGCTACCGCGTGTCGATCGGCACGTCGCTGATGGCGATCGACACGATCGAGCCGGCCAGTTTCGCTGGCAATCCCGGTTTTCACTTCACCTATAATTTCGTTGTCCAGGGCGAGGAGGTCCGGCGCAAGGGCGTGGCCGACGGCGCCATCATCGACGGCAAGCTCTACATGATCACCTATGAGGCACCGGTGATCCATTATTTCGATGCAGGTGCTGCGTCGGCGCAGGCGTTGGTCGCGAGTGCGCAATTGGTACCGGTCAAGCGCTGAGATTCTTTACGCATTAGAAATAAGGGGCGCCGCCGGGGGGACCAGCGACGCCCCTCTTTTATGCCCGGCGCCCTTGGGGAGGGTTTGCTGCCGGAGCGAAACGGGCGGACCGGGAGGGTCTGTGGGGTGTGGCCCGCCTGTTCATCAGTCAGACGTCACAGGATGAAGTTAACCGTCGCCCGGAATGAGATGGCGACGTGATTTTGTTGTTCCTCCGCCCCGAACTCTCCGCCGATGCGGAAACTGTCGGTGCCGCCGTAGAGGCGCGCGCGGCCGGTCCAGCCATTGGTGCGGTCTTCGGGCACCAGGGTGAAGCGATCGCCGCCCTTGAAATAGGCGGTGGTGGAACCAAGCGATCCGCCGATGATCTGACGACGTCCACCTTCCAGTTCCAGACGCAGCCAGCCGTCAGCCGGGTTGAGCGCGCCGAAGTCGTAGCCTGCCGTCACCGTGCCGTTGGCGGTCGTTTCATCGCTGGTGCGGCCAAGGACAGTCAGGTTGAAGGCATCGCCGCCGCCGGTTTCGGCATAGCCGTCCTCCTTCAGGCGATAATAGTCGATACCCACCGCCGGACGCAGGCCGAAGCGGCCCATCTGGAACTGGTAGGACGCCCCGGCCGTGGCGGAGTAGAGCTTGCCGTCCCACTTACCATTGGCCGTGCGGATGACGTCGCCATTTTCGAAATGGCGGGTGCCCGAGAAGTTGATCGCCGCCGCCGACAGGCGCGCGAAGGCCAGCAGCGGACCCCATTGGCCACGCCAATGCGCCGCCAGTTCATATTGGTCGGAATCGACTGCATTGTTGGAACTGCCGGTGGAATCGCTGCCATGGATATAGGCGAGCGATCCGCCGAACGCGCCGAGATCGGTGAGATATTCGACACCGCCGCCAGCGCCCCAGCCGTTGATGTCATAGGAGGCGGTGCTCCCGACGCTCTTGGCGCTGCCGAAGGCGACCTGCTGCAACCAGAAGCCGAGGCGGCCATCCTTGGTGCGGTAGACGCCATTGGGGTCGGACAAGATGCGCGCGGTCGCCCGCGAACCCGCCGTCACCGCCTCGAACGTGCCGCCGGCATGGTCGGGCAGCATCTGGCGCAGATTGGCGTTCAGCGTGCCGCCATCGGCAATCGCCAGATAGGCGCCGGCTATGTCGCTGTCGTTGTCGAGCGCGTTGAAGATGGCCGAATAGGCGCGCGCGACCGAGCCGCTGAGGCCGAGTTCGGACACGCTCTTCGCGGCAACCGATAGCGTCACTGTGCCGGCCGTGCTGTCGCTGCTTACCGAGCCTTTGAACATATAGGGGAGGTCGGTGGTGCTCGACAGGGTCGGCGATCCGTTCAGCGATCCGGCGCGGACGATGACATAGTCGCCTTCCGATCCGCTGACCTCGGTCAGGTTTACCTTCACCTTCGAACCGCTGGCGAAAGTTGCCGCACCCGCAATGTCATAGCTGGTATGGGTGTCGTTGGCCGCGTCGATCGTCACGCCGATGGTGGACGTGCCGCTGGCGGAGAGCGACGCGAGCGATACGGCGCCCGCATTGGTGGCGTTGAGCGTGCCGCCGTTCAGCACCACAGCGACATTGCCGCCATTGCTGATTGCGCCGGACAGTGACGAGGTGCCGCCGAGCGTCAAACTACCGGTGCCGCCCCCGAAATCCACCGCGCCCGTGATCTTGGCCGTGTCTGCCAGCGTCAGCGTCGAGGTGCCGGTACCGAAGGCGACATCACCGGTCAGGATGGACGATCCGGACAAAGCGAGGCTGTCGTTGCCCGTGCCGAAGCTGACGTCGCCGGCGATGGCGCCCGCCGAAACCGTCACGACATCATTGCCCGAACCCAGGCGGATGTCGCCCGCGATCGACGGCGCCGTCGCAGTCGAGGAGGCTAGCGCCTGGGTCAGGGTGACGCCACTGCCGTTGGCGCTGAGATCGATCGCGATATTCGATCCGTCCTTGCCGCCGGTCGCTATGATCTTGCCGGTGTTGGACAGGCTGGAGACAGTGCCCGAAGAATCGAGAATCGCGACCGCTGCACCTTTTTCGGTACTGAGGGCGGTTGCGCTGACCGTGCCGCTGACCTTGATCGACGCGACCGACGCTCCGGCATCGATTACCAGGCCACGCGTGGATGTGCCGTCCTTCGACGAACCGGTCGCGCCCACGGTGCCGCTGACCTCGACCGTATCTGTGCTTGCGCCGGAGCCAAGGCGCAGTGCGGTCGCGTTGCTGTCGTAGGAAACCGCTGCAACGGTGCCCTTGACCAGGACGCCCTTGGCGATCGACACGTCGCCGCCCAGGCCGCCGATGGCGAGGCCATTGGCGTCGACGCCGTCATAGATGCCATAGCCGGCGATCCCGCCATTGACGATCAGGCCATAGCCGGTGCTGTCGCCGGTCACGGCGCCGATCACGGTATCGGTATCCGCCGCGCCCACCTGAACGGCTGCGGCCTTGCCATAGGTGATGACGGCGGCGGTGCCTTCCGTGCTGTCGGTCAGGCCGTCGTCGTCGACGTCCGTGTCCTTGTCATCCAGCGTCGGGGGCACGTCGAAGATGACGCCGCCAGCGACATTGCCCGCGATCACGACGGCCGATCCGCCCTGGAGCAGATCGTCGGCATCCAGTTTCGTCGCGTCGCTCGGGCGGGTGGTGGTGCGATAACCGGTGCTGGTGATGCCGCCCTGGATCTTCACGGTGCCGCTGACGTCGCCCAGCAGCGCCGCGCCGATACTGTTGGCGCCGGTGACGGACGTCGCGCCGCGCAATGTGACATTGCCGGCGACGTCATTGGCCAGGACGCCATAGCTGTTGTCGCCGACCACGGTGGTCGTACCGCTGGTGGACAGGTTGCCGGTCAGCGCGCCGTCGAGGCGGATGCCAGCCGACTGGTTGCCCTCGATCGAGATCGTGCCGCTGTGGATGATGTCGCCGGTGTGCGCAGCGCCGGATTGCAGCCAGATGGCGTTCTTCCCGGTCCCCTTGGCGAAGGCGCCGTCGAGATCGCCGTCGCTGTCGCTGTCTGTCGCGGTATAGTCTTCGGTCAGCGTGATCGTGCCGCTGTTGGTGACGACACCGTTGGTGCCGGGCGCGACGAGGATGCCCGTGACATTGTCGGCATCGTTGATGGTGATGGTGCCGGCATTGGTGACGGCGTGGCTGCTGTCCATCGTGACCGCGGTGCCGCTGGTCAGTTTGATCGATCCGTCCGAAGTGATGTTGATCGAATCGGCTGCGCCACTGGCGATAGTGGAGGTCTTGACGGCGGCGGTGGTCGCGGTCGAAATCTTGGTTTCGGCAGCCGCGTCGGCCACCGTCAGGGCCGCCAGCACGGGGGCGATGGCCGTGCAGGCCAATAGATGTCGCATGATGTCTCCTCTGCGTGACGCGCTGAATGTTCTGTGCGCGCGTGCGCTTGAGACGACGCCGAACGGTGTATTCCGTCAGGCAGTGTGATGATTTTGTTCAGAAAGCGAAATCGATCCCGATGCGTACCGTGCGGGGACGAAGGGGGGTGTAATAGTCGGTGTGCAGGTCGAACGGCGTGCCGAGCGAGAAGCGATTGCCATTGCTGTCGAGCAGATTGGTGAGCGAGAGCGAATATTGCACCGGGCCGCGTGTCAGGCTGGCGGTCAGGCTTGTGTCGACATAATCGCCCTGGGTCTGGCCCAGGATCGGGCCGACGCCGAGACGCGACTTGCCGACATAGCGGGCGGAACCGCTCAGATGGAAATCAAGCTCATTCGCAAGGGGCGTGCGATAGTCGAAGGCGAGACGTCCGCCCAGATTTGCGACATTGGGGAGGGAGAGCGAGCGGCCGTCATAGGACAGCGCGCGCAGGAACTGGGCTGGCTGGCTGAGGCGGCTGTCATTGTAGATGAAGCTGCCGTCGAGGGTCAGGGCAGGGAGCGGGCGGACGACGATGCGTCCCTCCACCGTGTAGATGCGGCCGTCGCCGATGTTGGCGGTGGTGGGCAAGCCGATCCGGTCGGTGACGTCCGCCTGGATATCGCGCCAGTCTGTATAGGCGGCATTGGCGCTGATCGCGAACCTGTCTCGGCCGGGCATCCCTTTGCGGAAGCCCAGTTCGAAGGTCGAGATGCGATCATTCTGAAAGCGCCGGATCCGCTGATCGTCGACGGCGAGGCCGCCGGGGCGGAAGCCCTGCTGGAATTTGGCGTACAGGGTGACGTCGGGAATGGCATCGGTCAGCAGCGAGGCGGAGGGCAGGAAGACCGTCTCGCTGCGGTCCGCCTGCGCTTCCGCCCGCGCGACGTCCGCGAAGGAGAGGGCGGCGATCGGATCGAGCGCTTCGCCCGACAGGCGGCTGTTGGTCAGGCGTCCACCAAATGTAGCGATCAGGCCTCGGATCGGTTCGAACGAGGCTTCGCCGAACAGGGTAGCCTCCTTGATGCTGTTGCGCACGCCGGTCGCGGCGGCCGGCATGCCCATGCCGTACATGGGGACGCCTGGAATGACCTCTGGCGCCGGAGCGGTGCCGTAGGATGTGAGCGAGCGGTTGAGGCGCGACGTGCTTTGCAGATAGGACACGCCCAATATCCAGCCCAGCCCGTTATCGAGATCGCGCACAAGCCGGTTTTCGGTCGAGAAGATGTCGACATGGTTGGTCTGGCGGAACAGGGCCGGCGCGCCGCCCGGCTGGGTCGCGTCATAGCTTTCGGCCAGTTCGTTCCGCACATAGCCGGTCGAGGATACGAAGCGCAGGCTGTCCCATTGCCGTTCGATGCGCAGATTGCCGAGAAGATAGTCGGACTGATAGGGTTGGGCGACGGCTGATGCCCGCTGAAGCCGGCCGACCGAGTGCGCGGCATATTGGGCATCGTCGCCGTCGATATGCTGGTAGACCCCATTCAGGTCTATGGTCCAATTTTCGTCGGGGGCAAAGCGCAGCGCGGCGCGCCCGCCCCAGGTGCGCACGCGGTTGACGTCGTCCTTGTCGCGATTGACGTCGTCGATATAGCCGCCCTCCTGCACGCCATAGCCGACGACGCGCAGCGCCAGCTTTTCCGCAACGATGGGAATGTTGAGCGTGGCGGAAAGATCACCGCCGGGATCGCCATGCTGGGTGGCGGAAACCCCCGCAGATGCCTGGCCGCTATATTCGCCGAGATTGGGTGCGTTGGGCATCATGCGGATGATGCCGCCCAGCGATCCTGCGCCGTAGAGCGTGCCCTGCGGACCTTCCAGCACTTCGACCCGGCCGATGTCGTAGAGCTTCAGGTCCGGATCGGGCGCGGCATAGTTCAGCCGCATTTCGCCCAGATACTGACCCGTGGTCGCCTGGGTCGGTCCGGCGACCCCCGAATCCGCGATGGCGCGGATGAACAGCTTGTTGCGGCCATTACCGGCATGGGTCGAACTGAGGCTGGCGACCCGCGCAAGCAGCGTGGCAGTGCCGTTCGCCGCCTCGCCGCTGGTGAAGACGCCGCTGTCCAGCGCCTCGACCATGCCGGCATAGCGGAGCAGCGGCGTATCGCGCTTGGAGGCGGTGACGATGATCTCGGCAGGCGGCTGGTCGGGCGCCGGGGCGGCCTGGATCGGGGCGGGGCCGGCGGCGATCAGGCGTGGCGCTATTTTCGCACGGACGATGCGCCAGGTGGTCGTGTCGATCCGATGGGCTGTGGCACTCGTTCCCTTGAGAAGCCGCCGGAGCGCGGCATCGACCGACAATTTCCCTTCGACACCGGCGGTGGCGATGCCGGCCAGCGACTGGTCTGACATGCCGATGCTGACGCCTGTCTGGCGGCCGAGCGCGATCGTCGCCTCGCCCAGCCTGCCGGGGGCGATGCGGATATTCTGTCTGTCCGCCGCTTGCGCGGGCGATGCGCTCGCTATGGTGAGGGCGGTGACGAGAAGAAGATCAGCTCTGCGGCCCATTTCCTTCCTTGAGTGGCCCTTCCTTCAGCAACCATGCGTCACCCTGTCGCACGGCGGACAGGCCCATCAGCGGCGCCGCGCTCGCGAAAAAGCGCGCGGCATCCTTGTCGAGGCGGATCGTGCCGGTGAAGCGGCTGACCCCGGCCTGCGGCGTGAAATGTATTTTGATGCCAAGAGAGCGAGCGATATCCTCGCCCACCTGTGTCACCGGGGCATTGGCATAGACCAGATTGCCCTGGCGCCAGCTGGCGACGGATTCCGGCGCGACATCCATCACGCGCAGCCCCTGCCCATCTTCGGCAAGGCCGCGTCCGGCGGGCAGCGTAATCGCTTCGGCCTGCGGGTTGTAGACCACCTTGCCTTCCGACACGCCGATGCGGGTCGCGCCGCTGGCATGCACGATGTTGAACACCGTGCCCGCATCCTCGAATATGTCGTCGCCCACCGTCACGCGGAACGGATTGGCGACATCGTGGCGCACGGTGAAGGCCGCCTCGCCGCTGTCCAGCGCGGCAAAACGCGCATCCTTACGGTCGAGGCGCAGGCTGGTGCCGCCGTTCAGCTCGATCTTCGTGCCGTCGTCGAGCGCGATGCTGCGTGTCTCGCCCGGCCGGGTGGTGACGGTATAGATGTCGGAACGGTTGAGCGTCCCGATGGAGACGGTCGCGACCAGCGCCGCCGCCACCGCGCTGCCGCCAACCCAGCGCCACGGGCGACGCGGCGCGACATCGTTCGCCGCGACGGGCATGGCGACGGGTTCCGGCGGAATGATCGCGTCCAGATCGGCGTCCGCGACCATCAGGGCGTCATAGGCCGCCGCATGCGCGGGATCGCCCTCCAGCCAGAGGGTGAAGGCATCCCAGTCGTCAAATTGGGGGTCGCGCGTGGCGATGACCCACGCGAGCGCCTCCTGATCCATCATCGCTCCAGCCCTGTTCATATTCTGCCCCTTGCAGAGCTTGACGCCGCCGACCCGATCATTCCGTATCCATTTTCTGCTTGAGCGCCAGCATTGCGCGATATGCCTTTTGCAGATCCTTTTCGACGGTGGTCAGGCTGACGCCCAATTCGGCGGCGATCACCTTCTGCCCGACGCCCTCGATGCGGAAGCGGCGGAACACCATCTCGACGCGCGGGCCAAGGTCGCGCAGCACGGCGCGCGCTTCGTCCAGCTTCTGGTTCAGGATCATGCGATCGTCGATCGCGATATCCTCGGTCGGATCGGCCATGACACCGCCTGCGCCTTCCGCCCAGTCCTGTTCCCGCCGCTCGCGCCGGGTGGCCGAACGGTAGCGGTCGAGCATGAGGTTGTTGGCCATGCGATAGAGATAGGGCAAGGGGTCGCTGACCGGGCCAAGATCCTTGGCCTCCAGCTTCATCCACATGTCCTGCAAAAGATCCTCGGCATCGTCGCCCGCGCCGCGCGCGCGCAGAAAGCGCAGCAGGGCGGGACGATTTGCCATGAATATCGCGGAAAGGCCGGTGGCCATGCCTGTCTTTGTCCAATGCGTGGCGATCAGGCGGGTTGCCATAGAGGGGAGGAAGGGGTCTTGGCAATCGGCAAGCTGTTTACCTGCGCGCAGCGCTGCTCTAGCGCGGGTGAAACAACAGGAGCAGTGCGCGCATGATCGAAGGTCTGGCCGTTGAAGGACTGGATAGGGCGGCGGCGCAGGCGGCGGGGATGGACCCGGACCGGCTGGAGGCGCTGGTCGATTTTCTGGACCGGACTTATGTTACGTCGGGCAAGCTGCCACACATGCAATTGCTGCTGTCGCGCGACGAGGTCCCGCTGCTGTCGGTCGTGCGCGGCGAAGCGCGGGCGAAGGGCGATCCGCTGCGCGATGATGCGCTTTACCGCATTGCGTCGATGACCAAGCCCGTGACGTCGGTTGCGTTCATGATGCTGGTGGAGCAGGGCAAGGTGGCGCTGGATACGCCGGTGACGGACGTGATCCCCGAATTTGCCTACCTGCGAGTCGGGCGGGCCAATCGCGCGCGGCCGAAGCGGGCGATGCAGATGATCGATCTGTTGCGTCATACGTCGGGCCTGACCTACGGCCTGCAACGCCAGACGCCGATCGACGCGCGCTATCGCAAGCTGGGGCTGGACGAGTTCCAGCAGAAGCGGACCTCCGACCAGTTCATCGCCGATCTCGCCACATTGCCGCTAGAATTTTCGCCGGGCGAGCGATGGAATTATTCGGTGTCGACCGATGTGCTGGGCGTGGTTGTCGAGCGGTTGACGGGACTCGATCTGGAGACGGTCTTCCGGGAGCGTATTTTCGGCCCGCTGGGGATGGCCGATACGGGGTTTCTGCTATTGGCCGACAAGGCGGATCGCATGACCGACGCATGGCGGCTGGGGGCGGACGGCGTTCGCACGGTGGGCGACCATGGCGCGCGCAGCGGCTGGCGGCGGGAGCGTTTTCTGTCGGGTGGCGGCGGCCTTGTGTCCTGTGCGGCGGACTATCACCGCTTTGCGCGGATGCTGCTGCGCGGCGGCGAACTGGATGGAGCAAGGCTGCTGAGACCGGAGACGGTCGAACAGATGCGCAGCAACCAGCTGCCGGGCGGGGGCGACCTGTCCACTATGTCGAGCGGCATGTTCAGCGAGGCGGACTATCAGGGCGTGGGCTTCGGCCTTGGTTTCGCCATGGGGCTGGCGGGCGGCGAATATTATTGGGGCGGGGTGTTTTCGACCTATTTCTGGATCGACCCGGTCGAGCGGCTGATCGGCATCTTCATGACCCAGTTGCTGCCGTCCAGCGCCTATCCAGTGCGGGCGCAATTGCGGCAGGGCGTGGCCGACGCGATCGTCCAGACACGGCGCGGCTGACGGGATCGAATTGCGCCTCCGGCCATTATTGCTGCGCCGCAAAATGGCCATGGCGCGGGCTATGAGGCTGTGCCATCATCCGCGGTGACTCAAGAGGGGGACCGCGCGATGACTCTCCAAGGCCAGACCAGACTTCCTCAGCCCGCGCCGAGGCAGGTGGACCCGGAAGTGTTGGCGCAGGAGATTGTCGAGCGCCTCACCTATCGCATAGGCAAGAATGCCGCCGCGGCCAAGCCGCACGACTGGTTGCATGCGGTGATCCTCGAAATTCGCGACCGGGTGATCGATGCATGGATCGCGTCCACGCAGAAGACCTATGAGGAACAGGGCCGGCGGGTCTATTATCTGAGCCTGGAATTCCTGATCGGCCGGCTGATGCGCGATGCGGCGTCCAATCTGGAGATGCTGGACGATTTGCAGGCGGCGCTGGACTCGCTGGGCGTCGACCTTGACCTGATCGCCGCGCTCGAGCCGGATGCGGCGCTGGGCAATGGCGGCCTGGGGCGGCTGGCGGCCTGCTTCATGGAGAGCATGGCGACGGTCGATGTGCCTGCCTATGGCTATGGCATCCGCTATGTGAACGGCATGTTCCGGCAGGAGATCAGCGACGGCTGGCAGGTGGAATTGCCGGAAAACTGGCTGGCGCATGGCAATCCCTGGGAATTCGAGCGGCGCGAGGCAAGCTATGAGGTCGGCTTTGGCGGGCGTGTCGATCCGGCCGAGGGCGAGGAAGCCGGACCGCACCAGATGCTCTGGAAGCCAGGCGAACGGGTGATCGCGACCCCCTATGACACGCCGATCGCGGGCTGGCGGGGCAAGCGGGTCAACACGCTGCGCCTGTGGGAAGCGCAGCCGATCGATCCGATCCTGCTCGACAAGTTCAATGCCGGCGACCATCTGGGCGCGCTGGCGGAAAGCAACCGGGCCGAGGCGCTGACCCGCGTCCTCTATCCGGCGGACAGCTCACCCGCCGGTCAGGAACTGCGTTTGCGGCAGGAATATTTCTTCTCCTCCGCGTCGTTGCAGGACATCGTCCGGCGGCACATCCAATATTTCGGCAGCATCAAGACCCTGCCGGACAAGGCGGCGATCCAGCTGAACGACACCCATCCGGCGGTGGCGGTCGCGGAACTGATGCGCATCCTGCTCGATGATCATGGGCTGGATTTCGACGAGGCGTGGGACATCACCCGGCGCACCTTCAGCTATACCAACCACACCTTGCTGCCCGAGGCGCTGGAAAGCTGGCCGGTGCCGCTGTTCGAGCGTCTGCTGCCCCGGCACATGCAGATCGTCTATGCGGTGAACAGCCGCCTGCTGGCGGAGGCTCGCAAATCCGGACAGTTTGACGACGGCGCGATCGGGGCGATTTCCCTGATCGACGAGCATGGCGGACGGCGGGTGCGCATGGGCAATCTGGCCTTTGCCGGATCGCACAGCGTCAATGGCGTGTCGGCGCTGCATACCGACCTGATGAAGGTTACGGTGTTTGCCGACCTGCACAAACTCTACCCGGCGCGGATCAACAACAAGACCAATGGCGTCACTTTCCGCCGCTGGCTGATGCAGTGCAACCATGGCCTGTTCGAACTGATCCGCGAGGCGATCGGCGACCGGTTCATGGATGATGCGGAGGCGCTGCGCGACCTTGACCGTTTTGCTGACGACAGCGCGTTCCAGGAGAAATTCCTGGGCGTGAAGCGCGCGAACAAGGTGGCGCTGGCGAACCTGCTGCGCAAACGCTTCAATGCGCGGATAGACCCGTCCGCGCTGTTCGACATCCAGATCAAGCGCATCCATGAATATAAGCGGCAGTTGCTCAACATCGTGGAAGCGGTGTCGCTCTACGACCAGATACGCTCGCATCCCGAAAAGAACTGGGTGCCGCGCGTCAAGCTGTTCGGCGGCAAGGCCGCGCCCAGCTATCATAATGCCAAGCTGATCATCAAACTGGCGAACGACGTCGCCCGCGCGATCAATCACGACCCGGCGGTGCAGGGGCTGTTGAAGGTCCAGTTCGTGCCCAACTACAATGTCTCGATGGCGGAAATGATGATTCCCGCCGCCGACCTCAGCGAGCAGATTTCGACTGCCGGCATGGAAGCGTCGGGCACCGGCAACATGAAGTTCGCGGTCAATGGCGCGCTGACCATCGGCACGCTCGACGGCGCCAATGTCGAGATGCGCGACCATGTGGGCGAAGACAATATCATCATCTTTGGCCTGACCGCGCAGGAGGTGAACGAGCGCCGCGCCAACGGCTATGTGCCGCGCGACGTGATCGGGCAAAGCCGCGAACTCTGCCAGGCGCTGGACGCCATTGCCGGTGGTGTCTTCTCGCCCGACGATCCGGATCGCTACCGAGATCTGATCCAGGGCATTTACGACCATGACTGGTTCATGCTCACGGCCGATTTCGACAGCTATTCCGCTGCCCAACGGGAGGTCGACCGGGTCTGGGAGGATCAGGCGCTCTGGGCGAAGAAGGCTATCCACAATGTCGCGCGCATGGGGTGGTTCTCGTCGGATCGCACCATAAGAGAATATGCGAAAGATATCTGGAAGATGGGTGCATGAACGAGGCTAGAAACGGCGCGTGCTGACGCCGGAGCAGATCGACCGGCTAGTTCAGGGCCGCGAGGATGATCCCTTTGCCACGCTCGGCGTCCATCTTGCGGAGAAGGGGTTTACCGCGTGCGTGATGCTGCCCGAAGCGGTCGGCGTCAGCGCGCAGACATTGGCAGGCAAGCCGGTCGGCACATTGGAGCGCATCCATCCCGACGGGCTGTTCTTCGGCAAGGTGTCGGTACGCAAGCGTCAGCCGCTGCGCTACGTTGCCCATTATGCCGATGGCGGCGACTATGCGTTGGTCGATCCCTATGGCTTCGGCCCGGTGCTGGGACCGATGGACGATTATTTCCTGGCGGAAGGATCGCATGCCCGGCTGTTCGACAAGCTGGGTGCGCATATTATCAGCCATGAAGGCGTGACCGGCACCCATTTTGCGGTCTGGGCGCCCAATGCGCAGCGCGTGTCGGTGGTGGGCGACTTCAACCGCTGGGATGGCCGGCGCGGTGCGATGCGGCATCGGGCGGATGCGGGCGTGTGGGAAATCTTCCTGCCCGAAGTGGGAGCGGGCAGCCGTTATAAATATGAGATTGTCGGCGCGGACGGTGTGGTGTTGCCGCTCAAGTCCGACCCCTTCGCCTTCGCTGCGGAACTGCGCCCCTCGACCGCTTCGATCGTCGCCGCACCGCTCGATCATGTGTGGGGCGATGCGCGTCATGCCGAACATTGGGCGAAGGCCGATCCGCGCCGCGAACCTATATCGATCTACGAAGTCCATGCCGGGTCATGGCAGCGGGACGAACATGGTCAGTTCTTGGACTGGGACGAACTGGCGAAACGGCTGATCCCCTATGTCGTGGGTCTGGGCTTCACCCATATCGAGTTCCTGCCGATCAGCGAATATCCCTATGATCCGAGCTGGGGCTATCAGACGCTGGGCCTCTATGCGCCCACCGCGCGTTTCGGCGATCCGGCCGGCTTCGCGCGCTTCGTCGACGGCGCGCATCAGGCCGGGATCGGCGTCATCCTCGACTGGGTGCCGGCGCATTTTCCGACCGACGAGCATGGGCTGGCGCAGTTCGACGGCACCGCGCTCTACGAACATGCCGACCCGCGCAAGGGCTTCCATCCGGACTGGAACACCGCCATCTATAATTTCGGGCGGCGCGAGGTGGCGCAGTTTCTGGTCAACAACGCACTGTTCTGGGCGGAGCGCTATCATGTCGACGGCCTGCGGGTCGATGCGGTCGCGTCAATGCTCTACCTCGATTATTCGCGCAAGGCGGGGGAGTGGATCCCCAACGACCATGGCGGGCGGGAGAATGTGGAGGCGGTCGACTTCCTCCAGCAGATGAACAAGGCGCTCTACGGCGCGCATCCCGGCGTCATGACGATCGCGGAGGAATCCACCAGTTGGCCGGGCGTGTCACAGCCCGCGCACAGCGGTGGCCTCGGCTTCGGCTTCAAATGGAATATGGGCTTCATGCACGACACGCTGCGCTATTTGCAGCGCGATCCGGTGCACCGCGTCCATCATCATGACGACATTACTTTCGGCCTGCTCTACGCCTTTACGGAGAATTTCGTGCTGGCGCTGAGCCATGACGAAGTGGTGCACGGCAAGGCGTCGCTACTGCATAAGATGGCGGGCGACGATTGGCAGAAATTCGCGACCCTGCGCGCCTATTACGGCCTGATGTGGGGCTATCCGGGCAAGAAGCTGCTGTTCATGGGGCAGGAATTCGCGCAGCGCGCCGAATGGAACGAAGACCGTGCGCTCGACTGGCATCTGCTCGATCATGCGCCGCATCGTGGCGTGCAGAAGCTGCTTTGCGAACTTAATCGCCTCTATCGGGATCGGCCTGCGCTTCATGCCCGGGATTGCGAGGCGGAGGGGTTCGAATGGGTGCTGGTGGACGCAGCGGCGGATTCGATCTTCGCCTGGGTACGTCGCGCACCCGGCGCCATGCCGATCGTCGTCATCAGCCATTTCACGCCGGTGCTGCGCCATGCCTATCGGATGCGCTTGCCGTCGGGCGGGCAGTGGCGTGAAATAGTGAACAGCGATGCGCTGGATTATGGCGGCAGCGGGGCCGGTAATCTGGGCATGGTCAAGGCGGACGAGGAAGGCTGGGCGAACATCACCATCCCACCCTTCGCAACCTTGATGCTGGAGCTGGATTATTGAATACCGACGGGCGCGTGCAGGCGACGAGCGGGCAGACAGGGAGAGGCCCAATGCAGACAAAATATCAGCCGATCGCGCGTGATGCCATGGCCTATGTGCTGGCGGGGGGACGCGGCAGTCGACTTGCGGAACTGACCGACCGCCGGGCCAAGCCAGCGGTCCATTTCGGCGGCAAGGCGCGGATCATCGACTTTGCGCTCTCCAACGCGCTCAACAGCGGCATCCGTCGCATTGGGGTTGCTACGCAGTACAAGGCCCACTCGCTGATCCGGCACTTGCAGCGCGGCTGGAATTTCCTGCGCCCCGAACGTAACGAGAGTTTCGACATCCTGCCCGCGAGCCAGCGTATCTCTGAAAGCCAATGGTATGAGGGCACGGCCGACGCGGTGTTCCAGAATATCGACATCATCGAAAGCTATGCGCCCGAATATATGGTCATCCTGGCGGGCGACCATGTCTACAAGATGGACTATGAGCTGATGCTCCAGCAGCATGTCGACAGTGGTGCGGACGTCACCGTCGGCTGTCTGGAAGTGCCGCGCAAGGAAGCCGTCGGCTTTGGCGTCATGCATGTCGACGAACAGGACATCATCACCGACTTCGTAGAAAAACCCAAGAACCCGCCCGCCATTCCCGGCCAGCCCGATATGGCGCTGGCGTCGATGGGCATCTACGTCTTCCGCACCCGCTTCCTGATCGAACAATTGCTGCGCGACGCGGACGAGAAGGACAGCAAGCGCGATTTCGGCGGCGATATCATCCCCTACATCGTCAAGCATGGCAAAGCCGTGGCGCATCGCTTTTCGAGCAGCTGCGTGCGTGCGGAAAGCGAACTGGTGCCCTATTGGCGGGACGTCGGCACGATCGATGCCTATTGGCAGGCCAATATCGACCTGACCGACGTGGTGCCGTCGCTCGATCTTTACGACCGCAGCTGGCCGCTCTGGACCTATTCGGAAGTCACGCCGCCCGCCAAGTTCGTCCATAATGAGGATGGCCGGCGCGGCTCGGCCACTTCTTCGCTGGTGGCGGGCGGCTGCATCGTGTCGGGTTCCTCGCTGCATCGCAGCCTGCTCTTTTCGGGGGTGCGAACGCACAGCTTCTCGTCCGTCACGGAAAGCATCATCATGCCCGACTGCGAGATCGGGCGCGGGGCGCGGCTGCACAAATGCGTGGTGGATTCGGGGATCATCATTCCCTCAGGCCTCATTATCGGCGAAAATCCCGAATATGACGCGCAGCGTTTCCGCCGGACCGACAGCGGCGTGTGCCTCGTCACCCAGACGATGCTCGACCGGCTGGCGGCCTAAGCGCAAGGATGACGATGAAGCTTCTGTCGGTTGCCTCCGAAATCTATCCGCTGATCAAGACCGGTGGGCTGGCCGACGTGGTCGGCGCGCTGCCCGGCGCGCTGGTGGAGGAAGGGATATCGAGCCGGACGCTGGTGCCCGGCTATCCATCCGTCCTGTCGCGGCTGGGCAAGGCGAAGGCGGTGCGTCGCTATGACGATCTGTTCGGCGTCCCCGCAGCTGTCCTTTCCGCCAAGGTCGAGGGGCTGGACCTGCTGGTGCTGGACGCGCCGGCCTTTTTCGCGCGCGAAGGTGGCCCCTATGGCGATCATGGCGGCAATGACTGGGGTGACAATTGGCGCCGTTTCGCGGCCCTGTCGCGCGTCGGGGCGGACATTGCCGAAGGCACGCTAAAAGGGTGGCGGCCCGATATCGTCCATGTCCATGACTGGCAGGCGGCGATGACGGCCGCCTACATGCGTTTCGGTCCGGCTGCGGCGGTGCCCAAGGTCGTGACCATCCATAATCTCGCCTTTCAGGGGCGGTTCGGCGCGGATGTCTTCGCGGGCCTGGGTTTGCCACCGGAAGCGTGGGGCGTCGATGGCGTCGAATATTATGGCGGGATCGGCTATTTGAAGGCGGGCCTCGTGTCCGCCGACGCGATCACGACGGTCAGCCCGACCTATGCGCAGGAAATCCGTTCGCCCGTCCATGGCATGGGACTGGACGGCCTGATCAACGGACGTGTCGAACGGCTACATGGTATCTTGAACGGGGTCGACACCGATATCTGGAACCCGTCGGCCGATCCGCTGATCGCCAAGCCCTATGGCGCGCGCACTCTGTCAGGGCGTACCGCCAACCGCCGCGCGCTGGAAAAGAAGTTCGGGCTGGACCGGGATGATGGACCAATCTTCATCATCGTCAGCCGCCTGACCTGGCAGAAGGGCATGGACCTGATGATCGCGGCGATCGACCATCTGGTCGGGCTGGGGGCGAAGCTTGCCTTGCTGGGATCGGGGGATCATCCGCTGGAGGGCGCGTTCCTGGGTGCGGCCGATCGGCATCGCGGCCGGGTGGGCGTCCAGATCGGCTATGACGAACCGCTGTCGCACCTGATGCAGGCGGGCGGCGACGCGATCCTGATCCCCTCGCGCTTCGAGCCGTGCGGCCTGACCCAGCTTTACGGGCTGCGCTATGGTTGCCTGCCGGTGGTGGCGCGGGTCGGTGGACTGGCCGACACGGTGATCGACGCCAATGAGGCGGCGGTGAGCGCTGGCGTAGCGACGGGAGTCATGTTCGCCGCGTCCGATCCGCTGGCGCTGCATGGCGCGATCGCGCGGGTGGTGGAACTGCATCGAGACAGGGCCGTGTGGCAGGCGATGCAGCGCGCGGCGATGCGGTCCGACGTGTCCTGGCATCATAGCGCGACCCGCTACGCCGCGCTTTATCGCGCGCTGCTCGCAGAGGCGGCGTGAGCGACGGGCCGGGCGCACCGCTGCTTACCGGCGCGGGCGCCCGTTTTTCGGTCTGGGCACCCGATGCGGAACGGCTCTGGCTCTGCCTGTTCGATGAGGCGGAACGGGAAACGCGCTTGCCGATGCAGCGGGACGCCGACGGGCTTTGGCAGGTTGAGGCAGGCGGCGTCGGTGCAGGCGTGCGCTACGGCTATCGCGCCGATGGCCCATATGATCCCGACGCGGGCCTCTGGTTCGATCCCGGCAAGCTGTTGCTCGATCCCTACGCCACTGCGATCGATCGGGCCTTTGCCTATGATCCTGCCTTGGCCGCGCCGCGCGGGCAGGGCGGCGATACCGCGCCTCTGATGCCCAGGGGGGTGGTCGAAGCGCCGCTGCCTCCGCTGGCAGTCCAGCCGCTTCGCTTCACGCCCGGTGGCCTGATCTACGAACTCCATGTGCGTGGCTTCACCAAACTGCATCCCGACGTGCCGGAGGCGCAGCGCGGCACTATCGCCGCGCTCGCCCATCCGGCGGTCATCGCGCATTTGCAGGCGCTGCATGTGTCGGCCGTGGAGGTGATGCCGATCAACGCGTGGATCGACGAGCGGCATCTGGGGCCGCTGGGGCTGACCAATTATTGGGGCTATAATCCGGTCAACTGGTTCGCGATCGATCCACGGCTGGCGCCGGGTGGCATGGCCGAACTGCGCGCGACGGTGGCGGCGCTGCATGAAGCGGGGATCGGCGTCATCCTTGACATGGTCTATAATCATGATGGCGAAAGCGACCGGCTGGGGCCGACCCTGTCCCTGCGCGGTCTCGATGCGCGGGGCTATTTCCGGCATGAGGCCGACGGGCGGCTGATCAACGATACCGGCACCGGCAACAGCATCGCCTGCAACGCACCGGTCGTGCGGCGGCTGATCCTCGATTCGCTCAGATATTTCGTGACGCAGGCGGGCGTGGACGGGTTTCGCTTCGATCTTGGCCCGGCGCTGGGTCGGATGCCGCATGGTTTCGATTCGCGTGCGCCCCTGCTGGAGGAAATGCGCGCCGATCCGATTCTCGCCGACCGGGTGATGATCGCCGAGCCATGGGATATCGGTCCGGGCGGCTATCAGCTTGGGCGGTTCGGCGACGGCTGGCTCGAATGGAACGACCGCTATCGCGATGATGTGCGTCGTTTCTGGCGCGGCGATGCCGGAACGCTGGGCGCGCTTGCGACGCGGCTGGCCGGATCGTCGGATATTTTCGATGGCACGGCGACCCGGACCGTCAACTTTCTCGCCGCGCATGACGGCTTTACCCTCGCTGATCTCACCGCCTATGAAACGCGGCACAATGAAGCCAATGGCGAGCAGAATCGCGACGGCCATGGCGAGAATTTCAGCTGGAACAATGGCGCCGAGGGGCCGAGCGACGATCCGGCGATTGCAGCGGCGCGGCGGCGGGACGTGAAGGCTCTGCTCGCCACGCTCTTCCTGTCGCGCGGGACGATCATGCTGACCGCCGGCGACGAGTTCGGCCGCAGCCAGCAGGGCAACAATAACGCCTATGCGCAGGACAATGTAATCGGCTGGATCGACTGGGCGGCGCGCGACGGGGAATTGGAGGCGCATGCCTTCGCGCTGGCGGCGCTACGGACAGGAACGCCCGCATTGCGCGATGTCGCCTTGCTGACCGATGCGGATGTGGACTGGCTGGATGAGGCAGGCCAGTCGTTGACGGTGGCTCAGTGGGAAGACCCGCATCGTCGCCGGCTGGTGCTGCTTTATCGTGCGACCGGCCTCGCCATCTGCATCAACGGCAGTATTGAGGACTGCGCCTTCCACCTGTCGGACGGCGCCGTCACGGTCGCCGCCCGCAGCATAGCGGTCAGTCCACCGGCACGCTGAACAGGTCCGGCCGTCGCAGCCGTAACGCCATGAGCAATATCGCCAGCTTGCCGTCGGCCAGTTCCTTGCGTGCCATCATCGTCCAGAGCGCGTCGAGCGACAATTCGTAGACGGTAATATTCTCCTGCTCGTCGGGATGGCCGCCGCCTTCCTCGATCCTGTCCTCTTCGCGATATTCGGCGAGATAATAGTCGATCTTCTCGGTGACGACGCTGGGGATGCTCCAGATCTGGCCGACATGGGTGAGGTCGCCCAGCCGCACGCCAGCCTCCTCCAGCGCCTCGCGCCGGGTGCAGCTTTCCGCATCCTCGTCGATCAGCCCGGCGATCGCCTCCATCATGTCGGGCAGGCCCGCCTGGGTTACGGGCGCGCGCGGCATCGAGACGGTGAGCGCGACGCGTCGTGCAGGATCATAGGGCAGTACCGAGATGGCTGGACGCATCTCCACGATATGACGCTCAAATTCATCGCCGCTGTCGGCCTGGACATGCGCCATGCGCAGGTTCAGCCAGTCTTCATAGATAAGATGGGTCGATAGGATTTTCGTCATGGGCACTCCCCGTGAATATGCCTGAAGGTTAGGGCAGTCGGCTGCAAACGCCAAGGCGGCGGCTGAATTGCTCCCAATGGCAATGGGATGGAAGGGCATGATTGACCTGCCTTGCGGGAGGGAAATGCAGGCATCGATCCTCCTGGTCACTCGGACAAGGCCATGACATTTGGAGACTGCCGCCATGACCCAAAGGGTTAGGGCACTCATCGTCCAAAAGGCCATTGTCGGCCAACATCCTCATTTCCTTGACGCTGCATCGGATAGTTCGATCGGAATCACGACAGGCGGTAGCAAGGCGGCGGGCCGGTGGGAGGACATGTCGGCGAAATCGAACCGGATTTCGTTGCGCCGGAGCATTGGCATGGCCTGCAAACGCTCCCTTTAATCCGCCCAGCATACTCCGCTTGAGCGACGCGGTAACTCCTCTGCCCAAATCGCTTCTCACCCAACCTCGCTTACTGTCGTGACGAGACGGATGACGTCTAGGGCAGGGAGCATCATCATGAAAATCGTGCTGTTGGCCGGCGGATTGGGATCGCGCCTGGCGGAAGAAACGGTTCACGTTCCCAAGCCGATGGTCGAGGTCGGCGGCAAGCCGATCATCCTGCATGTCATGGATATCTACGCCCAGCATGGCTTCACCGACTTCGTCGTGGCGTGCGGCTACAAGATGATGTTGATGAAGAAGTTCTTCCATGACCTTCATTTCATGAACAACGACTTCACCGTTCAGGTCGGCAACGGCCATATCGACTTGAAGCAATGTCGGTCGGTCGACTGGAACATTTCGGTGGTCGATACAGGTGAACTGACCATGACGGGCGGACGCCTGTTGCGACTGCGCGAATGGTTGGAAAACGACACGTTCATGGTGACTTATTCCGATGGCGTCGGCGATGTGGACATCGGGAAGGCGCTGGAATTCCACCGCTCCCATGGCGGACTGGCGACCGTGACGGCGGTGCAGCCGCCGGCGCGCTTCGGCAATCTGGAACTGGATGGCGGCCGCGTCGTGGAGTTCACCGAGAAGGTCCGCAAGCATGAGACCTGGATCAACGGCGGCTTCTTCATCTTCGAACCGGGCGTGCTCGATTATCTGAGTGGCGACGAAGAGCCGCTGGAGCAGGCGCCGCTGGCGCGGCTTGCGGCCGATGGCGAGCTGTTCGCGTACAAGCATACCGGCTTCTGGCATCCGATGGACACGATCCGCGATCGCGATCATCTGAACCAGCTATGTGCAGCCGCCTCTCCGCCGTGGCTTCCGACCAAAGCACGGCCCGTCGCTACCGCATATGAAAGGGCAAGCGCTGATGCCTGATCAGCGGTTCGACGAAGAGCGGCTGAGCCGCGCGCTGGCAGGTCGCCGCATACTCTTGACCGGGCATACCGGGTTCAAGGGCGGCTGGCTGGCGTTGTGGCTCCGGCGGCTGGGCGCCGACACTACCGCGGTCGCACTACCCCCGTGCGACCGCGGACCCAGCTTGTTCAAGGCGATCGGCGTCGATGGCCTGGTGGATCATCGTCTATGCGATATTCGCGATGAGGCTGCCTTTGCGAAGACGGTCGAGGATGTCGACGCCGATCTCGTCATTCATATGGCCGCCCAGGCGCTGGTGCGGCCATCCTATGTTTCCCCGATCGAGACGTTCCAGACCAATGTAGTCGGGACGGCGGTCGTTCTCGACGCCGCCCGCCGCTTTCGTTCGCTCAAGGGCGTGATCGTCGTGACGAGCGACAAATGCTATGACAATCAGGGCTGGTCCTGGGGTTATCGCGAAGCCGATCGGCTGGGTGGCAGCGATCCCTATAGCGCGTCCAAGGGGTGCGCCGAACTGGTGGTCGAAGCCTATCGCCGGTCCTTCTTCGGGGAGGCGGACAGCCCGGTGCTGGCATCGGTGCGGGCAGGGAATGTCTTTGGCGGCGGCGACTGGAGCGTCGATCGGCTGGTGCCCGACATCATCCGCGCCGTGGAAGCCGGCAAGCCGGTGCAGGTCCGCAATCCCGCCAGCGTGCGGCCCTGGCAGCATGTGCTGGAACCGCTTGCCGGTTATCTGATGCTGGCGGCGCGACTGATCGAGGGGGATCGCAGCGTTGGCGGCGCGTGGAATTTCGGTCCCGATGCGGAGGCGACCGTGGATGTCGCGACGCTGGCCGGGATGGTGGAAAGCGCCTGGGGACGGGGCGCTCCAAGCTTCGTTTTCGGCGATCCGGGGCAGTCCCCGCCCGAGGCGGCGATCCTTCGGCTCGACAGCGGCAAGGCGCGCGAACAGCTTGGCTGGCGACCGCGCCTCAGCCTGGCGGATGCCGTCGCCATGACGGTCGAATGGTACCGGGCTGCGCTTTCTGCGCGATGCGACCTGCGCCTCCTCAGCGAGCGGCAGATTGCCCGCTACGTGCTGGGCGTGCGCCCTGCCGCATTGCCGCAATTCGATCCGGTCTTTCGGGAGGTCGCCGCATGCGCGTGAACTATGGCCAGAGCGTCCATGGACAAGAGGAGATCGACGCGGTCGTTTCCGTCCTGCGCGGATCGACCCAGATGGGCGCCCATGTTCGCGAGATGGAGGCACGGGTTGCCGCGCTCTTTGCAAAGCGGCACGGGATCATGGTCAATTCCGGCTCCTCGGCCAATTACCTTGCGATCGAGCTGCTCCGCCTGCCGGCCGGCAGCGAGGTCATCACGCCCGCGCTGACCTTTGCCACGACGGTAGCGCCGATCGTTCGCCATGGTCTGGTACCGGCCTTCGTCGATGTGCGGGAAGGTACCTATAATATCGATGAGGATCTTCTCGAGTCGATGATCAGCTCGCGCACGCGGGCAATGATGATCCCGTCGCTGATCGGGAACCTGCCGGACTGGGACCGGCTTCGCGAAATTGCCGAATGGCATAATCTCATCCTGGTCGAGGACAGCGCGGATACGCTCGGTGCGACATTGCGCGGGCGGCCGACCGGCTTGCGATCGCACATCAGCACCACCAGCTTCTACGGCTCCCATGTCATCAACGCAGCCGGTAATGGCGGCATGTTGTGCGTAAATGACGAGGCATGGGATCGCCGCGCCCTGCTGCTGCGGTCCTGGGGGCGTTCATCGTCGATCTTCGTCGATTCGGAAGCGATAGAGCGCCGCTTCGACGTCACGCTGGGCGACATTCCCTATGATGCCAAATTCCTGTTCGAGGAACTGGGCTATAATATGGAGCCTTCCGAAATGGGTGCGGCTTTCGGCCTGGTCCAGCTCGACAAGCTGGATACGAACATCAGCCTGCGGGAATATAATTTCGCCCGGCACCTGAGTTTCTTCTCGCAATATGAGGACTGGTTCATCCTGCCGCGCCAGTTGCCCGAAGCCCGTACGGGCTGGCTCGCCTTCCCGCTGACGGTTCGTCCGAACGCGCCTTTCAGCCGGCGCGATCTGCAAATCTGGCTGGAGCAGGCCGACATCCAGACGCGTGTCGTCTTTACCGGCAATATCTTGCGGCAACCGGCCATGGCGCAGATCAGGACGCATGTCGGGGATGATGGCTATCCGGTCGCCGATGCGGTCACGCGCGGGGGCATATTGATCGCCTGCCATCACGGGCTGAGCGACGCCCAGATCGACCATATCCACGATCGTTTCCGCGAGTTTGCGGACCATCACGCGGCGCCGACATGGCACGCGGCCTGACACGTCGTCAAAAGGGAGAATTTAATGGAACGTCTTCAGCATTGTCGCGCCTGCCTGGCGCCCAATCCCTATCTTTTTCTGCCGATGGGACAGCATCCGCCGGCCAACATGTTCGTTCGGCCGGAGGAGCATGGCGATAGCCAGCCTGCCTTTTCGCTCAACACCGAAGTCTGCCTGAACTGCGGGCTGATCGAGATCGCCGACCAGATTCCGGCCGACTTCTTTCGCCACTATCTCTACGTCCCGTCGAGCGCGACGACGATGCACCATCATTTCGACAAGCTGGCGGACGTCTTGGGAGAGGCGGCCGATGGCGGCCTGGTTGTGGACATCGGCTGCAATGACGGACTGTTGCTGACGGCCTGCAAGGCACGTGGCCAGCGCACGCTGGGAATAGACCCCGCCGCCAATCTGGCGGACATCGCCGAAGAACGGGGCGTGCAGGTGCATGTCGCCTATTTCGATCCCGACACGGCGCTGGAGGTGCGCGACGCCCATGGCCCGGCACAGGTGATCGTCACGACCAATACCTTCAACCACATTGGCGACCTCCATAATTTCATGGAGGGCGTGACCCGGTTGCTGGCCGACGATGGTCATTTTGTCGTCGAAGTGCCCTGGGCGAAGGAGTTGCTGGAACGCAATGAATTCGACACGGTCTATCAGGAGCATGTGTCCGAATTCAGCCTGTTGTCGTTGCAGAAGCTGGGCGCCTTCTTCGATCTGGAACTGGTGGATGTGCATCGCCTGCCGATCCATGGCGGGTCGATGCGCGTCTTCTTCCGTCCAAAGGGCCTCGCCGTACCAAGCGAGGAAGTGCACACCATGCTGCGCGAGGAGCGCGAAGCGGGCATGCTGGAGCCGGAAACCTATCAGCATTTCGCTGCCCGGATCGAGGCGATTCGCATCCAGTTGCTCGACATGCTGAGCGAACTCAAGGCGGATGGCATGAAGATCGCCGGCTATGGCGCACCGGCGAAGGGCAATACGCTGCTCAACTATTTCGGCATCGGGCCGAACGAGCTGGATTTTCTGGTCGACCGGAATCCCCTGAAACAGGGACTTTTTTCGCCGGGCATGAAAATTCCCGTGCGGTCGCCCGAGGCGATCGAGTCGGAAAGTCCCGACATATTGATGGTGCTGGCCTGGAATTTCTTCGACGAAATCCGCGAACAGCAATCCGACTTCGTGGCACGGGGTGGCCGGTTCCTAGTGCCGTTGCCGCAGCCCATGCTCGTCAGCTGATTGCAGGGACGTAAAATATGGCTGAACATGTGCTCGTAACCGGAGGCGGAGGCTTTATCGGCTCCTACCTTGCCGCCGAGCATATAGCCGCGGGCGACGAGGTGCATATCCTCGTTCGCCCGCGGCACCAGCTCAGGTCGGAAAGGATGTTGAACGGCGCCGTCGTACATCGCGTCGAACTATCCGACGCCGTTGCGGTGGAACAGTGCCTGAAGCAGGTGCGACCGACCATTCTCTATCATCTTGCGACCGACACAGGGCGCAACGCCCGGATGTCGTCTTCATGTGAATGGCCTTCGCTGACTGGCGATCTCCATAATCTCCTCATATTATTGTCCGCCGCATCGCGGATCGATAGATTGCGCGTCCTGGTTCGCACCGGCTCCCTCGCTGAATATGGGAGTGCCATCGGCCGCCAGTCTGAAGATGCACGCGAGGAACCGCGAAATTCCTATACGCTGGCGCTAACGGCAGGCGCCCATTATGTCTCAGCAATTCAGCCGCAATTGCATTTTCCGGTGCTGACGGCGCGATTGGCGCTGACCTATGGTATCGGCCAATCGGAGGCGTTTTTGCTACCATGGCTGATGCGGCGCTGCCTGAATGGCGAGGTCAGCGAACTGCGATCCCCCGACAGCATGCGCGATATGCTGGCCGTGCAGGATTGCGTTGCGGGACTGCGCGTGCTTGCCGCTAGCAGCCTTTCCGGCGGGACGATCGTCAATCTCTGTACGGGACGCCTGCTGAGCGTGCGTGCCATGGCCGACATCGTCGCCGCCGCCACGTCGACCTCGACGACGCTGATCCAATATCCAGCGGATGCGCGCATGCCATCGCAGCCAGATGTGGTCGGAGGAGACCCCAGCCGCGCGACGGAATTGCTGGGTTGGACTGCAACGACAATCTTCGAGGAGGGCGTAAGATGCATGGTCGAGCAGATGCGGGCGCAGGTCGCAGCGTGACCGATATGACACTGGTCTCCGTGGTCGTTCCGGCCTTCAACGAGGAAGCGACCGTAGAGCGCGCCTATCGGGAGATTGCGGCTGTGTTTGATACGCTGCCGGGCCATGCGCTCGAACTGATCTTCACCGACAATCATTCGACCGACGCGACCTTCCCGAAGCTCAAGGCCATCGCTGCGGCGGACCCGCGCGTGCGCGTGGTGCGTTTTTCGCGTAATAATGGCTATCAGCGATCTCTGCTGGTCGCCTATCAGCGTGCCCGGGGGGATTGTGCGATCCAGATCGACTGCGATCTCCAGGACCCGCCTCGACTGATCCCGCAAATGCTGGACATGTGGCGACAGGGCCACCAGGTCGTCTATGGCGTGCGCCGCAAGTTGCCCGACGGGCCAGTGGTCGCCAGCCTGCGGCGTGGTTTTTATGCGGGTCTCAACGCGCTGAGCGAGGACGAACTGCCGGTCAACGCAGGTGAGTTCCGGCTGGTGGACGCCTGTGTCCTGGCGGAGCTGCGCAAGGTGGATGACGCAACGCCCTATCTGCGTGGCCTGATCAGCGCGATGGGCTTCTCTCAGGTCGGCTTTCCCTACGACCGGGAAGCGCGGCAGGCGGGTGAGAGCAAATTCCCGTTCAGCAAGATGGTTAGCCTGGCGCTCGATGGCCTGCTCAACCATTCGCTCGTTCCGTTGCGTATCGCATCAATGACCGGGCTGGCGGTCGGCACCTGCACTTTCGTGCTGACGCTTGGCTATCTTGCCGGGCGGCTGGTGTTTGGCCAACAATGGCCGGCGGGCTTTGCGACCACCACGATGCTGATCTTGATGGGCATTACGCTCAACGCCATTTTCCTTGGCATCATCGGCGAATATCTCGGACGTATATTCCTTCAGGTGAAGGGATCGATCGCGCCGATCGTGGAGACAGAACTCAACTGCGCTGCGCCTCCCGCAACAATAGAAAATGGCGCCTTTCCTCATCCGGGCCGACGTCGCGATCGGCGTATGCAGGCCTGATCATCTGGGAAGATAGAGGCGAACCGCCTCCCCATTTTCCGTTTTCTTCAGTGACATGGGAATTGCACGATAGCCTTTCGCCTGCGCGAAGCGGTCGAGTGCTGCGTCCGCATTGCCTTCGATACCTGTCAGGATCGCTGCGGGCGGCCGGCTGTTCAGCAGGACGGGGATATCGTCGGCCGTCACGAAGTGCGCGAAATAGCGGCGCTGATCTTCACGGACCCACGGAGCCGCGCGATAGACGAACGGCCCCAGCGCGAAATGCGGATAGATGGGTATTCCACCTTCCAGGGCATGGAGCGGGGACAGCGTTGCAATCGGCCGGCCTGCGAACCGGCTTTCGCGCACGATGGCGGCGATGGCGGCACCGTCGCGCGCAACCCGCAGGCCGGTCCAGCCGGCCGGCTTGGCCAGACCTGTAAGCGAAGGCAGCAGCAGCGGCGCGCCGGTGATGACGGTGAGCAGCAGGACGGCCGCCATGAGCGGTTGCGCGAGCCTGCGACCCTCCTGATCGAAGGTGCCGAACAACAGCCCCGCCAATATGGCGAGGAAGGGCAGCGCGGGCGTGAAATATTGTGGAAAGGACGGCGTCGGAACGAAAGCGAGCAGCGCGCCCAGTGCGCAAATGGCCGCCACCAGCATGACCGGCCAGCGCATGAAGGCGGACCGTCGGGTAATCGCGATCGCGACGAAGGACAGCAGGGTGACGATCATCAGCATCGTGACGCCGGACAGCCAAAGCCGGTGCGCCAGCAGCAGCTTGTCCGCCATGCCGATCACCTTGGGATCGGCCGGGTCGCTATGCGCCGCCCAATAGCCGAGCTGCGGTCCACGCTGAAAATCGATGACATGGACGATGAAGCCCCTGATGTCGCTCATGGCATAGAGGATCGTCGGCAGCCCCCCGATCACGCCGCCGACCAGCATCGGCAGGGCGATCCGCCGCAGCCTCTCCGCCAGGGGCATGGCTGGCGGCGCCAGCAGCGCCGCCAGCCCGACCGGCATCACCAGCAGGGCATAGTTGATCTTGAAGCCGGCGGCGACGGCAAGCAGGAAGCCGCTCGCCAGAGCAAGCATCGATGACATTTGCTCTGCATCGGCAGCGCGCAGAAACAGATAGAGGCCGAACAGGGCGAAGGGTATGGGCAGGAAATTGTTGGTCGCCGCCATGCCCGTCGCATTGAGGAACATGGGGTTGAGCAGCAGGAAACCGACCATCAGCCCGCCGACCAGCATGCTGCGCGCATAGTCGCGCGCGATCATCAGCAAGGCGGTGATCGTCGCGATCCAGGACGCAAAGACGATCAGGCGGCCGACCAGGAGATAATGGCCGTCGCCCAGCACAGCGAATGCACCCGAGAAGAGCAGCGCGACATTCGGCAAATGGCTGAAGCCCAGATCGGGATAGAGCGAATATCGATCGAGCAGCACGCCCGCGGACACGTAGAATTGCTCATCATGCTGGAGGGGATAGGTCATGATCCGCCCGAACAAGGCGAGCAGGCACAGTATGAGCGCCGCGACAGCGCCGTGCACGACGTGGCGACCGATGTGGGTCCGTTCGCTTTCCCCCGGAACTTCAATGCGTGAACGAATGTCGATTGCCGTCATGTCTGTCATCCCGCCGTTCGACAATCTGAATAACCCAGACCGGCAGGGGGGAGGCTGTGGGCAGGAGAGGTACCTCCATGGTCCTCACCATCATCCTGCGCAGCAATGCTAGACCCGCTGTAGGCGCGGCCAGCCAGGTCGGCGCCGCAAGGGAGGCCTTACCGCCGTGCATTGCGCCAGTTCCTTCTTTTCCGTCGCTCCGGATCGTATCAGCGCGCGCGATGAGGCGCGCTTCTTCGGGCTGCTCAAGACCGCGAACAATACGTTCAAGCGAACAGAACCGTCGCGCCTGACGGCGATCGATGCGGCGCTGATCGAAACGCTGGCACGGTATGATAGCCCAATTCACGCGGTGCTGGATCTGGGCATTTCATCCGGGGTCACGACGCTCGAACTGCTGGAGAGGCTCCGTGCGACCGGGCATGAGGTGCAGATGACCGGCACGGACCGGTCGGTGCGGGCGCGGCTCGTCCCGCTTCCCTTTGGCTGCCAAGCGCTGGTCGAACCCAATGGTCATGTTTTGCAGTATGAGGTGATGGGGCGCGCCGTGCGTCCATGGGCGCGACGGCTGGATCGCTGGACGGGCATGCACCTCGTCCGCAAGCTGGTGGAGGGGCAGTTGCGCAAGCCCGCCATTGCCCAGGCGGTGGCCGGGCAGGGAACAGAGGTTGCGCTCATCAGCCCGCGGTTGCGGGAGAATCATGCCTTCCAGTGGCTGGAGGACGATATCACGCGGCGGAGCGCCGCCCTGATCGGCCGTTTCGATCTTGTGCGGGCTGCCAATCTGCTGAACCGCCATTATTTCGAGCCGGAGGTGCTGCGCCGGGCCGTCGGCAATGCGATCGCCTATATGAGTGGGCCGGGCGCATGGTTGCTGGTCGTGCGGACGCATGGCGCGGCGGATCATCGCGGAACGCTGTTTCAGATGCAGGAAAATGGCATGCTGGCGATCATGGATCGCTATGGTTCGGGATCGGAGGTCGAGGATCTTGTGATGGAGCTGAGTAGCGGCTGACCGGCATCGCGGCGCTCGCCATGACGGTTCAGATCAATATAAGGTTATTCGCGTTTAGCGCATCGTCTGCCCGGCAAGCCGCATCTCGTGGGCGTAATTGAGGAATTCCTCGAAATTGGTCCAGCCATTGCCGTCCTTGTCTTCCCATGCGTCGTTGCGCTTCGGGTCGAGGCCGTGGCGGAGTTCCCACTCGTCCGACATGCCGTCTTCATCCTTGTCCGCATAGGGGGCACCTTCGCGCAGATAGGGCAGCACGCGATTGTCCCGGCCGATCGCGCCGGTTCGCGTTTCCACTTCCTGCACGACCCGGCTGTCCACGGCGTCGCGGGGGAAGGTTCCCGCGCCGGCGAGAACGCGCCCATAGGCCTGGCGCGCGCTCATGACCTGGCCTTCGATCGGACAGACAGGCGTCTTTACCATCGCCTCTTCGGCGATCGGCGCGATGGTGACACGGTCTCCGTCGATGACATTGCCAGTCTGGTAGATCTGCGCCTTGCCGGTCGAACCGACGAGAGGGCGGTCGATCGCATAGGAGCGTCCCGCCGTGCTCGGTCCCTGCTTGTAATAATTGCCCACGATGTTCACGCGGGCGCCGCCATAGCTTTCCCAGACCTCCGTGAACTGCGAGCTGGCATTGTACATCACATTGTTGAGCACATCGACGCAGGAGCCGGGCGGCACATTGACGTCGGGGTTGCGATCGCCATTGTGCGCGCAGAGATTGCGGATGAAACTCAGCCGTTGCGGTCCCCTGGGGTCACTGGATAGCAGAGCGCATTTGTCGTGGCGCGGGACGCCTTCGGCAAAGATCGACCAGGAAATGGTGATGGCGTCATTTTGCGCATAGCCGCCTACATTTTCGTCCAGCGCCCAGGAGGAACTGACATGGTCGAGGATGACATTGTCGCTGTTTTCAATGATGAAACCGCTGTTGGAACCCCGCTGTTCGCCGCGCCGATCGGTTCGCACGCGAATGTGGCGGACGACGACGTCATGCGTATTCTTGATGACCAGCGGCGTGAAGGCTGTCTTGCCGCCTGCATGGGTCAATAATATACCGTCGCCCGGAGCCGTCTCTCCGGCGATGGTCAGATAGGGATGCCGGATGATCGGGCGTTCGCGCATATAGCGGATGACGCCCGCCACGCGGAATACGCACACGCGCGGTCCTTCCGCATCGATGCAGGCGCGCAGCGAGCCGTCGCCATCGTCCGCCAGGGTTGTCACGGGAATGATCCGCCCGTCCCTGCCGCCGCGGGCGAAGCGGCCATAGCCTTCCGCGCCGGGAAAGCTGGTCCGCTTGTCGGGCTCGACGGGCTGAAGCGGGCGGACGACGAAGGGCTTGGCAGGCTCTTCCCGGCAGGCGGCGGTCATGCTGCAGGAGGCGATGGCCACGGTAAGGGCAAGGAGAGGAACCCCGGCCAGACCTGCGAGGCTGGACCGGGAGACGGACGGATTACGAACATGGATTGTCATGGTGGATTTTTCCATCCCGATTCAAAATCTTGTGCGAACACCCGCTTGGAAACGCGCGCGGGAAAATTCCCTCAGGGGGTCGTCGGAGGACCGGTTTGAATAGTCGACGCCCGTGAAGAACGAGAGCCTGCGACTGATGAGATACTCGACTTCCGCACCCACCGTGATGGTGTTCAACTTGTCGGAGCCGACGCCGCGATATCGCGTCCTGGTCCATCCGGCACGACCGTAGAGAAGGAGGTTGTGGCGAACCTCCTGCTGCAAATTCCAGGCGATGCGTGTATCGGTGCGGCCGGTCGATCCGATCCGTGCGGTCGCCACGTCGCCGCGAAAGAATTGCGCCGTCATCATCGTGCGCGGACGCGGGGTCCAGGTGATGTCGCCGTTGAAGCCAAGGCCGGAATAGGAAGCGATCTGCTTGTCATCCGGATCGAAGCGGAAAATGCCGGCGCCCAGCCGGCCGGTGAGGCGCCCGCTGATCTCCCGGCTGACGCCGGCCAGGACGCCATAGGTCGACGCATCGCGGTTGAAGCCGCTGACGTCGACGGCAGTGCGGAAGTTGCGGCGATTGATATAGGCTTCGGTGAACAGGGCGACGGGCGCGGCCGGCCGCCATGTGACGCGCGCCGATCCGCGGAACATGGTGAAATCGCGATCCCCCTCATTCGGATCGAGATAGTCTGATTTCTGGACGCCTCCCGTCAGGTCGAGGCCAATCCGGCTACCGCGGAAACCATAATTCACCTCCCCGGCAAAAATGTCGATCTTGCGCGGGCGCAGCAGAATGCTGGCGCGTGCTTCGGGATCGGCGCGGCTTTCGATCGCGCGGTCATACCGTATTTCGGTCGACAGATTATGTGCCTTGCCGGGGTTCAATTGTGCCGACAGCGCTCCGCCGAAGCTGGTCGCGTTTTCCCGCGTCGTGTCGACGAAACGGCGTGCTTCGGCATAGGCTTCGCCATGGATTTGCGTGTTGGCGCCGCGCAGATCGATCTGGACCTTGGGTTCGGCATAGATCGCCACATCGTCGCTCGCATCCCGCGACGTCGCATAGACGTTGGTGTCATAGAGCGCGGACATGTCGAGGTCGATCCGGACTTCCGTCGGTCCCACGCGTATCGGTTGTCGGTCATAGCCTGGACGCGGCAGATCGCGTGGAGAGGCGCCCCGACGCGCATCCTGGGCATAGCCGGCGCTGGCGCCGAATAGGGTGATGATCGCCAGCGATGGCGCCCAGAGGGCCGCCAGCGCTGCGCCGCCTGCCACGGCGGATCGAAAGCTCGTCACGGCGCGCGCTCAGAACCAGGCTTCGGGGATGGTGATAGTGTCGCCGGGCAGCACTGGCGAGTCCGGATCGAGCTTTGCCTTGCCCCGCTGTCGGTTGACGGCCGCCATCTGCTTGTTGGCGCGGAAAGTATAGCCGCCCGCTATGGAGACTGCGGTCAGCAGCGTCATACCGGGCACATAGTCATATTGGCCGGGCTTCTGCACTTCGCCCAATATGTAGAAGGGACGATATTTGTCGACCTGCACGCTGACATTGGCATTGGGAGCAAGATCCTTGGCGCGCAGCAGGGCCGCAAGCGACGCTTCCAGCTCCGGCGCGGACTTGCCCGCGACTTCGACAGTGCTCAGCATGGGCAACGAAATGGTTCCGGCGTCGCTCACCAGATAGCTGCCGGCCATCATGTCGAACCCATAGACCGCAATCTTAACGGAATCCCCGGGTCCGAGCGTATAGTGATCCGTCGCGGCGGCGTTGGCGACAGGAAGGTTGGAATAGGCATTCGTGCAGCCCGCAACGGGCAGCGCGATCAAGCCGATCAGCATATTGCGGCGATTCACGGCAGTTCCCCCAGCTTTAGTCGATTCCATGGACCTGATGCTAGCCTGTCTGTCCTGTCCGTTGGTGTACGCATCTGAGGCAGGATGGTCCTCAAAAGGACTGACCCTTCCGGGAGCTGGAACTATCCCGAAGGATTAGGGCGATGCGCGCAAAAGTGGGAACCGGCTTGGGCAAGGCATGCCCGTGTGCGACAGGGTGCAGCGATATCATTCCATCGACGCGGCGACGACCGGCTTGCCCGGTCCCGGTCGCGTGATTGCGATGCCGATCGCCAGGACCAGCGGCACCACCCAGCTGCGCGAGTACATATGGGGCGATGCATTGGAAAAGACGACGAAGGGCACGAACACGGCCACGACGAGCGCGGCTGCCGAGCGGTCGAAGGCAAAGCGGCGCATGGCCACCCCGAGCGGCACGAACAGGATGAGCAGCCAGCCGATCAGAGAGATGATGCCGCCTTCGGCCCATACGAGCAGATACATGTTGTGGACGGGCGCTTTCGATACGCTGACGACCCGAAACTGGTCCACGCCCAGCCCGACCAGGGTCGTTTCGCCGACCATGCCCCAGGCTTCATGGATAAGCTCCATCCGGCCGGTGAAGGTGCCCGCCTGATTGAGGTCGCCTTGTTCCAGAGCATTGGCAACACGGTTCTGGAATGCCGAGGGCAGGGCAACCCCGGTTGAAAGTGCGGCGCTTGCCAGCGAGATAATGATGACGAGCGTACCCGCCGACCTCTTGCCCCAGTCGAGCAGCAGGAAGATCAATGCACCAAGGGCCGTGCTGGTGAATCCGGAGAATGAGCCGGACAATAGCAAGCCCGAGCATAGCGCGCCGAGCGCGCCGAAGGTGAAGATCCAGTTCAACCGCCCGACCCGCGCCAGATAGAGGACGAACGGCACCGTCATGGCGATCATTGCCGCATTCCAGTTGGCATCGGCCATGAAGGCGCCGAGTCGATGCGTGCCGGTTATGAATTCGAAGCTGAAGCGCTTCGCTTGTTCGTACGATCCGTCGGTTACATGATAGACGATCGTGCCGAACAGCTCCATCGCGGTAACGCCTGCCACCAGCGCGGTGGCGAAGCCGAGCAGAGAGGCGCGGTGTTCGCGCAGCAGCAGGGACGGCAGCACGGCAAAGGCAAAGCCATATTGCCCTGCAACGATGATCCAGCGAAGCGCGTCGCCATTGACGATGCTGCCCATGAAGAACCCGAACAGCAGCGCCGCGATACCCGAAAGCCAGACGACCCACCATTCGCCGAGCGGGCAGATCGCGACACCGCGCCCGGCCAGGAGAAGAACGGCGGCGATGCAGAAGAGGGCATCGCTGAGCGTGAACAGATAGGATGGCTCGATCCGCCAGGTGATGTAGGGGACCAGGAACACCGCCAGCATCAGCACCGGTTCTGCCAAGCGAAGCATGGCATAATGATAGGGCGTCCGGTCCTGGTCCTCCGTCGCCCAGGCCGGCTCGAAGATGGCGTTGCCCTGAGCCATCAGGCCGCCATCGCCGGCACGGTCCAGCCGGGCAGGTCGCGGCCCAGGATGCGGGCCAGATCCTCGATATCCTGCTGATAGAAATCGAACAGATAGCGTCGAACATCGTCGGGAAGAGGCGGGTAGCGAACCGGCCGCGCAATCAGGTTCCGCGCCCCTTCGAACATGGGGTTGCCGCGCAGGGGGGCGACCAGCCGCTTGATCGGCGATGGCAGCCTGCGCAGGGCCAGCGGGACAAGCGGCGATGCGCCGTCATTCACGCGGGCTTCGATGTGCGCGGCGTCGGGGCTTTTTGGCAGGCCGAGCGTTTGCAACACATCGGCCGTTACGCCGGCTGGATCGTGCTTGATGTCCTCGTGCAGGATGATCTTCAACTGCTCGGCCGGGAAATGGTCTAGGAAACGCCGGATATGCTGGCCATAAAGGCCGTCGTCCAGGAAGCGTGGTTCGCTCGCCGTTGCCCGGTGGAGATGGCGAGCAACGTCGCCATCGACCGTCCCCCGGCGGAACAACATGCAATAATCGGAATAGGCCCGTTCGACCGGATTGCGCAATTGCGCGATCAACTGGACCGCGGGCAGCAGCACGGCGATCCGGGCCGGCGCTTGCGGGTGGGCGAGATAGTCTGCCGATTTTTCCGCCACCAGCTGATGTGGTCGGGCGTCCGCGAAAAGCGACCGATACCAGCCTTCGCCCTGATCGAAATCGCGGCTGAAATAATGCGGCTCCGGTCCGGGCATGAAGACGTCGGGCCTGGTGCGAAGCTGCCGGGCGATCCAGGTCGTAGCGGCTTTGGCGGCGCCGATCACGATCAGGCGCGGAAGGGGCGCTGCATTCATTTGTCTCGTCACTCTTCAGGCTGTGGCGTTGGCGATCACCGACGCGACGATCATGCCCATCCGCTCGACCGTTCCGGCATCAAGCGTCGGATCGACGGGCAGCATCAGGCTGGTTTCGCCCAGCCTCCAGGAAACGGGCAGCCGGTTCAATGGCGCGGACGGACTACCGACAAAGGCTTGTTCCCGATAGATTTCGGGGCAACTGCCGGCGCCACAGGGTACGCCGGCGACGATGCATTCACCGATGATGCGGTCCCGGTTCCATCCCCGTGCCAGCAATTCCGGCCGCACGAAGGCATAATATTTATAGTAGGCATGTCGCACGTCGGCGGGCGGTACGGTCAACCGGACGGCAGGCAGCGGCGCCAGAGCGGCATCCAGAATATGGGCATTGCGCTGGCGGGTTTCCACCCAGCCGGCCAGCTTGCCGAGCTGGCACAAACCTAGCGTCGCCTGCATTTCGGTCGCGCGATAATTGCTGCCCAGACTGGCGTGCAGCCAGCGGAATGTCCCCGGGGCGCCATTCTGGTCCACCGGCTCGGGCAGCTTGCCATGGTCCTTATAGGCCCATGCCCGTTCCCAGACCTTCTTGTCGTGCAATATCAGCATGCCGCCTTCGCCACCGGTCGAGATGATCTTGTCGGTGCAGAAGGAAAAGGCGGCGGCATCGCCGAGGGACCCGACGGGATCGCCATCATGCACCGCGCCATGGGCCTGAGCGCAATCCTCGATCACGTACAGGCCCATGGCGCGGGCGAGCACCATGATTTCGTGCATGGGTGCGGGCCATCCGGCGAGATGGACCACAATCACCGCCTTGGTGCGGGATGTGATCGCCTGCGCGACGGTGCAGGCGTTGAGCGCCTGCGAGTCCGGGTCGACATCGGCGAAGATGGGGATCGCGCCGATCGCCGCGACGCAGCTTGCCGAGGCCATGAAACTGCGCGCGGGAACGATGACCTCGTCCCCCGGGCCAACACCCAGCGCACGCAGTGCAAGTTCCAGCGCAAGCGTCCCGTTCGCGACGGAGATAGCATGCGGTGCGCGGCACAGATCGGCAAAAGCGCGTTCGAAGGCACGGGTCTGGTCGCCATGATGGAGCGCGTTGACCCGGCCGCTGCGCAGCACGGCTGCGACAGCGGTGATTTCGTCCTCAGCATAGACCGGCCAGCGTGACCGGATCGGGTCGCCCGCGTGGTTGGACACGGGGGCCGTCAATGGCGCGAGATCGTCAAAGCGGACCGTGGCGGCGGTCGTCAGGGCGGGTTCAATTGGCGTGAACATGGGCAGCACCATTTGTACGGCTCGTCACCGGGACATAGCCCTGGACAAGTGTGGCCTTGCGGTTGAGCAGATCCTTGGCGATGAAGCGGCAGGCGTCATCGTCCGAATCGTTGCTGGCTTCCTGAAGTATGTCGAATGCCTCGGTCAGGACCTGGAGCGGGATCGGGCGGGGTTCTGCTTCGAACACGCCCGGGATCGACGATGGCAGTCGCTCCTCCTCGATGTCGAACAGTTCCTCGAACAGCTTCTCGCCCGGTCTAAGGCCGACGATCTCGATCCCGACATCGATATCCGGGTCGAGGCCCGCGAGCCGGATCATGCGGCGCGCGATTTCGATGATCCGGATCGGTTCGCCCATGTCGAGCACGAAGATGCGGCCGTGGCGCACCCCGTCGCGCAGGCCGCGCGAAGCGCTCTGGAGGATGAGTTGCACGGCTTCGTGCACCGTCATGAAGAAACGCTCGATCTCCGCATGGGTAACGGTGAGCGGGCCGCCATGGCTCAACTGCCGCTGGAACAGCGGGATGAGCGAGCCGCTCGATCCCAGCACGTTGCCGAAGCGGACGGTGATGAAACGCGGCGCATCGGGATCGTTTCGCCCCTCCAGGTCGAGCGCCTGGCAATAAAGTTCGCCCAATCTCTTGGTGACACCCATGAAGCCGACCGGATTGACCGCCTTGTCGGTGGACACCTGGACCATGGCACGGGCGCCATAGCGGCGTGCCGCATCGGCCACGTTGCGCGTGCCCAGCACATTGGTCTGGATGCCCGCGACCGGATGCGTTTCAACCAGAGGCACATGTTTCAGTGCGGCGGCGTGGAAGACCAGTTCGGGGCGCTGCTCGGCAAAGACCTGCATCAGCTGGTTGCGCTGGCGGATCGAGCAGAGGACCGGCGTCCGGGCGATCTGCGGATGATTTTCCCGCATCTCCAAGTCGACATCGTAGAGATTGAACTCATTTGCGTCGAGCAGGACCATATGGGCGGGGGAGAAGGCGGCAATCTGGCGCGCCAGTTCGCGGCCGATGGTCCCGCCCGCACCGGTAATCAGGACCCGTCGCCCTTCGATCATGTCGGCGACGGCGCGGCCGTCGAGCGGTGCCTGCGGTCGACCCAGAAGATCGGCCAGGTTGAGGAAGCGGAAGTCGAGCTTGATCCCCTTCTCCGGAGAAAAGCCAGTGAAGCCGGGTCGATAGGCGATGTCGAGGTCGAGCATCTGGGCCTGAGCGACCAGATCGACCATCGCCATTCCCTGAAGACGCTCCACCGCGCCGGCGAAAATGAGGCATGTGGGTCGCTTGTCGTCCGCGCTCAGCCTTCCCACGATCTGGGCCAGGTCGGTTGGCCGACCGACGATGGGTATGCCGCGCAGCCAGGCGCCGACATGCTTGCCGGTTTCTTCCAGAATACCCACCGGGCGGAAACTGGCATGGGATTCCTGCTCCAGTTGGCGCAGCAGCTGTTCGATGTCGTCGCTGGACCCGAACAACAGGGCA
The DNA here is from genome assembly GCF_013393185.1 of Sphingobium lactosutens. GTDB lineage: Bacteria > Pseudomonadota > Alphaproteobacteria > Sphingomonadales > Sphingomonadaceae > Sphingobium > Sphingobium lactosutens_A. The sequence goes on along the minus strand of NZ_QJQX01000083.1, from coordinate 76,767 downwards.
GGGCGTCCGACGTCGAGCGGATCGTCTGCGAGAGCAGGAGGATGGAAGCGGCCGGCGAAATATTCGCCGACCATGCGCCGCGTCATCCGTGCGCCGCCCATCAACACGACGAGGATCAGCCACTGGATGACCGGGATCGACCGTGGCAGCCACCACTCGCCACCGATGGCGAGGAGCAGCCCCGAAAAGATGCCGATCGCGACGGTCGCCGCCTTCATCACCACGAAAATGTCCCCTGTCGACGCATAGCGCCAGACTCTCCGATGCAGCCGCATCAGGGCGAAGGTCGCCACGGCGACGGCGACGAAAAGGGGAAGCGCCAGCCTGTGGTCCGAAAGGAAGGTATCCGCGCGTATGGAACCAACCCGCAGGCTGATGGCGAAGATGAAGGAAAGACCGGCGATCAGGCCGTCAATCGCGTAGATCAACAATGTCCGGCTTGGAGCCGAAAAGCGATATTGAAATGCTGCTGCCATTTTCGGCCCCCTATGCAGTTCGAGTAGTGAACTCAGCGCGACCTCTTCCCGTGGCGACATTTCGTGGCGATGTTCTGCAGCAAAGGTAGACAGGAACCCGAGCCTCATTAAGTCGGGCATCAGGTTTCGTCCTAAGGGACAATAGGTGATATCCGTTCTGCCCGCGTCTAACCCTTAATGATTTATTTAGGATAAGGCGGTGATTTCGCGGGATGCCAGTCTAAGCCTTGTGCGCCGGCCTGGCATTTCATCGAGGTCGAAGGGCATTGATCCCTTTGCAGCTCCCCCCTTTGGATAGTGTCCGTAGTTGCTGTGGCGGCGTCTCGGTCGAGTGACGACTATGCCTCGCGGCAGACGGTGAGGGGGCAATGATTCCCAGATGCTAGAGTTACAAAGCCATATTGTATCGCAGGTCGAATATGCATCGACTCCCGCGCCGCAGGACATGGGCCGGATCCGTCCGACGAGCATGGACAAGTGCCGTGTTTGCTTCCCCTTTGCCGGCGGCCTGATTGGCGGAAGTCATATTTCGGCCCTGCAACTCATTCAGGGGCTTAACCACACGCAATTCGAACCGGTAGTGCTGTTGCATAGCCTGGACGGTCCGTTGCCCGATTTTCTGGCAAATGCCGGCATCGCCTTTGAGCGCGCGCCGATCCCGCGTTATTGGCAGGCAGGGCATGTCGCGCTCCGCGATCTTCCCACCATGCCTGCCGATATTGCCCGGATGCGCGCCTATCTACGCGCGCATAAAATCAAGATCGTCCATACCAATGAAGGCGCGATGCATGCGACATGGGGCATGCCCGCGCGGCTCGCGGGCGCCCGCCATATCTGGCATCATCGCGGCAATCCGCGTGCGGCCGGCCTGCGCCTTCTGGCGCCGCTGGTAGCCGATCGCGTGATATGTGTGTCGAACTTCGCGTCTCCGCCGCAAGGATTCTGGTCCGCGCGCGGCAAGTCCACGGTCGCTTATAGCCCTTTTGATACCGCGATCGCGCATGTGGATCGCAAGTCAGCGCGATCCACGGCAGAGGCAAGCCTGGGCATTGCCCCGGATACGGCCGTTATTTCCTTCCTGGGTCATTTTTCAACGCGCAAGCGTCCGCTGATCTTCGTCGAGACGATCGCCGCGATGCGACGGGCAAGACCCGACCGGCCCATCGTCGGGCTGATGTTCGGCGAAGAGCATGAAGCCGGGATCGAAGCGCGGATACGACAGCATATTCAGGAACTGGGCGTCGCCGACTGCGTGCGCATGATGGGATTCCTGCAGCCGGTCGAGCCTTGGCTCGCAGCCAGCGACGTTCTGCTCGTTCCGGCGGTGGAGGAGCCTTTCGGCCGCACCGTCATAGAGGCCATGCTGGTCGGCACGCCGGTGGTCGCCGCTGCGTCCGGAGGCAATATCGAGGCGATCCGCAACAGGGGCACGGGACTGCTCGCCCACCCGGACGATCCCGATGACCTGGCCGATCATGTGCTGGGCGTTATCGACGATCCCCGGATGGCGATGACGATCGCGCATCGTGCACGCCAGGAGGCGCTGCAGAAGTTCAGCGTCGAAGCCCATGTAAACAAAATCGCCAGAATCTATCGGGAGGCACTCGCCATATGAATGCGCCTACACCCGCCGCAATATCCGCCATGCCGGGACTGGTCCAACATATCACCACCAGCCTCGACGTTGGTGGTGCGCAATCGATGCTGGTCAAGCTGGTCGAAGCCACCGCCGCCAAGCGCAACGGCGTTCGCCCGGCGGTGCTTTCGCTCATGCGCCCCGGCAGCTTCACGCATCGATTGCGGCAGAGCGGCTGCCCCACCTACACGCTCGGCATGGCGCGCGGTTATCCCGGACCGATTGGCCTGCTTCGGCTCCTGCGCATCACGGGCATGCTTCAGCCCGACCTGCTGCAGGGATGGATGTATCATGGCAATCTTGCCGCCAGCATGGCGCAATTGGCCGTCAAGCGAAGGGTGCCGTTGCTCTGGAACGTGCGTCATTCGCTGGCTGATCCGAAGGTCGAGAAATGGACCAGCCGGGCGCTGCTTTCGCTCAGTGCGCGCCTCTCGCGCAATGTCGATGGTATCATCTATAATTCGCGGACCGCTGCGAACGAGCATGCCGCCTTCGGTTTTGACGCTTCGCGCGCCATCCATATTCCCAACGGGTTCGATCTGACCCGCTATCGCCCCGATGCCCATGCGCGTCAGCGGCTGAAGTCGCTGTTCGGTATGGCAGACGATGGGATGGTCATCGGCATGGTCGCGCGCAATCATCCCATGAAGGATCATGTCATGCTGGTACGGGCAATCGGGAAGGTGCGCGCATCTGGCCGCGACTGCCGGTTGTTGCTAGTGGGACCGGGCATGGATGCGCCGGGTGCCGCGCTGATGCAGGCGATCGGCGAATGCCTGCCGCCCGATGCCGTGACGTTCGCTGGTGAACGGGCAGATGTCGCCGACTGGTTGCCGGGTGTCGACATCGTGGCCTTGTCCTCCGCCTGGGGGGAGGCCTTCCCCAATATCCTGGGCGAAGCGATGGCCTGCGGCGTGCCGTGTGTCGCTACCGATGTCGGGGATAGTGCCTGGGTGATGGGCGAGGGGGGACGCAGCGTGCCGCCGCGTGACGCCGACGCCATGGCGGCGGCGTTGGCAGGTCTCGCGGATCTTGGCGATGATGCGCGCCGGGCGATGGGCGCGGCCGGGCGTTCGCGAGCGGTCGCCCATTTCGACATAAACGACATCGCCGTCCGCTATCGTCGCCTCTATGCCAGCGCCGTTCGTCATGCCATGCAGGGCAGCGGCTCCGTCAGCGCCAGCGCACTCGCAAGCGAGGCTGGAGCGCACAGCCTATGAAAATATTGGTGCTGGCAAGCCTGGCCTATTCACTGGTCAATTTCAGGGGCGCGCTGCTGCGGCGGATGGTCGCGGAGGGGCATGAGGTCGTTGCATGCGCGCCCGATGAAGACCCGGCCACGGATGCTGAACTGCACAGGATGGGCATTGGCTATCGGCGCGTGCCGATGGATCGCATCGGCACCAATCCCTGGCGTGATATCGGCACCTTATGGGCGCTGGGGCGGATCATCCGCAGCGAGGCGCCCGACGTGATCCTGGCCTATACGCAAAAGCCGATCATCTATGGCGGCATGGCAGCTCGCTCTGCCGCACCGCGCGCCCGCTTCTTCGCGATGGTGAGCGGACTTGGGCACGTCTATTCGGATGACGAGCCGGCCAGTGGGAAGCGCCGTTTCCTTCGGCCCCTGATTTCCTTCCTCTATCGCATGGCGATCGCGCGAGCGGCGGGCATTTTCGTGTTCAACGCCGATGACGAGGCTGAGATGCGCCGTCACGCGATCCTCTCTCCCAGACAGAGGGCGACGCAAGTGCCGGGATCGGGCATCGATACCGCCCAGTTCACGCAGCAGCCGATCCCGGACGGACCGCCGATCTTCCTTCTGGTCGCGCGCCTGATGCGCAACAAGGGCATAGGAGAGTTCGTCGAGGCAGCGGTGAAGGTGCGCAGGCAATGTCCGGACGCCCGCTTTCGGATATTGGGACCGCAGGAACCGGGCAAGGCCGGGTTCAGCGCAGAGGAAATGGCAAGCTGGCAGGCGAAGGGCATCGACTATCTGGGTTCCACTCGCGACGTACGGCCTCATCTGGCCGCGGCGAGCGTCTTCGTCCTCCCGACCTTCTATCGTGAAGGTCTGCCGCGGACTATATTGGAAGCCATGGCGGTGGGCCGCCCGATCGTCACGACCGACACGCCGGGATGCCGCGAGACGGTTATACCGGGTAAAAACGGCCTGCTCGTGCCGCCCCGCGATGCCGAGGCACTGGCAAGCGCCATGGCGCTACTGGCAGCCAATCCCGACCGGATCACCGCCATGGGAGCCTGCTCCCGTCAGTTGGCGGAAGATCGTTATCATGTCGACAAGGTCAATGGCCTGCTCCTGAAGGAAATGGGTCTGATCGGCCCTTCGCCCCGGCGCCCGGACGGCCGCGCGCTTGGCGACCATCCCTTGGTCGAGCGCACGCTCGCTGGACTGGCTCTGATCGCCCTGCTGCCGGTCATGCTGCTGCTGGGCATGGTGGTCGCCCTGATACTGGGTCGTCCCGTGTTGTTCCGCCAGCATCGCGCCGGTCGTGGCGGTCAGGCCTTCGACCTCGTCAAATTTCGGTCGATGGGCGATTTGCGCGATGCCCAGGGACAGTCGTTGCCGGACGAGGCGCGATTGACGTCCTTTGGCAGGCTGCTGCGCCGCAGCCGGCTCGATGAATTGCCCGAACTCTGGAACATCGCGCGCGGAGAGATGAGCTTCGTCGGGCCGCGCCCGCTTCTGCCTGCAACGGTGGAGATGATGGGCGAGAGGGGATTGCGGCGCGGCAGCGTGCGGCCTGGGCTGACCGGATGGGCGCAAGTCAACGGTAATGCGTTGCTGAGCGACGCCGATAAATTGGCGCTGGACCTCTGGTATGTCGAGCACCGCTCGCTGGGCCGGGATCTCTGGATTGCGCTCAGGACGGTGGGGACCATATTCGGGGGCGAACGAATCAGCCCGATGCATATTCGGAGGGCGTATGCGAGCGTTGCTGATCGGCGCGGTTGAAGGGACACGCGTCGCTGCCGAAGCCATCGCCGACACGCCCGGCTGGACGCTGGCGGCGATCGGGACATTGCCGCCGGAACTGGCGTCGCGCCATTCGGATTTCGTCGATCTGGCGCCTATTGCCGCGCGGACCGGCGCGGCGCTGATCCCCGTAGCAGCCTGCAATGCGGTCGATTTTCTTGACCAGATCAGGACGATCGCTCCCGACATCGTCTTCGTGATCGGCTGGTCGCAGATATGCGGGCCGGACTTTCGCGCAGCGGCGGGCGGACGCGTTGTTGGATATCATCCTGCGCCTTTGCCCCGGTTGCGGGGCCGGGCCGTCATACCCTGGACGATCCTGCTGGACGAGAAGATCACGGCATCCACTCTCTTCTGGATCGATGAGGGGGTCGACAGTGGCCCGCTGCTCGCGCAGCATTATTTCCATGTCGCGCCCGATGAAACCGCCGCGACACTCTATGCCAAGCATATGGTTGCGCTCGACGCCATGCTGCGCGAACTGCTGCCGCGCTTGCTTCGGGGAGAGATGTCGGCACAGCTTCAGGACGAAAAGGTGGCGACCTATGCCACGCGCCGGCGGCCGAGCGACGGACAGATTGACTGGCGTCAGCCGGCAGAAGCGATCGAGCGGCTGGTGCGCGCAGTGGGACGCCCCTATCCGGGCGCATTCACCGGGGCGGGCGAAGACCGGATCACGATATGGGCCGCGCGCGCCTGTGCATGCGCCGAGCGGCAACATGCCAGTCCCGGCCAAGTGATCCTGCGCGACGAACAGGGATTTGCTGTCTGTTGCGGCGATGGCCGTGCGCTCCATGTGACGGACTATGAAGCCACGCGGGAACGCAAGCCCGCCTTGCACAGCATGTTGGGGGCGTAGGCATGAGTGACAGGATGATCGACAGCGGGGTGACGCTGGTGATCGCGCCGCATCCGGACGATGAGGTTCTGGGTTGCGGCGGCGTGATGGCGCGGCTCGCGGACGCGGGGCGCGATGTCCATGTGGCGATCGTCACGCGGGGTAGGGCGCCACGCTATTCACAGGAAGGGGCCGATCGCGTGCGCCACGAGGCGCTTGCGGCGCACGAACTGCTTGGCGTGGCGCGCACCCATTTTCTCGACCAGCCGGCTGCCGAACTGGATCAGGTGCCCCATGCCGACCTGAACGGCGCAATGGGGCAGCTGTTCGAAGAGGTTAAGCCCGATACGGTCTTCCTGCCGTTTCTGGGCGACATCCATCTCGACCATCAACTGATCTTCCGGTCCGCCATGGTGGCTGCCCGGCCGCGCAGCTGGCACTATCCGCTCCGGCTTTACGCCTATGAGACATTGTCGGAAACCAACTGGGCCGCGCCGCAGATCGAGCCGGGCTTTGCGCCCAACATCTTCATCGACATTCATGAGACGCTGGAGCGCAAGCTCGCCGCCTTCGCCTGCTTCCAGTCGCAATGCGGTATCTTTCCAAACGAACGGTCGCCCGAGGCGTTGCGGGCGCTGGCCATGCTGCGCGGCGCGACCGTCCATCGCTATGCAGCCGAGGCATTTATGCTAATCCGGGAGGTAATCTGATGCATCAGATGACGGGGGATCGGATGGGAGAAATCAAGTCGCAGCCTGCGTCCAGAAAGCGACTGACGATGCTGATCTGTTCAGCCGGTCGCAGGGTCGAACTGCTGATTGCCTTCCGGCGCGCGGCGGGGCATCTGGGCGTCGATCTTCAGATCATCGCCTGCGACATCCAGCCCGAATGGAGCGCCGCCTGTCGCTTCGCCGACAAGTCATTCCGGGTGCCGCGAGCGGATGACCCGGATTATGTGCCCGCGATCGAGGCGATCTGCCGCGACAATGGGGTGGGGCTGGTCGTCCCGACGATCGATACGGAGTTGCAGCCCCTGGCCGATGCCCGTGACCGGCTCGCGACGCTGGGGGTCTGGGTGTCGGTCAGCGATCCGGCGCTGGTTGCCATTTGCCGGGACAAGCTGCTGACCGCCCGCTTCCTGACCGAGCATGGCATCCCGGTGCCCCGTACGACGGCATGGGAGGATATCGATCCTGCAGCATGGACTGGGCCGGCTATCGTCAAGCCACGTGGCGGCAGCGCAGGGCGTTCGATCCTGAAGATCGACACCATCGATAAATTGCCGGCCTCCGTGCCGGAGCCGATGATTGTCCAGGAACTGCTGCTGGGCGAGGAATGGACGGTCAATCTCTATTTCGATGGCAAGGGCTTGCTCCATTCGGTGGTGCCGCATCATCGGGTGCAGGTGCGTGCCGGCGAGGTGGAGAAGGGCGTCACCGGCCGGCCGATCCAGCTTCTCGATATGGCCGAGAAGCTGGCGGCCGCTTTGCCGGGTGCGCGTGGTGCGCTTTGCTATCAGGCGATCATCGCCGCCGATGGCACGGCCAAGCTGTTCGAAATCAATGCCCGTTTTGGCGGAGGCTATCCGCTGGCGGAATCCGCCGGGGCCTCCTTCGCCCAATGGCTGATCGAGGAGCGGTTGAGCCTGCCGAGCAGCGCAAGCAATGACTGGACCACCGGCGTCATGATGCTGCGTTATGATGCTGCCATCTTCGTTTCGCCGTGACTATCACCCTGGTTTTCGATCTGGACGACACGCTCTATCTGGAGCGCGATTATGTTCGCAGCGGCATCCGCGCCGTGGACCTGTGGGCGCGATCGGCGATCGGGCTGAAAGGTCTGGCCGATGCCGCGATCAGGCTCGTTGAATCCGGCCGATATGACAAATTGTTCGACACTGCCCTGACCATGCTGGGCGTGCCTGTCGACCCGCAAATGATCCTACAGATGGTTTCGGTCTATCGCGGGCATGTGCCGGACATTCAACTTGCGCCGGATGCGCGGGCCTTCCTGTCGGCCGGGCATGATTATGCCTTCGCACTGATCAGCGACGGTTTCAGCGTGGCCCAGCATCGCAAGGTTGATGCGCTTGATCTGCCGCGCTTTGGTATCAATCCGATCATCTGTACCGACGATTGGGGGCGGGACTATTGGAAGCCGCACAGTCGCGCCTATGAAGGTGTGCAGGCGGCGCATGCCGGGCGTTCCACCCGGTTCATCTATGTGGCGGACAATCCGACCAAGGACTTTCTCGCGCCGCGCGCGCTGGGCTGGGGCACGGTCCAGATCGACCGACCTGAAGCCATTCATCCGCGAACCGCGCCGAGCGACATGCACCGGGCCGACATGGCGATCGCGTCGTTCGACCAATGGAGCCATGAGCGCATCCTGGCACTGTTCGATTCTATCGTTGAAAGGAGCCAGATCGGATGAAGGTCGCTTTCGTCCTGGCCGGCCTTAGTGCAGGTGGCGCCGAGCGCGTCATCAGCAAACTCGCCGCTGGATCCCTGGCAAGGGGGTGGGAGGTGACGATCGTGACCTTCGACCGACCGGGCGATCCGATCTTCCATCCGATCGATCCCCGGGTCTCGCTCATTCGTCTCGCATTGCCCACCAAAGGACGAGGGTTGAGCGCATGGATTGCGGCCGTCCGACGCTGCTGGGCGCTTCGCCGGACGCTCCAGGGTCGGTTCGACGTCGTCATATCCTTCCTGACAAAGGTCAATGTATTGACCTTGCTGGCGACGCGTGGCGGGAAAATGCCGGTAATCGTGTCCGAGCGGAATAATCCGGATCGGCAGCCGGCGCATCCCCTGTGGCGCTTTGCGTTGCGCTATCTCTATCCGCGCGCAGCCTCGATCGTCATGCTAACCCATAAGGGACGAGAGCGCCTGCGCCCGGTCGAGCGAAAACGGGCGGTTGTCATTCCCAACCCGGTATGTCCATTGCCCTATGGGCCAAGGCATGACTGGCCGCCGCAACTTGTCGCGGTCGGGCGACTGAACGAACAAAAGGGCTTTGACCTGCTGATCGCCGCTTTCGCCTCTCTAGCGGAGCGTTTTCCAGACTGGAACCTGGTGATTTTCGGTGAAGGACCGGATCGGTCGGCGCTTGAGGCGCAGGTTGCGTCGCTCGGATTGACGCGGCGCATCGGCCTGCCTGGTTGCACTGCACATCATGGCGAATGGATCGAATCGGCGACTTTGTTCGTCCTGTCCTCGCGCTACGAAGGGTTCGCCAATGTTGTTGGCGAAGCTATGCAGGCGGGCCTGGCCGTTGTGGCCTATGATTGCGACTTCGGACCATCGGACCTTATCGAACCCAATGTCAGTGGGCTGCTCGTACCTCCCGAAAATGTCAATGAATTGTCTAACGCCTTGGCCCAACTCATGTCTTCACCCGCGGATCGCGAACGGCTGGGCAGCGGCGCCGTGGAACGGGTGAAGATGTTCCGGGAAAGCGCCGTGCTGTCGCGCTGGATGCAGGTGATCGAAAACGCGCACGCCTGATTCCGGAGAGCAGCAATATTGATCACGACCAGCCGATCGTCGATCATGTCGATCTATGCTGCGATGCAAGGACAGTAAATCTAACCTGCATCAAGTATATTGTGGTGGGATCACATCTTTGTCCGAAACGACGCTGATGCATCATGTTGCATTTTCGGACACTATTTTAAAATCTTATAATTATCCCGCCGATGTTAAACTGGTATATTTTTTTTATACCCCTTTCGGACGTAAATAGGTGAACATAAAATTAATCAACGAGGATCGATAATATCTTCGACAACTGGTCGCACGATCCGTCCCTAATCCATGAGGGGGATATTGGACATGACAGACGCGCCCATCCATCTAGCTATTGTAGGCAAGAACGAGATTATTCGTGAAGGTCTAAAGCGAATTCTCATAGAAGAAGATTTTCTGGTCGATGATACCGTTTCACGACCGATGGAACTGGATCACGGAATTGACCAAGGGACAGTCATCATTGTCGATGCGATCGACATAGATGAAGGTCTGGCGACGTGCGAAGAAGTACGTATGCGCTATCCTGAAGCCCGGATCGTCATCATGGCTGATGAATATAGCGTGCAGGATGTATCGCGCGCATTCATGACAGGTGCCGTCGATGGCTATATCGTCAAGCAGATATCCTGTCGGCCCTTGGCGGGCGCGCTTCGGTTGACGGCGCTGGGCGAAAAGGTTCTGCCGTCGCAGATCGCTGAATCGCTCGCCAGTGCGCAGCCCTGCTCCATATCGAAATACTGGAGCGTTGGAGCGGCTGGCAATAATCTTTCGACGCGTGAAGTCGACATTCTCAGATGTCTGGTCGATGGGGAGCCGAACAAGGTGATTTCCCGTCGTTTGCAGATCGCCGATGCGACCGTGAAGGTCCACATCAAGGCTATTTTGCGGAAATTGCGCGTGCGCAACCGTACCCAGGCCGCCATCTGGGCCGTCAGTCGGGGTCTGGCGAGCGATGGGGCTGAGATGCCGATGCCCGTTCCTGCTTTAGCGCCTTCAGGAATATTAGCAGACATGAAGGTAGCCAGATCAAATTGAACATGATGTGCGCCACGCCGGCGCCCACCACGCCAAGCCTTGGCGTGGCAATATAGAGTGTGATGAAGAAAACGGCGCCGGCGACCAGTGCAACGCGGAAGACTTGGGGCTGGAACCCCATGGTCATCAGGGCGGGCCTGAGCGCGCTTCCGGCCAGGAACAGCAATGCGGCGATCGACTGTACGATCAGCGGATGTCCGGCATCCTCGAAATCCGGTCCCGCGACCAGGCGGATGACGTCATCGCCGACGAACAACACCCCAAGCACGAAACATATCGCCACGCTGAAGGTCAGGAGTTCGACCTGCCGGATGGCGGCGACGAAATTGTCGATGTCCCGCCGTGCCCAGAGGCGCGCCAGATCGGGCAGCGCCACCTGCTGCAACATTGCGCCAGCCTTCATCGCCGCGAGCGTGAATTTGCGAACCAGTTGGTAAATCCCTGCGCCGATCGGCCCGGCGATTGCGCCGACGGCCAATATATCGAGTTCCTGGGTTGCCTTGCGCACCAATACGGTACCATTTGCGGACAGGATCTGCGGCCAGATTCCCTCGAACTCGGGCGCGAGGGCCAGGCCGTCGATCCGCGGGGTGAAGCGATAGTCGTTACGCCGTAATTCGACGATGGCAGCGAAGCTGAGTGCCATCCGCTGGAGGCAGGGAACGGCGATCATGGTCGCCAGCAATTCCCAGATCGATCCGCCGGTTGCCCAGATCAGCGCCACGGCGGCAAGACGCAGCAACGCGAGACCGGGCTCGACCCAGGCGATGACGGCGAACCGATCGAACAGGCGCAGGATGCCGATCGGGGTCGAAGAGATTCCGAAGAAAACGGCGATGCTGTAAAAGCGTGCCATCTCCTGGGTTTCCATATCCCACCCCAGCCATGCGCCGACATAGGGTGCCGCCAGCAACGTGATTGCACCTGCGGCCAGCGCACCGCTCACATCCAGCGCGACACCGAATTGCACGAGGCGCATGAAACCCCGCCGATCGCCTCTTTCTATCGCAGCGGACCCGTAGCGGATGATCGCTTGCCAGGATTCCAGCCGGATGATCTGGTCGATCAGGCGGCCATAGGCTTCGACCATGGCAAGCATGCCCAGCAAGGCCGGCCCCAGCATCTGGGCCATGAACGCGAGTGTCACCATGCCGATGCCGATGGCGGTGGCATTTCCGGTCGCCAGATGGGCGACCTGCCTCAGCATCCATCCCATTTGCGCGCGGCCGCGCCCTTCGGGACGAGCGCCGCGGGACGACTCCTCCATGCCGGTCAGGGCCATGGTTTCGATATCCCCGCCGATCGACGCGACGGAGCTGGGCGATGACGGTGGCTCTTGATTCATGACTGTGGCGTGCCGGTTCCGCTGGCTGAATGCTAGGCGGCAAAGAGGGATAGTTCAGTAGAGGTATGGCGAACCCGGCCGGCGGTAGTAGAGGCGGGGGATGCTACCCAAAATCGCTGGGAAACACCCTTCTGGTTTCTAGCCGCATATCGCGACCCGCGTAAGGTCCAAGGCTCCACATTGTTCAATGGTCTATCGATTCGGAGTGATGGAATATGCAGGACCGTGCGCTGGCGGATATGCGGCCACCCCCTCCCTCCGTGCCGCAGCAGGCATCGGGCGTCGATTTTCTGAGGGTGCTGCGGCGTCACCAAAGGCGGCTGGCTATCACCTTTCTAGTCGTCATCGTCCTGGCGGCCATTGCGCTGGCCTTCATCGAGCCGCGCTATCAAGCTACGGCTGTCATGCGCGTGGATACGGGCGAAACTGTGCTTCCGGCAGAGGAAGAAACTGCGGCATCGATCCGTGATGCCGAACTGCGACGCGAACATCAGATCGAAACGCAGATACAGCTCCTCCAGTCCCGGCCGCTGGCGCGGCAGGTGGTTCGCGACCTGGCCCTGCACGACGATCCCGAATTCAATCCCTATGCCAATCCTGACAAGCGGACGTCATGGGATAATTTCCTGGATCGTCTTACTTTCTGGAACGTGGACGACCGGGCGCTGGCAAAGGCATCGGTCAAGGGAAGCACGTCGCCTCAACTGATCGAACGGACCACCGACCGCCTTCTCGACGCCCTCAAGGTCGATCAGGATGGGCAGTCGAGCTTTGTGGACGTTACGGTAACGTCGGTCAGCCCCGACAAGGCGGCCCGGATCGCCAACAAGATCACGCGCGTATATGTGAAGTCGCAAGTTGATGAGCGGCAGTCCGCCATCAAGCGCCGCATCCAGACCTTGGGCGAGCGTGTCGCAGAACTGCGTGGGCAGCTTGTGTCCACCGAACAGTCCATCGCGTCCTATCGCCGGTCGCGCGGTCTTGATCCGGGAGCCGGCAATGATGCCAATTCCGCGCAACTCGGCCGCGCGGCCGCCGAACTCGCCGCGACACGTGGTCAGCGCGCAGAGGCGCAGCGGCGGTCCGGTTCGGCGGGGCAGTTGATGTCGCCGCTGCTCGCCGAGCTTCGCAGTCAGCAGGCGAGCGTTCAGCGCCGCCTCGGCGAACTTGCCACGCTTTACGGGAACGGTCATCCCGACGTGAAGAAGGCCTATGCCGAACTGGCCCAGCTGGACGGCAATATTGCCACTGAATCCGCGCGGGTGCGGTCGCAACTGTCCAATGAAGCTTCGGCGCAGCAGTCGCGCGAGGCGCAACTGGCTGGCGACGTGGCTTCGTTGAGGGCGCGCTCGCTGAACAATATTGTCGAAGGCGTCCCGCTTGCCGATCTGGAACGCAACGCCCAGGCAATGCAGACGGTGTATCTCGCTTCGCTTGGTCGCCTCAATGAAATCCGCAGGGACGAGAAAAATGTGAAGGCAGATGCCTCCATCGCATCTGTCGCCTTGCAGCCGACCCAGCCCAGCTTCCCGCGTCGAACGCAAATCATGGCTGCGGCCGCCGTCGCTGCGATCATGTTCGGGTTGATCGTCGTCATGTTGAGTGAAGCACTCGATACCCAGGTTCGCAGTGCGGCGCAAATCTGGGCGATTGCCGGCTTGCCGACGCTTGGGTTGATCCCGCGTCTTTCGGATCGTCGGGAACAGCGCATCGCCACGCATCAGCGCGTGATCGATCACCCCTATTCGACCTTTGCCGAATCGGTGCGGTCGATCGAAAGCCGACTTGCACGCACCTCCGGTCGCGCCGCCGGTAACGTGGTGATGGTCACATCGCCCTTGCCGGGTGATGGCAAGACGACGCTGTCCATCGGTCTGGCGGCTGCCGCCATCGCCCGTGGCCGGCGCGCGATCGTGATTGATTTCGACCTGCGCCGCCCTGGCCTTGGCAGCACCTTGCAGCGCGGTACGTCGGGCAAGGACCTGCTCGATTATCTCGCCGGCAACGCCACGCTTGACGAGATTATCCTGACCAGCGCGTCGACGCCTGCCATCCATGGCATAAGGGCGCTTCGCTCGGCACCCGATCCTGGCGCGGCGATCGCCTCGCCAAGGGTCGAAACGCTGATTGCGGCCTTGCGCGCGCGGTATGACGTGATTGTCCTCAATACACCGCCCGTGCTGGCAGTAGGTGACGCGCAGGAGCTTGCTCCTTATGCCGACCAGACGGTGATGGTGCTTCGCTGGGGCCGCACGACGCCGGATCTTCTGCGGTCCGCCATATTGCAGTTCGGCGAGCCGATCACCGGCGCCGCGTTCAATCGTGTGCAATATCGGAAGCATGCGCAGCTTCGCTACGGCGACAGCATCCAGCATTATCGCAAATATACCTATGGCGAGGAGGAGAGTCCCAATCGACTTGCGCCTCTCATGCGGTTGATCGGCCGCCGTGCGGGGTAGGATTGAAGCAATAACCCGACCCACCCGGCAGCGGTGGGCAGGCAACCGTTTTTCTAGAAAGGGCAGGCCGTTGCCCCCTGATCTGATAGCTATTGAGGGAGGGTTGGGGACTGCGGGGCGTGATACGTTCCGCGAGTTGCACCTGCTTGTGATTGACCCCCGTTCGCTCACACGTGATTGTCTGCTGGCTGCGCTTCAGGATACGCCTGAAATCCGGTCAGTGACAGCTGCCGCCAGCGTGTGGGAAGCGACCACGATCTTGCGGGACCGTCGTGTCATCAATGCGGTATTGCTCAATCTCGCTTCTGATGCATTCGATCAGGCCAGCCTGTCGACGATGATCGATCCGCTGCAAGTCGCAGCGCCCGGCGGGCGTATCCTGATCCTCACGACGCATACGGATACGGACCATGCCGGTGCCGCGTTGCGACTGGGTATCGATGGATATCTCAATAGTGAAATGTCGTTCGAACTGACCAAGGATGCGATCTGCATCGTAGGGCGCGGGTGCATCATTTATCCCCGTTCCGTGCTGGCGGGACCTGGGCTGGGACCGCCGGCGGCATCGACCGTCGGCTTGCTCACCCATGATGAGCGGCTTACCCAGCGCCAGCGCGAAGTGCTTGAAGGCGTTGCCCGTGGGATGACCAATCGAGAGATCGCAGGCAGGCTGGTGATCAGCGAGCGGACGGTGAAGGCACATGTAAAGGAACTCATGCGCCGACTCGGTGCGAGTAATCGAACCCAGGTGGTCGCGATTGCGAGTAATTTGCTTTGAATATTCTGATTCATAATACATTGGCTAACTAAGAATAAAATATATTGTCCGAAAGAACATGTTCTTTCGGACAATATATTTGTGTAATAATGAAATTATGAGGCAAATCGACTGAAAATATGCGATGAGTTAACTTGATTGCAATTTCGCAGGAGATAAAACCGCGCCGGGTTCATTTCGGGTGCGGTTTTTTGGTTTGCGCCTTCAAGGGGTGAATTTTAAAGGGCAATGAAAATTCTATGATCCAGAAAATAATTCTGGGTCAGGCTGGAATATTGCCTTTCGAAAAAAATCCGGGGGGCGAAAATAAATGTGGGGTTCTGCAAGTTCAAAAGCGAAGCTCATATTCTTGACTGTCACGATTGCAGTTCTAGTCGCGACCGCGGTCGGGGTTCGTGCGGGGGCGATCGACATCGGCGCGAAAGTGAAACTCACCACTAACTTCTGGTTGATGGAGAGCGATCTCAGGACCGGCGCCGGGATCCAGTCAGCCTCGGCAGACGGGGACATTGTGGACGGCCCTTTGTCTCGAAATGGTGAGCGCTGGTGGCGAGTTGATTTCGCCCAGGGCGCGGATGGCTGGGTCAAGGAAGCGGCCCTGGTGGAGAATGCAGGAGCTGCCACCCATCTTTCATCCGTGGCGCCTGCGCCTGCGCTCGTTTCGACGCGGGGACTGATGGTTCCTACTGTGTCTGTAGCAGCTGCGGCAACGGGTACTGCCGCTGCCTTCGCCAATCCCGATGACGGAGACATTCCTGACCGCGCGCTGCATCCGCTGGCATTTCCCACCGCAACCGGCTTTGGCAAGAATAGCAGCGTGCGCAGTCCGGATGCGGTCGTATATAAGATCAATACCCGCGAAGATGTCGCTGATCCTGCAGATGGCAAGATCAGCTATCGCGAATGTGCTCTGGCGCTACCAATCACGAATCCCTATATTATTCCAGCCGATCGTCCGCGCTATTGCGTGTTCGATGTAGCCGGCGCCATCATTCTGCAATCGCCGGCTTTCATCACTCAGCCCAAAATCTATATCGCCGGCCAGACATCGCCCGGCGGGATCGAGTTTCGGCTGGGGCAGAAATATAATCCGGTGGATTCGCTGATCGATACGCGTCGCGGCGGAAATCATATGATCTTGCGCCATGTGCGGACGCGCACCGGCCCCCATCTAGGCCGTGAATCCCAGAATGGCGATCCGATCAGAATGTCGGGCACCAACAACCAGATACTCGATCATGTGTCGACGATGTTCGGGACCGACGAAAGTCTGGACATGGCCTGTACCGATTGCACCGTGCAATGGTCGATCATTGGACCGAATATCTGCCGCAACGCCGGACATACTTCGTCCCTGCACTGCAAGACGTTCTTCCTGAAGCCTGCTACCCGTGTGACCATTGCGCATAATCTTTCGCAGCATGGGGAGCAGCGTGGAATCAATATTGCCGCGGGTTCCAATCCGGCGATGGCAGGTGCGAAGGGGCAGTTCGACGTGGTCAACAACGTCCTCTACAACTTCATTGCCGAGGCAGGGCTGGTTTCGAACCAGTTCGGCAGCGTCTATGCAAATTACCTCAACAACGTCTATCTGCGTGGCCCCAAATATAATGCCTCGGATGGCAATTATCTGATCGGCCTTTATGCCAATGCGAGCCGCTACGCCTTTGGCTTCAATATTTTCTCTAAGGGGAATGTGACGCCGCGGACGCGCATTGCAGGGCAGTTCGGTTCGACGACGACGGACTCATTCCAGAATAGCGCGGGCTATATCGCCCATGTCAGCGCCAATTCGGTGTGCGGCCTCACCATTGCCGGCATTCAGGATTGCAGCCATTTCGGGCTGACCGTGGTGCAGAACATCACCTATGCCCTGATGCCGGGCCTCGCCACGCCTTCCTTCGACGTCGCGCGGGTCACGTCGGCGCAACAAGCCTTTCGTGACGTCATGACCTTCGCTGGCGCGAACCAATGTCTTTATGGTGCGTGCCGGGACAATGTGGATGCCATGTATATCGACGATGTTCGGACATGCGATACCGCTCCCTATCTGTTCGACCAGAACTGGCCATCGACGGTTTCCGAAGCGGGGGGCTGGGCGCGACTTACGCAGCGTGCGGCCAAACTGGACAGTGACAATGACGGTATGCCGGACGATTGGGAAAAGAAGTTCAGGAACAGCAATCCCCATGTCTGGGATGCGAATGACGATCGCGATGGAGACGGCTATCCCAATATCGAGGAATATCTGAACGCGCTGGCGCAGGACCACGTTCGTTACGATAATATGGTCGGAAAGGGGACTGGCGTTATTCCTGCCTATAACTGCGGTCGGCCCATGTTTTGATCGGCAACGATTCGATTTTGATAATGATAATCATACCGATCGATATATTGATTTAAGTCAATTTCGCACGTCACGAGAATATATTCTCTGCCAGTATAGGGCGTTCTGGCTTTTTCTCTATTAGGGATGCGGGCTATCCCTAATGGTGTAGATACTTTGTTGAATTTATCGATTAAAACTCTCCGACGGCCCGAGTCTGGCGCGAGTCAGGCCGTGGAGGTTTGTGGTGCTGGATGGGTTTGTCAGGAAGTTGGGGTGGAAGCTGGGGGTCTCTGCTGAAGAGGCGCAATCGCTGGCGGATGTGGTGCAACGTCAGTTGCGCCACGTTAAGGCGCGGCAGGATATTTATGTCGATGGCGATCCGGCTTCCTATGTGAGGATTATCCTGGATGGCTGGGCCTGCCGCTATCATCAATTTGAAAATGGGACGCGGCAGATCGTCCAGATACTGATGCCCGGCGATATAATGGGGCATGATACCGCGCACGCCTATCAGGATCATTCCGCCTGCTCCATCTCACCGGTCGTTTTCGCGCAACTCCCCTATCCCGATTTCATGGCGGCAGTGACGCAATTTCCTGGAATGGAAAGGGCGTTAAGATGGGATTTGAGCATGGTGCAGGCCATCCAGCGCCAATGGATATCCGTTATTGGCCGCTTCGGTGCCACACAGCGGATCGCTCATCTGATCTGTGAACTCTATGTGCGCGCGCTTTTGCTCGAAAGCGCGAAGGAGAAGCGGGCGGTCGACTTTCCAATGGCCCAACGCGATATCGCTGATTGCACGGGTCTGAGCTTGGTGCAGGTTAACCGCAGCATCAATTTGCTCCGATCGACCGGGCTGCTCTATTGGCGCCATCGCTCGCTCGAAATTGTCGACCTTGGAGCGTTGGCGAAAATGGGCATGTTCAACCCTCATTATCTCGGGCATGTCGATAGTCTGTTTGCCCGAGATGGGGGGGATGCTCGACGCAGCCGTTCCGGCACGGGCGGGCAGGACACGCTTCCTTTGTTCAGATGATGCCTCCGCCCTATGTACCATCCATTGGTGGGCCTCTGGGCAGTTCGCGTGGTGAGCAATATGTGGTGACGAAAAGGCATGGGCCTTGACGCCTACCGCATCGAATTCGGAAGTGACGCCCTTAACGATAGATTTCATCCGCTCATCTCGTGCCGCCGGGCCGAGAATGAAGCATCGATATCTGGAGAAAGGGCGCGCTGGGCGAACGTCAACATGCGGTCTCGTTCGACCAGCGGGATTTCCGCTTTACGCAGGGGCGTGACGGAGCCGTCTACGCCTTTTGCCTTGTAGCGCCTGATGCCGGCACCATCCTCACTATTCGGAGCTTTGCGGGTAAAAAGGCGGAGAAGGTGAAATCAGCCCATCTGCTCGGTCGTCAACGTGACCTCAACTGGAGCCAGGATGGGGATGGGCTTAAGATTGAAGTGCCTCGTGACCATGGCCACAACATAGCCATGGGCTTCAGGATAGCGGCCGATAAGGATCGACATCGGTAGGCGCCAACAGGGACTTAACTGTCGCCTCCGCTAAGCACGCTAAACTGTGGCTTATGGCAAGATCGGGCCTTGGTGCATCTGGTCACTGCGCCTAACTGCCACGGTTGCTAATGCCTTCCCACGACAACGGAACAGCGTTGGTGGAGGATCGCCTAGCGCCACTCAAACCCCTATGAGCGGGGTCCATAGCATCGCTAGAATCCTTATTGGAGGCGGACATTATGTCCAATGTTCATCGCCGCTTTCTTGGTATATGGTTAGATAATTTCGAGCTGTGATGATAGTCTTAATAGATCTATTTTATTATTGAACAGGGCTTTTAAAGTTAATGGATTGGGTTCCTGTTGTTTTCATAATGTTCAAGATTATGGCATTCGGCGCAGGGATGTTCTTCGCCGTCAAGTGGCATTATGATCAGGATAAAAAGATACAGAAGGGAGAGGTGCTAAGAGCTGTTGGAAAGATAACCGCGATCTTATTGCTATCGCTCCTAGGCCTGCTGTTTGTCACCTTCATGCTTGCCAGGATGCTTGGTTTGGACATGGCATTCCCACGATAGAGGGGGGCTTCCACGCGTGCGGCCCGATGCCTTGAACTGGTCGACAGCCGCCGGAATAGCTGACAGTCTGCACTTGGGGAGCGAAAATTGGCCGCGGGGCGTCTGGTTAGGGTCGACGTCGGAATAGCCACTCGGCACCACTTTTGGTCGTTCCCTCGATCATTTCATATGCTCAAAAGCCGACATTCGCAGAAGAAGACGTCGATATGTTGTCTAGCTAACGCAATTGCATTTTATTCGCGGCAGCGCATTTGTAGAGGGCTGATACCCTTTCCACTTCGTCGATCTCGGTCCAGGAATCGATCCGTGATACCATTGGGATGGCTGCCCCTTTCCGATTGAAGACCTGATGCAACAAAAAGCGACCTACTCCAGCACGTGGCTTCACAGTCCCTCAGAGGTTCTGACGAGTTGCATCTCACTTTGATCGCTTTACCGGGCAGATGGTTATCGCGCCCAGCAGTGCGAAGCCGCAGCCGACCACGTACAGCACGGCGTAATCGTTGCCGCGCGCGCTGCCGATCGCCAGGACGATCGGGGCAATAGCAGGTGCCAGGGACTGGGGCAGGCTGTTGGCGATCTGGAACACACCCATATCCTTGGCGCTGTCCTCTGGCCGGGGCAGGATGGCGGCGAGCAGGGCCAGGTCCACCGCGAAATAAAGGCCCTTGCCGATCCCCGCCATGGCCACGCCGACCAGGAATTGCGACACGGACGGCGCCATCGCGATCGTCAGGAAGCCGGCGCCCTCCAGCGCGGCGGCGAGGAAGACCAGCGGTTTGCGACGGCCAGTCCAGTCGGTGATGAAGCCGCCGACCAGCGATATGGCGATGGTCGCGGTGGCGATGATCGCCATCGACTTCACCATCACCTGCGTTGCTTCCGCCTTCTCCAGTGACAGTTGGTCGGTCAGGAAGAAGAGCTGGTAGGTCAGCAGGAACGACCAGGCCATCATGATGAGGAAGCGGCTGCCGAAGGCCCAGCTAAAATCCCAGTCGCGAAACGGCGCGCCGATCGCGTGCAACATCGCGATCGGCCCGAGGCGGCGATCATCGCTGCCGTCGGCCGGCCGATCGGGCAGGATAAGACAGAGGGTGGTGATACTGGCCAAGGTGATGGCGAAGGGAGCAAGGAACATCAGCAGCGACGACCCCTGCGTATATTGGGTGATCCAGCTGCCCGCGAAGGTGCCCATGGTCGACGTCATGCCCAGCATGCCCGCAACGCGGCCCTGCCAGCGGACGGGGATGACGTCGGGCAGAATTGGCAGGCAGCCTGCCTGCATCGCGTTGAAGCCGGCCTGACAGATGACCCAGCCCACGCCCAGCAGCAGCAGATTGGGTGCGAGGCCGAGCAGCAGCAGACCCGCGCCGGCGACTGCAAGCCCCCCTAGAAGCCAGGGGCGGCGGCGGCCGAAGCGGCTACGCGTGCGATCCGACAGGGCGCCGCAAATCGGTGTGGCCACCAGCGCTACGAAGCCGCCGATCGCCAGAATGATACCCAGCCAGCGGCCCTTTTCCGCCTCGCTCGCAATGTCGCCGACGCGCAGCGCCAGCGTCATCACCACGGGCGTCAGCAAGGCGATCCAGATGCCGAACTGCGCCAGCACATAGATGGCGACGAAGCCCAGCGACACGGCGGGGCGGGTGGTTTCCGGCGAAGGGGATGCGGTCATCGACGCGAACTTTCAGTGCGGGCTGCAGGCTGGATCAGGGGTGGTAGCTTTTGCCTTCGGCGTCCGCCTTCGCCTTGGCGGGGCTGTCGGCGAACAGGTCGTTCATCTTGGTCGGCAGGTTGGGCTGCACATACCAGTCGGCCGGGAAGTCGGCGGCATGCGGGCCGTCGATATTGCGGTTGACGAGGCCGGAACTGGTCTTGCGAGTGTAGGGGACGACATGCGCGCCCTTGTTATTGGCCAGCTGGTCGAATAATGCCTTTCGCAGGGTGATCTTGGTATCCAGCCATTTGGGATCTTCGATCAGATTGTGCATCTCGTCCGGATCGGTCTTGAGGTCGTACAATTCCTCCAGATCCCAGACGCCATGATATTGGATATATTTCACCCGATCGCGCTCGATCGCGAAGGTGGTGGGCGTCTGCGGGAAACTCCATTCCCAATAATATTCATAGACGAAATCGCCGGGGTTCCAGGTCTTTTCGTCGATCTTGCCCTCGGCGACGGGCAGGAAGCTCTTGCCCTCCATCTGGGCGGGCTTGGCGATATGGGCGATATCGAGGAAGGTCGGCGCCAGATCGAGATTGCGCACGACCGCTGGGTTGGTCACGCCTTTTGGCACCATGCCGGGCGCCCAGACGATCATCGGCACGCGGACCGAAGGTTCATAGGCGTTGCGTTTGTCGATCAGCCCATGTTCCCCGATCAGGAAGCCATTGTCGGAATAGAAGACGACCATCGTATTTTTATCGAGATGGTTCTTCTTCAGATACGCCAGGATGCGACCCAGGCTCTCATCCACGGGGGACAGGGTGCGATAATAGTCGCGCACCTGTTCCGTCATGGGATTGTTCGTATGATAGGGGAAGTCGGCGCCGTGCCAGCTATTGCGCTGGTTACGGACCCAGAGCGGCTTGCCCGCATTATTTTCCGGCGTGTCCGCCATGCTGGCGGGCAGCTTGATCCGAAGGTCGCTATATTGCGCCTTGTAGCGATCGGGCGGCAGCGGGTCGCTATGGACCGCCTTGTGGCTCAGATAGAGGAAGAAGGGCTTGGACTGATCGCGGCCCTTTTCCAGCCAGTCCATCGCATAATCGGTCAGTTCGTCAGTGATATAGCCGGTGCGTTTGACGTGCGCGCCATCGACGTTAAGCATCTGCCGCTCGCCCGCCGCGACCTTCTCGGGCGACAATTGCTCGGTCGGGAAATAGGTGCCTTGCCCCTTGAAGCTGACCCAGCGGTCGAAGCCGGGGCGCGGGGCGTCAGTGTCGAAACCCATATGCCATTTGCCGAAGAAGCCGGTCTGATAGCCTGCCTGTTGCAGATATTTGGGGAAGAAGGTCAGCCCTTCCTCCGAACTGTTATTATTGTCCACCACGCCATGGTTGCGCGCGGTCTGGCCGGTCAGGATGGTCGCGCGGCTGGGCGAGCAAAGCGAGGAGGTGACGACGGCATTGGGGAAATAGACGCCGTCCTTGGCCAGCCGGTCGATATTGGGCGTCTGGAGGCCCGGCGTCAGGAAGCCCATCGCGTCGTAACGCAGATCGTCCACCAGCACGAAGATCATGTTCGTGGGCTTGGGCTGCGGCGCGTTCACCGGCTTGGCGAAGGCGCCCGGACCCAGCAGGGTGCAGGCGGCGATCGCGGCGGCGCGCAGCGCGCGGCGGGCGTTGGTCATGGACGGGGTCCCTTCTTGTCCCGGATGATACAGCGAAAGCAGATATGGCTGGTCGTACTGTCCACCGCCTGCGCATGACGGGCGGCGGGGCGATAGCGTTGGCAATAAGTGGCGGCGCACAGATGTGATCCGCCCTTCAACACCTTGCGCGGAATGGCGATGTCAGGCGTGGCGGGGTAGGTGCGCACTGGGGAGGTGCGCTCATAGCCGTCCTCCAGCGTGTTGCCGTAGGGGAATGCGCCCTGCCAGTAATTGGCCATCATGGCGCCGCCGTGCAGGTGAATCATGCCGTCTGTCACTGGGCAGACGCCTTGAGGACGATGCCGGCGCCGCGCTTGTAGGCGGGGGCGGGGCCATCGTCAGGCAGGTCGGGGCTTTGCGCTTCGACATCGGCCATGGAGCGGGGGATCGAGAAGGGCAGATGCCCTTGAGCTACGGCACGACCGGTGACGATGTCCAGCACGGCGGCGTCGCTGGCGCCGAAAGTCACCAGCATCGCCTTTGCCATCGGTTCGATCGCGGTCAGGACTGCGGGGCGATCCATTTCCACCGCGACGATAGTGGGGACATGGGCGGCGGCGCGAGCGATGGCCTGCACATCTTTGTCCTCCGGCCGGAAGTCGAGCCGCCCTTCATGCTGCCGCGCGCCGAAGAAATGATGCGGGTGCAGCGTTTCGAACGGGGTGCTGGTGCGGACCAGCGCGATGTCGGCCTGCGCCGGGTCTTCCACCACGGTGAAGCCGGCCGTCCGGGCGGCAGCGGCGTCGACATTGTGCAGCCAGATGCGCTTGTCCGGCGCGACCGGCAGGGTCGCGCTGTCGTTGCGCAGCAGGATCTGGCTGGCGCGCTGGACGGCGTCGGCTTGCTGCTGCGCCTGCGGGTTGCCGACGATCCGCGCGGCTGCGGCTTCGTCGACATAAGGGTTGTCGAACAGCCCCTGCTCGAACTTCAGGCGCAGTACGCGGCGGACGGACTCGTCAATGCGCTTTTCGCTGACGAGGCCTTTGGCGACGGCGTCCAGTATCGGAACGGGATCGTTGGCGCCGCCGAACTGGTCGATGCCGGCATTCAGCCCCTTGGCGAAGCGCGTCGTCTTGTCGGTCGTCTCCATGCCCCATGGCGTGCCTATCGAGGCGGGCGTCTGCGGATGGGCGGCGTCGGGCGCCATGCAGGCCTGCGGGCAGTCGTTGGTGATCGACCAGTCGGAGACGATTAGGCCGCGATAGCCCTTCTCACCGCGCAGCAGGCCGGTCAGCATCTGCTTGTTGAAGCCGGCGGCGACGGGTTCGATCGGCTGGTTTGCGATTTTCGGGCCATGTACGATGACATAGGTGGGCATGACGCCGGCACTATGGGCGGCCAGGCTGTCGTCGAAGGCGCGGATATGCTGGGCGAAGGATGCGTCGGTCAGCGGCGCGTTGCGGCCATAATGATTATGCCCGTCAAAGCCTTCGGGTTCGGCGCCATAGCCGACCCAGTGCTTGACCACGATGGCGACGCCATCGGGACGGACGCCGGTGCGGCCATGCTGGAACCCGTCGACATAGGCGCCGGCGAGGCGCGATACTTCGGCCGGGTCGGACCCGAAAGTCGCGGCGAAGCGCGGCCAGCGCGGTTCGGTGGCAAGGTCGGCCTGCGGCGAGAGCGCCATATGGATGCCGACCGCGCGATATTCCTGCCGAGCGATATTGCCGAAGCGGCGCACCGTTTCGGCGTCGCCCAGCGCTGCGAAGCCCAACGTATCGGGCCAGAGCGAGAAGCCGCCGCCGGTGGTGCTGGCGCCGAGCGTTGCCTGGAAATGGTGGCGCGGATCGGTGCTGATCGTGGCGGGAATGCCGAGGCGGCTCGCCTCTGCCAGCTTCTGCACCGCATTGTTCTGCGCTGCCAGTTCGGATGGTGCCACGACGAGGCGGGTGATGAAGCTGGTGATATGCCGATCGTTGAGTAGCTTCGCGGTCGCGTCGGCATCATAGGTCTTGCCCGCAAAACCGATGGCGGAACCGGGCGTGGGCAGGGTGCCGTGCAGCAGCATCCCGGCCTTTTCCGCCAGCGTCATTTGTTTGAGCAGATCCTCGACCCGGGCGGCGATAGGCGTGCGTGCATCCTCATAGCGGTCGAGCCGGCCATTATGGTTGAGGTCGCGCCATCCGGTGGGCGGTGGCGATCCCGCGCCACCCAGCGCCACCACCAGCAGCGACGCCGCTATGATCCTGCGCCTCACCATGACAATTGTTCCTTCCCGCAAAAGGCATCGACCGGGCTGTTGCCGGTGAAGGGCGCATCGCCCGTCAGTCGCTCCACCAGTGCCGTCTGCACATCGGGCAGCGAGGCATAGGCGTTGATATAGGTCGCAAAATTCGGCGCGTCATACAGATAATAGGGCTGGCCGAAGGAGACGAGCAGCGTGGTGATTTCGCGGTTGAACTGGATCATTCCGTTGCGTGGGCTGGCGTGCAGCTTGGCGAAGTCGAGGAAGATATGGCTGAGCGAGGGCGTCGCTTCCTGCCCGATCAGATAGAGGATGAGGTCGGTGTCGTCGGGCGTCGGCATCGCTTCGGGATCGAAGCTGCGCACGGCAAAGCCCCGGCTTTCCAGACCCGCGATCAGCGGCGTGAAATCGCGATCGGGCGCGCCGGAGAAGAAGCTGGAGCCTTCGTCGGAGATGATGAGTACGCGCTTGTGCTTATCCGGCACGATCGGGATCAGCGTGTCGCGATCCTTGACCAAGGTGATGCTGGCGGCGGCGGCGCGGGCGGCCTGATCCAGATGGGCGGGCTGGCGTAGCAGGGCGCGGGTCTGCTCGACCGGGGCGATGCGGTCGTCCGGGGTCATGCGGTGCAGTCCCAGTTTGGCCTTCAGCGACAGGAAGCGGGTGACGGCATCGTGGAGGCGCTGCTCCGACAGGCGGCCGTCGCGCAGGCCCTGTAACATGAAGCCCATGTCGGCGACCGGATCGCGGCTGAACAGGAAGACGTCGCAGCCACCCTCGATCACGGCGGGCACCGCTTCGGCGCGGGCCATCCAGCTGGTGAGGCCGCCCATGACGGTGGCGTCCGACACGATCAGGCCGTCAAAGCCCAGGTCGCCGCGTAGCAGATCCTCGTTTAGCAGGCGCGAGACGGATGCCGGCTCGAACGCCTGTGCTCCGGCCTGCGGCAGCTTGTCGCGAACATAAGCGGGCAGGGCGATATGGGCCGACATGATAGTCATCACGCCATCGTCGATCAGCGTGCCGAAGATACGGCCGAAGGTTGCGCGCCATTCGTCCATGTCCATGTCGTTGACGCTGGTGACGAGATGCTGGTCGCGATCGTCCAGCCCGTCGCCCGGCCAGTGCTTGGCGCAGGCGGCCACGCCCTGTGCCTGTAGCGCACTGACATAGGCGCGAGCCTGAGCGAGAATGCGGTCAGGTTCGGAGCCATAGGAGCGGGTGCCGACCACCGCGTTGCGGAAGGCGCGGTTGATATCGACCACCGGCGTGAAGGACCAGTTATAGCCCAATGCCCGGCTTTCCAGCCCGACGATGCGGGCAAGGTCGGCGCTCAGCGTCAGGTCGTCGCAGGCGGCGATACCCATCTGGTTGGGGATGGCGGTGGTGAAGGGCGCGCTGACCGTGCCACCCTCAATATCGCCCGACAGGATCAGTGGCACTTCCGATCGTTCGACCGCATGGCGCGTCGCCGCCCAGGCGGCGTTGAGATCATGGGTCGGGAAGCGATGGATGCCGCCCGGCGCATGGCTGAGCAGGCCGTCGGTTTCCGCGATGCTGTCATGGCGTGCGGACAGGACGAACAGTTGCGCGATCTGCGCCTCCAAGCTCATGGCGTCGCGCGTTTTTTCCACCCAGGCCATGTCCTCCGGGGAGAGGACGAGAGGACCGGCACTGGGTGAAAGCAAAGAAGTAGGATTGGGAATGATGCTGCTCATTTCGGATCGGTGAAGGCGTCGTCGTAGCGGGCGCGCTTGGCGAAGATTTCGGGCGGCTCGGCCAAGGCAGGGGTGCTGTATTTGCGGGCTTCCCGCCACCAGAGCGCCTTCATCTCCGCCAGCTTGGCGGGATTGCTGGCGGCAAGGTCAGTGCTTTCGGAAAAGTCCTTCGACAGGTCGAACAATTCCCACCGGTCCTTGGCGAAGTCGGTACCATATTTGTGCATCGCGACCGCGCGCCAGTGGCCCGCGGTGATGGCACGCTGGCCGCGCAGTTCGAAATATTGGACCGGACGCGTGGCGGCTTGCGGATTGTTGAATGTGGCGCGGATGGAGCGGCCGGCGACGGGCACCTGCACCACGCCATTCACCGTCCGGGCAAAGCCGGTGCCAGCCGCGTCCAGCAGGGTGGGGGCCAGGTCGATCGGGTCGACCATCTGCGTACGCACTGCGCCCTTGTCCCTGATGACCGCCGGCCAGGAGAGGATCATCGGGGTGCGGACGCCACCGGCATAGGGCCACACCTTGTAGCGGCGGAACGGGGTGCCGCCGGCCCAGGCCCAGGGGCGGGGATATTCGGGTTGCAGCTTGTCGGTGCCGATATCGTCGATGCGCGCCCGCTGCTCGGCGAAGCTCAGTTTGTTGGGACGGTACATCTTTTCGAAGCTGCCCTCCTGACCGGCTTCTGATGCGGCGCCATTGTCGGAGATCAACAGGATGATGCTGTTGTCATATTGGCCGCTGTCCTTGAGCCGCTGGACGACCCGGCCGATCTGTGCGTCGGCATGTTCGAGAAAGCCGGCATAGGTTGCCATGTAACGGGCGAAGACGGCCTGCTCATCGGCGCTCAACTGGTCCCAGGCGCGGTCGCCGGCGGCGCGGATCGTGTTGACGGCGCTGGTGGGGATGATGCCGGCTTTCTGCATCCGTTCGAAGCGCTCGGCGCGCAGCGCGTCCCAACCCTTTGCATATGTCTCGCGATAATGGTCGATATAGGCGCGGGGCACCTGTAACGGGGCATGGCCCGCGCCCATCGCGAAATAGAGGAAGAAAGGCTTGCCCGCCGCATCGTCTATGTCGGCGATGGCATGGTCGGCCATGTCGGCGGAGAAATGATAGCCCGGCTTGTCGGGCTTGGGCAGCGCCTTGTTTCCGTCGATCAGGTCGGGATGATATTGGTCGGTCCAGCCGCTGTAGAAGCCATAGAAACGGTCGAAGCCGCGCTGGAGCGGCCAAGACGCATTGTTGCCGGGCGTGCCGTCCTCAAATTCCGGGCCGAGATGCCATTTACCCACACCATAGGTGCGATATCCTGCGGCTTTCAGCGCCTGCGGCAGCATCTGGGCGTTGGTGGGCAGTTCGCCACGGTCGCGGCTCATATCATTGGTGCGCTGGTTGGTCGGCAGGTCCGCCATCCGCACCGTCTGGTGATTGCGCCCGGTCAGCAGCGCCGCGCGTGTGGCGGTGCAGATCGCTTTGCTGTCGAAGCGATTATAGCGCAGCCCGCCGGCGGCCAGCGCGTCGATATTGGGGGTGCGAATTTCGGAGCCGAAAGCGCCAAGGTCCGAAAAGCCGACATCATCTAGGACGATGAGTACGATATTGGGTTTGACCGGTGCGGCAAGCTTTGGTGCTGCGTGCGCACCGGAGACGCCAATCGCCGCCGTCAGCATGGTGGCCGCCATCAAGAGACGCTTGCCCATTCGTCCTGCTCCCTCCCCGAAGAATAGAGGCGCGGCGGCAAGGAACCGCCGCGCCCGACCGATCAGAACTTCACGCCGAGCGTGGCGCCGAAATAGCGGTCCGCATCCTTGTTGAAGGTGCCGACCAGATCATAATTGCCGCCCAGGAACGAGGTGTGGCCGATGCTGGTCAGATAGTTTTCGTCGAACAGATTCTTGACGAACAGCGTCAGGCTGTAGCGACCGTCAATCTGCTTCACGCCGATGCTGGCGTCGACCAGCGCATAGGCCGGCTGTTCCAGCAGCGGGTCCTGCTCGACCGAGAAGTTCATCGCGCTCTGGAAGTTGACGCCCACCTGCGCGAAACCGGCATAGTCGGTGCCCGGAATCTGCGCCTCATAACGCGGCGCGATGCTGATCTTCCACTTCGGGCTGACCGGCAGGGTGGCGCCGCGCAGATTCTGCGTCGGCGTGACGCCGGCCGCCGTGCGGTAGCAGACATTGACCGGCGTGCCCGACATGATCGGCGCGGTGGCGGCGATCTGCTGCGGGCAGTTCAGGCCGTCGATATCGATCTTCGCGTCCGAATAGGTGACGGCGCCGGTTAGGCTGAAATGATCGTCGGGACGGACGGTGGCCTCGATTTCAAAGCCCTTGGTGCGCGACTTGCCGGCGTTGGTGGACACAAACTGGACCACGCCCGACGCAATGTCGGAGCGGTTCGCCTGCACCTGAAGATTGCTGTAGTCGGCCAGGAACAGGGCGGTGCTGACGCTCAACACGCCGTCGGCGGTGCGACCCTTGAAGCCCAGTTCATAGGCGTTGACATGTTCGGGCTCCAGCACGCGCTGGTTGGCGAGGTCGGCTGAGATTTCCATCTCGTAACCCAGCCCCTTATAGCCACGGGTATAGCTGCCATAGACCTGCGCATTGCGGCTGAACTCATATTGCAAACCCGCCTTGCCGGTGACGGCGGTGTCGCTGGCCGTGATGGATCCGCTGGTCGAGGCATTGCCGGGAAAGATCACGTCACCCGCGACGATCGGCGCGGTGCGGGTGCCGCTGTTGGTGCCCTTTTCATATTGTACGCGCAGGCCGCCAATCGCTTTCAGGCCCCCGGTGATGCGATAATCGACCTGACCGAAGGCGGCGATGCTGTCCTGTTTCAGGCGGATGTCGCTCTTGGCCGACTGCCAGATGATGTTGCTGGTGGCGCATGGCTCACCGAAAGTGCCGGCGGTGCAGCGGGCGCGGCGGCGATCGAACGGCCGTTCGATATCCGAATGCATGTAGAAGACGCCGGCGACATAGTTGAGGTCGCTGTTGCCGTTATTGGCGATGCGCAGTTCCTGGCTGAAGGCGCTGAGGTCCACGATGCCATGATTCTGGCTGAAATAGGAATAAGTTGCGTTGCTGCCGACGAACAGTGGCACGGCGCTGTTGATGCGCTCGATCGGCTGGTTCACGTCCAGATAATATTTCTGATAGGCTGTGATCGAGGTGATCGTCGCGCCGCCCAGATCCCAGTCGGCCTGCAACGAATAGGTCTGCTGCTTGCTGTCCGAGCGGGTCACGGTTTCGTCATTGAGCGTGCGGTTTTCGCGGGTCGCATCGATCGGGCCAACCAACGTTTGCAGGTTCGGGTTGGTGATCGCGATCCAGGTCGAGGCGCAGCAATCGGCATTGCTCTTGCGATATTCGGCCGAGAGCAGCAGGTTCAGATTGTCGGTCGCATCCCATTCCAGCTTGCCGCGCACGCCCCAGCTCTTCGAGCCATTGTCCCAGCTGTTGGTGGCGATGTTGCGGGCGACGCCGCGCACGTCGTTGTAAAAGCCGGTGACGCGGGCGCGGAGCGTGTCGCTGATCGGGCCGGATACGGTGCCGCGGGCGCGATATTCGCCATGTTCGGCGATGGTCGCTTCGGCCTTGCCCTCGAAATCGCGCGAGGGGCGGGCGGTGGTGACGTTGACCACGCCGGCGGTGGCGTTCTTGCCGAACAGCGTGCCTTGCGGCCCGCGTAGCACTTCGACGCGCTCGATATCGGCAAGGTCGGTGAAGCCCTGAGTCTGGCGCACGGCAACGACGCCGTCAACCACGGTCGAAACGGAGGATTCGACGCCCTGACCGAACAGGGCGGTGCCGATGCCGCGGATGCGGAAGCTGCTGTTGGTAGGGGTGGCGCCCTGCTGGAAGGTCAGCGAGGGGACGGCCTGCACCAGTGAACTGCTATCGTTGATCTGGCGGTTGGCTAGCGTATCGGCGCCCACGGCGGTCACGGCCAGCGGCACGTCCTGAAGGCGCTCTGCACGCTTCTGCGCGGTGACGACAATGTCGGTGCCATCCTGCGGTGGCTGAGGCGCGCTATCCTGCGCCATTGCAGTTGCAGGCATCAGGGCGATGCCCAGGCTGAGTGCGGACACCGCGGCGCGGCGCATCGTCATGGTCTTGGAAAAACGCATATATCCTCCCCTAATCCGCGGCTGTCCTGACGCGCGGTCGTGCAAACTCAATACCCACCAGCGGTTTGGCCGCTTGGTTGTAGCGCTAAATCTTCTCTTGCAGCGATGATGTCAATAGCAATATTTTAGCGCTACATTTTTCTTGAAAGTCGCGGATTCTTTGCCACAGGGGCAGTGCCCGCCATTTGCAACCGCCGGCGATATAGCGTTAAACAGGCGAAGGCGCGGGGTGCGCCTGTCAGGGAGTCGTCCATCATGGCCCGTTCGGGGCGTCGTGCCAGCCAGGCCATCACCATTCAGACGGTCGCAGACCATGCCGGGGTGTCGGCCATGACCGTGTCCAACGTCCTCAACAATAGTCCAAAAGTGCGACAAAGCACGCGCGACGCGGTCATGGCGGCGGTGCGCGAACTCAACTATGTGCCCAACATGGCAGCGCGCTCGCTGGCCAGTGCCAGCGTGACGCGGATCGGCCTGTTATACCGCAATATCGAAAATGCGTTTCTCAGTTCCATATTGGTTGGCGCGCTGGATGCGACCAGTCGGCTCGGCGCGCAATTGTTGCTGCGTCCGCTGGAAAGCGGCGATCCGAAGGAAATCGAGCAGCAGATGCAGGGACTGGTAGAAAATGGCGCGCACGGCATCCTGATCGTGCCACCCTATTGCGAGGTTGCCAATCGCCACGGCCTGACCCGCGACTTCCCGGTACCAGTGGTGGCGCTGTCGCCGGGCGATGCGCTGCCGGGCGATCATTGCGTGCGGATCGACGATTATGGCGCGGCGCGCGACATGACGGCCTATCTGATCGGCTTGGGGCATCGGGATATCGGCTTCATTCGCGGCGGCGCCGGTCATCTGATCCACCGCACGCGCTGCGAAGGCTATCAGGCGGCGCTGCGAGATGCGGGCTTGTCAGTCCGGCCGGAGTTGATCGCAACTGGCGACATGAGTTTCGAATCGGGGCTGGTCGCGGGCGCGGCGCTGCTGAACCTGCCTGACCGGCCGACCGCTATTTTCGCCAGCAATGACGATATGGCCGCCGCGATCGTCTCAATGGCGCATCGGCGCGGGCTGGATGTGCCGCGTGACCTGTCGGTGGTGGGCTTTGACGACACGCCGATCGCGGTTAAGATTTGGCCGTCGCTTACAACTGTCAAGCA
The DNA here is from genome assembly GCF_013393185.1 of Sphingobium lactosutens. Classification (GTDB taxonomy): domain Bacteria; phylum Pseudomonadota; class Alphaproteobacteria; order Sphingomonadales; family Sphingomonadaceae; genus Sphingobium; species Sphingobium lactosutens_A. The sequence continues at coordinate 44,664 of NZ_QJQX01000083.1, read as the reverse complement.
TCCGGGCAAGCAGATTTCTAGTGAAGCAGCCATGCTGGCTATCGCGCTTGCCAAGGAAAAGAACGTCCGACCTTTTCCGACGGTAAGATATCTTGAGCATCAACTTGTTCTGCGAGAGTCCGTCAGTTCGACTGGTAGTCATAAGAGTCTCGCTGCACAAAATATGTGACGTGGCCGCGTGTAGGCCCGATTTTTGCGGGCAAGCCTTTTGGCTGTCAGTGAGGATTTCGCATAGGGCAGTAAGTCACGCCTGACCTGAACGACAACCATCTCGGGTTCGTTAGTTGAAACTGCCTGTTTCCGATCGGCCAGCCTTACTCTCAGCAAAGCCTGGTGGTAGCCCTGCGTCTCGAGATGCAGTCGCATCGCTATGTCTTTGGCGAGGCGGTGGAGAATGACCGTCACCGCACCGCTTTCGTCGAGGTGTCGATCGGCGGCAAGAATGACGCGACGACATGGTTGGCGGGGGCTGCCATCCAGCTGGACGACTATCGCTCCAAAAGCACTTTCAGCCTTCGACTATAGTCAAACCGTGCCTGCCTTGTTCGTGTAGGGCAAGCAGGACCTGGCCGACAGGCTGACGCTGGCTGGCGGTCTGCGCTGACGCCCATAGCGACTATGGCTCGCATATCAGCCCGCGGTTTTCCGCGCTCGATCGGCTCGGTCCCTGGACGATCCGCGCTTCGCTGGGGCGCGGATTCTATGCGCCGGCGCCCTTTGTTGAGGAAGCGGAGGCCGACGGCTTCGCGCGCCTGCTTCCCTATGGGAAGCTCAAGGAGATAGCCAACAGCGGCTCGATCGATTTTGGCTATGCCAAAGGGCATTTCGAGGCGAACCTGTTTGCGTCCAGCATAGACCATACCCAATAGTTGCAGTCGCTGGATGACAATCCCTATCGGACGCGAAGCAGGCCCTATGTCCAACTGGGGGCGATGGGCAAATTGGTGGTGGGCAAGGTGAGCCTGTTCCTCAATGCTGAGAACCTGCTCTATGTGCGGCAAACGAAATATGATCCGCTGCTCCTGCCGCGCCGGGCTGCGACGGGTGCATGGACGGTCGATGCCTGGGCACCGACCGATGGCTTGGTCCTCAACGGAGGGGGGTGGACCCGCTTCGGTGGAGAATAGGCGCGCTTCTCAGTTCGCCACCGGCCTGACGGATGATCTGCCACCCGCCCGACAAGGCCAGAGCGGCCATGATCGCCGCGACTGCGATGTCCGGCCAACCCGTGCCGGAGCCGAACACGCCCAGCGCGGCGGCGACAACGGCGATGTTGCCGATCGCATCGTTGCGCGAGCATATCCATACGGAGCGCCGGTTGGCGTCACCTGCGCGGTGGCGCCAGAGCATCGCGGCACAGACGAGGTTGGCGACCAGCGCGATCACGCCCACGATGCCCATGGTCTTGGCGGCAGGAACAGCGCCCTGCGCCACCATCCAGACGGTGTTGCCCAGCACCCACAGGCCGAAAAGCAGGATCGACACGCCTTTGGCCAGCGCAGCCCGCGCTCGCCACACCAGCGCCATGCCTGCGACGCCGAGGCTGATCGCATAATTGGCGGCATCGCCCAGAAAGTCGAGCGCATCGGCCTTGAGCGAAGCGGATCCGGCGGTGACACCGGCGACAATCTCCACGCCGAACATGACCGCATTGATGACGAGCGCGATCCACAGCACGCGCCGCCAAGCCGCGTCGTTCAGCTTTTCCGTGTCGTCCTGTGATCCGCCACAGCATCCGCCGGCCATATGCATCTCCTGTTCTCGGTGATGACCGGCTATATAGGCCCTGTAGCAACTACAGGGTCAAGAGCATGGCATTCACGATCGGCGACATGGGAAAGGCGACGGCCACGAAGATCGAGACGATCCGCTATTATGAGAAGATCGGTCTGCTGCCCAGACCGGCACGCACAACGAGCAATTATCGGGACTATGGGCAGGCGGAACTTGGCCGACTGTCCTTCATCCGTCGGGCTCGCGACCTCGGCTTTTCGCTCGATCAGATTCGAGCGCTGCTGAGCATCTCGGGCGATCGCAGCTGCGATTGCGCCGGTATCGACAGGATCGCCAGGGAGCATCTGCTGGAAGTGGACCGCAAGCTGGCCGACCTTGCCGCGCTTCGCAAGGAGCTCAAGGCGGCGATCGATTCCTGCGATGGCGGCATCGTTGCCGATTGCCGTATCATCGAAGCGCTTGGGCCGGCACAGCCAACCTGAGAATGCCGCTGTTCCGCCCTTCTGGGGGTAGTAACTGCCAATCCCTTCCTCACCAGTTTTGCCGGCGACACAAAGAAAAGCGATCGGTCTGAACCTGAGCATCAAAAATGGCGGTTGAGCGACCGACAAGGACCGACGACGGAAATGGCTGTTCCGCGCCAATCCTGACATGTAAAGCTCCAATGGTGCAGCCTGCAGCCGCCATTTATTGATATTGTGAAGAAGAATCTTCTGGCGGCGAGTGCCAAAGTTAGGTTGACCAAAGTTTCCAGGCAACCACGGCATGTGTCAGTTCCCTGACCGTTCGTTTTTGGGGTTTTCCGCCTTCAAAAGACCGGCGTCGCACGCAAAGCGACACAGCAATTTTCCAAAGCATGGCATTCGAGAAATCAGGTCTTCGCGCGTATCTGCCCCTCAAACTCCGTAAGGCGCGTCAAACACCATATTGCTTTATGTATAACGCGTGATACTTTGATGGCAATACGGATCGATAGGAGGGGTGTGGGTGAAGAAAGCTCTACTGTGGGGTGCCGCTTGTATGGCGATGATGGCGCCAATGGTCCTTCCCAACGCGCAGGCGCAGGGCGCTTCGGCCTTGATCACCGCTCATTCGCCGGAAGCGGGGGCGCCGCCGCCTGCATGGCCCAGTCTGCCCCAGGCGGCGAAGGGCGCGCCTAATGTCCTACTGATCATGACGGATGATGTTGGCTTTGGCGGATCCAGCACCTTTGGCGGAGCAGTGCCGACCCCGGCCTTCGACAGTCTGGCGAAAAGTGGTGCGCGTTATAATCAGTTCAACACCACGGCGCTCTGCTCGCCCACGCGCGCCGCTCTGCTGACCGGGCGCAATCCCCATATGGTGGGGATGGGCGAAGTGACCAATAATTCCACTTCCTATCCCGGCTACACCTCTATCATCCCCAAATCGGCGGCGACCGTGGCCCAGTTGTTGCGCGCGGGCGGGTACAGCACGGCGATGTTCGGCAAGGCGCATATCACCCCCGATTGGGAGCAGAGTCCGGTCGGTCCGTTCGACCGTTGGCCCACGGGCCTTGGCTTCGAATATTTCTACGGCTTCCTCAATGCCGATGCCGACCAGTTCGTGCCCGCGATGATCCGCAACACCACCCCGGTCGATCCCGGCACCGGACGAACCGACTATATCCTGGACGAAGACCTTGCCAACGACGCCATCGGCTGGATCGACCAGAAGGAGTCGCTGGCGCCCGACAAGCCATTTTTCGTCTACTATGCGCCCGGCGCTGCGCACACGCCGCATCAGGCGCCCAAAGAGTGGCTCGAAAAATTCCGGGGCAAATATGACGGCGGCTGGGACAGGCTGCGCGAGGAGATATTCGCCCGGCAGAAGAAGATGGGCATCATCCCCGCCGATGCGAAGCTGACGCCCCGGCCGCAAGCCATTCCGGCATGGGATGGGCTGAGCGTGGATCAGAAGCGGCTTTATGCCCGGCATATGGAGGCCTATGCCGCTACACTGGCCTTTTCCGACCATCAGATCGGCCGCGTGATCCAGCATCTGAAGGACACGGGTCAGTATGAAAACACCCTGATCATCTACATTCAGGGCGACAATGGCGCGAGCGCGGAGGGGTCGTTGGACGGTCTGCTCTATGAGCAGAGTTGGCTGGCCCGGACGCCCGAGCCGATGGAACTCAAAATGGCGAACATCGACAAGATCGGCACACGCGATCTCTACGCCCATATGCCCGCACCATGGGCATGGGCGATGAATAGCCCGTTCCAATGGTACAAGCAGGTGGCGTCCCATTTCGGCGGTACGCGCAACGGCCTTGTCATGTCGTGGCCCGGCCATATCCAGCAGGGCAGCGCCGTGCGGTCGCAATTCCACTTCGTGTCAGACATCATGCCGACCATATTGGACGCGGCGAAGGTCACGCCCCCCGCCGAGTTCGAGGGCGTGAAGCAGCAACGGATCGATGGCATTTCCATGGCCTATACCTTCACCCAGCCCAAGGCGCCGCCGCACCGCACGGAGCAGGTGATGGAAATGCTGATGAACTTCGGCATCTACAAGGATGGCTGGTTCGCCGGGTCCACTCCGGCCCGGCATGCGTGGGAAACAGGCAAGGTCATCAACCTGACCGCCGACCAGCGTAAATGGGAACTCTACAATGTCGCAAAGGATTATTCGGAAGCGAATGATCTGGCCGCCAAGGAACCGCAGCGTCTGGCCGCGATGCAGGATCTGTTCTGGAAGCGGGCGGCTGAGAACCAGATTCTGCCGATCCACAACAGCATCGCGGGCTTCGGCATGGAGGGGCGGCCCTCGCTGGCCGAGGGGCGGACCGAGTTTCTGTATCGCTCTCGCGTGCGCCGCGTGGGGCTGAACACCGCGCCGCCCATCGTCAACCGGTCCTTCACGATCGAGGCGGACATCACCGTTCCCGCCTATGGCGGCACCGGCGCGATCATTGCGCAGGGGGGCAAATATAGCGGCTACAGCTTCGCCATGGTCGAGGGGCGGCTGATATTCGGTCACAACGCGGTGCCACCGCATGTGTCGGTGGTGCGATCCACCGAGGCGCTGACGCCCGGCAAACATCATGTCGTCGTCGATTTCCAATATGATGGCGGCGGCAATGGCAAGGGCGGGGTGGCGACTATATCGGCCGACGGCAAGCAGATGGCGCAGGGACGCATCGTCCAGACCATGCCGCGTTGGCTGTCCCATACCGAAGGGTTGGACGTCGGGGCGGACACCACGTCGCCGGTGCTGCCCGATTATCAGTCGCCCGCAGAATTTACGGGCAAAATCAGTCAGGTGAAAATCCATTTGAAGTGAGCGGGCCATTTGAAGTGAGCGGGAAGGGGGTGTTCCGATGCATTCGGGTGACGCGCTCCTTCCCTAACCAACGACGAAAAGTGAGGATGAGTTATGAAGGTGCATGCGGCCATAGCGCAGGCGCTCCGCGACAATGGCGTGGAGGTGCTGTTCGGCCTGATCGGCGATGCCAATCTTTACATGGTCGACTCTTTCGTGCGCGATTGCGGCGGACGGTTCATCTCCAGCGCGAATGAGGCGGGCGCCACGCTGATGGCGCTGGGGTATAGCAATGTGAAGGATGGTCTGGGCGTCGCATCGGTCACGCATGGCGCCGCCGTCACCAATACGCTGACGGCATTGGTCCATGGGGTGAAGGCGCGGGTTCCGATGCTGCTCCTAATCGGGGATACGGCGGTTGCGGATCGCGAGAATTTCCAGAACACGCCCCAGCGCGATCATATCGTCGCGACAGGGGCGGGCTTTGAGCAGTTGCGCGCACCCGCAACCATCGCGCAGGATGTCGCGACCTGCATCCGCCGCGCCTTTGTCGAAAGACGGCCGATCGTGCTGAACATTCCGGTGGAGTATCAATGGCTGGACACCGGCTATGAGAAGGCGCCCTGGAAGCCGGTGGATACGCGCTTTACCGTGCCTGAGAGCGAGGATCTGGACAACGCCATCGGCATCATCGCCGCCGCGCGTCGTCCCGTAGTGCTGGCCGGTCGAGGCGCGATCAGCCCGGAGGCGCGAGCGGCGGTGCTGCGCTTCGCCCGGCGGATCGAGGCGCCCATGGCGACCACGCTTCAGGCCAAGGACCTGTTCCGGGGTGAAGATTTCGACCTTGGCATTTGCGGCACGCTGAGCCAGCCGGCCGTCATCGACAGGCTGGTCGAGGCGGACTGCATCATCGCCTTCGGCGCCAGCCTGACGCCCTATACCCTGTCCCATGGCGCCTTCGCGAAGGGCAAGCGGTTCGTGCAGGTCGATCATGACCCGGCGCAGTTCGGCCGCTATATGACACCCGACGTCGGCGTGCTGGGTGATGTGGCGCGTACCGCCGACCTGTTCGTGCAATGGCTGGACGCGGCGGAGATCGATGGCGCGAAAGCGCGTGACGAGACGCTGGCCGCGACGCTCGCGGCTGCATCGCCCTGGGACGGCATGGCCGAACCGTCACCCGACGAGCCGGTAGACATGCCGCGCGCGATCTGGCTGCTGGAGCGCGCCTTCCCACGCGATCGCACCGTTGTGACCGATGGCGGCCGCTTCCTGACGGAGCCGTGGAAGAATTTGCGCGTGCCCGATCCGCGCCAGTTCCTGATCACGCTGGCTTTCGGATCGATCGGCCTTGGCATGGGCCATGCCATCGGCGCGGCGCTGGCCCGCCCCGATGCGCCGGTCCTGCATGTCACCGGCGATGGCGGCTTCGTGCTGGGTGGCCTTGCCGAATTCAATACGGCGGTGCGTCACAAGTTGGACGTCGTCACGGTCATCTGCAACGACGGCGCCTATGGCGCGGAACATATTCAGTTCCGTAACAAAAATATGGACCCAGAATTGTCGGTGTTCGAATGGCCCGATTTTGCGAAGGTGGCCGACGCGCTGGGCGGTCAGGGCTTTTCCGTTACGACCTTCGGCGATCTGAAGCGCGCGATTGCCGCCATTGAAGCGCGTGACCGCCCGATCCTGATCGACATGAAGTTCGATCCCGACGCCATGCCGCCCTTGCCGTAAAGGCACCGGCGAAGATCATGCGAAAGGGGGGAGTGCTCGCGCGCTCCCCCCTTTTTGCGTCCGTTCAGGCAGCGCTGCGCTGCTGCTCTTCCTTGATCTGGTTGCTGACATGCAGGCCCGCGACATAGCCGAAGGTGAGGCTGGGCCCTAAGGTCGCGCCAGCGCCGGGATAGGAGCCGCCGAATACATTCTTCTGGTCGTTGCCCACCGCGTAAAGCCCTTGGATGGGCTGACCCGCCTGATCGATCACGCGGGCATATTTGTCCACGTTGATCCCGGCAAAGGTGCCGATTTCGCCCGCGAACATCTTGATCGCATAATAAGGGCCCTTTTCCAGCGGCCCAAGGCAGGGGTTGGGCCATTTACTCTCGTCATCGCCCTGATAGGCGTCGTAATCGTCGGCGCCGCGCTGGAAGTCCGGGTCGATGCCCTGCTTGGCGAAGCCGTTGAACCGTTGCACCGTATCGACCAGAGCAGTGGGATCGACGTCGATCTTCTGCGCCAGTGCGGCGATGGTCGGCGCCTCTACCAGATAGCCGGACTTGATATAATGTTGGCGCGGCATCGGCTTGGGACGGACGCGGCCCATGCCCCATTTGTCGATCGCTGCCTTATCTCCGATCAGCCAGCAAAAGCCGAATGCGTCGCCCCGCGTCGCTTCGATGATCTGGGGCACGAAGCTGGAGTAGGCGCAGCTTTCATTGCCGAACCGCTTGCCATGGCGCGTGACGCAGATGAAGCCGGGTTTCAGCCGGTCGACCAGATGCGGCCATACGCCCTTCGGCCCGGCGATATCGGGCTGGACCGACGTCGGCATCCAGGCCCCGGCATTCGACACGTCATTGCCGAACACGCCGCCCACGCCCTCCGCCATGCGCGCGCCATCGCCGGTGTTGCCCGGATTGGCGACCGACCGGGGCGTGCCGTCGAAGGCGTTGGAAGGATAGGCTTCGCCACGCCGCTTATTGTCATAGGGAAAGCCTCCGCTGCCCAGAATCACGGCATGTTTCGCCATGATCCGGCGTGGCCCGTTCGGACCGTCGACCATGGCGCCGCGCACGACGTCGCCTTCCTTGATCAGGCTTTTCGCCGGGGCGTTGAGCAGGATCGGTATGTCGAGTTCGAAACAACTCTGGGCCAGCCGCGTGATCAGCGCGCCGCCGCGCACCACGCGCCGTGCGCCGCCGTAGATGGCAGTATGGACAAGGTGCAGCGCCATCTTGCCCGCCACGGCGATGAACGCCTTGGGCGAACGGCCGGCCTTGAAGAATTGCTGCATTTCGACGGATGACCCGATCGCGAAACCCAGAAACAGCAGTTGCGGCAGCTGGCGTTTCAGCTGCTTGAAATGCTTGCCTAGCTTCTTGGCGTCATATTCCGCCGCGATCAGCGAACGGGTTTTCGCTGCGTTCGGATTCTTGAAATAATAATCGGGATATTCCATCCCGTTGAACTTGACGTGGGTTTCCCTTTCCAGAAACGCGATCATTTCCGGGCCATATTTCAGGAAGGCGTCGATCCGGTCGATTTCGGCATAATTGCCCGCCTCCTCCAATATGTAAGTGCGCACCTTTTCCAGACTGTCGGGTTCGCCCAGCCTTTGTTCGATGGCGGGCGAATGATGGTTGCCGGGAATCCAGAGCATGCCGCCCGATGTCGCCGTGGTGCCGCCGAATACGTCCTGCTTTTCCGCCACGATCACGTTCATGCCCGCCTTGCGCGCGGTGATCGCCGCGGTCAGCGCGCCGCCGCCGCTGCCGATCACCAGCACATCGCAGGCGAGATCGCCGCCCATCTGGTCCGCCTTGCCTGTCACGCCACTCTCCTTGTCGATCACGCATCGGCCGGCCGAGGCGCGGCTAGGCCGCCTGCTAAAACAGGTCACATGGCTTGAATATGCCCTGATCGCCACGGATGCAATGGCTCGCGCAAAATTTAACACGCGCAATAAAGATGGGTGTGGTCGGAAATAAAAAAGTCCACATGGCTTGTAAATTTGCAGGTGAGGTGGCATGATCGGATCAAGCAAAGAATGACAGGAGAGCGATCGTGGCCGACTTTGACGGACCGCTGAGGTCTGATCCGCCGGGGCCTTCATGGGATGAGCTGGCCGAAGGCGACAGCCGCAGCGTCCCCGAATTTCTGAGGGGCGAGTCGTGGCAGGATCTGGGCGACGAGAAACTGTCCGTGGACCGTTATATCTCGCCGGAATTCTTCGCTCGCGAATGCGCTAAAATGTGGCCCAATATATGGCAGTTCGCCGCGCGGGTCGAGGAAATGCCCCAGCCGGGCGACTATGTCCTGTATGAGAATGCGGGCCGTTCCTATCTGGTCGTGCGGCAGGATGACGGGTCGCTTCGCGCCTTTCATAACGTATGCCTGCACCGTGGGCGCAAGCTGCGCACCGAAAGCGGCTGGGCCACGGATTTCACCTGTCCCTATCATGGCTTCAGCTGGAATAAGGATGGCGGGCTGAAGAAGGTGCCATGCCGTTGGGACTTCCCCGACATGCAGGATGCGGAGATGACGCTGCCGCAGGCGCAGGTGGGCGTCTGGGGCGGCTATATCTTCATCAAGGAGAATGAGGGCGGGCCGACGCTGGAGGAGTATCTGGCGCCGCTGCCGGATCATTTCGCGCGCTGGCGGCATGAGGACGCCTATACGACCGCCTGGGTGGGTAAGGTCATCAAGGCGAACTGGAAGGCTTGTGCGGAAGCCTTCATGGAGGCCTATCATGTATCCGCCACTCATCCGCAGATCATGCCCTTCACCGGCGACGCTAACAGCAAATATATGATGTGGGGGGATCATGTGAACCTGGCCATCACCCCGTTCGGCGTGTTGTCGCCACAGATCGAGGGCGAGGCGACCGAGCAGGACATCATCGACAACTTCCTGAAATATAACGGCCGCGTGGTGGAGCCGGGCATGACGCTGACGGTGGAGGAGGGGATGACTGCCCGCGCCTCCATGGGCGACCATAACCGCAAGCGGTTCGGCAAGATATTTGGCCGCGATCTGGACGAGGCGAGCGATTCCGAAGTGCAGGATGCTCTGACCTACAATGTCTTCCCCAATTTCTCCCCCTGGGGCGGTTTCCAGCCGACGGTAGTCTATCGCTGGCGGCCATGGCCGGACCAGGATCATACGCTGATGGAAGTGCGTCTGCTGGGCCGTTTGCAGCCGGGCGAGGCAGCGCCGCAGCCCGAAATGATCCTGGTGCCGGAAGGCGGCAGCTATGCCGACCATCTGGGGCAGCTGGGCAATGTGCTGGAGCAGGACATGAACAACCTGCCGGAAGTGCAGGCGGGCATGAAGGCATCGAAGACGGGTCTACTGCGGCTGGCGCGCTATCAGGAAAGCCGGGTCCGTCATTTCCAGCATACGCTCGACAAATATCTGGCGCGCGAGGATGACGATGCCTGACAGGGACGCTCTCGATATATTGCTGGCGAAGCAGGCCTGTACCGAACTGGTCTACACGCTAGCCCGTGGTCTTGACCGGTGCGACAGGGGGATGCTGCTGTCGGTCTTTCATCCCGACGCGACCGACGATCATGGTGGGTTCAAGGGGAGCGCGGCGGAGTTTGTCGATTGGGTCGTCGAGCTGCTGCCGACTATGGAACGCACGCAGCATCTGATCGGCAATGTGCTGATCGATGTGGCAGGCGACCATGCCGTGGGAGAGGCCTGTTTCATGGCCAATCACGACATGAAGAATGCGCAGGGCCAACCCATCCGCATGATAGCGGCTGGCCGCTATCTCGACCGGTTCGAGCGGCGCGAGGGCTTGTGGAAGATCGCCCATCGCCATGCGGTCTACGATTGGAACGCCAATCTCGACCGGACCGACACATGGGACCGATCGCCCGGCAGCCCGCGCGTCTTCGGCGAGCGGGGGACAGGCGACCCCCTCTACGCCCACCGGGCATCATTGACATAAGCAGAAGGACAGGATCACGATGAGCGCAGGCAAGCGACTGGAAGGCAAGCGGGTTTTCATTCTGGGGGCAGGGGCGCCGGGCGGCATCGCGGCGGCGATCGCCGGGCTGTTCCGGGCTGAGGGCGCGATCATTGCGCTGGCTTCGCCGGATGTCGAGCAGGCTGCGGCGGTGGCCGACGACTGTCAGGCGGTCGGCGTCGTGAAGATCGACATCCTCGACGAACGGTCGATCCACGACGGCGTGCGGCAGGCGGCCGAACTGCTGGGCGGCGGAATCGACGTCGCGATCAACGCGGCGGGCGTCAACCGCAATGCGCCGCTGGCCGAGGAAACGGCCGACGCGCTACTGTTCCAGGCACGCATCCATTTCATCGGAACGGCGCTGTTCATCAAGGAGGTCGCCGAATCCATGCCCAATGGCGGATCGATCATGACCATGTCCAGCGTCACGGCGGAACTGACGACGCCGCGTCTGGCCGCCTATGCCGGCAGCAAGGCGGCGGCGGACAAGGTCGTGAAGGTGGCGGCGGTGGAATATGGCGATCGCGGCATTCGCGTGAACTCGCTGGCGCCCGGCCTGACCAGCACGCCGATGACGGCCGCTTATTTCGCCGATGAAAAGGTGGTGGGCGCCTTTCAGCGGGAAATCCCCATAGGCCGCCTTTCGACCGTGGATGACATCGCGGCGGCGGCCCTGTGGCTCGCCAGCGACGATTGCATTGCCACCGGCGACACCATCCGCGTCAGCGGCGGCGCGCATTTGCGCCGCCTACCTGTCGCCCGCGATTTTGTCTGAACCAGAAGCAGGGTAGTCATGAGCGACATTCAGCACGCGCCGCTCCATCGGATCGGCATAGACGCTAGCAAGGCGCCGGAGCCCGCGTTGGGCGACGCGCCGATCAGCCCATCGCGCTATTTCGACCGCGACTTCTGGAAGCGCGAATGGGAAGGCATGTGGACGAAGACGTGGCAGGTCGTCGCGCTGGAGGAGCAGCTTCGCAAAGTCGGCGATTATGTGACCATGGAGTTCGGCCCGGAGGTCATACTGGCCGTGCGCGGCAAGGATGAGAAAATCCGCTGCTTCTACAATGTCTGCCCGCATCGCGGCATGATGCTGGTGCCCGAAGAGACGGGCAATGCCCGGCGGCTGACCTGCCCCTATCATGCCTGGTCGTTCAGCCTGGAAGGGCAGATCAAGACGGTGCCGGACCTGCCGGACTTCCCGGCCGAAGCCAAATGCATGGAAAAGAAGCTGGTTGAGATCAGGTCCGACATATGGGGCGGCATGGTCTGGTTCAACATGGACGACGACTGCGGACCGTTGCGCGATTTCCTGGCGCCCGTGGCCGAGCAGATGGAAGCCTATCCGATGAACCAGATGGTCCGCACCCTGTGGGTCACGGTGGAGGGCGATTTCAACTGGAAGCTGGTGCAGGACAATTTCAACGAGTCCTATCATGTGTTCCATGCCCATCCGCAACTGAAGTTCGTCGCGGAATTTTCCTATCTCTATTCGCAGTTCGACCTGTATGAGAGCGGGCACAGCCGAATGCTGATGCCCGGCGGCCAGCCGAGCCAGACCGTGCGCGGCAGCGAGCCGGAAGTGATCCGTCAACTGGGCGAGCATCTCAAATTCTGGGGTCTGGACCCGGAGGATTTCCGGGGACGGATGCACGACCTGCGGGCGGCATTGCAGAAGCAGAAGCGTCTGCTGGGCAAGGAGAAGGGCTATGACTTCTCCCGCTATGACGACAATATGCTGACCGACAACTGGCACTATACGCTGTTTCCGAACCTGTCGCTCAGCCTGAAGCCGGACGGCAATATCTGGCTGCGGGCGCGCCCACACCCGACCGACCCGGAAAAATGCTATTTCGACATGTGGTTCCTGAACCTCTTCCCTGAAGGTCAGACCAGCTATTACTCGCCCACCCTGCGCGACACGGTCAGTCTGGACGTTCCCGCGCCGCACCAGACGGGCAAGGCGGGCGACTATACGATGGGGCCGACCATCGATCAGGATGTGGCGATCTGGAGCAAGCAGCAGAAGGCGCTGCATTCGCGCGGCTTCCAGCGTGAATGTCTGGCGGGGCAGGAGCGGCGGGTGCGCTTCTTCCACGAGAATCTGGACTGCTGGCTGGATCGGCACGCACCGGTAGAATAACGGCGGGCGGATGGGGAAAGGGCGGTTCTTCCGAACGGAAACGCCGCCCTTTTCGTCGCTGTCGTCAGCCCAGTTTTGCGCGCCTTTTTGGCGAGGGCGGCGGCGCGAAGGCCAGGTCGCCCTCGCGCAGCTTGATCAATATGTCCGCCAGGAACTGGAGCAACGTCTGTTCCATCGCGCTATCGTTCCAGATGTCGCGGTTGAGGATCATCCCGCTCATCATCGCCGTCACCACGCGGCGCGAGCGGTTGAGCAATTCAAGGTCGTTGCTCCATTCAGGGAACACCGCCAGCAGCTGGTCGCACCAGATGCGGTCGTGGCGCTGCGCCTTGGGCACGAAGATGGCGCGCAGTTCCCCGTCCGTGCGCGCCGCCATCGTCAGTTCCAGATAGGCCTTGTGCGGGCGGGAGAGGAACAGATCCCAATCCAGCGCGATGCCGCTGTTGTCGCTCTTGCGCTCATGCTCGGACAGGCTGCGGATGGCGCGGCCGAATTCCTCCATATGACAGTAGAAGGCATAGTCGATCACGGATTCGATCAGGTCCTGCCGCGTCGCATAATGGTGCAGCATGGCGCCGCGCGACACTTTGGCCTGTTTGGCGATCAGGCGGTTGGTGGTGCGCGAATAGCCCAGTTCCGCCAGACAATCGATCGCGGCGTCCAGTATGGCGATGCGGGTGTCCGAACTCTTGCGCTGTTGAAGGCCTGCGTCCGGCCGCGCCATGCCGGCCGGCTCCAGTTCCGACAGGTCCACCAGCTTCACTTCGGGCATTCGACATCGCCTCCCCAGGCCCGTTCGGGCCGATGCATCGTCGGCAATATCCAACGCCGCCGCGGATTCCACAAGCTCCACCATGATCGACAAGCTTTTATTCCGGCGATTCTTGCGACCCGCCCGTATTTTCAGCGGGTCAACTCCTCTGGCGTTTCGATCAGCGCGGTCAGTTCGGCGAGGAATTTCGCCCCCACCGCCCCGTCGATGGCGCGATGGTCGCAGGACAGCGACAACTGGATCCGCGTGCTGAACTGAAGCGCGTGGTTCGCCGCGCCCGCCGACTGCCGACCTGCGCCGACCGCCAGAATCGCGCCCTGCGGCGGATTGATGATGGCGTCGAACGTGTCGATACCGAACATGCCGAGGTTCGAGATGGAGAAGCTGCCGCCCTGAAACTCCTCCGGGGCGAGCTTGCCCGCGCGGGTGCGCTCGGCCAGCGCCTTCACCTCGGCGGAGATGGCCGCGACGCTCTTGGTGTCGGCTGCGCGCACGATCGGGGTCAACAGCCCCTTGTCGGTCGCCACCGCCACGGCCACGTCGGCATGGCCGAACTGGTGAATCTCATCGCCATGCACCTGCACGTTGATGTCGGGATGGCGGACCAGCGCCAGCGCGCAGGCCCGCACCAGATAATCGTTGATCGAAGGGGCGGCGCCGGTCGCGCGCTTGGCCTGCTCGCGCATCGCCATCAGCGCATCGATCGCCGCGCTGTTGCGCAGGTAGAAATGCGGAATGGTCGATTTGGACAGCGTCAGTTGCCGGGCGATCGCCTTGCGCATGGGCGACATTTTCACGACGCGCACGCCTTCGGCTGGGGCTGGGGCTGGGGCTGGGGCGGGCGGGGAGGGGGGCGGTGCAGTAGTCTCGGCAGCTGTCGGCGCGACATGCTGTAGCACGTCGTCCTTGCTGATCCGTCCGCGAGGACCGCTGCCTGTGACCTTGCCCAGATCGACCCCATGACGGGATGCGACGCGCTTGGCGAGAGGAGAGGCGAAATGCTGGTCGAGTCCCGTTATTGGGCCGATCGACACCGGGCCGCCGGACGGCAAGGCGGATGGCGCTCTGCCCGCCTGATCGACATCCTGAAGCGTGATCCGGCCATTGCGGCCCGAACCCGCGACCACCGACACGTCAATGCCGTCCCGCCGCGCCCGATCGGCGGCGGCGGGGCTGATGACGTTGTTGTCGCTCGGCACAACGATCGCGGATGCGGGGGCAGGCGCAGCAGGCGTTTCGGTCGCGGCAGGTGCGGCGGACGGACCGCCCGAACCGCCGAATGTCGCGACGAACTGGTCGACTGCGGCAGCGTCGGCGGCGCTGTCGCCGAACACCGCCAGCAGCGCGCCGACCGGATAGCTTTCCCCCGGCTGCGCGATCAGGCGGCAGACGACGGCATCATATTCCGCTTCGACCTCATTGGTGATCTTGTCCGTCTCGATCAGGGTCAGCAGGGCGCCTTTGGCGAAGGATGCGCCTTCGGCGACTTCCCAGTTGGCGACGACCCCCTCGGTCATCTCTATGCCCCATTTGGGCATGGTGAATGCGCGCAGCTTGCTCATGGCGCGTCCTTTCAGCGGTACGAGAGTGCGGCGCGGACAGCCGCGTCGATACGGGCGACCGACGGCAGATAGGCCTGCTCCAGCTCCGGCGCGAAAGGCACCGGGGTATGGGGCGGCGTCACCATCTGGATCGGCGCGCGCAGGGCGGCGAAGGCCTTGCTCGACACCAGCCCGGCGATGTCCGCTGCAAGCCCGCAGCGCGGCGGATTTTCGTCCACGACGATCAGACGGCCGGTCAGTTCGACCGAATCCAATATCGCTTCCTCATCCAGCGGGCTGGTCGTGCGCAAATCCAGCACATCGCAGCCGATGCCTTCCTTAGCCAGCGCGTCGGCCGCTTTTTCCGCCGTGCCGACCAACTGGCCGCAGGTCACGATCGTCGCGTGCTCGCCTTCCCGCACGGATCGGGCATGGCCGAAGGGGATCAGATACTCCTCTTCCGGCACTTCGCCCTTGGTCGCGTAAAGCGCCTTAGGTTCGAAGAAAAGCACCGGATCGTCGTCGCGGATGGCGCTGGCCAACAGACCCTTGGCTTCGGCGGGGGTGGAGGGGATCACGACCTTCAGCCCTGGAATGGCGGTCATCATCGCATAGGCAGCCTGACTGTGCTGCGGCCCCGCATTGCGGCCCGCGCCATAGGCGACGCGGATCACGGCGGGGCAGGTGGTCTTGCCGCCGAACATATAACGGAACTTCGCCATCTGGTTCCATATCTGGTCCAGACATACGCCGATGAAGTCGGCGAACATCAGTTCGGCCACGGGCCGCTTGCCCGCCAGCGCCGCGCCCGCCGCCGCGCCGATGATCGCGGATTCGGAAATGGGCGTATCGATCACGCGGTCCGCGCCGAATTTGGCGTAAAGGCCCGCGGTCGTCTTCCAGATGCCGCCAATGGCCTCCGGGCCACCGGCGGTGCCCATGCCCCCGACAAGATCCTCGCCAAGGCAGATCACATTGGGGTCGCGTTCCATCTCTTGATGGAGGGTGAGGTTGATCGCCTCACGCAACTGCATCATCGCCATTTGCCGTCCCCCCTCAATAATTCACATAGACGTCGGTCAGGACGTCTTCGGGCGCGGGCCGGGGCGCCGCGCGCGCTTCCGCCACCGCAGCGTCGATCAGGGCCAGCACGTCGCTGTCCAGCGCGTCCAGATCGGCCGGATCGAGCAGCTTCGCCTCTGTCACTTTGGTGCGGAAGCTGGTCAGGCAATCGCGCTCGGCACGCAGCCGGTCCAGTTCGCCCGGCCCGCGATAGCGCTGCGGGTCGCCCTCGAAATGACCGAAGAAGCGTTCGGTATCCAGCTCCACGGCGGCGGGGCCGTTGCCCGCGCGGCAATGGTCGATCACGTCGCGCATCACGTCGAACGTATCGAAAAAGTCGCAGCCATTGCCGCGCCATGCCTTCATGCCGAAGGCTTCGGCGCGGCTGGCGATGTCGCCCGCCGTGCCGACCGCATAATCGACACCGGTATGTTCCGAATAATGGTTGTTCTCGAACAGGAATATGACCGGCAGTTTCAGCACGACCGCCATGTTCATCGCCTCGAACGTCGTGCCCTGATTGCACGCGCCGTCGCCGGAGAAGGCGATCGATACGCCGCCCTTGCCGTCCAGCTTGGCGGAAATGCCCGCCCCCACGGCGATGGGCGCGCCGGCGCCGACGATGCCGTTGGCGCCCAGCATGCCCTTTTCCACGTCGGCGATGTGCATGGAGCCGCCCTTGCCCTTGCAAAGCCCGCCCGCGCGACCGTAGATTTCCTGCATCATCCCCTTCACGTCGCAACCCTTGGCGATGCAGTGGCCATGGCCGCGATGGGTGGAAATGATATAATCGTCATCGGTCAGATGCTCGCACACGCCCACGGCGACGGCTTCCTGCCCGCTGTAAAGATGGGTGAAGCCGGCAATTTCGCCGGTCTGGATTTCTGCATGCAGGCGCTCCTCGAACTCGCGGATCACCTTCATCTGCCTGTAGGCCTGCAACATCCGCTCACGGCTGAGCTGCATCTTCACTCTCCTGTTCGCGCAATGGGGCTGCGCGCCTGACTGTGTCGTCGATACAGGTTAAATCGCAAGACGCGCCGCGCACGGCAAGCAAAAAAACACATGTGCTACTTTTTTTCTTCAATAAGGCGAAAATTGCAGGACGGGAATGGACGCGTCAGCGCAAATCCGATAATAACAGGCCATATGGATTGTTTTAAGGCCGCGGCAAAGCGGCCCTGCGGAGAGTGGAGAAGCGGATATGGCGACGGCATTCGATGTGCATGACGGCAGCGTGACGGCGCAGGAAGAGCGGGCCGTTCGCGAGGATCTGGCGGCCTGCTACCGGCTGGCCCATTTGCACAAGATGACCGACCTCATCGCGACTCATATCTCCGCCCGCCTGCCGGGGGAGGAGGAGCGCATCCTCATCAATCCCTTCGGCAGCTTGTTTCATGAAGTGACCGCCAGCAATCTGGTGGAAGTCACGCTGGAGGGCGAGGTGCGCACCGAAGGCGGGGTCATCAACCCGGCCGGTTATCTGATCCACAGCGCGATCCATGCGGCGCGGCCGGACGTCACCTGCGTCATGCACACCCATACCGCTGCGGGCGTCGCGGTCGCGGCGCAGGAACATGGCCTGCTGCCGATCAGCCAGCAGGCGCTGCTGGTGGGCCGTCGCCTTGCCTATCATGATTATGAGGGCGTCGCCCTGATCGAGGCCGAACGCGAGACATTGCGGCGCGACCTGGCCGACAAGGATGTGCTGATCCTGCGCAATCATGGCCTGCTGACGGTCGGCCGGACGGTGGGTGAGGCCTTCTGGTTGATGATGCAGACCCAGCGAGCCTGCGAAATCCAGATCGCGGCGTTGAGCGGCGGCGCGCCGGTGCGTCTGCTGGACGACCGGCTTCAGGATTTGGTGCACAGCCAGGTCTATAATTATGGCGGCCAACCCAATGGCGCGATGGACTGGGTCGCGCTGCGGCGCGAACTGGATCGCAGCAGCCCCGATTATCGCGATTGACGCGGCCCATGGACGTCATGACGGAAGTCAGGGAACCGGTGCTGCTCTATCTGGAGCATTTGGGGGTGATTGACGCGTTTGAGCAGTGCTGCACGCTCGTACCGCGTAGCAGCATTGCCGATCTGTCAGCCTATGCACGCGGAAGCGGGCGGGACGTGCGCGCCGTCATCACGGCGGGCGGTACGCCGATGGAGGAGGCGATCTGGGATTTGCAGAATCTGGGCCTGATCGCCTGTCTGGGCGTAGGCTATGATGGCATCGACATCGACCGTGCGCGGGCGCGGGGAGTGCGGGTAACGGTCGGTCGCGGGGTGAATGATGAAGATGTGGCGGACATGGCGCTGGGCCTGCTGCTCGCCGCCGTCCGGCAAATCCCGCAGGCCGACCGGATGGTCCGTGCGGGCGCGTGGAAGGGGGAATTGCTGCTCCCCATGGTGCCGTCGCTATCGCGCATGCGGTGCGGGATCGTGGGGCTGGGCGCGATCGGCAGCGCCATCGGCCGACGGCTGACCGGCTTTGGATCGTCCATCGCCTGGTGGGGGCCGCGTGAGAAGGGCGATGCGCCCTGGCCTCGCGCAGCCACATTGGCCGATCTAGCGGCGGACAGCGACGTGCTGATCGTGGCGGCTCCCGCGACCGCTGAGACGGAGGGGATGATCGATGCGCGGATATTGAAGGCTTTGGGACCGCGCGGCTATCTCGTCAACATATCGCGCGGGTCGCTGGTGGATGAGCTTGCGTTGCGCAGGGCGCTCGAAACTGGCGGGATTACGGGGGCGGGGCTGGACGTGTTCGCCACCGAACCGCATGACGGTTCGTTCTGGCGCGACCTCGACACGCTGGTCATGACGCCTCATGTCGGCGCCTGGGCCGAACGGGGCATGGCGCAAGCCAAGGCAATGTGCGCGAGCAATGTGTCCGCCTTCCTGCGCGGCGATCCACTGCCCAGCGCGATAGTGTGACCTAAAAGCGCTTTTCCAGAAAGACCAGCGTTTCCTGCTCGACGCATTCGTCGATCAGGATGCGGATGGCGGGATAGTCGGGGTCGCTGCGATAGGCTGCGAAAGCCTGCGTGAAATGGTTATAATCGGTCAGCTCCCAAAGGTCGACGATCGTGTTCAGCCGTCCGACCCGCTGTTCGTAACAGCCCAGCAGCTTCCATCCGGCGCCATCCTGAAGAATGGGAACAAGGCGGTTGCGGATGATATCCAGCATGATCGCCATCTTGCCGGGGCGCACAAAAATGGTGGATTGTAAAAGGATCATCGGCTCATCTTGCCCTTGGCGACCTGTGCGGTCACACCACCGCCACCGGCATGCCCAGATCGGTACGATGGCGGGCATAGCGTTTCACATGGCTTGCCGCGCTGCCGTACAGCGCCTCGATCGCCAGCAGCCGCTTGAAATAATGGCCGACGATCAGTTCGTCCGTGGTGCCGATGCCCCCATGGATCTGCACGGCATTCTGCGCCACCATGCGCCCTGCGGTTGCGGTTCGCGCCTTGCAGGCGGCAGCCGCCGCCGCTCGTTCGATAGGGTCGCCATCCTGCTTCAGCGCCGCCAACAGCGTCATGGATCGGGCCAGTTCGCCCTCCACATACATGTCGGCCAGCCGATGCTGGATGACCTGGAACTTCGTGATGGGTTTGCCGAACTGCGTTCGCTGGCTGGCGAAATCGACGGTGATGTCGATCAGCGCCGCGATGATGCCGGTGATCTCCGCGCCCAGCGCCGCCAGCATGGCATCGTGAACCGCATGCACCAGTTCACCCGCGTCGCGCGTGAGCAGGCCAGTGCCGGACAGGGACACGTCAGCCGCCAGCGCCCCGGCCATGCTGCCGTCGATCAGCGGCCGGTCGGCCCAATCCAGTCCCGGTGCGTCCTTCGCGAGCAGGGCCAGGCCGATCGCTCCATCGGGCATGGCCGCGCTCAGCACGATCTGCGTGGCGGCTGCCGCGGCGAGGACGATGGACGCGTCGCCCGTCAGGCGCCATCCATCACCCTCCGCCGTCAATCGACGGTTGCCGCATCCCGGCGCACCGTCGGCGTCGACCAGACACAGGGCGACCCGTGCGTCGCCGGCAATCACCTGCGCGACCAAAGGCGCCAGCCCCTCACGCGCAACGGGGTCGACCCGGTTCGCGAGCGCCCCGAAACCGATGATGGAGGACAGGAACGGCTCTGCGGCAAGACCGCGACCCAGCGCTTCCATCACCACCATGGCGTCCAGCGCGCCTAGTCCCAGCCCGCCCTGCTCTTCGGCAAAGGGCAGGGCCAATATGCCCAGTTCCTGCGCGAAGGCCTGCCAGAGCCGGTCGGGCCAACCGGTGCCGGACAAGGCGGCGCGCCGTGTTTCAAAATCGAAATTGTCGGACAGGTAGCGACCGACCAGATCGGCCAGCATCTCCTGCGATTCGCCCAATATGGCCATTGTCCCTCTTCCCCCTTGGAGGCTCAGATGCCGAGTGCGGCCTTGGCGAGGATGCCCCGCTGAATCTCGCTGGTTCCGCCGAATACCGTCATGGCGCGCGCGTTGAGATAGCGGGCGGTCGGCGCGGCGGCATAGTCCGGGCCGATCACCGGCCCGCGTCCTTCCAGTGCGGCGCGCTGGTCGATGGCGGCGGCGGGGCCGAGGACGTCCATGGCGAGTTCGGTCGCCTTCTGGAACAGGGTGGCCGCCACCAGCTTGAACGTGGACGCCGCTGCGTCGCCCACGGCGCGCCCGGTTTCGCTGGCGGCGATGCTGCGATATTGCGTCATTTCCAGCGCCATCAGTTCGATTTCGATTTCCGCGCGGCGTTTGATGAAGTCCGGATCGTGGAAGCGGGCGGCGTCCACGCCCTGGGCGCTGGCCTCCGCTTCGTAAAGGCGGCGCACCACGCGGGCGACGCGTCCACCGGCAGCGCCGCCGCCGCGTTCGAATTCCAGCAGATATTTGGCGATCCGCCAGCCGTCATTTTCCGCGCCGACCCGATTGGCGACGGGAATGCGCACATCGTCGAAGAACAGCTGATTGACCTCATGCTCCCCCGACATGCTGAGGATCGGCCGAACGGTGATGCCGGGACTGTCCATCGGGGCCAGCAGGAAGCTGATGCCAGCGCCACGCTGCGACGTCGGATCGGTGCGGACGAGCAGGAAGATCCAGTTGGCATATTGGGCATGGGTGGTCCAGATTTTGGTGCCGTTGACGACATAATCGTCGCCGTCGCGCACGGCGGCGCAGCGCAGCGCGCTCAGATCCGACCCGGCCTGTGGTTCCGAATAGCCCTGGCACCAGAAATGTTCGCCCGACAGGATGCGCGGCAGGAAATAGTCCCGCTGTTCCTGCGTGCCATGGCCGATCAGCACGGGGCCGCACATTTGCAGGCCCATGGCCGGCAGCGTAGGCGCACCGGCATTGGCGCATTCATGTTCGAAGGTCATGCGCTGGACCGGCGACCATCCGGGGCCGCCATATTCCCTGGGCCAGGCCGGGGCGATCCAGCCGCGTTCATAGAGAATGCGGTGCCATTGCCGGGCTACCTCGCCTTCGGAAAAGACGCCGGCCTGTCCAGCTGCGGCTGCGCGCAGTTCCGGTGTGAGCGCCGACGTCAGAAAGGCGCGGACTTCATTCCGGAACGATTCAAGATTCTCCTGGGCGACAGGATCGGTCATCGCCATTTTCCTCTTATCATGGCTTCATGCTAAACAGGCTTTTCAAAAAACGCAACGCGTAATAACAATGGATGCGAAGAGAGGAATGGAGGCTGGTATGGAAATTTGCAACACGTGCTCACGAGCATGGCGATGACGCGTCCGGCCATTGATTGCCTGTTTGTGGTCGGCGGCGCCTATCACGACATGGACTTCGCCCGGCTGGAACTACTCAAGCTGCTCGCCGAAAATCCGCATGTCCGCACGCGGGTGTTCGAGGATTATCCCGATCCCGATATCATCGCGGGTGCGGATTTTCTGCTCAGCTACACCTGCGACCGTGTGCCGCAGCGGCAGGATCAGCGGCAGGCGCTGATCGATTTCGTCGAGCGCGGCGGCCGCTGGTTCGCGCTGCACGGGACCAATTCCATCCTCCGCTTCATCGAGGGGGGAACGGTGACGACGCCCGATGAGACGCCCGACTTCATGGCGCTGATGGGGACGCAGTTCGTCGGCCATCCGCCGATCGATCGATACCGGGTCGATGTCGTGGACCCGGCCCATCCGCTGGTGAAGGGCATCGAACCGTTCGAGACGGTGGACGAACTCTATCTCAGCCGTCCCTGCGCGCCGGTCGAAACGCTGCTCGATTGCCAGTATGACGGCGGGCCGCTGGGCAGCTTCCGCCAGACGCCGACGGAGCCGGGGCGCCACCCTGTTTTCTACCTGCGCCATCTGGGGCAGGGCGCGGTGCTGTATCTGACGCTGGGCCACTGCCGCGGCCCGCACGATATGCGGCCGTTGCTCGATCATTGGCCCAGCACGGATCGCTGCTCCTGGGAGGAGCCGATATTCTACGAACTGCTACGGCGCGGCCTCGCTTGGGCGAGCCATGGCCCGGCAGAGCAGGGAGAGGCGTGATGAAGAGTTTTGCGCAACTGGGGCAGGTGATGCAGATCGCTTATGTTCCCGAAGATTTCGACGCGGCGATCCGGTTCTGGACGCAGACGATGGGGGTGGGACCATTCTATCTTCAGCCCAATCTGTCGATTCCAACGCTCCGCTATCGGGGCGAACCGACCGACGCGGTGTTCAGCGTGGCCATCGCTTATTGGGGCGACATACAGATCGAACTGATCGTACAGCATAATGAAGCGCCCTCCATCTACCGCGACTGGCGAGAGGCCGGGCTTAAAGGCGTGCATCATATCTGCATCATGGTGGAGGACATAGAGGAGGCGCGCCGCGTCGCCGAGGAAGCAGGGATGATCGTCGCGCAGGAAATCGTCGCGGAAGGCTGGGGCGTCCTTTATGTCGACACCGGCGGCGGTCCAGGCACGATGACGGAAATCGTCCAGCCCAACCCGGGCATGCTGGGCCGATTTGCCCGGATAAAGGCCGACTCGATCGGCTGGGACGGCAGCGATCCGGTGCGCCGGTTCGACTGAGCGGCACCTGACGGCGTTCGTCGGCATCGGGGGAAATGGGCATATGATGATATCGGCTGAAGATTTCCGCGCGCGCGCCCGACGGAAATTGCCGCATTTCCTGTTCGAATATTATGACGGCGCCGCATTTGACGGGTTGACGGCGGAGCGCAACCGTCATGACCTGCACGCGATGGAATTGCGGCAGCGGGTGCTGTGCGACGTTTCGGGCATTTCCACGGCCACGCACCTGTTGGGGGAGGCTGTGTCGCTGCCGCTGGCGCTCAGCCCTGTGGGGCTTGCCGGCATGGCTGCACGGCGCGGCGAAGTGCTGGCGGCAAAGGCGGCCCGCAGCCGCAACATTCCCATGGCCCTGTCCACCACCTCCGTCTGTCCGCTGGATGAAGTCGCGGCGGTCAAACCGCCCTGGTTCCAGCTTTACATGGTGCGCGACCGTGGCTTTGTTGCGGACATGCTCGACTGGGCGGTGGCGCAGGGCTGCACGACATTGCTGTTTACGGTCGATCTGCCGGTGCTGGGCACGCGCTGGCGGGATCATCGTTCGGGCCTTAATCAGGCTGGGCTGACGGGTGCCTTGCGCCGCTATGGGCAGATGCTGGCACGTCCGCGATGGGCGGCGCAGGTCGGTGTCACGGGCGGGCCGCATAATCTGGGCAACATCGCCCATCATCTTGGCAGGCGGCGCGCGTCGCTGGCGGACTGCATGGCCTATACCAGCGCCAATATGGAAGCCTGCCTCGACTGGAGCGCGCTCGATTGGGTGCGCCATCGCTGGCCCGGCACGCTGGTCGTGAAGGGCATCATGGAAGGGGAGGATGCCCGGCTGGCGCTGGGTGGCGGCGCTGACGCCATCATCATATCCAACCATGGCGGCCGCCAACTGGACGGCGCGGCGTCGACTGTGCGGGCGTTACGGCGCGTCGTGGATCATCTGGAGGGGCGATTGCCGCTCCTGGTCGATGGCGGCGTGCGGACGGGGCTGGATATGCTTCGCATGCTCGCCGTTGGCGCGACCGGCGTGATGCTGGGACGGCCCTGGGTTTATGCGCTGGCGGCGGGCGGGCAGGCCGGTGTCGAGCGGCTGATCGACATATTGGAGCAGGAACTGCGTATCGCCATGGCGCTGTGCGGTTGCAGGAGCGTGCAGGATATCAGCCGGGACATACTGCGTTTCTGATGGGCGTCCCGCGCGCATCATGCGCGCGGGAGCATATCCTTACCAGTTATGGTCCATGATATTGGCCAACCGGCGATGAAAATGCTGGAGCGCGATTTCATTGCGGCCGAAAGTGCTGGCAAAGCCCTCCGGCGCCCAGTTGAGGTTCGCCTGACCGTCGGCTGAGACGCTGTAATCCTCGGTCGAGATCACATGATCGATAAAGGCGTGCATGTCCTTCCACCGTTCCACCTCGTCCGCGCGGCTGGTGTGGGCCGGCTGATAGGTGGTGTGCAGCGAATAGCTGCGATCCACCGTCTCGCCGGGGAAGACGCGGGAAATGCCGTAAAACTGCCCGCCGTCCTTCATGCTGTTCACATTGATCGAAACATTGGGGAACAGCATGTAGAGGCCGCCATAATCGGTGTGCGGCCAGTCGGTTTCGTCTTGATCGGCATAGGCCATGAACTCTTCGCGCGGGAAGCCCAGGCGGCAATGGCCATTGTCGAACCTGTCATAGACCATGATGTTGCTCATCGCGAGCGCGCCGATGGTGGTCGGATGAAGCGAGGCGAAATGATAGCTTTCGCCGTAGGTATCATAGGCATATTTCCAGTTCGCCGCGCAATCCAGCCGGCTCGACGCGATCGGCCGCGCCTTGTCCAGTTCCAGGGCCGCCAGTTCGTCGCCAAAGTCGCCCAGATGATCCGCCACGTCGATCGGCGCGCCGTTGGGCGTGCCGCGCACGAAGATCAAGCCCTTCCATTCCGCCACGGGAATGGGGATCAGGCCCAGATCCGCCTTTTCGATCCCCTCGAACCCCTCCTTGCCCGGCAGGCCGATCAGCTTGCCGGTCAGATCATAGGTCCAGGCATGAAAGCGGCAGGTCATGCGCGTGCGTTTGGAACAGTCCGTCACCAGCTTGGCCGCTCGGTGCATGCACATGTTGAGGAAGGCGTTGACCTTCCCCTCCTTGTCCCGGGTGATGAGGATGGACGGCCCGAGCGCGTCGAACAGCATCATGTTCCCCGGTTCGGGGATGTCCATCGACAGGCCCGCCAATATGGGCGTTTCGCGGAACAGCGTCTTGCGTTCCCGCTCGAAATAAACGGGGTCGGTATAGACGCGCGGATCGATCCGCATCGGCGCTGCATCCATGTCGGTCGATTTGCTGCGCATCCGGTCGAGCGTCCGGCGGCGCAGACCGTAATGGGATTGGGTCCGCCGCGCGGTCGCCTCCGCATCCGGTCGGCCAAGCGGGGGCAGGGTGACGATATCGTCTGCCATGGGGCCTCGTCCTTGAAGATTGACGTCAGGAAACCAGATCGAAGAAATCGGCACGGGGCGTGCGCGTTTCGTCATAGATCGGCCCTTGGGCGTCGACGCGATATTTGCGGCTCTGCGCCACGATGGGTCCGCGTGACCGCAATTGCTTGCCCATGTCGGTATAGGCGGGGTTCTTGAAATGCGCCGCCAGTTCCGCCTCGCTGGTCCAGCGTTCGAACACGTTGACGCGGCCGGGAACATAGGGATCATGCGACCAGGTGTAGATTTCGCAACCCGGCTCTGCCAGCGCAGCCTCGATCAACGGCTTGGCTTCTTCGATGATGACGTGGGCATGTTCGGGCGGCAGGTCCATCTGCGCCCAGATGAGGATCATACTCATTGCTTGATTTCCCTTGGATTGAAACTGCGAGAGGCGAACATCCAGCGGCCGTCGCGGCGCACCAGTTCATCCTCGTAAATACCGGCCTGCACGCGGGTGGGGCCGTCCACAGGCACCAGATGTTCGAACGTATGGGTGCGCAGCGTGGCGCGGTCGCCCTCTATCGTCATCGCGCCCGGGAAGGCCATGAAGGCGATGGTGGCATAGCCCGCCATCGCGCCGCTCCATGCGGCGACGATGGTGTCGCGCCCGCGCAGTTCCCGGCCGGCGAAGCGCCAGACCGCGTCCTCCGCCCAGGTCGCGGCCCAGGCGTCGGCATCGCGCATCATCACGGCGTCGCCATAGCTGTCGATCAATTCGCGAATGAGCAGCCTGTCCTGCTCCGGCCCTGCGAACATCCTCTTCTCCTTTATTCCGGGGGCCGTCGCAGTATCGATTGCCGACCTAAAAAAGTCCATATGGATTGTTTTGTCCCGTGCGTCACGCGCCCATCTGCTGCGCGACGGCACGGCGCATCGGCCCTCGCCCAAACCAGCAGAACAGCGCCCCCAGCAGGGTTGTGATGCCGGCGAACAAGGCCATGGAATGGCCCAGCATCGCTTCATCCTGGAACAGGCCGTCGGTGAAGGCGGCGATGACGATCGGACCCAATATCGTGCCGAGCAGACTGAGGACGATCATATAGACCGCCGTCGCCTTGCCGCGCAGACGACCGGGCGTTGCGATCTGGAGCGCGGCAGGACCGATGCTGGCGAAGGCCATCACCAGAAAATAAGCGATATTGTAGCAGATGATGGTGCCGACGGCATTGTCGACCAGATAGGCGGCCACGCCGAAGGGGCAGGCAAGCAGGCACATGGCGCCGAAATAGATGAGGTGCGCGTCGTGGCGACCCCGGCCGAACAGGCGGTCCACCGCCCATCCGTGGAACCACAGGCCCATCAGGGAAGACAATACCTGCGTCAGCCCCAGCCAGAAGCCGATCTGCGCGAGCGGCATGCCGTAGTGGCGGGTCAAAAAGGCCGAATTCCAGCTTTGCAGGCCGACCGCGAAACCCATGATCATTGCAAAGGCCAGATTGTGCATCAGGTAGAAGCCGGGATGGCGGCGGAACTGCTGCCCCAATTCCCCGAAGGTGGCATTGTCCGCGACAGGCGTCGCTGGCTTCTGCCGTGGCGCCTCGGGGAAGGTCCAGACGAGGAAGGCGAGGATGAGGCCGGGCAGGCCGGTGATGACGAAGGCGGCCTGCCAGCCTGCCAGCGTACCGACGACGGGCAAGGTGACGCCGCCCGCGCTGCTTACCAGCGCAATCACCGCGCCGCCCAGCATGAAGGATGTTCCGCTGCCCAGATTGCCGCCCAATGTGAAGATCGACATGGGCAGAGTGAGCTTGGCGGGGGGGAAGAAGTCGCTCATCAGGCTGTAGGCGGACGGGTTGATCGTCGCTTCCGCGCCGCCGACCACTGCGCGCGCCCCTAGCAGCTGGCCGAAAGTGCGGCTGACCCCTGATCCCATCGCCGCCAGGCTCCACATCAATACGCCCGCGAACAGAATGGCGCGGCGGCTGACCCGATCCACCAGCCAGCCGATCGGCAGGCTCATCACCATGAAAGCCAGCCCGAAAGCGAGGCCTGGAATCAGGCTTACCTGCGAATCGGTGAGTTGGAGATCGGCCTTGATCAAAGGGAGCAGCAGCGCCGCCACCTGGCGGTCCAATGTCCCGAACCAGTAAAGTGCGGTCAGGACAGCGACGGCGCGCCAGCTTGTGCGAGGTGAAGGATATGTCTGCGCCTGAAAAATCTGGCCGCCCGCGTTCATTTTCATCCTCACCTCGCCCGTCCCCCGCACATGGAGGGTCATTCTGTAACGGGATCATGATAAGCTCTTCTCTGGCCAAGTCAAATTATCGCACGCGTTATATCGTTTGAATTTGCATCGTCGGGATATGGGGTCTTGAGAGGGCAGACGGCTTTCTATTTTGCGCAACACGGCATCGATATCTCGAAGCCGATGATCAAGTCTGGGGTTGGGGGAAATGCTGTTCGGGAACGTTGGCGTTAAGGGCGGCTGCTTGCCGACAGCCTTATCCAAATTGCTTTATGATGGCTGTTGCGTTCGGGGGAGATCGTCGGCCGAGAGGTGCGCATTTCGGAAAATGATTCGGGTGAAGAGTCTTTAAAAATATCTCACGCATTATAATCTCAAATCCCACTTGCCGGAACGATCGATAAAGCGTAAGAAAATGACACGGGTTATCGAATGTAAAAATCGTGCCCACCATTTTGGGGAGGATCGAATGGTAAGGATCAATCGCGCTCAGTCCATGTGTGCCGTATCGCTGATGGCGCTGGTCCTGTGGCAGCCGATGACGGCGGCCGCACAGGATGCACAGGAAGGCCCGGCGCAGGGCGCAAGCGAACAGCCTTCGTCACAGGACATCGTGGTCACGGGCACGCGCCTTCAGAACGCCGGATTCGATGCGCCGACTCCGGTCAGTGTCGTCACCGCCCAGCAGATTGAACGTGCAGCTCCGGCGACCATTTCGGATTTCGTCAACCAGATGCCCGCGCTTTCGGGCAGCAACACGCCGCGCACGAACAAGGCGCTGATCGGCAACGGTTTGGCTGGCGCGAACCTGCTGAACCTGCGCAATCTGGGCGTTTCGCGCACGCTGGTGCTGATGAATGGCAAGCGGGTAACGCCGACGACGCTGACGGGCGCCGTGGACGTCAATACCCTGCCCAATGCGCTGGTCAAGCGAGTCGATATCGTCACCGGCGGCGCGTCGGCCGCCTGGGGTTCGGATGCTGTCGCTGGTGTGGTCAACTTCGTCCTCGACACCAAATATGAAGGGCTGAAGGGCAATTTTCAGTCCGGTATCTCGACCGAGGGCGACGCCAGCAACCTGACGGGGGCGCTAAGCTATGGCACGGCCTTTGCGGACGGCAAGGGTCATTTCATCGTCAGCGGTCAATATACCCGCAACGGTTCGGCCACTTATGGCAGCCGCAAATGGTTCAAGGCCTACAAGACCGTCAACAACCCGCTGGCAGGCCAGCCCGGCCAGACGACCTTTCTCGCCGCACCCTGGTCTGCCCAATTCCTCAATGAGACCGGTCTGGTGCCCAGCGGCCCGCTGGCGGGCTATTATTTCGACGCCGCCGGCAATCTGGCCGGCACCAATTTCCCGTTGACGGGCGTTGCAGGCGGCGGAACCTATTATTTCGGTGACAAGGCGGTATTCGACCGTCTGTATGATCAGGCTCCGTTGACCCAATCGAGTATTCCCACGACTCAGAAGTCGATCTATGCGCGTACATCCTATGATCTGACCGACGACATCAGCTTCTATGCCGAAGGGTCGTTCGCGACATCGAAGGCGCATACCCGCGGCGCCAATTATGGCCGTAGCGGCGCTTCCTTCACGCCGATCCTGATCGACAATTTCTATCTGCCTACCCAGGTACGTGACGCAATGGCCGCCGCTGGCCTGGGGACTGCCGCCAACCCGCTCCGCCTCAACATTCAGAACACGAAGATGGGCGTGATCGGCGTCGGCAACAGCCGCAAAAACTATCGCGGGCTGATTGGCGTCGACGGCAGCTTCGGCAATGATTGGAAATGGGGCCTTTCCTACCAATATGGCCGGGTGGATTCGAAGATCCGCGCAACCGGCATGCCGCGCCCGGACCAGTATAATCTGGCGACCGATGCGGTCGCCAATCCAGCCAATCCATCGCAACCGATCTGCCGTTCGACGTTGACCGATCCGACTAATGGCTGCGTGCCGATGAATCCGTTCGGATCGGCGGCGCTGAGCCAGGCCGTACTCAACAATGTGATCGGCGTCTCATCGCAGGACATCCGCTATGAGCAGCAGGTGGCTACAGCCAATATCGCCGGTGATCTGTTCCAATTGCCGGCCGGCCCGGTCAGCTTCGCGGCAGGCGCGGAATATCGTGAGGAAAAGGCGCATGCGACGGCCGATCCGATTTCCCAGCGCACGGGTTTTTGGGCCGGCAACTTCAAGGCGTTCGATGGCAAGATCAACGTCAAGGAACTCTATGGCGAACTGGGCATACCTGTGCTTAAGGACAGCGCCATCGGCCGTTCGCTCGACCTTAACGTCGCTGGTCGTCTGACCGACTATAGCGTCAGCGGATCGGTCAAGACCTGGAAGGCCGGTTTCCGTTATGAGCCGATCGACGGGGTAGAACTCCGCGTAACGCGCTCTCGCGACATTCGGGCGCCCAATCTCCAGGAACTGTTCCAGACCGGCGCTGTGACCAATACGCTGGTGAACGACACATCGAATGGCAATACGCCCGTTCGCGCTTTTGCCACGGTCAGCGGCAATCCGGGCCTGACGCCTGAAAATGCCGATACGCTGACGGGCGGCATTGTGCTGCGCCCGTCCTTCCTGCCTGGTTTCCGTGCGTCGGTCGACTATTATGACATCAAGATCAAGGAAGCGATCGCCACTAATTCAGCGCAGTTCATCGTCGATCGCTGTGCGGCTGGCGACCTGCAATTCTGCACGGCGATCACCCGCAACAGCGCCAATACGATCACCGGCATCCGCCTCCAGCCCTTCAATGCGTTGCAGGAACGCGCGCGCGGCATCGATATAGAGGTGTCCTACACGCTGCCCGTTGCCGACGGGACGCTGGACCTGCGCGTACTGGCCAACTATGTCGATAAGCTCGACATCGTGCTGCCCACCTCGGTCATCACGCGGGCGGGCGAGGTCAGCAACAATGTCGGCGCGGCGGAAGGCGTGCCGCACTGGCGCGGGACGGCGACGGCGACCTATGACAGCAGCGCCTTCACCGCGCAGCTGCGTGGACGCCTGATCGGTTCAGCGGTCTTCGACGATAATTGGGGGCCGACCGTCATCGACAAGCGCACGGTTCCCACGATCGTCTATCTCGACGCCTACGTTGGTATCAAGACCAGTTCGCTCGCGCCCAAGAGCGAGTTTTTCCTGGCGGTCGACAATCTGATGAACACCGATCCGCCGATCGTGACGCAGCTTGATGCGGCCAATACCCAGGCTTCGGGCACCAATCCCTTCCTCTATGACGTGATTGGCACGACGATCCGGGCGGGCTTCCGCTTCGAATTCTGAACTTTCAGGCAGGCGGCCGGGATAGGCCGCCTGCCAAAATCTTCCTCTCTCCCTGCCTTCCGCTCCATGGGCGGCGGGCTTTTTTTGGGGGGCAGAGCTTTGTTCAGGGCCGGATCGGTAGGTCATCGACCGCTGGCGGCCCATCCGGCACCTGCACGGCGATGATGCCGTTCCCGATACGCACAGGAAATGTTCGGACCGGCAGATAGCCGCTGCCGGTCGATCGACAGGCGCCGGTCGAAAGGTCGAATTGCGCGCCGTGCAGCGGGCAGATGATGGTATCGCGACGGATCCTGCCATTCTCAAGCGGCGCCGCAGCGTGGCTGCACCGATTGAGCAGGGCGCGGACGCCAATGGCGGAGCGGACCACGATGATTGGCCAGTCACGCACGGTAAAGGCGCGGATCCGATCCAGCCCCAGCGCATCTTCCTGGATCAGCGGCACGAAGCCGTCGGCATCCCCATCCGTTCCGTCCACGATTACGGCCATCGAAACAGGGGGCGCCTCATCCGGCGTCGCTGACCTCCGGCGGGCTGAGCACGGGCTTGGGAAATTCCGGCAATTCGCCCGTGCGGGCGATCTCCTCCAGCATTTGGTTCGCCTTCGCCTGTGTGTCGCCTCGGGTGACACCCGACGCCAGCGACAGCATGGCCGTGATCAGATGCCGCAAATAGGCCTCATCCGCGATCCGCCCGCAGGCCCAATCATTGATCGCCGCATATTCGATATTGGCGAAGCTGCCGCCCACTTCCTCCAGCCTTACCCAAGGCTGCAATTCCCCGTCCGCAGCGACGCGATCCAGCCACTGGCGCAGATTGAGGAAAACCATGTCGCGCAAGGCGTTCCATACATCCTTGCTGGTGTTGGGCGAAAAATAGATGGACGTGACCGCCTGCGTATAGTTGCGCGCCTTCAGGTTGCGCCGGTTGACCGAAATCAGGCGGTCCACAATGCCCTCTATCGTGTCCGCCGATGTGCGATAGCGGATATAGCTGTTCACGCCCTCATAGGTTTCGCGGATGGCCAGCGCGATCAGCCGGTCCTTGCTGTGAAAAGCATTATAAAGCGTGCGCTGCGCGACATCGGCGCGGCGGCAGAGGGTTCGGATGCTGAACTTGTCGATCCCGTCCTCGACGATCATCTTGCGCGTTTCATGCAGAATGCGCTGACGCCGTTCATGGATCATGCTGCTCGAATAGACGAGCTGCTTTTCCGGATGGGGTGCTAATATCTCTTCGTTCAACGTCCTGGCCTGTCTCATTCATAACCATATGCATGCGCGCGCTACAATGCCAATACTACCTTGCCGAACTGATTGCCATTTTCCAGATATTCGTGCGCGTCCTGCACATTTTCCAGGGGGAAGACACGGTTGATCGGCGGGCATAGCTGGCCCGATGCGACCCAGGGCCAGACAGTCTCCTCGATCGCCCGGGTCAGGCGCGCCTTCTCGTCGGCGGGCCGCGCGCGCAGCGTCGACCCGGTGATGGTCAGCCGCTTGAATAGCAGGGGCATCAGGTCCAACGCTACCTTGCCGCCATCCAGCAGCGCGATCTGCGCCAGTCGGCCATCGGGCTTGAGCGCGGCGATATTGCCTTCGAAATAAGCGCCGCCGGCAATGTCCAGCACCACGTCGGCACCCCCGGCGTCCGTCACGATGGCGACGAAATCCTGTTCGCGCACGTCGATGGCGATGTCCGCGCCGACCTGCTTCGCCTTTTCGGCCTTCTCCCGCCCCCTGCAGGTGGCGATGACGCGCGCGCCCGCCGCTTTTGCCATCTGGATCGCGGTGACGCCGATGCCACTGTTGCCGCCATGGATCAGCGCGGTTTCGCCCGCGATCAGCCGGCCCCGTTCGAACAGGTTGGCCCAGACGGTGAAGACGGTTTCCGGCAATCCGGCTGCCTGTTCGAAACCGATGCTGTCGGGAATAGGCAAGGCGTGGCGCGCATCGACCACCGCATAGCCCGCATAGCCGCCCCCAGGCAGCAGCGCCGTCACCCGGTCGCCGACCGACCAGCGCCTGGCGCCTTCGCCCAGCGCGGCGACCTCGCCCGCGACTTCCAGCCCGATGATCGGGGACGCGCCCGGCGGCGGCGGATAATTGCCCTCCCGCTGCGAGATGTCGGGCCGGTTGACCCCGGCGGCCACGACGCGGATCAATATCTCCCCGGCAGCGGGGATCGGACGGGCAAGCTGCTCCACGAAAAGCGCGCTGGCCGGGCCAGTGCCGCCGCGGACGCCGATTGCACGCATGAGGTCGGTCATGAAAGCTCCATTCGATGATTTTCGGCGATCATAATATCACGCGTGTTCCTCTGCAATTGCATATGTTCCAAATATATTACGCGATATAGTTTGTTGACGCTGGCAGGCGGGTCGCCTATTCCAGATGCGGAAATTGCGCCGTTGGGCGCAGCAGGATGGAGTGGATGCAATGGACCTTGGTCTGAAGGGCAAAAAAGTGATCCTGACCGGCGGCAGCCGGGGGCTGGGGCGGGCTGCGCTGGAATTGTTCGCGCAGGAAGGCTGCGATGTCGCTTTCTTCTCCCGCGATGCCGGGCAGGTGGCCGAAACGGTGGCGGTGCTGGAACAGCATGGCGGCAAGGTGTTTGGCGAGGCCTTCACCCTGGACGATATCGAAGCCTATAAGGGCTGGCTGGACAAGGCGGCGCAGCAGTTGGGCGGGGTCGACATCTTCGTCCATAATGTCAGCGCATCGGGCGCTGGGGCAGGGGGCGACTGGAACGTCACGCTACAGCTGGATATCATGGGCGCCGTGGCCGGGTTCGAGGCGTTGGAACCCTATCTGGAGAAGTCCGCCGATGCGTCGGTCGTGCTGATGTCATCCACCGCTGCGCTGGAAACCTTCCTGTCGGCCAATGCCTTCAACGCGCTGAAGGCCGCGCTCATCACCTATGCCAAACAGCAGTCGCAGGCGCTGGGGCCGAAGGGCATTCGCGTCAACACCGTGTCGCCTGGGCCGATTTCCTTCCCCGGCGGTAACTGGGAAAAGATCAAGGCGGCCCGTCCCGAGCTTTATGATGCGACGGCGGCAAAGATGGTCGCTGGTCGCTTCGGCACGGCGGAGGAAGTGGCGCGCAGCATCGTGTTTCTGGCCAGCCCGGCCTCGTCGCACACGACCGGTGCCAATCTGGTGGTGGATGGCGGCTACACCAAGCGCGTCCAGTTCTGACCGTCCTGTTTTGAACGCATGACAAGGCGCCCCGCTTCATCGTGGGGCGCCTTTTTCGTTGGCGCGGCGGGTCAGCGGCCGCGCTGGATCACTTCGCCCGCATGCCAGCCTAGCGCCATGGCCGGACCGTTGGTGTTGCCGGAAATGAGGCCGGGCATGGAAGAGCAATCGACCACCCGAACCCCCTCGACACCGCGAACCCGCAACTCTGCGTCCAGCACGGCATCGGGCGAGTCACCCATTGCGCAGGTGCCGACCGCATGGGTGCCGCAGCGGCCGTACAGCCGAAGCGCCTTCTCGATCTCGGCGTCCGTTTCGTAGGCGCGGCCGGGCAGCAATTCGTCCCCGACATAGGGCGCGATGGCCCCCTGTTGCAGGATGCGGCGCATATAGCGGATGGACGCGATGCCGGTCTTTACATCCTCCGGCGTGGTCAGCCAGTTGGGGCGGATGACTGGCGGGGCGGCGGGATCGGCGCTGCTGATTTCGACCGATCCCTGCGACGTCAGGCCCACTAGCTGACCGTAGAGCGTCATCCCCGGCTCGTCCTCGACCGCCGCAAGCTGGACCGGCGCATTGGCGTTCGTCACCCGCTTGAAGGTGAAGGCGCTCCAGAATAGCTGAAGGTCCGGGCGCGGCGCGTCGGCATGGCTGCGCACGAAGGCGCCGATCTCATAGGGACCGGTCGCCATCGGTCCCTTATGCGTCAGATAATAGCGCAGCACGTTGCCGACCAGCCGCAGTCCCCTGAATTCGCGATTGTTGCCCGGGACGCCACGCAGGCGGTGGGGCAGCGAAATGCCCAGATGCTCAAGCAGGCGATGGCCGACCGCCGGGCTGTCGGCGATCACGTCGATGCCCAGCGAAGCCAGCCGTCCGCCCGCGCCCACGCCTGATCGTTGCAGGATCAGCGGGGACACGACGGCGCCCGCGGACAGGATCACCTCGCCCGTCGCGGCGAAGAATGTCGGACGGCCATTGACCTGTGCCTCCACCCCGATCGCCCGTTTTCCGTCGAAGCGGATGCGGTCGACCTGCGCGCCCGTCACGACCCTGACGTTGGGGCGTCGGCTGGCGGGTTTCAGGAACACCAGCGCCGCGCTCTGCCGTCGGCCATTCCTGATATTGTGGGAATAATAGCCGATGCCTTCCAGATCCTCGCCGTTCAGATCTTCCTTGCGGGCAAGGCCCATCTGTTCGCCCGCGCGGATCATCGCTTCGGCTAGTGGATAGCGATAGGCGCCGCTGCTGATGTGCAGCGGGCCGCCCACGCCCCGGCCGTCGCCCGCGCCCAACTCATGATCCTCGATCGCCTGAAAGGCGCGTTTCATCGTGTCCCAGCCCCAGCCGGTGGCGCCGCGCCGCGCCCATGTCTCATAATCCTCCGGCTGGCCGCGCACATAGATCATGCCGTTGATGGAGGAGGAGCCGCCCAGTCCCTTGCCGCGCACCCAGCTTTCGGTCGAGGGGACATCGGGCAGGCGGCGCTGATCCACCTGATAATGCCAAGCGTAGCGGGGTTTGGCGGCGACCTTGCCGATCCCCTTGGGCATGTGGATCAACGGGCTGTCGTCATTGCCGCCCGCCTCCAGCACCAGCACGCTGTGACAACCGTTGGCGGACAGCCGTTCGGCCAGCACGCAGCCGGAGGAGCCCGCGCCCACGATGATATAGTCCCAGCTTTCCGTCACCGCATTTCTCTCCCGATCCTCAATTGCATAAAAAAGTATAACACGATATTCTTTTGTGCAACCGTATTTCGAGGCTCTGGTAGGAAGGAGAAGGAAGGTATGCGGATATTGTCTCTGGCCGCTGGCGTGCTGCCGGATCAATCACCTGAAGAGGTGGTGGAGGCTGGCGCGGCGGCTGGCTTTGCGGCTGTTGGGCTGCGCATCGATGGACAGGACTGGACGGGCGAGCGGATCGGGGCATTGAAGGCGCGGATCGCCGAACTGGATCTCATCCTGTTGGATGCGGAGGTGCTGTGGATTCGGCCGGGTGAACCCGATCCCGCGTTGCTTGATCTGGTCGATGTCGCTGCGGCGCTAGGCGCGTGCAATTTACTAGCGGTAAGTTCCGATCCGGATCGTCAGGCCACGGCTGAAAAGTTTGGGGCCTTATGCGATCGCGCTGCACCGGCCGGGGTGCCGGTGGCGCTTGAATTTGGCCTTTTTACCGCAGTGCATCGCCTAGCCGATGCACAGGCGGTCGTGGGCGTGGCCAACCGGCCCAACGGTCATGTGCTGGTCGATCCTCTGCACCTGTCGCGATCGGGCGGGACCGCTTCGGATGCGGCGGCCATACCGGGGACGCTGCTGCGCTATGCCCAGTTTTGCGATGCCGGCCCGGATGTGCCCGACCCGACCGACATCGCCGCGATCAGGGCGGAGGCGCTGGACGGTCGGCTGTTGCCGGGCGAGGGTGTTTTGCCGCTCGATGCCTTGCTGCGCGGCTGGCCCGCGGACCTGCCGCTCAGTATCGAATTGCGGTCGAAGACGCTGCGTGAGGCCTTTCCCGACCCGACGGAGCGCGCCCGGCATCTGCGGGAACGGACGGAGGCGTGGTTCGCCCGGCGTTCAGGCCGGGACGGCTGAATCGAGCGCCTGCATCTGATCGGCGGTCAGGCCGACCCGCGTACCCGCGATCAGGGCCTCCATCTGGTCCGCGCTCGTCGCGCTGGCGATGGGAGCCAATATGCCCGGCTTGCCGCGTACCCAGGCCATGGCGATATCGGGCAGGCTGAGGCCGGTTTCGGCGGCGATGGCGTCCATGATCTGGAGGATCGCGGGGCCGTCGCCCTCCATATAGGGGCGCAGCCACATCTCGCGCGGCGTGCCCATGATGTCGGCGGCCGTGCGGTATTTCCCCGTCAGATAGCCGCCGCCAAGGCCGTAAAAGGGCACCACCGCCAGCCCCTCCGCCAGCGCCAGCTGTTCCAGCGGCCCTTCATAGCTGTCGCGCACGGCGAGATTATATTTGGGCTGGATCATCTGGAACCGGTGGAACCCGTTCGCATCGGCGATCTGCAATGCTTCGGCCAGCCGTTCCGCGGTGAAATTCGACGCGCCGAGCATGCGGACCTTGCCCTGCTGTACCAGCGCGTCGAAGGCGGCGAGCGAATCCTCCAGCGGCGTGGCCGGGTCGTCGATATGGGCGAAGTAGATGTCGATGACGTCGGTCTGCAGGCGCCGCAGGGATTCGTCGCAGGC
Organism: Sphingobium lactosutens; assembly: GCF_013393185.1. GTDB lineage: Bacteria > Pseudomonadota > Alphaproteobacteria > Sphingomonadales > Sphingomonadaceae > Sphingobium > Sphingobium lactosutens_A. The sequence continues at coordinate 7,017 of NZ_QJQX01000083.1, read as the reverse complement.
TTCGACTATGCGCGCCGGGGTCAGGCCGTTGCCCGCTGCCCCTTTCAGCAGGCCTACTTTGGTGGCGATCGTCATGGCGTTGCGCCGGCCCGTCGCCGTCAGCCACTCGCCGATCATGCGTTCCGATTCGCCGCCGCTGTTGCCGGGCGCCCAGGCGGCATAATAGTCCGCCGTGTCGATCAACGTGCCGCCCGCATCCGCGAACCGATCCAGCACGGCGAAGCTGGCGGCGCGGCCGGCGGTCCAGCCGAAGACATTGCCGCCCAGCATCAGGGGCAAGGCTGGCCGTTGGCCGGGGGTCCATGCGGGATTGCCGGTCATGACTGATGATCCTCCATCAATATATAACGAGTATTATTTTTATGCCTTGAAGCATGAATCGCTCTGGCGCGCCATCCCCTTTGTCGATAAGGTGAAATGAAGACGCGTTGCGTAATTGTGATGAGAGGATGGTCTTGACTGACATGGCGAGCGATTTGGTCCGGCCGCGCTTCACATCCCTTGCGGACATGATAGAGGCACAGGCATCGCGTCACGGGACCAAGGCCGCGCTGCGGTTTCGCGGACGGGAAACAGGCTATGCCGATCTGGCGCGCCATGCCCGGGACGTTGCGGGCGCGCTGAAAACTTCGGAGTGCGCGGCGGGCGATCGCATCGCCTATTTCGGCAAGAACAGCGATGTTTATTATGAACTGCTGCTCGGCGCGGCGTGGGCGGGCGTAACGCTGGTCCCGGTCAACTGGCGGCTCGCCGCCCAGGAAGCCGCCTGGCTATTGGAAGATGCCGACTGCCGCATCATCTTCGTCACGCCGGACCATGCGCAGGATATAACGCAACTGGCGCAAAGCTTGCCGCTCCGTCCGCCGGTCGTGATCGTGGATGGCGACGATCCGGCCACCGCTTATGCGGACTGGCGGGCGTCCGGCGGCGGGATTGCGGTGGAGCAGGCGCGCGATCCCGAAGCGATCGCGGTTCAGATATACACGTCGGGCACGACGGGTCGCCCCAAGGGCGCGTTGCTCAGCCAGCGCGCCCTGCTGGTCTTTCGGTCCCTGCCCGAAGCAGCGCAGCCCGAATGGAACCGCTGGACGCAGGACGATGTCAGCCTGATCGTCATGCCGCAATTCCATATCGGGGGCACGGGCTTTGGCCTTCAGACGCTATGCGCGGGCGCGACCGGGCTGGTGGCGGAGGAATTCAGCGCTGATCTGGTGCTCGACGCCATCGAGCATCAGGGCCTCAGCAAGCTGTTCACCGTGCCCTCCGCCCTGCAACTCGTCATGCGGCATCCGCGTGTGCGGCAGGTGGACTACGGCCGTATCCGTACCATCGTCTACGGCGCTTCGCCCATGCCGCTCGATGTCCTGCGCGAGGCGATGGACATATTCCGCTGCGGTTTCGTGCAGCAATATGGCATGACCGAAATGTGCGGCACCATATCGGTCCTGCCGCCGGAAGATCATGAGGTGAATGGCAATTCCCGGATGACCTCGGCCGGGCGGGCGCTGGACGGGGTGGAGATCGCCATCGTCGATCCCGACGGGCGTCGCCTTGGCCGTGGGGAGAGCGGCGAGGTGGTGATCCGATCGCCGACCGCCATGACCGGCTATTGGAACTTGCCCGAAGCCACGGCGGAAGCCTTTGACGCGCAGGGTTATTTTCGGTCGGGCGATGCGGGCTATCTTGACGAAGACGGCTATCTCCATTTGCGCGACCGGATCAAGGACATGATCGTGAGCGGGGGCGAGAATGTCTTTCCTGTCGAGGTGGAGAATGCGATCCGCGATCATGCCGACGTCGCCGACGTCGCGGTGATCGGCGTACCCGATCCGCTTTGGGGAGAGGCCGTGAAGGCGGTTGTGGTTCTCACCGATGGCGCAATCGCCGATGGGGAGGCGATCCGCGCCTGGGCGCGGCGCACCATCGCAGGCTACAAGGTGCCCAAGACGGTCGACTTCATCGATGCGCTGCCGCGCAATGCATCGGGCAAAGTGCTGAAACGGGAATTGCGCGCGCCCTATTGGACGGGGCATGACCGGTCCGTGGCATGAAAGGAAAGCAGACATGGCCCAGAGTTTGATCGGCAAGACCGGCCTTATCATCGGCGCAGGCACGCGCGACAATATGGCGCAGGTCATTGCCCGCCGTCTGGCCGATGAGGGCGCGCGCATGATCGTGGTGGGCCGCGACGCGGCGGAACTGGAACGGTTCGCGCAGGAGGTCGGCGGGGTCGCCGCGAGCTGCGACATCACCAGTCAGCCATCGCTGGCGGCGCTGGCAGAGACGGTGCGAGCGCAGGCGGATGGGCTGGATATCGTCGTCAACGCGACGGGCTGGGGGTTGCTCAAGCCGTTCGCGCTTACCACCGATGCCGAATTGCGGCGGATGACGGATCTTCAGTTCATCGGCCCGTTTCAGTTCTTTCAGGCTATGCTGCCGCTGATGCGGCGGGGCAGTTCGCTTATTCAGATCAGCTCCGCCACGGCTACCATCATGCTGGACAATCACACGGCCTATATGGGGACCAAGGCGGGCATCGATCATGTCGTGCGCTGCATTGCCAATGAATATGGCGCGCAGGGTATCCGCGCCAATTCGATCTCGCCGGGCATTACCGCCACGCCGATGGGCGCGGGAGCGAAGCTGGTGCCGGGGGTCTGGGAAACCTATGAAAAACACTATCCGCTGGGCCGCGCGGGTACGGCGGACGACATCGCCGACGCCGTCGCCTGGCTGGCGAGCGATGGCTGTTTCATGAGCGGGCAGAATCTTCAGGTGAATGGCGGACTGACCCTGCGCGGCAATCCCACCAGCGCGGAGGTCGATGCCGCCGTCATCGCCGCCACCGGCAAGCCGCGTCCGCGGCCTTGGGAAAAGCAGGAGGGCTGAAGGCGTGGCGACTTACGAAACCGACGAACCTATACTTTACGAACGGCGCGATGCGACGGCGTGGATCATGCTCAACCGGCCTGACTTCGCCAATTCGCAGAATGGGCAGATGCTCTACGCCCTCGATGCCGCCTTTGCGCGGGCCGTCGACGACCCGCAGGTGCGCGCGATCGTCCTGACCGGCAAAGGCAAGCATTTTTCCTCCGGCCATGATATCGGCACGCCGGGCCGCGACGCGGATTTGCCAGCGGCGGCGCGTCATTCGCTATGGGGCGATCATAGCGAACTGGATGGCGCCGCATCGACCTATGTGCGCGAACAGGAACTCTATCTCGGGCTTTGCCGCCGCTGGCGCGACATTCCCAAGCCGACGATCGCCGCCGTTCATGGCGCCTGCATCGCCGGAGGGCTGATGCTGGCCTGGGTGTGCGACCTTATCATCGCGTCGCGCGACGCCTTCTTTTCCGACCCTGTGCTGCGCATGGGGATACCCGGCGTCGAATATTTCGCCCACGCATTTGAAATGCACCCGCGCGCCGCGCGCGAATTTCTGTTTCTGGGCGACCGCATGCCTGCCGAGCGGGCCTATGCATTGGGCATGGTGAACCGCGTGGTCGAACGCGACGCGCTGGAGGCGGAGGCGGGCGCCATCGCCGAACGGTTGGCTGCCCTTCCCGCCTTCGGACTGACGCTCGCCAAGCAGGCGCTGAATCAGGCGGAGGATGCGATGGGCAAGCGTGTGGCCACCGACGCGGCGTTCAACCTCCACCACCTCGCTCACGCCCATGCCCGGATGACGACGGGCAGCGCGATCGGCGGACAGGACGCGCGATCGATGGCGGCCGGGGGGAAAGAGCATCCCTTGCCAAATGAACGCTCAACCGAGGCAAAAGGATAGACATGGATATCAAGGGTGCAGCCGCGATTGTAACCGGCGCTTCATCGGGTCTTGGCAGGGCCACGGCGGCATGGCTGGCGGGGCAGGGGGCGAAGGTCGCGATCTTCGACCTGAATGAAGAGGCCGGACGCGCCACCGCCGCTGAGTTGGGCGGCATGTATGTCAATGTGAATGTGGCGGACGACGCTAGCGTCGCGGCAGGGTTGGATGCTGCCGAGGCGGCGCATGGCGTGGCGCGCATCCTGGTGAACTGCGCGGGCATTGCGCCTGCGGTGAAGACGGTGGGCAAAGCAAATATACCGCATTCGCTGGATGTCTTCGCCAAAACGGTGACGGTCAACCTGATCGGCAGCTTCAACATGATCGCCAAATTCTCGTCCCGCCTAGCCGCGGCCGAAGAGGTCGACGGGGAGCGCGGCGTCATCATCAACACGGCATCGGTCGCGGCCTATGACGGGCAAATCGGACAAGCGGCCTATGCGGCGTCCAAGGGCGGCGTGGTCGGCATGACCCTGCCGATTGCCCGCGATCTGGCCCAGCACAAGATCCGCGTGATGACGATCGCGCCGGGCATCTTCCTGACTCCCATGCTGGCGGCCTTCCCCCAGAATGTACAGGATGCGCTCGGCGCGCAGGTGCCCCATCCCAGCCGCCTTGGCCGCCCGGAGGAATATGCCCAGCTGGTCGAATCCATCATCCGCAATCCGATGCTGAATGGTGAAGTGATCCGTTTGGATGGCGCCATCCGCATGGCGCCGCGCTGATGGACGGCTTCGACCATGGGCTGGAGGTGCAACTCGACCGGGAATTGCGGTCGATGGTCGCTGCCGGTGTCAACAAGGAAAGTGAAGAGGGACTGAGCGCGCTGCTCGCCAGGCGTCCCGCCAATTTCAGGAGCACATGACCATGGCAGAGGCCTATATCGTGGAAGCCGCGCGCACGGCGGGCGGCAAGCGCAAGGGTGCGTTCGCTGGCGTCCATCCCGCCGATCTCGGCGCGGCGGTGGTCAATGCGCTGATAGCCCGGTCGGGCGTGGATCCGGCTGCGATCGATGACCTGATCCTGGGCTGCGTAACGCAAGGCGGCGAACAATCCTTCGCCTTCGGTCGCAATGTCGTGCTGGCTTCGTCCCTGCCCGACTGCGTACCCGCCGTCACCATCGATCGGCAGTGCGGATCGTCGCAGCAGGCGTTGCATTTCGCCGCGCAGGCGGTGATGTCCGGCACGCAGGATTTGATCATCGCAGCGGGCGCGGAAAGTATGACGCGCGTGCCGATGGGATCGAACTACACGCTGCATGCGAAGGCTGGAATGGGCGAGGGGCCATGGCCGCACAGCATTCAGCAGCGCTATGGCGTCAAGGAATTCAGCCAATTTCATGGCGCACAGGCGATAGCGGACAAATATGGTTTCACCCGCGAGGATATGGACGCCTATGCGCTGGAGAGCCATCGCAAGGCGGCGGCAGCGATTGCAGCGGGCGCTTTCGCGCGGGAGATCGTACCGTTCGCGACCGCCGACGGCAGCGTCGTGCAGGATGAAGGCGTGCGGCCTGATGGGACTATGGAGGGGCTGGCCGGGCTGAAGACGTTGATGGAAGGCGGGACGATCACGGCGGGCAATGCCAGCCAGATGACCGACGGTGCGTCGGGCGTGCTGGTTGCCAATGAGGCCGCACTGAAGCGTCACAATCTGACCCCGATCGCGCGGATCGTGAACCTGACCGTGACGGCAGGTGATCCGGTCATCATGCTGGAGGAACCGATCCCCGCTACCCGTCGCGCCTTTGAGCGGTCGGGGCTGAAGCTGGAAGATATCGACTTGTTCGAGGTGAATGAGGCGTTCGCCTCTATCCCTATGGCTTGGTTGAAGGCGACCGGTGCGGACCCGCAAAAGCTGAACATGTATGGCGGCGCGATCGCGCTGGGCCATCCGCTGGGCGCTACAGGCACGAAGCTGATGACGACGCTGGTTCATTCGCTGCGCGCGCAGGGCAAGCGCTATGGGCTTCAGACCATGTGCGAGGGCGGCGGCATCGCCAATGTCACGATCGTGGAAGCGCTTTAAGCGAAGCTTCGCGCCCGACCGATCCGATTAACTAAGAGAATGTGAGCATCCATGGCTGAGAATTACGATGTCATCGTTCTGGGCTCCGGCCCTGGCGGTTATGTGGCCGCGATCCGCGCAGCCCAACTGGGTCTGAAGACCGCGATCGTGGAGCGCGAGAATCTGGGCGGCATCTGCCTTAACTGGGGCTGCATCCCGACCAAGGCGCTGCTGCGGTCTGCGGAAATCTTCCACTATATGCAGCATGCGGGCGACTATGGCCTGGCCGCCGAGAAGATCAGCGCCGATATCGAGGCGGTGGTGAAGCGCTCGCGCGGCGTCGCCAAGCAGCTCAATCAGGGCGTCACGCACCTGATGAAGAAGAACAAGATCAGCGTCCACATGGGCGACGGCAAGCTGGTGGCGAAGGGCAAGCTCAGCGTCACCAAGGACGGCAAGACCGAGGAACTGACCGCCAAGCATATCATCATCGCGACCGGCGCCCGCGCTCGCGACCTGCCGAACCTGAAGGCGGATGGCAAGCGGGTGTGGACCTATCGCCATGCCATGACGCCGCCGGAAATGCCGACGAAGCTGCTGGTTGTCGGTTCGGGCGCGATCGGTATCGAATTCGCCAGCTTCTACAACGACATGGGCGCTGACGTGACCGTGGTCGAGATGATGGACCGCATCGTCCCGGTCGAGGATGCGGACGTTTCCGCCTTCCTCGAAAAGGCGGTGAAGAAGCAGGGCATGACCGTCATGACCGGTGCGAAGATCGAAAAGATCGCCGCGAGCGACAAGGGCGTGACCGCCACGATCAAGGGCAAGGACGGCAAGGACGTCACGGTCGAATATAGCCATGTGATCGTCGCCATCGGCATTGTCCCCAATGTCGAGAATCTGGGTCTGGAAGATGTCGGCATCGAGCCGGATCAGCGCTATCACATCAAGACCGACGCCTATGGCCGCACCAATGTCGACGGCATGTGGGCGATCGGCGATGTCACCGCGCCGCCATGGCTGGCGCACAAGGCGAGCCATGAGGGCGTGATCGTCGCCGAGACGATCGCGCAGGCGCTGGGCAACAAGGATGTGCATCCGCACGCCATGGATGTGCGCAACATTCCGGGCTGCACCTATTGCCATCCGCAGATCGCCAGCGTCGGCCTGACCGAAGCCAA
>NZ_QJQX01000082.1 GCF_013393185.1 Sphingobium lactosutens | reverse complement strand
GTATGCATCCGGCGAGACGCGCCTTGTCGTGAGGTAGGGGCCTGCTCTTAAGAACGCTCTCGAGAGCACGCTTAGGAGCAGTGGATGCGGCAGATCACGGTGATGACCGGGCCGGAACGGCGGCGGCGCTGGAGCGACGAGGAACGGCTCCAGATTTTGGCAGAAGCCTTTGCGCCTGGGGCCAGCGTTTTGGCTGTGGCGCGTCGGCACGATATTTCCACGGCGCGCATTTACACGTGGCGCAACAAGCTGCGGCAGCCGCCCGCCCTGACGGAGTTCGCCGAGGCGGTGGTTGACGATGGCGAACAGCAGAATGCGCACCAGGCCGCAATGCCGGTGATCATCGTGGATCTGGGTGGCAAAGGGCGCGTGAGCATATCTGCGTCGGCACCAGCTGCCTTGGTGTCGGCAGCGCTCAAGGCCCTGCGATGATCCCAGCTGGCGCGCGGGTGTGGATTGCGATGGGCCACACAGATATGCGGCGCGGCATGCAGAGCTTGGCAGCAATGGTGCAGCAGAGCTTCTCGCGAGACCCATTTGCCGGCGATCTTTGGGTCTTTCGCGGGCGCAGCGGGGCGCTTGTGAAGATAATCTGGCACGACGGCCTCGGGATGTCGTTATATTCGAAGCGATTGGAACGAGGGAAGTTCATTTGGCCCGCCGCGAAGGACGGCGTGGTGTCGCTGACGAGCTCACAGCTGGCCTGCCTGCTCGACGGAGTGGACTGGCGGAACCCGCAATATAGCTGGCGCCCACAGAGCGCAGGATAGGCGCAGATTTTCTCGGCGGAGGCTGCATTTTCCGCTTCATCCGGGAGGTTTTCTATGATTCCATCCAAGTTGTGGACGCCGCCGTTTCGCCCCTGCCTGACGATATCGAAGCGCTCAAGGCGTTGGTACGGCTCAGTGCGCAGCGCGCCGATGAAGCCGAACAGCGGGCCACGAGCGCTGAAGCCGAACTGGCCAATGCCCGTGCCCGGGAGAGCGCCACCGAGGCGTTGATCTCGCACTACAAGTTGCAGATCGCCAAGCTCAGGCGCGAGCAGTACGGCCCCAGCGCCGAACGCACCCGCCGGCTTCTTGCGCAGATGGAGTTTGAGCTCGAAGATTTGGAGGCCGACGCCGCCGAAGATGATCTGGCCGCCGAGGCCGCCGCGACAAAGGCGACGAACGTCACCGCCTTTGAGCGCAAGAGGCCAGTTAAAAAACCGTTCCCCGTCCATTTGCCCCGCGACCGCGTCGTCGTTCCGGCGCCCTGTTCCTGTCCGGCCTGTGGCGGCATGCGCCTGTCGAAGCTGGGCGAGGATGTAACCGAGACGCTGGAGGTAATCCCGCGTGCCTGGAAGGTCATCCAGACCGTACGCGAGAAATTCTCCTGCCGTGACTGCGAGAAGATCACGCAGCCGCCCGCGCCATTCCATGTCGTGCCGCGTGGCTGGGCAGGGCCAAGCTTCCTCGCCATGCTGCTGTTCGAGAAGTATGGGCAGCACCAGCCGCTCAACCGCCAGGCGGAGCGCTTCGCTCGCGAAGGCGTGCCGCTGAGCGTCTCCACGCTTGCCGATCAGGTTGGTGCGGCGTCCTTCGCCTTGATGCCCATCTTTCGGCTGATCGAGGCCCATGTCTTTGCCGCCGAGCGCGTGCATGGCGACGATACCACCGTGCCGGTCATGGCCAAGGGCAAGACCGATACCGGTAGATTATGGGATTATGTCCGGGATGACCGCCCGTTCGGCGGCGCCGATCCGCCGGCGGTGGTTTTCTATTATTCGCGCGACCGGCGCGGGGAACATCCCCAGGCGCACCTCGCGTCCTGGTCCGGGATTCTGCAGGCTGATGCCTATGCGGGCTATTTTGAGCTGTACGCTCCCAACCGCCAGCCTGGTCTCATCCTGGAGGCAGGATGCTTTGCTCACGCGCGCAGGAAGTTCTTCGAACTTGCTGACGTCGAGGGCGCTGCGCGCAAGAAGAGCCGCGGCGAGCGGACTGGCCCGATCTATCCGATTGCGCTGGAGGCGGTGCAGAAGCTGGACGCCCTGTTCGACGTTGAGCGCGGTATCAACGGCAAGACACCAGCGGAGCGGCTTGCCGCCCGTCAGGAGTTGAGCGCGCCACTGATCGCCGAACTGCACGACTGGTTGAACGCCCAACTCGCCAAGCTGTCGCGTAACCATGATCTCGCCAAGGCTATCAACTATATGCTTCGGCGCTGGGACTCCTTCACCCGCTTCCTCGTCGATGGCAGGGTATGCCTCACGAACAACGCAGCGGAACGGGCGCTACGCTGTGTGCCACTCGGGCGGAAAGCATGGCTATTTTGCGGCTCCGATCGCGGCGGTCAGCGCGCCGCCATCATGTTTTCACTCATTCAAAGCTGTCGCCTCAACGACCTCGATCCCCAGGCTTGGCTCGCCGACGTCCTTGCCCGCATCGCCGGTCATCCGGCTAATCGGCTTGGCGATCTGCTCCCATGGAATTGGAAACCAACAGCGTTGAAGCTGGAGCCGTGATCTCATAGCATCACGGCATGGAATTTGACCCGCAACCCGAACTGATTGAATCCTCTCTCTGCCGGTCCATCGAACAGGCGGGCGTACGGCTGACCATCAACATCGTGCGGCTCGCCACCGAACGTGGCTGGTCCCTCGAGGTCGTCAACGAGCACGGCACCTCGACGGTCTGGGACAATCTATTCCCCACCGACCGCGATGCCGATGCTGCATTCCGCGATGTGCTCGCTCAAGAAGGCGTCGAGGCCTTCCTCGGCAAGTAAGATGCCAAATCCCCCAGCAAACCGTCAGTAGCCGCGGTCCTCACCGGATGCGTACGCCAGTCGCAGCGCCTTCCAGTTCGACCTTCACGGAAATGCTATAGCTCCGGTCGCCAGCGACATTGGTGAGAGGGGCGGTGTCTTCGGCGCCGCGGCCACGCGCTTGCAACCGCAGGCCGCCATCCCGGAATTCGACTCGCTCTGCCTCACCCCCGCCGGGCGCGTGAAAAGTCCAGCGCGACCCCAGGGAGGAACCGGACCGGAAATCATCCGACCGTTTCATGCAGTGCGGCCCCAAACGCCCGCCCCGGGGTTTGGCGAGGGGGCGACCAAGATCGCCACCCTGTGGCGAAGGCCAGCCATTATAGACTGGGGAAATTTTGAGAGGAACCAGCGGCAGATGGCCATGAACCGCTCTCGGCACACAGGTGTTCCAGACGGCGGCGCAGCCCTGCTTGGCGACCTGTTCTCCTGCGGACTTTGCGGACGGCGGATGTTCACGACCTATACCAACGACGGACGCAAGGCCCGCTATGTCTGCCACCAACTCGCCACCAGCTATGGGGAGGTGCTCTGCCAGTCGATTAGTGCCTGGCCAGTCGACAGGCTGACCTACAGGCTGATCCTTGAAGCCCTTTTGCCCGCTGCGATCGAAGTGAGCCTGCAGGCTGCCGAGGATATTGAGCTGGAGCGCCGACAACTCCATGGCCAATGGAAAATGCGGCTTGAACGTGCCGGATATGAAACCGCACTCGCGCGTCGCCGGTACGAGGCGATAGATCCCGATAACCGCCTGGTCGCCCGGACGCTGGAACGGAACTGGGAAGCGGCACTCGCGGCCGAGCAGTTGCTGGCAGACGAACAGCGGCGCGCTTTGGCGCAAGAGCCCGCCTGACCCCAGACGAATGCGATGTCATATGGCGGCTGGCACAAGATATCCCTGCGTTGTGGAGCAGCGCATCCACGACAGCGCGCGATCGCCAAACCATTGCGCGTACGATGCTCGTACGCGTCGAGGTCGTTGTCGTGGGTGAAATCGAGCGTGCCGGACTCGTTGGCCATTGGGTGGGTGGCACTGTGGCGAAACATGCGTTCTCCCGACCGGTCCGGCGGTTCAAGCAACTGGAGCACTTCGACAAGCTACTTGCCCGGATCATCGACCTAAGAAGCCACGGAGCTACCGCGCAGATTATCGCCGATGCGCTTAATACCGAGGGCTGGACGCCGCCCAAGAAGGATAGCTTCAACGCTCCCATGATTAACAGCCTGCTCCAGCGGCGTGGGCTTGGCACGAAACGCCCTATCTGGTCGAATAATATCCCCCGGCGACACAAGAGCGAGATGACCCTACAGGAATATGCTGATCGAACAGGGGCGCACTGTCTCCGCCGCGGCCGAATCAGAGGACGGTTGGCCAGTGGCGGAACCCAGCGCATCTGGCTCATCGATCTCCAAAACAGCTCAATAGGAATCTACACTGGAGAGTCATCATGAACACACGATCGAGAAGGCGTTCTTCAGGCTGAAAGCAATGCTGCCCAAAGCAGGCGAGCGAACCGTCAGCGGGGCCTGATCGGAAAGCTCGTCGATATCTTCCAGCCCGACGAATGCGCCAATTACTTCAAATCGCGCGGATATGAACCGGAATGAGTGGAAACCGCCCTAGACGACAGAATCGCCGTCAGCACGATAGTGCGCAACCAGAGGGCTCGCGCAGTGGATGTGGTCGCGCAATTCTACTTCCGCGACGTGACGGCCAGTATCGCCCAACCGATACGCAGGCTTGCGCGCTTTCAGAAATTCACACTCGCGCCGGGTGAGAGCAAGCGCGTCACCTTTGCCATCACGGCAAAGGATCTGGGCTTCGTCGGTCAGGACCTGCGCGCCAATAGTGAACCTGCGCTATTCTTCGCGTGGATTTCGCCGTCATCGACATCCGGCGAGAGCGTGGAATTCACTCTGCTCGGCGCTTGATTGGCAGCCGCTTATACGTGCTTAACCATGATATGGCAGGGAGCGCCGAAATACGGCGCTCCCAAACCAGCTTTTCAATCGCGCACCCCACGCCGCGCAGCACCGGCACGACAATCAGCAGTCCGCTTTCGATCCCCATATTACAGGGCGATCCTCTTCTTGTCGTGGTTGAACGAGGGAAATGGCAGATAGGAGATCCGCAGCTTCTGGCTGAGGGCCAGTTCATGAGAACCGCCCGGAAAACCACCCGGCAACGACACAAATATCGTAGCAGCGGCGCCGAAGGGCCAGCGCCGGTCGTAGGCGGTCTCCATCTCGTCCAGCGTCAGCGGACCCTTGCCCTCATCGAAACGCACTGCCTCACGCGGGAGCGCTTCGCCGTCTATAGAGACGACCAGTTCCTCGATCATCGACAGGCCAAGACCTCGATAATAGCCAAGTTTGGAGAGGAAGGAAAAGCCGGTCAGCGCATCCAGTGGACCGATATTCTGCACGGAATCGGCATCGATCAGATATTTGTCGAACATTAGTCATCATCCTTCGAGAAAAGCGAAATCGGCGACCAAACTCTGAGCGCTCGTGCTGAACGCATCAGAATATTTAGTCATGTCAGGCGTCGGCGGCTCCGAATGTCTGCTCGGCTTCTGTAATCAGCCTATCGAACATGACATGCTGGCGGCGAACCTGTTCGCGGCTATCGACTTCGCTGACGTCCTGAATCCACCGATTGCCTTCATATTCGCTGGATAGCGTGCCTTCCCAGCCGCACTTCACCAATTCCGGAATCACTTCGTCATAGGCGATCGCGGGATCTTTATAGTCTTCGGTCATCTCGTAGAATTTGGCCTGGATGTGCCGGAAATAGCGCGCATAGTCCCCGATCCGCTTGGGATTGGCGTAGGGAGCGTGTCGCAGGCTTTCCGCCATCGCGATCTCGGCCTTGTTGCCGCCCATTTTCACAGCAACTTCATAGATCGTATATTCGCACATGATCTTGGCTTCGTGCTGATCGACGATGAACTGCGTGATTTCGGGACGCGCGCCCTGCCGCTCGAACCGCGCGCGGAACACAGGCGGATAATGTTTCATGAAAATGCCCATGTCGGGCAGGATGCCCAGATGCCGGGTGTTCAGCCGATCGGCCTCGTCGATCGTGCGCAGGATCCACGCATGTTCCAGATGCCACGGCGCATGGACCTCGACCCCCATGTGGACGTCCAGCTCTTCGGCATAGGGTACGCATTTACCCAGAATATCCGGGCGCACAAAGACAAGAATACGCATATTCTTGATGCCGAGACGGTTGCACAGACGAAGATCGCGCACGATCGACGCGACCTGCTCATCGTCCGTCATCGGACGGTCCTTGCTAACCTTCGTGTCCAGGAACATGTCGTAGGCCGACAGATGGCAACCATGACGGGCGACCATGTCCTTCCAGCTTTCTACTTCCGCGTCGCTGATGTCCGGGAAGTTCGGCATGTTCTGCTCCGGCAGTATCTCGATGCCCTTGGCCCCGATCGACGAAGCGAAGGCGACACAATCCTCCACATTCATCTGACCCAGAAACATTTCTTCCTGGAAGCTGTAAAGGCTGACGCCCGGTTTGATCTTTGTCGTCATAAGAATTCCCCGATTGCATACGGCGCCGGCAGGATCATATCTATCGGGAAGCAGCCGCCCGGCTTTCATCCTCCCGTCATCATGTCGCGTTGCATGGGCAAGATGGCCAGCCCCTCTCCCCGTGCAATCCTCATTCGCCTCGATCTGTACGGAGTGAGGCCCGAGGCTTTTGACTTGATACAGCCGTTACGACAAAATTCGAACCAACTGTCAATCCGTCGCAGCGTTCTGATGCCGGGAAGATCACCTTCTGCGGCGACCGGAAAATCCTGTGATTTCGACAACAGCAGCCGCAATTCACACGACAGAGATTTTCATAAATAAATATTTATTTCAGTTACTTAACTTTCTACCCATGCAAAAATATGCCTTCGCAATCTGTAAAACGGGGTCGAAAATATGTTATGATTTGACAGGGGGATCGCGCATTTTTATAATGATAATTATAATTCTTTTACACTTGGCAGATGGCGATTATGTCGGGATAAGGAGTGTTGGGCCAAATCCGTTTTGTCCGACACAATAAGACAAACGGGCAATACCCGGATTAGGACTCGCCAGACCCAGCTTTGCGACAGCGGCATTGTTCTGGAATTACGCGGGCGAGCCGCAGGAGAGAATGACCTGGAGATGGTTTCGGCTAGGCCGGCGGAACCGCTTCTCCTTCTTGGACCGGACCCAGTTCCTGCGATCAGGGGCGCCTTGAGGAGAAGATTATGTTTCCGTCCGCCTGTATCGAATGGCTGTTCAAGGATGACGCCCCCGATTTCGCAGACCGCATCCGCGCCGCCAAGGCAGCCGGTCTTGAAGCAGTCGAGTTTCATCTATGGGATGACAAACCGATCGAAGACATCCGGGTTGCGCTGGAAGAAACTGGCGTGACATTGACCAGCTTTTGCGTAGGTCCACGCCGCAGTCTGGTCGATCCCGCGCAGCATGAGGAATTTCTTGCAGCCGTGAAGGCCACGCTGGAAACCGCCAAGCTGCTCGGTCGCCCGCCTCTGGTCATCGCGTCCGGCTTCACCCGGGAGGGCGTCAGCCTGGAGGAACAACGGGCCGAAGCGGTCAAGGCTCTGCGTCAGGCCGCCACGCTGGCGGAGGAAGCCGGGGTCGTGCTGGTTCTCGAACCGCTCAACACCATCGTGTCGCACCCCGGCATGTTCCTGTCGAGCACCACGCTGGCGCTCGACATCATCGAGGAAGTCGGCAGTCCCAATCTTCGCCTGCTCTATGACGTGTTCCATTCCAACGTGATGGACGAAGATATGGAGGCGGTGCTGAAAGGCCGCATCCATCTGGTCCAGCATGTCCAGTTCGCCGACAATCCGGGCCGCAATGAGCCGGGCACCGGCACCATCGACTGGTCACAGACCGTCTCGAAACTGCGCGCGCTCGGCTATGACGGCGCCATTGGCCTCGAATATCAGCCAACCATGCCAACGATCGAGTCTATCGCCAAGGTGCGCGCCGCAACAGGCCTCTAAACCCGAACGAATGAGAGGGCCGGCGGCAGACCGGCCCTCAACCTTATAAGGCCCACATAAACGGGCCAGCACATTGATGGTGAGGAACATGCGATGACGAGTGCCATAGCAAGTCATGCCATTCAGGACGGATCGACCATGATTTCGGCCCACGGCGACGATCTGCGCCCGTGGGAAAAGATCAGCTATGGGTTGGGCGATTTCGCTTGCGGCCTCAGCTGGAACGCGGTCGGCGCTTTCCTGCTTTATTTCTACACCAACGTCGCTCTGCTACCCGCTGCGGCGGTGGGGACATTGTTCCTGCTGTCCCGCCTGTTTGACGCAGGGATCGATCTGGGCGTGGGCCTGCTGGTCGACAGGACACGGACGCGCTGGGGCCGCACCCGCCCCTATTTCCTGTTCACCGCAATCCCCTTCTCCATATTGCTGGTGCTAACCTTCACCACCATCGACGCGTCGGCGGGAGCGAAGCTCGCCTATGCCTATATCACCTTCTCGCTGCTGGGCATTCTCTACAGCTTTCTGGCGGTGCCCTTTTCGGCGCTGATGCCGATGATGACCACCCATCATGGCAACCGGATGCAGTTGGGCAGTGCGCGCGCAATCGGCACGTCCATTTCGGTGATCCTGGCGACCGCCGCCACCATGCCGCTGGTCGGTCTGCTGGGCGGAGGCAGTGAACGACTCGGCTTCGCGCTGGTCGCTATAATCTTTGCGGGACTGACGCTCGCCGCGCTCCTCAACCTCTTCTTCAGCTGCAAAGAACGGCATCATGACGAATCGCCCCGCGGCGGCGCTATCTGGCCGCAGGTGCGCGCCATGCTGCGCAACCGCGCATGGCTCGTCACGTTTCTTTTCTGCACGCTCAATTTCCTGCGCTTCGGCTGCGTGATCTCGGTCACGGCCTTCTTCGCGATCGAAGTGATGCGTGCCCCGTGGATGATCGGCATCCTGCTGCCTGCCGTGTCGGGCACGCTGTTGTTGAGCGCCTTCATCGCGCCGCTCCTGTTCAAGCGGACGGGCATCCGCAAGGGCTGCATGGCCGCGCTGGCGCTCGCTATCGTCCTGCATCTCGTCCTGCCCTGGATCGAAGCACAGCATATGCTGTTCCTGACGGCATTTCTGATCGCGGCGATCCTGGTCAGCCTGACGATGACGGCCATTTTCACCATGGCGGCCGACGCGGTGGATTATCATGAATGGATATTCGGCACACGCAACGAAGGTCTGCTATCGTCCGGCATCAGCCTGTCGACCAAGATCGGCATGGCGGTGGGTACGGCCATCATCGCCTATGTCCTCGCCATTGCAGGCTATGAACCCAAGGCGGTGACGGAGGGAGCGCGCGCTGCCATCCGCTGGGCCTATTATGGTTGGCCGATCGCCATCATGATCGTCCAGATCGTCATCATCGCCTTCTGGCCGATGGACGGCCTGCATGACCGTATCCGCCGGGACATCGCCAACAGAACAACATGATATGAGAAAAGGGCCGCTGCGTCAGCAACGGCCCTTTCTTCCTTCCCGCATCTCACGTTTCAGAACATGGGATGCGCGTTACGCGCGTTTTCCGGCACAGGCTGGAACATGTCCCAATGTTCGACGATCATCCCCTTATCGAAGCGAAAAATCTCCACCACTGCAGCACCACGGTCATCCGCCGACAATTTGCCGCGATAATGGACTGCCGCAAAATTACCATCGACCAGAATATGCTGTACGGTGAAGCTCGCGCCCGGTGCGGATCGTAGACCTTTTATCGCCGATACCGCGCTGTCCCGCCCCTGCCCCATCCGGCTGTTATGCTGGATCAGGTTCGGTGCGACAAACTGGGTATAGGCCCCTTCGACATCGCCCTTGCCGAACAGGCGATCGATGAACTTCGTGAATGCGCGCCGATTGCCGGTCGTATCTTCCTTATCGTCCACAGCCACGGGCGCCATCGCCAGCGGGTCGGTGCCTGCCGCGATCGGTTGTAGCACGTCCCAATGCTCGACAACCTTGCCGTCTTTTAGCCTGTAGAGGTCCGCGACAGCAGCGCCCGGCGTATCGGGATTGCCCTGTCCGAACAGATGGACCAGCGCGAGATCGCCGTCGATCAGCAGATGCTTCACTTCGAACCGCGAGCCGGGCCGCGCGAACATGGGGCCAAGCGCTTCGACGGCGGCCTTCGTTCCATCGGGCAGGCCTGGATTATGTTGAATATAATCCGGCCCGACATGCGCAGCAAAAGCGCCCGCGACGTCGCGCTTCATATAGAAGCGATCGACGAAGTCGGCGACGATCGCCCGGTTGTCCACCGCCTTGGCCATTACGACAGGCGCGATGGCGATCAACGCCACGCTCATGAAGCCTGCGACCCGTTTCACAGCGCGCCCTCCTTCATCAGCGACACGGCATGATCGCACGCCCGCGCGGTCAGCGCCATGTAGGTGAGCGACGGATTCTGACAGGCGGACGAACTCATCTGCGCGCCATCGGTGACGAAGAGGTTGGCAATATCATGCGCCTGGCTCCAGCGATTGAGCACCGACGTCGCGGGATCATGTCCCATGCGCGCGCCACCCATTTCGTGGATCGCCGACCCGCCGACCCCCGGCTCATCGAACCCCATGATGACATGGCCGCCAGCAGCCTCCATCATCTTGGCCGCTTCCGCCTTCGCATCCGCCAGCGCGCGCCGCTCATTGTCGCCATGTTCGAAATGGATGTTGAGCATCGGCAGACCCTGCGGGTCGAGCTTCACCGGATCGAGCGTCAGGCGATTTGTGACCCTCGGCAGGCTTTCGGCGAAACCGACGAACACCATGCGCCAACCGCCAACCTTGCGGTTCTGTTCCTTATAGGCCTTACCGATGCCGGCCGATCGCTTCGCTGCGGTCCAGCCGCTTTGCAGCGCGCCACCCTGAAAGCTGTAGCCGCGCGTGAAATCGCCATCCTTTTTGTCCAGGTTGCGATAGCGCGGAATGACGACTCCGGTCGGACGATTGCCGAACGTCGTGCGATCCTCAAACCCCGGTATGAGCGCCATCGTAGACAAGGTGGAGGCGTGATCCATCACATGGGTGCCCAGCACTCCACTGCTGTTGGCAAGGCCATTGGGGAAGGCCTCCGATCGCGATCTCAGCAGGATATGCACACTGTTGAAGGCGCTGGCGTTCAGGAAGATGATCCGGGCGCCATAGCGGCTGCGCTCGCCAGTCTTCACATTGACGACGCGAACGCCGGTCGCCTTTTTCGTGGCGGGATCATAATCGACCGCCTCCACCAGCGAGTCCGTCACCACTGTCAGCCGACCCGTCGCCTGCGCGGCGGGCAGGGTCGAACTCTGCGTGCTGAAATAGGCGCCGTAGGAACAGCCGCGCGCGCAGATGGAACGATACTGGCAGGGCGCTCGCCCTTCCTTGGGTGCTGTCAGATTGGCGGTCCGCCCGACCGTAAGGCAACGATCCGGCCAACGCTGGGCAATCGCCTTGCGCACATGCTGTTCCACGACATTGAGCGCCATGGGCGGCTGGAACTTCCCGTCCGGCAGTGAGGCCAGACCTTCCGCCGCGCCCGACACGCCGATAAATTCCTCGACATAATCATACCATGGCGCGAGATCGGCATAGCGGATCGGCCAGTCCGTGCCGTAGCCATCGGCCTTGTTCGCGCCGAAATCATAGTCCGACCAGCGATAGCTTTGCCGCCCCCAGGTCAGCGAGCGACCGCCCAGCTGATAGCTGCGCCACCAGTTGAACTTGGTCCCATCCGCCACGGCATAGGGATTATCCTTGTCGTTGACGAAGTGGTTCTGGGTAAATTCGGTGAAATGCCGGTTCAGGCGCTGCACCGGATATTCATCGGCATAGAGCTTCGCATCGCCCTCGCCGCGAAATTCCATTTCCCAGGGGGCCTTGGTCTCCGTCACATAGTCGGTGCCATGCTCGATCATGCGTCCCCGCTCGATCATCAACACCTTAAGGCCTTTTTCCGTGAGTTCCTTCGCGGCCCACCCGCCGGTGATGCCGGAACCCACCACGATCGCGTCAAAATCCATGCTCATCCGAAATCCACCGCTGTCCAATCGCTCGACCAGGACCGGTTGTTAACCGGCAGGGGCAAGTCGGGATCATAACGTCCCGGCACCAATTCATATTGCAGTTCGCGGCTGGCCCCGACTTCCGACGTATAATAGCCGGTGAGGATCAAGCCCTTGATCTTCTTCCAGGGATGATCCTTCTGCTCCGGGGCGAAGGCTTCCGCGTCATAAGATTCCAAAGCGATATGCTGGCGTTCGGGGCTGAGGGTGAGAAAGGGCGCGTCCGCATGCCTGTTCAGCCCCTTCTTCACTTCTTCCAGCAACGGCAACCCGCCGCGATCCCCGCCCATTTTCACCTTGCCCGAATCTTCCGACGCGGTGTCTTCCAGCCCATGCAGCAGCGCCAGTTCCACAAAGGCAGGCACGCCCACAGCGACAGCACCGGGCGTGCCGGTCGCAGGAACCACTAGGTCCGACAACCGCGCGAGCAGGAGCTTTTCCGAATCGGTCGCGCCGGCACCATCGCGGCCTTCCCGTTCGCGATTCCAGGCGTAGAGCGGAATACCGGCCAGCGCGCTCAGCACCACTGCGCCGCCCAGAACCTGCCGCCTATCCGCCCCTTTCACAGCCGGGCGGGGTTCTGTCGCTTTATCCGTCGACATCAACCAATCCTCTCACTTCAAGATGCGCTCTTATTAATACGAACCAATATTATATTTCTATCACAATCAGGGCGACAGTCGCAAGCTGGAGAGTCATGCCTCGACGGCAACGGCTGCCCCTCTTATGCGCAGGTTCCGGGGAATAGCGAAGGCGATCAGCCCTACCGCCAACAGGACTGTTCCAATGACCGCGGACGCCATACTAAACGCCCACACCGCCCTCTCGCCACCCATGTCCGCTTCGGGTTGAATGGCGAAGAACAAAGTACCGATCGCAGCCGCGCCGATCGCCGCGCCGAGTTGCTGGGTCGCTTTGAGCAGACCGGACGCAGAACCGGCATAGCCGACATCGACTTCCGACAAGGTGCAGGGTGGCAGTGGCCCGCCCACCAGCCCCATGCCAAGCCCCATCGCCAGCAACGGCGGCGCCAGCAACCAGGGCTGAGACACAACAAGGCTTTCCTGATTGAGCAACAGAACCAGCAGAAACAGGCCCGTTCCCATCAGCAAAGCGCCCCAGCTGATGATGACCGGACCATAGCGCGGCAAGGCCTTGCGAGACAGCATCCCGATAGCGAAGGACGCGCCAAAGGCGTAAGGAATATGCGCCACGCCTACTTCCGCCGGGGTGAAGCCAAGCCCCCGTTGCAGCGCCAGCGCCAGGGTAAAGAGCAGGCCGCCGGTAGCCAGCTGGAAAATCAGGGTGGTGGCAAGGCCGAAGCTGAAGGCACGGGCGTGGAACAGTTCGGGCACGATCAGCGCCGATCCGTCACGCCGCATCCGCGCCCGGCTATACCGCATGAGCGCAAGACCAATCGGTACGCCGAGCGCCATCAGCGCGAAGCCCCAGATCGGCCAGCCATAATCCCTGCCCTGAATCAGCGGAAATATCAGCGAGAACAACAGCAGCATCACCAGAAGCGTACCGACCATGTCCAGCTTTGCCCGCCGTTCTGATCGGCCGGCAGGAAGCACCTTGAAAGCCATGACGATGGCGAGGATACCGATCGGCAGATTGATCAGGAAAATCGGACGCCATCCAAGGCCGAACAGGTCGGCGCTGATCAGCAGCCCCCCGATCACCGGACCCAGAACAGCCGCTAAACCGCCCAATATGCCGAACAGGCCCAGCGCCGCCATGCGTTCGTGCGGCGCATACATGATCTGGGTCAGCGACATGACCTGTGGCAGCATGATGGCCGCTGCTCCGCCTTGAAACAGGCGCGCAGCCACAAGTTGGCCTGGAGTCTGCGCCAAGCCGCAAAACAGCGATGTGATCGTGAAGCCTGCCACGCCGATCAGGAAAGCGCGCTTATAGCCATAGATGTCGCCCAGCCGCCCGCCAGTAATCAGCAACAGCGAAAAGATGGTGGAATAGCCCGCGACCATCCACTGCACTTCGGTGTCACTCGCCCCAAACTGCGCCTGCAACGTTGGAACGGCGACATTGATAATCGTCATGTCGACAAGATCGAGGACCATCGCAACCGCGACTATGGCAAGGGCTACGCTGCGCTTTTCGGAGCTTAAGAGCGCAGCCGACTTCATCGCGCTGGCCGAACCACGCCCTTCAAGATTTCGGCCCTCACCCTGTCCACTATTATCCATATTTTCACCCCCGGCGCGCTTGTTTCCTGTGACCACTACGAGCGATTTCATGCCGCGCCAGACTCACGCACATGGCAACCCGAACCGTTAAGGACGCCTCGAAAAAAATTCGCCACCGGCTGGCAAAGCGGCCTTACACGATGATCGTGCTGGATCACCCCGGACATGATGCTTCGACGGCAGAAAGTGCGCACCAGTCCCGACATTCCCTCCGCGCGCAGCCACAAAGCCACACATGATTATTAAAATGATTATTCGATTATAGGCCTGATCTGATCGGATCGTCAATATGCACACAGCCTCTGAGCCTCTTCGCGCTATATCCGCCCTGCCCTTATCGCAGAGGAAGCAATTTTCGCCGGCGTGCGGCATGCCTGTTTCGCATCATTGACCACCGTTCGATAATATGCAGAATGAATATTATAATAATAATTGTTATTTGCTCAGGAGAGATGCAGGTGGCGTCAGATATAAGGGCGAGCAGCGAGCCTTCGCTTGCGGGAGTTCGCGCTATCGATCCGGTGGAGCCACGCCTCAGTTGGCTGGTTCGGTTGTCCTGGATGGTGTGCGCCATGCCGGAACTTCTCAAATCCTTCGCTTGGGACACGTTCGTCCTCTTCTTTTATGCGCAGGTGGTAGGTTTGCATGGCGGGCTGATCGGAATGGCCATCGCCATCATTATCGCGTTCGACACCATCGTCGACCCTTGGATCGGCGCGTTGTCGGATCGCCTGCAGAGCGCCCGCTTCGGACGCAGACACAGCCTGATGTTCGCCGCGATCCTGCCCTATATGGTCGGTATAGCATTGGTCTTCTCTCCGCCGCAGGGCATGTCTCAGATGATGATCCTGAGCTGGCTGCTTGGCTTCGGCCTACTGGCGCGATGCGGCATATCTTTCTGGACCGTCCCTTCCTACGCCATGGGCGGGGAGCTTTCCCGCGATGCAGATGAGCGACGGCTGATCGCCGTCCTGCGCAATGTCGGCAATCAGCTGGTGATACTCGTCGTCCCGATCGTCGCGTTCGGCCTATTCTTCGTGCAGAGCGGCGCCTTTCCCAAGCCTCAGCTGGACCCCGCCCCTTATCCCCTGTTCGGCCTCTTTGTGTCCTTCCTGGGCGGTGCGCTGATGCTGGTGGGAGGGATCGGCACATATCGTCGCGCCCGGATTATCGAGCGGACGAATGCGCCGGAAATGGTCGTGGCGGCGGACAATCGCGGAGCATCCTTGTTCGGCGCATTCCTGCACGCAATCCGCATCACGCCCAATATAGGCCGACTGTTGCTGGTGGCCTTCCTCGTCCTGTTCACCAGTTCGCTGGTGAACCAGATGTCGTTGCACCTTGCGACCTATTTCTGGGAACTAGACGCCACATGGACGCCCCGGCTGCTGATCGCCGGGATATTGGGGTCGCTGCTGGCGATGGCGTTGGCGCCCGCATTTACCCGCGCCATTGGCAGCAGAAGGGCGATGATGGCGGGATTGTGCGGCTATTTCCTCGTGCAGGCCTGCGCCATCATATTGCCTTTAGCAGGGCTGTCTCCGGCTGCAGGAACGGCCGCAATCGGCGCATTCATCTTCTGCTGCCGCTTCGCGGGCGGCATTTGCTACGCACTGTACGTCGTCCCGTTCAACATTGTAACTTATGATATCGGCGACGAGCATGAGGCCAATACGGGTCGACCGGCGCAGGGCATCGTCGCCAGTTTCATGTTCATCGGCCTGCAGGTGGGCGGCGGTGTCGTCGCATTGCTGGCCGGATCGTTTCTCGGCCTGATCGACTTCCCGACCCAGCTACCCGTCGACCAGATGCCTGGGGACAAGGTCGCCGCGCTGGCCTGGTTCGTGCTGTCGCTGATTGTCGTAGCGGGCGGCGCGATGGCATGGCTCGTCGGCACGTTTCGGATCGACCACGGGAAGCGTCCGGCCATCGTCGGATAGCGACATTGCTCATTTTGGAAGGTGCAAGCCATGGACAAGACAACACCCACCGCAGTGGAAGGGATGTGCGCAATCACCGTTATTCGCAGCGCCCTTGGCCATGATTGAACGGCGATCATTCACGGGCGCTGTGCGCCGGGCGGCCATAGCGCTGTTGTCCATCGCCTTGGCCGTCTTCTTCGGATTCGTCGGTTATATGAAGGCCTTTGCGCCGCTGGCCGAACTCACCAAACATCATGCATGGACTGTGCATCTGCCCGAAGCATTGGGCCGCGCCATAGGGTGGACCGAAATCGCCTGTGCCCTTTTGCTGATCGTCGGCATCGTCCGCCCGCGCTGGGGACGGTTCAGCGCACTCCTGCTTCTGGTCAACCAGCTTTTGGCGGCAGCCGTTCATTTCAGTCAGGGAGAAATGGCGGCGCTGCCGCAAAATGGCGTCATCATCGCCCTGTGCCTGATCATTTATCGCCTTCACATGCATAAAAGCATGGATGGCCAAATTCCTTCCGCCAAAGATTGGCGGCGCGACAATTTGGGAGAGAGATAATGAAACGCAAGATTATTCTTACCGGCCTGATGGCGCTGGCTGTGACGGGGCTTCCCCTGGCCGCTCAGGTTATCGTGAAGGTCAATTATCGCCCGCCCGAAACTGTCCAGCGTGTCGCCATCCCTGTCGATCCCGCGGAAATTCGCATCAAGTTGCTCATCATCAGCGGCCAGAACAGTTATGAGCATGACTGGACGGGCGTAAACAACATGCTGCGCACGATGATGCAGGACACAGGCCGTTTCGATGTCAGGGTTACGGAGGATTTCGACCATGGCAATCTGGCGACGCTGAAAGACTATGATGCCGTCCTAATCAACTATTCCAGTCGCTGGAATTATTCCGACGCCAGCGAGCATCGATGGTCGAAAGAAGCGGAACAGGCACTGTTCGATTACGTGAAACAGGGCGGTGGTTTGGTCGCCTATCACTCATCCTTCACCTTCGGCGCCAACTGGCCGGAATACCAGCGCCTGGTCGGGGGCGTCATGGACCGTTCCAGCCGACGGTCGCCACCGGGCGCTTTCCCGGTTCATATCGTGGATAGGAACCATCCGATCACGTCCGGGATGCGGGAATATGTGTGGACCTATAATGACGACATGTACACCAACATGCGGATGCACCCGGACGCCAAAATCCATGTCCTGGCGACGGCGCATGATAGTTCGGCCAGTTACAACCCGAAGCTCACCGGTCCCAAATATCCGATCGCTGCCTACACCCCCGAAAAATTGAAGACGATGAAGGGCATGGACGCCGACCATCCGCAGGTTTGGACTGCGGATTACGGCGCGGGCCGGGTCTTTTCGATGACTCTCGGTCATGATGAAATGTCGCTTCACTTCGCGGGATTGCAGGCGCTGATTTTGCGCGGGGCGGAATGGGCGGCGACCGGGAACGTGACACTGCCAGTTCCGACCGACGCCAAGGATTATCCAACCGAATAGTACGCGACACATGGCCCAACTCTGAGCTTTGAAGGCCAGCGGATGATTGACACACCACATCATAACCAATAGAAGAATATTTGTTCTAATTAGAGGCGGCGATGAGTCGCCCGGTGCAGAGGAGCTTGCGGCGCCGTGCGTTCACTAATCGATTTTTTCCGGCGCCTCACGCTGGTTCCCCAAGGCATTACCATTGTCGTGGCCGGCTTTCTGCCAGTTTTCGCGATCGTCTCGATGTTCCCTGCTATCCCGGCAATCATCGATCATTTCGCCACCGATCCTGACGCCCGTTGGAAGGTTCCAATGATGGTGTCGGCCCCGGGCCTCACCATCGCGCTGATCGCGCCATTCGCAGGCTTTTTCGTCGATCGCTTCGGTCGTCGTCCGCTGCTGATCGGTGCAACTCTTCTATATGGCCTCGTCGGAACCGCGCCGTTTTTCCTCGAGAGCTTGAACGCGCTGATTGCCTGCCGCTTGCTGCTTGGCGTTGCAGAAGCTGCGATCCTCACCAGCGTCAATACGTTGATCGCCGATTATTGGGAAGATCGCGGACGTAAGGACTGGCTGTTTCTACAAGGGATTTGCGGCCCCTTTCTGGCTTCAGGCGTAATCCTAATGTCGGGCGCGGCATCCGCTATCCGCTGGAACGGTATTTTCCTGGTCTATGCCGTCGCCTTCCCTGTCTTTGTGGCGATGATCGCTTGGTTGCATGAGCCGCGTCGTGCCGATGGCGCCGCCTTCACCGGCAACGCCCGAAAGGAAAAAGCGCCCCGCACGCCCTTCCCGACGGCATCGATCGCGCTGATCGGCAGCGTAACGTTGATCGCGTCGGCGCTCTATTATGTCTTCATCATCAGCGGCTCGCTGGCATGGCGAGAGGTCGGTGTCATGGACCCGGCGCGCATCGGCCAGTTGACGGCCATCCCCAGCCTGTTCGTGATGCTGGGCGCGCTGATTTTCCGCCTGATGGGCAACATGTCCCACAAGGTCAAACTGGCCACCTTCTTCGGTCTGCTTGGCGTGGGCCTCGCGGGCATTGGTCTCGCGCCCGACTGGCGCTGGCTGACGGCGGCGCTGATCGTTCAGCAGACCGGCGCGGGCATGGCGGTCGCCACCATCATCCTCTGGGCGCAAAGCATGCTGCCCTTCGAGCATCGCGGCCGCGGCATGGGCGTGTGGACCGCCTGCTTTTTCTTCGGTCAATTCTCCAGCCCGTGGCTGGTGCATCAGGCCGAAAACATCGTCGGAACCATGCAGGGCGCGTTCCTTGCAGCGGGTCTGGTAGGCATCATAGCCGCAGTCGTCATTGGCCTTGCGCGGTCCTCGCGCTCGCCACAACCCACCACGCTGTTGCGGAGTAAATCATGACAAGCGACATC
This sequence comes from Sphingobium lactosutens, assembly GCF_013393185.1. Taxonomy (GTDB): domain Bacteria; phylum Pseudomonadota; class Alphaproteobacteria; order Sphingomonadales; family Sphingomonadaceae; genus Sphingobium; species Sphingobium lactosutens_A. Next base: position 93,593 of record NZ_QJQX01000082.1, on the reverse strand, counting down.
AAACGGGGCGTCAGCCTATACAGTTTCCAGCACGAGACCTTTCAGGGCAAGATGAGCCTGGAAGATTGTTTCAAGACCTGCGCCGACATGGGCGCGTTGGGCATCGAGATTATCGGCGAGCAGACCTTCTGGGGTTGGCCCGAAGCCAACGTCGATGAAGCGAAGATCGACGAGTGGCACAGCCTGATCGCGAAGTATAATGCGACCGCCGTCAGCCACGACTTCATGCTCGATTACAAGCGCTACAAGGGCAAGATGATGCCCTTCGAAGAGCAGGTCGCCAGCGTGAAGAAGGACATCGACTTCGGCGCCCGTCTAGGCATGAAGTATATCCGTGCCCTGGTATCGATCGCTCCCGAAGTGCTGGTCGCCGCCGCGCCCTATGCCGAGGAAAAGAACATCAAGATCCTGATCGAAGTGCATGCCCCGCTGCATTTCGACCATCCCTGGATTGTCCGCCATGCCGAAGCCTTTGAAAAGTCGGGTTCGGACGCGCTGGGCTTCCTGCCCGACATGGGCATGTTCCTGTTCAAGTTCCCGCCCGTGTGGAAAGAGCGCTTCATCCGCAACGGCGTACCGCAGAAGATCGCGGATTATATCGAGACCGCCTATGAGGACCGCGTCCTTTCTGAATATGTGATCCTGAACGTGCGGGAAATGGGCGGCGAAGGCCCGGCGCTGGGCATGGCTGAAACGCTGCGTCACAATGCCGCCTTCGAACCCAAGCGGATGCTCGATTACATGCACCGCATCCACAATGTGCACGGCAAATTCTACCAGATGGATGAAGATCTGGTCGAACCCTCCATTCCCTATGATGAGATCGTCAAGGTGCTCAAACAGGGCGGGTATAAGGGCTATATCTGCTCCGAATATGAGGGCAATCGCTGGATCGAGGACGCGCAGGAGGTCGATTCCGTCGAGCAGGTCCGTCGCCAGCAGGAAATGCTGAAGAAGCTGATCGGCGAACCCGCGCCTACCACGATCGCAGCCTGAGGAGACACGGATATGTTCGACAAGATGATGCTGTGCGACGAAGGATTTGAGAATGTCGTCGACAATGGTGAAGTGACCGGCTTCTCGCTGCTCGCCCGCCTGCCCTATTATCGCGGCCTTGGCCTTTCGATGATCGAGGATATTGGCCTCACCATCGATGGCGAAGCGGTCGCGCGCGAGAATGTTCGCTTCTCGGTGCGGGGGCGCAGCTGGACGCTGGACGAGCTGGAGACCGTTTATGACGATCGCTGGAACTTCGGCGAAAAGGCGACGGTCATCGTGAAGCGCCCCGGCGGCCTGACGCCCGGCGCGCACAAGGTGGAGATCGCCGTGCGGATGCGCGTGTCCTACCTGCCCTTCGTTCCCACGACCAAGACTGCCCGCGAACTGCAACTCGCAGCGTGACCTTAAAAGTCGGCATGGCGGCGCATGTCGCCGCCATGCCGATTATCGCTCTTCATGAGTGCGGCCCAGAAAATAATCGGGAGGAGAAGATGATCAGACGTTCCTATTGGCGTTCGGGCGGCGCCGTACTGGCGTTGTTCGCGGCCACGCCGCATATTGCTCTGGCGCAAGCTCCTGCACAAAGCACAGCGCCGACGTTCAGCTTCGCGCCTGCCGCTCCTCCTTCTCAAAACACTGCCATTCCGCTCCGCACCGGCCCGCAAGCGCCCGATGTTCCCGCGGAAAACTGGTTCCTGATGAACGGCGAACTGCAAGTTCGCAACGTATCGGCCGCCACGCTGACCCCTGTCCTGCCAAACCCGGAGAAGGCGACCGGCACGGCCGTCATCGTCGCGCCTGGCGGCGGCTTCCTCGGCCTCGCCATGCAAACTGAAGGCTATGCGGTCGCGCGCTGGCTGGCGGATCATGGGATCGCGGCATTCGTGCTTAAATATCGTTTGGTCCCGACGCCTGCAGACTTCGACGTTTTTGCGCGCGAGATGACCGCAGGCCGCACCGGAAAACCATCAACCGTTCGCCCGCCGCAGGACACGCCCAGCTACAGTCGCGAGGACGGGCTGGCCGCGCTTGCGCTGGTAAGGTCGCGGGCGAAAGAGTGGCGGATCGACCCCAAACGTGTCGGCATGATGGGCTTTTCCGCGGGCGCCTTCACGACCATCGCCACGACGCTTGCCGCAAAAGCGGGGGAGCGCCCGGCCTTCATTGCGCCGATCTATGGCCGCCTGACCCCGCGCGACGTGCCCGTCGACGCCCCGCCCATGTATGCGGTGCTGGCGGAAGACGACCATTTCTTCGCGAGCCAGGGTTTCGGCCTGATCGAAGCCTGGGTGCGCGCTAAACGCCCGGTCGAGTTTCACTTTTACCAGAATGGGGGACATGGCTTCGGCCTTGGCCGACCCGGCACCACCAGCGATGGCTGGATCGAGGGGTTCATGAAGTGGCTCGCCGTCAACGAGTTGCTGGGCAAGCGCTGAAAGCCCGTCGCCTCGCCCCAATCGAAAGGAAAAACATGCTCCGTATGTCACGTATGGAAGGGCTTGGATCACCGGCTCAGCCTTTCGCCCTTCCCGATACCGAAGGGAAAATCACGACGCTGGATGATTTCTCCAGTTCACCGGCCTTACTCGTCGCCTTCATCTGCAATCATTGCCCCTTCGTGCTGCACCTGATCGACCAGTTCGCCGCTTTCGCAAAGGACTATGCGCCGCGCGGGCTGGCGACCGTCGCCATATCGTCCAACGATCCCGGCGAATATGCGGAGGATGATGCCGCGCACATGGCGCGGTTCGTGAAGGATCATGGCCTGACCTTCCCCTATTTGCATGATGGAAATCAGGATGTGGCGCTGGCCTATGGCGCGATCTGCACACCGGACTTTTTCCTGTTCGGACCGGATCGCACGCTGTTCTACGCAGGTCAGTTCGATTCCAGCCGACCCAAGATCGACCGACCGCCCGTTCCTGGCCTGCCGCCGCTGCGTACCGACCTGCCTGTGACGGGAGAAGATATGCGGGCAGCGGTTGACGCTCTGCTCGCCGGGCAACCCGCTCCTCAGCCCCAGCGCGCAAGCGCCGGGTGCAGCATTAAATGGCGCGAAGACAAGGAGCCATCATGGGCGTAAAGCAAGAGATATGGCTGGCCCCTGCGGCGGTTCAGATTCAGGAAAGCGGCCCCGCCTGGCTGGATATCGTTGATGATATGGACTGGTCGAAGGGCCGCGGTTTTCATCGCGGCTTTTCGTCCAGCTTCCGCATCCGTCCCGACAGGAAGGTCTGGTTCCATTTTCCGTTTCAACTGCCCGCAGGCGGCATAGTGGACCGGGCTTCCCTGCTGTGGGAAACGGAGGAAGGCGCGATCGTCAGCTGGGTCTGTGTGCACCACGGCGGCATGCATCGCCAGCATCTGTGCGAACCTAATATCCCGCTGACTGGCACCCCAGAACCGTTCGAGCCGCCGGAGATGTGGCGTCGCTTTTACCCTGCCTCCAACCGATTGCGGACCGACCTGCCGGTCGAACCCGTGATCGAAACGCGCTTTGGCGTTCAGCTGTGTGTGCAGGTGGACGGTCCCGGCATAGTGCGCTTTTACGGCGCTGGCCTGCACTTTACCGCGCCCGACGCGTGATCCCTCACACAGCATGCGGTCCCCTTTGCCGGGCCAGAAATAGAATAGCCCTTCGAATTAATGGTTGACAGCGTATGTATAAAGTACGTATCAGCAATGAGAATTAATGTTCTAATTAAGTGGCGAACTCGCGGCTTCCCAAGCTGATGAGAACGGATTGTCATACTGCGCCCAAAGGGCAGCGATGGAGGGGATAATGCGCTTTTCTGTGTTCCTTAATGCTCGTTCGATGGCCGCTGATGAGGATCGCAAACTGATCCAGGATCTGACAGCGCACGCTACGCAAGCCGAAAAGCTGGGCTTCGATGCGATCTTCATGCCGGATCATCATTTCAACGGCTATATGCCGATCGCTTCGGACAGCTTCATGTTCGCTTCCTATCTGGCTGCGAAGCTGCCGCGCATGCATTTCGGCTTTTCCGTCGTTTCCGTGCCCCTGCACCATCCCGTGCGTTTCGTGGAACGGATCAACATCCTCGATCAGTTGACCGACGGCAAGCTGCTGGTGGGCGTGGGCAGCGGCACCACGCCCGAAGAAATGATCGGCTTTGGCGTCAACTATAAGGAAGCCGGACAGGTTTCGGAGAACAACCTCGCCATCGCGGAGCAGCTGTGGGCGAAGAGCATGGAAGACCCGGCTGTCGATATCGACAATGGACCACATAAGGGCCGCGTTCTCCAGCGCATCGCCCCGGCGCAATATTCGCCGCGCCACGCCCGCCTGATGCCCGTCGCCATGAAGGAAGCGAGCGCCCGCCGCGCCGCCGAAAATGGCTGGCCTGCATTCATCCCTGCCTTCACCCCGCCCCAGATCGGCGGCACGGAACCGATGAAGCATGTCGCCAAATATTTCGGCGTTTACCGCCAGATGCTGGACGAAGCGGGTCATTCGCCGGAAGTCATCGCCGCCGCGCTGGACTGGACGACGCACACCTATCAGGTGGTCCATGTCGCCGAAACGGACGAGCAGGCACGCGAGGAACTGGAAGTGATCCTGCGTTCCTACCAGAACGCGATCGAACGCGAGGCGGAATTCAACGCGCGCGCCGAATCGGACTCGGCAAACAAGAAGACCGATCGCACGCCCAACGCGCTGACCGATGACTGGATCGGCACATGGTGCCTCTATGGCTCGCCGGAAACGGTGATCGAGCATCTCAAACCCTATGAGGAGCTGGGCATCGGCAACATCCTGTGCGGCACCACAACCGGCCCGCTGACCAAGGAACGGCTGCGCCTTGGCGACCAAACGCTGCGCTTGTTGTCGGAAAAGGTGATGCCCGCGTTCAAGGTATCCGAACCCATCTGATGAATTGTCGATGAGCGCGGTCCGCAAGAAGGCCGCGCCATTTTCTGAATGGAGTGCGATATGTCGGATTCTTCCTTGCCGCGTGCCAAGCGGATCGTCGGCCTTGGCGGCACGTTCCGTCAGGCGTCCTCCAGTGAACGGATCGTTCGCGCGGTGCTTTCCGAATGTGCCCGACTAAGCGCGGAAACAATCATGTTCGATGGTCCGGCGCTTGCAGCCCTGCCGCATTTCAACCCTGAAAATCCGCAGCGTACCGAACAGGAGACTGCGCTGGTGGAGGCCATCCGCTCGGCTGACGGCATCGTCATAGGCAGCCCCGGCTATCATGGCGGCTATTCGGGCCTGGTGAAGAATGCGGTCGATCTGCTGGAAGACCTGCGCAGCGACACCCGCGTCTACTTCGACGGTCGCCCCGTCGGGTTGGTCGTCACCGCAGCGGGCTGGCAGGCTTGCGGCACCACCCTTTCCGCGCTCCGCGACGTCGTGCACGCCATGCGTGGCTGGCCGACCCCGGTCGGCATCGCCGTCAATTCGGTGGAGCAGCGCCCCTTCGCCCCCGACGGCAGCCTAGCCGATGAAGGCGTCGCCGGAGCCATTCGCGCGCAGGCGATGCAGATCATGCGCTTTTCCATGCTGGAGCAACCCGCTTGACCGATAACCTTACCCCCAGCCAGCGCCTGGCCATGAGTGCGGGCGCCACCATGTGGACCACCGTGGGCTATGAGGAGGCCGGAATTCCTTCGCTGGCCATGGCGGACGGCCCCATGGGCATCGCGAGCGGTCGTGTCGATGAACGCGACATCGCCCTTCTTAGCCCCTGCCCTACCGCGCTGGGCGCGAGTTGGGACGTAGAATTGAACAAGCGCGTGGGCGCGCTAGTCGGCGGAGAAGCGATCCGCATGGGCGTGGACATGGTCCTTGCGCCCAACGTCAACCTTGCCCGCAGCCCGCTTGCAGGCCGCGCTTTCGAATATTTTTCGGAAGAGCCGCTGCTGGCCGGTATCATAGGCGCCGCATGGGCGACCGGTTTGCAATCCACCGGCACCGCTTCGGTCGCCAAGCATCTCGTCTGCAACGATAGCGAAACCGACCGCGACCACATGAACGCCGTTGTCGATGAACGCACGTTGCGCGAAATCTATCTGCTGCCGTTCGAACTGTGCGCGAACGCTGGGGTCGGCGGGATGCTCGTCGCCTATAATCGCCTCAACGGCGACTGGTGCGCGGAGCAGCACCATGTCATGACCGCCGTCGTCAAGGACGAATGGCGCTTTCCCGGCGTGCTGATGAGCGACTGGTTCGGCACCCATTCCACTGTCGCGACGCTCAACGCCGGGCTGGATCTGGAAATGCCTGGTCCCGCACGCTTCCTTGGTCCCAAAGCTGCCGAAGCGGTCGCGCAGGGTGAGATCAGCGAAGATCGCGTGACCGACGCTGCATCACGCGTCGCGCTCGCTGCACTCCGGTTCAAGGGCGAGAAAAACGCTCCGATCACGGGCAAGGCGGCCGATGACCTGCTGGTGGAAGCAGCCGCCGCAGGGTTCGTGCTGCTGCGCAATGAAGGCAGCTTGCTCCCGCTGGTTCCGGGACGCGACCGGCATGTTGCGATCATCGGGCCGAACGCGGCTGCTCCCTGTTATCAAGGCGGCACCTTCGCCAAGATTTCTGCCACCCCCATCACGGTTCGCCCGCTCGAAGCGATCATGACGCGTTACGCCGGTCATGCGCATGTGGATTACGAACCCGGCGTCGACCCGCAACCCCGCCTGCCATCCATGTCCGTCAGCCCGGTCCGCGACCTGGGCGATGGCTATGTCAGTGGCATGACCGTGGATTATTATGACGGACAGGGCAACGATGCGCGCCTGATCGCAAGCGAAACCCGCGACACCAATTCGCTCGTATGGTTCGCGGGCGTTCACGACGATGTCGCCGCTCTCGGTCGCCCCGCTCGCATCGTGGCACGGGGCCTGTTCCATGCGCAGGATGACGGCGACCATCTTTTCTATGTCGGCGCCACCGGCCCGGTCACGATGCGGATCGACGGGGTTGACCTGATCGCGCAACAGGAAGCCATCCCGTCATCAGATGTGATGGGCAAGCTCAAGAGCGGCGATGCCCGTCATGCCGCGATAAAACTGAACGCCGGTCAGGATTATGCAGTCGAGGTCGAGTTCACCTATGATCCCGCGCGCGTACATGGTTTATGGTATGGCATCCGCCGCCCGGACTCGGCCGAAGCGATGCTGGGTCGCGCGGTCGCGCTGGCGCAAAAGGCCGATGCTGTCATCCTCATCGTCGGCGAAACGTCCGACGCCAGCGTGGAAAGCAAGGACCGCAGCCACACTCACCTGCCCGAAGAACAGGTGGCGCTGATCGAGGCTGTCACCGCCGCCAACCCGCGCACCGCCGTTATCGCCAATGTCGGTCACGCGTTCGATACCAGTTGGGAGGATAAAGCCGCGGCCCTGCTCGTCGCTTGGTATCCGGGCGAAGGGTTCGGCACTGCCATCGCGCAGGTGCTGGCGGGCGATCTGGAACCGGGCGGGCGGATGCCCGTATCCATCGCGCGGCAGGAAGCGGACTATCCCGCCCTGTCGCTGACGCCCGACGCGAACGGCGATCTTGCCTACCGTGAGGGAACCCGGCTGGGGTATCGCGGCATGGCCAATCCCCGGCACACGCTGGGCGCGGGCTTCGGCTATGCGGATATGGCCCTGCTCTCCGCCAGCATTACGACCGTCGAGGATGGCTGCCTCGTCACGGCCACGGTGGAGAACCGGTCCGACCGGCCGGGCAGCGACGTGATACAGATCTATCGCCGGGAGCCGGAACTGGCGCTGGTCGGTTTTGCCAAGCTGCATCTACATCCGGGCGAACGACGCGATCTGACTATCACGATCCCTACGCGCCGCCTGCAATATTGGAACGATGGCTGGCGGGACATTGCATCGCCCCGCCTCTTCGTAGGCCGCTCCGCCGCCGATATCGCCTTCGACCTCTCGATCACAGCGCCGGAGACCATCGCTTGAGCCGCATCACCATGGTTGCCCCGGCCGGTCTAGGAGAATAGCGTTGACGAAGCTTCGCATGGGAATGGTCGGCGGTGGTCCCGGCGCATTTATCGGGCCGGTGCACCGCATCGCCGCAGAACTGGACGGCGCCATTGCCTTGGCCGCGGGCGCGTTCAGCAGCGACGCTGCTCGCTCCCGCGATGCCGGGCAACGGTACCGCATCGATGCCGCGCGGGCCTATGCAGATCTCGACACGATGATTGCCGCCGAAACGGGCCGGGACGATGGCATCGATTTTCTGTCGATCGTCACGCCCAACCATCTGCACCTGCCGGCCGCGAAAGCCGCGCTGGCCGCAGGCCTGCCCGTGTTGAGCGACAAGCCCGCCACGGCGACGCTGGACGAAGCGCTCGAACTGCGCCACTTGGTCCGCGCATCAGGGCAGCCCTACGCCCTCACCTACACCTATTCGGGCTATCCGTTGGTGCGCGAAGCCCGCGCCCGTATCGCTGCGGGGGGGCTGGGCAAGATTCGCAAGGTCGTGGTCGAATATCCGCAGGGATGGCTGGCAGGTGAAGCCAGCGGCAAGCAGGCCGAATGGCGTGTCGATCCCGCGCGCTCAGGGCTTGGCGGCTGCATTGGCGATATCGGGGTCCATGCCTTCCATCTGGCGGAGTTCGTCACGGGCCTGTCTGTCACCGAACTGCTGGCCGATCTGGCCGCCGTGGTGCCGGGCCGGGCGCTGGACGATGACTGCACTGTGCTGTTGCGCTTTGACAATGGCGCGCGCGGAGTATTGATGGCGTCCCAGATTGCGGTCGGTGAACGTAACGGCCTGCATATTCGCGTCTATGGCGAAACGGGCGGACTGGACTGGCGGCAGGAATCGCCCAACGCCCTCATCCTGCATCATGGCAATGGCCGCACCGAGATTATTCAGGCTGGCGACACGGCGCTCGGCCCTGATGCACGCATAGCCAGCCGGACACCCGGCGGCCATCCGGAAGGCTATCTGGAGGCCTTCGCCAACCTCTATGCCGATTTCGCCCGCCTTCTGCGCGGCGAACCCGCGCCTTTGCTGCCCGGCATAGACGACGGAGTCCGCTCGATGGCCTTTATCTCCACCGCTGTGGACGCAAGCGCCCGGCAGGCAGGCTGGGTGCCCCTCCTCGTTCCCGGAGAATGACATGAAAACGATCCTTGGCCCGGCCATTTTCCTGGCGCAGTTCGCGGGCGACACCGCACCGTTCAACAGCCTCGATTCCATCGCCCGCTGGGTTGCCGGACTGGGCTATAAGGGTGTGCAGATTCCAAGCTGGGACGCGCGCCTGTTCGATCTTGCGAAGGCCGCCGAGAGTCAGGATTATTGCGACGAAGTGAAAGGCGCCCTCGCCGCGCATGGGCTGTCGATCACCGAACTGTCGACCCATTTGCAGGGGCAACTTGTAGCCGTCCATCCCGCCTATGATGCGCAGTTCGACGCCTTCGCCGCGCCCGAAGTCCGCGGCAATCCGGCTGCCCGGCAGGCATGGGCCGTCGATCAGGTCAAGAAGGCCGCCCGTGCCAGCCAGCGCTTGGGCCTTACCGCTCATGCCACATTTTCCGGCGCACTGGCCTGGCCCTATGTCTATCCCTGGCCACAACGTCCCGCGGGACTGGTCGAGGATGCGTTCGACGAACTCGCCCGGCGCTGGAAGCCGATCCTAGATGTTTTCGAGGATCATGGCGTCGACGCAGCGTTCGAAATCCATCCCGGTGAGGATCTGCACGATGGCGTGACTTTTGAGATGTTTCTCGATCGGGTCGGCAATCACCCGCGCGCCAACATCCTTTACGATCCCAGCCATTTCGTGTTGCAACAACTGGACTATCTGGCCTTTATCGACATCTACCACGAACGCATCAAATGCTTCCATGCGAAGGACGCCGAGTTCCGCCCATCGGGCCGTTCGGGCGTCTATGGCGGCTATCAGGGATGGGCCGACCGTCCCGGTCGTTTCCGGTCTCTGGGTGACGGTCAAGTCGATTTCCCGGCGATCTTCTCGAAGATGGCGAAGAATGATTTCCCCGGCTGGGCCGTGCTGGAATGGGAATGCGCGCTCAAACATCCCGAGGTCGGCGCAGCGGAAGGTGCTCCCTTCATCCAGCGGCACATCATTCAAGTCACCGAACATGCCTTCGACGATTTCGCGGCTGGCGGTGCAGATCGCACATTGAACCGCCGGGTGATGGGCTTGGCAGAATAACCGACAAAACAGGAGGTGTGAGCATATGAATCGCCGGGAGTTGATCGCCAGTTCCACATGTCTGGCCCTGTCGTCGCTCTTCGCCCTGCCTTCCCACGCGGCCGACGCAGAGAGCGGCTGGCAACCGCTGTTCGACGGCAAATCCCTCGACGGCTGGCGCTTCTACCAGGAGGGGATCGGGGACATCGATAAACTGGGCGCCGTCTCGATCGAGCGGGGCGGCATTCTGCATTTCCTGCCACCTGCCTATAGCGGCGAGAGCGCGCCTCCCGGTCATATCTCGACCGTTGCGGAATGGGAAAATTACCACCTCCGCCTCGATTTTCGCTACGGCGAAACCCGCTGGCCGCCGCGCAAATTGCAACGGCGTAATAGCGGCATCCTCTATCATATGGGACCGGAAACCGATCGCCTGTTCCCCGATTGCGTCGAGTTCCAACTGGAGGAAGGCGATGTCGGCGACGCAATCATGGTCAACACGCTTGGGCTACAGGGACCATCGCTGGGCGGGACGCCGCTATGGCCCAACTGGATCCCGGCTTTCCCTTCCGACTATCAAACGCCTGTCAAGGCGGGCGCTTACAGCCGCCAATGGCACCGCCATTCCGGCGAGTATGAACGGCTCGACGACTGGAACAGGATCGACCTCTATGCCTTTGGCGATCAGGCAGCCCATCTCGTCAATGGTCGTATCGTGAACACTATCTTCCAAATGCTGAAAACCGATCGCGATGGCAACAAAACCCCTCTCACCAAGGGCCGTATCGCACTGGAAATGGAATGGGCCGAAGTGATGTTCCGAAACGTCATGATTCGCCCGCTCGACAAGAACGCTATCGGCAGGATCAAGTCCCAGGGATCGGACTGAATCGTCCTTCTCAGCATTTTTCGCGCTGACGAAATCTCTTGACGAATCCAGAATAACTAAACTAGAACGATCATTGTTATTCATAGGACTGGAACAGCCAGTCAGACACAAAGGGGAGGATAGCATGAAGCTGTTTCTTGGCACGTCGGCGCTTGCGATGATGATGGCGTTCGGCGGCAGTATGGCGGCACAGGCCGCCGAAGACATCCAAGAGGCCGGCACCGCATCGGCAGCCGCCGACACACCGGCAGACATGTCCGCAGACATCATCGTCACGGCGCAGAACCGGCAGCAGTCGGTACAGGATGTGCCTATCGCGATTGCAGTGCTGTCGGGCGAGCAGCTCGCCGCAGCCGGTGTGACGGATGTTGCGTCCGTCGAAAAGGTTTCACCGTCGCTTCAGATCACCAGCGACACCACAGCCACGCGCGTTACCGTTCGCGGCGTCGGCACGCTGAGCAACAGCGAAAGCCAGGATCAGTCGATCGCGGTGAACATTGATGGCGAATATATCAATCGCCCGACTATTTTGAATGCCGCGATCTTCGACCTGGAGCGCGTCGAGGTACTGCGCGGCCCTCAGGGCACTCTTTACGGTCGCAACTCCACTGGCGGCGCAGTGAATTTCATCACGCGCAAGCCCGGCAAGGAGTTTGGCGTCAATGCATCCGCGACCTATGGCAACTATAACCAGGTCATCGCCGAGGGCGGGGTCGATGTTCCGCTGGGCGATATCGGTGCCATCCGCGTCGCCGGTATCTATTCCGACCACAAGGGCTATAACAAGCATAACAACACTTTCCTGTCGCTGCCGCAGTTCACGGCGCGGAAGGGGCAGCGCAGTGGCGACGACCACACCTGGGCTGGCCGCGCTACCCTGCGCCTGACGCCCGTGGATGGCCTGACGGTCGATGCGACCTATGAACATGCCGAACAGGAAATCGTCCCGGCATCGCAGGCCTATGCGAACATGAACCTGCCCGCAAACGCACCGGGCGCCAACTGCCAGTTGAACGGCTATATCGAAGTTGGGCCGAACACGCCGGGTGTGCAATGCATCCCTCAGAACACCAATTTCCTGGCCAAGATCAATCGCAACACTTATGATGCGGCGCTTACAGGAACCGGCATATTCAATCTGGAGTCCGATGCTGTTCGCGGGCGCATCGCTTATGATTTTGGTCTGGCGACCTTGACCTATACGGGTGGCTATCGTTCCACCTCTACTAATGGTGAACTTGGCCTTGGTCCAGCCTATCTCAGCAAGAACTGGGGCGGCACAGTCAAAACACAAAGTCACGAACTTCGCTTGAATGGTGATGCAGGCGGCATTCAATGGCAGACTGGCGCCTTTTTCTTCAAAGAAAAGCTGACCACCGATAGTGGCCTGTATAATCCCTTCGTTGGCGCTAATGGCAGCTACATCAACTACTTCCGTCGCCCAACTACCAGCGAAAGCTGGTCCGTGTTCGGTCAGGTCGAAGTTCCGCTTGCTGAAACACTGACAGCGGTAGGCGGCGCTCGCTATACGAAGGACAAGCGCCGCGCGGTCTATAATAATTACGGCTTCCGCTTCAATTCCGGACTGGTGGAGATTACGGCCCCGGCAACCAACGCGCTGAATCTGCGCTATAACGGCGATCACTTCAATTATCTGGTGGGCCTGAACTACAAGCCGAATGCCGACACGTTGATCTACGGCAAGATGTCCACCGGTTACAAGGCGGGCGGCTTCGATTCGGTCGGCACCTTCAAGCCGGAAACCAACACGGCCTATGAAGGCGGTCTGAAATTCAACTTTGGTGGCGCGGCGCGCAACCAGTTTAACGTCGCGGGCTTCTACTACGACTATAAGGATCTTCAGAACGACGTCCTTCTTGACGCCGCCCTGGGTGCCCAGACCTTCAATTCAGGTAAGGCAACCATCTACGGCATCGAAGTCGAAACGGTCATCAATCTGTCGCCCAATGATCGCTTCAATGCGACGTTCAATTACCTGCATGCGAAATATGATGAATTCATCGCTTCCTATGCTGTTCTGAACCCTGCGGTTCCCAACCAGACGTCGCTTCTTGCAATCGACAACCCGAATCTGGCGGGCAATCGCCTTGCCCAGACGCCGAAGTTCGTTATCGGCGTGGGCTATGAGCATGTGTTCGATCTCGGTTCGTCCGGGACGATCACGGCGAATGCCTTCTCGCGGTTCAAAAGCGATTATTTCCTGACCTTCTTCAACTACAACGACTCCCGTCAGGCAGCTTACACGCAAAGTGACCTCAGCCTGTCGTACAAGCCGGAGAACGGAAAGTTCAACGTTCAGGCGTTCGTCCGCAATCTGGAAAATGTACGTCCGCTGGCTTTCGCCGGTTATATTGCGGCAGGGCCGGACGACATCTTCAACTTCCAGTTCGGTGCGCCACGCACATACGGCGTACGCGTCTCGTTCGACTTCTGATGCATAAGGCAGCCGCCGCACCCCACCGGTGCGGCGGTTTTGCCACGCAGGCCAGATACCAGGCCTGTACTTAAATTCATTCGGCCAAGCGGCCCGCCCCTGTCGGCAACGATCCAAACCTGCCGTTCCAGCCGCGCGCTACGCATATAATCTGATAGCTGGAGTGAGTATCGATGCCCTCGGATGAACCGTTCGACGTGAGCCGTCGCTCCTTATTCGGTGGAGCGCTTGCGACCGCCGCGCTGGTCGCCTCCGAAGCATCGGCACAACGGCATGACGCCAAAGCTTCCCTTGCAGAAACGCCCCAAGTGGCGACCCCAATCGACGCAACCGTAGAAACGCAAAGCGGGCGCGTGCGCGGGTTCACTCGCGGCGGAACCTATATATTCCGCGGCATCCCCTATGGCGGCAAGGTCAGCGGCGATCGCCGTTTCCTTCCCGCTACTTCTCCAGAACCCTGGACAGGTGTCCGCTCGACACTCAGCCTGGGTCCAACCTGCCCCCAGCCCGCCCGCGACTGGTCCAATGACGAAATGGCGTTCATTGCCGATTGGAATGACGGCCACCCAGGCGAAGACTGCCTGACGCTCAACATCTGGACACTCTCGCCCCGACACTCGCCCGCCTTGCCGGTCATGGTGTGGCTGCATGGCGGCGGCTATGTCACCGGATCGGCGCACGAGCAGCCTGCCTATGAGGGCGCACGGCTTGCTGCGCATGGCGCCGTGGTCGTGACCGTGAACCACCGGCTGGGCGCTTTGGGTTTCATGGATCTGTCGGAAGTGGCAGGCGCGAGCTACGCAGGATCCGGCAACGCCGGTATCACCGATCTGGTTCTCGCGCTGCAATGGGTGCGGGCGAATATCGCCCAATTTGGTGGCGACCCGTCACGCGTGACCATCTTCGGCCAGTCCGGTGGCGGGGGCAAGGTATCGACATTGATGGCGATGCCCCACGCGAAAGGCCTGTTCCATCGTGCGATCGTGATGAGCGGCTCCTTCCCACCGACGCAGCCTCAGGCAACGGCGCGCGAAACGACCCGTGCTGTCATGCAACGTCTTGGAGTCAACGATCTGGCCGGTTTACAGGCGGTATCCGCCGACGCGCTCATCGCAGCCGGCCAGGCCGAATTCGCCAGCCGGTCCACCGGCCCTTCCATTCCGGGCCTGACGGCCGGCCCCATACGTCTGCCGCGCACATGGGCCCCGGTGGTAGATGGAAACATCATACCAGAAGCACCGTGGGAAAGGAGCGCTCCAGCGGTTTCCCGCGACGTTCCACTGATTGTCGGCAGCGTCCGCGACGAATTTCGCCTTTCGACAATGGTGGTTGACGAAGCAGGCCTGCGCAAGCGGCTGCAAGGCATATACGGCCCTGAAAAAGCCCCGCTCATGCTCGCCGCGCTCCGCAAGGATTTTCCGAAACTGTCCATGAACGATCTGGGCGGGGTCGTCAGCGGCATCGCCTGGCGAGTGGCTGCACTTCGTCAACTCGATCTGAAAAAGGCGCAAGGTGGCGCTCCGGCTTACGGATACTGGTTCACCTATGCGCCAGACCTTCTCGACGGGCGTGTCGGTGTGCCGCATTGCGCGGACATCGCCTATGCCTTCGACAATTGCGAAAGGACCGATCAGCTTACCGGCAACACGATGACGGCCAATAAAATTGCCGATGTCATGGCCGCCGCCTTCGTGCGCTTCGCGGCCGACGGCAATCCCGCTGGCACCGATTTGGCGTGGCCTCGTCACGGTGAAGCTGTCGAAACGATGATCTTTGATCGTTCGTCGGGCGCTAAAAACAAGCCGGCACCCAATATATATGCAACCCACCTTAACGAGGTATAAAATAAAATATAGAATAATTAGTATAATTATTGCACTTTGAACAGATATTTCGTTGATATATAAGAGAATAAGACACCACTATTACTGCACTGTAACGAATCTCTACATTTATTCATAAAATTATCCGTTCAATTATCTTGCATATAATTAAGGCATTAAGCGCTGTCATCGCCATTCTTTTTGATGCAGGTGCAATTCAGGCAGCTTTCGAACGCGAAGTTTCGTCGAAGTACGGCCGCCAAGGGCGAGCAGAACAAGCGTCTGCTCGCCCTCACCGACATCGAGGCGGACCCGGACGACACTCAGTCGCCATGAAGTCTGACACATCTGAATGCCCTATTGGCGCGGCGATTGCTGCGGACGCAAGAACGACCTACGGGAAAGACCGCCGGACAGACCGGCTCCTGCGGAAACCTGATGTCACCGCAAAAACCGGGCTGTCCGTTTCGGCTATCTATCGGCTGGAAACTGCGGGTCGCTTCCCTCGCCGCCGCCGTATCGGATTGCGCTCTGTTGCCTGGTACGAGAGCGACATCGAGGATTTTATTGCAGATCCTTTAGGCTACCGTTCAGGTATTGGCTGACCACATCTTGCGCCGGGTCTAGGCCGTGGGTTATGAGGTCAGCCCAGATCTGGATGAGCGCCCCTCGCGGCTTGCGGCACCGCGATCGGTTATAGGACCATTCCGACATCGATACTCCCGGCGGCTCATGGCGAGGACCATATCAATCACCATCCGGTCTCCATCCCTTTCAAGCTCGGCCGCCCGCTCATTCATGATGGTTGAGAATGACGATCGCCATCCGTGGGGCACCATGATGTTCTTGTAGCGACCGGCTCCCATCCGTTTATACATAGTGCTCAGAGCGGCATCCGACATGGACTCGCGCCAGGATTTTGCACTCGGAAAGAGCAGGTCAGAGCCGCCAGTCAAAGGCCGCAGCGCGCGGAGCACTTCTACGGCCTGATGCGGTCATGCCCAAAGGCCGGATTGCCTTTATCCTCGACGTCGAGCTTCATTCGGCTCGCAGGAATACGCCAGATGGGTGCGTTCGGAATTGCGTCGGGATTATCCCAGTCGATGCCTTCGAATTCGGTCCAGAGGGCGGTTCGCAGAACCTCAACCCGGACCAGGGTCAGGGCCAGAAGTCGGGAGGCAAGCTTGACGGTCAGGCTCGAGGTAGACCGGTCCACGACCTTTTGAAATTCGAGGACCTCAGGCACTTCTGTAAGCGCTGGCTGTTTCGATCCGCGGCGCGCCGGTTTGAGAGCATCCTTGATTTCGTCGATCTCTAGCAGGATCGCGTGATCGACGAGCCCCTCCCTCTTCGCACGCCGGAAGACACGCCGCGCACGCGCTTAGCCGTTTCGATAGATCCTCAGGCCTCGATTGTTCGGAGCGCGCGCAGGATAGGCGCGCTTTCGATCTGACCAATCGGAAGATTGCCGAACAAGGGATAAAGGTCGCGTTCGAATCGGTTGCGAACCCGCTTGGCGTTCGAGACCGACCAGATCGGCTCCTGGTCGATCAGCCATTCTTCGGCCAGTTTCCTGAACGTCACCTTCGCGTCCTCGATCCTGGCGATCTTAGCCTTCTGTTTCTCCAGCGCCGCATCCTTTCCTTCAGAGACGAGATTGCGCGCCTCGTAATGGGCCTCCCGTGCAGCGACGAGGCCAAGCTCGGGATAGCGGCCAAGGGTGAGCGTCTTTTCCTTGGGCCCGATTCGATATCGGTACCGCCAGAATTTTCCGCCGGCCGTTGTGACGTGGAGAAAGAGTACTTGAGAATCGGCAAGGCGATAATCGCTGGCCTGAGGCTTGGCATTCTTAATTTCGACGATGGTCAGCGACATGAGATTATACCCTCAAATCGGCCCGCCATGCCCGCAATTATGCCCACAGATTCGCTGAAATGTCCTGGTCTGTCCTGGCCTGTCCTCAGCAAAAACGCTGAAAAACCCCTCTTTTTCAGATGGTTATTATAGCATCAGAACTGTCTTGAAAGCAATCGATGGTGGGCCCGGCACCTACTGAACAGGCCCACACCCTTCGCAGATTTGCGTTACTTCCATCTGACATTGAGCGCCAGATGCCCCCACGGATGCCCCCAGAAGAAAATCACTGTTTTCGCGCCGATTGCGACGATGTTCGCGCAGATGTGCACACAAAAAAGGGGCGGTCAATCCGCCCCTCCCCTGCTACCGATGGCTGCCATCAATTGTATCATGCTGCCTCCGCTCGATAGGTCATAGGCGCCGCGACAAAATCCGAAATGTCGCTCTCATACCATGCCACGCTCCGCACGCCGATGGCGACACGCTTCGGGAATGTGCCGGCGGCCTCGCGCCGGTAGATCGTGGCAGCGGAAAGGCCTGTGCGCTCGCGCACCTTGTCCATGCGCAGCAAGCTATCGGTCCGGCGATCCTTCCTATCAGTCATTTCACCTCCCGCAGCAGGTTCTGCACCTGGCGCAGGCTGTCCGCGCCCGACGGGCCAGCGTTTAGGGCAATGCCCTGTCCGCCTTGTCTCGCCGCTGCGAAGCCGGAGAGCCATGCCCGCACCTTGCCCAGCTCGATGTAGAGCCGGTCCGCTTCATCCTTCGTGACGGAGATGGTGCCGGCGGTCTTGCGCTTGGTCATGTCCGGTTTCTCCGAAAGCTTTGGCAGATCTTGGGCAGCTTTTCGACATCCACCCCAACCTTCACGGCCTCAATGCACACCCCACCGGCACCAAGTCGGTCGAGCAGATGGCCGACGAACTGCGCAAGTCGATCGACCAGAAGCAGGACGAGATCAAGAAGGTCGCCGACGATGCGCTGGGCACCAGGTTTGGCCTCCGCGTCACTCTGCCTCCGATGGATACACGCGACCAGGCGCTGATAGTCCAGTCCCGGCTCCTGCGCGCCCGGTCGGATCGTCTGCGCATGCCATGGCCGCAGCCGGGCCTGATTGTCGGTCCGGTCGGCGCGCCGAAGGTTTCAGCAATCGCCACCGCCGGCACGTCGCTGCCGCTCAAGGGCTGCACGCCCAACTTCTACCTGCGCGAGGGACAATTCCTGTCCATCAACCATGCCGGCCGTCGCTATATCCACCTGATGGCCGACAACCTGATCCTGGACGGATCCGGCAATGGTGTCGCCGACGTCTGGCCCATGCTGCGCGTTGGTCTTTCGGTGAATGACGTCGTCGAGATCGCCAAGCCGATGATCGAAGGCCTCGTGTCGCCGGGGGATGAAGTGTCCTGGCAGATCTCGGTCGATCACATGGCCAGCTTTGAGTTTACTCTGGCGGAAAGTGCGTGATGGACCTCAGTGAGATGCCCCTGCTGATCCCGTTTGTAACAGGGCCAGAGCAGAAAATAGTGAGGATAGGCCTTTATCCGCCGAACGGCGCGCCAGCTTCGAATTTAACTTGTCGGAAAGTGCGTGATATGCAGCTCAGTATGGCAACCCTGGAAACCCGCACGCTTGAAGATCTCGGGGCATCGCGCGCAGACGCAGCGGAGCGGGTGCGGCAGCAACATTCGCTTTCCGAGAAGGGCCTCGGGGCGCTGATGGTCGCCAATGGCGGTGCGCTCATCGGCCTGTTCACCTTTGTCGGAAATGCGACCGGCAAGGCCGGCTCCCTGCATTTCAACCTGCCTATGATCTGGGCCGCCTTCTGGCTCTTCTGTGTCGGTATCGGCATGACCCTGGCCTCCTATCTGATGGCGTTTCTTTCGCAGGACCGATTCTATTTTCAGTCGATGCACGAGGTTGAACGGCTGCGCCGCACTCTGGCCGCCGACATCGTCGATCGGGATACGGCGAAAGAAGAATTGGCCAATCAACAGGGCATGAATTTCTACAAGTGCGCGATCATATGCGCCGGCATCGCCATCGTATCTTTCATGATTGGCTGCGGCCTGGCGCTGGGCGGCGTTCTACCCGCCTGAACTGACCGACATCGTTAGTCGACAAGAGCTGCCCTGACCGGCGGCCCCTTTCCGTTGGGGAAAATCCTTGGACGCAACGCTCAAAAATGCGCTGGCGCAGCCGGCGCCATGGCTGTTCGGCGCGATCCGGATAGACTTTCCCGGCTACACGCTGCGCCTGCTCGACGGCTCCGCTGAATTCCCGATCGGGGGCGAGATGTATCGAGGCATGGACCCGACCTTCGGCACGATCGCCAGCCTGTCGGAGATGTCTGAGGATATGGACGACAGCGCGCCCGAAGTCGAGCTGACGCTGTTTCCGCCGGATGTCAGCGCTGCCGCGATCCTCTCGCATCCCGACATGCAGGGCAGCCCGGTGCGGATCATGGTCGGCGCGATCGATCCCTATTCGGGCGCGGTGCTGGGGACGCCGGAAACACTGTTCCTGGGCGAGATCGATGTTCCAACGGTCGCGATCAGCGAGAGCGGCGAGCGTACCGTTTCCTACACCATCGTCAGCGTGTTCGAACGCCTGTTCGAGGTCGAGGAAGGCCAGCGCGCGTCGGACAGCTGGCACCAAAGCATTTGGCCCGGTGAACTGGGCCTTGAGTTCATGACCGGCACCGACGTCAATCTCTACTGGGGCGCGAAGCCGCCAGCTGGAACGACCCAAAAGAGCAGCCTGGGCGCCCTCGCCTCCGCTGCCGCCAAACGGATGCAGACTCTATGACGCCATTGGAGCGGCGGCACGCGGCGCTGGAGGCGACGCTCGCCAGATATCGCGACAAGCCGTTCGCGTGGGGCAAGGTCGACTGCGCGAAGGTCGTCGCGTTCCACCTCAAGCAGCTGGGCTACAAGGTCGCGATCAGCAAGGCCGGCAGTTATTCGTCGGCGCTTAGCGCCACTCGCGCGCTCGAGCGGCTGGGATATGCAACCCTTGCCGACATGGCGGACGGTATCGGCCTGACCGCCATTCCCTATTCGCGCATGCTGCTGGGCGACATTGCCGAGATCGAAGGGGATAGTCCGATCGGATCGGTCGGTCTTTATGCGGGCAACGGCAATATCTTCTGCTTCCATGAGGATCACCCGGGCCTTGTAACGCTGACCCCGAACGCAATCCTCCGCGCCTGGAGTGTCCTGTAATGGCGAAGGCAATCCGCACGATCGGGACGGTGGTGGGTACAGCCGTGCAGATTTACGGCATCGTTACGGGCAACCCAGTCGTTGCGGCGATCGGCTCGGGCATAACAGCAGCCTCCAATATCGCCTATATGGTTCTCGCCAAGCGGCCGGGCGCGAACCTGCAGGGCAGCGCGACCAACTTCAGGACCGACCCGCAGAGCGGCCTGCCCTATGCCATGGGGCGCACGCGCATGTCGGGTCTGCGCATGTTCGCAAAGACCAATTCGCGCCCCGGCTACACCAAGTTCCACGATCTGCTCTGGTTCGGCGCGATGCTCAGCGTTGGCGGCTCAATCGACAGTATCGAGAAATTCTCCGTCGACGGCGAGGTCGTCACCTTCGCTGCCGACGGCAATGCGATCGGGCGGCTGGACGACTATATGGGCCAGAAGGTCCATAGTGGCGGTCCGCAGGCCAGTGCGCTCGCCCTCTCACTCATGGGCGGCACCGCGCCGGGCTGGACCAGCGCACATTGTCTGTCCGGCATCACGCATGCGATGTGGTGCCTGCGTTTCAACAAGGAGGGCGAACTCTACGGCGTCGGCGTACCGGAACCGGCGTGGATCGGGAAATGGGTACGCGTCTACGATCCCCGGCTCGACAGCACCTATCCCGGCGGTTCCGGGCCGTGTCGTGCGCTCGACGAGACGACCTATGTCTGGTCGGACAATCCGGGCCTGCACGCCCTGACCTGGGTGCTGGGCCGCTGGCAGAATGGCAAGCGGACCTGCGGGATCGGCGCGCCGCTGGACACGATCCGCATCGCCGAGTTCGTCGAATGCGCCAATGTGTGCGAAGCGAACCAGTGGGCGGTTGGCGGCGTCGAGTGGACGACCGAAAGCAAGTGGGACACTTTCAAGCGGATACTTCAGGCTGGCGGCGCCCGGCCGACAAAGACCGGGGCGATGATCGGGTGCATGGTTTCGACGCCCCGCACCGCCATTGCGACGATCGAGAGCCACCATCTGCTGGGCGGCCTGTCCTTCCCGTCGACCAAAACCCGGCGCGACCGCTTCAACACGGTGATCCCGCGCTATGTTGATGAGGATAGCGACTGGGAGACCGTTGCCGGCAAGGCGATCACGGTGCCGGTCTATGTGACGCAGGATCGCGGCCAGCGGACCAAGGAAATCGAATATCCGCTGGTGCAGGTGTTCTCTGGCGAGGAAGCGACGCAGCCGGGGCAGCTGGCCGCCTATGACATCGTCAACAGCCGAGAGGCGGGGCCGTTCACCTGGACAACCGGGCCGGAATGGATCGGCCTCAAGACGGGCGACGTCATCTATCTCAATGTCCCCGAAGAGGGGCTGGTCAATCAGCCGATTCTGATAACACGTCGCGCACCCGATCCATCGACCGGCAAGGTGTCGTTCGCGGGCGAGACGGAAACCTATGCCAAGCACGCCTTTGCGCTGGGCCAGACGACAACGCCGCCGCCGCCCTTCAGCCTGACGCCGCCCGATCTCAAGCCGCCGGCACCGGTGGAAACGGAATGGGCGATCGCCAACACGTCGACCAGCCAGGGGCAGCCCGCCATCATCGTGTCGGGCACCAGCGGCGCGACGTCGGCCGACACGGTGCTGATCGACTATCGCGTGCAGGGCGCCACCGACTGGATCAGCTCGGCGGTGCTGAAGGCGACGGATACGGTGCTGCATGTCATCGCACCGCTCCAGCCCGAGACCTTCTATGAGGTCCGGGTGGGCTATCGCGTCGGTGCGATCGACAGCGATTTCACGGTGCTGGGGCCGATCTACACCAACAAGATCGGCCTGCCGGTCGATGTCACCACCATCACCGGCCCGGATGGCACGCCGCTCGCGACCTTCGGGATGGAGGGCGGCTATGCCTATATCCCCGATCTGCTGGTCGACCGGATCAAGGCGGGCACCGGCAACAGCGCCCAGTTCGCCAGCGTTGCAGCTTCGTCCGATGTCCCGGGCACCGGCTTCGGCAATGACATCACCGTCCTGACCCGGACGGTGACGCTGCTGTCCGCAGGTTCGATCCAGGCCATTGCCGCGCTGGCGCTGGGCTATTCGGGGCCCGTGGCGAACTTCAACCTGTGGCTGAGAATCGGCGGTGTGGATGTGTTTTCCGTCGGCGGCGGGACGACCGAGATCAGCGCTGTGTTAGCCGGATCGAACACTCTGCCGGCGGGCACCTATGATGTCGAGGTCATCTTTACGGGGCCTTCGAACATGTGGGTCAGCGGCCGCAACCTCGCAACCACGATCGTTTACGCATGATCATCGTCGTCTTCTACGAGCCGGCCACCGGCATCATCACCGAATGCGCGGCCGGGCCGAAGGCGTGGATGGACGCCGACGGCCGCCCCTATCTCGAAGTCCCTCATTTCCGCCCCGACTGGGACATCACGCACCGCGTCGTCGGTGGCGAACTGGTCGAGCGCGACGCCTAAGCGCCCGCTTTCTCAACATAGGAACAGACATGGACGTATCGACGGTGCCGCTTCAGGCGGCGCGCAACATGCCCCTGCGCGAGGAATATGGGTTCCTGGGCGAAGATGACGCGCCGTTCGACCTGACGGACGCGACGCTGAAGATGGAGATCCGGCTCTATGGCGCCCAGCCCGGCGACGCTCTGGTCACGCTGAACGTCGTCACCACCGACGCGCAGGGCATCCGCATCCTTGATGTCACCGGGGGCCTGATCCGCATCAGCATCGATCAGACCACGCTCGCCGCCATGCCCGGCGGCCCGACGGGTGGCGCGCTGCCCAATCAGCCTGATCCCTTTTTCTACGACCTCATCATCACCCGTCTCGCTCCCGCCGAAGCGCTTGCGATGGCCGGCCCCTTCACGCTGTTCCCCGGAGTGACGCGCCCATGATCTATGTCCGGCTCTATCCCTACAGCCAGCAGCTCGCCGCGCTGAAAGCCAACGTCACCTCAATCGAGTCGTCGGTCGATCAGCCTTTCACGGCCGCAGAAAAGGCAAAGCTGGCGGGCATTGCAGGCGGCGCGCAGCCCAATGCGGTGACGAGCGTAGCCGGCAAGAGCGGGGCCGTCGCGCTCGCGAAGGGCGATGTCGGTCTGTCGGACGTCGACAACACGCCCGACGCGGAAAAGCCCGTCAGCACAGCGATGGCGACGGCGCTGGCTGGCAAGGCCACCACGGCGCAGGGCGCGAAGGCGGACACCGCCGTACAGCCCGACGCGCCGGTGTCGACGCTGTCTGAAACCGCGACGGCGAAGATCATGACCGGCGCTGAACGGACGAAGCTTGCCGGGATTTCGCCCGGCGCACAGCCCAATGCGGTCACGTCGGTCGCCGGCAAGAGCGGTGCTGTTGCGCTCGCGAAGGGCGACGTCGGCCTTCCGAATGTCGATAACACGTCCGACGCGAACAAGCCTGTCAGCACGGCGGTGGCGACGGCGCTCGCGGGAAAGGCGTCCAGCGCGCAGGGCGCGAAGGCCGACACCGCCGTGCAGCCCGGCGCAGCGGTGTCGGAGCTGGCCGAAACGGCAACGGCCAAGATCATGACCGCAGCGGAGCGGGCCAAGCTGGCGGGCCTTGACGCTGCGCTGGCCGGCAAGGCCACCACGGCGCAGGGCGCGAAGGCCGACACCGCCGTGCAGCCCGGCGCAGCGGTGTCGGAGCTGGCCGAAACGGCAACGGCCAAGATCATGACCGCAGCGGAGCGGGCCAAGCTGGCGGGCCTTGACGCTGCGCTGGCCGGCAAGGCCACCACGGCGCAGGGCGCGAAGGCGGACACCGCGGTCCAGCCCGCAGCATTGCAGGCGGTCGATACTCGGCTGGCGGTGGTCGAGCCGCTGGCGGCGCTGGTGCCCCGCTATGACGATCGTGCGGGCGATGCGCGCGCCCTTTTCTCGACGGCGATCACCGGCGACCCGGTCGCGCGCCCGCCGCTGGCGATCGGCACCATCGTTGCCAGCGCCGCCGCGGGCGCCGTGCTCCGCCTGACGGGCGCGGACGTCGATCCGCTGCTGGGCTATGTCGACATCGCGCCGCGCATTGCCGTCCCGATCTATGAGGGCAAAACCTATCGCGTCACCTTCCGCATCGCGCGCGCGGTCGATCCCGTCGACCCGGCGAACAATGCGGTGGAGCTGCGCTGGCAGAATCTGAACCACAACAAGAACAGCGTCAGCAATGTGCGCCTGGGTGCGGTGCTGACGCCCGTCGTGGCGGACGGCGTGCTGACATACAGCTTCGTCATCGGCAAGGCCGGCGCGCCCGGCGCGCTCGACTATGTCGTGCCGCCGACGGCGCTCTATGGCCTGCCCGAGGTCCGGATCTACGGCAATGGTCAGGAAACCTATCTCATTTCGATCAGTCCGCCGGAGGATATCACCGATAATGGCGGCGTCGATGTTCCGGGCCTGAGCGGGCAGGTCGGTGATCTCGCGGAAGCGCTCACGGACCTTGGCGTATCCGTGACGGAAGGCTTCGAAAATGAGGCGGACGCGCGCGCGGGCGATATCGGCACGGAAAATCTTGGCCGCCGGCAACAGGATGTGCGGTCCGCCGGTACGCCGCGAGTCGCCCCTGCCCATGTCGTGGGCGGCATGATGATCCTGGTCGAGGATGATCAGGGCGGGCTGTTCTATGTCGATCCGCTCAAGGGCAAGGTCTACCTGCACAATCTGGTGCTGGATGGCGGCGAAGGGATGGTGTCGGGCGGCATGATGCCGCTGGTCCGCGCGCTGGGCGGGCAATCCATGCTGTCGTTCGATATGTTCGATCGGCGCATCATCGCCGAATATGGCGAGATGCTGGGCCGCCCCGGTACCGTGGATTTCGATTTCCTGCGCGTCACCGAATGGGATGAGGCGGGGCAGCCGCTCGCCGGCTATGAACCGGGCCAGCGCATCCGTCTGCATCCGCGTGTGCTGGACGGCCTGACCATCCAGGGGGACCATAACAAGGTGCCCCAGCTCTGGGCGGTGATCGACAGCCCCAATGGCCCGACGCGCATGAAGCGCCAGCTTACCTTCAGCCAATATGGCGTGACCGGCTATCAGGTGATCCAGCGCCCCAACGGCTCCGCGCCGGGGCTGGTGCGCATCAGCTGCAACGACGGCGACCTGATCCGCGACCGGCACAAGGTCCGCCACGCGATCTGGCCGGTAAGCGAGCCGGCGACGGCCGCGCCGACCAAGATCGTTTATGTCGTGGTGATCGGCCAGTCGAACAGCGTCGGCGCCGGCTCCTATGGTACCAACCCGACCGGTGTCACCGGTCCGCAGACGCGCAACACCGCCATGATGCTGCGCGGTGCGCCGTTCGCGTCGCGCCTTCTGACGTGGAACGGCGGCACCATGCCGCACCAGGGCAATCTCGACGGCGACGTCGATATCGGCGGCGGCGTGCTGGCCCGCACCGTCCCGATCGACGCCGCGCGCATCGCCAGTCTGGTTCCCATGCGCGAGGGGCTGGGCGCGACGGGCCAGCATGTGCAGGGCGGCGCGACTCGGGAAAGCTTCGTCACGGCGCTCGCCACGCACCTCAATGGCCCCAACGGCTATGACGGCTCGGTCTATGTTGCCGGCGCCTCCTTCGGGTTCGGCTCCAGCAGCTTTGCCCAGCTGATCTATGACGGCACCGATCGCAAGCAGGCCTGGCTCAATGCCCTCGCCTCGATCGACAGCGCCAAGACGATCGCGACGGCGAACGGGCTGGCGCTGGAGGTTCATGTCCTGATCGACCAGGGCGAAGCCGACTGGAGCAATGCCAGCTATCGCAGCCAGGTCGAGGCGGCATGGGCGATCATGAAGACGGACATCACGTCCCGCACGGCGCAGGCCGCCGCGCCGCAGCTTTTCTATCATCAGACGATCGTCGCGCGCGGCAATCTTCAGGAGCCTGCCTATTCCGCGTTGGCGCAGGTCGAGCTGGCCCGAAACAATGCCGACATCCATATCCTGCCGCCGGGATATTTCACCGACTTCGACACCGACACGATCCACTACAAGGCGCCGGAAGAGGCCTGGCGTGGCGCGCTGTCGGGCGAGGCGATGGCCGATTGGCTGATCCGCGGCGAAACGGCGGCGTTGCTGATGCAGTCGGCCAGCTGGGCGGGATCGAAGCTGACCGCGACCTTCAACCATCCGCTGACGCGCGATGGTGAGACGATCGTCCTGACGGCCGGGAACGGCGGTTTCTCGCATAGCAACAGCGCCGGCGCCACCGCGACGATCAGCACCGTCCTGATCGACCAGGCAGATCCGTCGAAGCTGGTCGCCAACATGTCCAGCGCCATTCCCGCCGGTGCCGTGGAAACGGCGCGGGTGGCCTATGGCAACCAGGCTGTCACCAATCCGCCCTCGCAGGGCTTCGCCGGGGGGCAGCGGTCCGTGTTCAAGCGGGCCGACTGGCGGCGCTACAGCCTGATCGACGGTCGCCCGCTCGACATCTTCGCCACCATCCAAACCCTTGCCGCTACCCAGGAGGTATAATCATGGCCGTTTCCGCCATCACCCGCGTTCCCTTCGCCATGCCGAACATGCCGGCGCGGCCCATCTACACGCTGTCGGACCGCGATCGGCGGTTGCTGGCCTATGATGCGCTCAAAGTCTGGATCAAGCCCGACAATGACAATGTGCGCCGCTCGGGCAAGCTGCTGCGCGTGGCAGGGCGCAAGGGCTATATGGGCCTGACCAGTGATGACGCGATCGTCGTCGGCACCGGCATGGCCGGCAACGCCAAGCCGGTGATCAAATTCCCCGGCGGCGTGACCGGCTCGGGCGAGCTGCCGTTCCATGTGCCGAACTTCATCCTCAACAACAGCGGTTATTTCGCGGCGATCGTCATCAAATGGGATGCCGCGATGGCGACCAGCGGCGTTGCCTATCAGTTCTTCGCGGCCGGGGTGGATGGATCGCCGACGGACATCGCCTTCTACATGCTCAACAATGCGCTCAACCTCCAGCATGGCGACCTGACCTGTTCGACCAGTTCGGTGGGGTTCGTCGCGGGCAACTGCTATCTCGTCTGGGCCAGCTATGACCCGGTGACGAAGACGCCGATGGTCGGGGTCAACTCGGTCGCCCCGCGCAACTGGACCGGCACGCCGCCCACGCTGGAAGCGGCCGGCATCAATCGTGAGGTGGTGCTGGGCGGCAAGTTCAATCCGGGCAAGACGGCGGGAACCCAGATGTTCCTGGGCGATATCGCCGAAGCCTTCATCTGCGATGAGCAGATGGTGACGGCGGATCGCGACATCCTGCGCGCCGAGCTGCTGGGCGACATTGCCAGCCTCTACGGCGCCGACTTCACGCTGGCCTGACGGCCGGGAGGCGAACATGCTGACCACGATCATGGGCGCAGCGGCAAGCGTCGCGGCCAACTATATCGAGCAGGGGCCGAATTCTTCGGTCCCTCCGAGCTTCGACAATGGGGCCTCGCTCTACCTGTTCAATCTGTTCGTGATGACCGCCACGACATTCCTCGGCACGATGCTGGTCGGCAAGCAGGGCAGCCGGATCTGGAGCCAACGCTATTGGGACCATCCTCTGCACCCGGTGACGCTATACCGGGCGATTACCTTTTGCGCGGGCGTTGGCATCACCCTGCGATGTGGCGCGGAGGCCATGTTCCTGTGGGGCTGGAACCCCGACGATGTCGTCACCTCCGCGCGCGTCAGCATGGCCAAGCGGTGGATCGATCCGATTGCGGTGGGCTTTGGCCTCATGTGGATGACGATCGTGATCCTGGGGGAGCCGGGGATCGAATATCAGCTGCGCAAGGCTCCGCTTCCCGTCGACATGTGGTCACGCTGGCCCGTTCTGGTCCGCGCCGTCGCCGTCATCATTCTCAGCTTTGTCGCCGCGCTCGCCGCCGTATGTCTGCGGTGAGGATCTTCGCGGCCATGGGGGCAGCCGCAATGGGCTCTGTTATGTCGCGCGAGCCGGTCGTCTGGTGGATTTTCGGCGAGCCGTTCCACGCCGGGCCGACTGTCGTCTGTATCTGCGCGGTCATCATCACCCGCGTCATCATCGGCCTTCAGGCCAAGGGCAAGGCCCAATGGACGCTCGACGTGGCAGTCACGCTGCTCTGTCTTCTGGTGTCCATCCTCTGGGTCCAGGCGCAGGGGCTTGAGCTTCTGGCGGCCGGGATCACCGGTATCGGCATTGGGAGCCTCGGGGCCGGTATCATCGGCATTGCCAAGGGGGCAATCGGCGGCAAGCTGCGCGCCGGCTTTGGGGCGTTCATGGACGCCTTCACCAGCACGAAGCCCTGACCAGGCAACTCTCTTCAACATCGTGAGGTAACATGACCATCATTTCTGATGACGCATTCGTGCGACTTGTTCAGCAGCGCTTCGGCCTGAAGGTCAACGGCGTCGCTGATCTGGCTACGATCGCAGTGCTGGGACTTGCAGCCCCCGCCAAGCTGCCGGTGAGCGATGACACGTTTGTCCGCATGTTTCAGGGCAAACATGACCTGAAGATCGACGGCTGGGCCGGTCGCGACACGATTGCCACGCTGGACAGCCTGCGGCCACCGGCGGTGGTGAAGTCGGACGCCGCGGCGATTCCTGACAGATACTGGCCGATGCTGTCGAAGATCGAGAGCGGCGACCGGCCCTATATTCAGGCATCCACGTCGAGCGCGTCCGGCCTTTATCAGTTCATCCGCTCGACCTGGCGCGGCGAAGGCGGCACATGGGGCCCGACATTGCGCCCCGCCTTTGGCGGCCTGAAGCCGAGTGCGGGCGAGCAGCTGGCGCGCGCGAAGACTTTCACGGCGAAGAACGCGGCCTATCTGCGGACGCGGGGCGTGCCTATCAACCGCGCGTCGCTTTACGCCGCCCATTTCCTCGGAGCGGTGACGGCCGGGTCTATTCTGGCAGCCGACAAAACGGTCCGGGCCGATCTTATTGCTGGCGCAGCCGCAACAGACGCGAACCCCTCCATACTGCGTGATAAGACCGTGGCCGATTTCATCGAATGGTTGCGCCGCAAGACGGGCGAGGTGGCTCGCTGATGCGCTGGCTGGTGCCCCTCCTCCTTCTCAACGGCTGCGCCACCGTGCGGGACCACGCAACCTGCGCCAACGCGCGCGCCGCGATCGACCTGGCGCTCGCTGCGACTGCCCGCCTTTGCCCTTCTGCCACCCTGCTACCCGGAGACTGATCCATGGCGACTGTTCATGTAACCCTTTCGCGTGTCGATGATCGCGGCGATACCGGCGGCTCGCTGCCGGTGGTAACGTCAGTTCCCGAGTTGGCGCAGACATTGATCAGTTCGTCCGCGTCGCAGGCATCGACCATCGCAGCGCCAAAAGCCGATGGCCTGGTGTGGACAGTGGTCCCGACCGGTAATGTCTTTGTGAAATTCGGCGCCGCCCCGGTGGCGAACAGCGGCGAAGGTCATCTGGTCCTGGCTGGGCAGGCGCGGGACTTCTCTGTCACCAGCCTTGGCGAGAAGATCGCGGTGAAGGACGCCTGATGTTCGGATCGCTCTCCCTCGGCCTGGGGATGGCTCTGGCGCAGCCGGTATGGCCGCTGCCGGATGCGCCGATCATCCTGAAGCACCTGACCAGCACAACCGGCATCACGGCCAACAGCGGCGCGACGCTCGCCAACGAAGCCTTTCCCGAGCCGCATCCATCTGGCGCGACGAACGGCGTTGCCGTCACCTGTATCCAGTCGGACACCTTCTGCGGCGCTCGCGTACCCGTATCGGGCTTTCGCCTCGCCGACGCCTATCTGGTGGGCATGTGGATTTATTGGGGGGCAGATCAGGGTTCGGTCGCGCTGCGCTTCACATCCGACGCGTTCGCCAGCAAGACCAAGACCTTTTCCTGGCCATGGTCGGGCCAGCTTCACAAAGGGTGGAACCTGCTGACGGTCAACCCGGCCGGCGCCGCGGCGGCCAATCCGGGCGGGGCAGCATGGACCGTCGCGGGCGCATTCGCCGACACCGAGGCAGTCAACTGGATCGAAATCCAGATCGCGACCAACGGCGCGGCGGCAACAAAGATCTATCTCGGCGGAATTTTCTACCATACAGCCCGACCATATCAGGGGGCCGTTTGCCTTGGCTTCGACCAATATGGCAGCGCCGGTGCGGGGATCGTGGACTATGGTTTGCCGATATTCGAGACGCATCGCATCAAGGGATACTGGGCAGGCGACGCGAACCTGATCCAGAACCCCGGCACGGCGCGGACGCTGCTGCGCACGGTATGCGATCTGGGATGGGATCCGATCAATCAGGGCTTGCTCCATCCCAACTATGCGAACAACCCGACACAGCTCACCAGCGACATCGGCCCGTCGCGGCAGATATTTCTCGACGCGGGCTTCCCCGGCACGGATCGGCTGTTCAGCTATCCGCTGTCAGCCAACAACGCCGCGACCGACCTGATCCTTGCCAATGCCGGCATCATCATGGCGCGCTCCGGCTGGGCCTGGGCTATCCATCCGAACAATTATGGCCTCGGTCCCAAGCTGATCGGGCATGGCGGCACCAACATCGGCGGCATGACGCTGACGCAGGTCAAGGCGCTGTTCGACTATTGGCGCTACTACGGCTTGGTTGGGTTCCCCTTTGCGCATAACGTGGTGCCAGGCGGCGACGGTACCGCGCCACCTGCCAATGCGCTCAACTGGTATGCGAACGACCTCGACGCGCTGATAGCCTATGGCAAATCGATCGGGCTGGCTTTCGAAACACCAACGTCGCTGCTGCGGAAATTCCGCCGATAGCGATCCGGCTGCCGAACAATGGCGGCGTGATCGAAATCACACTGCGACTCGGGCGAGGAGGAGTAATTCAGCATTGCGACCCGGAGGCTTTGCAAATTGCCCTCCCACTAGCCCGGCCCCCGAAAGGAGGTCGGGCTATTTTTGTCCGGGCTCCACTCATCTTATACACCGCTCATCGTCACGACGAGTGGGCCGGCTCATCTTTCACCATTCACGCGCAGTCACAATTGCCGTGAAATTTCAAGATCATGAGAGCATCCATGTCCCCGGTTGAAGACTGACCAGGAGACGGAACATGATAGACCAAGAGGAAGTGCGTGCGCTCTATGAGCAGGGATTAAATGACGTCGAAATTGGCCGCCGGGCGGGGTGTCCTCGTCACACTATCGCGAACTGGCGTCGGAAGAATGGTCTTGCGACTCGTCATCCTCCACGCCCTGGCCCACCGCTTGAGATGCGGCGCCTCCTTCATGATCTGGGCTGGGGGGCTAAGAGCATCGCGAAGTATGAAGGAACGTCAGAAGCGTCAGTGCGAGAGTGGAAAAAGACACACGGGTTAAAAGCGAATGACCCTTCCATTCGTGCGACGAGCAAAGATCGCGACCGCCAATTGCGCGACCTTCAGCGCAGGGTAGTGCGAGCTGTGGGAACACGGCTACCACTCGATATAGCGGCCGACGCCGCTGCAGAGCTGATGCTTGCCGTCATCGAAGGGGCGGTTCCGATGAATGAAATAGAGCGGCAGGCCAGGAAATTTGGCAACAAGGCATTGGATCAATACGCCAATGCGTTCAAACAACGTTCGTTAGACGAGAATATCCGCGGCACCGACGGCCTGCGAGAGATCGACCTCCTTGTGGATCAGTCGGCCAGTGATTGGCTTGAGGATGTGGGTGCCACGATGCATTAATGCCTCTACCCCGCGCCGTGATGATAGGCGGGGCAGTGCCCGCCCGCCCCGCCGCGAGCTGGTCGGGCGGGGCTAATTTATAGTCCGGCGACGATAGGCTATGCTTCAATCGCCAAACGAGGCGACATTGATCGTTACCCTGTCACCTAGCACTTTATAGACGAGCTTGATCCTGGGCAGATCCCGACCTTGATCCTTCGCGCCCACCCAGAGACGGCACCCCTTTGCAAAGCGCGGATCTGAAACGCCTTCCAAGTGAGCAACAAATCTCAGGCGTTCCAGTATATCGGCCCAATGC
Organism: Sphingobium lactosutens; assembly: GCF_013393185.1. GTDB lineage: Bacteria > Pseudomonadota > Alphaproteobacteria > Sphingomonadales > Sphingomonadaceae > Sphingobium > Sphingobium lactosutens_A. The sequence continues at coordinate 61,267 of NZ_QJQX01000082.1, read as the reverse complement.
TGTCCGAAGCTTGGGTTTCTTTCGCACTCCTGATTTACCAGAAGCTGCACATTCTGCGCGATAGTGAATTTGAAGCCGCCCGGCGGTCTGGCAATTCGCATGTCAGCAGCGGGACATTTCCCCGAGCGCCCAGGCTATGTCATCGCCATCAATATCATCAGGCGCGATTACAGCGGCTCCAATTGGGATTTGCTCGCCCAGTTCGGCGGCATCCCACAACGCGTCGTGCGATAGTTCGCTGATCGATCGCGCAGTATGCTCGTTGCACACCCAGTCAATGGCCTCATTCAGGATATCGACCTCATCTGGCGAAAAGACCGTCACGTCAGGCTTTTTTAGCCAAACATGTTCGCGGCGCGTGATCCCCCCAAACGTGGGAACCTCACGCGTAACGATAGCATCATTTTGCTCTAATCGCCGAATGCTGCGAACGATGTTGTTGGGGACAGGACCATGCTGCCGCTTTTCGTAAGACGCTTGCCCGGTGATTGTCGCGCCAAAGCGGCGGTAGGCCTCAAGGTCGGCGAACCACATCACCTTATTCAGCTTGACCGCACCAAGCTTGTTCGGATCCGACCGAGCAATCACATAGTGCGCGACTGCCTCAGTTCTATCTTGCAGAGCCACGCTCACTTTCCGTCCCATTTCGTGCCGGCCCCCTTCGACAAATCGAACGAATACCGACTCACTTACACACCAATGCACTTATCCACAATCGTATCCGCGCGCATTGAACAGCTGGTTAACATTTTCAACTTCAAAATGACGGATAACTCGCAATACGCGATAGAATACCGTCCCTATGGGCATGGAACATAACCACCATGGCGCATAAATTGGGCGCGAATTGATTTCCATGCCGACGTTATCACTCGGGCGGCATGCCGGTAGGCACCCACTTATCCACAGCTACGATAGGAAATTTTTCGACCCGCGTCATGTCGCATCGTTGCAGGGCGCAGGCCCATGCCTCCCAATCGGATAGGTCATCGCGCAAGGCGGTGCTGCGCGATCGGGCTATCGGCCGAGAGCTTCACCTCTTCCTCGAACGCTCGCCGCGCTTCAACCTCTGACGCATAGGCGGGACATTCCGGGGTCCGAAGCGATTTCAGCACGAAGGCGCTGTTAACGACCGATCCATCTGCGATCAAATTCGTCTGCCACAACTCAACGCCTTCTTGAGCAGCTATCAATGTCCTTTCAGATGCCATGAACTTTTCTCCAGGATTTCTTCCACTGCAATAAGGCTTGGACAGTTGCCACCGGGCGCTCTCCTTGGCGATGACCTATCCGCCCAGCCATTCCGCGAAGGCTTAGCCTGCTCCGTTGGTTTTCATTGCGAATCTCCGATCGCCACGCGCTGGACCATCCTGCCATCAGCGCCGGGGGCCGTCGAGAAGCGCCGACGCAGGGCGCATGCTCTCCATCAACAGGTCCGCCCACTCCTGCCCCAGCTCGCGGCGAGGCTCCAGATATCGCGCCCGGTTGTAGGCCCATTCTGATGCTGACATGCCTTTCGGGACGTGCGCCAGCATCATGTCGATAATCATTCGGTCGCCATCTTGCCGCAGAGTGGCCGCGCGCTCGTTCATGATGGTGGAGAAAGCCGAGCGCCAGCCGTGCGGCACCATCACGCCTTTGTAGCGCCCTCCCGCCATTCGCTTGTAGAGCGTCGACAGCGCGGCGTCGCTCATTGGCTCGCGCCACGACTTCCCGCCGGGAAATAGGAGATGATACTTCCCCGTCACGATCCGCAGTGTGCGTAGAATCTCGACCGCCTGGGCCGGCAGCGGCACCTCGTGCCCGAAAGCCTCATTGCCCTTGTCCTCCACCTCCAACTTCATGCGGCTGGCTGAAATTCGCCAGAGTGCCCCCGGCGCGGGGGCATCGGGCTTGTCCCAATCTATCCCCTCAAACTCCTCCCATGTCGCTTGGCGCAAGACGCCGACGCGAACGACAGTTAGGGCGAGCAACCGGGATGCCAGCTTCGTCACCACGTCCGAGGTAGAGCGATCAACCGCCATCTGAAGTTCGAGCAGGTCAGGCAGCTTCGTTAGCGCGGGCTGCTTCGATCCTGTTGGCGTCGGCTTCAGTGCCTTGCCCAGCCGCGATATCGCAAGGACAGACTCCCCGCCTATGAAATGCTCGCCCTCGGCCCGGTTGAAGATGGCCATGACATAGCCCTTCACACGCTTTGCCGTCTCGATCGAGCCGCGCTTTTCGATCTTACGCAGTTCCCGCAGGACCATAGGACCCGTGATGTCTGCGATCGGCATGCGACCGAGGCTGGGATAGAGGTCCTTCTCAAGTCGGAACCGCACACGGCTGGCATGGGCCTCCGACCAGCCCGGCAGTTCGTCCGTTATCCATTCTTCCGCAATTGCTTTGAAGGTCGCGCCGGCCGCGGCAATCGCAGCCTGCTTCGCCTTCTCCGCCTCGATCACCGGATCTTTACCGGCGCGCACGAGCGCGCGCGCGACGTCGCGCTGGTCGCGTGCTTCAGACAGGCTGACCTCAGGGAACAACCCGAAGACGAGCCTCTTTTCCTTCCCCCCTATTCGATACTTAAACCGCCATGATTTGGCGCCCTTCGTGGTCACGAACAAGTGAAGCCCAGCAGAATCAGCGAGCTTGTAGTCTCGCTCCTTCGGCTTGGCGTTCTTCACTTCAACGACGGTCAGAGCCACGATGCCCCCACTTTCAAATCTGATGCCCCCTCACATGCCCCCGCGATGGGTGGGGTATGGTGAGATGGCTTGAGACAAAGTGTAATTCGGATGCCCGCAAATACAAGGGAACACGGGCTGCCGTGAGACAGTATGGTCAGCATGATTGATGTTCGTGGTGGGCCCGGCAGGACTCGAACCCGCAACCTAGCCGTTATGAGCGGCCAGCTCTAACCATTGAGCTACAGGCCCCGCCTTCGAACATCGGCGGGATTAGGCAGCATCACGCCGCTTTGCAAGCCTTCGCTCGCACGGGAACAGACAACAGCAATTCGTCTAGGCTGGCTGCCTCCACACCACGCTTTGCCAGATGCTCCAATATTCTAGTCCACCAACTGTAGAAACCTGTCCGGTCGGCCTCGATCCGGACATAAGGCGTATGGCCAGGTGCCAATGTCGGCGAGTGAAAACTGAAGTTCAGTACCCGCACATCTTCCTCGATCAGCGCATCGATCGCGGCAATGGCCTCCTGCACAGGAACCCCCTCCGGAGTCAGCGGCACCCGGCTGAGCATTGCCGTGCGTGACAGGACGCCGGCGAGCGGCCCCATCTTCTGGGCCGCACGATAAAGCCGTTCACCGCCATTCCGCATAAGCCCGACAAAAGCCGTCGACAGGGGCAATTCGACAAGTGTTCGCTCCTGTCCGGCCCAGTAGGGATTTTGCGGAAGGCCCCGGAAATCCGGACCATGCTGCGCGCTATAGTCGAAGCGGCTGCGAACGGAGCTGTCGAGGCGAAACCCCGCCTCTTCCAGCAGGCGCGCACTATTGGGTCCGACCCCGTAGCGCCCGGCACGATAGGCGATGGGGCGCGCTCCGAAACGCACTTCGATCCGCTGGCAAAGCGCTTCGAGCTTGGCGCGTTCGACGGCTTCGGGCAGGAAGCCGACATAGCTGTTGGTCGCATTCACCTCCTCTACATGAGGAGGGTTGACCCATGGATGAAGATGCGCGCCGATATCAGCGGTGCCATCGCTCAACCATTGCCCCATCATCGCGGCGACGACATCGGATTCGACTACGGGATAATCCGTTACATAGATGGGCTTTACCCCTGCCGCAGCGAAAAAGGCCTGCCCCTTTGCCATGCCGTCAACGACAGAAACGCTATGGCCGGTGCGACTGAAGGGGGCGTTCCAGTCAAACTCTTCCTCCGTATCGACGAAGAGCATGAACCGTCGGCCGAAAGCGGGATCAAGGGCGATCATGTCCTCGGCACGCGGCTGCCTCAGCAGATTGCCGTCATGAGCGAAAGCGGTCATGACGCCTTCCCTAACGCCCAATGGTTGCCAGAGGGTTTCCCTTCAACCGATATCCACTGCGTCATTCGCCACCGTCGCGGCGGGAAGAGCGAGAAGAACGCGACCGGCTTCGATTTCCAGGCTGCCGCCGCAGCTGCCCGCCAGGCTTCTTATCAGGCGCAACGAAAAGCCGAGGCCCAGCAGGGGGCCATCGACCCAGTCCCCATCCACGCCATGCCCCGGATCGAGCAATTGCGCTTCGTCCAGGCCGGCCAGGCTGGACGGCCGATCGACTGCGAGCACGACGGAGCCCTGCCCCATGTCGGGCCGCAACCAGCAGGCGCCCGTCACCGCCTCCCCCGTAGGTGTGACGGAGATCAGCGTGCGAAACAGATGCTGCACCATGCGTTCGCCCTGGACCGGATCGATCAGCACCGGCGGCAGGTCCGGCGCCATGGCGATATCCACCGCGGCAATCCCATCCTGTTCACGGAAGCGAACAGCGACTTGCGATACCAGATGTCGGGGATCGATCAGGCGCGGTTCGACATCGTCTTCGCCACGCGACACGCGCGCGGCCAGATCCAGATCATCAAACGCCGTCAGGAGATGACGCGCATCCACGGCGATCTTGCCGGCCATGTCGCGATAACCCTCACCGGCGGGGCCGAACAATTCCTGCTCGATGATTTCCGCAAAACCCAATATCGCATTCAGCGGTGTACGCAGTTCATGCACCAGCTGACGCAGCGAATCGGCCGACAATCCTGTCATCGCCATCGGCGCAGGCTGTATCGCCACTTCGTGCAGATAAGGACGCCTGGCCTGGCCCCTATAACCCTGGAATCGCCCCGATCGCGCATCAAAAAACGGCGTTGCCGACATCCGCCATTCGCCTGCCATCGCTCCGCCGACGATCGTGAAACGGCCATTGCGGAATCCGCTACGCCGGGCGAAAGCGCCGGCGACATGGCCGTCCGGCCCGCTTCCCCCGTCCATGGCGGCTTCGCCGAGCGAAAGACCGATCAAGGCCGCGCGCGGTCCCTGATCAATCCAGAGGATAATACCTGTTGCATCCGTTTCAAATGCAAAAATATGCGCAGCGGGCAGAGTCGGCTCCGCCGGGGATGCCATATGGTCGACGGCTGGCCGGCGCGTACTTGTGAACTGGGCGATCCGGTCGACCAGATTGCGGATCTGATCTTCGTCGCGTACCGCGGGCCGAAGCTGCGTGATCGTCGCGCTTCGGGGTGCGGGTGCGGCTTCCTCGTCCGCAGCCATATCTCCCGTCAACAACATGGCCGTATCGCCGATCATATCAACGCGTACAGTGGTGAGGACGAGATCCGCTGATCCAAAGGCCTCCAGGCCTTGCCGCGTCTTCACTCCCATATCGCGCCGACCGCGCAGCACGCCGCGAGCAGTCGGCGTGAGTTGCGGCAACAGGTCCGCCCAGACAGCATCCGGCAGTTCAGCCCGCGCCATCGCCGCCGCAGCAATAGACGGCCGATCATTTGCGAAGAAGGATACCAAAGTCGCCGACCGCAGGCGCCGGCCCAGTTCGACGACCGTCGCGATTCGCTGCGTTTCGGTCAACTTGGGTCGCAATCCCGCAAGACGATCGAGCAATGCAGCCCGTTCCTGCCGATCCATCGGTTCCCGATCGGTTCGGTCATGCTGCGCCAGCAGGTCGACGCACTGGCGCCACAACGTCACCGCACTCGGTCCGCTACGGTCATCCGCCGCCAGCACCGTTTGCATGAGATCGTTGAACCGCACCTGAAATCCCCATATGTCGCGGGCGACGAACCCGCGATTTGCCTGCTCGCGCCCCTGCAATCCTATGGATAGGCATTCGTTACGAAAAGGGAAAGAGGCGCCGTGTCGCGACAGAAACGCAACGTCGCATAGTGGGACAATTGCATTGTTCTGAAACATTATTATGATGCGCCCTACAAACAGGACAGGAAATAATCGGAATAATGGCCGGGCCGAATATCGATGACATCGACCTGCAGATCCTCGGAGAATTGCAGCAAGACGGACGAATGACGAATGTGGAACTGGCGCGGAAGGTAGGCTTGACGGCCCCGCCCTGCCTGCGCCGGGTACGTGCGCTGGAGGAGGCTGGCGCCATCACATCCTATCATGCCGTGGTCGACCCGGCCATGCTGGGCTATACCATCACTGTCTTTGCCATGGTCAGCCTGAAGAGCCAGGCGGAGGCCGATCTGAAAGCTTTTCAGGACCATGTCGCCGGTCTGCCCGAAGTCCGAGAATGCCATATGCTGAATGGCGAGATCGACTTCATCCTGAAGGTCGTGGCGAAGGATCTTCAGAGCTTCCAGCAATTCCTGACATCGAAGCTGACGCCAGCGCCCAATGTGGTGAGCGTGAAGACATCGCTGACCATCCGCACATCGAAAAATCTTCCGGGCGTCCCGCTGCCGGCCTGACCCCGCAGCAGGCAGAGAGGGAATCGTGCGGAAAGGTCGGAACGGGTTTTCCGCTCAAAAGGATGCAATGAAGAAGTGGAGCGCGCGTTCTGGGCTGGATTGAACGCAGCGCACTCCAGCGGCCGATCCAATCAGATTAGATCGGATCGGCCTTTCAGCACGCTACGTTAAATCGGACGCAGCGCGCTAATTCTTGCGAAAAGCCGGCTCTCACGCCATCAAACAAAGCTCCGGCTCAAGCCGCCTTCTTGCCTTGCTGATCGATCCACACCGACCAGAATCCCGCGACGTTGCCCCAATCGCCGTTTCCGACCTGGCTGAGTGCCATCTGCGCACTGGCCAAGTCGCCCGAACGTGCCAGCGCCATGCCAAGCCGGGCATTGATACGACCGGCATCCACGCCGCCCTTGCTTAATGCCAGCCGATATTGCTCGACCGCCTGCGGATATTGGCCCAGCGATACATAGCTGTCGCCAAGCGCCAGCGCCTCCTTTCCGGTCGATGCAGCCGCCGCCTTCTTCGCCAGCGCCGGCAATCCGGCGATTTCCTTGGTTGCCTTGGGCGTCACGCTCTTGAGCAAATTGCTCGTCACAGCCTGGGTCGACGATAGCTTGCCTGCCTTGCGGCCGGATTCGATGATCGCCTTGGCTTCGGCATAATAGCCGGCCTTCTCCGCCAATTGAGCGTAATTTTGATAGTCCCGCTCGCTCGCCATCGCGCCATTGGCCGCCTGGAGTCGATAAAGGTCCAACTGTGCCTGCGATTCCAGCCCGCCGACCGTCAGATAATTGGTCAAGGCCGACCGCCAGTCTTCCTTGCTTGACGCGCGCGCCAACCGCTCGCGATAGAGCTGGCTGACCTCTGCCCAGTCGCTGTCCTGGTAGGCCATGGAAATACCGCGGTCGATCCAGGGCAAGGGAACGGGTTCACCCGAGGCGCGCTTCTGCACGATCGCCGCCTGCAGATAAGGACGGGCCTCTTTCGGCTTCTTTCGCCGCATGGCGATATCGGCCCGCAACATGGTCGCATCGACGCCATCATAGCCGAGCGTCTTGGCATAATCGAGTTGCGCCAGCGCATCGTCATAATTGCCAACGGTATAGGACAGGTAGCCGGCGATGTAACGCAGCCGCGGCGCATCGGTTTTCGGCACAGCCGTCGTCTTGAACAGATCGGTCAACGCGATCCGCTGCGCCTGCACATCGCGTCGCTGGACCGCGAGTTGGTAGCGAAGACCCGCCGCAACATAAGCCTCGAAATCGGTGCTGGGCATCAGACCGCTAATCTGGGTCGACGCCGTCACCACATCGCGCGCTTTCAGCGCGGCTTCGGCCGACTGGACATTGGCCCGGAAGGCATCCGACATGGTGATCGGCGGTCCGGCCACCACCAGCTTCTTCTTCGCCAAGGCAGGCGTTCCCGCGAGCATAGCCGTGGCTGCCACCATAGACAGGCCGCTCGAAATAACCGTCAACTTACGCATGGCCGCCCCGGCCTCCCCCAAATAATTCATGCCGGAATCACTCGGCATCACTCCATCAACCAGCGATCATGTGCGCTGCCGCCCGACAGCGACAGCGCACAACAGGATCAGGCGCCCTTGGTGCTGAGGTAAGCCAGCCAGAGGCTCGCGACCTGCTTGCGCGATCCGGCCTGAACGGCTTGGAACGCCGCCTTGGCGCCGGCGGTGTCGCCGCCCAGCGTCTTGGCGATGCCGAGGCGCGTATTCACTTCGTCCGCGTCTACGCCACCCTTCTGCTTGGCCAGCTCGAACAGCGTGGCGGCCTTGGCATAGTCGCCATAGCCCAGATAGGCGTCGGCGGTTGCCGCAGCGATCTTGCCATTCGCAGCCTTCTGCGCATCGGCCTCGGCCGAACCCAGCGAACCCTTGTCGCCTGCGATCTTCGGTACGGCAGTCTGATACACGTCATTACCGGCACTGGCGTTCAGCACGCCCTTGGCCCGACCCTTGTCGATCACCGACTTGACCTCGCCATAAATGCCGGTCTTCGACGCCATTTCGGCATATTCGGTGTAGTCGGCGGCGATCACGAGACCGTCCGACGCACCGAGCAGGCGCAGGACATCGAGGTTCTCACGGTTCGAAATGGTCGGGTTGGCACGCTGGAACAGGCGGACGAGTGTACGGAGATTCTGGCCGCTCGGTTCGGCCTGATAAGCCATGGTCGCCCATTCGGTCACTTCCGGCAGCTTAGCCGCTTCAGCACGACCGACGCCGATCTGATACCATTGCGCCGGCGGCTGCTGGCCCGAAGCCTTGCTGGCATCCGCCGCCGCCTTCAGTGCAGCCAGACCCTTCTGGGTCAGGCCCCGTGCCGGCTCGGCCGATGTGTTGGTGGTGCCGGCCTTGCCGAAATAGGCCTGGGCCAGGGTCGGCTGGACCTGTTCCGCCTTATAGCCGGCCGCCAGCGCCGCTTCCCCACGCTGAATGGCGAGGTCGTAATTCTTGGCCTGAAGCGCCTGATCGGCGGCGATCGCGTTGAACTGGCCAGCCTGTTCGGGCGGGGTCAGGCCGCTATCCAGCATCTGGGTCAGCGCTTCGCCCTGCATCGCCGCATCCTTCGAAGCGATCGACGTGTTCAGCTTGATCGCGCCGATCTGATATTTGTCGTCGTTCGACTGCGCCTTGCTGTCGGCCTCAACAAGGGCCGCCTTGGCGCCGGCGAAATCCTGCGCCTCGGCTGCCTTTTGCGCGGCCTGCAACGCCTTGATCACGTCGGGGGAGACGTTGAGCTTCGGACCAGCCTTCTTCTCTTCCTTCTTCGCGGCAAAGGCGGGTGCCGAAACAGCACCGCCCGTCAGCGCCAAAGCAAGCGCGAGCGACACCGGGGTAACAAAACGCATGATCCTCATCTCCTTCGCACGCCTGACAGGGGTCTCAGGCGACCTTTCGGGGTTAAGCGCCGATTAGGGGCCGGCGCGTGAACGGGCTTTGAACAAGCCTAAATCAACGAGATTTGCAACTGTTATGCGCCGCCTTCGTTCCGCCCGCAACTTCCGGCGCCCGGCACACCGCCTTGGTTGCACGCGCAGGCGCGCGCCTGCGTGCGAGGGGTGACAGATTTGTTTCGCTGGGCTAGTGATCCGGCAACACTGACACCCTTCCTGCAAAGAGAATCGCTTTGACCGACGAGACTGCCCTCGCCGACCCTTCGGATATCAGCCCCATCTCCATCGTTGAGGAGATGAAGACCAGCTATCTCGATTATGCCATGTCGGTCATCGTCGCCCGCGCCCTGCCGGACGTTCGCGACGGGTTGAAGCCGGTGCACCGCCGCATTCTCTTCTCCGCCCAGGAATCGGGCTTCGTCTACAATCGTCCCTATCGCAAGTCCGCCCGTCTGGTCGGTGAAGTGATGGGTAAATATCACCCGCACGGCGACAGCTCGATCTACGACGCATTGGCCCGCATGACGCAGGACTGGTCGATGCGCGTGCCGCTGATCGACGGTCAGGGCAATTTCGGATCGATGGACCCCGATCCGCCGGCGGCCATGCGCTACACCGAAGCGCGCCTCGCCAAGGTGGCGACCGCGCTGCTGGACGATCTCGACAAGGACACTGTCGATTTCACCCCCAATTATGACGCTTCGGAAAGCGAACCGCAGGTGCTGCCGGCGCGCTTTCCCAACCTGCTGGTCAATGGCGCGGGCGGAATCGCGGTCGGCATGGCGACCAACATACCACCGCATAATCTCGGTGAAGTGCTGCGCGCCTGCCTTGCCTATATCGACAATCCCGGCATCACCACGGACGAACTGATCCAGATCGTCCCCGGCCCCGATTTCCCGACCGCGCCGCTGATCCTGGGCCAGTCGGGCGCGCGCAGCGCCTATCACACCGGCCGTGGCTCCATCATGATGCGCTCGCGCCATGTGGTCGAGGAAGGCCGTGGCGATCGCCAGTCGATCGTGCTGACCGCCATCCCCTATCAGGTCGGCAAGAACGGCCTCGTCGAAAAGATCGCCGAAGCCGCCAAGGACAAGCGGATCGAGGGCATCAGCGACATCCGCGACGAATCGAGCCGCGAAGGCGTCCGCATCGTCATGGACCTGAAGCGCGACGCGACGCCCGAAGTCGTGCTAAACCAGTTGTGGCGCAACACTCCCGCGCAGTCGAGCTTCCCCGCCAACATGCTGGCCATCCGTGGCGGCCGCCCCGAATTGCTGGGCCTGCGCGAGATCATCGAGGCCTTCGTCAAGTTCCGTGAAGAGGTCATCACCCGCCGCACCAAGTTCGAACTGAACAAAGCGCGCGACCGGGCGCATGTCTTGCTGGGCCTCGTCGTCGCGGTCAGCAATCTCGACGAGATGGTCAAGATCATCCGGGGTTCGTCCAGCCCAGCCGAAGCCCGTGAAAAGCTGCTGGCCCGCGAATGGCCGATCGGGGAGATCGCGCCCTATCTGCGGCTGGTCGAGGCGATCGAGACGGAAGTCACCGGCGACGTCTACAAGCTGTCGGATATCCAGGTCCGCGCCATCCTCGACCTGCGCCTGCATCGCCTGACCGCGCTGGGCCGCGACGAAATCGGCAAGGAACTGGCAGAACTAGCCGAAGCCATCGCCGAATATCTCGCCATCCTGGGCGACCGGGTAAAGCTCTATGCCGTGATGCGTGAGGAACTGGAGGCGATCGAGCGCGAATTCGCCACGCCGCGCCTGTCGGAAATCACCGCAGCTGCCGATGGCATCGAGGACGAGGATCTGATCGAGCGCGAGGAGATGGTCGTCACCGTCACGGTGCAGGGCTATATCAAGCGCACCCCGCTCGAAAGCTTCCGCGCCCAGGCGCGCGGCGGCAAGGGCCGTTCGGGCATGGCGACCAAGGATGAGGACGCCGTCACCGAACTGTTCGTGACCTCGACCCATACGCCGGTGCTGTTCTTCTCCACCGCCGGCAAGGTCTACCGCATGAAGGTATGGCGCCTGCCCGAAGGCGGCCCGGCGACGCGTGGTCGCCCGATGATCAACCTGCTACCGCTGGGGCCAGGCGAGACGATCCAGACCGTGCTGCCGTTGCCGGAGGACGAAGAAAGCTGGAAGGATCTGCACGTGATGTTCGCCACCGCGAACGGCACCGTGCGCCGCAACAGCATGGACGCCTTCGCCAACATTCCGTCCAACGGCAAGCTTGCCATGCGCTTCGACGAAGGCAGCGACGATCGCCTGATCGGCGTCGCCCTGCTGACGGAAGAGGATGACGTGCTGCTCGCTACGCGTCAGGGCAAGGCGATCCGCTTCGCCGCCACCGACGTGCGCGAATTCCAGAGCCGCACCTCGACCGGCGTGCGCGGCATGACGCTGAAGGCCGATGACGAGGTGATCTCGCTGTCGATCCTCAAGGGTTTCGACGCCACCCCGGACGAACGCGATGCCTATTTGCGCGCCGCGCCATGGAAGGATAATGACGCCGAATCGACCCTGCCGGCCGAGCGTGCAGCTGAATTTGCGGCGGCGGAACAGTTCATCCTGACCGTCTGCACCAATGGCTATGGCAAGCTGTCGTCGGCCTATGACTATCGCCGCACCGGCCGTGGCGGTCAGGGCATCACCAATATCGACAATATTGCCCGCAACGGCCGTGTCGTCGCCAGCTTCTCCGCTACCCAGGCGAACCAGCTGATGCTCGTCACCGATCAGGCCAAGCTGATCCGCATGGGCCTCGACAGCCTGCGCGTCATCAGCCGCAACTCGGCCGGCGTCCGCCTGTTCAACGTCGCCGACAATGAGCATGTGGTGAGCGCCGCGAAGATCGAGGAAAGCGACGATGACGGTGACGCACCGGAAGCCACAGAAGCGTGAGCGACCTCTTCGCCTACAAGGTACTGACCGCCGATCAATATGATCAGTTCAAGGCCGACGGCCTGTTCAAGGGCGCGCCGATCGACCTGACGGACGGCTATATCCACATGTCCACGCGCGATCAGGCGGCAGAAACGGTCGCCAAGCATTTTGCGGGACAGGATCGGCTGGTCATGCTGATGATCGACCTCGCCCCCTTTGGCGCGGCGATCAAATGGGAAGTGTCACGCGGCGGCGCGCTCTTCCCCCACCTTTATGGCGACCTGCCGATGAGCGCGGTGGCGGGCAAGGTCGTGCTGCGCATCGGCGACGATGGCCAGCACCAGTTTCCGGCTGGGTTCGAATAGGAAGGTCAGGCGCCCACCCGCTCCATCCGCAAGACCCGCCCCCGTTTCACCCAATAGTCCCATCCGCCCCAACGGATGCGGTGCGACAGGGCAGCCTGCACCTGCACCATCAGATGCGCCCAGAGCGGCACAAAGGGGGCGGCCATGTCCCATAGCAAGGACCGCCGCGCGCAACACGCCTGCTGCGGTTCCAGCACCTTATCCAGAATGCGGCTCCGCAATGCCGCCCGGCCCCACGCCGCGCCATAGCCGATCGCAATCGCCGGCCAGCCACCCCAACCCAACGCCCAGACCCAAGCGGCCGACTGCAGCATCACGCCGACCGTCGCCGCCAGCCACATGCCGGGACTGTTAGTCAGAACATGGCGATATTGCCGCACGCCAAAAGCCCATAGCGACGGGACCGTGCCGTCGAGCGGGTTGGCTATCAGCAAATCGCGGACGGGCCTTAGCCGCAACTTCGCCCGCCATCCCGCCAGCCCTATCGCCATGTCGTCCGACAACCGCCCGGCAAGTACCGCATCGAGATCAAGCTGGTCGGCAACCGCGCGCGTCATCGCCATTGCCCCGCCCCATGGCATGGTCGAGCTTGCCGCCCGCGGCATTGTGGCTAATTGCAATTCGACCGCACCGACCAGTGTCGACATCCAACCGGGCGCGGGCAGCAGCAGCCGATAGCCGGTAACGATGTCCGCCTTGCCACGCGCCAGCGGAAACAGCAGGCGCCCGACAAGCCGCGCGGGCGGTTCGATATCGGCATCGATGAACAGCAGATAGCGATCGTCGGGGCGCAAGGCTCTCAATGCAGCGCGGATCTTGTGGACCTTCTGCCCTTCATCGGTGGCGATGCCGGCTCGCACGATTTCCACCCAATCCCTTTCCCTCGCCCCCAGCGATTCGGCCGCCGCACAGGCGCCCGACGTCGCGAGCAACAGGCGGAAGCCAGCGCTCTGCGCCTTCAGTCGCGCGATCAGTTCCGCCCCGCCATCCCAATCGTCCCGCACGGACAGGATCATCACCGCGCCCGCTGGCGCTTCTTCCTGCCGGTCGGCGGGCAGGTGGCGCAGATAATTGACCACGCCCAGCAGCGTCAGCGCCTGGAGCAGCAGCCACAGCGCCAGCATCATCGTCACGCAAAGCCCCCTTCGCGGCTCTTTACCGCCTCAACGGCTCCTGTATGACGGTCAAGACCATGCTCTCCAACCCCTTTCTCTTCGCCATGCTCCGCATCTTGCCCGCACGGCTCGCCTCCTGGACCGGAGGTTGGCTGTCGGCTCATGTCGCGCGCCCACGCATGAAGCTGCGCGACGCGCGTGCGCGCACTAACCTCGCCTTGCTGCGCCCTGACCTGAGCCAGGCCGAGCGAGAGACACTCCTGACACGACGCTGGGAAAATATGGGGCGGACGCTCGCGGAACTCGCCAATATCGATCGGCTCGTCAGCCCCGCTCATGTCAGCGTGCGCGACGAAGCCGGCTATCGAGCCGTGCTCGACATGCCGGGGCCAATGATCTTCCTGACCACCCATGTCGGCAATTGGGATCTGATGGCGGCGCACCTGAAAGCCGCGACCGATCGGCCACCGCTTGGCGTCTATGATCCGCCCGCCGATGAGAAGGTCGCCGCACAACTCAAGCGGGCGCGCAAAAGCTATATGGGTGAAGCGATCACCGGCAGCGGCGGCGCGGCGCGTGCGATCCTGCGCCACTTGGCCAAGGATCGGGCGATGCTCTATATCCTGATCGACGAGCGCCGCGACCAGCAGGTCTGGTTCCCCCGCCTCGGACGCGACCTGCCGCCATCTGGCAATCTTGATTTCACGCTACGGCTGGCGCGCAAGGCCGGCGCACGACTGACCCCCTTCTACCTCGCCCGCACCAGCGGCCCGCATTTCGATCTTCACTGGCATCCGCCGATCGATCCTGCCACGACCGACGACACCGACATCATGACGGCGCTCGACGCCTTCCTGGGTCGAGCCTGCATCGACCATGCCGACGACTGGCTGGCATTGCACGACATGGACCTGACCCAGCCGGGCCACCAGCCATCCAGCGGCCAGTCGTCCAGCGATATGTGACTTCGCGGCGCTTCGCCGCTAAGGCCGCCTGCATGTCCCGACTCGCCATAAAGATTTGCGGCCTGTCCACGCCCGAAACGCTGGGTGCAGCCGTGCGCGCGGAGGCGAGCCATGTCGGCTTCGTCCATTTTTCCAAAAGCCCGCGCCATGTCGAGCCGGATCAGATCAAGGCGCTCGCCGCCATCGTGCCGTCGCATGTCGAGCGCGTTGCGGTGGTGGTCGATCCCGACGACGAACAACTCGCCCGCCTCGTTGCAACCGGCGCCCTCACCGCCTTCCAACTTCATGGCAAGGAAAGCCCCGAACGTGCAGCCGCCATCCGCCAGCGCTTCGGCCTGCCCGTCTGGAAGGCAATCTCGGTCAAGACCCGTGCCGACATCGACAGCGCCAACGCCTATACCGACGCCGTCGATCGCCTTCTTTTCGACGCCAAGACACCCGATGGTGCAGCGCTGCCCGGCGGTATGGGGCTGCGCTTCGACTGGACGCTGCTTCGCGGCCTTTCCATGCCTGCCCCCTGGGGCCTGTCCGGCGGCCTTGGCATTGACAATGTCTGCGAAGCGATCCGCATCACCGCCGCCCCGCTCATCGATGTTTCTTCGGGCGTCGAAAGCGCGCCCGGCATCAAGAGTGTGGACAAGATCACGGCCTTCTGCAAAGCGGTATCCGCATGTTGACGCAGACGGCCATAGTCGTGCGCATCGGACAACGATGGCGCTGATCGCTTTTCCTTGAAGCGAACGCCCCTATTGTCCCGGAAAGACTGATATCATGACTGACACTATCACTTTGCCCAACAGCCTCCGCGCCCAGCCCGACGACAGCGGTCATTTCGGCACATTCGGCGGCCGATACGTCGCTGAAACGCTGATGCCGTTGATTCTGGAGCTGGAGCAGGTCTACCGGACCGCCAAGACCGACCCGGCGTTCGACGCAGAGTTCGCCGAACTGCTGCGCTCCTATGTCGGTCGCCCCAACCCGCTTTATTATGCCGAGCGGCTGACCGAGGCGCTGCGGGCCAAGGCAGAACCCGGCAAGGGCGCCAAGATCTACCTCAAGCGCGAGGAACTGAACCACACCGGCGCGCACAAGATCAACAATTGCATCGGTCAGGCGCTGCTCGCCCGCCGCATGGGCAAGAAGAAGGTCATCGCCGAAACCGGCGCGGGCCAGCATGGCGTCGCAACCGCGACCGTGGCCGCCCTGTTCGGCATGGAATGCAAGATTTTCATGGGTGCCAAGGATGTGGAACGCCAGAAGCCCAACGTCTTCCGCATGAAGCTGCTGGGCGCAGAAGTCATTCCCGTCACGTCCGGATCCGCGACGCTCAAGGACTCCATGAACGATGCCCTGCGATACTGGGTGTCGAACGTCCATGACACCTTCTACATCATCGGCACCGCCGCCGGCCCCCACCCCTATCCGGAGCTGGTCCGCGACTTCCAGTCGATCATCGGCAAGGAAATCCGCAGCCAGATCATGGAGGCCGAGGGCCGCCTGCCCGATATGCTGATCGCCCCGGTGGGTGGCGGCTCCAACGCCATCGGCATGTTCCATCCCTTCCTTGACGATCCCGAAGTAGCGATGATCGGCGTGGAAGCCGCCGGCGAGGGCCTCGACAAGAAGCATGCCGCATCGCTGGCCGGCGGCGCGTCGGGCATCCTGCACGGCAACCGCACCTACCTGCTCCAGGATGAGGACGGCCAGATCACCGAGGCGCACAGCATTTCCGCCGGTCTCGATTATCCCGGCATCGGCCCCGAACATAGCTGGCTGCACGAGATCGGCCGGGTGAAATATATGCCGATCAAGGATGACGAGGCGCTGGAAAGCTTCCAGATGCTTTCACGCCTCGAAGGCATCATCCCCGCGCTCGAATCCGCCCATGCCGTCGCCGCTGCCGAGCAGGTCGCGCCAACGCTGGACGCGGACAAGATCATCGTCGTCAATCTGTCGGGCCGGGGGGACAAGGATATCTTCACCGTCGCCGATGCGCTGGGAGTGGAGATGTGAGTATGGACCGTCTCGCCACCCGCTTCGCCGCCTGCAAGGCGCGGGGTCGCGCCGCCCTCATCACCTTCGTGACCGCCGGCGACCCCGATGTTGCGGCGACGCCCGCCATCCTCGATGCGCTCGTCGCGGGCGGCGCGGACATCATCGAACTGGGCATGCCCTTCACCGATCCGATGGCAGATGGCCCTGCGATCGAACTGGCGAACCTGCGCAGCCTGGGTTCGGGCACGAAGACGAAGGACATCTTCACCCTCGCCGCCGATTTCCGCGCGCGTCACCCCGATGTCCCACTCGTCCTGATGGGCTATGCCAATCCAATGCTGGTGCGCGGCTCCGACTGGTTCGCCGACCAGTGCAAGACGGCTGGCGTCGACGGCGTCATCTGCGTCGATATTCCGCCGGAAGAAGATGCCGAGATCGGTCCCGCCTTGCGTGCGGCCGGCGTGCATCTCGTGCGCCTCGCTACCCCGACCACGGATGCAGCGCGCCTGCCCGCCGTACTCGATGGCGCGAGCGGCTTCCTTTACCATGTCTCAGTCGCCGGCGTGACCGGCAAACAGCAGGCGGCACAGGCCAATATCGAGATCGCCGTCGAAAAGCTGAAGGCCGCCACAGACCTGCCGATCGCGGTCGGCTTCGGCGTCCGCTCACCCGATCAGGCGGCCGCCATAGGTCGCATTGCGGACGGCGTGGTCGTCGGTTCCGCTATTGTCGATATTATCGGCAGCCATGGCGATGCAGCCGGCCCCTTCGTTCAGGAATTCATCGCGTCATTGAGCGGTGCCCTCACCTCTTTCTCCCGGGAGACCGCAGCATGAGCTGGATCAACCGCGTTCGTAACGCCCTGCCCTTCACCAAGAAGGAAACCACCGCCGAAACGCTGTGGCACAAATGCCCGTCCTGCATGGAGATGGTCTTCATCAAGGAATGGGAAGAAAATCTGTCGGTCTGCCCGCGCTGCGACCATCATGGCCGTATCGGTCCCGATGCCCGTTTCGAACAAATCCTGGACGCCGGCTTCATCCTGCTGCCGACGCCGCACGTCCCCGAAGACCCGTTGAAGTTCCGCGACTCCAAGCGCTATCCCGATCGGATCAAGGCCGCCCGGGCCTCGACCGGGGATCAGGACGCGCTGATCAACGCACGCGGCGCGATCGACGATGTGCCGCTCGTCATGGGCGTGCAAAATTTCTCCTTCATGGGCGGCTCGATGGGGATGGGCGTGGGCGCGGCCTTCATCCAGGGCGTCAACGACGCGATCGCCCATAAATGCCCCTATGTCATCTTCACCGCCGCCGGCGGCGCGCGCATGCAGGAAGGCATCCTGTCCCTGATGCAGATGCCCCGCGCGACCGTCGCGATCCAGAAGCTGCACGTTGCTGGTCTGCCCTATATCGTCGTGCTGACCGATCCGACCACCGGCGGCGTCACCGCAAGCTATGCTATGCTGGGCGATATCCAGATCGCGGAGCCGAACGCGCTCATCGGCTTTGCCGGCCAGCGCGTGATCGAAAGCACGATCCGCGAAAAGCTGCCCGAAGGTTTCCAGCGCGCAGAATATCTGCTCGATCATGGCATGCTCGACATGGTGGTGCATCGCAGCGAACTGCGCGACACGCTGGCGCGCGTGATCGGCTATCTGACGCCGCGCGCCGCCGCCTGATATCAAGTCAACCGCGCGGCAGGGGGAGTAGCGCGCCATGGCCGACCACGCCGTTTCGGACGATCCGCAAGTGCAGGCACAGCTCGACCGGCTCTGGTCGCTTTCCCCCGGCGCGGATGTGCTGGGGCTGGAACGCATCACTCGGCTGTTGGAGCGGCTGGGCGATCCCCATCGGGCGCTGCCCCCCGTCTTCCACGTCGCCGGCACCAACGGCAAGGGGTCGACCTGCGCCTTTCTGCGTGCAGCGATGGAAGCGGACGGCAAGAGCGTCCATGTCTTCACTTCTCCCCATCTGGTCCGTTTCAATGAGCGCATCCGCGTTTCCGGCCAGCTCATCGCCGACGATCAGCTGGCGCGATATCTGGAACGGGTGCTCGATATTGCCGAAGGTGTGAACGCCAGCTTCTTCGAGGTGACGACCGCAGCCGCCTTCCTCGCCTTCGCGGAGCATGACGCAGACGCCTGCATCATCGAGGTCGGACTAGGCGGCCGGCTCGACGCCACCAATGTTCTGGTCGATCCGGTTGTATGCGGCATCGCTCAGCTCGGCATCGATCATCAGGCTTTTCTGGGCGACACGCTGGAAAAGATCGCCGCCGAAAAGGCCGGCATCGCAAAGGAAGGCGCGCCGCTGGTTACGCAGCGTTATCCCGACTCGCTGCACCCGATCATGCAGCAGGCGGCTGACCGCGTCGGCACCTTCTGGGTCGGCCAGGGCGAGAGCTGGGACGCCGCGGTCTATCGCGACCGGCTCCATTATCGCGACGATCTGGGCCGCCTGGACACGCCGTTGCCGCGCCTCGCCGGCGCGCATCAGGTGCAAAACGCCGCACTCGCTTTCGCCATGTTGCGCCATCAACAGGTCATGCCGCTGCCAGAAGCCGCGCTAAAGGCCGCGCCGCTATGGGCGCATTGGCCCGCGCGACTCCAGCGGCTGGATCATGGACCGCTGCTGGCGCCGCTGCCCGAAGGCAGCACAGTCTGGCTCGACGGCGGTCATAATGCCGGTGCCGGTGAAGCGATCGGCGCCTATTTCACCGCCGACCGACTCGAAGGGCAAAAGCTGCACCTCGTCATCGGCATGTTGGCGAACAAGGAAATGGACGATTTCCTCGCTCCCTTCGCTGGCAAGATCGCCCATATCCACGCACTGCCGATTCCAGGCCATGACCATCATTCGCCCGAACGCTTCGCGGCCATCGCTGCCAAATGGGGCATTGGCTCGTCCGCCCATGACGGCCCCGAAACCGCAATCCGGGCGGTCGCCGCAGATGCGGCAAATTCCGGTAACGCCACTCCCAAGCTTCTGATCGGCGGCTCGCTCTATCTGGCCGGCGAAATTTTGCGACTGAATGAGCAATTACCTGACTGAATAGGACTTGCGACTGACTCGCAATAGCGTATCTTGCGTTACCCGAACAACGCAGAAGGCGCGATTCTATGGCTTATGGAGAGACCTCCCCCCTCGACCTGCCCCGTCCCATTCCGGGCGGCTATGGCAATCGTCTCTTCCTGTTCGTGATGCGGCGCATGGCCACGGCCGGGGTCAATGACGCCCATGCCGCCAATGCGATGCTCGGCGCGTTCGGCCGCAGCTATCGCCGGCCGCTGGTCCTGATGCGCGCAATGATGCTGGAACTCGCCCGCGCATCGAGCCGCAAGATATTGGTCGCCCCCTGCTGCTGCGCCCGCATGACCGCGGACGAAGCGCTGATGATGCAGGCGACGGGCGAAGCGCTGCGCGATCCCAATGGGGCCTATGAGCGGGTCAGCGCGCTGCTCGGAAACGATCATGCGCTCGGCGCGCTGACCTGCCTTCAGGCGGTCGCGCAGGCGCACAGCGACCTGGGCCGCCCGCTGGATCTCTACGCAGCGGGCTGATCCCCCCTTTGGATCGCCGCGGTACCGACGCTGGCGTCAATCAACCCGGCACGCATCATCAGCCAGAAAAGCAATATGCCCGGCACCGCCAGCGCGGTCGTCAGAAGATAGAAGTCGACATAACCGATCTGCTCGATCAATCCGCCCGCCGTCGTCCCGGTCAGGAAGCGCCCGATGATGCTAGCGGCCGCCGAGATCAACGCATATTGCGCGGCGGTGAAGCGAAGGTCACAGAGCGCCGAGAAATAGGCCACCACGGTGACGCCGCCGATGCCGCTCGCGAAATTCTCGAACCCGATCGCGCCGGCCATCCCCCAGTTGCTTTTGCCCAGCGCCGCGAGCGCCGCGAAGCTGAAATTGGAAACGCACATCAGGATAAGGCTGAACAGAACCGATCGTTTCATGCCCAGTCGCGCATAGAGGATGCCACCGATGAAGATGCCGATCAGATAGGCCCAGAAACCCATGCCCACGTCGTAGATGGCGATTTCGTCATTGGTATAGCCCATGTCGTCGAACAGCAGACGGAAGGTCAGGTTTGCCAGCGTATCGCCGATCTTGTGGAGCAGGATGAACAGCAGGACCAGCAGCGCGCCGCGCCGCCTGAAGAACTCGACCAGCGGACCGGTGATCGAGGCCATCACTTCGCCGACACCGCGCCGTGCGACCGGATCGCGATGACGTTCCGGTTCGCCCATCAACAGGCCAGTCAACATCGCCGGCAGCGCGAATATGGCGCAGGCCAGATAAGCGCCGTGCCAGCCGATCCGCGCCGCCAGCACCAGCGCCAGCGATCCGGCGGCAACCGATCCGATGCGCCAGCCATATTGCGACATGCCGGAGCCGACGCCCAGTTGCTCGGGCTTCAGCAATTCGATTCGATAGGCGTCGATGACGATGTCGTAGGTCGCACCGGCCACGCCCACCAATATGGCGGCGTAGGCTGTCTGGATCAGGCTGGTCGTCGGATCGACCAGCGCCAGATTGGCCACCGCCGCCATCACCAGCATGCCTGCGACCAGCAGCCACGACACGCGTTGCCCCAGCCGTCCGATAACCGGCAGGCGAACGCCATCGACGACCCAGGCCCACAGCCATTTGAGATTATAGACAAGAAAAGCGAGCGTGAACGCCGTAACCGCTTTCTTGTCGATGCCGTCCTGCGCCAGGCGCGTCGTCAGCGTCGCGCCGATCATCGCGAAAGGAAAGCCCGACGATACGCCCAGGAAGAAGGACGCCAGTGGCGCCTTCTGCACATAAGGCTTTACGGCGTCGAGCCAGCTATGGCTGGCCTCAATGGCGTCGGTCATGAGTGCGCGCGTCCCCCGGTGGCGTCAGTTATCGGGCGCCACCATATGGCCTGATCCGGCGCTGGCAAGGGGCGTGTGCGACGATCAGCCCTCGGGTACGAACAGGCTGAGGCCGTGAGGTAATTTCGGCCGCCGCGCGCCGCGCAGCACTGCGTCGACTACACCGATCGCGGCGATGAGGTCTCGCGGGGCATAGGGTTTGGCGAGACATCCGACCGCCAGGGCGCGCGCATCGATCGGACAACGCCCGGTGACGAACAGCACCGGCAATCCCTGCCTGGCAGCATGGCGAGCGACGTCGATGCCGCTCTTTTTACCATGCAGGGCGACATCCGCGATCACCAGGTCGACCCCACCTTCATCCATCACGCGCACGGCATGGTCATGATCGTCGACGGTCGCAGCGATACGATAGCCAGCCTGCTCCAGCGCATGCTCATTGTCGAAGGCGACCAGCGGTTCATCCTCCACCACCAGCACGGTGCGGATGGCCTTGCGACGCGGCCTGCGGGATTCCCCTTCTTTCACCAATCCGAAAAACATTTGCCAAGTCCGCCCTGTTTCCGCCATGCACCCGATGAAACGCCGCGCTCCCGGACCGGGTTGCCCAGGGACCGCCCAAGTCCCCTCCTCCAAGCGCCGGAGCGGCACATTTCAGCCTGTTGCTGACTTTTTCCCCATATGGGAATGGCCAGTGCGCAAGAAAAGGAACTGCCCGTGCAACCGCCGAAAAAATCCGGACCGCCCCGTCGGGCAGGCCCCGGCGGCCCGAAACGCCCGACCGGCTCCGACAAGCCATCGGACAAGCGTCCGGGCGCACCTTCGTCCCGCAATGCGCCGATCAAGGATCGGGATGCCAAGCCACGCGCCAACCGGAGCGAAGGCGATCGCACGGAGCGCCCGCGCACGGACCGTCAACGCCCCGATCGCGCCCAGGCGGATGCGCCCCGCGCCCGTGCGGACCGCAGCAGCAACACAGATCGGTCGCGCGCAGAAACGCCGCGCGCCGGCGCGTCATCCCGTCGCAGCGATGCGGCGAAGGATAGCCGTGCCGATCGGAGCGAAGGCCGTCCCGAATACAACCGCGCCGAGCGATCGCGTCCCGACGTCAAATCCTATCCAGCGCGCAAGCCGAGGGCGAAGAAAAGCACCGCAGCCCTCCCCGCCAATCCCCATCCCGCTCACGCCGCCGCGACCGAGGAGGGCAAGGGCGAACCGCAGCGCATCGCCAAGTTGCTGGCGCGCGCCGGCATCGCTTCCCGTCGCGAGATCGAGCGAATGATCGAGGAAGGTCGTATCGCGAAGGACGGCGTGGCGCTCGACACGCCCGCTACGCTGCTGACATCGCTGCATGGCGTCACCGTCGACGGCGTCGCTGTCGCGGCACCTTCTCCTACCCGCCTGTTCGTCTTCCACAAGCCCACCGGCTATCTCACCACGGAGCGTGATCCGGCCGGACGCCCGACCATCTATGACCGGCTGCCCGCAGACCTGCCGCGCCTGATGCCGATCGGGCGGCTCGACATGAACACCGAAGGCTTGCTGCTGCTGACCACCGATGGCGGTTTCAAGCGCCAGATGGAATTACCCGCGACCGGCGTGCCCCGCACGTACCGCGCCCGCGCCTTCGGCGAGGTCAGCCAGCAGCAGCTCGAAGACCTGTTCGACGGGCTGGAGATCGACGGCATCCGCTACGGCCAGATCGAAGCCAATCTGGAACGCCGCACCGGTCGCAACCAGTGGATCGAAATGACCCTGACCGAAGGCAAGAACCGCGAAGTCCGCCGCGTGCTCGAGCATCTCGACCTCAAGGTCAATCGCCTGATCCGTACCAGCTATGGCCCCTTCATCCTGGGCGAATTGCCGGTCGGCGCAGTCGAGGAGGTGCGCCAGCACGACCTCATCCTCTTCCGCAAGAGCCTGAAGGATGCCGCTGCATGAGGATCATTTCAGGCCAATGGCGCGGTCGCCCATTGGTGGCGCCCAAGGGCGATGCCACCCGGCCCACGGCCGACCGCACGCGCGAAACGCTTTTTTCCATGCTGACGAGCCGCCTCGGCTCGTTCGAGGGACTCGCCGTGGGCGATTTCTTCGCCGGGTCCGGCGCATTGGGGTTCGAGGCTCTTTCGCGCGGTGCAGCCTCCTGCCTGTTCGTGGAGCAGGACAAGGCCGCGCTGGACGTCATTCGCGCCAACGGCGACAAGCTTGGCATCCGTCCCGACATCCGCTCGGGCAGCGTCATGTCTCTCGGCCCGGCGGGCAAACCGCTCGACCTCATCTTCATGGACCCGCCCTACGAAACGGGCGCGGGACAAGTGGCGCTCGACAAGCTGGCCCGTCTGGGATGGACGAGCAGCGCCACCTGGGTCAGCATAGAAACCGACCGGCGCGAGGATGTGACGGTGAAGGGCTTTGCCATCGATGCCGTGCGCGACGTTGGCAAGGCGCGGCTTACCCTGCTTCGGGCGGAGGACTGATCGCAAGGGCAGGTGCCACCAACTGGTTCGACCAGGACGGCTCCACCCATGCGCGCTATTGCCCAGATTATCGCGACGACACTTGCCGCGCTGGCCCGGACGGGCGCGAAAGTGACTGATTTGCCGCCGACCTGCTGAACCTGTGGGGCAACCCTGAACAGGAACGCCCCATCCTATGGCCTATCAGGGTGAGGCCAGATGCCGTTGACCCCCATTCGCAATTTCACACCGCTTCGGCGTAGACCTCTGCTTCCCTGGCGATCAGAATATCGGCGAGGAACTGATAGGCCTCCGCCCAGGCCGCCAGTACCGCGTCGGTCGCCACCGCCTCGCCAAGCACCTCCCGGATCGCGGGCAGCAGCGCAGCGGCGACCTTGGGATAATGCTCGGGCTTTACGCCGGTATCGACATGGCGCGCGACCATCCGCGCGACCGCGCCGCCCAGCGCCTCCAGCTTGTCGATATTCTCGGCATAGCCCAGGATCGCAGCCGCCAGCCGCCGAGGTTGCTCGCCGCTGTCCTGCGCAGCCTGGTCGAACATGGCTTTCACCTCCTCGTCCTGAAACAGGCGCGCATACATGGCCGTGGTGATCTCCACCCCATGTTTGCGGAGCGCGGGACCAGTGGATTTCACGATGGCGATAGTTTGCGCAGACAGCGAACTGGACATTCTCAGCACCTTTCTCGGAGTCGATAAGGTGCATCTAGCTTACATCTTTTAAAATGTAAATAGGATACCTGTTTCAAGTGGATCGCCGCGCCTATATCGGGAACAGCCATGCAGTTAACCCGCCACACCGACTATGCGCTGCGCGTGTTGCTCCACCTTGTCGTGGTGCCCACCAGCCGCGCGACGATCCCGGAGATCGCCGAAGCCTATGGCCTATCGCGCAATCATCTGATGAAGGTGGTGCACCATCTAGCGCAGGGCGGCTTCCTGGAAACCCAGCGCGGCCGGGGCGGTGGCTTCACTCTGGCACGTCCGCCAGAGGACATTTCCGTCGGCGCGGTCGTCCGGCATAGCGAACCGGACATGAAAATGGCGGATTGCGCCCATTGCGCCATCCGCCCTGCCTGCGGTCTGTCCGGGATACTGGCGGAAGCGACCAATGCCTTCCTTGCTATCCTCGATGGCTACAGCCTCGCCGATGCAGCCCGCGACCGGAGCGGGCTGGCACGATTGATCGCCGCCCTGCCCGCCTCGGTATCCGGCCTTAGCGAGACTTGCGCCCCTTCCTAGCCTCGCCCGGATTGATGCAACTGTCCTGCACCGTGCGCGAACAGACCGGATAGTCCTTCGCATCGGTCGGGGCGGGAGTCATGTTGCCGCCCATCGTTACCGGATTGGAGGAAGAACCCATCGGCGCCGCCGGATCCCTGGGCGCATCGGCCGGAGCCGGCGTCATGCCAGGATCGGGGGGAACCGCACCCGTGGGCTGACCCGCATTGGGATCTGTGCCCGGAGGCGGCGGGGCCGGCATGGCAGGATCGGCCGCCGGTGGCGGCATGGCAGGATCAGCCGCGGGTGGCGGTGTGGCAGGATCGGCCGCCGATGGCGGCATGGCAGGGTCAGCCGCCGGTGGCGGGGCGGGCATCGCTGGTTCGGCGGGCGGCTTCATGGCGTCACCGGGCGGCGGGCTATCCGGCGCGGGCATTTCCTGCGCGAAACCCGTGCCTGATATGGAGGTGAAGCTCAGCAGGGCCGCGCCCGCCAGCATGATCATCTTCATCGGGAACATCCTTTCCTATGTTCTTCGCCCCGTGTGCCCGCTCGGGCAGGGGAAGAACCGGCAGGGATAGCCCCCCGTTCCTCGGTCCGGCGATGAAAGGTGGCCAATCAGCGCCGGGTTGATTGGCCATTAACTATCATACTCTCCCGGATAGCGATCGAATTTCGGCAGCGCGTCCGTACCCGCCATCCAGGGCAGGGCATCGGCCATCTGCACATGGGCCTGCGGGGGCAAAGCCGCAGGATCATCCAGCGTCGCGGTCTGGATATCGATCGATCCGGGGAAGACCAGCGGATTGGTGTAGAACAGGCCTGTGCCGCAGACGCCGCAAAAATGGCGCGTGGCATTTTCCGACGACCGATACTGCACCGGCGCCCCGCTGATCGACACCTTGTCCTCCGGGAACAAGGCCCATCCGACCATCGGCGCACCCGCGCTCGCCCGGCAGTCGGCGCAATGGCAAAGCGCGCTGTAGGCCGGTTCGCCTTCGGCTTCATATCGGATCGCACCGCACTGGCATTTGCCTGTCACCATGGCTCGTCTCCCTTGCATGATTCGTGTTTTGTTCTCATAGAAAGAGCTTCGCCGCAAGCGCCCATACCGATGCCCGCCCTTGCCCCCTTCACCCGCCATCCCTAGTTGACCCAGATGACGCTGCCAGCCCCCTCCCCAAATGATCCGCCCTATCTGAAGGGTCTGAACGAACCCCAGCGGGAGGCCGTGCTGACGACCGATGGGCCGGTGCTGGTGCTGGCTGGCGCCGGTACGGGCAAGACGGCGGCGCTGACCGCGCGGCTCGCCCATCTGATCGCGACACGACGCGCCTGGCCGTCGGAAATCCTGGCCGTCACCTTCACCAACAAGGCCGCACGGGAAATGCGCGTCCGCGTCGGCGCCATGATCGGCGACGCG
The DNA here is from genome assembly GCF_013393185.1 of Sphingobium lactosutens. Lineage (GTDB taxonomy): Bacteria > Pseudomonadota > Alphaproteobacteria > Sphingomonadales > Sphingomonadaceae > Sphingobium > Sphingobium lactosutens_A. The sequence goes on along the minus strand of NZ_QJQX01000082.1, from coordinate 34,610 downwards.
GTCGAGGGGATGCCCTGGCTCGGCACCTTCCACGCCATCGCGGCCAGAATGCTGCGCCGCCATGCCGAACTGGTCGGCCTGCAATCCAATTTCACCATTCTCGACACCGACGACCAGTTGCGCCTGATGAAGCAACTGATCCAGGCGGAGGGGATCGACGAGAAGCGCTGGCCCGCGCGCCAGCTCGGCGGCCTGATCGACCAGTGGAAGAACAAGGGCTGGACGCCCGAGGATGTCGGCGCGGGCGAGAGCGAGGGCTACGCGCATGGCAAGGGGCAGAAGCTCTACGCCGCCTATCAGGCGCGACTGCGCGACGTGAATGCCTGTGATTTCGGTGACTTGCTGCTGCATATTCTCACGATTTTGAAGAAGCATCGTGATGTTCTGGAACAATATCAGCAGAAATTCCGCTACATCATGGTGGACGAATATCAGGACACCAATTCGAGCCAGTATCTCTGGCTGCGGCTGCTCGCCCAGACGCGCAAGAATATCTGCTGCGTGGGTGACGACGACCAGTCCATCTATTCATGGCGCGGCGCAGAGGTCGCCAATATCCTGCGGTTCGAAAAGGATTTTCCTGGCGCCACCATCATCCGGCTGGAACAGAATTACCGCTCCACTCCCCATATTCTGGGCGCGGCATCGGGCGTCATCGCCGAAAATGGCAATCGGCTCGGCAAGACGCTCTGGACCGACATCGACGTGGGCGAAAAAGTGCAGGTGGTCGGCGTCTGGGACGGCCCGGAAGAAGCCCGCCGCATCGGTGACGAGATCGAGGCGGTTCAGCGCCGGGGGGGATCGCTGGACTCGGTGGCGATTCTCGTTCGCGCTCAGCACCAGACGCGCGAGTTCGAAGACCGCTTCATCCAGATCGGCCTTCCCTATCGCATCGTCGGCGGCTTCCGCTTCTATGAACGCGCCGAAATCCGTGACGCGCTTGCTTATCTGCGGCTCGTCAACCAACCGGCCGACGACCTTGCCTTCGAGCGAATCGTCAACGTCCCCAAGCGCGGCCTTGGCGACAAGGCGGTGGAGAAGCTGCACCGACTCGCACGGGCGCAGGGCATTCCCCTTGCCCTTGCTGCTGCGCGCATCCTCGACACCGACGAACTGACGCCGCGGGCCCGCCGCTCGCTCGGCGCCTTCATCGGCGATCTGGCCCGCTGGCGCGATCGCGCCGCTCAATTGCCTCATGCCGAACTGGCGCGGCAGATATTGGACGAGAGCGGCTATACCGCCATGCTCCAGGCCGAACGCACCACCGAAAGCGCGGGCCGACTCGAAAATCTGAGCGAACTTGCCCGTGCCATGGAAGAATATGAGACGCTGGGCGCGTTCCTGGAGCATGTCAGCCTCGTCATGGACAATGAGGCGCAACAGGACGAACGCAAGGTCACGATCATGACCATTCACGCCGCCAAGGGGCTGGAGTTCGACAATGTGTTCCTTGCCGGCTGGGAGGAGGGCGTTTTCCCGTCGCAACGCGCGCTGGACGAAGGCGGCCTCAACAGCCTGGAGGAGGAGCGGCGGCTTGCCTATGTCGCGATCACGCGCGCGCGCAAGCGCTGCACCATCCTGCATGCAGCGAACCGTCGCATCTACGGCCAGTGGACCAGCAGCATCCCTTCGCGATTCGTCGGCGAACTGCCGCCGGAGCATGTCGAGGAAGAAAGCAGCATGAGCGGCGGCGCATCGCTCTGGCGCGCCAACTGGTCGGAACGGGACGATCCCTTCGCCAATGTCGCGCGCGGCAGCAGCCGCGGGCCGGGCTGGCAGCGCGCCCAATCCTCCGGCCAGTTCAACCGCGAACCCGTCCGAATCGTCGAGGCGCGGACCTCGGCCGTATCACTGGGCAATAAGGGCCGCAGCGACATGAGCATCGGGCTGCGCGTCTTTCACCAGAAGTTCGGCTATGGCACCGTCGCGGAGATCGAGGGCAACAAGCTGGAGATCGACTTCGAGACGGCCGGGCGCAAGCGGGTGATGGACAGCTTCGTGTCGCTGGTGTGAGCACGACCGGCAGCCGCTGGCCTCACTTTCCGTCGCAAGGCTTCGGACTGATCACCGTATAGCGCTCTGCCTGCGCCATGCAGCTATTGCTGAAGGTCTTGCGCCGCCATCCCTTGGCCGCGCACACGGGCGCATATTCGCGCGTGCAGATGGGCTTTCCCGGTCGGGGAGGACGCGGGCGATCCGGCCCCGGCATGGTTTCCATGCATCCGCCAAGGATCAGAATGGCCGCAAGGTTGCCAACCGACAGGATTGAACGCTTCATGGCAACTCCCCTTTTCGGTCCGCGATACGGCCCTTGGGAGATGCTGATCCCCAATCGGATGGATTGCAAGCCCGGCAAAGTTGATCGCCTAAGACCAACGGGCTTCGAAACTATCGATGGCCAAGAATTTTCGGGAATTTTCCCTCGGGCATTATCTCTGCCCGAAAATGGTGGAGCCTAGCGGGATCGAACCGCTGACCTCCTGCATGCCATGCAGGCGCTCTCCCAGCTGAGCTAAGGCCCCATCGTTTGCAGCAATGCCGCATCCCAATGGATCAAACCATGTCCGGCAAAAACCGTCGGCCGAATTACCGGTGTCCGTCGCTTGCGGAAGAACTGTCAAACAAGGTCACTTCTGACCTTCTGACACCCCTTCGCTTGCAACCAGGAGTTTTTCGGGAAAATGCCGCCAGGACATTTTCTTTCTCCGAAAAACTGGTGGAGCCTAGCGGGATCGAACCGCTGACCTCCTGCATGCCATGCAGGCGCTCTCCCAGCTGAGCTAAGGCCCCGTCACCAATTTTCCGAAAGCGCCGTTTGGGTCCGGCGCCTCGGAGGTCGCTGCCTCTAGGAGGAGGCGACCCCGTTGGCAAGCACAAATTTCAATTAATTGTCGTCGTCGTTATCATCGCCGCCCGCGTCGACGCCCAGGTCGTCATCGCCGCCCAGATCAACGTCATTATCCGGCGAATCGCCGTCGTCATCCACGTCCAGATCGATGTCCAGATCGTCGTCAGCCGTCTCCAGCTCGCCGTCGGCGGTCTCGATGACCTTCTTGGGTGCAACCTCTTCATAAGGCAGCGGCTGCTTCGACTTCAGCACCGGCTCCGGTTCCCAGGCGGTGTTGCAGTTGATGCAAGTCACCGGGTCGTCCTTGCCCAGGTCGTAGAAGCGAGTCGCGCATTTCGGGCAGGTCCGCTTCGTGCCCCATTCAGCCTTCACCATGTCCGGCCTGTTCCTTCTTCGATGCTCAAACAGAAATCACGCGGCGCGACGGATGTCGCCCGCGAAACGTCGGGCGCCTTGCCATAGCGAAACCGCGCTGTCAAAAGCCGCTCGCATTTTTTCGGTTCCAAGACATCGGATACCCCCGTGACCCAGCATAGCGATATTCCCGCCCCCAAGACCTTCACCGCCGCACCGGCCCTGTCCGGCAGCGTCACCGTGCCGGGCGACAAGAGCATTTCCCACCGGTCGCTGATGCTGTCGGCGCTCGCCGTGGGCGAAAGCCGCGTCGAAGGGCTGCTGGAGGGCGAGGATGTGCTCGCCACAGCCGCCGCGATGCGGGCAATGGGTGCGACCATCGAGCGGGACGAGGACGGCATCTGGCATATTCATGGCGTCGGCGTCGGCGGCCTGCTCCAGCCTCAGACCGCGCTCGACATGGGCAACAGCGGCACCTCCACCCGGCTACTGATGGGCTTGCTCGCCAGCCATGACCTGACCGCCACTTTCATTGGCGACGCCAGCCTGAGCAAACGCCCCATGGCGCGCGTGACCGAACCGCTGTCGCGCATGGGCGCCGGTTTCACGACCAGCCCCGGCGAGCGCCTGCCGCTCACGATGAAGGGCGCCTGCCCCGCAGTGCCGCTCGATTATCGCCTGCCGGTCGCTTCGGCGCAGGTGAAGTCGGCGATCCTGCTTGCCGGCCTCAACACTCCCGGCATTACTCGCGTCGTCGAACCGATCCCGACCCGAGACCATAGCGAGCGGATGCTCAAGGGCTTTGGCGCGGACCTGAATGTCGAGGTCGAAGCGGACGGCACGCGCATCATCACGCTCGTCGGCGAGGCGGAATTGAAACCTCAGCAGATCGTCGTGCCGGGCGACCCCTCCTCCGCCGCCTTCCCCATGGTCGCGGCGCTGCTGGTGCCGGGATCGAAGGTCAAGATCGCCAATGTCGGCCTGAACGCGACGCGCGCCGGCCTGATCGACTTGCTACGTGAAATGGGCGGATCGATCGAAATCACCGACGCCCGCGAAGTCGGCGGCGAGCCGGTCGGCGACCTGATCGTCACCGCGTCGGCGCTAAAGGGCGTCGAGCCGGACCCGGCCCGCGCGCCCAGCATGATCGACGAATATCCGGTCGCCTTCATCGCTGCCGCCCTCGCCGAAGGACGCAGCATCTTCCGCGGCCTGGAGGAACTGCGCGTCAAGGAATCGGACCGCATCGCCACGATGGCCGAAGGGCTGCGCGCTATCGGCGTGCAGGTTGAGGAACTGGAAGACGGCATCATCATCGATGGCAGCGGCGGCGCGCCGCTTGCTGGCGGTGGGCCGATCGCGACCAAGCTCGACCACCGTATCGCCATGAGCTTCGCGATCGCCGGCCTGGTGTCGAAGGATGGCGTCACCATAGACGACATGCGTCCGGTCGCGACCAGCTTTCCGACCTTCCTGCCGCTGCTCCAGTCGCTGGGCGCAGTAGCATGATCATCGCCGTTGACGGACCCGCCGCATCGGGCAAGGGCACCATCGCCAAGGCGCTGGGTCGCCATTATAGTTTGCCGGTGCTCGACACCGGCCTGCTCTACCGCGCGGTCGGCCTGTCCGTGCTCAAGCAGGGTGGCGACCCGGACCATGAGTCGGACGCGCTCGCCGCCTGCGATTTCGACGACTCGATCCTGGCCGACCCCGCGCTGCGCAGCGAAGCGGTCGGCAGCCTCGCCTCCCGCGTGTCCGTGCATCAAAGCGTGCGCGACGCCCTCGTCCAGCGTCAGCGCGACTTCGCCACCCAGCCGGGCGGCGCGATTCTCGACGGGCGCGACATCGGCACAGTGATCGCGCCCGATGCCGACGCCAAGATCTTCGTGACCGCCAGCGTCCATGTCCGCGCCGAACGCCGCTTCAAGGACGCTCTCTCCCACGGCGGCCATCCCGACATGGACAGCCTGATCGCGGATATTCAGGCGCGCGATACGCGCGACATGAGCCGCGACCATGCCCCGCTCAAGGTCGCCCATGGCGCGGACTTGCTAGACACGTCGGATTTGACTATAGACGCCGCCGTCCAGCGGGCTATCGCGCTTGTGGACGCCCAGCTTGAAGGTCGCCCCTGAGGAGTGACCCGATAAGGCGCGCGGATATTCCGGGTGCCCTTTTCGCTTATCCAGCCTGTGCGTTCTAGAGAGCCTAAGCCCCTGGATACGCGTTGGATATTCGGTCCCGCGCGTGGTTTGGCCAAAGACCATCGGACACAACCGATTGGCCAGCAATGATGAGTGAAGGACACTATATATGGCCTCTGTGGCATTCCCATCGCGCGACGATTTCGCCGCGCTTCTCAATGATTCCCTCGGTGGCGAGGACGGCGGCTTCGAAGGCCGCGTCGTCAAGGGCACCGTTACCGCCATCGAAAACGACCTGGCCGTCATCGACGTAGGTCTGAAGTCGGAAGGCCGCGTGCCGCTCCGCGAATTCGCCATGCCCGGGCAGAAGGCTGACCTGAAGGTCGGCGACGAAGTCGAAGTCTATGTCGACCGCGTCGAAAACGCCCATGGCGAAGCCATGCTGTCGCGCGACCGCGCTCGCCGCGAAGCCGCCTGGGACAAGCTGGAAGCCGAGTTCACCGAAAGCGCCCGCGTCGAAGGCGTCATCTTTGGCCGCGTCAAGGGTGGCTTCACCGTCGACCTCGACGGCGCCGTGGCCTTCCTGCCCGGTTCGCAGGTCGACATTCGCCCGGTTCGCGACGTCACCCCGCTGATGGACATCCCGCAGCCCTTCCAGATCCTCAAAATGGATCGTCGCCGCGGCAACATCGTCGTGTCGCGCCGCGCCATTTTGGAAGAAACCCGCGCCGAACAGCGCAGCGGCCTCATCCAGACGCTGGCCGAAGGCCAGATCATCGAAGGTGTCGTCAAGAACATCACCGATTATGGTGCGTTCGTTGACCTGGGCGGCATCGATGGCCTGCTGCACGTCACCGACCTGTCGTACAAGCGCATCAACCACCCGAACGAGATGATCAACATCGGCGACACCGTCCGTGTCCAGATCATCCGCATCAACCGCGACACCCAGCGCATCAGCCTCGGCATGAAGCAGCTGGAAAGCGATCCGTGGGAAGGCGCGTCGGCCAAGTATCCCGTCGGCGCCAAGCTGTCGGGCCGCGTCACGAACATCACCGAATATGGTGCGTTCGTCGAGCTGGAAGCCGGCATCGAAGGCCTGGTCCACGTTTCGGAAATGTCTTGGACCAAGAAGAACGTCCACCCCGGCAAGATCGTTTCGACCAGCCAGGAAGTCGAAGTTCTGGTTCTGGAAGTCGATCCGGAGAAGCGCCGCATCTCGCTCGGCCTCAAGCAGGCCCAGAACAACCCCTGGGACAGCTTCGCCGAACGTCACCCGATCGGCTCGACCGTCGAGGGCGAAGTCAAGAATGCGACCGAATTCGGCCTGTTCATCGGCCTGGACGGCGATGTGGACGGCATGGTCCACATGTCGGACATCGCCTGGGGCATTTCGGGCGAGGACGCGCTGGCTCTGCACCGCAAGGGCGAGACGGTTCAGGCCGTTGTTCTTGACATCGACGTCGAGAAGGAGCGCATCAGCCTTGGCATGAAGCAGCTTGAGCGTGGTGGTCCGGCTGCTGGCGGCACCTCCGCTGCTGCTGCCGGCCTGAACAAGAACGCGATCGTCACCGTGACCGTTCTGGAAGTCCGCGACGGTGGCCTGGAAGTCCAGGCTGGCGACGACGGCGCCACCGGCTTCATCAAGCGCAGCGACCTGGGTCGCGACCGCGACGAACAGCGTTCGGAACGCTTCCAGATCGGCCAGAAGTTCGATGCGATGGTGACTGGTTTCGACCGCGCCAAGAAGCCGACCTTCTCGATCAAGGCGATGCAGATCGCCGAAGAGAAGCAGGCGGTTGCGCAATATGGCTCGTCGGACAGCGGCGCGTCGCTGGGCGACATTCTGGGCGAAGCGCTCAAGGCCAAGAGCGAAGGCTGATCCTCTTAGGGATTACCTCTAAAAAGTCCGCCGGAACCAAGGTTCCGGCGGACTTTTGCTATTCTTGACGTAGCGAAACGATATTGCGCTGCCCGATTGCCAACTTCTTGCAAAAGCTTTATGAAATGCAGAAGGGGAACAGCTGCAGAGGGGCGCTGACGAACCAATGATCCGTTCAGAATTGATCCAGAAGCTGACTGACGAGAATCCGGAACTGACCGTGCCGGAGGTTGAGAGGATCGTTGATCTTTTCTTCAAGGAAATCGTCGACCGATTGGCAACGGGTGGCCGCGTGGAATTACGTGGCTTCGGCGCCTTCACGACCCGCTCGCGAGATGCCCGCACGGGGCGTAATCCTCGTACCGGCGAGCAGGTTCCGGTATCGGCGAAACGCGTGCCCTATTTCAAGCCGGGCAAGGAAATGCGCGAACGGCTGAATGGGGCGGGCGAATCCGTAACCGACGCTTGACCTCGTCGTCGCCAGCCTTCAGGGGATGCAGGCCCTGAAGGTTTCGGGCGGACGTGGCGAAATCGGTAGACGCAGCGGACTTAAAATCCGCCTCCCCCTGGGAATGCGGGTTCAAGTCCCGCCGTCCGTACCAGACTGAATTGCGGGGCTCTTCCTGCAGCACATGCTTGCCTCAAAGCGGACCACCTGCCGCCTGATCTCCCAAATTCGGATCATCGGATAGGAACGGCGACCTGCCGCAATCGGCAGGGCTTTGGATAATTCCGGCCTTTTTCTTGCACAGGGGTAGAATTTCCGCGCCCCAGCCGCGATGATGGGCCATGGCCGGCGCAATCAACCCCAACAGTTTCAGTGACTCCCTTGTCATCTTGGGAGCGGCGGGGCTCGTCATTCCCGGCTTTGCCCGCTTCCGGATCAGTCCGGTGATCGGGTTCATCCTGGTCGGCCTGGCGGTGGGGCCTGCGGGCCTCGGCGCGCTGGTGGGCGAATATCCCTGGCTTTACCATGTCACCATTTCCAACCAGGAAGCGATAGAACCCTTCGCCGAACTGGGCGTCATCCTGTTGCTGTTCTCGATCGGGCTGGAACTGAGCTTCCGGCGCCTATGGTCGATGCGAACGCAGGTGTTCGGCGTAGGCGCGACCGAATTGATCGGCAGCGGCCTGCTCATCGCCGCGGGCCTCTATCTACTCGGGCAGCCGACCGCGGGCGCGATCGGCCTGGGCCTTGCTCTCGCACTGTCCTCGACCGCCGTCGTGCTACCGATGGTCGGCACCCAGAGCGCGGTCGGACGCGCCGCCTTCTCGATGCTGTTGTTCGAGGATCTTGCCCTCGTCCCGATCATCTTCATGCTGGGCGCGCTCGCCCCGTCGGTTGCCGCCGGGCCTGATGGCGCCTGGAGCGAAATGGCCAACACCCTGCTGAAGGGCGGGATCACCATCGCCATCATGCTGGTGCTGGGCCGGCTGTTCCTGCCGCATATGTTCAGCCAGGCGGCGCGCACCAAAAGCCCGGAGGTTTTCCTCGCAGCCAGCCTGCTGGTGGTGATCGTTTCCAGCATGGCGACGTCGATCGCCGGCCTGTCGCCCATCGTGGGGGCGCTGCTCGCCGGGCTGCTCATCGCCGAAACCGACTATCATGGCGAAGTCGAGGTGATGACCGCGCCCTTCAAGGGGCTGGCTCTCGGCGTCTTCCTGATCACCGTGGGCATGAGCCTCGACATCCGCGTCATCCTTGCCAACTGGGAAAGCCTGCTGCTGGCCGTCGTCGGCGTCGTCCTTGCCAAGACGCTGGTTACGGGCGCGCTGCTCTACATATCCGGCGCGCGCAAGGGCGTGGCGCTGGAGGTCGGCGTGCTGATGTCCAGCCCCTCCGAAACGACGCTGATCGTGTTGTCGACTGCAGCCGCTGCCAACCTGATCCTGCCGTCGACCGCAGCCTTCTGGCAAATCGTCACGGCCATCGGCCTCACGATCACGCCGCTGCTGGCGCGCGTCGGGCATGACATCGCCCGGCGGCTGGAAATGGCGCTGGGCGAAGAACAGGCCGAGCCGGAGCAGGCGCATACGGAAGCGGCCGCGGTGGTCATCGGTTTCGGTCGCGTCGGACGGATGGTGTGCGATCTGCTGCGCACCCATAATCAACGCTTCATCGTCGTCGAATCGGACCCGGATGTCGTCGCGGAAGCGCGGCGTGGCGGTTATCCGATCCTGTTCGGCGACGTCGCGCGCGCGGAAATGCTCGACAAGCTGCGGCTCGGCCATGCCCGCGCGCTGATCCTGACGATGGACGATCCGGTGTTGTCGGTGCGCGTGACCAAGCGGGTGCGCGGCTGGGTGCCCGACCTGCCGATCATCGCCCGTGCCCGCGATACCGATCATGCCGCGCAACTCTACAAGGCTGGCGCGAGCGACGCGGTGCCTGAAACGCTGGAAAGCTCTCTGCAACTGGCAGAGACGGCTTTGGTCGATCTGGGCGTCGCCATGGGGCCGGTCATCGCCTCCATCCACCAGATGCGCGAGGATCTGCGCGTGGGCATCAAGGATGCGGCGCAGCTCCAGATTGCGCCGAAGCTGCGACGCCTGCGCGCGGACGAGATTGGTTAATCGCCCTCCGGCGGCGGGCTGAATACCGACCAACCGGTCCGCTGCGCCAGTTCCTCCAGCGCCAATGTGCCAAGTTGACTGTTGCCGCTGGCATTCAGGCCAGGCGACCAGACCGCGATCGACGCCCGGCCCGGCACGATCGCCAATATGCCGCCGCCGACCCCCGACTTGCCGGGTATGCCGACGCGAAAGGCAAAGTCGCCCGACGCGTCATAATGACCGCAGGTCAGCATCAGCGCGTTGATACGCCGCGCGCGCCGGGGCGAGACCACTCTGCCCCCTTCCGGATGGCGACCGTCGAGCATCAGATAGCGTCCCGCCAGTGCCAGCTGCCGGCAACTCATCTCGATCGCGCATTGATGGAAATAGGTGCCCAGCACCAGATCGACAGGATGGCGCACATTATCGAAGGCCCGCATATAGTTGGCGAGCGCCATGTTGCGAAATCCGGTGGCCGTTTCCGATGCCGCCACCGCCTCGTTGATCGCGACTTCATCATCGCCGGCAAGATAGCGAACGAAGCGCAGCATCTCGCCGATCGCCACCCTTGGCTGATGCCCGCCCAGATTGACGTCCGCCACGACGATCGCGCCGGCATTGATGAAGGGGTTGCGCGGCATGCCATGCTCCTGTTCGAGCTGGACGATCGAGTTGAAGGCATTGCCGGAAGGCTCCCGCCCTACCCTGTCCCACAGTTGGTCGCCGACCTTGCCCAGCGCCAGGGTCAGGGCGAAGACCTTGGAGATGGACTGGATCGAGAAGCCGGTTTCGGCATCGCCGCCCGTCAGGATGCGGCCGTCCGCGGTCGCAATCGCAATGCCGAATTGTCCCGGATCGATCTTGGCCAGTTCGGGAATATAGCTGGCGACCGTGCCGCGCTCGTCCGCCGCGCCCATGGCGGTAACGATATCGGCGACGATCACATCCAGGTCAGGTGTCATGATCGCGTCCGCATAGCCTCGCCTGTTCGACAAGCATAGGCTGTAACGGCTTTTTGGACAGCGAGAAAATCAGAGCAGGCGCGGCTCTTGCCCCTGGCCCTGTTCATGCGCCAACAGCCAGCGCTTGGTTTCCAGGCCGCCGGCAAAGCCCGTCAGCGCGCCATTGCTGCCCACCACCCTATGACAGGGAGCCACGATGGAGAGCGGATTGCGGCCATTGGCGGCCCCGACCGCACGCACGGCTGAGGGGCGACCGATCGCGCGGGCAATATCGCCATAGCTGCGCGTCTCACCAAAGGGAATATCGAGCAACGCGGTCCAGACGCTCCGCTGGAAATCAGTGCCGCGCGGATCGAGGGGCAGGTCGAACATGGTCCGCTCCCCCGCGAAATAGGCAGCAAACTGGACGATCGCCTGCGCCAGCACCGGATGATCCGGCTGCTCGCGCGTTGCGTCCAGGCGAACCCGATCGGGCGCGTCGTCGGGCCAGAGGACCGCCACCAGCCCCGTGTCGCTCGCCACCAGGGGCAGCGCACCGACGGGGGACTGGAAGATCGTGCGGAACAGGCTCATGTCACTCTCCATCATTACCGCGCCCTGATAGCGCTGAATGAAGAGAGCCGCCTCCCTCCGCTTGCTTTCAAAGCCAGAGCGCGCTGCGTAAAAATCTGACGCTGATCGCGCGCTCCAGTTCTTTGTTGTCGCATCTTTTTTCTGCGCAAAATCGGTACACGATTTTGCGCACGATGCTCCGACCTTATTTCAGGCCGCCACCCATGGCGCGGTAGAGTTCCACAAGATTGCTCGCTCGCGTCAGCCGCGTGGCGAGCAGGCTCTGCTCCGCCGCATAGAGCGAACGCTGCGAATCCAGCGTCGTCAGGAAGGTGTCGACACCCGACCGGAAGCGTGCTTCCGAAAGGGTGTAGGCGACCCGTGCGGAATCGCGCTGCGACGTCTGCGCCTCCAGTTGCTGGCCCATCGTGCCGCGCCGCGCCAACGCGTCCGCGACTTCACGGAAGCCGGTCTGGACGCTCTTCTCATAGGTGGCGAGCATCGCGTCATAGGTCGCCTTAGCATAGCGAAGATTGCCCTTGTTCCGGCCGAAGTCGAAGATCGGCAGGGTCGCGCTGGGGGCGACCGACCAGGAATCGCTGCCCGAAGCGAACAGGCTGGACAGTCCAAGGCTCACCGTCCCCAATGCCGCGGTCAGCGAGATTTGCGGGAAGAAGGCCGCCCGCGCCGCGCCGATATTGGCATTGGCGCCACGCAGCTGGTGCTCTGCCGACGCGATATCAGGCCGGCGTAGCAGGATGTCCGACGAAATGCCGGCAGGCAGGTTGTCGATCGTCGCATTCTGCTCCGGAAACGCCTCCGGCAGATCGGTTGTCGGGACGGTCGTACCCGCCAGCAGGTTCAACGCATTCTGGTCCTGCGCTACCAGGGTCGTCGCCTGGGCGATGTCCGACCGGGCTGAATCATAGCTGGTCTGCGCCTGCCGCACTTCCAGTTCGGACGCGATGCCCTTGTCGAAGCGCGCCCTGGTCAGTTCCAGCGTCTTGCCGAACGCCTTCTCCAGATCGCGGGCGATGCGCAGCCTTTCCTGATCCGCCGCCATCGTCAGCCAGGCATTGGCCGTCTCTGCGATCAGGCTGGTCTGGGCCGCATTGCGGGTTTCGACGCTCGCAAAATATTGCTCCTGCGCCGCCTTGGTCAGGTTGCGCACCCGGCCGAACAAGTCGATCTCCCAGGCCGAAATACCGACCTGCGCCTGATAGACGTCCGTGTTCAACCGCTGGGCCTGACCGAACTGGACGAGCGGTTGCTCGGAATAGGTCGCCGTCCCGGTCGCCCCCACCGTGGGGAGAAGATCGGCCCGCTGCACCCGATATTGCGCCCGTGCCTGCGCCACATTCGCGACCGCCAGACGAAGGTCGCGATTATTGGCGAGCGCGGTTTCGATTACCCGCGCCAGCCGGGCATCGGTGAAGAAATCGCGCCAGCCAGTCTCCGCCGGCACGATCGCAACCTGCGCCCCATCGGCAGCATAAGCCGGCCCCTCGGGGGTGGCGACAGGCACGGGCAATTCCGGCCGGACATATTTGGGCGCCATGTCGCAGGCGGCCAGCGCCAGCGTGAGGGTTATGGCACCCAGCGCTTTCATATTGCGCTTCATCTTCAAGCCTCCTGCGGCGCGTGCGGGGTTGCCGTATCGCCAGCCGCTTCATGGTTCTTATGTTCGCGGAACAACCGCTTCACGACAGTGAAGAAGACGGGGACGAAGAACACCGCCAGCACCGTCGCCGACAACATCCCGCCGACCACCGCCCAGCCAATCGCATTCTGACCGCCCGCTCCCGCGCCCTTCGACACTGCCAGCGGCAGCACGCCGAAGATGAAGGCGAAACTGGTCATCAGGATCGGCCGCAGACGCAGCTTGCCCGCTTCCAGCGCCGCCTGCGCCGGCGCCATTCCTTCTCGCATTTTCTCTTCGGCGAACTCGACGATCAGGATCGCGTTCTTCGCCGACACACCGATGGTCGTGATCAGGCCGACCTGAAGGTAGATGTCGTTGTTCAGCCCGGCCAGTCTGGCCGCGATCACGGCGCCCAGCACGCCCAGCGGCACCACCAGCATCACCGCAATCGGCACCGACCAGCTCTCATAAAGAGCCGCAAGACACAGGAACACGATCAGCATCGACAGCGCATAGACATAGGGCGCCTGACCACCGGACGTCCGCTCCTCATAGGAGATGCCGTTCCAGCTGAAGCCGATGCCGGCCGGCAGCTTGGCGGCGAATTCCTCCATCGCCTGCATCGCCGTACCGCTCGATACGCCGGGTGCAGGCGCACCCTGGATGTTCATCGACGGAACGCCGTTGAACCGTTCCAGACGCGCCGGACCCTGCACCCACTCGGTGGTGGCGAAGGCCGACAGCGGCGCCATCGCGCCAGTGCTACCGCGCACGTGGAAGGCGTTGATGGCGTCGGGCGACGTGCGGAACGGCGCTTCCGCCTGGACGAAGACCCGCTTCACGCGATCGCGATCGATGAAGTCGTTGACATAGGCGCCACCCAGATTGGTGCTGATCGTGTCGTTGACGTCGGACTGGGCGATACCCAGCGCGCCCGCCGCCGCTTGATCGACGTTCAGCTTCAGTTGCGCCGTGTCTTCCAGACCGTTGGGACGAACCTGCGCCAGGCGCTTGTCGCCCATCGCCATGCCGAGCAGCTGGTTGCGTGCCGCCAGCAGCTTTTCATGACCCAGATTGGCCTGGTCGAGCAGCTGGAAGTCGAAACCGGACGCATTGCCCAGTTCCTGCACCGCCGGCGGCACAAAGGCGAAGGCCATGCCCGACGAGATCTTCTGGAACGCCATGTTGGCGCGCAGGGCGATTGCGGGAACCCGGTCGTCCGCAGACTTGCGGTCCTCCCAATCCTTCATTCGAGCGAACACGATGCCGACATTCTGGCCCTGCCCCACGAAGCCGAAGCCCGCGATGGTGAAGACGGCCGAGACATTCTTCTTTTCGTCCACCAGATAATGGTTGCGCATCCGGGTCAGCGCGCGTTCGGTCTCTTCCAGCGTCGTGCCCGCTGGCAGCGACACCTGGTTGATGATGATGCCCTGATCCTCGTCAGGCAGAAAGCCGCTCGGCAGGCGCAGGAAGATGAAGGCCATGCCGACCACGATCAGGCCATAGACCAGCATCGTCCGGCCCCAGCGATGCTCTACCTTCTCGACGCCCTTTCCGTAGCGGACCACGCCCTTGTCGAAGGTGCGGTTGAACCAGTCGAAGAAGCGACCCAGTTTCGATCCGATCGGCCCATGCCAGCTATGCCCTTGCGAGGCGGGCTTCAGGATCGTGGCGCACAGCGCCGGGGTGAGGATCAACGCCACCAGCACCGACAGGATCATCGACGACACGATGGTGATCGAAAACTGGCGGAAGATGACGCCGGTCGAGCCGCCGAAGAAGGCCATCGGCAGGAACACCGCCGACAGGACCAGGCCGATGCCGATCAGCGCGCCGCTGATTTCGTCCATCGACTTGCGGGCCGCTTCCTTCGGGCTAAGCCCTTCATCCTGGATCAGGCGTTCGACATTCTCGACTACGACGATCGCGTCGTCGACCAGCAGGCCGATCGCCAGCACCATGCCGAACAGGGTCAGCGTGTTGATGGTGAAGCCGGCCACGCTCAGGATCGCCAGTGCGCCCAGCAGCACCACCGGCACCGCGATGGTCGGGATCAGCGTCGCGCGCCAGTTCTGAAGGAACAGGAACATCACGACGAAGACAAGCAGCACCGCCTCGAACAGGGTATGGATGACCTGTTCAACCGACAGCTTGACGAAGGTCGAGTTGTCGACGGGGAAGTCATATTTGACCCAGCTGGGGAAGTTCTTCGACAGCTGGTCGACGCGGCTCTTCACCGCCTCCACCGTGTCGAGCGCGTTCGCGCCCGGCGCCAGCTTGACGCCGAAGCCCGATGCCGGATGGCCGTTGAACTTCACGCCGAAGCCATAGGTTTCCGCGCCCAGTTCGACCTTGGCGACATCCGACATCAGCACGACCGAACCGTCGCTGTTGCTGCGCAGGCGGATGTTACGGAATTCCTCCGGCGTGCGCAGGCGCGACTGGGCGGTGACGGTAGCGTTGAGCGCCTGCCCCTTGGGCGAGGGCGAACCACCGATCTGGCCGGCCGACACCTGCGCGTTCTGCGCCGTGATCGCCGATTTGACGTCACCCGTGGTGATGCCCAGATTGGCCATCTTGTACGGGTCGAGCCAGATGCGCATCGCATAGGGCGAACCGAACAGCTGCGTGTCGCCGACACCGGTGACGCGGCTGATCGGATCCTGAAGCGTCGACGCGATGAAGTCGCTCGCATCTTCCTGATCGTGAATGCCGTCATCGGCATAGACGGCCATAATCAGCAGGAAGCTGGAGGTTGACTTGCTGACGCGCAGGCCCTGCTGCTGCACTTCCTGCGGCAGCAAAGGCGTCGCCTGCGACAGCTTGTTCTGCACCTGCACCTGCGCGATGTCAGGGTCGGTGCCCTGCTCGAAGGTCAGGGTGATGTTGAGGTTGCCCGAACCGTCGCTGGTCGACGAGAAATAGCGCAGATTGTCGATGCCCTTGAGCTGCTGCTCGATGATCTGCGTGGTGGTGCTTTCCAGCGTCTGGGCGTTCGCGCCCGGATAGGTGGTCTGGATCGTCACCGCCGGCGGCGCGATTTCCGGGAACTGCGCGACTGGCAGCGACCGGATCGCAAGCAGACCCGCGAGCATGATGACGATGGCGATGACCCATGCGAAGATGGGCCTGTCGATGAAATAACGGGCCATGGCTTAGTTCGCTCCGCCCTGCGCACCCTGCGCACCATTGGCGGCAGCCGTCACCTGCTGCGGCGCGCCGGGCTTCACCACGGTGCCCGGCCGCAAATTCACCAGCCCCTCGACGATCAGCTTGTCGCCAGGCTTCAGGCCGCTGGTGACAATCCACTTGTCGCCGATCGCGCGATCCACCTCGACCTGGCGCAATTCGGCCTTGTTGTCCTTGCCCACGACCATCGCGGTCGCACGGCCGCGCGCATCGCGGCTGATCCCCTGCTGCGGCGCCAGAATGGCCTGTGCCACCTGCCCTTCGACCAGCTTCGCACGGACATACATGCCCGGCAACAGCAGGCCGTCAGGATTGGCGAAGGTCGCGCGCAGCGTCACCGCACCGGACGCCTGATCGACCGTCACTTCGGAAAATTGCAGGCGCCCCTCGATCGGATAGGCGCTGCCATTGGGCAGCACCAGTTGAATACGCGCGCCATCGCCCTCGCTGACACCACCCTTTTTCATCGCCTGCTTGAGGTCGATGATCTGGGCAGCCGACTGCGTCACGTCGACATAGACGGTGTCGGTACGCTGGATGGTCGTGAGCGCATCCGCCTGCCCCGCCTGCACCAGCGCGCCAGGGGTAAAGAGCGAACGGCTGATGCGGCCGGAAATGGGCGCACGGATGCGGGTGAAATTCTGGTTCACCTGCGCCGCCTGCAACGCGCCACGCTGTGCCGCGACATTGGCGCGCGCCTGCTGCGCGGTGGCCACCGCGTCATCATATTGCTGCTTGCTGACCGCGTTGATCGCGACCAGATCCTTGTAGCGCTGCGCCTGGAGGTTGGTCGAATTGATCGTCGCATTAGCGCTGGCCAGCGAACCCTGCGCCTGCGCGAGTGCGGCGCGATAGGGCGCGTCGTCGATCTCGTACAGCAGCTGCCCGGCACGCACGAAGCCGCCCTCTTCAAAAAGGCGGCGGCGAATGATGCCGCTGATCTGCGGGCGGACTTCGGCCGTTTCGAAGGCTGTGATGCGGCCCGGCAACTCGTTGAGCAGCGGCGCCGACTCGGTTGCCAACGTTACGACACCGACTGCGGGCGGCGGCGGCGCGGGCGGCGGGCTCTCGCCGCACGCGCTCAGCGCCAAGGCCGACGCGCACGCCAGCAAACCGGTGAAAATCCCCTTTTGCATCGCCTATATTCCGTTTCGGTTTGGATCATTACATGCGGAATGAACGTTCATTCCGCTTGCCGGGCACCTAAGATCATGGCACAGAATATTCAAGAGGCGAAAAACGCCAAGGGGTAGAAAATGGTTGCAGTGCAACATGAAAAAGACGGTCGAAGCCGCATATTGACCACCGCGCGCGACCTTTTTGCGACAAAGGGGTTCCACCAGACCTCGATGGCACAGCTTGCCTCCGCCGCGCAGGTTTCGGTCGGCCAAATTTACCGACTTTTCAAGGGCAAGGAAGATATTATCGAGGCGCTGGTCCAGTCGGATTCCAACGCGTGGAATGCGGACATGGTTGTTTTGCGCACGAAACTGGAAGCCGGCGCGCTCAGCCTTGAGCAAACTTTCGAGCAACTTTTGCTGCACGGCACCGAAAGCGAGAAGGACGAGGCCTTCTCTTTCGACATATTGGCCGAGTCGTTTCGCAATGAAGCGGTCGGCGAAACGATCGCCACTTTATGCGCCGGATTTCGCGCCATTCTCCGCGACTTCGCCTGCATCGCCAATCCCGATCTGTCGGGCGAAGCGCTGGATGCAGCGGAAGAATTGATCCTCGCCTGCATGTTCGGTTTCGGTCATCGCAGCGTCTCCCGCCCGAAACTGAGCGCCCAACGCGCCGCCCGACGGGGCGCCCAGATGATCGTCGCCGGACTGAAGGCCGTGCACTGACGTGTTAGACCAACCGTCGATACACGTCCACCGTCTCATGCGCGCAGCGATCCCAGCTAAAGCGCCCTGCCACGCCCAGCCCCTTTTCCACCGCCGCTTGTCGCCAGGGCGCATCGACCAGCGCCTGCTCCAGCCGACGCGAGAAATCGCCGACATCTTCGGGCTGCACCAGCATTGCAGCGCCGCCGGTGACTTCCGGCAGGCAGGAGGCGTCGGCGACCACCACCGGCACCCCGCTCGCCATCGCCTCGACCGGCGGCAGGCCGAAGCCTTCATAGACGGACGGATAAACGAACAACGCCGCTCCGGCATAGAGTAGCGGCAAATCCTCTTCCGGTACGAAGCCGAGATAGCGGACCCAGCCCTGCCGCGCGCCCTTGTCCATAAGGTCGCGGATCCCATCACTGAGCCAGCCGGCCCCGCCCGTCACCATCAACGGCCAGCGATCACGTATCTCTCGCGGCAGATTTTCCCAGGCATGGAGCAATTCGGTGATCCGCTTGCGCGGCTCGACGGTCGAGACGCAAAGCGCATAGCCTTGCGGTACGAGATCATAGCGCGTCAGGGCTGGCGCAATGGCCGCCGCCGGACGCGGATGGAAGGCCGGACTTGCCGCCAGCGGAACCGCCGTGATCCTGTCCCTGTCGAACCCCAGGAATTCGGCCACTTCGCCGCGCGTCGTCTCACTGTCGGTGATGATATGGCCTGCCCGGTCGACCGATCCGCGGAAATGGCGCTCGAACTGGCGCAACCGTTCGGCTGGGTGCGTTTCGGGATAGCGGAAGATCGAAAGGTCATGGACGGTGATGACCCCACCGGCGGCTGATGACGGCAGGAAATAGTTGGGGCCATGGAACAGGCGGCCGCGCATGACAGCGGCATCGCGCAGCCGCAAGGCCCAGCGATTTCGCTTTCGCAGCCAGCGTAGCGGCTTGTTCCCCCAGAGCGGAACGCCGGCAGTATCCAACAGCCTTGCCGGCTCAGCAATCCATTCGCCATTGCGATAGAAACGCAGGCTGCGCATGCCGCTGACCAACGGCAGGCGCTGCGCCAGTTCCCAACTGTAGCGGCCGATACCCGACAGGTGAGGCTCCAGCGCCTCCACCGACAATATGACCCGCAGGCTCATCGCAACCCGTCCGTCATGCGTCTGTGTCTCCACCCGTGTTACCGGCGCGTAGCGTTACCCGCACTGCCGGAGCAAGCGAAAAGGGGCCGCGTCCGACCAGCCTATTTCGCCGCTACGCCCTCCGGCAGGACGGTTGCCGACCAGCTTTTGCCCGGCACCAGATATTTGGCGGCCAGCGCCTGCAAGTCCGTCGGCGTCACGTTCAACATATCCTTGGACATATTCTGCATCGCCTGGACATAGCGGGCATCATGGGTCGCGCCTTCCATCTGGTTCATCCAGAAGGCGTTGCCCGTGCTTGCGCGCATCAGTAATTGCTGCATCGGCGCGACCGCCCGCTGCAATTCGTCGGCGCTAACCGGATTCTTGACGAGGTCCGCCGCCGTGGCCTTCACCACATCATAGAAATAGGCGATCCGATCCGGCCGCACCTGGCTGGTGACAAGGATATAGCCGCCGCTTTCATAGGAAAAGGGCCAGTTATTCTGGACGCTTGGCGAATAGGCCGCCCCCTCGGTAGAGCGAAGCTTGTCGAACAGCCGGTCGTTGAAGATCTGGGTCAGGATTTCCAGTTGCCGACCTTCCTTCTGCAACGCAAAGCCGCCCGCCGTCGGCCAAGCGATGACCGCCGCAGCCTGATCCTTGTCGCCCTTGTGCCGCAGGACGACGGGCACTGTCGTGTGAGCGGGGAAGCGCATCGCCTTGTTGGCTGCGGGAACCGGCGTATCGGGGCGCTGGGGCATGGCGCCAAAGGTCGCCGCAACTGCCTGGATCGCCTCCTCCGCCTTCACATGGCCGAAAATCTGGATTTCGATCGGACCGGACGCCAGCACCGGCTCCCAGGTCGAGCGGAAGGCCTGCGGCGTCAGCGCCTCAATCTCGGTGCGCGACGGGGTGCGGAACCGCACATCCTTGTCATGCAGCAGCCAGTTGAGGTCGCGCCCCAGCACCGCGTCGGGCGACCGCGACATGGCGTCGTAGGCAACGATCGCCCCGGTCTTCACCCTTGCGATCGGCGCCGGATCCCAGCCCGGCGCGGCCAGCTTTGCCGCGAACAGGCGCAACTGGTCCTTATAGTCCGCCGGGCGCGTGATCGCCTGCAGTTCGAAAGCGTCGTCATCGACATCGAAATCCATGCCCATGCGCCGGCCGATGGTCAGTTCGTCCAGTTCGCGCTGGCCAAGCTTGCCAATGCCGCTCGCCACCAGCGCATAATCGCCCGCCCAGCTTGCGACTGGCTTGGTCGGTGAGAAGGCCTGCTGCCCATGGCCGAAGCGCACATTGATGCGCACCTTCTCCGGCTCGGCGTCATTGGCGAACAGGGTCAACTTGACGCCGTTGGAGAAGGTGATCGTCTCCATGCTTGGCAGGCCGACCTGCTCGCGCGATAACACCGTGGCGGGCGCGCCGAATTTGGGCAGATCGTCCATCGTCACTGGCTTGTCGGCCAGTCGGGCGTTGGTCGCTGCCTTCACTGGCGCAGCCACCGCCGCCGCCAGCTTCGCATCGACGCCCGGCTCGATCTTGCCCGTCACCAGAAGCGCACGGAACACCCCGGCGGAAAAGAGCCGCTGCGTCGATTCCAGTATCTTGGCCGGCGTCATCGCCGGCTTTCCCGCGCGAAAGATATCGACCGCCGCCTGCGGGCTGACCGTGGTTTCGCGGATATCGACCGCACTTACCAGATCGCTTGCCTGCTTGGCCCCGGCTTCCGTCGGCGAATTTTCGACCTGGATGGCAAGCGCCATGTCCATCTGCGCATATTCGCGATCGATCTCGGCCTGGCTCGGCGGCGTCGCCTTCGCGTCCTCCACGATGGCGCGCACGTCGCTTAGCGCCTTTTCCCAATTGTCCCCGCTGGGGATGATCGACAGAAAGGTGCCGTCGGCCGATCGGCTGACATCCTGCTGCTCGACATTGGCCTGAAGAAAACTGCCGCCGGCCCGCGCCGCCTGCTCGAAGCGGCGGCTGATGATCTGGAGCGCCAGCATGTCGGTCAGCTTGTCCTGATTATAGACGATCGTGTCCGCATGCGGCTTCCACGGCCGCAGCCAGGCCATGGTCAGTCCGGTGGGCGCGCCCGGCTCGACCAGCACCGCCGTCGCCGGCAGCTTGGCGTCCGGCGCACCGAAGTCGGGGATCGCCGCCCCCTTGCCCGCAGCCGTCCAGCTGGTGAAATTATCCTTGATCAACTGTTCGGCGAGCGCTGGGTCGATGTCGCCCGAAATCGCGATCACCGCATTTTCGGGGCGATACCAACGCTGATGAAACGCCTCCAGCTTCGCCGCCGTCGCGGCATTCAGCGTCGCTACAGTGCCGATCGGCGCATGTTCAGCCAGCGGCTGACCCGCGAAGAAATGCTTGCGGCTCGCGTCGGACACGCGGCTCTGCGGCCCGTCGCTCTCCCGCTTTTCCGCCAGCACGACCGCGCGCTCGGCATCGACGGCGCTGTCAACGATATTGGGGTCGAGCATCATCCCGGCCAGGATCTTCATACTCTCGCCCAGCGTCGCCTGCGTCGCCTGCGGCAGGTCGAGCGCATAGGTCGTACCGGTCGGCGTGGTCTGCGCATTGCTGTCGCTGCCGAAGGTCACGCCCAGCCGCTGCCAGATCCGCTTCGACTCGCCATCGGGCACATGGCGCGAGCCGCGCATGGAGAGATGCTCCATATAATGGGCATAGCCCTGCTCATCCTCGCGCTCCATCAGCGACCCGGCATCTATCCGAAGCCGGACGGAAACCTGCCCCGGCGGTACGCCATTGCGCCGGATGGCGTAGCGCAGCCCGTTCGGCAACGTGCCGAACCGCCACGCCGTATCGATTGGCACATCGCTGTTTTCGTAGAGCCAGGGGCGCGTTTGCGCCTGCGTCGCGCCTGCGGCAGGGGCCGGAATAGCGGCCGGGTCGGTCTTCGCCGCCAATGGCAGCGCGGAACCCGACAGAAGCAGGGCGAGGATGGTGAGCGAAGCGGCCGAACGGCGGGAGGAAAAACGCATAGGCGCAGCAGCCTAGCGGCATTTTCCTGAATGGCCACTGACAATGACAGTTATGGGGACGGTCATGGGACGGCGATCGGACAAGCCGCCCCATTTCCCGTCCACCCCGTGCCGACCGGGAAATCACTCCCCGATCGACCCGGAATATTGAGGGTCAGCGCGGCGCGCCGGTGCGCTGGACCGCACCCTTATGTGCGCCCACACTGCCGCGACGACGGCGACGCGCCGGCTTGGCCGCCCCATCCCCTTCACCACGATGCGCCTTATCGGGCGCGCCGCGCTGCGCCTTCTGCTGGTCCTGATAGCGGCGCTGCCCTTCGGCGCGCTTGGTCTGCTGCGCCGGAGTCTGTTTCGGCCCCTTGCGCGGCGCGGCAGGCTTGGGAAGGCTACGCACTGCCTCCAGGAAATTCTCGGGCAGCGGCTCGATTTCCAGCTTTACGCGCGTCGCCTTCTCAATGGCCTTGAGATAGGGCCGCTCGTCGTCCGCCACGAAGCTGATCGCCACGCCTTCAGCGCCCGCGCGCGCCGTGCGGCCGATGCGGTGGACATATTGTTCGGGCACGTTCGGAATTTCGAAATTGATGACATGGCTGACACCCGACACGTCGATGCCGCGCGCAGCGATATCGGTCGCGACCAGCAGCTTCACCTTGCCCTGGCGGAACGCCTGCAGCGCCGTGGTGCGCTGGCCCTGGCTCTTGTTGCCGTGGATGGCGAAAGCGTCGATGCCAGCCCCTTCCAAGAAACGCACGACACGGTCGGCGCCATGCTTGGTGCGGGTGAAGATCAGCGCGCGGTCGATATCCTCATTCTTGAGGACGATGTGGAGCAGCGCCTGCTTTTCCGCCTGATTGACGAAGGTCGCCTGCTGGCGGACGCGCTCGGCCGTGGTCGATTGCGGCGCGACGCTGACCTTGACCGGATCGTTCAGGAACTGGCCGGCCAGCGCCTCGATCTCCTTGGGCATGGTGGCCGAGAAGAAGAGGTTCTGGCGATCGCGCGGCAGCAGCTTGGCGACGCGCCGCAGCGGATGGATGAAGCCCATGTCCATCATCTGGTCGGCTTCGTCGAGAACGAAGATTTCCGTGTCCTTGATGGTGAAGGCGCGCTGGTCGATCAGGTCGAGCAGGCGGCCCGGCGTGGCGACGACGATGTCAACACCATGCGACAGGGCGCGAATCTGCTTGTTGATCGGCACGCCACCGAACACGGTTTCAACCGACAGCTTCAGGAAGCGGCCATAGTCGCGGAAGCTCTGCGCGATCTGCGCGGCGAGCTCGCGCGTCGGCGACAGCACCAGCATGCGGCAGCCCTTGATCGGCGTCTGCTTGGGGTTGCGGGCGAAATAGTCGAGGCTGGGCAGCGCGAAGGCCGCGGTCTTGCCCGTACCCGTCTGGGCGATGCCGCACAGATCCTTGCCTTCGAGCAGGACCGGAATCGCCTTCTGTTGGATCGGGGTGGGATTGGCATATTTCTTGGCGGCAAGCGCCTTTAGGATCGGCTCTGACAAGCCAAGGTCGGTAAATTCCATGGGTAAACTCACAAGTCGGCCATGCGCCGACTTCGCTGCGGACACAGCAAGGGCGCGAGGCGGGTTACGAAACGACCCGCGTGAAAAGGGAAGCCTCAAGCTTGGCGCAGACTGTCATTGGCCGGTCCGCCAATCCTTCGGGGATAAGGGACGATCACGCTGCCAATCGCTGGGGACCACAGGGGTCATCTGCTGCGCTGCGGCGCATATGGAGGAAGCGCAGTCAAATAGCAAGCGGCCCAGACCAACGCCGGAGGCCGCCTGCCGGACATGAACGGATCAGAGGGCGACTTGGGCATGCTTGCCCTTCATCTCCCCTTGCACGTCGCCGCCGAACATCATCTTGAACACGCCCGTGATCGACAGGTCCGCGCGCCAGATCTCGGCGGTCCCCAGATCGAAGCGCAGCATCAACAGACTCGGGTCGTTCCGACCGCCCGGATACCAGGCTTCGACTTCCTTCGACCAGTAGCGATCGATCACCGCCGCGTCGCTTTCGGGCACCAGCGTGCCTTCGATGCAGGCGAAGAGATAATGGTCCTTCGCCGCGAATTGCGCCATGGCGGGGCCGCCCGACGCCAGACGGTTATCCTTCGACGTATAGAACCAGAAGCAATGATTGGCCTTGGGATCGAGCTGCGCCGTCATCGGCAGGCTATGCTCCGTGCTATTGCGCAACCCCACCATCAGAAAGGGGCTGCTGGACAGATCGGTCCAGAAACGGTCGCGAATATCGGCTTCGTTGGTCATATCCTGTCTCCTTGGCTTTTCCTTCAATTGCCGGGGTGGAGCGAAGTTCCCGAAACGCTTGATCTTGGCCGCGCCAATCGCCACATGAGCGCCATGCTGATCGAGACCGAACTGACGCCCAATCCGGCGACCATCAAATTTCTCCCCGGCCGCGAGGTCATGGGGACGGGAACGCGCGATTTCGCCACGCCCGAGGAAGCCGAAGCCTCGCCGCTCGCCGACGCCCTGTTCGGCCTCGGCGATGTCACCGGCGTTTTCTTCGGCAGCGACTTCATATCCGTGACGATCGCGCCTGGTTCGGAATGGTCGGACGTGAAGCCCGACGTGCTGGCGACCCTGCTGGAACATTTCTCGGCCAACATGCCCCTCTTTGCGCCGGGGACCGCCGCCGGCATCACCGTCCCGGCCGACGAGGAAGACTTTGCCGACGATCCGGAGGATGCCGAGATTATCGAGCAGATCCGTGACCTGATCGACACCCGCGTCCGTCCAGCCGTGGCCAATGACGGCGGCGACATCATCTATCGCGGTTTCGACAAAGGCACCGTCTATCTCAAGATGCAGGGCGCCTGCTCCGGCTGCCCCTCCTCGACCGCGACGCTCAAGAACGGCATCGAGCAGTTGCTTAAACATTATGTCCCTGAAGTGACCGAAGTGCGCGCCGTCTGATCATAAGGCGATTTGGTCATAAGGCGATTTGGCAAATCCTGCCGGATCGATTAACCGCTAGGCGAATCCCCGCTTCGGGTCCGCTTTAGGGAGTCATTTTTGCGCCTGCTGGTGATCGACACTGCGACACAGGCCCTGTCCGTGGCGCTGTTGGAAGACGGCGCGCCGATCGGCCGGTTTCATGAGATTGTCGGGCGCGGCCATGCCGAAGCGCTGCTGCCCGCCATCGCCGCCCTGCCGGAAGGCGGGCGCGCCGATGCGATCGCGGTCGATGTCGGCCCCGGAAGCTTTACCGGCGTCCGCATCGGCGTGGCCGCCGCGCGCGCGCTGGCGCTCGCCTGGAATATCCCGCTTCACGGCTATAGCGCCCCTTCGATGATCGCGGCCCGCGCCGGACAGGCGCATGACGAAGTCCCGCTGATCGTGACCATCACGGGCGGGCATGGCGAACTGTTCTGGCAAAGCTTCGAAAAGGGCGGCCTGATCTCCACCAGCGATATCGCATCGACGCCGATCACCCTGTTGGCCGAACGGATCGACGCAGCCACCATATTTGGGACCGGCGCCGAAGCGCTCGTCACCGCACGCGGCGCCGGTGCGGCGATCAGCCTGTATCCCGATGCGAGCGACTACCCCCTGATCGCCGACCTCCCCCCCCTGCCGCCGATCCCGATCTACGGCCGTGGCGCGGATGCCAAGACCATGGCGGAGCGCGCCGCGCCATGATCCCCGGCCTTGCCCTCGACATTTACGAAGAAGCGGATCGCAACGCGATGTCCGACGCCATGGATGTCATGGTCGCGGCGTTCGACCCGGCCTTTGGCGAAGCCTGGACGCTGCCGCAACTGGCCGGCGTGATGATGATGCCGGGCACCTGGCTGACGATCGCCCATGTCGATGCCACGCCGTTTGGCTTTGCGCTGGTCCGGTCCGTGCTGGACGAATGTGAATTGCTGCTGCTTGCGGTGGCTCCGCTGTGGCGCGGGCGCGGTGTCGGCGAGACATTGTTGCGCGATAGTCTTGTTACCGCACGCCGTAAGGGCATCATATCGATGAACCTTGAAGTACGCGCGACCAACAACGCTGTTCGTCTATATGAGAAAACCGGGTTCGAATATGTTCATCGGCGTCCCGGTTATTATCGCGGTAATGACGGTCAACTATATGACGCGCTA
Source organism: Sphingobium lactosutens (assembly GCF_013393185.1). GTDB lineage: Bacteria > Pseudomonadota > Alphaproteobacteria > Sphingomonadales > Sphingomonadaceae > Sphingobium > Sphingobium lactosutens_A. The sequence goes on along the minus strand of NZ_QJQX01000082.1, from coordinate 8,384 downwards.
AGTTTTCGCCTGGATATGCGAATGTGACAGATTCAGGCCTTGCGAAATGAAACAGCAAGGTTTAGCGAGGCCAGACCGCTCCTGAAATAATGTCCTTGGGCGGGTCGCAAAACAATATAGCCTTGTAGGAAACAGGAAAATGGAAACCGAATCGGCTCAGAGCGAACTGCTCATTACTTTGACGTCGGACATTGTCGCCGCGCATGTGTCCAACAACAGCGTGGCTGTTTCGGACGTTTCTTCGCTGATCCAGAATGTTCATGCCGCCCTGTCGGCGCTGAATCAGCCGGTCGTCGCTCCGGAAGTGAAGCCGGAGCCCGCCGTTTCGGTCCGCTCCTCGATCAAGCCCGACTACATCATCTGCCTGGAAGACGGCAAGAAGCTGAAGATGCTGAAGCGTCACCTGATGACCCATTATCAGATGACGCCGGAAGATTATCGCGCCAAGTGGGGCCTGCCGGCCGACTATCCGATGGTCGCCCCCAACTATGCCGAACAGCGCCGCAGCCTGGCGAAGAAAATCGGCCTTGGCACGAAGCGTCGCCGCACCCGCGGCAAATAATCGCCGCGCTTGTTTCAAGCCTTCCACGGAAGGGGCGCGTCGCCGACGCGCCCCTTTCCTGTTTGGATAAAAGTCGCTAGGCTTTGTCCGACTTTTCGCAAAAGCAATCAAGCGAGCCTGCATGAACCGCAAAATTGACGTAGAAGCCCTCTGTCATGAAAAGGGGCTGCGCATCACCGAACAGCGCCGCGTCATCGCCCAGGTGCTGAGCGACGCCACCGACCATCCCGATGTCGAGGAACTGCACAAGCGGTCTGCCGCCATCGACCCCGGCATCTCGATCGCGACGGTATATCGCACCGTGCGTTTGTTCGAGGAAGCCGGCATCCTGGAACGCCATGACTTCGGCGACGGCCGCGCCCGTTACGAAGCCGCGCCGGAATCGCATCACGACCATCTGATCGACGTCGAAACCGGCAACGTCATTGAATTCGTGGACCCCGAACTGGAACAGCTCCAGAAACAGATCGCCGAGAAACTGGGTTTCCGCCTGGTCGACCATCGCATGGAATTGTACGGCGTCGCGCTCGACCGCAAGAACTGATCCATCTTGGCTGGAGCATTGCGCGCAAAAGTGGGTACCGGTTTTGCGCAGTAAGCGATGCGAAAACAAAAAATTGGAGCGCGCGACCTGCGTTGGATTCGACGCAGCGCGTTCTAGCGTCCGTCGCCTGCTGCGGCTTGCGGCACTGGCCGGCAGCCTGCTGCTCTGCCTCATTCCGCATCTGATCTGGCGCCTGTTTCGCCGCACCTCCCCCTGGCCACCCCGCTTCCTGGCGCTGGCGGCCCGGTCGGTGGGCGCGAAGGTGCGGATCGAGGGACAGCCGCATCACGGCGACCTGTTCATCCTCGCCAATCATGTGAGCTGGATCGACATATTGGCGCTGGGCGGCGCGACAGGCGCTGCCTTCGTATCGCATGACGGCGTCGCCCGTTGGCCGGTGATTGGCTGGCTCGCTGCCCAGAATAATACACTGTTCGTATCCCGCGAACGGCGCGGCGCGCTTTCCGGGCAGTTGGACGCCCTGCGTGGCGCCCTGCTCGGCCATCAGCCGGTCGCCCTCTTCCCGGAAGGCACGACCAGCGACGGTACCAGCCTCCTGCCCTTCAAGCCCTCACTTCTGGCCGTGCTGCTGCCGCCGCCCCGCACGGTGATGATCCAGCCCGTGCATATCGACTATGGCGCTGAAACGGCTGTCATTGCCTGGCATGGCGACGAACCGGCCGGCGCCAATGCAAAGCGCATCCTTGGCCGGAAGGGCCCCTTGCCGGTCACGATCCGTTTTCTGGAGCCGTTCGATCCGGCAACCTGCGCCGACCGCAAGGCGATCGCCGCCCTGGCGCAGGATCGGATAGGCCGAAGCATCGTCGCCCATCAGCACCCTTCCTCTCCGACGATCCGCCCTGTATAGCTGGACCACATGAATCGTAACGACGCCCCCCAGACTCCCACGAAGACATCTCCAGCGACTTTCCACGTCAAATCCTTCGGCTGCCAGATGAACGTCTATGATGGCGAACGCATGGCCGAGATGCTGGGTACGCAGGGCATGACTGCCGCCGCGGATGGGACGGACGCCGATCTCGTCATCCTCAACACCTGTCACATCCGCGAAAAGGCGGTGGACAAGGTCTATTCCGACATTGGCCGCCTGACCCGCGAGGACGGCACGCGCCCGATGATCGCCGTCGCCGGCTGCGTCGCGCAGGCCGAGGGCAGCGAAATCCAGCGCCGCGCCCGCAATGTCGACATCGTCGTCGGCCCGCAGGCCTATCACCGCCTGCCCGACCTGATCGACAAGGTCGGGCGCGGCGAAGAGGCCGTCGATACCGACATGCCGCTGGCATCGAAGTTCGGCGCCCTGCCCGCCCGTACCAAGCAGGCGCGACCGACCGCTTTCCTGACCATTATGGAAGGCTGCGACAAATTCTGCACCTATTGTGTGGTGCCCTACACGCGCGGCGCGGAAATCAGCCGTAGTTGGAGCGCGATCCTCGATGAGGCCAGAGCGTTGGTCGACGGCGGCGTGCGCGAGATCACCCTGCTCGGCCAGAACGTCAACGCCTGGACCGGCGAGGATGACAAGGGCCGCGCGCAAGGCATGGACGGCCTCGCCCGCGAACTGGCGAAGATCTCGGACCTGAAGCGCATCCGCTACACAACCAGCCATCCCAACGACATGAGCGACGGCCTGATCGCCGCCCATGGCGATGAGCCGAAGCTGATGCCCTTCCTCCATTTGCCGGTGCAGTCTGGCAACAACCGCATCCTCAAGGCCATGAACCGCAGCCATAGCGCCGAAAGCTATCTGCGGATCATCAAGCGCGTGCGCGAAGCGCGGCCGGATATCGCCCTGTCAGGCGACTTCATCGTCGGCTTCCCCGGCGAGACGGACGCCGAGTTCGAGGATACGCTGAAGATCGTCGAGCAGGTGCGCTACGCCCAATGCTACAGCTTCAAATATAGCCCACGCCCCGGCACCCCGGCCGCCGACATGGATCACCAGATCCCGGCCGAAGTGATGGACGACCGGCTCGCCCGGCTCCAGGCTTTGATCAATCGCCATCAGGTGGAATTCAACAGCGCCACTGTGGGCCGCACCACCGACATTCTCCTTGAGCGCAAGGGCCGCTATCCCGGCCAGCTCATCGGCAAGTCGCCCTGGCTCCAGTCCGTCGTAGTCACCGCACCGGAACTCAGCATCGGCGATATGGTCGAAGTCGATATCATCAGCGCCGGCCCGAACAGCCTGGCCGGCGAACTCAGCAGGAGGAAGGCCGCTTGAACCAAAGCCTCGTCAATCCCGCAATCTCGGGAACCCAAATCCCCCTAACCCGGCAACGAACCGGTCGATCGAGGGGAATGACGAGCAAGGGAGGCTGCTGAATGTCCAAGAAACCCAACCAGAGCCACCGCGCCGAAACCGCCGAGCGCGCCCGGCTCGAAGTCACGTTCGACCGGCCGCACCTGCTGGGCGCTTTGTTCGGCCAATATGACCGCAATCTGGTCGCGATCGAGAACCGTCTTGGCGTCTATATCGCCGCGCGCGGTAACAAGCTTCAGATCGAGGGCGAGGCCGAAGCCGCCGCCCGTGCGCGCGATGTCATGACCGGCCTCTATAATCGTATCGTCGCCGGGCAGGAAATAGACGCCGGCGCTGTCGAGGCGGTGATCGCCATGTCGTCCGAACCGACGCTGGACGGCATCATCCGCACCGACGTCGCCGAACCGCCCAAGGTGATGATCCGCACGCGCAAGAAGACCATCGTGCCGCGCTCCGCGACGCAAGTCACCTATATGGAAGCGCTCAATCGCAACGACATCATCTTCGCGCTTGGCCCGGCAGGCACGGGCAAGACCTATCTCGCCGTCGCCCAGGCGGTGAGCCAGCTCATCACCGGCAGCGTCGATCGCCTGATCCTCTCGCGTCCCGCCGTGGAAGCGGGTGAAAAGCTCGGCTTCCTGCCCGGCGACATGAAGGAGAAGGTTGATCCCTATCTCCGCCCGATCTACGACGCGCTGCACGACACGCTCCCGGCAGAGCAGGTCGAACGGCGCATTGCATCGGGTGAGATCGAAATCGCCCCGCTCGCCTTCATGCGCGGCCGAACACTCGCCAATGCCTTCATCGTGCTGGACGAGGCGCAGAACACCACAATCGCCCAAATGAAGATGTTCCTGACCCGCTTCGGCGAAGGCAGCCGCATGGTCATTTGTGGCGATCCCAAGCAGGTCGACCTGCCGCAACCCGGCATATCGGGCCTTGCCGATGCGGTCGCCCGGCTCGATGGTGTGGAAGGCATCGCCATGGTGCCCTTCGGAATCAGCGACGTCGTCCGTCATCCGGTCGTCGGCCGCATCGTTCAGGCCTATGAGGGGCCGGATGCCTGATATCACGGAAAGAATGTCGAATGATTGAAGTCGCCGTCCTCCATGAAGAAGGCTGGCCCGGCATCGACTGGGAATTGCTTGCCCAGCGTGCCGTCAGCACCGCCATCGCGCACAGCCCCTATGCCGCCTTCGCGACGGATCAGGCGCTGTACGAAGTGGCGGTCAAGCTGACATCAGACGATGAAGTCCATAGTCTCAACCGCGCCTATCGGGACAAGGACAAGCCGACCAACGTGCTGTCCTTCCCGATGGTGCAGGACGACCTGCTCCAGGCCACGGCCAATACCGACGATGGCGAAATCCTGCTCGGCGATATCGTGCTGGCGGAGGGCGTCTGTGCCGCGGAGGCCGCGGAAAAGGGCATATCGGTCGCCGACCATGCCACGCATCTGATCGTCCACGGTACTTTTCATTTGCTTGGATATGATCATATGGAAGACAATGAGGCCGAAGCGATGGAAGCGCTGGAGATTGCAGCGCTCCTCAGCATGGGCCTTTCCGATCCCTATGGGGATCGAATAACAGGGGATTGATTGACATTATGGCTGAAGGCAGCCCGAAGGACAGCACCTCTTCGAAAGAAGCGGACAGTAGCAACGAGGGCGGCTTATGGAGCGGCATCAAGTCGCTCCTGTTCGGCGAGGGTGAGGAAACCAGCCTCCGCAAGGAACTGGAAGAAGCCCTCGACGAATATGACGAGGATGAGAAGGACGAGAATCCGCCTGCCAAGGGCGACCTGTCGGCGATCGAACGCCAGATGGTTCGCAATCTCCTCCATTTCTCCGAACATACGGTCGATGACGTAGCGGTTCCCCGCTCCGACATCATCGCGATCGAGGAAAAGGCAAGCTTCGCCGATCTGGCGGCGCTTTTCGCCGAGGCCGGTCATAGCCGTATCCCGGTCTATCGCGAAAATCTCGACACCATCGTCGGCATGATCCACATCCGCGACGCGTTCGCGATCCTTGCTGGCAAGGCGCCGGTCCCCGAAACGCTGGAACCGCTGATCCGTCAGCCGCTCTACGTGCCTGAAAGCATGGGCGCGCTCGACCTACTCGCCGAAATGCGCGCCAAGCGCACCCATCTCGCCATCGTGCTGGACGAATATTCGGGCACCGAAGGCCTGCTGACCTTCGAGGATCTGGTCGAGGAAATCGTCGGCGAGGTCGAGGATGAGCATGACGACACGCCCGAGGCGATGCTCGTCCCGCTCGACGGCGGCCTCTGGGAAGCGGACGCCCGCGCCGAACTGGAAGACGTGGCCGAGGAAATCGACCCGAAGCTGGGCGAGGTCGAGGAAGATGTCGACACACTCGGCGGCCTCGCCTTCATCCTGGCGGGCCGCGTGCCGGAACCGGGCGAAATATTGGAGCATGAGGAAAGCGGCTGGAAGCTGGAGATCGTCGCCAGCGACGGTCGCCGCGTCACCCGTCTGCGCCTCCATCCACCGGCCGAACGGGAAGTGGTCGAGGAATGAGTGCCTACGCGGCAATTATTCGATACCGACGCGAAATATTAAGCCTCGCCTGCCAGGATCGCCTTTTGAATGACGCGATGCTCCGTGGGGAGCTACAGGCAGGCGATGCGAAACGAACGACGATCGATGCAGCGACATGGCGGCGCGGACATGCTGTTCGCCGCCCCATGGACCAGCATCGAGAAACTGCTTCTCGCCGCCATCTGCGCCGCGACGCTCTTCTTTACCATCGTCACGCCCCCCTTTCAGGCGCCTGACGAGAACCAGCATTATATGAAGGCCCTGTCACTGGCGCAGGGCCATCTGCTGACCGAGCAGCGCGGCGAGGCAATCGGTGCGCTATTGCCGCGCGCTGCGCTCGACATCCACGCCGTCGATTTCCCGACCGACCTGCCGCCCGAACTTCGCCGCTTCGACCGAAGGCAATTGGCCGACAGCGCCGCCGCCGACGCCGGTCGTGACGGAACCGCCTTCGCCGATTTCCCCAATGTCGCCAGCTATGCGCCAAGCCTCTACGCCCCCGGAGCCGCCGGATTGGCGCTGGGCCGCGCGCTGGATCGGCCCTGGATCGACGCCTTCTATGTCGGCCGGCTGGTCAACATGCTGACCGGCCTCGCCCTGCTGATTGCCGCGCTGCGCCTTTTACCCTTCGGTCGCAACGCCATGTTGGCGACGGCGCTGCTGCCGACCTTCGCCTATCAGACCGGCTCGCTCTCGCCCGATGCCGTTATCAACGGCCTCGGCTTCCTCGGCCTCGCATTGGCGTTGCGCATCGGTTTCATGGGGGCTGCTCCAGCAAGATCGGCCGGCCTCCTCATCACCGCCCCTCTGCTGGCGCTCTGCAAGGGCGTCTATCTGCCGCTGATGGCCGCCGGCCTGCGCTGGCAGCAGCATCGCCGCGACATCCGGCCGGGCCTGATCCTTGGCGCAATGGCGCTCGGCGCGATCGCCTTTGTCGGATGGATGCACTATTCCGGTGGCAGTCAGGCGCTCTATCATATCCAGTCGCGCAAGACCGGCGAGACGATGATGACCGCGCCGCTCGGCGAGCAACTCGGCATCATCCTGCACGATCCCGTCGCCTATATCCGCATCCTCGTCACCAGCGTCACGGAGCGCGCGCCCGTCTATGCGCTGCAGATCGTCGGCCGCTTCGGCTGGAACGCCATCCTGCTCCCGCTGCTGGCTTATCCGCTGGCGGCGTTGATGCTGGTGGCGGGCGTGGCAAGCGGATCGGGCGCGCGCTTCGGTCTTGCCCAGCGCCTCTGGTGGCTCACCGTCGCGGCCGGCGTCGCGCTGCTCATAGAAACCGCCATGTATCTGACCGGCACGCCGCTTGGCGCCGACTATATTCAGGGAACGCAGGGCCGCTATTTCCTGCCTGTACTACCGCTGGTCCTGCTCGCTCTGTCACCCGATCGCGCGATAAGAGGCGCACCACGCCTGCTCGCGATCACCGCCCTCCCGCTGCTGCTGCTCGCCGCGGCGACGGCGTTCGACAGTTTCTGGGTCCATGGTTTCATCACCAGCGACGGCATGCCGCCGCACAGCAGCATCGGCCGCGCGTTATTTCTGCCCTCGCCGCGCTGGTAGCCACACGCCACACAGGGCAAGCCAGCCCAGCCCCTCGATCCAGCCAGCCGTCACATCGCTCGGCCAATGCACGCCCAGCCACACCCGGCTGACGCCGATCAGCGCGATCATGGCCGACGCCGCCCAGTAGCCCGAACGCCGCCCCGCCAGCATCGCCAGCGCGCCGAAGAAGATCATGTTCCCCGCCGAATGACCGCTGGGGAAACTGTAAGTGTGAACCACATCCAGATGCGGGAGCAAGTCGGGCCGGGGCGCAGCGAATATCTGCTTGAGCGCAAGGTTGAGCAACGTCCCGCCGATCACGACCAGCAGCAGCCAGAGCGCCGACCGTCGAAGCCCTGCCCAGAGCAAAGGCCCCGCCACCAGCAGAACGAGAACAATCCTGCCCGCCGTTCCGCCGATCGCCGACGCCAGGCGCATCACGATCGTAATGCTATGCCCAACCGCCGCATCCCGCGCCGCGCCTGCCCGCTCCATCAGCCCGACATTCAAGCCATCGAGCCACCCCGCCCGCTGCATCAGCGCGATAGCCAATACGCAAAAAAGCGCGAGAGCCAAAGCCCCCGCGCCCTTTGTCAGCGATAGTCGCCGATCAGATATGGAGCGCACGCCCATAGGCGGCGAGCACGCTTTCATGCATCGATTCCGAAATGGTCGGATGCGGGAAGACGGTGTGCATCAGTTCCGCCTCGGTCGTCTCCAGCGTCTTGCCGATGGTGTAGCCCTGGATCATTTCCGTGACTTCCGCGCCGATCATGTGCGCGCCCAGCAGTTCGCCGGTCTTGGCGTCGAACACCGTCTTGGTGAAGCCTTCCGCCTCGCCCAGCGCGATCGCCTTGCCATTGCCGATGAAGGGGAAC
>NZ_QJQX01000081.1:11551-31175 GCF_013393185.1 Sphingobium lactosutens | reverse complement strand
CGCGTCCTGCGGCAGGACCACGGTCAGGATGCCGTTCTTGAACGCGTTGCCGGAAAAGATGTCGGAGAAGCTGGGCGCGATCACCACCTTGATGCCGAGGTCGCCAAGCGCCCAGGCGGCATGTTCGCGGCTGGAGCCGCAGCCGAAATTGTCACCCGCGATCAGGATCGGGCTGCCGGCATAGGCGGGATCGTCGAAGACGTTGCCCGGTTCCTTGCGCAGCACCTCGAACGCGCCCTTGCCAAGGCCGGAGCGCGAGATGGTCTTGAGCCAATGCGCCGGGATAACGATGTCCGTGTCGACATTCTTCATGCCGAACGGATAGGCCCGGCCGTCGACGACGTTCAGCTTTTCCATCAATGAACCTTCTTCGTCTCAGCCGCCGGCGTGTCTTCGGCGCGGCCCAGCGTCGCGGCCATCGCCGCGCTGGCGAGCGCACCCAGCGTCAGCAGCCAGAAAATCTTCTTCATGCGACCATCCCCTCTTTATCGTTCAACATCGCGCGAACGTCGGTCAGGCGGCCGGTGATGGCCGCCGCCGCCGCCATTTCGGGCGACACCAGATGGGTGCGCGATCCCGGTCCCTGACGGCCCATGAAATTGCGGTTGCTGGTCGAGGCGCAGCGTTCGCCCGCGGGCACCTTGTCCGGGTTCATGCCGAGGCAGGCCGAGCAGCCCGGCTCGCGCCATTCGAAACCGGCGTCGAGGAAGATGCGGTCGAGGCCTTCCTCCTCCGCCTGCCGCTTGACCAGACCGGAGCCGGGGACGACCATCGCATGCTTGATGCCCGAGGCGATATGGCGCCCCTTGAGCAGCGACGCGGCGGCGCGCAGATCCTCGATCCGGCTGTTGGTGCAGCTGCCGATGAAGACATGCTCGATCGCGACATCCTCCATCCGCTGCCCGGCGACGAGGCCCATATAGTCGAGCGACTTCTGGGCGGCGGCCTGCTTGGACGGGTCGGCGAAGCTCTGCGGATCGGGGACCACGCCGGTCACGGGCACGACATCCTCCGGGCTGGTGCCCCAGGTGACGTTGGGCACGATGTCGGCGGCGTCGATGACCACGGTCTTGTCGAAGACCGCGCCCTCGTCAGTGACGAGCGTCTTCCACCAGGCGACGGCTGCGTCGAAATCCGCCCCCTTGGGCGCCATAGGGCGGTCGCGCAGATAGGCGAACGTCTTTTCGTCGGGCGCGAACAGGCCCGAGCGCGCGCCCGCCTCGATCGACATATTGGCGACGGTCAGGCGCCCTTCGATCGACATGTCGCGGAAGACGGAGCCGCGATATTCCATGACATAGCCGGTGCCGCCCGCCGTGCCGATCGTGCCGCAGATCGCCAGCGCCACATCCTTGGGCGTGACGCCGGGCGCAAGTTCGCCATCGACGACGACCGCCATCGTCTTCGACTGTTTCAGCAGCAGCGTCTGGGTGGCGAGCACATGCTCGACCTCCGACGTGCCGATGCCGAAGGCCAGCGCGCCCAGCGCACCATGAGAGCTGGTGTGGCTGTCGCCGCAGACCAAAGTCGTGCCCGGCAGCGTGAAGCCCTGTTCCGGGCCGACGACATGGACGATGCCCTGTTCCGCATCAGCGTCGCCGATCAGGCGGACCCCGAATTCGGGCGCATTGCGTTCCAGCGCGGCCAGCTGCTGCGCGCTTTCGGGATCGGCGATGGGAATGCGATTGCCCTGCGCGTCGCGGCGCGGGGTCGTGGGCAGGTTATGATCGGGCACCGCGAGCGTAAGATCGGGCCGGCGCACCTTACGGCCGGCGAGGCGAAGCCCCTCGAACGCCTGCGGGCTCGTCACTTCATGGACGAGGTGACGATCGATATAGATAAGGCAGGTGCCATCGGGACGCCGTTCGACAACGTGCGCGTCCCAGATCTTCTCATAGAGGGTGCGGCTTTGAGGCATGATACAGCCAAGCATTCTTTCTATTCATAGGAAGGCCGATGCAGAATGGGGAAGCAGCCATCGCCTCCCCTCCCGTGTCAGCGCCCGAACTGCGTTGCGATCCAGTCCTGCGCCACCCGCGCAGCCTCGCCCGCCATTTCGGGCTGGCCGAAATAATAATGATTGGCGCCCTCGATCACATGATGGGTCTGCGGCGCATTGACCGCCGCCGCCATCAGCCGCGCTGCATGGCTGGGCGTGCAGGCGTCGTCGGCGCTATTCTCGATCACCAGCAATGGCACGGAAAGGCGCGCTGCACAGCGCAGGCCATCCGCATTGGACTCATCATAGGCCCATTGCGACATCCAACTGCGCAACGTCGAGAAGCGTGCCAGCCCGACCGGCCCGTCATTGACGATGCGCGGATCGCCAAGGAAGCACCAACCGTCCGGCCGATCGCTCGGCTCCAGCGTCGCGTCGAGGAAGCGCGGATCGGCCATCGTCCCCTGCACCACGAAACCGCGTTCTTCATTCTCGCGGCCCTGCCTTCGCAGATCGGCCAGCGTCTCCTTGACCCAGGCGGTGATGCGCCGGTTGCGGGCGATCTGCGCGGCGCGATAGGCGGCGATATAGGCCGGATCATAGGGCGGCTTTGCCGGATTGGCTGGATCGTAGATATTCCATTGCGGATCGCGGTCGAACGGCCGACGTTCATCGGTGATGGACGGATCGATCCATTCCGTCAGCGTCAGATTGCGCGACAGATGCGCGGCGAGCAGCATCACGCCATCGGCCGGGATCAGCCCCGCGGCGGTCAGGTCGATCGGATCGCCCGCCGGGGTCGCCCGGACGGTCGGCTGCTGCGCCTCCGCCTGATAGAAGAGCGAGAGCGCGCCGCCCCCGCTCCATCCGCCCAATATCACCTTCTTGTAGCCCAGCCGTTCCTTGGCGTCCCGGATACAGGCGCCAAGGTCAAGCGCGACCTTCTCCATGATCAGCGCATTGTCGATCCCACGATAGCGGCTGTTGCAATAGATGACATGCTGGCCGAGCTTCGCCAATGTGCTGGGCAAGGGAAGCCAGGCGCCGCCGCCGATCGGGTGCATCATGATGACGACCGTGTCGGACGGCGTTTCGGGCTTCAGCAGATGTGCTTCCAGCACCACCTTGCCGACCTGCCCGCTATAGGTGTCCTTGAAGGCCGACCGCTCGTCGAAGATAACGAGATAGGGAATACGCTCATATTTCATGGATTCAGTCCTCTCCCTTGCGCGGCGCGGAACCGCGCAGGACCATGGCGTCCGCGCCGAAACGGGCGATCTTGGTGGCGTAGGTGCGGTCCGACCATTGGGCCAGATGCGCCGACAGCACCGCCGCCTCCTCCGCCATCACGGCGTCATGATCGGGCGTGCGGACGGTGATTTCGACCTGGATGCCATTGGGGTCGTACATATAGACCGAACGGACGAAGCCATGGTCGATCGGCCCGGCACATTTGATCCCGAAGTGGCGGATGCGCTGCTGCATCGCCAGCATGTCGGCCTCGTCCTTCGCCTCCAGCGCGATGTGCATGTCGAAACTGTCCTTGCGCTCGAACCAGGCCGGATCGGCGGTTTCCGGAGCATCAAAAAAAGCGACAAATGATCCGTCGCCCAGCTCAAAGAAGATGTGCATATAGGGCGTGTCGTCGCCTAGCCCCGGCACGGTATCCAGGATCACCCCAGCGGCGGGTTTCAGGCCCAGCACTTCACTATAAAACCAGCGTGTTTGTTCGGCATCGCGGCAGCGAAAGGCCACATGATGCATTTTGCCGAGCGGCGCGGCGGCAGGAAGGGGGACTGCCATGATTCTCTCCCGATGGATTGTTTCTTCCGATGACGCCATTGCAGCCTTTGCGAATATTTTTGTCAAATGGTTTTACATCATTGCCATTGCAGCAGGCGTCATTTCAGGGCAGGATCGGGTTCGAAAAAAATGGAGGATGCGCCTGATGGCGAAGAATGACGAGGCGACGAGCGGCTGGTCGCGCAAGGAATTTCTGAACCTGTTCGCGACCGGCGCCATGGCTGCGGCGACCGCACGGGGCGCGCCGGCTTCGGCGCTGGCCCGCGCGACGCGCCCGCTCAACATCTTGTTTATCGTCACCGATCAGGAACGCGCCCGGCTGCCCGCCGCCCTGCCCTTGCCGGGGCATGACCGGCTGAAGGCGCGCGCCACCGTCTTCGACAATCATTTCGTGCACACCGCGCCCTGCGGGCCGTCGCGATCGACCATCTATACCGGGCAGCACACCCAGCATACCGGCGTCTATCTCAACCCCAATTCAGCGCCCTATCCAGAACTGCCGCCGGAGATTCCGACGATCGGCCATATGCTGCGGCAGGCGGGTTATCGCACCGCTTACAAAGGCAAATGGCACCTGACCAATGAGGATCGCCGCTATGATGCGCGGGTGCATGACTATCCCAACGACGCCGATTATCTTGAGAAATACGGCTTTTCCCAGTTCAATTTCGACGGCGACAAGACCGGGCTGACGTGGGAGGGATTTCAGCGCGACGAAGCGACCGCCGCCGACGCCGCCGCCTTCCTCTACGATCAGGCCCAAGCGGATGTAGGTGCGGGCGCGGATGCCAAGCCCTGGTTCCTGGCGGTCAATTTCGTCAACCCGCATGATATCATGTGGTTCGACGCCACCGGCCGGCAGGAACAGACGCGGGTGGCCCCCAATTTCGTGTCGCCGCTGATGGGCGCGCCGGGCCACCCTATCTATCGCAAGGACTGGAAGCAGCCGTTGCCCCGCAGTTTCCATGCCGACGATCTATCAACCAAGCCGATGGCGCATCGCGCCGAACTGGCGTCGATGGTGTTCCTATATGGCGAATTGCCGCGCAGCGACGTGGCTGCGTGGGAGCGGTTCCAAAATTATTATTTCAACTGCGTGATCGACATGGATCGGCAACTGGTGCTGCTGCTCGACGCGCTGGAACGGTCCGGGCAGGCGGACAATACGATCATCATCTACACGTCCGACCATGGCGAGCGGGCAGGCGCGCATGGGATGCGGCAGAAGGGCAGCACCGTCTATGACGAGGATCTGCGCGTGCCGCTCTATATCGCCCACCCGGATGTCGCGGGCGGGCGCACTGTCCCCAATCTGGCGAGCACCGTCGATTTGGCGCCGACGATCCTGTCCATGGCGGGCGTGTCGGCGGATAGGATCAGGAGCCAGTGGAGCGCGCTCAGGGGCGTCGATCTCAGCCCCGTGCTGCACCAGAACGCCACGCGGACCGAGCGGGACAGCCGCGGCATCCTGTTCAACTATGCGGTCGGATATGGCTGGAACGCGCCCGACGTGCCGGCCGGCACGGAAAAGTCGAAGCCGCTGCCCAAGCCGGATTTCACCCTGCGGCGGCTGCATCGCGGGGTGTTCGACGGCCGCTACAAATTCGCCCGCTATTTCGCGCCCGCCGATCACCATCTGCCACGCGACTGGGCGACGCTGACCGCGCGCAACGATCTGGAACTCTATGATCTGGCGACGGACCCGGACGAGCTGGTCAATCTGGCGACGATGCCGCACGCCCATCGGGCAACGATGCTGCGCCTCAACGCCATGACCAATGCGTTGATCGAGACGGAAATCGGCGAGGACCGGGGCAAGGAATATCGCGGTGCCTATACGCTTCCGGCGTAAAAAAAACGGGCTTCGATCGCTCCCGCCGATCGAAGCCCGAGGCTGGGTGATCGTCGCGCTCAACCGTTGAGCGAAATCGGCAATGCCTTCATCGCGCCGACGAAATTGGACGCGATATAGCGCGGGCTGTCGAGCAGCTCATACTCGGGATAGCGGGCCAAAAACGCCTCCAGGATCAGCCGCAATTGCAGGATCGCCAGCCGCGATCCCAGACAATGGTGGAAGCCATAGCCGAAGGTCAGATGGCGCGAGGCGTTGGCCCGCGTGACGTCGAGCCGGTGCGGATCATCGAACATCGCCGGGTCATGATTGCCCGCGCCATAGAGCATCGCCACCCGCTCGCCCGCACACACCAGCGTTCCGCCAATCTCCACATCCTGCGTCGCGGTGCGCGCCATCTGGAGAACCGGGCTGAACCAGCGCAAAATCTCATTGACCGCACCGGGAATGAGCGAAGGGTCGGCGATCAGACGGCGGCGCTCGTCACGGAATACAGACAGCGCCCAGATCGCACCGGACAGCGAACTGCGTGTGGTTTCATTGCCCGCAGCCAGCATGTTCGAGAAGAAACTCTTCTGCTCGATCTCGCCCAGCGGCGCGCCGTCAATCCGGCCATTGGCAATGCGGCTGATGAGGTCGTCCTGCGGATCGCGCCGCCGCGCCTCCAGCAATTGCCAGCCATAGTCGAAAATATTGAGATAGCGGCGGTTCGCCTCCTCCATGCTGGGCGCATAGTCCGGGTCGTCGGTGCCGAACACCGAATTGGTGAAGTCGAAAATCCGTCCTTCATCCTCCGCGGGGATACCCATGATCGCGCAGATCGTCTTGATCGGCACGATGGCGCCGATCTCGGCGACGAACTCCGCGCTGTCCGCGCCCTCCAGCCGGTCCATCAGTTCGGTGACGGACGCACGGACACGCGTCTCTACCGCCTTGATGCCCGATGGCATGAAGAGTGGGCTGACCAAAGCGCGATAGGCGTTATGTTCGGGCTGGTCCATCGCCAGCATGAAGCGGGCGAGCGCCTGACCGATCTCCGGCGCCATCGCCAGGCGGTTGTCGGTCGAAATGCGAAAGCCTCGGCTCGACGTGAAGTTCACCGCATCGAGCGAGACAACGCGCATATCCTCATAGCGGGTCAGCAGCCAGAAAGGCGGCTGCTTGTCCGATCCGGGGTGAAGCAACATGGGCTGTTCGCGGCGCAAGCAGTCATAGGCGTCATGGGGATGCCCCGCCACGAAGCTGGCCGGGTCCAGCAGGTTGAAATCGCCGAGCGTCATATCCTCCGCCATCCTGTCAGAAATTGAGCGTGAACTGCGCCGCGATGGTGCGGGGCGGATCGACGAACTTGCCGAGCAGCGACGCTGCGAAGGGCACGGCGAAGGCGAAGGAGGAAGTCGTCCTGTTGGTCAAATTCTTGCCCACCAGCGCCACTTCCCAGCGGCGGTCCGCATCGCGCAGGCCGATCCGCGCGTCGAGCTTGGCAAAGCCGTTCTGCGCCGCGGCCGGATTATAGGAGGTTTCGAGATAGGTCCGGCTGCGGAAACTGATGCCGACATTGCCGAGCAGATGCAGCCTGTCCGTCACCGGCTGGTCGAGATCGGCATTCACCGCGCCGCTCCATTTGGAACTCAGTGGCACCGGCTTGCCCGCCGCATTATTGTTGAGCGGGTTGCAGGTCGGATTGTCGTAGAAACAGGGCGCGCCGGGGAAATCATCATAGTGGGCGTCGAGATAGGCGGCGGAGGCTGTCAGCTTGACCGTGTCCAGGATCGGGAAACTGAGGTCGGCCTCGACGCCCTTGCTGGTTGCCTGCCCGGCATTGGCGGTGATGAAACTGGCCGACACCGCGTCATAGCTCGATACCTGCAAATCCTTGAACTCGGTATGGAACAGTGCAATGTTGAAAAACGCCTTGCGATTGAACAGCGCCAGCTTGGCGCCGACTTCATAGGTTTCCGAGCTTTCCGGCTCGATCTGGAACTGGGCTGCTGTAGTGGTCGATTGAGCGCCGACAAAGCCACCCGACTTGGAACCCTGGCCGTAGGAAAGATAGAGCATCGCCGCCTTGCTCGGCTCCCATTGGACACTGGCCGAGGGATCCCATTCCTTTTCCACGCGCCGGCCGGACAGTGGCGTGGCGATCCATGACGGCAGGACGGCGCCTGTATTGGCGCGCTCCTGATCCGCCGTCTTCCGGTCATAGGTGTAGCGCAGGCTGCCGATCAGGCGGAAGCTGCTGGAGAATTTATAGGTCAACTGCCCAAAACCAGACCAGACGATATTGTCCTGATCGAAGCGGCGGTAGCTACCGCCATTATAGGCACCCACCCGAATACGCGTGTCGCCGATCAGCCGGTAATCGCTGGTCTGGAAATAGCCGCCGACAACATATTCAAGGCGATGATCGGTAGGCGAGGCTATCCGCACTTCCTGCGAGAACTGGTCATATTTTTCACCAAATCCGGTCGCAAGTTGCGGTGCCGGTCCGAAATCGGAATCCAGCCTTTTATCGAACTTGTAATGCGAATAGCCGCTGATGCTGGTCAGCACATGATCGCCAATGTCGATATTGACAGTCACCGAGCCGTTCAGGCTGTCCGTATTGTCGAAATCCTTGTCGACGAAGCCGGGAAAGCCGCTGGTGGCGCGGACGCGGTCAGGATCGGCGGCAGTCTGGATACGCTCCACCGCGGTTCCGGTGATGTCGACATGGCCGCCCTCCAGCTTGGCGATGACCTCCAGCCCCCGCCCCGCATCATAGAGCAAAGTGCCGCGCGCGAAGAAGGATTGGCGCTTGGGTTCGTTGCCGCTAAGCTGGCTGTTGCGGGTATAGCCGTCGCTCTTTTCGTAGCGCACCGCGATGCGCGCGGCGAGTGCGTCGCTAAGCGGGCCGGAAACGACGCCCTGCACGCTGCCGCCGCCCAGTTCGAACTCGGCCGAACCGTCGATCCGCGCCATGAAGTCGCGCGTCGGCTTGGCGGAAATGACGCTGATTGCGCCCGCGCTGGTATTCTTGCCGACCAGCGCGCCCTGCGGTCCGCGCAGCACCTCGATCCTTTCGATGTCGAGGAACGGCGCCTGAAACTGGCGGGCATGGCCGCCATAAATGCCGTCGACGAACAGGCCGACGGTCTGCTCCACGGCGAGATTGCCCGGCGGCGAGCCGATGCCCCGGATGAAGAAGGCATTGTTGCCCGGCGAAGGCTGGGCATAGAAATTGGGCACATATTGCTTGAGTTCGGTGAAGTCCTTGACGCCATTGCGGGTCAGCGCCTCACCGCCGATCACCGCCATGGAAATCGGTACGTCCTGAAGATTTTGCGCCCGCTTCTGCGCGGTCACGATGATTTCCTGAACGGCCGGTGCGTCCGCCGCTTCCGCCTCCTGCGCGTCGGCCGGGGCGAGCATCGCCGCCAACGACACGCAGGAGAGAAGAAGCCCGATTTTTCCGGGCGCAATGATCCTGCTGACAACCTTCACAAGCCTCTCCCCAATCATCATTTATTTGCCGATTTATGGTCGGGATAACAGTCAATATAATTGACATTTATCGGCGGCGCAAGCGTCGATATTTTTGCTCATATTTAAGTATAATATTATTTATTTTCATGAAATTACATTCAAAATCGTTGCTAAGTTTCGGCATGGCCCGTGGAAACAGATGATAAGAAAACAGACCTCAGCACTGCTCCACGAATCGCCATCAATTTTCATCAAATCTATTGACATTATTTTCGCAGAGCGCGACGGGATGGGCAAAGTGGCGGCGACGGCTTGAGTCACGCCGGTTCCGGGAGAGACATATGGACTTCGACCTGCCCAGCACGCTAACCGACTATCTGGCCGAGCTGGACGCCTTCATCGCCGCCGAGATCGCGCCCCTGCAGGCCGCCGATGACAATGAGCGCTTTTTCGACCATCGCCGCGAACATGCGCGCACCGACTGGGACCGCGACGGCCTGCCGCGCCACGAATGGGAGGCGCTGCTCAGCGAGGCCAAGCGCCGCGCCGACGCCGCAGGGCATCTGCGTTTCGCGCTGCCCAGCGAATTTGGGGGAAAAGACGGCAGCAATCTCGCCATGGCGGTGATCCGCGAGCATCTGGCCGCCAAGGGGCTTGGCCTGCACAATGATCTTCAGAACGAACATTCGATCGTCGGCAATTTCCCGCAGGTGCTGATGTTCCGTGACTTCGGCACGGTCGAACAGCAGGCGGAGTTCATTCCCGGTCTGGTCGAGGGGCATCGCGCCCTACCCTTCGGCCTCACCGAACCCGATCATGGCTCCGACGCGACGCATATGGAAACCACCGCTGCCCGCGAAAGCCGTAACGGCGTTCCCGGCTGGCGGATCAAAGGCGAGAAGATGTGGACCACCGGCATGCATGTGGCGACGCACTGCATGGTGTTCGCCCGCACATCGGGCAAGCCGGGCGACGCGCGCGGGGTCAGCTGCCTGATCGTGCCCGCCGATGCGCCAGGAGTCGAGATCGCCGAATATCTCTGGACCTTCAACATGCCGACGGACCATCCGCGCGTGCGCTTCGACAATGTCTGGGTGCCCGACAGCGCGATGTTCGGCGCGCCCGACGAGGGCCTCGCGCTCGCCCAGCATTTTGTACACGAGAACCGCATCCGTCAGGCCGCTTCCTCGCTCGGCGCGGCCGCCTATTGCGTGGAGCAGAGCATCGCCTATGCCCGCGCCCGCAAACCCTTCGGCAAGCCGCTGGCCGCCAATCAGGCGATCCAGTTCCCGCTGGTCGAGTTGGCGACGCAGATCGAGATGCTGCGGCTGATGATCCGCAAGACCGCCTGGGACATGGACCGGATGACCAAGCCGGAGGTGGCCGAAAAACTGTCGGACAAGGTGTCGATGTGCAATTTCTGGGCGAATCGGCTGGTGTGCGAGGCGGCAGACCGGGCGATGCAGGTGCATGGCGCGATCGGCTATTCGCGGCACAAGCCGTTCGAGCATATCTACCGCCACCATCGCCGTTATCGTATCACCGAGGGGGCAGAGGAAATCCAGATGCGTAAGGTTGGGGCTTGGATGTTCGGCTATGCCGGTCCACATCGGATTATCGGGGGAGAGTGAGCCGTGGACGTTATGCAGATCGATAGCATCGCCTTCAACGCGCTGGAGGACCATGTTGGCCGCGCCTTCGGGCCATCGGCATGGCGCGAAATCTCGCAGGGCCGCATTGATCTTTTCGCCGATGCGACGGACGATCATCAGTGGATTCATGTCGACACGGTGCGCGCCGGGCAGGAATTGGGCGGCACCATCGCCCATGGACTGCTGACCCTGTCGTTGCTCCCCACGATGATGGACGACCTGCTGCACATCGATGGCGTCGCCCATATATTGAATTACGGTCTCAACCGCGTTCGCTTCACCCAGCCGGTAAGGGCCGGCCTGCGCGTGCGGTCGCGGCTGCGCATACTGTCCGTCGAACCGCGCGGCGCGGGGCGCATGGTGACATGCGAGATGACGGTGGAGATCGAAGGCGAGACACGGCCCGCCTGCGTGGCGGAAACGGTGATGCTGTATCTGCCCGCCGTACGGTCTGAGCGCCGTTCAAAGCTGCCCCCTGGGTCAAGCCTGGGGTGACGATAACAGAGCGCAGAATCTCAGGCCGCCAGCCAGGCATAGTCGCCCTGGCAATAGAGCAGCGGTTCGCCATCTCCCAGATGGACCGCCTCTACCCTGCCCATGAAGATGCTGTGGGTGCCACATTCCACGGTCTCGTCCAACCGGCAACTGAGCCGGGCCAGCGCGTCCGCCAGCGCCGGCGAGGGCGCCGTGCGGTCCCATTGCCCAACCGCAAAACGATCCCCTGCCGTGCCGCCGCCAAAAGCCGCCGCCACATCGCGATGCCGAGCCGTCAGATAATTGACCTCGAAACGCCGCGACGCCTGCACGATCGCGTTAAGCCGCGTTGACCGGTTGACGCAGACCAGCAGGGTCGGCGGCTCCATCGTTACCGATGTCGCCGATGTCACCGTCACCCCGCTCAGCTCCGCGCCGAAGCGCGCCGTCACCACCGCCACGGTGGCGGCGACGCAGCGCATGGCCAACCGCAGCGCCGTGGCGTCCGGAATTTGCGCCAATTGCGTCATCCCCTTGCTCCCCGTCAGGTTAGCGTCGAGTTGGGCGCCAGCCCCACCAGTGCCCGGCCGTGCAATTCGGTGGCGACGTCCAGATCATAGACGACATGGCTCGCCATTACCTGCACATCGCGCAGCGCGCGTTGCAGCGGGTTGTCGAGGCTGTGAACGCTAGACCCCGAACTTTCGCACAGCGTCTGGATCGCCTCGCGGCACTGGCCGACAGCAAATGCGATCTGGCCGCGCAGCTGGATACGCGCTTCGGTCTGCTCCGGCTCATCGATGACGCCAAGGCCGACATTGCGCCGCGCCGCATCGCGGATCGCCAGTTCCGCCGACCGTACCAGCATGTCCGCGCGGGCAAGGCGCATCTGCGCCGCCGGCTTTTCCGCCTGCGTCCCTTCGCTACCCATCTTCACATGGCCGGAGAGCCGCTCCTTGGTCTGCTCGACCGCCGATCGCGCCGCCCCCAGCGCCGGGATCGCCGCCGTCACGGCAAGGCTCGGCAACATGGGCGAGGCATAGAGCGGATTGTCATACAATTGCGCCGCGAGGCCGCGCCCCGACCGGGCGGGACCAACGGCAAAGGCCCGATGCGCAGGCACGAACAAGTCGGAGAGTATTATGTCGTTGCTGCCCGTGCCGATCATGCCATCGACCTGCCAGGTGTCGATCACCGTCGCCTCACCCGCGGGCAGGATGAACATGTGCATCACCGGCCCTGCCTCGCCGGGCACGAAGGCGTTCACCATCACCCAGTCGGCATGCATGATGCCGGTGCCCCATTTCCAGTGGCCGGTCAGGCGATAGCCACCCTCGACGGGTTCCGCCCGGCCAGGCGGCGCGGCGACGCTGGGCGCGACGATATAGGGATGGCTGCCCCAGATCTCCGCCTGCGTTTCCTCGGGAAATTGCGCGAGCAGCCAGTTATGCTGGGCGCAGAAGCTCGCCACCCAGCCGGTCGAGGCGCAGCCTTCGGCAAGCGGCAGGGTGGCGTCGATATATTGGTCGGGAGTCAGTTCCAGACCGCCGAACCGGCGCGGCACCATCAGGTAGAAATAGCCCGACTGGCGGATCGCGGCCCACATGGCATCGACCGGCCGCCGCAGCCGCTCCGCCTCCCGCGCATGCTCCGCGAGCAGGGGTTTGAGCGCGCGGGTCCGCTCGATCAGCCGTTCCGGCGTCAACTCCGCCAGTTCCCCGGCGGAGAGGAAATCATCCCCCGGCGGGATGCGGCGATCCGCCAGTCTGGGCGCGGTAGTCGAATCATTCATGGCGGCTCTCCTGCATATCCTGCTTTGGCCTCCATTGTTTCCGACTCACAATTATTGTCAAGTATATTTACATTTATTGATACTGGAAGCAGCCCATGGTTGCAAAATTCCGCGCAATTCAGCACAAAGGAAGAATGTCAACTAACCTGCTAATGCTCGATCTGGTGAAAGCCATCTACTGGTTCGACGAGGCGCTACAGCAAGGGCTGCGGGCGAGGGGCTGGAACGATGTAACCCGCGCCCAGTCGCTGGTGCTCGCTAATCTCGCCAATGGCGAGAGCCGTTCGGCCCGGATCGCGGAAAATCTCGGCGTCTCGCGACAGGCGATGAGCCAGATGCTGGCGGAGATGGTGGCGAAGGATTTGGTCTGCGTGGCAGACGATCCAGGCGACCGGCGAGCGCGGATCGTGACCTTCTCTCCGTCATCGGGGCCGCTGCGCGAGGATGCGGGCACGATCCTGCTGGCGTTGGAGAGCCGGCTGGAACGCCATATCGGCAAGGCGCGGATGAAAGCGGTGCGCGCGGCCATGGGCATCGACTGGCGAAGCGTCTGAAAATTGGACAAGGAAGGGTTTAGAGGTACAAATTAACGTCAGATTATTTTACAAATATCGCCACCCCAACTATAGCATCCGTCAAAGTGCCGTCGATCACGCGGCAGCGGCTGTTGGAGAGATGCGAGAATGCCCAAGATCCTGATCGTCTTCCATTCGCGCGACGGCATGACCGAAGCGCTCTCCCGCGCCGTGGCGGAAGGCGCGGCCGCGGCCGGCGGCGAAGTGCGCATCCGGCGTGCGCGCGAAATGGTGACGCCCGATGTGATGGCGATGGTGCCCGGTTGGGCCGACAATGCGACGCGTATGAACGCGCTCTATCCCGCGCCGGTCGCCGACGACGCGCACTGGGCTGACGCGATCCTGTTCGGCACGCCGTCCCGCTTCGGCCTCGTCTGCGCTGAAGTGAAGGCCTATCTCGACAGCCTCGGTGCGCTCTGGGCGAGGGGCCAGCTGGTCAACAAGGTCGGGTCGGCCTTTGCCAGTTCGGGCAGCACCCATGGCGGCAATGAAGTGACCAGCCTGACCCTGTTCGTGCCGATGGCGCATTTCGGCATGGTCATCGTCCCGCCGGGCTTTGCCGATCCCGCGATGTTCCAGGCGGGAACGCCCTATGGCGCGTCCGCCGTCTCGCATAATCGTCCGGGCGCCCTGCCCTCCGACGCCGAATGCGCCGCTGCCCGCTTTCAGGGACGCCATGTCACGGCTATCACGGCTGCGCTGAAAGGTGCCGGACTACATCCCATGGAGTGAGTAGCGATGACCAACCCTCCCCTGCCGCCGTCATCGGCCGAACTGTTCGAAGCGATCGTGAACCAGCGCCGATCGGTTCGCGCGTTCCTGCCGCAACCGATCGCGCCGGAGTTGATCGAGCGCCTGTTCACCATCGCCGGCAAGGCGCCTTCCAATTGCAATGTGCAGCCCTGGATCACCCATGTTGTGTCCGGATCTGCCCTGTCCCGCGTCCGCGCGCTGCTGCTGGAAGAGGCGCAGGGCGGTCGCATGGACCCCGACGTCCCGCTGACGTCCCATTATGTCGAGCAGTATCAGGCGCGGCGGATCGGATCGGCAATGACTCTCTTTCGCGCGACCGGCGTCGAGCGGGGCGACAGGGACGCCCGCACGCGCTCCTTCTTGCGCAATTATGAACTGTTCGATGCCCCGCACGCGGCCTTCTTCTTCATGCCGCGCTATTTCGGCCTGCGCGAAGCGGCCGACATCGGCCTCTACGTACAAACCCTGATGCTCGCTCTGACCGCGCACGGTCTCGGCTCCTGCCCACAAGGCGCGATCAGCCACTTTTCAGGCGCATTGAAGCGCGAACTGGGCGTCTCCGACGATCTCATCTGCCTGTTTGGCCTCAGTTTCGGCAATCCCGATTTCAGCCACGCCTCTGCGGCCGCCATCACTGACCGGGCATCTCTGTCAGAGCTGGTCGTCATGCATGAGTAGCTGTCGCCACCCTTGGACAAGAAGGGCGACGACATTTTGTTCGGAAAAGATTTACGATGGCAGTTTTCCGGCACGCCATTCTTGTTCCAGAATGACCAGGTGTGGCGCATCATGGCCATTTCAGCGGTCGCCCCATTCACGACGCTTAGCCTCAATCCGGGCTTCCTGGCTTCAGACAGTCCTCTTTTTCTCATGCCGTTGCAGGTGCGCATCACGGAATGAAGCATGTTGAGAGCTACTCAAGATGACTAGTAAACCAATAGCCGATGCCACTGCGCCCGCGATTGAGACGAAGGGGAGGCTCAACCCTGCCGCAATAACCCCGCCGCCCAGCGCCGCGCCGATGGCATTGCCCAGATTGAAAGCGCCGATGTTCATCGACGACGCCAGATTGGGCGCATCGCCGGCCGCGCTCATCACCCGCACCTGGAGTGGTGGCACGAGCGCGAAGCTCGCAATGCCCCACAAGAAGATCAGCACCGCCGTCGGTCCGGCAAAGGGCATGGCAAAGGCGAAGGCGATGAGGATCGCCGTCAGCGCGCCCAGCGTCACGATCAGGGTTCTGTCTACCGAACGGTCGGCAAAGCGCCCGCCCAGCCAGTTGCCGATCGTCAGCCCCACGCCATAGAGCACGAGCATCGCGGTCACGAAGCCGATCGAGCCATGGGTCTGCTCACGCAGGATCGGCGTGATATAGGTGAAGACGGTGAACATGGCACTCGCACCAACAACGGTTAGGCACAGCGCCGCCAGCACCGGCCCACGCATCAGCACACGCAGTTCGGATCGCGCATCGCCATCGGTCGAGGCCGGGATGTCCGGCAAGGTCAGGCGCAACGCCAAAATCGTCAGGACGCCCAGCGCTGCAATACCCCAGAAGGCCGAGCGCCAACCCATGACTTCGCCGGCCCAGGTCGCAAGCGGCACGCCGACGACATTGGCGATCGTCAGCCCCATGAACATGGCGGCGACCGCGCCCGCCTGCCGCTGGGGCGAGACCAGACTGGCGGCGACGATCGATCCGACGCCGAAGAAGGCGCCATGGTTGAGCGAGGTGATGATCCGCGCGAACAGCAACATGGCATAGCTACCCGAGAGCGCCGCGATCAGATTGCCGACGGTGAAGATGGCGGTAAGGCCGATCAACAGGGTTCGGCGCGGCAGCCGGCCGGTAGTCAGCGTCATCAAAGGCGCGCCCAGCATCACACCGATCGCATAGGCGCTGATCAACAGGCCGGCGGCGGGAATGGAGACGCCAAGGTCGGCGGCGATGACGGGCAACAGGCCCATCGGCGCAAATTCGGTGACGCCGATACCAAAGGCACCGGCAGCCAGCGCGAGAAGGGGTGGATTGATTTTCATGATGTTCCTCCCGTCAGACAAGTGGCGGGTTCAGCCGGGCGAAACCGGCCTGCTGATGATAGGGGGCATGGGGATAGGCCGGCATTTGATAGCTGGCCCGATCGAGCCGAGCGACCTGATCGGCGGTGAGACACCAACCCACGGCGCCCAGATTCTGGCGAAGTTGCTCTTCGTTGCGCGCGCCAATGATGACCGACGAGACAGTCGGCCGTTGCAGCAGCCAGTTGAGCGCGACCTGCGGCACCGTCCTGCCGACCTCGGCCGCAATCTCATCCAGCGCATCGACAACGCGATAGAGAAGTTCGTCCTCCACTGGCGGCGCGAAGGCGGCAGTCTGATGCAGACGACTGCCGTCGGGAATCGGGCTGTTGCGCCTTATTTTGCCGGTCAGCCGGCCCCAGCCGAGCGGACTCCACACGAGCGCGCCCACGCCCTGATCGGCGGCGAGCGGCATCAGATCAGCCTCATAGGCGCGGCCGATCAGCGAATAATAGACCTGATGCGCAATGAAGCGCGGCCAACCATGACGGTCCGCCGCGTCCAGCGCCTTCATCAACTGCCAGCCGGGATAGTTGGAGACGCCAACATGGCGCAGCTTGCCAGCACTGACCAGTTGATCGAGCGTCGCCAGCAATTCCTCGACCGGGGTCGACGCATCGAAGGCATGCAATTGAAGTAGGTCGATATGATCGGTGCCGAGGCGCTTCAGGGCCGCCTCGACTCCCCGGATCAACCGGTCGCGCGATACGCCCCAGTCATTAGGTCCATCCGCTGTCGGCAAGCCAAGCTTCGTGGAGATCAGCACCTGATCGCGCAATCCCTTGACAGCCGCGCCCAGCACCTCCTCCGACGCGCCATTCGAATAGACGTCGGCAGTGTCGAACAGGGTGATGCCGGCGTCGAGGCATATGTCGATCAGACGGCGGGCTTCCTGCGCGTCGCTGTTGCCCCAGGCGCCGAACAAAGGCCCCGAACCTCCAAACGTGCCGGTGCCAAAGCTCAGCGCAGGCACGCGCAGACCTGATGCCCCCAGTTGCCGATATTCCACCATTATCCCTTTCCATTCTGTGATACGCGCATAGATGGAATGGGAGGTTGCTTCAGTTTAGTGGGCCGTCAGGCGAAGGATCTTTGCGATGGATGAAAAGACACCCTTTCATACCGATCGAGCACGGGCCTTGGAAACCTTCGCAGCCGTGGTCGCCGAAGGCAGTTTCTCGGCCGCCGGACGGTTGCTGGGCCTCACCCCTTCTGCGGTCAGTCGCGCGGTCGATCGGATTGAGGACCGGCTGGGGGTTCGGCTGCTGCTGCGCTCCACCCGCGCGCTGACATTGACGGCTGAGGGCCAAGCCTATCTAAGCAGCGCGCGACGCATACTGACCGACCTGGACGAGGCCGAGCAGGCGATCGCCGATCGTGGCGCCCCGCGCGGTCGGCTGCGGGTGAGCGCAGCCCATTCCCATGGCCGGCTGCGTATCGTGCCGCTGCTTGGCGAATTTGCGCAACTCTATCCGCACATATTGGTCGACATCAGCCTCAGCGACCGGCTGGTCGACATCGCCGGTGGGCAAGCAGATGTCGCGATCCGCTTCGGGCCGCTCATCGATAGTCCGTTGACCGCACGCAAGCTGGGTGAGAATGGCCGCGTCATCGTCGCTTCGCCGACTTATCTGAAACGCCATGGCACGCCGATCATACCCGAGGATCTGCACGGCCATAATTGCCTGAACTTCAATTTCCGTCGAGCCGAGCCAGTCTGGCCTTTCCGCAAGGACGGCCGCGACTATGCATTGAGCGTCCGCGGTACGATCGAGGCCAATAATGGCGAGACGTTGGGGCAACTTGCGGCGGATGGCGTCGGCATCACGCGAGTTGGTCGGTTCAGCGTGCAACCCGAACTTGCTTCGGGTCAGTTGGTGCCGATTTTAGAAGCGTATAATCCAGGTGACGTAGAGACTATCCATGCCGTCTTTTTGGGCGGTGCCAATGTGCCAGCTCGCCTTCGGGTGTTTGTGGACTTCTTGGCTGCGAGATTGAATCTACACTGGTCGGGGAAATGAAATGATGTTCTCGTTTAACGAGGAGTGATATCGATCTGAGAGTCGAAACGAGCCTTGAACAGCCATCGATACTACGGCTCTTGCAGGCCACTCAGAAATGGAAATCTTGCGTAAAGCCGACGTTGATTGTGGTCCATTTTTTGGAGGCGGGGTGACATTTTGCCTCTCCAAAAGCAGCCAAACATCCTATCGTTGGTTACTGGAGAGTGCCAAACTTAGAGGTGAATCATGGATCGAACGGTAATCCTGACGGTGGTCGGCAGTGATCGCCCCGGCCTTACTCACGCGATAGCCGATGCGGTATATGCGGCAGGCGGCAACTGGCTGGAGAGCCATCTTTCGCGGCTCGGCGGAAAATATGTCGGCTCGGTGTTGGTCGAACTGCCTGAAACGCGCCTGGATGAACTAGAGAAGGCCGTCCTCGGGATCGATGCGTTCGGGATCAAAGTCGACATCATCGAGTCTGCCACAACGGACGAGCGTACAGGACAATCGCTGACAATCGACATTGTCGGGCAGGATCGCCCCGGAATCGTTCGTGAAGTGACCACCGTACTCGCCGGGCTGGAAGTTAATATCGAGGATTTTGCTACTGCCATTGAAGGCAGCGCGTGGTCCGGCGCGCCGCTGTTTAAAGGGAAAATGAAGCTGTTGATTCCGGAAAATCTCTCCACCGACACAGTATGCGAGGCGCTCGAAGGCATATCGGGAGAGATTATGGTCGATTTCGCTTCCGCTACGAACTGAACGAAGATCTAACGCGAAGTACAGCGGCCCCACAACACCGACCTTCTCGACCCTTTCTGGCCATTCAGCTGCCGATTTCCGATCCCCAGATGTGGACGGACGGAGCGCTTTTCGGTTCTGGGCGCCCAAATCTGTTCGAAGGTGGCACCCTAAAAGTGGAACAGTCAACGGACGCTTGCTTAGGCACGACCTTAGGCTCAGGACCTATTAAACCTCTTGCCGATCAAGCGATTGGTTGATTCAATGGCGCCGTGAGGAGGCGTCGTCATGAGTGATCTGATCTGGCTGTCGGAGGCGCAGATGCGCCGGATCGAGCCATATTTTCCGCTGTCGCACGGCGTGCCACGGGTGGACGACCGTCGGATTATCAGCGGTATCATCTTCGTGATCAGGCATGGCTTGCGATGGTGCGATGCGCCGGCCGACTATGGTCCGCCGAAGACAATTTATAATCGCTTCATCCGGTGGAGCC
>NZ_QJQX01000081.1:0-11501 GCF_013393185.1 Sphingobium lactosutens | reverse complement strand
TGGCTGTCGGAGGCGCAGATGCGCCGGATCGAGCCATATTTTCCGCTGTCGCACGGCGTGCCACGGGTGGACGACCGTCGGATTATCAGCGGTATCATCTTCGTGATCAGGAATGGCTTGCGATGGCGCGATGCGCCGGCCGACTATGGTCCGCCGAAGACGATTTATAATCGCTTCATCCGGTGGAGCCGGCTCGGGGTGTTCAACAAGATTTGCTCCGCCCTTTCGGCGCAAGGCGGCAAGCCTGACCAGTTGATGATCGATGCGACGCATCTGAAGGCGCACCGATGGTGGAGGTCATCCCGGCACAATGTTCGGCAATGCCATTCTGGCACCTGCCCCGGCACTGAAATCGTACTGATCCAAATCAGCATGGGTAAATCTATGCGACTTTCCCGTTGGCCCTACGTTGGGATTGTCGGCGGTTTTGCCCCAGCGCCGTCCTTCTAAAAGACAGGAACCATCATGTCCGAGAACAACCATGACATTTCCACTCTCAACGGCCTCATCGCCACCACGCTCGACAGCATGAAAGGCTATAGCGAGGCGGCCAAGGAGAGCGAGACCGGCCGCTATGGTGCGCTATTCACCTCGCGCGCGAGCGAGCGCCAGCAGGTCGTGACACGTCTGCAGCAGGAGGTCGCGGCGCTTGGCGGCGAACCTGAAGACGATGGCACTATGTTGGCCGGCGCGCACCGCCTGTTCATCAACCTCAAGGCGGCGGTAACGGGCCATGACGACAAGACGATTGTCAACGAAGTCGAGGCTGGCGAGGATCATATCAAGGCGAAGTTCGAGGATGCTCTCCAGGATAAGGAATTGTCGTCAGCGGTCCGTTCGCTGATCGAGACCGCCTATGCCTCCGTAAAGGAAGGGCACGACGAGATGCGCGACTTGAAGCACGCGCTGCGGAACTGAAAAACGAGTGGCGGGGGAAACACCACCTCTATAACCCTATGAGGGTGGATCGGCGTGCAGGTTCAACGGTTGCGCCTTCCGCTGATCCGTCGCTTGGGCTCTCAAGGCTCGCGAAACGACCCGGGCCGACATCTCCGAAAAATGGGACCAAGACATACTCGTTCGTGCAGAATATGCAGCGAAATCTGAGCCTTTGCTTGCCGTGCCGCCCGTAGAAGTTTCCTTGCAGTGTCTTCAGCAGCATCAGGCGTCATACTCACGGCAACGCCATCCGGTCCGTCGAGCATGACCTGCCCCTCTTCTGCAAAAGCCTTGCTTCCTCATAAACACTTGGCTGGCGCATATTGTCTCCATCACTGCATCAGCAGTGGACGCGCGCCAACCAAGGGTTCCTTCATTCCCGTATGAACAGATAGCATGGGTCGAATTCACTGAGTTGTCGCAACCCCGGCAGATCGAATATTGTGACATGGCCGCGCTGGATTTGCATCAATTTGCGCTCTCTCAGTTCCTTGAGCATCCGGTTGATATGGACAGCGGTCATCCCGCACGCTTCGCCGATGTCGGGCTGGATCAATGGGCATGAAAACATCCTGCCGTCGCTCAACCCAACAGCGCGCAATTTTGCTTCTATCTCGCAGAAGAAATGACCGACACGAGCAACGGCATCAAGACGGCCCAGGCGGAATATCCACTCGCGATGCATAGCTGCGTCAAGAAGCGTGCTGAACCAAAGCAGTTTCGTGAGATTGGGCTTGTCCCTGACAAGCTGGTCGAGCGCTTCGTGTCGCACTTGGGCGATCTTGCAGGGACCAAGTGTCGCCACATCATGGTCCAGACGCTTCAATGGATATCCATGAAGATCGACAAAGTCACCCGCTACATGCACCGCAACCAGCTGACGGATGCCTTCCCGATCATCCATATAGCGACAAATGAAGCCTTCAATCAGATAGGTGCTAACCGTGATCGATTGTTTTGAAATTGCCAGGCTATGGCGTGCCGGTACGTCTTTCACGGAATGGACGCTGGCCTCCAGCGCCATAAGATCATCTGCTGACAGGTCATCACGGCGACGATTGAGCAGGAAATCATTGAATATCGACATAGCATCCATCCTATCGAGCACGCATGCTTGCTCGCTGGGCACCACCGAAGGCTGTTGATGTTGCTGTTCTATCAGGCCGTATCCCTCGCAACTAGGAGCAATGATGGGCGATGCAGAAAGATGCAAGATCGATCCAGGAACCGCTGGATAAATCGGATGTACGCCTTGCAAGAAAGGCGGGCCGCACATCCGGTTGTTGCTGAGCTAGGGCAATCATCGTCTGAAGTACGAGCAAATCCCTAACCGGACAATTCGTGCGCAAGCCCTGACCCCGCGAAGCGCTGATCGTGCGCGTCTGGGACCTGCTCACGACCGGACTTCGGCCGACCAGTCACCGTCCGCAAGCGGCGTCAGCCCGCCGAACGCCGCCACGCTGATTGTCAACGACAGCTGTTCGCAGGCGAACCTCACCTCATTGTGTGGAACGGCTCGCAGTTCCTCGCCGGCGCCTGCGATACCGCCGCTCGCTACCACCACATAGCTGATCTCGCCGCTTGCGCAGGCTATGAGTGCCTCGACCCCGGTCCCGACCGGCTCGCCGCGATCATCGACTACCGCTATGGCGGCGATTTTGATCGCAGTGAATAGCGAGGGCTCTGATGCCTGCATTCTGGCCGATTTCGCGGAATCCCCGCCATCATCATAGGCGCGCTGCTGTCCGAGCCAGCGCCAGATGCCGACCAGATTGACGAGCGTGAGAAAGCCGTTGGTCGCGAGCAGATTGATCCGACCGCTCGACACACCGACACATGCCCAGGCGATCGACCCGACCGCAAATATGACGAACCCCCAGCCCGTCACCCGCGCTCCGAGATTGGCGACCGTCATCACCGCCGCGATCATTGTCGCAATGGGCGCGATCCAACCGGCGACCTCGCCCCACATTAGGCGGCCGAGACCTGGACGCTCTGGCTGTGCATGACGGCGGTGCCGAACGCTACCAGGAAGGCGACGTCGGCGGCATCGCGCCCGACGCCAATCTTGGCCATATCGCGTTCCTTGGCCATGCCGGTTGCATCGACCAGATGCCATTCGCCGCCGACGAACACCTCCGCGACTGCATGGAAGTCGGGCGGCTCGACCGCGAGCGCATAGACATTGGCGATCCGTGCGGGGATGCCGGCAGCGCGGGCGAAGGTGATCATGACATGGGCATAGTCGCGGCAGATGCCCTGGCGTTTGACGAAGGTATCGAGCGCTGTGGTCTCACGGTCGCTGACTCCGTGTACATAGGCGAAGTAGCGCGCTATCCAATCGCGCATCCCGATGATCTTCGCCCCGCCTTCGAGGCGGCAGAATTCGGTTTCGACGAATGTTTCGAACTGGTCGGACGGGCAATAGCGTGACGCTCACAGATGCTGGAAGGTTTCGTCGGTAAGCTGGTGTGGTGGCACCATTAGCAGATCCAGACAGTTGTCGAAGATGCGTTCAATCCGGACCGTGGCACGATAGTCGACCAAAAGCTGGCCCTGCACGCGCAGCCAGATGCGCTCGCCGATCAGGTCGTGCGACGCCACGCGCGCGGAATGCTCGGTCGGCGTGATGTCGATGAGCGCAGTTTCGATCACCTACTTGGGGATCGCGGCGGCTTCCAGTTGTAGCAGCACGTCGGTCGACTGCTCGAACCAGTAGTCGAGCTTGGTATGGATCACGAGGCTCATCGTGGCCGGGCGCGTTTCAGGCGGCGCTCATCACGGTCTGCGCGCTGCGACTGAACGCCTCGACCTTCTCCGAAACCAGCCGCGCATATTCCGTGAGGTCGCCGGCCTGGGGCACGCCGCACATCATGTCGGTGCGCGCGCCGATCACCGATCCCGAAGCCTGCATCGTCTCGATGCCGCGCAGCCAAGTCGACTGAATCTCGAACCCGGCCGAGGACATCCGGCTCCAAGCATTAAAAGGATCGATCATGGCAAATTCCTGAAACAGAGCATCATGCGAGCGTACGTACCGAGGGTTCACGCGCGTAGAAGCGCTGGGCAGCTGCTTTCACGAACTTGCTATCGAGACCGGTCACACCGTCGTCGGGCACCACCCCAGCCTTGTCGAGCAAGGGCTGCGCCGCATCGTTCGCACCGATCGCCTTGAGATGGCCGAAGGCGTTCATCACGAACTCGACCGCCGCGCCTTCCTTCAGCATCGCAGCGCAGCCATCCTCCGAGAGGATAATTCCCACCGCGTCGAAGATCTGGCTTGGTGTGCCAGCAAGCTGTCCGTCGGCCTTCTGCTGGGTGCCATCCGACAGCTTCGCGCCGCCGACCTTTGGCGCTACAATCACCGCCTTGCCCTTGGCCTTCCTCACCTTTTCGACTATTGCTGCCAGCTCGTCGGCATCCGTCCCATCGGTAATGAGCACGCCAACCGCGCGGCCTTCGAGCGTTGCCTTCATATTCTTGTGGATCGACAGTGCATCGGACGGTTCCATGTCGATCGGCTCTTTAGCGGCGGGCGCCTTCATCGGCAGGGGAATGTTCAGACCCGCCGCGACGCGCTTCGCCAAGTCCTCATCCACGTTGAGGAGATTGCTGACCATCCGGCCCGGCACCTGTTCGAGCAGGCCGACCTTCGACAGCTCGAACACGAAGGACGACGCAATATGCGCCTGTTCGGCCTCGGTCTGCGACCGATAGAACAGTCTTGCCTGGCTATAGTGATCTGAAAAACTTTCCGAACGCACGCGCAATTTGTCGCCGCTCTCGTCTGTTCCGGTAGCGGCATTTACCGTCGAAAATCCAATTGCCGGACTTTCGCGCGGCCCGCCGTCCTCGCCATGATCGGCAAGGCTGTTAGGTTCGTAGTTGGCACGGCCCTTGGGGACCTTCGTCTGCATCTTCCCATCGCGCTGGAAATTGCCGAACGGGCAGCGCGGCGCATTGATCGGAATCTGGTGGAAGTTGGTGGTCCCTAGCCGCGAGTTCTGCGTGTCGAGGTAGGAGAATAGACGTCCTTGCAACAGCGGGTCGTTCGAGAAGTCGATGCCCGGCGGAATGTTCGACGGCAGGAAAGCCACCTGCTCGGTCTCGGCGAAGAAGTTATCGACATTTCGGTTCAAGGTCAGGGTGCCGATCAGGCGCACCGGCACGTCGTCCTCTGGAATGAGTTTTGTCGCATCTAGCACGTCATAGGGCTGCGCGTTGGCGAATGCCTCATCGAAGACCTGGATGCCAAGATCCCATTGAGGATAATCACCGGTGTCAATCGCCTCGAACAAGTCGCGGCGATGATAATCGTTGTCAGCGGCCTGGAGCTTGAGCGCTTCGTCCCAGATCGTCGACTGCAAGCCCAACCGTGGCTTCCAGTGAAATTTCACGAAACTGGCCTTGCCAGCCGCGTTGACCAGCTTGAAAGTATGGACGCCGAAACCTTCCATCGTGCGGAAAGAGCGCGGCAGCGTGCGGTCGGACATCGCCCACATCAGCATGTGCGTGGTCTCGGGCATCAGCGACGCCCAGTCCCAGAAGGTGTCGTGTGCGCTGCCGGCCTGAGGGTAGCCGCGATCGGCCTCCATCTTCACGGCATGCACGAGATCGGGGAATTTGAGCGCATCCTGAATGAAGAACACCGGTATGTTGTTGCCGACCAAATCCCAATTGCCCTCGCGGGTATAGAATTTGACCGCGAAGCCGCGCACGTCGCGCGGTGTGTCGACCGAGCCCGCGCCGCCAGCGACGGTCGAGAAGCGCACGAACACTTCGGTTTTCTCGCCTTTAGTGAACACCGCGGCTTTCGACAGGTCCGAAATGTCGTCGGTCGCCTCGAACACGCCGTGCGCACCGGAGCCGCGGGCGTGGACGATGCGCTCGGGAATCCGCTCGTGATCGAAATGGAAGATCTTCTCGCGGAGCACGAAATCCTCGAGCAGCGTCGGGCCGCGTGTGCCGCTTTTCAGCGAATTCTGGTTGTCGGAGATTGGGACGCCATGATTGGTGGTCAGGGCGTCCACCCCCAGATCTTCGGCGGACTGATGGGTTTCACCGCCGGCGGTCTGTGCGGTTTTCGGGGGCTTGGTCACAAGCTGCTCCAATCATTCAAGGTCAGACAGGGGAACGGTCACCCATTGCTGAGCATCCAGGGAAAAGGATCGATCAGGCGACCGGCTCGCCAAGCTCGATCTCGACCGGTTTGAGCGTCCGTGCGATCGGGGTTGGTAGGCCGTCTGCCTTGAACTCAGCCATGAGTTCTTCCTTGCGGGCAGCCATCGCTGCGCCAAGCGCGACCAGATCGACTTCGGTGGCGCGGGCCTGGGCGAACATGCCCTCCTTGGGCATCTCCTCCTCATGAACGTGATGCTCGATCTCTTCGGACAGTACGGTCACCTTGGCTTCGTAGAAGTCCTCGCCGGGCTCGCTAGCCATGATCTGGCTGATCAGCAGCTTGGCGCCATCATGCTCGACATAGGATTCGTCGAGCAGGTCACTGTCGATCTTGCCCTTCAGAGCCGGGTAAAACAGCTCTTCCTCGATGATAGTGTGGATCACCAGTTCGGTGCAGATCTCGGTCGCGAGAGTTTTCTGCTTCGCCTTGGATGTGGTCGCGTCAAATTTATCGAATAGATCCGTAACTTTGCGATGGTCCGCCTTCAGGAGCGCTATCGCGTCAGATGCCTTGTCAGCCATGGTAAGTTCCTTCGCTTTGGAGAGCCAAGGCAAACAATTCCTGCCTCGCCTCCCACAACGCGCGAGGCGGGTCTTCGTCACTGTTGCGGATCATTCTCACGGGCTGCCGATAGCGACTGACTTCGATCAATCCGGGCACACACTCTGGCAGTTCGGGGAACGCTCTGCGTTTCGCTGAAGAGAAACGATGCGATCTGGTCGACAGCTACCGGAAAAGCGGACTGTCTGCACCTGAGGATCAAATAGCGATGGATGAACGGCTATAATGGGTCGAGATCGGCGGAATCTGGGATATTGCTGCCGCTTGAGAACATAGGCATGAATGTATTTTTCGACGGCGGCGGACAATCACATGGCTGCATGGATGTCAGCCGCAACGTCCGATCGCATCGAGCAAGGTAGACTGGAGGCGATGAACAATCCGCTGAAAGCTCGTGTCATCACTAAGCGCCCGTGCCAGGACGATTGCACCCTGTATTCCAGAAATCGCCTCTTCAGCGAGATCCATGGCCATCGCTGGTGGGACCTTTGCCACTTCGAGACAGTGAGCCAGAGCAGAAATCCACCGAGCGAAGTAATCCTTCACCTCGACCGCGAAGGTTTCGCCAGACGAGTTAAGCCCGAGGCATCCAACGACGCATACCCGTCTTCCAGAGCGGAAATACGCGGTCACATCGTCGAACATGGCCGTAACAGCCGCTGCCGGATCAGAAACATTCTCCAGCGGCGAGAAAATCGCGTCGGCGAACCAACCGTCGATGTTCTCAAGGACCGCCTTCATCATCTCATCTTTCCCACCGGGGAAGAAGTTGTAGAGGCTGCCTTTGCCCAGGCCGGTCGCTTTCGACAGAGCGGCCAGGGTCGCGCCCTCGAACCCGTGCTCGCGGAATGCCTCTGCCAATGCCGGCAGGGCACTTTCGCGATCGGTGAGGGCGCGCTTGGTACTCAAAGGCCGAGGTCGCTCAGCGACGCGTGGTCATCCGGACGGCGTCCGAGTGGCCAGAAGAACAGCCGTTCCGATTCCTTAATCGGCATCTCGTTGATGCTGGCGTGGCGGTTTGACATCAGTCCATCTTCGGCAAAGAGCCAGTTTTCGTTTCCGTAGGCGCGGTACCACTGTCCGGCGTCGTCGCGATACTCGTAAGCATAGCGCACGGCAATACGGTTGCCGGTGAACGCCCACAACTCCTTGATAAGCCGGTATTCGTGTTCCTTGTTCCACTTACGCTCAAGGAAGGCCTGTGCCTCCTGGCGGTTGGTCGCGAACTCGACGCGGTTACGCCAGCGCGTGTCGAGCGTGTAGGCCAAGGCGACCTTGGCGGCATCGCGGGTGTTCCAGCCATCTTCGGCCAGACGAACCTTCTCGACAGCGCTATCGTGGGAGAATGGGGGCAGCGGAGGACGGGACATTTCATTTCCTTTCAAGATGTGAAGGGTCTTGGCAAACGCCGGGGCCGCAAGGGCCGCCAGGAAGGGCAGCTATGAAATTGCGGCGGTTCATTCGATTCCCCGACGGGTTTGATCACTTGTACCTATCAGTACAATCTTGTACTGATAGGTACAAGTGATTTTTCATGCGGCAGATCGGCGTGCTGGTCCACTCGATGGACGACGCTGCATTTTCTAAGGCTGAGGTATGCGAACGTGCGCCAAAGCATCGCTCGGCGCAGGAAGAGCGGGTGCAGGTCCGCTGAGAAAGCTTGATGGCAGGGTAGTGGCCAGCGAGCGGCTGTAGCTGGCGACCGCCCTGCCGATCCGTAAGCGCCGACGGAACGAGGCCTTGTTGCCGGCACTGGAATAGGAAAGCTCGCGGCCTTTGAGGAGGCGAGAGAGTGGATATCGAGCAGTCAAACGAGCCTCGTATGAGCGGTCGCGGTGATGGCGGAGCGCTTGTACGGGTGGAGCGGCGTCGAAACTGGAGCGACGAGGAGAAGCTGGCGATCCTGAAGGAGACGACGGTACCTGGCGTCGTCGTATCGGCCGTGGCCCGGCGGCATGGGATAGGTACAGGCCAGCTTTACACCTGGCGTAAACAACTGCTCCGCGGAGCGATGGCAGGCTTCGTGCCGGTCGAACTAACATCGTCTTCGCGGTCGGCCAAAGCCGGGGAACCAGGGCGGATTGAGGTTCGCGGACGATGCGGCCTGACGGTGTTGGTTGATAGCGAGGTCGATCGGGCCGCCCTGAAACAGGTGCTGGACGTCTTGCGGGAGCTGGATCATTGAGCCTGGCTTTCCCGCCTTCGACAAAAATCTATCTGTCGCTGGCGCCATGCGACATGCGCAAGGGGTTTGACGGGCTGTCGGCGCAGATCCGCAATATTCTTCAGCTTGATCCCTTCTCGGGGGCGGTTTTCCTGTTCCGCGGGAAAAGGGGCGACAGGTTGAAGGCCCTGGTCTGGGACGGCTCAGGGCTATGTATGTATGCAAAGCGTCTCGAGCGCGGAAAGTTCGTGTGGCCCCGTGCTCATGAGGGCGCGCTCCGGCTGTCGGCCGCTCAGCTTGCGATGCTCGTCGAAGGGCTGAACTGGAAGCAGGCGATCGTCCACGACGAGGTGATCACGCCGAGGCTCGCATAGCCAAAAAGATCAGGAAAACCGCCATTTTATGTAGGATTTACCGTGGGCTTGCGCTATTATCGGCGGCATGCGGTTCGCCCTTGATCGCCTTCCCACAGACCCGGTTCTCCTGCAGAAAATGCTGCTGGAGATGGCTGATGTCATGGAGCAGGAACGGGCCGAACTGACGGCGGCGCAAGCCACCGTCAAAGCCCAGACCTTACGGATCGAAAAGCTCGAGCATCGTGTCGCGCGGCTGCTGCGCGTCCAGTTCGGCCGCAGCTCCGAGAAAATGGATATCGCCCAGCTGCGGCTGATGTTCGAGGAGGTCGAAGCCCCGGAACCGGCAAACGATGAGGTGTCAGCGCCGCCCGTGATGAAATCGGCCCGCAAACCCGGCGGCCGCGTTCCGCTTCCCGCACACTTCCCGCGTCAGACCGTTGATCATCAGCCCGGCCCGTGCAGTGTCGGTTGTAATGGACCGTCAGTGCAGATCGACGAGGCCGTCACTGAGGTTCTCGACTATGTCCCGGCGCGCTTCCGCGTCATACGCCATGTCCGGCCCAGGCTGGCGTGCCGATCCTGCGAACAAATCAGACAAGCGCACGCTGTCGATCTGCCGCTGCCCAAGGTGATGGCGAGCAGCGCCCTGCTGGCCCACCTCGTCGTCAATCGCTTTGTCGATCACCAGCCCTGGCACCGGCAGTCGGTAATCTTCCGACGGGTGGGGCTTCACATCGATCGGGATGTGATGAGCCGCTGGGCGCGAAAACTGGCATGGCTGCTGGCGCCACTGGGCGAGCGGCTGTTCGCCTATATCCGGGAGGCCGCCAAGATCCATGGTGACGACACGCCGGTCACGCTGCTGAGCAATGGCGATGGCAGCCGGACTGGGCACTTCTGGGTATATCTGCGTGATGATCGCTCAAGCGGTGACATGAGCCCGCCTGCCGTAGCCTTCCGCTTCAGCGCAGATCGTGGCGGAGCGCATCCGGCAGAACATCTCGTCGGCTATCAGGGGTATCTCCAGGCGGACGGCTTTGCGGGCTATAACGCGCTTTACCGCGACCCCAAAACCAAGGCGCCCAGGGACATCGTCGAAGTTGGATGCTGGAGTCACAGTCGCAGGAAATTTACCGACATACTGGAAAAGAGCCCGTCACCGATCGCGGCGGAGGCGGTCGTGCGGATCGCCGAACTCTTCGCCATCGAGCGCGATATCAAGGGTGCGCCACCCGATGAGCGGAGACGCATCCGCCAGATCAAGGCGGTGCCGAAGCTGGAGGCTTTGCGCGTGTGGCTCGAAACCCAGAACCGCGGCCTGTCGTCCGACAGCAATCTGGCGCGTGCGTGTCGCTATCCGCTCAATCGCTGGCAGGCCATGATCTGCTACTGCGACGACGGTCGGCTCGAGATCAGCAACAATCTGGTGGAAAACGCCCTGCGCGGTGTTGCGCTCGGGCGCCGGAACTGGATGTTCGTCGGCTCCATGAAGGGTGGAGAGGCCGCCGCGCTCTTCTACTCCCTGGCGGGCACATGCCGGCTAAACGGCGTCGAGCCCGAAGCCTGGTTCACCGACGTCATCGAACGCATCGGCAACCACCCGATCAATCGGATCGATGACTTCCTGCCGTGGAAATGGCAGACATCGAGGCTGACCAACGATCTGGAGAAGGCTGCGTGAGCAACGGCACTGTCGTGCGGATGAAGATTACGCTGGACGATGTCACACCGGCCGTCAGCCGAACGCTGGAGGTGCCGCTCAATATCCGCCTGGACCGTCTGCACACCGTCATCCAGACCGCCTTCTCATGGACGGACTCTCACCTGTGGGAAATGAGCTTCGGGCAGACCGGCTTTGGCATCCCTGATCCTGAATATGGCTTCGACGGACCGCTCGACGCCCGTAAGGCCACTCTCGCCCAGGTCCTGGCGGATACAAGGCGCAAGACCTTCCGATATCTCTACGACTTTGGCGACGCCTGGGAGCATAGCGTGAAGATCGAGTGCGTCAGCGCGGCCAGCCCGCACCTGACATATCCGCTCATCCTCGATGCAATAGGCATGCGGCCGCCAGAGGACTGTGGCGGACCATGGGGCTATGCCGAAAAGCTCGAAGCGCTCGGCGATCCTCAGCATGAATATCATGAAGAGGCGCTGGAAACCCTTGGCGACGACCATGATCCCAACGCCAAGCCTGATATCCCCCTGATCGAGGCAAGGCTGGAAGCGCTCGCGAAAAAATGGGCGCCACGGACACGCCGGAAAGCCTGATAGGCCGCGTCAATGCCGCCTTCCGTCG
>NZ_QJQX01000080.1:5000-176188 GCF_013393185.1 Sphingobium lactosutens | reverse complement strand
GGTGGCGATCGTCACCGGCGCCAACACCGGCATCGGGCAGGCGATCGCGCTGTCGCTGGCGGCCGCCGGCGCCGACATCGCCGCCGTGGGTCGCACGCCCGCGCAGGACACCGTCGATCAGGTCCGCGCGCTGGGCCACAAGGCGGAGATCGTCTCCGCCGATCTTTCCAGCATCGAGCCGGTCCAGCGCGTCATCGACGAGACGCTGGAGAAGCTTGGCGGCCTCGATATCCTGATCAACAATGCCGGCATCATTCGCCGCGCCGACAGCGTCGACTTCACCGAGGAAGACTGGGACGCGGTGATCGACACGAACCTCAAGACCACCTTCTTCCTCTGCCAGGCGGCGGGTCGCCACATGCTGGCGCAGGGCAGCGGCAAGATCGTCAACATCGCCTCGCTCCTGTCCTTCCAGGGCGGCATCCGCGTGCCGAGCTACACCGCGTCGAAGAGCGGCGTCGCGGGCCTGACCAAACTGCTCGCCAACGAGTGGGCGGCCAGGGGCGTCAACGTCAACGCGATCGCGCCGGGCTATATCGCCACCAACAACACCGCCGTCTTGCAGGCCGACGAAACCCGCAACCGCCAGATCCAGGAGCGTATCCCGGCCGGCCGCTGGGGCGATCCCAGCGACATTGGCGGGGCGGCCGTGTTCCTCTCTTCTGCTGCGGCCAACTACATCCATGGCCATACGCTGGCGGTGGACGGCGGATGGCTCGCGCGCTGATCTGACGCCCAAACCAACCCCCGTTCGGGCTGAGCCTGTCGAAGCCTCCCTTTTTCTTCGAAAGAAGAAGAGCACTTCGACAAGCTCAGTGCGAACGGTGAATAAAAGGAGAGGGACAAACCCTCCCACCCCCATCAGGAGAGGAGGACCAATGCCCCAACTCGACAGGCGAACTGCGCTCACCGCCACCGGCCTCGCCACATTGGGCCTCGCCCTCCCCGGTCGGGCCGCCGCGCAAGTCCCGGCCAGCCTCGACGCCAGCAAGCCCGGCCTGCCGCTCAAGTCCGGCCATCTCCACATGGGCAGCGGCACCGGCCCGCATGGCCGCCTCGGCATCACCAACCTCTATCTGACGCGTGACGACCGGCCCTGGCTCCCGGTCATGGGCGAATTCCATCTCACCCGCTTCCCCAGCCAATATTGGGAAGAGGAACTGCTCAAGATGAAGGCGGCGGGCGTCACTATCGTCGCCAGCTATATCCTCTGGAACCATGTCGAACTGGCGCCCGGCCACATCGACTGGACCGGCGACCGCGATATCCGCCGCTTCGTCACCCTCTGCCAGAAACATGGCCTGCTCTTCTTCCTGCGCCCCGGTCCCTGGGGCCATGCCGAGGCGCGCTTCGGCGGCATCCCCGACTGGATCGTCGCCGGCACCCGTCCGCGCAGCAACGACCCAGCCTATATGCTGGAGGTAGACCGCTTCTGGCGCAGCCTGCACGATCAGGTGAAGGGGTTGTTCTGGAAGGATGGCGGTCCGATCGTCGGGATGCAGGTCGAGAATGAATATAATCTCGATGGTGAAGGGCAGGGCCGCGCCCACATCGCAGCGCTGAAAGCGCTGGCGCAGAAGATCGGATATGACGTGCCGCTCTACACCGTCACCGGCTGGGACCAGACCCTCTATCCCAAGGGGGAGGTCGTGCCCGTCCATGGCGGCTATCCCGACGAACCCTGGTCGGCGAAGACGACCGCGCTGCCGCCCAAGGAAAATTATCTCTTCCGCTTCGACAGCCGGGTCAGCGGCGACCTTGGCGCGCAGACGCGCAACAATCGCCGGGGCGACGCCGACAGCGACATGGCGGACACGCCCTTTCTCGGCGCGGAATATGGCGGCGGCGTGCCGGTCATGTATCGCCGCCGCCCGCTGCTGGAACCCGCCGATGTCGCCGCCGCCGTCACCACGCAGGTCGGGTCAGGGGTCAATCTGCTCGGCTATTATATGTTCCATGGCGGCGCGAACCCGCTGGCGCAGGGCCGCACGCTTGAGGAAACCCAGCGGTCGGGCGGCTATAATGACTGCCCGGTCATCGCCTATGATTTCCAGGCGCCGATCGGCCAATATGGCGAGGTGAACCCGGTCAACGCCGCGCTGCGCCCGCTCCATTATTTCCTCGGCCACTATGGCGAACAACTCGCCCCCATGGCGGTCCATGCGCCCGCGACGCTCCCCGCCGACAAGAATGACCTCAAGACGCTGCGCTGGGCCGTCCGCAGCAAGGGCGACAGCGGCTTCCTCTTCGTCAACAACCATGTCCGCCAATATGCGACGCCCGCTTTTCCCGGCACGCGCTTCACCGTGCAGTTGCCGGGCGGCAGCGTCACCTTGCCCTCCCGCCCCGTCACCATCGCGCCGGGCGCCAGCTTCTTCTGGCCGATCAACATGGACCTCGACGGCGTGATGCTCAGTTGGGCCACAGCCCAGCCCGTCACCCGCATCGAGGACAGCAAGGATTCTGGGGACGGCCCCATCCACATCCTCGCCGCCACCCTGCCCGGCGCGGTCGAACTCGCCTTCCCCGCTGGCACGCGCGTGTCGGCATCCACCCGCACGGAGGAAGGCCGCGTCATCGCGCAGGTGCCGCCCTCGCCCGACCGCCTGCTGACCGTCACCAGCGCGGACGGCCGCCGCGTCCGCCTCCTCCTGCTGGATCAAGCATCCGCGCAGAATCTCTGGGTCGGCGACATCGAGGGCCAACGCCGCCTCGTCCTTACCGCCGCCGACACGATGTTCACGCCTGACGGCCTGATCCTGCGCCAGCGCGGCAAGGCCCGATTCGACTGGCGCATCCTCCCCGGCCCGGCCGCCAGCGCCACCGTCAAAGGCCCGTCGCCCTCCAATATCCTGTTCACCCAGACGCGCGAAGCGGGCGAAGCACCGCCCATCGCCATCGGCGGCCCTGCCAAGGCCGCGATGCAACCGCTGCCCGAAGCGCACAAGGCCGCCGCCGCCTTCACCTTCACCCTCCCCGCCGACGCGGTGAAACAGGGCGACGCCTTCCTCGAAATCGACTGGCGTGGCGATATCGGGCGGATATTCGACGGCACCGACATGCTGGACGACGCCTATTGGGACGGCCGCGTCTGGCGCATCGGGTTGAAGCGCTTCGCCGACCGGCTCGGCAAGCCCTGGACGCTCACCATCCTGCCGCTGCGCGCCGACGCGCCCATCTATCTGGATGACAAGGCCCGCGCGAAACTGCCCAAGGGCGATCAGGTCGCCAGCCTTCTCACCCTCCGCCTCGTCCCCGAACTGGAGCATCGCGCATGACCAGACTGACCCGCCGCGCCACTTTCGGCCTTTCGACCCTGCCCATGCTCGCCCATCCCGCCCTCGCTGCGCCGAAAAGGACCGGCGCGCGCCCCGGCCCCTTCCTCATCGGCGCGGACGTCAGCTGGGTGCCGGAAGATGAAGCCGCAGGCGCGCGCTATTTCGTGAAGGGCGAGCAAAAAGACCCTATCGCTCTCCTACGCGACGCGGGTTTCAACGCCATCCGCCTGCGCATCTTCGTCGATCCGGCGAAAGGCTATTCGAAACGCGAACCCGACAAGGCTTGGGCGGGTCTCGACCAGACCATCAAACTCGGCCGCCGCATCCGCGAGGCGGGCCTCTATCTCGTCCTCAGCTTCCATTACAGCGACACCTGGGCCGACCCGGAGCATCAGGGCGTGCCCGCCGCCTGGGCCGGTTACGACCTGCCCCAACTGGCAAAAGCGGTCGAGGCCCACACCCATGACACGCTGGTCGCGATGCGCGCGGGCGGCGCGCCGGTCGACATGGCGGTGATCGGCAACGAAACCACCTTCGGCATCCTCTGGCCCCATGGCCGGGTGAAGCTTTCCACCTCGACCGGCAATCCTGTCACCGACGCCAACCATGCCAAGGTCGGCGAAGTCGGCGGCTTCGACAATTTCGCCAGCCTGCTGCGCGCGGGGATAGCGGGCGCGCGCCGCGCCGAACCCGCCATCGCCATCCAGCTGCACAATCATCTCGGCCGCCACTGGCCGATCGTGCGCGAATGGACCGACGCGCTCGTCGCCCGCAAGGTCGATTTCGACGTGATCGGCTTCTCCTGCTACCAGCAGCGCGCGCAGGGCGACTGGGAAACGACGTTCCGCGAGTTCGTGAAACGC
Organism: Sphingobium lactosutens; assembly: GCF_013393185.1. Classification (GTDB taxonomy): domain Bacteria; phylum Pseudomonadota; class Alphaproteobacteria; order Sphingomonadales; family Sphingomonadaceae; genus Sphingobium; species Sphingobium lactosutens_A. The sequence continues at coordinate 172,047 of NZ_QJQX01000080.1, read as the reverse complement.
TATCCCGACAAGGGGCTGCTGGTCGCCGAATATTCCAGCCGCAAACGCTATATCAACGACCTCGTCCACGCGCTGCCCGGCAAGCATGGCTGGGGCAGCTTCATCTGGGAACCCTTCCGCCACCAGGAGGCGATCTTCGACCTCGACGGGAAAAATGCGGGCGAAGGAGCTAAACCCGACCTGATTTCCCAGGGTCTCAACAGCGCCGAAGCCCCCGGCGGCCTCGCCACCGCACGGCCCGTACCCAAGCCCGAACCGACCGGCCCCATGGGTCATGGCGGCGACTATGTCGCCAACCCGCTGCTCGACCTCTACGGCCACATGGCGAAGGACTATAAATGAGACGCCGAGATTTCACCTTGGGCTTAGGCGCGCTGACCCTCGCCGCCTGCGCCACCGCCCGCACCCCGCGGCGCGACGATCCGCTGATCTTCGCCTATTTCACCACCGGCAAGAAAGGCGAGGCGGACGGCCTGAAACTCGCCGTCAGCGACGACGGTTTCGCCTTCCGCACGTTGGCGGGCGGACGCAGCCTGCTGATCCCGGAGGTCGGCGAGAAGAAGCTGCTGCGCGATCCCTTCCTCTTCCATGACGGGAAGCGCTATCATCTGCTCTGGACCACCGCCTGGGAAGGCGTGACCATCGGCCATGCCACCAGCGCCGACCTGATCCACTGGTCCGCGCAAAAGGCGATCCCGGTCATGCAGGACGTGCCCGGCACCCGCAATTGCTGGGCGCCCGAAGCGATCCGCGATCCGCGCACCGGCCGCACCGAGATTTTCTGGTCCAGCACCGTCACCGGCCGCTTCACCGAAACGGCGGGGACTTCGGAATCCGCCTATAATCACCGCCTCTGGCGATGCAGCACCGCCGATTTCGAGACTTTCTCGAAGCCAGAACCGCTCTACGACCCCGGCTTCAGCGTCATCGACGGCACCTTCGCCCACGGCCCGGACAAACAGCTCTACCTGATCGTCAAGGACGAAACAGTCGAACCGCCGCGCAAATGGCTTCAGGTTGCCAAGGCCGACAGCCCCACCGGTCCCTTCGGCCCGCTATCCAAACCCTTCTCCCCCGCCTGGGTCGAAGGGCCGATGACCGCTCAAGTGGGCGACGCGCTGATCTGCTATTATGACGTCTATAAGGAAGGCCGCTGGGGCGCGGCGATGACCCGCGACATGGTGACTTGGGAAGATGTCAGCGCGCGCCTCACTCTACCGACGGGCGCGCGCCACGGATCGTTATTGCGCGTTCCCCGCGCCCTGGTCAGCGCCATCGCCTGAAGACCAGCCCCCGCCCAGCGCGAGGAAGATCGCGATCTGGTCCTGCACCAGTTGCGCCCGCGCGGCAGCCGCAGAGGCCTCCGCACTCGCCAGACTGCGCTGCGCATCGAGCAGCGAGAGGAAGTCGCCCCGGCCAAAGCGGAACAGCTTGCCCGCCTGTCCGGCCGACACGCCCGCACTGTCGCGCGCCCGGTCGAGCGCGGCCGCCTGCTCGGCATTGCGGCGATAGGTTTCCAGCGCCGTTTCGGTCTGGCGCAGCGCCTCCAGCACCGATGCGTCGAAGCCGGCAAGGTCCGCCTTCACCTGCGCATCGGCCTGGGCGATCCGTGCACGCACCACCGGCCGGTTGGGGAAGCTCCAGCTGAGCAGCGGACCCAGGCTGAAGCCGAAGGCCGATCCCGATCCGAAATCCTTGAGCGGTCCGGCCAGGCCCACCGACCCGCCGATGCTGACCTGCGGATAGAGGTCGGCGGTCGCCACGCCCAGCCGCGCCGTATCGCCCGCGATTGTGCGTTCGGCCTGACGGATATCGGGCCGCCGCCGGATCAGCGCCGCGCCATCGCCGACCGGCAAGGGCTGGCCCAGCGTCGGTAGCGCGGCGCAACTTTCGATCTCGCGCGGATAATCGGCGGGCGCGCGGCCCAGCAGCGTCGCCAGCAGATAGAGCGCATTCTGCCGCTGCGCCGCAAAGCCGGGCAGCGCCGCCTCGCTCGAATCCACCGCCGCCTGCGCGCGGCTGACGTCGAAGGCAGTGCCGCGCCCACCCTTGGCCAGCCGCCGCGTCGCATCCAGCGTGTCGCGCTGCAACGCCACCACCTTGCGGTTGATGGTGAGGTTGTAATTGGCCGCGCACACCTGCGCATAGGCCTGCGCCGTCGCCGCGGCCACGCCGACGCGCACATAGTCGCGCGCCGCCGTCACCGCCTCGACATCGGCGCCGCTCGCTTCGATCGCGCGCCTGATCCGGCCGTTCAGGTCGAGCGAATAGGATGCCGCGAGCCCCAGATCATAGGATACCGAACCGGGCAGATGCTGCGACACGCCCGACGCGCGGGCGATCGTCTCGCCGCCGCTCACCGATGTCGTGATCTCCCGCCCCGCCTGTGCTTCCCGCAGCACCGCCTGCGCCTTTTCCAGATTGGCGTCGGCCGCGCGCAGGTCGGCATTGGCGGCCAGAGCCTGTTCCACCAGCGCATCGAGCTGCGGGTCGACATAGAGCCGCCACCAATGGTCGGGCAGCGCGCCTAACGAAAATTGCCCGCCCTGCGCCGAATGGAAGGCCCCGGTCGCCCCCGGCGTGGTCGCCGCCGACTGTTCTGGCGGGCGATAATCCGGCCCGGCGGTCGCGCAGGCGGCAAGGCTCAGCGCCAGCAGCGGCGCGCAGACGCGCTTAGCCATGACGGCAGTCCCCCGGCTTGGCGTCCTTCGCCGCCGGCTGCACCGTCACCGTCGCGGTCCGGCCGCTGATCAGGCGCAGTCCCGCCGGCACCTTTTCCAGCTTCACCCGAACCGGAATACGCTGGGCCAGCCGCACCCAGGAAAAGGTCGGCTCGACCGAAGGCAGCAGGTTGCCCGAATTGCTGCGGCTGTCGTCATTGATGCCATAAGCGATGCTTTCGACCCGGCCATGCACATCCTGCGCCTCGCCCATCAGCCGCACCGTCACCGGCGCGCCGATGCAGATCAGCGGCAGCTTGGTTTCCTCGAAATAGCCCTCGACCCGCAGGGAATCGCTGTCGATCAGCGCCATCGCCTGGCTGCCCGCGCCAACATAGTCGCCCGGATGCAGGTCGAGATTGGTGACGACGCCATTGACGGACGCCAGGATCTTCGTGCGCTTGAGGTTCAGCGCCGCCGCATCGCGCCCGCTATAGGCTTCGGCCAGCGCCGCCTGCGCGGTTTCGACCTTGGCCAGATTCTGCTCATGCGTTTCGGCCGCGACCAGATCGCCCAGCGCCGTGTCGCGCCGCGCCTCGCGCCGCGCCTGTCCCAGCGTCGCCTGCGCGCTGGCGATCCGGGCGTTCGCCTCCTCCAGCGCCATGGAGTAGCGCGGCGTATCGATGACGAAGAGCAGATCGCCCGCCTTCACCAGCTGATTGTCGCGCACCGCGACCGAGGTGACGAGGCCGCTGATGTCCGGCGTCACCCGCACCACATCGGCGCGCACGCGCCCGTCGCGGGTCCAGGGGCTGCCCTCATAATGATTCCACATCCAGATCGCGACGGCGGTTGCGGCGACGACAAGGGCGATGGTGGCGGCGCTGCGGATCAGCACAGTAGTGAGGCGGTTCATAGACGGATTCCAAGGGTGGGGACGAGGATGGCGAGCCCGCCGAGGATCAGCACGAAGATGCTGAGGTCGACGGCCGCGCGATAGGCGAGGAAGCGGTAGAGGCCGGCAGCGCCGATCAGCCGGGTCACGACCCAGGCGAGGATCAGCGCGACGAGCGCCAGCAGCAAAAGAGTGGGGATGAAAATACCGCCAAAGGCAATTTCTCCGGTCATGCGATGGCCCTCCGATAGCCTTCAGCGTCCGGGAACAGGTTGCGGCGCAGGCTGACGAGGCCCAGCACCGCCTCGCGGCGGATCGACAGGCGCGGATTGGCCGCCAGATCGTCGATCGCCGCATCGATGTCATTGAGCAGCGCAGGTTCGGCGGGCTGCGGCGCGTCGGGATCGAGCCGGCGATAATGGGCGCTGACCCCCTGCAACACAGTGGCGAGGCGCCCGCCCTCCTGCACCGGCAAGTCAAGCCGCAATTGCCGCAGCTCGCCGATCGCCACGCCCGTGCGCAGGTCGCGCAACGCGTCGTAGAGCGGCTTGCCGCTGTCCCGCCGCGTGGCGGCGAGGCGCGGGGCCAGCAGGGCGATGCGATCGAGCATCCGGTTGATCCAGCCGCGCACGTCCGGCGGCGACATCAATGTCGCACGATTGGCGATATCGGCCCAGCCCGCGCGGATCGTCCGGCGGATCGCCCGCTCGACCCCGGCCGACTGGAACAGTCCGGCCATGACGATCGCGAACCAGATGCCGACGATCTGCGCCACCGCGCCGTTGATGTAGGAGCCAAAGGCGCTGACATAATGATCCGACAGCAGCACCGGGCTGCCCAGGCCGAGCAGGGTCGGCAGCGCGATCCCCATCCAGCGGGGCGACGCCATCATCGCGCCCAGCAGCAGCAGCATCGGCGCATAGGCCAGCGCCAGCATCCCGAAACCGTCCAGCCGGGGCATGATGGCATAGCCATAGACGGCCCCCAGCGCCGATGCAGCGACGGTGCCGATCATGAAGCCCTTGAGCGGCGCCAGCGGATTATCGACGGCGGCGAACAGCGCCAGGAAGACGCCGGCCAGCATCACCGCGCTGCCGCCATCCTTCCACCCGCTGCCGATCCAAAGGGCGCAACCGATGGCGATCGTCATGAAGGCGGCGAAGGCGCCGCGCGCCGCGCCGGCATAGTCGCGGTGCAGTTCGCGGTTGCGGCGTCCCTCCAGCAGTTCGGCGACGCGTGGCGTCACGGCGGCACGACTGTGCGTCGCCATCTGGTCGGCCAGGTCGCGGCAATCGCGATGCGCCGCGACCAGCGCGGCAAGCCGGGCGTAAAGGCTGAGCCGCATCATGTCGCCCCAGCCCATGTCGGCGCGCGCCTCCGGCTCCAGCGCATGGCAGCGGTCGATCAGTTGTTGGGTCAGCACGGCGCGGGTCGCATTGTCGGGCGCAGGCGTGTCCAGCCACAGGCGGATATCGGCGATCAGCGCCTCGACCTGTGGCGGCGCCATGCCGTCATTGGCGGCCTTCAGTTCGGCCAACCTGTCCTCCACCGCCGCACCCAGCGGCAGCAGCATCGACAGTTGGTCCTGCAAGGCGCGCACGGTGCGCACGCGCGGCGCGAGACGGCTGATGTCGAAGGGCAGATGCGCCGACATCTGGTGCAGTTCGGTCACGTCCTGCGCCAGTCGGCGGCGTTCGGCGTCGAGGCCCGCCACCGGCTCTACCGCAATGGCGTCGCGCGACCAGCGCTCCGCATCGCGCAGGATCGCATCGACCCGGCCCAGCAGCACGCTGGTAATCGATCCGGGCAGGATGACGCCATGAACCAGGCTGCCCGACACTATGCCGATCAATATCTCCTGCACGCGCAGGGAGGCCACGGTGAAGATGGTCTGGGGCGTGTCGACGTCGGGAAAGACGATCAGGCAGGCGGTATAGCCCGCCAGCACGAACATGTAGGAGCGCGGCGTGCGGTCGAGCAGCGACACGAAGCAGCACAGGCCCAGCCATGACGCCATGGCGAGCGAGAGCAGTTCAGGCGAATTGACCAGCGGCGGCACGATCGCGACCGCGAACATGGCGCCGGCGAAAGTGCCGATGATGCGGAACAGCGCCTTGGAAATCACCGCCCCGGCCATGGGCTGGGCGACGATATAGCTGGTCAGGAACGCCCAATAGGGACGTTCCAGCCCGATGCTGAACGCCACGAACAGAGCCAGCATGGAAGCTGCCAGGCATTTCAGGGAAAAGAGCGCAGCGGGGACGCCGAACCGCTCGCTGGTGGCGCGCAATGTCACATCTGGCTCCGCCGTTCGGCGATGCGCCGCGCGAGTAGGTCAAGCAGTTCGGCCATGATCTCGATCGCCTCGTCCGGCACATCGCGCAACAGATCCACGCGCAGGATATCGAGCCGCTCTTCGATCTGTCCGACCAGCTCCTGTCCAGCCGGGGTCAGGGCGATGATGTTGGAGCGCTTGTCCTCGGGATGGGGCGTGCGTGCGATCAGCCCTGCCGCCTGCAACTGGTCGAGCGTGCGGACCAGCGAAGGCTGGCTGATGTCGAGCGATTCGGCCAGCTCCGCCTGGCGCACGTCGGCGCCGATGCGATCGATGTGGATCAGGCACCAGCCCGCGCTGTTGGACACGCCGAACTCCGCCAGCGCACTGTCGGCCAGTTGCCGCCAGCTCCGGGCGACCGGGGCCATTTTGTGCGCGAGGAGGCGCTTCGACTCTGTGATGGGCATATCCATTAGATAGCTAACTAATGGAAATTATCAATATTGCTGCTGATTGTCTATTTCGCTGTCTCGTTTGCAAAGAATGCAATCGGACCCGTTGCAAGGCCCGTCCGCTTCGAGCGGGTCGGGAAGCGGGCAAGCCACGCTCCCTTCCTTCTCGAAGCGAAGGATCGGGATCAGGCCCGCCGCGTGCCGGTAAAGGCCGACGCGCCGAACGCGCCCAGCTGCATCGTGCCGGTGATGGCGTCGCCCGCCACGTCGGCCTCGCATTCCAGCGTCATCGGCATGGGCATGGTCATTTCCATCTTCCACGTCAGCTTCGCGCCGTCGACCTTGCCGTCGACCACGTCCAGCGATCCCATCATGCCGGCAAAGGTGCCGTTGAAGCGATCGCCGCTGCTGATGACGGTGAACACGCCCTTCTGGTCGCCCATCGGGGTCTTCGCCACGCAATCATAGGCGCCATCCACTGCTGCCATGTCCATTCTCCTTTACGTTGGCGTCAATCAGCCAATGTGCCCATTTCCACCGGCAGACCCACCGCGTCAAGCTGCGGCCGCACCAGTTTCGCATCGCCCACCACGACCCAGATCAGCCGGTCGGGGTTGATCGCCTCGCGCGCGGCCTTGTCGAAGTCCGCCGCGGTCATGGCGCGGTAGACCTTGGGCAGCGTCTCATAATAATCGTCGGGCCGGCCGATCAGGGCGTTGCGCATCATTGCACTCAGCAGATCGGACGACGTCTCGAAACTGCCGGGCAGCGACAGGATCTGGCTATTGATGGTCTGGTTGCGCTCCGCCTCGGTCGTGCCCTTGGTGGTCAGATAGTCCTTAATGTCCTGCCGCGCGGCAACGATCGATTCCCCGGTCTTGTCGGTCTGGACCGGCGCATAGACCAACAGCGGGATGGTTTCCCGAACGCCGGGCAGCGCCGTGCCCGCGCCATAGGCCCAGCCCTTTGTCTCGCGCAGGTCCATGGTCAGGCGCGACGTGGTGCTGCCGCCCAGCACTTCATTGGCGGTCAGCAACGTCACCGGATTGTCGGTCCCCGCCTTGTTGGTCAGCAGGCCGCCCAGGATCAGCGATTGCGGGCTTTGCGGCTTGTCGATCAGGATGATCCGCGACGGGCGCATCATCCGGTCCATGCGGAACAGCTTGCCGCCCTTCGCCACGGTCGGCGCCTTCCAGTCGCCGAAACGCTTTTCCAGCAGTGGCAGCAGCTCGGCCAGCGTCGTGTCGCCCGCGACGAAGATGGTCGCATTGTCGGGTCGCAGCCATTTGTCGTGGAAGGCGGTCAGGTCCGCCCGCGTCACCGCCTTGACGCCACTTTCCGTGCCGGAACCGGTGAAGGGGATGCCATAGGGATGCGCCTGCCCATAGAGCAGCGGCGGCAGCATCCGCTGGGCGATCGCCATCGGCTCGGTCTTCTCGGCCTTGATCCGGGTCAGTACCTGCCCGCGCAGGCGCTCCACCTCGGCCGGTGCGAAGGCGGGGTTGCGGATTACGTCGGCCAGCAGGCCCAGCGACGCGTCGAGATTGGGCTTGAGCGCAAACAGGCCGACATTAGTGCGGTCCATGCTGTTGCTTGCGCTGATCGACGCGCCCAGCCGCTCCTGCTCCTCGGCGATCTGCACCGACGACCGCGTCGTCGTGCCTTCGTCCAGCAATGCGGTGGTGAGGCCCGCCGTACCCAGCTTCGCCCGGTCGTCGGCCGCGTTACCCGCGTCGAACGCGACCGAGACGCGCACGGTCGGCACCGCGGTACGCTGCGCGAACACGACCTTGATACCGTTCTTCAGCGTCGCATGCTCGACATCGGGGAAGTCCAGATCCTTGACCGGCTCGATCGGCGGCTCGGCGATCTTCGTCGGCGCCGGCGGCGTGGCCGCAGCAGGTGCAGCCGCTTGCGGATCACGGAAGAAGGCGGGCTTGTGACCCGCTCCGCCTGCCGTCGCGTTACCGGCCAGCGCATTGTCCGCCGCGCTCCGCTCGCCCGGCGCGACCGTCAGGCGCAGCACCGGCCGGCCCAGCCATTTGCGCGCCGTCGCCGCCACGCTCTGCGGCGTCGCGCTCGCATAGACGGCGAGATCCTTCTTATATTTGCCCGGATCGTCGGAATAGACTGCGCCCTCGGCCAGCGTCACTGCCTTGCCCGAAAAGCCGCCGACCTTCTCCAGGCCCGAAATCGTGCCCGACGCCTGCTGGGTCGCGGCGCGCAGCACTTCATCGGCGGTCGGTCCTTTGGCGAGATAATCGGCGAGCAGCTGGTCCAGCCGCTTGCCCACCGCCACCGGGTCAGCGCCCGGCTTCACGTCGACCGTGATCTCGGCCAGGCTCAGCTTCTCGAACGGCTGGATGCTGGCCTTGACGCTGACCGCCACCTTCTCGTCGCGCACCAGCGCATTGTCGAGCCGCGACGAGCCGAGACCGCCGAACACCGTCATGGCAAGGTCGAGCTGTTGCAGGTCAGCCGAATTGACCCCCGGCACCACCCAGTTGCGGTAGAGGCGGGTCGCGGCGACATTGTCGTGCATCGTGACCTCGGCATCCTTGGCCAGGGTCGGGACGGTCGCGTCCACATCCTTGGGCGCGGGACCGGCGGGAATGTTGCCGAACCATTTGCCGACCTTCGCCTTGGCGGTCGCGACGTCGATGTCGCCCGCCAGCACCAGCACGGCGTTGTTCGGGCCATAATGGGTCTTGAACCAGTTCTGGACGTCGGCCAGGCTCGCGCCATTGAGGTCCGCCATCGATCCGATGGTCGAGTGGCGATAGGGATGGCCTTCGGGCATCAGCGCGGCGAGCTGAGCATATTCGACCAGGCCATAAGGCTCATTCTCGCCCATGCGCTTTTCATTCTGCACGACGCCGCGCTGGGTATCGAGCTTGGTCTGCGTCACCGCGCCCAGCAGATGGCCCATGCGGTCGGATTCCAGGAACAGCGCCCGGTCGAGTGCGCCGGTCGGCACCGTCTCGAAATAATTGGTGCGGTCGAACCAGGTCGTGCCGTTCCAGTCGGTCGCGCCGATATCCTCCAGCCGCCCGAAGAAGGGACCATCGGCATTTTCGGAGCCGTAGAACATCAGATGTTCGAACAGATGGGCGAAACCGGTCTTGCCCGCAGGCTCGAAGCGCGAGCCGACATGATACCAGATCGACACCGCCACCACCGGCGCCTTGCGGTCGGTATGGACGATCACCCGCAGCCCGTTGGGCAGGCGAAATTCCTCATAGGGAATGTCGACCTTCGACACGAGGCTGGACAGCGGCGCGGGCGCCACCGCCGCCACGGCGCTCTGGGCCATGGCCTGGGTCGCCGGCATCAGGGCGAGCGCGGAGAGGCCGATCAGCAGGGGCAGCCGGCGGGACAGGGAGGAAAGGGTCATGAAAGGCCTCTGGCAGGAGCTACGGACCAAGCGGCGACGAACGCGCCACGATGGTCCGCACCATAGCGAGGCGTGATAGGCGTGCAATACGCAAAGGGTGGACAGACGTTTCGCGGGACGGCAATCCTGTCGCCATAATATCTGACCAGAAAGTCCCTTCCGCCATGAAACGCCTGGCCCTGCTGGCTGCCGCCTCCGCCCTCGTGATCCCTGCCGCCCTGTCGGCCCAGTCTTCCGCCGATCCCGTCTTCACGCCCGCCGCCATGCGCGCCCATGTCGAATTTCTCGCCGACGATCTGCTCAAGGGCCGCGATACCGGCAGCGAGGGGCATGAGATCGCCGCCCGTTATGTCGCCAGCCAGTTTGACGGCCTCGGCCTCAAGCCGGCCGGCGATCAGAATGGCTGGCTCCAGCGCATCACCTTCCAGAAGACCGAATTCGGCAAGACGCCCGCCACCCTGACCGTCACCGGCGCGGGCGGTGCAAAGAGCTTCGCCCATGCTGGTGACGTCATCGTCGGCATCAATGCCGCCGAGCCGCATCTGGACGTGACCGCGCCGCTGGTCTTCGTAGGCTATGGCCTCGAAAACAAGCGCCTCGGCCTCGACGATTATGCCGGCCTGGACGTGAAGGGGAAAATGGTCGTCACCCTGCGCGGCTATCCCAAGGGACTGCCGAGCGAGGAAGGCGCGCATCTGTCCGCGACCAAGGGCAAGGTCGCCGAAGCGCATGGCGCGATCGGCATGCTGTCGCTTGGCACCATCCAGTCGATGAAGGCCCGCCCCTGGGCGCGCATGGCGCAGTTCGCCGACGAACCCGATTTCACCTGGGTCTCGCCCGAAGGCGTCCCCTTCAACGCCGCACCGGGGCTGCGCGCTTCCGCCGCGCTCAACGATCCGGCGGCAGAAGCCGTGTTCGCCGGCGCGCCCACGACCATCACCGCGATCCGCAAGACCGCCGACAAGGCGGGCGGCAAGCCCAAGGGCTTCGCGCTCAAGACGAGCGTGACGATCAAGGCGGACACCGTCAGCGAGCGCGTCACCAGCCCCAATGTCGTCGCCATCCTGCCCGGCAGCGACCCGAAGCTGAAGGATGAGTATGTCGTCCTGTCCGCCCATCTCGACCATATCGGCATCAGCCCGGCGAAACCCGACGATCCGGCAGATAAGGACCGGATCAACAATGGCGCGCTGGACAATGGCGCGGGCATCGCGACCATGCTGGAAGTCGCGCGCGCCATGGCGCAATCCCCGGACAAGCCGCGCCGCTCGATCATCTTCCTCGCCTCCACGGCTGAGGAAAAGGGGCTGCTGGGCGCGGATTATTTCGCCCGTCACCCATCCGTTCCCGTCAAGCAGATCGTCGGCAATGTCGACCTCGACATGCCGCTGCTGCTCTATCCCTTCACCGACGTCGTCGCCTTCGGCGCGGACCATTCGACGCTGGGACCGATCGTCGCCAAGGCGGTCGCGCCGATGGGCGTGAAGCTGTCGCCCGACCCGATGCCGCAGGAAACGATTTTCGTCCGTTCCGACCATTATATGTTCGTCAAGCAGGGCGTGCCCGCCGTCTTCCTCGCCACCGGTTTCGCCAATGGCGGTGAGAAGGCGTGGGACGCGTTTCTGGGCGGCGCCTATCATCATCCCGGCGACGACATGATGCAGAAGATCGACTGGAGAGCGGGCGCGCGCTTTGCCGAGGCCAATTACCGCATTACCCGCGCCATGGCTGATGGCGACACCCCGCCTTTATGGTTCGCCAAGGATTTCTTCGGCGACCTGTTCGCGCCGGATGCCGCCAAGGCGCCCAAATAAGGAAATTGCGCATCGCCTCTTGTGTGGTTTTTGAGCAACACTACATCGCCGCTATCAATTTGAGTGGATGCACATGAACCTCGAAAAATTCACCGATCGCGCCAAGGGCTTCCTCCAGTCGGCGCAAACCGTGGCGATCCGCATGAGCCATCAGCGGATCAGCCCGGAACATCTGTTGAAGGCGCTGCTGGAAGATCAGCAGGGCATGGCGTCCGGCCTGATCAAGGCGGCGGGCGGCGACGCCGCCGTGGCGTTGCGCGAAACCGATGCGGCACTGGCAAAGGTGCCATCCGTATCGGGCAGCGGCGCGCAGCAGACGCCGGGCCTCGATAATGACGTCGTGCGCGTACTGGACAGCGCCGAGCAAGTCGCGGCCAAGGCGGGCGACAGCTTCGTCACGGTCGAGCGGCTTCTGCTGGCCCTCACCCTCGCCACCACCACGGCGGCGGGCAAGGCGTTGGCGGCGGCGGGCGTGAAGGCCGAGGCGCTCAACGCCGCGATCAACACTTTGCGCGGCGGCCGCACCGCCGACACCGCGGGCGCGGAGGATCGCTATGATGCGCTCAAGAAATTCGCCCGCGACCTGACCGAAGCGGCGCGTGCCGGCAAGCTCGACCCGGTCATCGGCCGCGACGAGGAAATCCGCCGCACCATCCAGATTCTCGCCCGCCGCACCAAGAATAATCCGGTGCTGATCGGCGAACCGGGCGTCGGCAAGACCGCCATCGCCGAAGGCCTGGCGCTGCGCATCGCCAATGGCGACGTGCCCGACACACTGAAGGACCGCACGCTGATGGCGCTCGACATGGGCAGCCTGATTGCGGGCGCGAAGTATCGCGGCGAGTTCGAGGAGCGGCTGAAGGGCGTGCTCGACGAAGTGAAGGGCGCAGACGGCCAGATCGTCCTCTTCATCGACGAGATGCACACGCTGATCGGCGCTGGCAAGTCCGAGGGCGCGATGGATGCGGGCAATCTGCTCAAGCCCGCGCTGGCGCGCGGCGAGCTGCATTGCATCGGCGCGACCACGCTCGACGAATATCGCAAATATGTGGAGAAGGATCCCGCGCTCCAGCGGCGATTCCAGCCGGTGTTCGTCGGCGAACCGACGGTGGAGGACACCATCTCCATCCTGCGCGGCATCAAGGAGAAATATGAGGCGCATCATGGCGTCCGTATCGCCGACGCCGCGATCGTCAGCGCCGCGACCCTCTCCAACCGCTACATCACCGACCGCTTCCTGCCCGACAAGGCCATCGACCTGATGGACGAGGCCGCGTCCCGCATCCGCATGGAAGTGGAGAGCAAGCCGGAAGAGATCGAGAATCTCGACCGCCGCATCATGCAGCTCCAGATCGAACGCGAGGCGCTGAGGAAGGAAAGCGACACTGCGTCGAAGGACAGGCTCGCCAATCTCGAAGCCGATCTCGCCAATCTGGAGGAGCAGTCCGCCGAACTCACCACCCGCTGGCAGGCGGAAAAGGACAAGATCGCGGGCGAAGCTAGGTTGAAGGAGCAACTGGACGCCGCGCGCATCCAGCTGGAACAGGCGCAGCGGTCAGGCGAATATGGCAAGGCGGGCGAATTGCAATATGGCACCATCCCCGCGCTCGAAAAGCAGTTGGAGGAAGCGCAGACCGCCTCGGCCGGCGCAATGCTGCGCGAGGAGGTAACGAGCGAGGATATTGCCTCGGTCGTCAGCCGCTGGACCGGCATCCCGGTCGACCGCATGCTGGAGGGCGAGCGTGAAAAGCTGCTCAACATGGAAAAAGTGCTGGGCCAGCGCGTCATTGGGCAGGCCGATGCGGTCAAGGCCGTGTCGACCGCCGTGCGCCGCAGCCGGGCGGGCCTACAGGATCCGAACCGGCCGCTCGGCAGCTTCCTTTTCCTCGGCCCCACAGGCGTCGGCAAGACCGAACTGACCAAGGCGCTGGCCGGCTTCCTGTTCGACGACGACTCAGCGATGGTGCGCATCGACATGAGCGAGTTCATGGAGAAGCATAGCGTCGCGCGGCTGATCGGCGCGCCTCCGGGCTATGTCGGCTATGAGGAAGGCGGCGTGCTGACCGAAGCCGTCCGCCGCCGCCCCTATCAGGTCGTGCTGTTCGACGAGGTCGAAAAGGCGCATGGCGACGTGTTCAACATCCTGCTCCAGGTGCTGGATGACGGCCGGCTGACCGATGGGCAGGGCCGCACGGTCGACTTCACCAACACGATCATCGTGCTGACATCGAATCTCGGCAGCCAATATATTGCCGGGCTTGGCGACGATGAACCGGTGGAGAAGGTCGAGGACCAGGTGATGGACGTGGTCCGCGCCCATTTCCGTCCGGAATTCCTCAACCGCCTGGACGAGGTGATCCTGTTCCACCGCCTGGGCGCGAACCATATGGCCCCGATCGTCGATATCCAGGTCGCGCGCATCGGCAAGCTGCTGAAGGATCGCAAGATCGCCCTCGATCTGACCGAAGGCGCGCGGGCCTGGCTCGGCCGGGTCGGCTATGATCCGGTCTATGGCGCGCGGCCGCTGAAGCGGGCGGTGCAGCGCTACATGCAGGATCCGCTGGCGGACCTGATCCTGCGCGGCGAAGTGCCCGACGGATCAACCGTCCGTGTCGAGGATGGCGACGGCGCGCTGAAGCTCAGCGTCGCGTGAACGAAAAGGCCCGCCGCAGGAAGTGGCGGGCCTTTTATGCTTGAGCAAAGCCGCCGATACTTCAACCGCTGGGATTCATCCCAGCCCGGCTGCGGGTGATCAGGTCGTCAGCGTCCCGATTCTGCTGTTCGCTGATGACGCGCCATTCCGCATTGGTCCTGCAGATGCGCTCCTTGCGCACCAGCGAACCGGTGACGTCGAGCCGCTTGCAGCGCACTGCATTGGGATCGTTGCGGTCCAGCTTTGGCTTGTCCTCCGCCAGCGCAGGCATGGCGATCATGAACAGGCTGGACGCGATTACTGCCTTCAAAGCACGCACTAGAAGTCTCCCAGAAAGGCGGCGGACGCGATGATCGCGATCCTGCCGTCGATCAGATGCTCGCCGGGACGTCCTTCGTCTTGCTGGCATCGGCCGTGGCATAGAATTGCTTCAATAATTGCTGCTCTTCAAGCGACAAATGCGGATTCCACACGTCGAAGATCAGCACCACGCGCAAATGCTCGCTTTCGTTCCAGGCCTCATGGTCTATCGTGTCGTCGAAGGCGAAGGCCTTGCCTTCTTCCCATGCCCTGGTCTCCCCGCCCACTCGGAAGAAACAACCTGGCGGCACGATCAGCGGCAGATGAATGATGGCGCGGGTGTTGGTGACGCCGGTATGCGCCGGGATATGGCTTCCGGGCTTGAGCAGCGAGAAGAAGGCCGACGGCGCGCGTCTGGGAATGTCGGCGCGCGGCAACGCCTCCAGGGCGGCCACCGTCTGTGGACAGGCAGCACAGACGGCCTCGTTCCGCGCGCCATATTCCCACAGGAAAGCCGCACCCCAATCGAGCGATCCGTCGAGCGCGGTCCACTTATTCTCCGGTGTTCCCGCATCCTGCCGCACATAGGGCCGGACGGAGGCCCCTTGCTTTTCCACCAGCGCCAGAAACTCTGCGCGGATCCCATCCGTCTGGGCCTCCAATTGCGCCATCCAGGGAAAATGCGCGCGATCGAAAAACTCGTCGGCCGGAAGGAAAGGATAATACAGTCCGGAACAGTGATTCTGATATACCGAGCGCCGCCCGAATTCATGGTCGAGACATGTCTGGAACCGCCGCCGGGCGAGTGCATCGGATGCCTCCAGCGTCTCCGCCACGCCCGCTTCGACAAAGGAGGCGAAGCGCGCATTATGGTCGCGGACGAACTGGCGCCCGGCATCCAATGTCGCAGCCAGCGCTGGCGGGATGTCCGTCATCCCGGCCGCCATCGCCAGCACCTTGCCCCAGCTGTCGGCGGCGGGCTGCGCTTCGTTGAGCCGCTGCTGCAACTGCGCCAGGCGCAACTGCGCCATGAAATTGCGCTGGTCGATCGCGATCGCCTGCGCCAGCGCGCCGCGCTCGCCTTCGGCATCGGCAAGGCCACGCTCGGCGGAGGCGACATTCATCCAGAGAGCTGCCTCGCCAGGATCGGCCTGCGTGGCTGCGTGGAAATGGGTGCGCGCGGTGGCAAAATCGCTGTGGTCGAGGGCAATCAGGCCGAGCAGGTTGAGTGCTTGCGGCTGCCCCGGCTGGCGACGCAACGCTTCGCCCAACGCCTGTTCGGCCTCCGCAACGCGGCCATGCCGCCGCGCCTCCACCGCCTGTTGCAACAACCGTCCGACATTCGCGTCCATATGCCCCCCGCCTTGACATGTCAGGCTATCAGACGCCGAAGCCGTGGCAAGTGGGTGAAATCGCGCCAGCTTGTACGGACAAGTCAGCCATGCGAAGGCTTGGCTCATGAGCGCCTCCTCCCTCCGCAATGCCATGGCCGATGCCGAATGGCTCGCCCATCGCTACGATCCGGGCCATGACGCCTTTCATATGCGCCATGTCCCGCGCGAACAGCATGGCACGATCCCGTTCCTGACGGATGAGCATCTGGAGCAGCAGGGGCAGCCGCTGGTCGTGCGCCGGACCGACGCCATGCCGCAGGCCGCCGCGCCGGGGGCGATCCATTTCATCTTCCATTCGGCCTATTGCTGCTCGACGCTGCTTGCCGCCGCCTTCGACCATCCTGGCGTGGCGATGGGTCTCAAGGAACCCGTGCTGCTCAATGACCTGATCGGCTGGCGACACCGCGGCGCGAAGGGGCCGGAGGTGGCGCGTGTGCTGGACGAAGGGATGCGCTTGCTGGCGCGGCCGTTCGCGCCCGGCGAGGCGGTGGTGATCAAGCCCTCCAACATCGTCAATCCGTTGATCCCCGGCATCATGGGGCTGCGGCCGCAGGCACGCGCGCTGCTGCTGCATGCACCGCTCGACATGTATCTCGCCTCGATCGCCCGCAAGGGCATGTGGGGACGATTGTGGGTCCGCGACCTGTTCCAGAAGCTGATGCTGGAAGGCATGCTGGCGCCGATCGGGATCGTCCCGGACCAGTATCTTGGCTTGACGGACATCCAGGTCGCCGCCGTCGGCTGGCTCGCGCAGCAGCGGCAGTTCGCGATGCTGGCCGACCAGCTTGGCGACAGGGTGGCTACACTCGACAGCGAGACATTGGTCGCCCGGCCGAAGGAAAGTCTGGCGAGGCTCGCGCGGCTGTTCGGGCTGGCGATGGACGAAGCGACGATCGAGAAGATCGTCGCCGGCCCCGTCTTCGCGTGCGATGCCAAGAGCGGCGCGGCATTTGCCGATGGCCAGCGGGCCAGCCAGGCCCGGCGCGATTTCGAAACCTTCAAGGACGAAGTGGAGAAGGTCGCGCATTGGACCCGCGTCCTCGCCACCAACGCCGCCATTCCGATGGCATTGCCCCGACCATTGCTGGATTGAGGCTGGCTCTCTCCGCTTTCCGCGCTGCTTGAAAAAGGGCCGGTGTTTCCACCGGCCCTTTCCTTTTACTTGCCTGTCAGGTCGATCAGAAGTTGAACTTGGCCGACACCGCATAACGACGACCGAGCGCGTCGTAGGTCGACGGATAGGTATTGCCGCTATTGAACGTGGTCGAACCAATGGTGTTGCCTACGATCGGCGGCTTCTTGTTCAGCAGGTTCTGGACCGTCAACGTCAAGGTGACATTGTCATTGGCGATGAACCGTCCGGTCAGATCGAAATAATCATAGGAGTCGATCTTGCCGAAATTGACTTCCTTACCGCCCAGAGCTGCAACCGGACCCGAATAGGCCGGACCCGAAGCGAACGGATCGCTAGTGTCAGCATCCAGCGGTTCCTGCTTCACGCCGTCGATATGACGCCACAGCAGCGAGATGTCGAACTGTTCGAAGCCCAGCGTGGTGCGCTGCGACCACTGGAACTTCGGCTGGATCGACGCGCAGTTGACGCTGTAATAGCCGACACATTCACGGAACACCGAACCCGGGATCGCCTGGAACTTGGCGTCGAGGGTATAGTTGCCGACGAAGCTGAGCGCCAGCTTCGCGAAACCGATGTCCTTCGAATAGTTCAGGCTGAGGTCCAGGCCGCGGGTGCGCAGCTTGCCCTGGTTGGTGGTCGGCAGAAACAGGCCGGGCGTATCGCTCGGATCACCGCTCAGCTGACCCGTGAGCGCGTTACGGACGATGACGGTGCAGGCATCGTTCGACGTGCTGGGATTATCGAAACAGGCATGGATGGCGTCGCCGGGGGTCGGCTCCGTAATCGCATTCTTGATATCGATGTTGTAATAATCCAGCGTAGCCGAGAAACCGCGCAACGCGGCCGGCTGCAGTACCACGCCCAGCGTCCAGCTGTTCGAGGTTTCCGGCTTCATTTCCGTGCTGCCGCCAAAGGTCGCATTGGCCTGGCCAGCGGTCGGCACGCCGATGGTACCGAGCAGACCTGCCGCCTGAGCGGCCGATGCACCACCAGCGACGATCTGAGCGATACAGACATCACGGATGGCCCCGGTCGGCGCCGGCGCAATCACATTGCCTTCGTCATCCAGCGAAGCGCAGGGATCGGTCGCTAGATTGGTCAGGTTCGTCGTACGCGGGTTGAACAGTTCGAAGATGTTGGGCGCACGAACGGCATGGGCATAGTTACCACGAACCTTGAAACCATCGACCGGTTCCCAGCTGCCGCCAGCCTTCCAGGTCGTGGTATTGAAGCCCGGCTTGCCCGGAGCGTCGATAGTGTAGCTCGAATAGCGCAGGCCGCCTTCGAACGTCAGACTCTGGAAGAAGGGCTTGTCCTGCACGAGAGGCACGACGAGTTCGCCATAGGCCTCATAAACGTCGTAACCGCCAGCGATGTTCGGGGCTGCACCGCCGGCGCCGCCCAGATCGCCCGACTGCGAGAGCAGATCCGACACCTGCGACGCCTTATATTTGCGATATTCGCCGCCGATCGCGAACGCGACCGGATCGGATGCCGACGGAATGGCAAAGCCGAGATCGCCCGAGATGGTGCCGCGAACCTGCGCCATCGACGTAACGGTCGACACCGTGGACGCCGTACGACCAGCCGTCAGGAAGTTGGTCATCGCATCCGTGAGCGAACCTTCCGGACCGAAGAAGTTGGCCGGGACGCAACCGTCCATCGTGCCGGGCAAGCAGGACGTGGTGTTGGTCGCATAGAGCGAATCGACCACGCGCGAATTGAAAGTGTAGCCGGTCTGCGACTGCACATTCTCGCTTTCGCCGTACGAACCGAAGACATCCCACGAGATGGTGTCGGTGATGCCGCCGCGGAAGCCAGCGCTATAGTCGAAATAGGTGGTCTTGAACTCGCTGATACGCGGGCCGACCTCGGTCGCGCGACGCGACAGCTGGGTGGTGACTTCACGATAGTTGGGATCGTTCGGGTCGGTTGCCGTCGCTGCAGCCGCGCACTCCGCCGCCGAGAAGCGCGGCGTGTAGCCGGCGCCCGGATTGGTGTCGAACTGGCAGAAGCCATTACGCAGCGCGTCGGTCAGGAAGGGGTTGCTGAGCGGAACGGTCACCGCCACGCCAAACGAACCGGACGGCGCAATGATGGTCTTGACCGAGTTCTTCGAGAAGACGCCGCGCGTATAGACCTCGACCGCGTCGCTGATCTCGTAACGCGCCTGGCCGAACATGTTGAAGCGTTCGAACGGCGTCTGGAAGATGTTGTAGGGGTTGAAGTTGAACGCGTCGAACGCGCTGGTGGGACGGAAGGCATTGCCGGCCGCATTGACCTGACGCGTGCCCTGCGTGACCGCACAGGCCGGCTGGCCAGTGCCGCCGCAGCCATCGGTGATGGTGTCGAGACCCAGCGAATTCACGCCCGAGAAGCGCGAGGGGACCGACGTACCCGAACCGCCCGAACCGCCGGTGAAGGAGTCGATCTGGTTGACGGAGAAGCTGCGTGCGCCCTGATATACCGGGTCGGCCTGCTGATAGCCGATGCTGAACACGGCATTGCCCTTGCCGTCGTCAAAATTGCCGCCGATGGTCACGTCCGCGCGGAAATAATTGCCGTCGCCATCTTCGGTCAGCTGGTTCGAGACCGTGCCTTCAACACCGGAGAAGTCCGACTTGGTCACGAAGTTCACGACGCCCGAGATCGCGTCGGCACCGTAGGTCGTCGAAGCGCCGCCGGTCAGCACGTCCACACGCTCGATCAGGGCGACAGGGACGTTGTTGAGGTCGAAACGGCCCCGCAGATCGGCCGGCGTCAGGCGCACGCCGTTCAGCAGAACGATGTTGCGGAAGCTGCCCAGGCCGCGAAGGTCGACGAACGAAGCGCCGCCATTGCCGTTGTTGACCGCCGAACCGATGCTGGGAACGACGCCCGGAATCTCGCGCAGAATTTCTTCTGCGGTATTATTCTGCTTCAGTTCGATCTGATCCGAGGTGGTCGCCGTGACGGGGGTCGAACGAACCAGGTTCGGATTGCGGATCAGCGAGCCGGTGACGATGATGGTATCGCCGGCTTCGGCCTCCGCACCCTGCGGCGCGTCCTGCGCGAACGCTGCGGTCGCGATCAGCGACGCGCTCAGGATCGCCGGAGCGGCGCTGGCACGCAGAAGTGCCCTTTTCGAAAATGTCTTCACTGTCCAGTCCCTTGCTCTGGAGTTTGGCAGGTTAGTGCCATTAGCTTTCGCATATGAAGGGAATGGTGCCCGACAGCGTCCCCCCACATGGATTGCGGGAACCTGCGCGGGGTTCATGGCGCTGTAAAGCAGGGGGAAAGCCGAAAAGCCGCTTTTGGGCAGCGCTGTATCATAAATGCAACAAGCCGCGAACACCGCTGTTTTACGAACGTGTTGCAAGATTGTTTCACGAATTTACAAACACCTGTAGCATTAATGCAAACATTCCGCGCAAAGAGGATGGATTGTGGCTCGCAAGGTGGGCGACCGGCGGGCAACGCTCATATTGACCTTGGTTCCGGCGGGTGCATGCTAAGGGCCTAGATGGCTTGGGCGAAGGAGACTGTGGAGATGAACGGCAAGAATGGCTGGTTGCTGATACTTCCCCTCTGCCTGACCACGGGGCAGGCCATGGCCGCTTCCAGGCAGCAGCCCAAGCCCGAAATCTTCACGAATCTGCTTCAGTGCCGCAGCATCGCCGATGACACCCAGCGCCTTGCCTGTTTCGACCAGCAGGTCGGAGCGATGGAAACGGCCTCGCAACGTGACGAGGTGGTCGTGCTGGACAAGAGCGAGCTCAACAAGACGCGCAAGACGCTGTTCGGCTTCGCCTTCCCCAAACTGCCCTTCCTGGGAGACGGCGACGACAAGGATGAGGCGAAGGAAGAGGAAGGCTTCAGCCATATCCAGGCAAAGATCGCCTCGCTGCGCGGCATCGGCTATGGCAAGTGGCAGATCACGCTCGAAGACGGCGCACAGTGGATGACGACCGAGGCCGTTAACGGGCGCGATCCCAAGGTCGGCCAGACGATCGAGATTCGCCGCGCCGCCATAGGCAGCTTCATGGGCAAGGTCGAGGGTGGCCGGGCCGTGCGGATGAAGCGGGTCAGCTGATCCGCGCTCCCTATTGCGGCATCGGCCCGGCGATCAGCAGCGGATCGATCCGCGCCGCATTCCATTTCATGCCCCAGTGAAGATGCGGGCCGGTCGCGCGACCGGTCGCGCCGATGGCGCCGATCTGCTGGCCCTGGCGGACATGGTCGCCCGGCTTCACATCGATCCGCGACAGGTGCAGGAAGGCGCTGTTGAGGCCATGGCCATGGTCGATCATCAGCAGGTGCCCTTCGAGCGTGAAGGGCTTGTCCGCAGCCGCAAGGATCACGACCCCGTCCGCCGGGGCAATCACCGGCGTCCCCGTTGCGCCGGCGATATCGACGCCGCCATGATAGGCGCCCGGCTGCCCCTGATAGATGCGCTGCGATCCGAACAGGCCGGAAATGCGGCCGGTGCGCGGCCAGATGAAATGCTGGCGCCAGCCCTGCGCGTCCGTCACCATCTTGCGGGCATTCTCGATCGCTTCCAGTTCGGGCAGGCGCAGCGCCATGAAGGCCTCGCTGTTCCTGGTCGGACGCATCGGTGCGTTGATGCGCTCGATCCGCCAGTCGCGGGGGGCGATCGCCAGTTGCCGCTCGATCGTTCGGCCATCGGCCAAACGCGCCGCCAGACGAGCGCTGGGTTTCGCGTCCCGGTCGAAAGCGATCAGGAAGCGGCCATCGGCATCGACCGGCACCAGCTGATCGTCGAGATACAGGGCAACCGTCCCCGTCGGCGCGGTTCCGGTAACGGCTCCGCCTTGAATCAGCGAACCATCCAGTCGTAGGTCAGCGGCTATCGCAGCCTGAACAGCAGGCGCCGCAGCACCGCCCGACGGCAGAAGCATCGAGCCCGCCAGAAGCGCTGCAACGGCAATCCGCCTCATCCGGCGCGCGCAGCCTTCAGTTCCGCCTGCGCCGAGGCTTCGGCGCTGGCATAGGGTTCCTGCCGCGCGATGCTCCAGTAGCGCAAATCCTCCAGCGCGATCCTCTGCCCGGTGACGGCGCACAGGACATGATCCCCGGCCTGCAGCACGCGAAAGCTGTAGGGCATATAATGGAGACGGGCGACGCGGTCGCGGTTGGACATCAACATGGTCAATCGGCCTTCTTGAGCGTTTTCCAAGCAGGTGGAATCACTTGCTGACTCGGAAAACGCGGTAAACAAAGGCTTAGAGCAGTCGAGCCGATGCAATCGGATCGCAATCTGCTCTAAGCACCGGCATCAGGAAAAAAGATCCTGCTGCTGCCCTTCCTCCGTCCCGCGCACTTTACGAATGGGACGGGCTGCAGCGGATATAGAGGCGATGGCCGGCTTCTCAAGCGGCGCCGACACATCTCCGACCGCGGCGTCGACCGTCCCGTCCTTGAAGTGCAGCGTCACCTGGCCCGCCGCCTGCGCCGCCACGACCGACTGCACCAGCTGGCCCGCCGCCATCACCCGCGCATAGCCGCGCTGCAAAGGCAGGTCGGGATTGAGCGAGGCGAAATGGCGCGATACCCGGTCGAAGGCGGTGGCCCGGTCGGACAGGGCGCGCGACAGATAGTCGGGCCGCAGCTTCAGCCGGTCGAGCCGCTCGCTGGCCCGCGTCACATGCTGGCGCAGCAGCGCCGGGCGCAACGCGCCGCCCGCCTGCCCCAGATGCGCGCGCGCATCGGCGAGGCGATGGCGCAGCCCGTTGACGAGGCCATCGGACAACTGGTCCAGCCGCTGCCGCTGCGGCGCGAGCAGCATATCGGGCGTCGGCATCAGCCGCGCCTGCATCTCCAGTCGTTCGCGCGCCTGCACCGCCCCCCGGCGCACCGCGCGCCCGGCCCGCAGGCCCATTTCGCTCAAGCCAGCGAGCAGTTCCGCGCGCACCGGCACCGCCATTTCGGCGGCGGCGGTGGGCGTCGGCGCACGACGGTCGGCGGCATAGTCGCACAGCGTCGTGTCGGTCTCATGCCCCACCGCCGAAATGATCGGGATGGTGCAGTCGGCGACGGCGCGGACGACGATTTCCTCGTTGAAGCTCCACAGATCCTCGATCGACCCGCCGCCGCGCGCGACGATCACCAGATCGGGCCGGGGCAGCGGGCCGCTGCCGTCCATCGCCGAAAAGCCGCGGACGGCGCGG
This sequence comes from Sphingobium lactosutens, assembly GCF_013393185.1. Taxonomy (GTDB): domain Bacteria; phylum Pseudomonadota; class Alphaproteobacteria; order Sphingomonadales; family Sphingomonadaceae; genus Sphingobium; species Sphingobium lactosutens_A. Next base: position 148,908 of record NZ_QJQX01000080.1, on the reverse strand, counting down.
GCCACCTGCTCGGCCGCGCCCTGCCCCTGCACCAGCACCGGCCAGAGCAGCACATTGGTCGGGCAGCGATCCTCAAGCCGATGGAGAATGTCGCGGATCACCGCGCCCGTGGGCGACGTCACGACGCCGATCGTGCGCGGCAGGAACGGCAGCGCCTTCTTGCGTTCGGGCGCGAACAGCCCTTCGCCCGCCAGCTTGGCCTTCAGCTTTTCCAGCAACGCCATCAGCGCGCCTTCGCCGGCCAGTTCCATCCGGTCGATCACGATCTGATATTTGGATCGCCCCGGATAGGTGGTCAGCTTGCCGGTGGCGATCACCTCCACGCCATCCTGCGGCTGGAAGGCGAGGCGCTGCGCCCCGCCCTTCCACATCACCCCGTCGATGACGGCATTGTCGTCTTTCAGCGCCAGATAGAGATGCCCCGACGCCGCCCGCTTGAAGCCCGAAATCTCGCCGCGCAGCCGGACATGGCCGAACCGGTCCTCGACCGTGCGCTTCAGCAATCCCGACAATTCGCTGACCGAAAGCGGCGGCGCGTTGTCGCCCGCGCGTTCCTCGGCTAACAGGCGGCCCGAACTGTCATAGGCATCAATTTCCGGGGACATGGGCGACATGAACATCCTTCTGCTTGGCGGCGGCGGCCGCGAACATGCGCTGGCGTGGAAGCTGGCGCAATCGCCGGCCCTCAAGACGCTGTACGCGGCGCCCGGCAATCCCGGCATAGCGCAGCACGCCACACTGGTCGACCTCGATCCGACCGATCATCGCGCGGTGCTGGATTTCTGCATCCGCCATTCGATCGGTCTGGTCGTGATCGGGCCGGAAGCGCCTCTGGTCGATGGCCTGGCCGACAATCTGCGCACGATGGGCGTCGCCGTCTTCGGTCCCAACAAGAAGCCGGCGCAGTTGGAAGGCTCCAAGGGCTTCACCAAGGATCTGTGCAAGCGCGCCGATATCCCCACCGCCGCCTATCTCCGCGTCACCAGCAAGGATGGCGCGATCGCCGCGCTCGACGACTTCACGCTGCCGGTGGTGATCAAGGCCGATGGCCTCGCGGCGGGCAAGGGCGTGATCATCGCCGAAACCCGTGAAGAGGCGCTGGAGGCGCTCGATTCCATGTTCTCCGGCGCGTTCGGGGCGGCGGGCGAGGAAGTGGTGCTGGAAGAATTCATGACCGGCGAGGAAGCGAGCTTCTTCGCCCTTACCGACGGCAGCGCGATCCTGCCCTTCGGATCGGCGCAGGATCATAAGCGGGTCGGCGACGGCGACACCGGTCCCAATACCGGCGGCATGGGTGCCTACAGCCCGGCCCGCGTGCTGACGCCCGAACTGGAGGCGGAGGTGCTGGAAAAGATCATCAAGCCGACCGTCGACACGCTGGCGGCCGAGGGGATTCCCTATTCGGGCGTGCTCTATGCGGGCCTGATGCTGACCGCCGAAGGGCCGAAGCTGATCGAATATAATGCGCGCTTCGGCGACCCCGAATGCCAGGTGCTGATGACCCGTTTCGACGGCGATCTGGTGGAGCTGCTGCTTGCCGTGGCGCAGGGCAAGCTGGCCGAGCAGGGACCGGTGACGCTGGCCGATCGCACCGCGCTCACCATCGTCATGGCCGCCAACAACTATCCCGGCACGCCTGAAAAGGGCGGCGCGATCACGGGAATCGAAGCGGCGGAGAAGGGCGGCGCGAAGGTCTTCCACGCCGGCACCGCCGACAAGAATGGCGCGCTGGTCGCCAGTGGCGGGCGCGTGCTGAACGTCACCGCGACGGGCGACACGGTGAGCGCGGCGCAGGCCGCCGCCTATGCCGCCGTCGATGCGATCGATTTCCCCACCGGCTTCTGCCGCCGGGACATCGGTTGGCGGGAGGTCGCGCGCGAAAAGGCGTGACGCTCTTGCCCCTCAAGCGTTAGCATCCTTAAATAGGCGCCGATACGCAAACAGGCACTCAAACAAGGGAGGTGATGCGCGATGCAGGAATTCTTCATGGACTATGGCCTGTGGCTGCTGGTGGGGCTGCTGGTGATCATCGGCCTGGTGTTCCTGCTGTCGGGTAAGAACAAGTCCGGCGCCGACGTGCCGATGGAGCCGATTGTTCCCCCTGCGCCGCAGCCCCTGGTCGATACCCCGCCGGAAACGCCGACTGTCGTGCAACCGCCGGTGGCGCCGGCCGTAGCCGATCCGATCGCGCCGTCGCCGGTACCAGTCGCAGTCGCCCCCGAACCGCAACCTGTCGTTGAACCGACGCCCGCTCCGGCACCCGCAACCGCTTCCGTGGCGCCCGCTTCGGAGATCGACGACCTGCTCAAGCTCAAGGGCGTCGGCCCCAAGCTCAAGACGCTGCTGATCGAACTGGGCGTCACCCGCTATGCCCAGATCGCCGCCTGGTCCGACGCCGACATCGCCACGATCGACGGCAAGCTCGGCAATTTCAAGGGGCGCCCGGTTCGCGATCAATGGATCGATCAGGCCAAATATCTGGCTGCGGGCGATGTCGCCGGCTTCGAAGCCAAATATGGGAAGCTGTGAGGCGCTAGACCGCCTGCGGCAAGGGACGGGCCACAGCCACGGGCGCGCGCCGCATCGGCGCGCTCCCCAGCAACTGTCCCAGCGCGGGGAAGCGGGCGCTCGCCCGGCCGGCCAGGAACAGGCCTGGTACTGACAGGGCCAGCATGGCCTCCGCCCCTGCGCCGTTCGCGACCAGCAATGCCATGACAAGCGGATGCCAGAGATAGAAGAACAGGCTGTCCCGCCCGATCGCATTGAGCGGCGCGACACGCAGCCGCAACGATGACAATGCCGGTAGCAGCGCGATCAACCCCAGGCACATCAGCAGGCGCGCCGCCATCAGTGTCAGCGGACTGACTCCCCGCGCCAGTCCGGACCACCAGCCCATACCCAGCGCGGCGACCAGCAGCGCCACCGCCAGATAGCGTTTCGGCATGCCGCGCTCGGCCATCAGCATGCCGAAGAAGAAATAGACCGGATAGCGCAGGAAGCGGTTATCCAATGCCAGCGCCCCGGCGCCGATCGCACCATGGTCCGGCCCGAATCCGGCCATGATCGCCAGGCTGACGGGCGCGCCGATGGTGAGCAGCAGGATCGGCTGCAACGGTATCAGCCGTGTCAGCATGACCAGGAAGAAGAGGACCGGCACATACCAGAGATGAAAGGGCGGCTGCAGCAACAGGTCGATCGCCGCGATCCATCCCATCGGCCATCCGCCCGTGAAGACATAGACCAGCATGGCGACGCCCCAGGGGATCAGCATCCGCCGGCCATAACGGCCGAATAATTGTTGTGTCGATGCGCTGCGCAGGGCGGTGACGTTGAGCAGATAGCCCGATATCCCGATCATGAGCGGCATACGGAAGCCCGCCCCGATCCACAGGATCGGATGCTGATGCTGCGTGATCTCCATGGCGTGGCCGATCATGACGAGCAGGATCAGCACGCCCTTCAGCAGATCCACTGACGGATTCTTGTCCACCCCCGACTCCTTGCCCCATCTTGGAAGATAGGAAGGCGGAACGAAGATCAACTTAACGCAATTGGTGAACAACTCATGACGGCGTAATCTTTTGGCAAGGCAGTCACAATAAGCTTATGGTATCGCAGCTTTTCGCGGAGAATGGATTGTCGAAGCTCGATACCCCCCTCGCCAAGATCGCCGTCCCCCTGCTCGTCTTCGGCGCTATTTTCGGTGGCTGGAAGGCAAGCCAATATTATCGGCAGGCGACGGCGACCCTGCCGGACGCCCAGCCATCCGACGGCGATTGCATGCTCTGGTTCGTCGGCAGCTCATCCATCCATCGCTGGACCAGCCTCGATCGGGACATGACACCGTGGAAGGTCCGCAACCGCGGAATCAACAGCGCAACGCTCAGCGACATCATTCCCCGCTTCGCCAATATCCGGCCGGCAAGGGAAGGTCGCCCGCAGGCGATCATCCTCTATGTCGGAGAAAATGACATCGCGGAAAGCGTACCGGTGCGCACCGTGGTCCGGCAGCTTGCGACCCTGCTCGACCTGCGCACCCATTTGCTGGGGGACGTGCCCGTGCTGCTGCTGTCGGCCAAACCCAGCCCCGGCCGGGCGAAATTTCTGCCCGACCAGCGGCTGTTCAATCTGGCTGCCCAGCGGCTCATCCCGCACGCGCAGCGGGTCTATTATGGCGACATCACCACTCCACTGCTGGTCAACGGCCGGATGGGCGACAATTACCAGCCGGACGGGGTCCATATGAACCCGCGGGGCTATCGGATCTGGGTCAAGGTCGTGCGCGCGCGGCTGAAGGACATGTTGCCGTCCGAAACCATCAATCGTTGCGCGCCCGGAAGTTAATCGCAGCCGAGAATCTCTTTGGCACGCGGGGTCAGTCGTTCCAGCGCGGCGGCATGGATACCGGGCGCGGAACAGAGCAGGCCGAAAGCCGTAGGCTGCGGCCGGTTGAAGAGCAGCGGATCGCCCAAGGCATCCGAGACGGATGCGCCCGCTTCGGTGCAGATCAATGCCGCCGCAGCGACGTCCCACTCATTGCCCCAGCGGACCGTGGCGACCAGATCGGCTTCGTCGGCCGCCACCATCGCCATGCGCAACGCGATGCTGTTGGGCTTTTCCACCACCGTCAGATCGCGATCGACACGCGGCAGCTGGTCGGCCGGGACGCGTGCGCCGGGCAGTTCCGTGCGCGATCCCGCGCGCAGAGTGACGCCGTTGCGGGTCGCTCCTCGCCCCGCCTGCGCGATCCACAATTCGTTGCGTGCGGGCGCGGCCAATATGCCGAGCCTGACCGCGCCATCCTCGACCAGCGCCACCGATACCGACCAGCCGGGCCGGCCGCGCAGATAGTCGCGCGTGCCGTCGATCGGATCGACCACCCAGACGCGCGAGACCCCCAAACGATGCACCGTGTCAGCCGTCTCCTCCGACAGCCAACCGGCTTCGGGATCGATCGTCGCCAGCCGCTGGCGGAGCATGGCGTCGACCGCCAGGTCCGCCTCGCACACCGGATGACCGGGCACCTTCTCCCACTGGCGCACGCGGGTGTCGCCATTGGCCCAGAGGGTCAGCGCATGATCGGCCGCGTCCGCCACGGCGGACACGACCGCGCGTAAATGGGGATCAGCCTCCGGCAACGGTCATCCCGTCGATGCGCAGCGTCGGCACGTTCATGGCGTAGCGGAACTGGAGGTCGTTGGCCGGCACCAGCGCCCGGAACATGTCCTTGAGATTGCCGGCGATGGTGATTTCCGACACGGCATGGGCCACCGCACCATTTTCGATCAGGAAGCCGGCCGCCCCCCGGCTGTAATCGCCAGTGACGCCGTTGACGCCCATGCCGATCAGTTCGGTGACGTAGAGGCCGCGCTTGACGTCCGCCATCAGATCGCCGGGCGACACGCTGCCCGCTTCCATATGGACATTGGTCACGCTGGCCCCCGGCGCACCCGCGCCGCCGCGGCTGGCATGGCCGGTGGGTTCGAGGCCCAGCTGCCGCGCCGAGGCGCTGTCCATCAACCAGCCTGTCAGCACGCCCTTGTCGATCAGCGCGCGCCGCTCGACCGGCAGCCCCTCGCCGTCGAAGGGGCGCGAGCGCAGGCCGCGCTGCAGCAGCGGATCGTCGATGATCGTAACGCCGGAATCGAAGATCGCCTGGCCCAGCATGTCGAGCAGGAAGCTCGACCGACGGGCGATCGCCGGACCGACCATGCCGCCGATCAGATGGCCCATCATGCTGGAGCCGATGCGCGGATCGAAGATCACCGGCATGATGCCGCTTTCGACCTTCACCGGATTGAGCCGGGCGACCGCGCGCTGGCCGGCGCGGATGCCGATCGCCTCGGCATCGTCCAGATCTTCCAGATGGCGGACGCTGTGGCTGGCATGGTCGCGCTGCATGTCCGCGCCCGCGCCGGCCAGCACGCTGGCCCAGGTCGAATGGCTGGTTCCGGCATAGGCGCCGGCAAAGCCATGGCTGGTCGCGAGCGCAACCTGGCTGCGGCCGCTCGCCGCGCCGCCACCCTCGCTGTTGGTGATGCCCGGCACGCCGCGCGCGGCTTCCTCGGCGATCAGCGCGCGTTCGCGCAGGGCGGCCGGTTCCGGCTCTTCCTCGTCGGTGAGGTCAAGCGAGGGCGGACGCTTCCTGAGCAGCCGATCCTCCGGCGCGAGGCCCGCATAGGGATCTTCCGGCGCCTCGCGCGCCATGGCGATGCAGCGTTCGACCAGAGTCTCCAGCGTCGCCGGATTCATGTCCGACGCGGAAATGCTGGCGGAACGCTGGCCGACGAAGACCCGCAGGCCGATTTCCTCGCCCTCGGACCGCTCGACATCCTCCAGCGCGCCCAGACGCACCGACACATTGGTCGACGCGTTGCAGGCATAGATGGCGTCGGCCGCATCCGCACCTGCCTGGCGCGCTGCGCTCACCAGATCCTGCGCGCGCGACTGGGCTTCTTCTAGGCTGAGCATGGAGCGGAGATAGTCCTTGAATATAAGAAAGGAAGGGACATGGCCTTACGCGCTTGCTTCGGCTGGAACAACCGTCGCGAGCCAGCGGTCGAGCAGATGCCAGGCGACAGCCATGGGCGGCGGCGCGAGGAAGGGCGCGTCGGGATCGCCCGCCAGCGCCGCTCGAACGCCATCGGCATCGCACCAGAAGGCATCCTCTATCTCGGTCGGATCGAGCGTCAGCGCATCATCCTGCGCCTGCGCGACACAGGCGATCATGAGCGAGGAAGGAAAGGGCCAGGGCTGGCTCATGACATAGCGCACATCATGGACGCGGACGCCCGCTTCCTCATACAACTCGCGCGCCACCGCCTCCTCGATCGTCTCGCCCGGCTCGATGAAGCCGGCCAGCGCCGAATAGCGGCCGGGCGGCCAGCTATGCTGACGACCCAGCAGCACGCGACCCTGATGCTCCGCCAGCATGATAGCGACCGGATCGGTGCGCGGGAAATGCTCGGCGGCGCAATCGCTGCATTTGCGCGCCCAGCCCGCCTTGACCGGCTCAGTGCTGGCTCCGCACACCGAGCAGAAACGATGGCGTGCATGCCAGTGGACCAGACTGCGCGCGGTGCCGTAAAGCGCGACCTCCTCGGCCGGAATCAGATCAGCGATGGCGCGGCTGCGCGGCGTCGGCACCAGATTGGGGCCAAGATCGACGACCAGTCGGGCGAAGATCGGCCGTTCCTGCGTGTCGATGCCGAGCAGCACATGATCCTCGACCAGGGCGTCGCGTGCCAGCGACTCCAGCACCAGATGCCCGTCCGCCTCGACCGGCTCCAGCCCGTCCAGCACCAGCAGTCGCGCAGCGGGATTGGCGAATGTCTCCACCAACAGTAGCGGACTGGTGCGGATATGGTCGACCCGGTCGAGCGTGCCGCCGACGAAACCCGGCGGCGTTCCCGTGCGCATCTCAGTCCCGTGCATCCTTGTCCTTCCTCACTGCTTCGGCCGCGCGGGCGAACAGGGTCGGCAACCCCGCCTCGCCGATCCGCGCGATCGGCCACCATTCGCCCTCGCCTTCCGGCGTCACGTCCTGCCCCACATGGGTATGGTGCATCGTCAGCGCCAGCGAGAAATGGGTAAAGACATGCGCCACCGGCTCATCGACCGTCGTCCAGAGCGCGGCAACAGGCGGCGTGGCGTCGGGCGTAGCGCTCCAATCGGAACTGGGCAGCGCCCGCATGCCGCCCAGCAATCCCTTGTCGGGACGGCGGATCAGCCAGACATGGCCGTCGCGCTCGATCCACCAGCCGTGGCCAAGCCGATGCGACTTCGCCTTCTTCGCCGCCTTGACCGGGAAGGCAGCGGGATCGGCGGTCAGGACCGCGGCGCAACCCTGCCGCAAGGGGCAGATGCCGCAGGCGGGATTGCGCGACGTGCATATGGTCGCGCCCAGATCCATCATCGCCTGGGCGAAGTCGCCGGCGCGCGCTTCGGGCGTGATCCGGTCGGCCATGGCGCGGATCTCTGTCCGGGCGGCCGGCAGCGGCGTGTCGATCGCGAAGAGCCGCGCCACCACCCGCTCGACATTGGCGTCGACCACCACCGCCCGCCGGCCGAAGGCGATGGCGGCGACGGCAGCGGCGGTATAGGCGCCTACCCCCGGCAGCGCGCGCAGCCCATCCTCGGTATCGGGGAAGCGCCCGTCATGATCGCGCACCACCGCCCGCGCGCAGGCGAGCAGATTGCGGGCACGGGCATAGTAACCCAGCCCCGCCCAGGCGGCCATCAGGTCGGCATCCTCGCTCGCCGCCAGATGTTCGACGCTTGGCCAGCGCTCGGTGAATTTCGCGAAATAGGGGCCGACCGCCGCCACGGTCGTCTGCTGCAACATGACTTCCGACAGCCAGACCCGATAGGGATCGGCCGCATTGGCCCCCGGCGGCGAGCGCCATGGCAGGCGGCGCGCATGGACGTCATAATGGGCCAGCAGATCGCTCGCGATTTTTCTGTCTCTACCCTCGACGCGCATGGCGGCCCTATGCCATTAAGTGGGCCATGACGGAACGCCCGGTCCCCCCGAAATATAAGAGTCGCAAGGCCTCTGCCGAAGAACGGCCACGCATCGGCGCACCGCGCCGGATTTCCGACCTGATGCCGGACATCGGCCGCGCCGCCTTCCGCAAGTTCGGCTTCGTCCAGTCGAGCATCGTGACGCGCTGGGCGGAAATCGTCGGCCCGCATTATGCCGGCATTTCCGCACCCGAATCGATCCGCTTCCCGGTGGGGCAGAAGGCCGGCGGCACGCTCCAGCTGACGGTGATGAGCGGCCATGCGCCGATGGTCCAGCATGTGCTGCCCGACATCATCGAACGGGTGAACCGCTTCTTCGGCTATGCCGCCGTCGCCAAGGTGGCGATGCGCCAGGGCGAGATATCGCCCGCCACCGCCGAGCGCCGCCCGCCGCCCCGTAACCTGAAGCCGATTCCGGTCGAGCTGGGCGATTCGCTGCGCGATATTGGCGACCCGGAATTGCGCGCCGTGCTCGAATCGCTGGCGCAGGGTCTTGCCAACAGCAATGGCCTGCCGAAAATAAACTGATTAGGCTGTCGTTCAGCCAGCTTCACCTACGGACCTGCCCCATGAAAAAATCGCTGCTGTCGCTCGCCCTGCTCGCTATTCCCGCTGCCCTGGTCGCGGCGCCTGCCGTCAACTGGGTAAACCGCGTGGTCCTGTCGCCGATCGGTGGCCATTATATGGGCAATCCGGCCGCATCGACCAAGCTGGTCGAATATGTGAGCTACACCTGTTCGCACTGCGCCCATTTCGTCGGCGAGGCGAGCGCCCCGCTCAAGACCCAATATGTGAAGGGCGGCAAGGTCAGCGTCGAGGTGCGCAATGCCGTGCGCGACAAATATGACCTGACCGCCGCCCTGCTCGCGCGCTGCGGCGGTCCCGCCCGCTTCATGGGCAATCATGAGGCGCTGTTCGCCAACCAGACCGCCTGGATGGAACAGCTCGAAACCTATGATCGCGACGCCACCAAGCCGACCGACCAGATTCCCGCGATGAAGGATATCGGGCAGAAGACCGGCCTTTATGCGCTGATGAACAAGCGCGGCTTCTCCAACGCGCAGCTCGACGCCTGCGTCGCCAATCCGCAGTCGATGAAGCAGATACTGGCGATGACCGACGAAGCGTGGAACAAGGTGAAGATCACCGGCACGCCGGCATTCGTGGTCAACGGCACGAAGGTCGAGGGATCGACCTGGGCGATCCTGCAGGCCGCATTGCCCCCTGCCGCCCGCTGATCTAAACCCGCATCCATATAGTATATCATCGGAGCCTTGCCCGTCGTGAAAGCCCTTTCCGGTATTGCCCTCATCGCCCTCAGCCTGACCCTCGCCGCCTGCGGCAAGAATGAGGAAGGCGCCAAGCCGACCGGCGAGCCGATCGCCGCCGTCGCCGCGCCCGCCGGCACCAGCTGGTCGGAAACCATCGACGAAACGCCCGAGGGCTATTTTGTGATGGGCAACCCCAATGCGAAGCTGAAACTGGTGGAATATGGGTCCTACACCTGCAGCCACTGCAAGGATTTCTCGGCCGAGGCGTCGGAGGAGATCAAGAAGATCGTCGACACCGGCAAGATGAGCTTCGAATTCCGCACCTTCCTGCGCGATCCGATCGACCTGACCACCGCCCTGCTCGCGCGCTGCGGTGGCAAGGATGTCTACTATCCGCTGTCGGAACAGTTTTTCGCCAACCAGTCGGCGATGTTCGAGAAGGTGCAGGGCCAGGAAGCCGCCTTCAAGACCGTCGAACAGCTTCCGCCGGCCCAGCGCCCCGCCGCGATCGCACAGGTTGCCGGCCTGATCGAATATGCCCAGCAGCGCGGCGTTTCGGCGGATCAGGCCAAGCAGTGCCTGGCCGACACGAAGATGGCGGAAAAGCTGGCCAAGGGCGTCGAGGCAGCGACCAGCCAGTATCAGATTCAGGGTACGCCCAGCTTCCTGATCAACGGCGTGCTGGTCGACAATGTCGCCAACTGGGCCTCGCTCCAGCCCAAGCTCAAGGACGCAGGGATCTGATTGGCGCGCGGGGGGCGGATAGAGGCGCTTACGCATAGGGAAACCGGGGCGGCCTGCCGTCCCGGCCTGCTCCCGTGCAGATAAAGCGGCTCAAGCTCTCCGGCTTCAAGAGCTTCGTCGACGCGACGGAGCTGCGGATCGAGCCGGGCCTGACCGGCATCGTCGGTCCCAATGGCTGCGGCAAATCCAACCTGCTGGAGGCCATTCGCTGGGTCATGGGCGAATCCAGCGCCAAGTCCATGCGCGGCGGCGGCATGGAGGATGTGATCTTTGCCGGCACCGCTACGCGCCCGCAGCGCGATTTCGCCGAAGTATCGCTGCTCACCGTCCAGGAGCAGGGCGAATTGTTCAGCGCGGTCGATATCGGCGCCGACGGCGAACTGGAAGTCACCCGCCGGATCGAGCGCGGCGCGGGCAGCGCCTATCGCGCGAACGGCCGGGACGTGCGCGCCAAGGATGTCGCGCTGATCTTCGCCGATGCCGCCACCGGCCCGCACAGCCCTGCGCTGGTCAGCCAGGGCCGGATCGCCGCCGTCATCGCCGCGCGCCCGCAGGAACGCCGCGCCATGCTGGAAGAGGCGGCGGGGATCGCCGGCCTCCATGTCCGGCGCAAGGATGCCGAGCAGAAGCTGCGCGCCGCCGAAACCAACCTCGCCCGGCTGGACGAGATATTGGCGGACATGGACATGCGCGCCAATGCCCTGCGCCGGCAGGCCAAGGCGGCGGAACGCTATATCCGCCTGTCCGAACAGATCCGCATTGCCGAGGGCCGCACCCTCTTCGCCCGCTGGCGCGAGGCCAATGCCAGCGCCGAAGCCGCCCGTGCCGAGGCGAAGCAAGCCGATGCCGCCGTCGCCGCCGCGCAGGAGGGGCAGCTTGCCGCCGCAGCCCATGCCCAGGCGGCCGTTGCAGCGCTGGCGGACCGACGCGCCGCCGCGCAGGCCGCCCGCGACGCCGCCAATGAAGCGGGTCATCGCCTCGCCGCCCTGCGCACCGAGCGGGAATCGGTCGTCCGTCGCCTCGCCGACCTCAGCCAGCAGGCCGGGCGGCTGGAGGAGGATCGCGCGCGCGAAGGCACGCTGGCCAATGACGCGGCGGATGCGATCGCGCGCCTGACCGCCGAGACGGGCACGCTCAAGGCGCGGATCGCCGAGACGGAGAAGCTGCGCCCCGATTTCGCCGCCCGCATCGCCACCGCCGAGGCGGGCGCGCGCGATGCCGAACTGGATCTGGCCAGGGCGATGGCCAGGCAGGCGGCCGAGCAGGCCGAACTGCGCGTCGCCGAGGCCGCGCTGACCGCCGCGCGCAGCCATCTCGACCGGGCCGCGCGGGAGGTGGCGCGCCTGACCGCCGAAGCCGCCGCCCTGCCCGACGCCACCCCGCTGGAAGCGCAGCGCGCAACGGCCCTGGCCGATCAGGACAAGGCGAAGGCGGATCGCGATGCCGCCGAAGCCGCGATCCAGTCCGCCGACACCGATCGCCAGTCCGCCGCCGAGGCCCGCGCCGCCGGCGAGGCCGCACTTGCCGCCGCCCGCGCCGCACTCGCCGCGCTCGACAGCGAGGCCGCCGCGCTCAAGCGCGCGGTGGACAGCGGCACCGGCAACAAGGCCCGCGCGCTCGACCGGCTGAAGGCTGCGCCGGGCTATGAACGCGCGCTCGCGGCGGCTCTGGGCGACGATCTGGAAGCGCCGGTCGGCGCCGAGGGCAAGCGCCGCTGGGCGGGGGCCGAGGCTTTGCCGGCCGATCCACCCTTGCCCGCCGGAACGACCGCGCTCGCCGGCCATGTGACCGCTCCGCCCGAACTGGCCCGCCGCCTGGCGCAGATCGGCGTCACGGAGCATGACGAGGGCCAGCCGCTCGCCGTGGGCCAGCGGCTCGTCACCCTCGACGGACAGCTACGCCGCTGGGATGGCTATGTCGCGGCCGAAGGCGGCGCGGCAGCGGCCGAACGGCTGATCCGCGTCAACCGGCTGGAGGCGATCGCCGCAACGCGCCCCGCCGCGCAGGCCGAGGTCGATACCGCGGCTGCCGCGCAGGATGAAGCCAGGGCGCGCGAACGGGCGGCCGCGCAGGCGCTGGCCACCGGTCGCACCGCTTTGTCGCAGGCCGACCAGCGCCTGCGCACCGCGCTCCGCGCCGCCGATGAAGCGACGACGGCGCTCGAACGGCTGGCGGGCCGGCGCGAGGCGATCGAGGAAAGGCTGGCCGCAGCCCGGCAGGACCGGGATGGGGCGCAGGCCGAGCATCGAACCGCCGAATCCGCGCGCGCCGCCATGCCCGATGGCGCGGAAACGCGCGCGCAGGTCGCGACGCTCGTCCAGGCGAGCGAGAAGGCGCGCGCCGCCGTCAGCCAGCTTCAAGCCGATCAGGCCATGGCCGATCGCGCGCTGGCCAGCGACCGCGAGCGGCAGGGCGCTGCCGATGCCGAGATCAAGGGCTGGCGCAACCGCGCAGGCGAGGCGGCCAAGCGGATCGCCGCCATGGTCACACGCGGCGAGGATATCGCGACCGAGCGCGCGACGATCGAGGCGCAGCCCGACAGCCTCGCTAGGGCGATTGCCGACCTCAGCGATCGGGGCAGCGCGCTCACCGATGCCGCCGATCAGGCCCGCCGCGCCGAACAGGAAACGGAAGCCGCGCTGCGCACCGCCGAATCCCGTTCCGCGGGGGCCGGCGAAACGCTCGCCGCCGCTCGAGAATCCCGCGCCACCGCCGTCGCCCGTGCCGAAGCCGCCGACGAACGCCGGATCGAAACCAACCGGCTGTCGGGCGAGCGCTTCGAATGCCCGCCCCCCGTGCTGCCCGAAAAGCTGGGCTTTTCGAGCGCCGACGTGCGGCTGGCCCAGACCGAACAGGCCGAGCATGACCGTTTCGTCGCCGACCGTGAGCGGATCGGCCCGGTCAACCTTGTCGCCGCGCAGGAACTGGACGAGCTGGAAGCCACCCAGGCGACCAGCCGCTCCGAAAGCGCGGAACTGACGCAGGCTATCAACCAACTGCGCGGCTCGATCGGCAGCCTCAACCGCGAAGGCAGGCAGAGATTGCTTGCCGCGTTCGAGGCGGTTGACGGCCATTTCCGCCGCCTCTTCACGACCCTGTTCAATGGCGGGCAGGCGCATCTGGAACTGATCGACAGCGACGATCCGCTGGAGGCGGGCCTCGAAATCATGGCTCAGCCGCCCGGCAAGAAGCTGGCCGCACTCACCCTGTTGTCTGGCGGCGAACAGGCGCTGACCGCCGTTGCGCTGATCTTCGGTTTGTTCCTGACCAATCCCGCGCCGATCTGCGTGCTGGACGAAGTCGACGCGCCGCTCGACGACGCTAATGTCGAGCGTTTCTGCGACCTGCTCGACGCGATGGTGGCGCAGACCAACACCCGCTACCTGATCGTCACCCACAATGCCGTCAGCATGGCGCGCATGCACCGGCTGTTCGGCGTCACCATGGTCGAGCGCGGCGTCAGCCGGCTGGTGTCGGTCAATCTCCACAGCGCGGAGGCGTTGCTGGCTGCGGAATAGGATTTGTGGCGCTTAACTTCGCACATTTCCCGCTAATTGAGACAGGATGTTACGCGTGGGCGATCCTATCGGAAAGTCCGGCCTTCATCATAAGACCGCGCGCGCCGATAGGACAGCACTATCACCCCCGCCCGAACCAGCCCTTCATCCGGCGGAACAGGCCGCGTTCGCTGACCGGCTCGAACATCTCTTCCGGGCCTTCTGGGTCCAGCACCTCATGGTCGGCGATCCACTGCTGCACGTCATTCAGGTCCGGCGTGACATAGGGGCGCAGCGTCCGCCCCGGCTTCTGCCGCAATTCCTCGATCGCCGCGATCAGGCCGCGCTCGCCGATCACCGCTGATACCCGCTCGGCCGGCAGATCGAGATGCTCGGCGACCAGGTCGTCGCGAATCCTGAGGATCGTCGCCTGCCGACCTTCATTGCCCGGCAGCGCGGTGTCGATGCAGACATCGCATTCGGTGTCGAGCCGCATCGAGCGGTTGTTCATGTTGGAGGAGCCGACCCGAATCAGCCGGTCGTCCACGATCAATATCTTGGCATGGACATAGATGGGCACGCCGCGATTGGTGAAGGGATGATAGATGCGGAAGCGACCATGGGTGTCGCGCGCCTTCAATGTCTCGAACAGGCGAGCGCGGGCGGTGTCCATCGCCTGCTGCTCCAGCCAGCCATCGGCCTGTTCGGGATTGACGATGACGATTTCCGGGCCATCGGCCTCGTCCAGCCGCTTGGCGATCGCCTCGGCGATGCGGCGGGAGGCGAAATATTGGCTTTCGGCATAGAGGCTATGCTTCGCCGCCGCGATCTGGTGCAGATAGAGCTGCTCGATCTCGGTCAGTTCGTCCTGATCGTCCATCTTGGGCGCGGTGCGGGCGATGGCGACGTCGACGCCTTCGAACTGCACCGGCAGCTTGTCGGGCCAGCAATCGGTGACGCCCTCGATAGGGTCCAGCGGATCGCCGCCGGCGCCGACCCAGCGATTGCGGGCATGGTCGCCAAGCGCCGCCGCAATCGGCCCGCTGAGCGCCGTGGTCGCATCGTGCCAGGGACCATAAGCCGACCCGTCGGGATGATGCCGTCCCGGCTCCTCGTCGCGATGATGGCGCGTGTCCCAGCGGTCGCCGGTCATGTCGATGCCGCCGCAGAAGGCGAAGCAATCGTCGATCACCACGATCTTCTGGTGGTGCGAGGCGGCGGGCGGATGATGGCTGTCCAGCTTCACGGTGATGCGCGGATGCGCCATCCAGCGCAGCGTCGTCACCAGATGCGACGGCCGCGTCATCGACTTCATCGCGCCGACATCCCAGCGCAGCAGGAAGATTTCCAGCTCCGGATTCTGCTCCACCAACCAGGAGATGAAATCGCCGATGACGACAGGCGCGCCATCTTTCGCCTCATCCTCGCGGATCAGGCTGATCGCCGGGTCGAAATCCCAGCCGATCAGCATGATGCGGCGCTTCGCCTTCATCATCGCCGCGCGGGCCTGACGGAAATAGGCGTCGGCGTCGATGATGACGCTGGCCTTCTCGGCGCGCGCGATGCGCCAGCAATCTTGGCCCGGTTGCGGCGTCATATGGTGGCACTCCCCACGACCAGACATGCCAGAAACATCAGCAGCCCGGAAAAGCGATTTGAACGGAATTTACGCAGCGGATCGACCCCATCTTCTTTCAATGTCGCCACCTGCCACAGCAGGTGCATCACCATCGGCAACAGGGCCATAAGCGCCAGCGCCTGCGGCCGGACCTGCCAGATCGCGCCTGCCCAGAGACCAAGCGCCAGCAGATAGCAGAGCGTTACCCCGCCCCGCACATGCTTGCCCATTGACAGCGCGCTCGACCCGATGCCGATCAGCGCATCATCCTCGCGATCCTGAAGCGCATAAATGGTGTCATAGCCCACCACCCAGAAGAGGGTGCCGGCATAGAGGAGCAGGCCCGGCAGCGTCAGCGCGCCGACGACCTCGCTCCACCCCACCAGCGCCGCCCAGGAAAAGACGAGGCCGAGCCAGACCTGCGGCCAGCCGGTAATCCGCTTCATGAAGGGATAGGCCGCGACCAGCGCCAGACTGCCCAGCGCCACGACCTGCGCATAGAGGTGCAGCTGGAGCAGCACGATCAGGCCGACGAGGCACAGGGCCAGCAACCAGCCCCAGGCTATCTTCACCGACATCGCCCCGCTCGCCAGCGGCCGAGTCGCGGTGCGCGCCACCTTCCGGTCGAGATCGCGGTCGACGATATCGTTGAACACGCAGCCCGAGCCGCGCATCGCGATGCTGCCCAGCAGCAGCCAGGCGATCAGCGGCCAGCGCGCATATCCCCCGCCCGCCAGAGCGACCGCCCATGCCCCCGGCCAGAACAGCAGCCACCAGCCGATCGGCCGGTCGAATCGCGCCAGTTGCGCCAGCGTGCGGGGCGTGTCCGGCAACCTTGCGAGCAGGCCGCGCGCTTCGCTGTCGGGGACGATCCCTTGATTGGATGGCGTCTGATTCACTACGACTCCATTCGCCCTTATGCTTGTCTAGGGGCCATGCTTCTCTTTAGGGAAGAACATGTATCCGGCAAGACACGAGATGAGATGACCGCAACCCCCGCCTGGCCGCCACAAAGCGCCCCGCGCCTCCATGTCGAAACCCAGCTGGGCGAAGGCGTAGCCGTGCCGGTGGACGGCAATCCGGCCCATTATCTGATCAGCGTCATGCGGGTGAAGCCGGACGATATCGTGCTGCTGTTCGACGGGCGTTCAGGCGAATGGGCGGCGCGCGCCCGCGATATCCGCAAGCGCGATCTGGTGCTGGAGTGCATCAGCCAGACCAAAGCGCCCGAAATTGTGCCCGATTTCTGGCTCTGCTGCGCGCCGATCAAGAAGGGGCGGATCGACCTGATCGCGGAAAAGGCGTGCGAACTGGGCGTCGCACGACTCCTGCCGGTGCTTACCCGCCGAGCGGTGGTGGACAAGCTCAATCTCGACCGGCTCCACGCCCATCTGGTGGAGGCGGCAGAGCAATGCGGCCGCACCGCGTTGCCCGGCCTCACCGAGATGACGAAGCTGGACGCGCTACTCAAAAGCTGGCCCACCGATCGCCATCTCTTCTTCGCCGACGAAAGCGGCGGGGCGCCGCTGGAGCAAAGCCTGCGCACCCATCCCGGCCCGGCCGCCTTCCTGGTCGGGCCGGAGGGCGGTTTCGATCCCGCCGAGCGCGAGGCGATCCGCGCCACGCCGGGCACGGTGCCGGTGTCGCTCGGCCCGCGCATCCTGCGCGCGGAGACGGCCGCCATCGCTGCTACCGCGGCCTGGATGGCCATCAATGGTGACTGGTCCTGAAGCATCGCGCGAAATGCCTGTCCCGAACTGGTCGAGGGATGGGAACCGGTTTTCGCATCAGTAATGCGGCAACCAGTAAAGTTTCATTCCGCTATGTTATTGCGCGGACGATAGGCGCAACTTATCTGTCGGCCGCGCGCTCTTGTTTGACGCGCATGGGGGAAGCAGTAAGGCGGGGCATGAGCACCAGAACCGACACCGGGGGAATTGATCCCGTCATCGAGAGTCGCGACCAGTTGATCGCGGCCTTTTCCAAGGGTGAAAAGCCCAAGGATCGCTGGCGCATCGGCACCGAGCATGAGAAATTCGTCTACAGTCGCAAGGATCATCACGCCCCTTCCTATGAGGAAATGGGCGGCATCCACACGCTGCTGATCGGCCTGACCCGTTATGGCTGGAGTCCGGTGTTCGAGGGCGAGAATATCATCGCCCTGTCCGGCAGCGACGGCACCATCAGTCTGGAGCCGGCCGGCCAGCTCGAACTCAGCGGCGCCCCGCTCGAAAATCTGCATCAGACCTGCGCCGAAACCGGCCGCCATCTGGAGCAGGTGAAATATGTCGGCGACATGCTGGGCCTGGGCTTCCTCGGCCTTGGCATGTGGCCTGACAAGAGCCGCGTAGAATTGCCGATCATGCCCAAGGGCCGTTATGACATCATGCTGCGACACATGCCGCGCGTGGGGTCGATGGGTCTCGACATGATGCTGCGGACCTGCACCATCCAGACCAATCTGGACTATGGCAGCGAAGCCGACATGGCGCAGAAGTTCCGTGTGTCGCTGGCGCTCCAGCCGCTTGCCACCGCACTCTTCGCCAATTCGCCCTTCACCGATGGCAAGCCCAACGGCTTCCTCTCCTATCGCAGCCATATCTGGTCGGACACCGATCCGCACCGCACCGGCATGCTGCCCTTCGTGTTCGAGGACGGCTTCGGGTACGAGCGCTATGCCGACTACGCCCTCGATGTGCCGATGTATTTCGTTTACCGCGACGGCAAATATATCGATGCGGCGGGCCATAGTTTCCGCGACTTCCTCGCCGGCAAGCTCGCCGTCCTGCCCGGCGAAAAGCCGACCGAGAAGGATTGGGAGGATCATCTCTCCACCGCCTTCCCCGAAGTGCGGATGAAGAGCTTCCTCGAAATGCGCGGCGCCGATGGCGGTCCGTGGAACCGCATCTGCGCGTTGCCGGCCTTGTGGGTCGGCCTGCTCTACGACCAGGGCGCGCTCGATGCGGCGTGGGACGTGGTCAAGGACTGGAGCATGGAGGAACGGCAGATATTGCGCGATTCCGTGCCGAAGCTGGGTCTGGACGCGCCGATCGGCGGCGGGCGCAAGCTGCGCGACATTGCCGGGCAAGTGGTGGACATCGCCCGATCGGGTCTGGCCGCGCGCGCACGACTTAACGCCTCGGGCGACAATGAGACGGGCTATCTCTCGGCGCTCGACGAAGTGATCGCGTCGGGCAAGACCCATGCCGAACGGCTGCTCGACCGCTATCATGGCGAATGGCAGGGCGATCTCAGCCGCATCTACGCGGAAGAGAGTTTCTAGAATGATTTCAAGCCAGATGGAATCATCTGGTGACTCGGAAATCACGGAAAACAAAAGAAAAGGTAGCGCCATTCCGGTTCCGTCAAAACCGGAATGGCGCTAGGTGTGTAGTCCCGGACTGTAATGGTGCATCATTGATCCTGACACGTCAGGAAGAAGATGCCCTATGGCAAATATTCTTCATGGCAGCGCCCGCAAGACGCCGCGTCTGCGCGCCGAGTTCCGAGCGTCGCAAGAAAGCACCAGAGCCTTGCCGTCGCCACGGAGTAAACCTCAAGACAATGGTCGGGGCAAAAATAGGATGACGACCGACGCACCGATGGCCCCAAGAGCACCGCGCTGACCCGCCGCTCGTTGGGTTTCAGCCGTCCTGCCAGATTGGCGAACCAGACGTGGAACAGGGTGTGGCGGGCAGCGGAAAGCTGCTTCTGGCCGACCATGCGGAACGCGGCGATGCTCCGGCATGTCCGTTTTGGCGCGCAGCTGGAACAGGTGGCGCGCCTGCTCCGTCTCGGCAAGCCCGGCGTCGAGCCGGTCCGCCAGACTGGCCTTGCCCGAACCGGTTACAACAGCCAATCGTTCCACCCGATAGTGGCCTGCGCATGCTTGTCGATCGGCGCCTGACGCCGCCTCGCCCGGACAAAGGGCCGTCTGCGGCACATTCCATCGATCGATCGGGAAACGCCGCATCGAACGGGCGATCCCGGCCTTTGTAGTGCGCTTGTTGCAACATTGTAACACTCCGACATAAAATCGGCGGGCGTCGCCCTGACGATCTTTACAGCGTGTCCGGCAAGGGGCACGCATCCGGCTTCCGCGTGGCCGTCAACGGTGGGTCGGGAGGGTACCGTTCACCTCCGCTACGGATGAACGCGAACCGGGGCGCAAGTCCCGGCGTTACAAGCAAGGGACTTGAAACTTGAACAACAATCGGAAGATGAGCGCGCTGCGTTGCGGCGTGGCCTCCATGATCCTTGGCGTTGCAGCATCTGCCGCCGTCCCCGCCCTCGCCCAGGAGGCACAGGGATCGGACGCTGATGCCGGCGCCGAGACGATCGTCGTCACCGGATCGCGCATCGCCCGCCCCGACCTCAGCGCGTCAGTGCCCATTGCGGTCGTCTCGCAGGAAAAGATCGCGCAGACCGGCGCCGCCAACATTCAGGACGTGCTCGCCGAACTGCCCGCCGTCGGCCAGAATATCAGCCGCACCTCGTCCAACTTCTCGACCACCGGCAACGGTCAGGCGACCGTCAACCTGCGCAACCTCGGTTCGTCGCGCACCCTGGTGCTCGTCAACGGCCGCCGTTTCGTCGCGGGCCTGCCCGGCACCTCGATCGTCGACCTCAACACCATCCCGACCGACCTCATCAAGGAAGTCCAGGTCGTGACCGGCGGCGCGTCGGCCGTCTATGGTTCGGAAGCGATTGCGGGCGTCGTGAACTTCATCCTCGACGATGAATTCCAGGGCCTGCGCTTCCATGGCCAGAACACGCTGAGCAGCCGCGGCGACGCCGGCCGCTATCTGGCGACCGTGACCGGCGGCACCGCCTTCGCGGACGGCCGCGGCCATATCGTCGTCAACGGCAGTTACGACAAGGACAACGGCCTGCGTTCGCGTAGCCGCAGCTTCTCGGCCAACGACATGCCGAACCGCAGCTCCTTCGCGGCCCAGGGTCTCTTCAGCCCCAACGGTTCCTTCGCGCCGGGCGCCAACACCTTCACCTTCGACCAGGCGAACAATCTGAAAAATTATCAGAGCGCCAACATCGACGGCTATAACCGCAACAACGACCGTTATCTCGGTCTGCCGGTCGAGCGCTATCTGGCGTCGGGCCTGGCCAAGTACGAGATTTCGGATGACGTCGAACTGTTCGGCGAATTCGAATATGCCAAGAGCAAGTCGCGCTCCAGCCTGGAGCCGCAGGCAGTCGCCGACACCGACCTGACCAATGCCGATGGCACGCCCTATGCCGGCATTCCGATCACCAACCCATTCATTCCGCAGCAGATCCGCGATGCGATGGTCGCCGCCGGCGTCACCGCCCTGCCGTTCCGCCGCCGTTCGAACGATATTTTCGATCGCAGCAACCGCAACGATCGCGAAACCTGGCGCGTGGTGGGCGGCGCCCGTGGCACGCTCGCGGAAAAGTTCAAGTGGGAACTCTATTACACCCACGGCGAAATGAAGGACAAGACCTCGTCCGGCACCATCCTTGGCCCGAACTATGTCAACGCCCTGAACGCTGTCGCCGGTCCCAACGGCCCGGTCTGCTCGATCAATGTCGACGCCGATCCGACCAACAATGATCCCGCCTGCGCGCCCATCAACATCTTCGGCTTCAACACGGTTTCGGCCGCAGCCGCCGACTATGTCACCAATGGCGGCCAGCGGTCGACTTATGACGCCCGCGTGAAGCAGGACGTCTTCTCGGCCACCATTTCGGGCGACCTGTTCGAACTGCCCGGCGGCGCGCTCAGCTTCGCGACCGGTTTCGAATATCGCCGCGAATCCAGCTCGGAGAATTTCGACGAAGCCACCAACAATGGCGACACGCTGGGCAACATGCTGTCGGACACGCGCGGCAAATATAATGTGAAGGAAGCCTTCCTCGAAGTCGTCGCCCCGATCCTGTCGGAGCGTCCCTTCTTCCATTATCTGGGCTTGGAAGGCGCTGTGCGCTACGCTGACTATTCGACCGTCGGCGGCGTGTGGAGCTGGAAGGCCGGCGGCGAATGGGCGCCCGTGCGCGACATCCGCTTCCGCGGCATCTATTCGGAAGCCACCCGCGCGCCGAGCATCAGCGAACTCTATTCGGCGCAGAGCGAAACCTTCCCGGCCGTCATCGATCCGTGCGACCAGGCGCAGGGTGCCGGCGATTCCTGGAATGGGGTCAAGGCGTCCATTCCGGCGGCCTGCCTCAACAACCCTGCCATCGCGGCAGCGGCTGCCGGCGCCGGTTTCGTCTATTCCACCGCGCAGATCCAGAACATCAACGGCTTCGTTGGCGGCAACCCGAACCTGCAGGAAGAAACCGCCAAGACGCTGACCCTGGGCGCGGTGCTGACGCCCCGCTTCATCCCGAACCTCAGCGTCACGGTCGATTACTACCGGATCAAGGTGCAGAACGCGATCGGCATCATCGGCCAGCAGACGTCGCTTGACGAATGCCTCACCGGCGGTGGCGAGGATCTGTTCTGCAACAACATCACGCGCGACGCCAATGGCCGCGTGACCCAGGTCGATGCGTTCAACCTCAACACCGGTTCCTTCCTGGTGTCGGGCATCGATACGCAGATCCGCTACAGCATGAACATCGGCGAGACCGGCAAGCTGGACCTGAGCGGCTACTGGACTCATCTGCTCAAGCAGCAGCAGACCTCCTTCCCCGGCGGTCCGACCCAGAAGGAAGTGGGCCAGCTCGACTGCTATAGCTGCGGTCGCCTGGGCACCGGTTTCCGCGACAAATTCAATGTCTCGGCCACCTTCTCGCTGGAGAATGTCTCGCTCAACTGGCGCGTCAATTACATGAGCAATGTCAAGGACGACCTGACCAAGCCTGCTCCGATCAGCACCGGCGCCTTCTGGTATCATGATGCCCAGTTGCGCATCGGCCTCGACAAGAAGAAGACCTACGAGCTGTATTTCGGCGTCGACAATGTCTTCGACAAGAAGCCGCCGATCTTCGGCGACACCAATGTCGTGACCTTCCCCGGCACCCAGACGTCGGCGAACACCTACGACCTCTATGGCCGCATGCTCTATGCGGGCGTGGACTTCCGCTTCTGACGGTTGCTGCCCCGGTTCCGACCGGGGCCGCCGCTTGCAGGAAAAAAGGGGCGCTCCATCCGGGCGCCCCTTTTTCATGCCACCGGTCCGATCAGCCGAGTATGTCGGTCATCACCCGCCGCCAGTTGCCGCCCATGATCCGGTCGATCTCGCGCCCACGGAACCGCGCCTTTTCGAGCGCCGCGGCGATGCTGTCCATACGATGGATATCATTGAGCGCCGGGATGACGACATGGTGCGGATCCTGCGCGAAGCCGGGGATGCCGAGCTTGTCCATGGCCCGCCACCATTCCAGATATTCCTTCACGCCCTCCGCATTGTCGTTGTTCAGCTTCACCAGATTTTCCTGCCCGTCGATCGGGAAATCATTGGAGATGCCGACGGCCTCTATCCCGCCGATGTTGATGACGTGGCGCAACTGCGCGACCAGATGATCGGTGGTTGGCACCGCATCGCGGGTCAGCCAGAAACTCATCATGAAGATGCCCATCATGCCGCCCTTGTCGGCGATCGCGCGGATGACGGTGTCGGATGCACAGCGGGGATGGTCGACGATCGCCTTGCACGCGCCATGCGACAGCAGGATCGGCGTCTTGCTGCGCCGGGCCGCTTCAAGCATAGTCGGCTCCGAACCGTGCGACACGTCCGGGACGATGCGCAGGCGGTTCATCTCCGCCAGTCCCTCGACACCCAGCGGCGTCAGGCCGCTCCAGTGCGGCTCGATCGCGCCGCCGGCGAACAGATTATCGTTGTGATGGGTGAATTGCAGCACGCGCAGCCCCCGCGCATGAAAATCGGCGAGGCGCGACAGATCGGTGCCCACCGGCTCGCAGGACTGGAATTGCAGGAAGACGGCACAGCCCGGTCTTTTACCGATGTCCGATCCCTTGAGCGCCACATAGGCCGCCCTGCTGTCGGCCAGACGTACCCTGACGCGATCGAGGGCGGCGCTGCATTTGGCGTAGGTGCGCAGATAGCGCGGCGTGCCATCGGCGTCGCGCACCTCCTCGATCTCGGAAATGTCGCAGATGATGCCATCCAGATGGGCGACGGACAATTGCTCCAGATCGTCCGGAAGGAAGCTCAGGCCATCCATGAAAAAGGGTTTTGCAGCCGCAGCCGACGCTATCGATGGCCCCGCCGCCGCCATGAAGGCGCCTCCCGACAGCAGCGCGAGTGCATGACGACGGGACAGAGGCTGGGACATGAAACTTCCTTGAAATGCTGAGTATTCGACGCCTTACAACATTCTGTCCGTCCACCAAGAATATGCGTGCCGCAAAACCGATGGCAGATTCTCGTTCATGCTCGATCGCGCTTCATTGCGACCGCCGCAGCCCAAGCCGCGACCATGTCCACTTGTGCGATTGTTTGCATACCCCGAAAATCCGAACGCCGGCATGGCCGGTCGTCGAAAAGTCGGCTCAAAGACCGGGGAACCCGCTGCACCCATTTGATTGCCGAACTTGCCGCAATGCCAAAGCGCACTGCCGTCCCGTGGCAGGACATGCCCTCATCAGGCACCCTAAGATCATTCGCCATGATCGCTCGCCTCCAATCCCGGCAAGCATCTTGAACCAGAGACTCCCCTCATTAGGAATCCCATGATTCAAACACATGTCGTCCCGCTCTAACCCTTACTCGGCCGGCTGCGCCACCGCGTCCGTCTCGCGCTTCCGCCCGGTCAACCAGGCGAACAGGCGCGGGACAGGGGCGTTGCGCTCCATCCACTCGCTATAGGCGCGATAGTCCGGGTCGGCCGACAGATGCCGCTCCTCGGTCTTTGCGCGCCAATAATAGACGGCATTGGTCAGCGCCAGCATCGCGCAGTTGCGCACCATGTCGGTCAGCGAGCCGCTGACTGACAGGAAGGGCAACGCCGAAAACCACCAGAAGAGATTCTTGGACAAATAGGCCGGGTGCCGCGTCCAGCGATAGGGACCGTGGGTCAATATGCCGCGATGGGTGAGGTTGGAAAAGCGCAGGCCGAACGCCACCGTCGCCCAGGCATAGAGGGCGGTCAGCAGCACCAGCCAGCCGCCCAACAGCCATTGCAACGCAGTCGACCCTTGGGTCCAGACATCCCATTCCGCGCCGCCGGCATGATAGTCGAGCGGCCCGCCGCCGCCCATCAGCACGAAGGGCGGATAGCAGATCAACGCCGCGAGCCAGCCGCCCAGATAGGGGTTGGCGGTGCGGATATGCGAATCCAGCGGTTTGAAGGTCAGGATATAGCCGACCGTCGCGAGGCAGACGTCGATCATGAACATGACCGCGATCAGGAATCCGGCCAGCGCCACCGGGTGAGCGAAGGCGTCGGCGATCCGCCAGTTGACCACATTGGCGAAATTACCCGGCACGATCGATATCATGAAGGCGAGGAAGAAGCCCTTCACCGCCCAGGCGCGGGCATGATGCGCGACCTGGACCATGTCCGGCTGCCCCGCCACGCCGCCGATCACCCACTGACCGAAACTGTAGGATGCGTCCCTCGGCTCCACCAGCCGCCGGTCGATCCAGAGGATATAGGGGATGGACGCGACCAGCAGCCAGGGCGCGGCGTTCATGAACAGGTCCATCGAGAAGCGATAATTGCCGCTCCAGTACCAGCGCGCGATGCAATAGAAGATGGCGATGGCGAGCCAGGTCGCCCATAGCCCGGCGATCTTGACGATGCTGATGTCCAGCACCTCGCGCAGGGGGCGCGGCGTCCTTTGCCAGTCGATCCCGGTGGACGCGTTGCGATGCACCTTGTCGACGACCAGCGACCACAGCACCATCGGCAGGCCGCAGGCGACCACGGCCGCCAGCCCGGCATTGGGTCCGTTCATGCCATAATGGCGCGCGACCAGCGTCCAGAGGGCAAGCCCGAACAGGCCGGCAATGCCGACGCCATGGCTGACGGCGGAGGTGGGACAGGGATCGGCCTTGCTCATCGTCATCAGCCTTTAGCAAAAATAGGTAATCAAGCCGTGAAAGCAGGAGAGGATCAGGGTCGGCGATTCGTCGCAAATGCGATGATGAGGGATGAACCGAAATGATTTCAGATCGTTATGCAGACCGAGCGGGCAAGATAAGAGGAAAGATCCATGTCCATCGCCGTGCAGTTTCCCGATGGCAGCGTCCGCGACATTCCCGGGCAATTGCGACAGATCGATGACGACTCTCTCCCGAACCATCCACTCCGGTTCGAACAGGTGCCGCTCAACTGCGATTCCCGCTGGCTTTATTATCGCAGCGGCAAGGGCTGGTTCGCCCGGCCCCGGCACGGCCATCTCGCCGCCTTCCGCCCCGCAGTCGACGAATGGTGGCGCTCGATCGACGCCATGGCCGACAGCGAGGAAACCAAGCCCGGCCGCTGGGAATCAGCCGCCTGATCCGCCCAGCACATTGATGGTGAAGGCCAGGATGCCGAGGTTGAACAGGAAGGCCGCAAGGCACTGGAACAGCACCGTCCGGCGCATCCCGGTCGCCGTCACCGACACATCCGACGTCTGGAAGGTCATGCCCAGGGTGAAGGCGAAATAGAGGAAATCCCAATAGGCCGGCTCGTCCGTGTCGGGAAAATCCAGCCCGCTCCGATCCTTCCCGTCCTTACCGGGCAGGTAGAAGATATGGGCATAATGCATCGCGTAGACGAGGTTGGAAAAGAGCCAGGCGATCAGCAGGGTCGCCAGCAACAAGGCGATGCTGATGCCATCCGGCCCGCCATGCTGGCTGATCGCCACCCCCACCGCGACCAAAATCACCAGGCTGACGATCCCGGTCAGCAACAGCATCAGTCCGCGATTGGCGTCATTTGCGAGCGCCTTGCGCCGCATCGATGCCGCATCGGCATCGATCAACGGCACCACCGAGATCATGAAGGCCAGAGCGGCAATGTCGAACCCCGACATCACCGCCTCATGCCAGGGCAGCAGGATCGCCAGCGGCGCGATCACCGCCAACAGGGCCAGGAACATCCCATAACGCCATGGGAAAAGGGATGACGCGCTCATGTGCGCATCAAAGGCGCAAAGCGCTGTGCTGACAAGCGCTTCCGCTCAGACGCGCGGTCATGCCGTCATTTGCCAGGCGGCGTTCGATAGGGGATGAAATCGCCCAGCGCGCAGGCGCCCGACGTCATGCCGGTCTGCAAATTGGCGGTCGTCGTGAAATCGCCCCGGCACAGTTGCGACCCAAAGCTGCGCACGATCATCGTGTCGCCATAGGTCAGGCCGTTGCAACTGCCGATCAGCTCATTCTTGTAGACCAGCTTCTTGCTGACCCGATAGAGCAGCACATTGTTGCTGATTACCGTCAGGTTGGTCTGCGGCTCGCGATTGATGCAACTCGTCTTCTCGCCGGGCACCTTGCCGGCCAGCGCCTTGTCAAGTTCGGCAGCCTGCTTGTCCGTCAGCGGTCGCGGCTCATAGCTGCCGGTGCAGCCCGCCAGCAGCAAGGGCGCCATCCAGATCCACGCGCGCATCGCGATTCTCCATATCGTATCGATTTGAAGACGGCATCATAAGGCAAAAGCCGTCAGGCCGCATCCTTCGCAGCGCGCCGGGCGGCCAGCTCGGCAACGTTGCGCGCGCGCATGAAGATATTGGTGTCCCGCTCCGCACCGATACTGGTCGGCACCGTCGCCTCGCCCTTCGCCCGCGCAGCCTCGACGGCCACCACGCGCGCCGCCAGCGCTGCATTGTCCGGCTCCACCGTCAGCGCGAAACGGCCGTTGGAAAGCGTATATTCATGCGCGCAATAGACGGTCGTGTCGGCGGGCAAGGCCGCCAGCCTCGCCATATTGTCGAACATCTGCGCCGCCGTCCCCTCGAACAGCCGGCCGCAGCCCATGGCGAAGAGCGTGTCGCCGACGAAGACGATTCGATCCTCCGCCAGATGATAGGCGATATGCCCCGCCGTATGCGCGGGCACCGCCATCACCGTCGCGACATGGTCGCCGATGCGGACCTGGTCGCCCTCGCCCACCGTCCGGTCGAGCGTGCCGATCTTCTCCGCCTCCGCCGCAGGCCCGGTGATGATGCAGCCGCCCCATGCCTGTGCTGCCGCCTTGATCGCCGCATTGCCGCCGACATGATCGCCATGCCAGTGGGTGTTCCAGATCTGACCGATGGTCCAGCCCCGCACGCGGGCGGCGTCCAGCACCGGGTCCGCCACCGCGGGGTCGACCGCCACCGTCTCGCCGCTCGCATCGTCGTGCAGCAGCCAGACATAATTGTCGTTGAGGACGGGGATGCGGACAACCTCCAGCATGGCGCTTACCAGTGGCCGATATTGGGCATCGACGCCCAGGGTTCGGCCGGCTCCAGCCGCCCGTCCTGCAACAGCTCGATCGAGATATTGTCGGGGGTGCGGATGAAGGCCATGTGCCCGTCACGCGGCGGCCGGTTGATCGTCACGCCCGCGTCCATCAGCGTCTGGCAGGTATCGTAGATATTATCGACCCGATAGGCGATATGGCCAAAATTGCGTCCCTCGCCATAGACTTCCGCCGGCGTGCCATCCTCAGCCGGCCAGTTGTAGGTCAGTTCGACCTGTGCATCCTCGTCGCCCGGCGCGGCCAGATAGACGAGGGTGAATCGGCCCTGCTCGCTGGTGATGCGCTTCACCTCCTCAAGGCCGAGCAGCTCGAAAAAGCCCTTGGTCCTGTCGACATCGGCGACGCGGATCATGGTGTGCAGATATTTGGGCATGTCGTCTCCATTCGTCGCCATAAAGCAACGGTTCATCTCATGGATGGCAGATATGCCTTATAGATAAGGTCGCATGGCACCGGACGGAAGAGGGAAGCAGCATGGCACTGGATATGCGGGACAAGGTATTTCTGGGCAGCGCCGCGCTGCTCGCCATCGGCATGGTGGCCGGGGGCTATCTTCTGGGCGACGGCCTGACGCGCGCCAAGGCGGCCGATCGCTCGGTCACGGTGCGCGGCCTTGCCGAGAAGGACGTGACGGCCGACCTTGCCACCTGGTCGATCAGCTATTCGGCAACCGGCTTCGACCTGCCGACCGTGCGCACCGAAATCGACAACAACACCAGGGAATTGCAGGCCTATTTCAAGAGTCTGGGCTTCAAGCCCGAGGAACTGAAGCCGGTCGGCGCAGGCGTGAATCAATGGCTGAACAACGGTGTCAACACGATCACCATCACCCAGCGGATGCTGTTGCGCACCACCGATATCGCCCGCGCGCAAAAGGCGGTCGCCCAGCAGTTCGACCTCGTCCGGCGCGGCGTGACGCTACAGGAAGGGTCGGGCATGCGCTACAGCTTCACCAAATTGAATGACGTCAAGCCGCCGATGGTCGCCGCCGCCACCAGGGACGCGCGCGCCGCCGCCGAACAATTCGCCAAGGATTCGGGCGCAGGCGTCGGCGGCATCAAGAGCGCGACCCAGGGCTATTTCTCGATCGACGCCCGCGATGGCGAAGGCGGCGGCGACGGGGGCAGCGATACGCCCTACAAGAAGGTCCGCGTCGTCACGACCGTCGACTTCTACCTGAAATAGACGGACTGGACCGGCTCAACATTTGCCGCGGCGGCGCTCCTTGCGTGAACAGTCGCTCTTGTCGCCGATGATCGCGCCCGCCGTACCGCCGATGATCGCGCCCTCGGTGGTGCCAAGGCCGGTCGCACTGCCGACCACCGCACCACCCGCGCCGCCGATCAGGCCGCCACGCGTCGCTCCGCGCGAGCAACCGCTCGTGGCAGCAGCGCCGATCACGAGCAGGCCGATCGCGAACGCGCCCTTGATTCGATTGTCCATGTCGCTGTCTCCTTTGCCAGGCCCGCCGCACAGAAGCGAACCGGCCGGCTGCCGAGGAGTTCCGTGACGAAATCTTGCCAGAGCATTCTGAAGTCGGCTGGAACAGCCGACGGCTCGCGGAATGCGGTCATCAAAAGACGATAGAAGCGTGAACGATACAATCCCATCGTCCACCGCTCCAGGTCAGCCCGTCGGCTTGTCGCCTGACTTCCCTGTCGGCAGCCGCGTCAGATTGTCCGCCGCCGCCTTGCCTGCTGGCGCATCCGGCGCCAGCCTGACCGCACGCTGCCAGGCCGATCGCGCTACATCCTCATGATCGGTGAGGATGGCGACATTGCCCTCTTCCAGCGCGACCGACGCGTCATCGGGCGACAATTGCACAGCCCGGGCGATATGCGCCTGCGCCAGGCTCAATTCGCCCGATCGCCGCGCCAGCGTCGCCGACAGCAGCCAGCCGAGCGGATCCTTCGGCGCCTGCGCCAGCGCGACGTCCAGCGAATCGCGCGCGCCGTCCGTGTCGCCCAGCGCCACCAGCGCCCGCGCCCGGTCGAGATGCACCTCGCCCTTCTCCATCCCGTCGGGCAGACCGCGCGCCAGCGCCGCGTCGAAATCGGTGCGCGCCTTGGCCGCATCGCCGCTCGCCAGCGCGGCATTGCCCGCCTGCGCCCACAGCCGCGCGCTCTGCGCCATTTCGCCGCCGCGCTCGGCCTCCTCCGCCGCCTGCTCGAAGGCGACAATCGCCGGCGTCCATCGCTCGGCACGGGCATAGGCGAAGCCCATGCAATGGCGCGCGTAGAAGCTGCCCCCCTCGATCCGCCATTTCTGCGCGAAGGCGACCCCGGCATCGGGCGATTCGATCGCTTGGTCGAGGCAGGCCTGAAAGGGGGCGGCGAATTTGGCGGGCACGGGAATCCGGCCATCCTCCCGCGCCGGGGTGCTACCGGCCGCCGGCGGGGTGGCCGCAGCCGCCGCGGCCGCCCTTTCCTCCTGCTTCTGCTTGCGGCTGCGATTCATCACCGCCTCGATCTCGGGATCATAGGCCTGAAGCAGGAGCGGCAGGAAAAAGGGCATCACAATATGTCCAGCAGGCTGGCGACGGTGCGGATCAGCAGAGCGATGTCGCCGTCGCGGGAAAGGCGATGGTCGCCATCCTTAACCAGCAGCGTCTGCACATCGGATGAACGCAGGCGCGCCGCGCTCCTGATCGCAATCTCCCACGGCACGTCGGCATCGGCCTGCCCGTGGAGCAGCCGTACCGGACAGTCGATCGCGATCTCCGTCTCCAGCAGCCGCAGCGCCTGTCCCGATTCCCAGAATCCCAGCGTCGTCACATAGGGCTGGTCGCCATAGGGCGTCGGTTCCTCGATCCGCCCCTCGGTCCGCAGCAGCGCCTTGTCCGCGTCGGTAAAGCCCCACTCCGTGAAATCCGGTGCGGCAGCGATGCCGACCACGCCCGCCACCCGATCGGGCCGCGCCAGCGCTACCAACAAGGCCAGCCAGCCGCCCATCGACGATCCGACCAGCACCACAGCCCCCTCGATCAGCGTATCGAGGAACAGCAGCACATCGTCGCGCCAGCTCGCCAGCGTGCCATCGGCAAAACGCCCCTCGCTCGCGCCATTGCCGACATAGTCGAGCCGCAGCATCGCCCGTCCCTGCGCCTGCGCCCAGCCATGCAACGCCACCGCCTTCCCACCTTCCATGTCGGACATGTAGCCCGGCAGGAAGATCAGCGTCGGCCCGGTCCCTTCGCTATGGCGATAGGCCAGGCGCAAGCCGTCAGGGCGGGTGAGGAAGGCGGGCGGCGCGGGATCGGCGATGGTCATGGGCGTTTTCATATCCTGGACAAGACGGCGTCGCCTGCCCTTAAACCGGCTTTTTTGCGAAACCCAAAAAATAATGCGGGCCGTGCGTTGACAGCTTCGGGGGCCACCGTTAGAGGCGCCCTCCTACCCCGTGCCCAGATGGCGGAATTGGTAGACGCACCAGCTTCAGGTGCTGGCGATCGCAAGGTCGTGGAGGTTCGAGTCCTCTTCTGGGCACCATTTTTTGGCAGAGGCCAAAAACACACTCCCCCTACAGACAATGCGTTGACAGCTTCGGGGCCACCCGCTAGAGGCGCCCTCCTACCCCGTGCCCAGATGGCGGAATTGGTAGACGCACCAGCTTCAGGTGCTGGCGATCGCAAGGTCGTGGAGGTTCGAGTCCTCTTCTGGGCACCATGTTTCTGGCAGGGCCAAGAACTCTAAAAAGCGGCTGGCGACAGCCGCTTTTTTGTTGCCCGACGCCGGTGCTGACGCGTCGTGACCGGCGCCCGCGATCGGGCATCGTTTGCAATCGCCATCTTTTCGGAAACCGGCAGTCGCCAGAGCTGCAAATGCCACGATCCTCCGCCCGAAGGCGAAGGCGTTTTCTCATCATCGGAAAAGAAAAGTGGCGGAGACGGAGGGATTCGAACCCTCGGTAGCCCCTTAAGGCTACGACGGTTTAGCAAACCGCTGGTTTCAGCCACTCACCCACGTCTCCGCACGGATTTGCCCTTCTCTTGTGGAGAGGAGCAGTGGCTGGGCGCGGCTATAGCGAGGGCTTTGCGGCATGGCAACGGTCCTCAGTGCGGATTTTTTACGCTATGCGGCGATTATCGGATTCGATCCGGCGTGGAATGGACTCGGGTCGCCGTTCGTTCATTGTCGTTTCAGCTTCGAAGCCGATAATCTGGACTATGGTTTCAAGAGCGGGCTTCCGGGGAGTATCGGGCATGATCGGCATCAATGGGCGCAATGGCGTCCGCATCGCGCGCGCAGCCGCACTGGTCGCCGCGCTGGCGGGCATGGCGCTATCGCCGGTCGTCGCCTCGGCGCAGGTACGCACCATCGATCCCAATACGGCGATCGACGCCGACCTCGCTCCGCCGCCGCCCGCCAACAGCGCGCCGACCGATCCGGGCGTGGATACCAGCGTCAGCCCAAACAGCGGCACCAGCTATAATCCGCCGCCTCCCGTCACCGCACCGCCTTCCAGCGGCACTACGGCAACCGGCGCGCCAGTGACGGCCGATTCGCCGCCCTCCACGATTGCGCCGGGGGATTCCTATCAGCAGGATGATCTGATCGGCGCGGCCGAAGGCGTGTTTGGCAAGGGCGCGGAAGGTCTGGCCGGCATCATCGAGAAGATCCTGAAGGATCAGGGCCGCCCCAACGCCTATATCGCCGGTCGCGAGGCGTCGGGCGCTTTCGTCGTCGGGCTGCGTTATGGCTCCGGCACGCTCAACCACAAGATTGAGGGCAAGCGCGAGGTCTACTGGACCGGCCCGTCGATCGGCTTCGACGTCGGCGGCAACGCGTCCAACACTTTCGTGCTGGTCTATAATCTCTACGATACGCAGGATCTCTACCACCGCTTCCCAGCGGCGGAGGGCACCGCTTATCTGGTGGGCGGCTTCACCGCGAGCTATCTGCGCTGGGGTAATGTTGTGCTGATCCCGATCCGGCTGGGGGTGGGCTATCGGCTGGGCGTCAACGCCGGTTACATGAAGTTCACCGAAAAGCGGAACTGGCTGCCCTTCTGACAGGCGTCACAGCAACAGGGCGAGCTGCTCGCCCTGTTCGCCTTCTTCTTCCGCCTCCAGATTATGCACCCCCAGCCCCAATAGCCGCGCGCCCATGCGCAGCGGCAACTGAGCCCGCAGCAAGTCCCGCGCCGCCTGCGCCAGTTGATCCGGCGATCGCACCGGCGCTGAAAAGCTGCGCGACCGGGTGATGATGCGGAAATCCGCGAACTTCACCTTCAGCACCACCGTCCGGCCCCAGGCCTGCGCCTTCTCGATCCGGGTCCAGAGATTCGCCGCGATCCGGTCCAGTTCCGCCACCAGAGCCGCCTCCTCGACCAGATCGTCGAAGAACGTATCCTCGACGCTCACCGACTTGCGCTCCTGCCGTTCGCGCACTGGCCGGTCGTCCTCGCCGCGAGAGGCGCGGTAATAATAGTCGGCCGAACTGCCGAAATGGGCGTGGAGAAAGCGCATGTCGCGGTCGCGCAGGTCCGCGCCGGTCTCGATCCCCAGTTCCTGCATCCGCTTCGCCGTGACCGGCCCCACGCCATGGATGCGCCGCACCGGCATGGCGGCGATGAAGGCCGCCCCCTCGCTCGGCCGCACCACGCAGATGCCGTCGGGCTTGTTCTGGTCCGACGCCAGCTTGGCGATCAGCTTGTTGTAGGACACGCCGGCCGATGCGGTGAGACCGGTTTCCTCCCGGATCATCCGCCTGATCTCTTCGGCCACCTGCGTCGCCGACGCGATGCCGAACTTGTTCACCGTGACGTCCAGATAGGCCTCGTCCAGCGAGAGCGGCTGGATCATGTCGGTGAAGCGGCTGAATATCTCCCGCACCTGCGCGGACACGGCGCGATACACCTCAAAGCGGGGCTTCACGAAAATGAGGTCGGTGCAGAGCCGCCGCGCCCGCGCACCGGGCATGGCCGATCGCACACCAAACTTGCGCGCTTCATAGCTGCATGTCGCCACCACCCCGCGCGGCCCACCGCCGCCCACCGCGATCGGCTTGCCGCGCAGCGCGGGATCGTCGCGCTGCTCCACCGACGCATAAAAGGCGTCCATGTCGATATGGATGATCTTGCGCAGCGGCGAGTCCATGGCGTCACCCTATGCCACAGCGCGGAACGAAAGGGAAACGCCGGAGCTGTCGTCAGCGAAGGATACGCAGATTGTCGAGCAGCGATTCGAGATGCGCGCGGCTCAACCGGCTCCAGACATTATAGGTGCAGCGCTGCCCGCCGATCCGCAGATAGGCGAGCGATTCAAGCCCCTTGCCGGACGGATTGGCGGCCGGATAGGGCTTTGCGCCCATCAGCCCATAACCGGCGAAGGCGGGCGCGGGCAGCTTGCGCAGATCACGCGTCGATGGCCATTGCTTCGTCAGCCGCTCGCGCTGGACGCTATCGGGCTGGTCATCATCGGGCAGCAGGCCGGTCCCGGCAAAGCCATAGGCGCTGCGCATGCCGGGAAGGTCGAAGGCCACCGCCCAGCCGCCGCTGAAATTGGCGGCCCGCGCCACACCCTGCGCCCGCCCGTCCGACACCAGACCAAGCGGCGCGCAATCAGCGCGATTCTCCGCCTTGGCCCATTGGCCGCGCACGATCGTCTCACCAATCAGGGGCGCCGAGATCCGTCGTGCCGGCCGCGCCTGCACGCCCGCTGCCCCGCCAATCAAAAGCGTGGCGGGGATCAGCCGCCGCATCGTCTATTTCTTGTCCTTGAGGCCAAGCAGCGCGGCGAAGGGGCTGGCCTGCTCCTCGCTCAGCACGCCCGCCTCTTTCAGATAGGTATCGGCATCCGGCGATCGCGGGAAAGGCGTCACCGCCAGCGCCACCGTCTCGGCCACTGCTTCGCCCATATCGACCACCTGCCCGTCAAAGCCGATCGTGTCGCAATCCTCGGCGTCCAGTTCCAGTTCCTCGCCCTCGGGCACGCCTTCGCCCTCGACCACGAAACGCAGCACGAAATCGGTGTCGATCGTCTCGGGCACCGGCACACCGGTCGCGACGCAGGGCTGGGCCAGCGCCGCGCGCACCCGTCCCCGCGCCATGATCGCGCCATTCTCTTCCGTCAGGCTGTAATCCGCCTCCAGCCGATCGAAGGACGACAGGCCGAAGCGGCGCGCCAATGCCTCGCGCTCGGTCGCATCGGCTTCGATATGGGTATCCCCGGTCAGCCGCTTGACCTGATCGGCCTTCACGGGACGGGAAAATTCAGGGGTATCGGTCATCCAAGATCTCCTGCCAGCAGGGCGTCGCGCGTCAGGCAACCCAGCCGCGTCCAGCGCTCGCGCAGCCTGCCCTCGACATGAGCGACCGCCGCATCGGCGACGCCTGCGCCGCGATAGAGGTTACGGCGCAGCGCCTCAGCAAAATCCGCGCCTTCGGTCAACGCCGCACGATAAGCGCTGATCCGTCCGCCGAGCGCGCTCATCATTCGGCCAACATGCTTGCCGACCACGACATCGCCCACGCCCTCCTGCCGCAACTGCCCGTCCATGTCGTCGACGAACAACTCGGTCAGCCAGACGCTTTCCTGGGTTGCGCCCAACTGCTCCAGCCGGATCAGCGCCTGCGCCAATATGGCGACGATCATGTCGAACCGGCCGTCGAGCGTGTCGGGCACGGCGCCGTCCACATACCAGTGCGGCTGCCGCCCTTCGCCGACCACCGCATGATAGAGCGGCCGCAACCCCTCCCGCGGATCGGTGCGACCGAAGAAGCGCTGGA
The DNA here is from genome assembly GCF_013393185.1 of Sphingobium lactosutens. Taxonomy (GTDB): domain Bacteria; phylum Pseudomonadota; class Alphaproteobacteria; order Sphingomonadales; family Sphingomonadaceae; genus Sphingobium; species Sphingobium lactosutens_A. The sequence continues at coordinate 113,134 of NZ_QJQX01000080.1, read as the reverse complement.
GGAAGGAGGAGGTGCTGGGCATGATCGGGACGGCTTTTCATGACGGATCGGCCGGCCACGCGCCGTCCGATGTTTTGCGCCCCTTGCCGGGGCTTGCGCATTTCCATATTGATCGCTGCGCCGCCCAATGCAATGGCGGCATCAGTTTTATCGGGTTCGCGGGACATGCCCCCGCAGGAGACGTTCATGCCTCAGTTCAGCCGCCATTCCCGCCGCGGGCGCGTCTTGATCGCCGTCGGCCTCAGCGCGCTGCTGCTCGGCACGTCAGCCTGCACCCGCATCCGCACGCATCAGGGCTATCAGGTCGATAAGCTGCTGGTGGACTCGGTCCAGCCCGGCATCGACAATCGCGCATCGGTGGAAGGCACGCTGGGCCGCCCCAGCTTCGCCTCGCAATTCGGTGAGCAGGACTGGTATTATGTCTCGCGCAACATGCGCTCGCTCGCCTTCTCCAACCCCAAGCCGGTCGACCAGACCGTGCTGCGCGTGCGCTTCGACGCGGCCGGCAACGTCGTGGCGGTCGATCGCATGGGGCTGGAACAGGTCGCGCACATCTCGCCGACCGGCGACAAGACCCCGACGCTGGGCCGCCATCGCAGCCTGTTCGACGAGATTTTCGGCAATATCGGCGCGGTCGGCGCCGGCGGCATGGGCGGTGCGGGTGGTCCCGGCAGCGGCGGCCCGAACGGCAGCTAGAAAGCATAACGCCCGGCCTCTCCAGAGACCGGGCGTTTGCTTTTGGGTGATATCAGGCCGGCAGCGGGATGAACTCGCTTTCCTCCGGCACCGGGGCGAAGCGCTGGGCCTGCCAGTCGGCCTTGGCCTGCTCGATCCGATCGGCCGAGGAAGAGACGAAGTTCCAGTAGATGTTGCGCTTCTCCGGCAGCGGCTCGCCGCCCAGCAGCATCAGCCGCGCACCGCCCCTGGCCCGCAGGACGATCTCCGCGCCGGGCTTGAACACCACCAGTTCCCCGGTTGCAAAGCCGCCGGTCTGGCCGATCACCTCGACCTCGCCCGCCACGACATAGATGGCGCGTTCGACATGCTCGGCCTTGAGCTGATAGCGCGCGCCGTCCTGCAGCGCGATGTCGGCATAGACCATGTCGGAATAGGTCTTCACCGGCGACACTAGGCCGTCGGAGCTGCCCGCGATCAGGGTGAGGCGCGTCCCCGCATCCTCGATGGTCGGAATCTCGTGCGCTTTGTGATGGGAAAAACCGGGATCGGTTTCCTCAAACTGCGTCGGCAGCGCAACCCAGGTCTGGAGGCCGAACAGCTTGCCGCCCCTGGCGCGGTTCTCGTCGGAGGTACGTTCGCTATGGACGATGCCGCTGCCCGCCGTCATCCAGTTCACCTCGCCCGGCCGGATCGGCTGGATCGACCCGACCGAGTCACGATGCAATATCTCACCATCCAGCAGGTAGGTCACGGTGGCGAGGCCGATATGCGGGTGGGGACGGACGTCCAGCCCTTCGCCACTGTTGAAGACTGCCTCGCCCATCTGGTCGAAGAAGATGAAAGGCCCGACCATGCGGCGATGCGCGGACGGCAGCGCCCGGCGGACGGAAAAGCCGTCGCCCAGGTCACGGACGGGGGGAAGGATGATCATGTCGACGCCGTCGACCTCGGAAGTGCGGATGGACATGGGACTGGACCTTTCGGGATCGGAAAATGGGAGGGTCAGGCGCCGAGCAGCGCCAGCGCTTCGATCTGGCCGCGGGAAAAGCCCTGCGCGGCGAGCGTGGGAACATGGCGTTCCGCGATCCGGCGGGTACGGCCGGTTTCGCAGAGGAAATCGCGGACCGGAAGCAGATGGGTGGGCAGGGCCACCGGGGCATCCTTCTTCGGCCCGATCAGCGCGTCGACCGCATGGGCGATGCGCGATCGCATCGAACCGGCGGCGGCGGGCTGGCCGCAACCGCAATCGGCGACGGCGGAAAGGGTGGCCTGCACGTCCTGCCATTCGGCGGGGCTGAGGCGCGGGGTTGCGATGTTCAGCATGGGCAGAGCCTCCTTCGTCTTCGTCCTGATGCAATCCTTCTAGCCCATCAACACTTTGCGGATCAGAGGGATAAAATCGGTGGATCTGTTCGATAGAGTTGAAAAGGGCGCGCGGGTTACGCGCCCTCTCCTGTCGTCAGGCTGCGTCGACCAGCACGATCTCGCTATCCTCGATCGCGGTGACGCGGATCACGTCGAGATCGCTGATCGCAACGCCATCACGAGCGTTGACGCGGACGCCGTCGATTTCGATCGCGCCGGTCGCGGGCACCAGATAGGCCTTGCGATCCTTGGCCGTAGGATATTCGGCGCTGTCACCGGCCTTCAGCGTCGCCGCGACGATCCGCGCATCGGTGCGGATCGGCAGCGCGTCATTGTCATTCTCATAGCCCGACGCCAGCGTCACGAACTGACCGGAGCGTTCGCCCTTGGGAAAGGGTCGCGCACCCCAACTGGGCGCTTCGCCGTCGCGGGTGGGGAGAATCCAGATCTGGAAGATCTTCGTGGTCACATCCTCCAGATTATATTCCGAATGGCGGATGCCGGTGCCGGCGCTCATCACCTGCACGTCGCCCGCTTCGGTGCGCCCCTTGTTGCCCAGGCTGTCCTGATGGGTGATCGCGCCTTCGCGGACATAGGTGATGATTTCCATGTCGCGATGCGGGTGCGGCGGGAAGCCGGTCTGCGGCGCGATGGTGTCGTCGTTCCAGACGCGCAGATTGCCCCAGTGCATCCGCTTCGGGTCATGATAGCCCGCGAACGAGAAATGATGCTTGGCATCCAGCCAGCCATGGTTAGCGCCGCCGAGGCTGTCAAAAGGGCGAAGTTCGATCATGTCCGTATCTCCTGTGGGACGCCGCCAAGGGAAGTGGGCGTCCCTGTTGGAGATGGCTCTAGACCTTGCCGACTTTCTTGGTCAGAGAGATAAAATCAGTCTAACTGTTCGAGGAAATGGAAAAGTGAATAATCCCGGCACGCCGACCTTCGACCAGTTGCGGATCTTCCTGACCATCGTCGACACGGGCAGCTTCGCCGGCGCGGGGCGCAAGCTCAACCGCGCCGTGTCCGTCATCAGCTATGGCATCGCCAATCTGGAGGCGCAGCTGGGATTGCTGCTGTTCGACCGGGAAGGGACGAAGAAGCCGCAGCTAACCGTGGCCGGGCGCGCGCTGCTAGCGGAGGTCCGCTCCATTTCGCACGGGATCGACGGGCTGCGCGCCAAGGTGAAGGGGCTGCTCGACGGGCTGGAGGCGGAGGTCAATCTGGCGGTCGACGTCATGCTGCCGGCCGAACGACTGGGCAAGGTGCTGCGCGCCTTTGCGAAAGAATTTCCGACGGTGCAGTTGCGCCTCCATGCCGAAGCGCTGGGCGCGATCGTCGCCATGGTGCTGGACAAGGGCGCAGTGATCGGCCTGTCCGGCCCGCTATCGGCGGGCGTCGAGGGGATAGAGAGCATGGCGGCCGGATCGGTGCCGATGGTGCCGGTCGCCGCCCCCGATCATCCGCTCGGCCGGATGGAGACGATCCTGCCGGGTGCCGGGCGCGACTATACCCAGCTGGTGCTGACCGACCGGTCGCGCTTCACCGAGGGGCAGGATTATTCGGTGTCCAGTCCCAAGACCTGGCGCCTGGCCGATCTCGGCGCAAAACATGCGCTGCTGCGCGAGGGGATCGGCTGGGGCAATATGCCGCTGCCGATGATCGAGCCGGATCTGGTGGCGGGTACCTTGGTGCGCCTCGCCATGCCCGATCACAGCGGCGGCACTTATCGCTTTTCGGGCATATGGCGGCGCGACACGCCGCCCGGTCCCGCCGCCTCCTGGCTGCTCGACCAATTCGTGGCGCTGGGCCGGGACGACCGGGAACTGGATGGCATGGGCGACGTCTGACCGGCCGCCATCGCGAGCGACCGATCGACAACGGGCCTACGCTGACGCAAGACATCCCGGTCCCGAGTCACCGGAGCCGCGATATGGCAACGGAACGGCAAGACTTCCCGCGCTACCATGACCGATGGGATCGAAGCGTTCACGGTTCCATTTGTCTTTGATGATCGCATATTGCGAGCCGTCGGCTGTTTCAGCCGACTCCAGAATGCTCTAGCGAGGGTTCATGCGCAGCTTATCCCTTCACCATCCATGATCCGCCGCAACTTCGGCACCGTGCGGGGGCTGGTGCGCCTTTGTCTCTCCTATCCGCAACTGATGCTGGGCTTTTCGGCGAGCCGTCGGCCCGATCCGGCCAGCGTGACCCGCCTGGTCTTCGTCTGCCAGGGCAATATCTGCCGCAGCGCCTTCGCCGATGTCGCTGCACGGCGGCTGGGCCTGCGCACCGCCTCCTTCGGCCTGTCGACCACGACGGGGCGGGCGGCCCATCCCCTCGCCATCGCCACAGCCGAAGCGCTGGGGCATGATCTGTCCGCGCATCGCGCCATCGATCTGGCCGATTATGTTCCGGAAGAAGGCGACCTGCTGCTCGCCATGGAAGTGCGGCAGTTGCACCGTCTGGCCGCCGATCCGCGCGTCCGGAATCTGCCGCGCCTGTTGCTGGGTCGCTGGACCCGGCCCCTAATGCCGCATTTGCATGACCCATATGGACTGGACGATCGCTATATGGCGCAATGCCTGTCCCGGATCGATCACGCGATCACGCGGTTGGCGGTCAGCTTTCCCGGCGCACGGCTTTCCTGACCATCTGCATCATGTCCCGCAGCCAGGGCCGGATATCGGACGGCGTGAAGACATAATAGCGGGTCCGCGGATCGACGAAGCCCAGCAGATAGCCCAGCAGATCCGCAACCGGACGCCGGCGGAAGAAGGGATCGCCGATCCGTCCCGGCTTCAACAGCAGACGGACCAGTCGCTTGGTCTCCGGCACCATGTATCGGGCGCGCAGATCATCGCGCGGCGCAGGCGCCGGATCGTCCTGTCCCAGTACCGTGCGCCGATAGGCTTCCCAGGCGAAGTGAGCGCCGCAATGCCAGGCCAGCGGCAGGCTGCCCCAGTAGCGGCCGTTGACCTCCATCAGCCAATAGTCCCCGGTCGCCGCATCATAGCGATATTCGACCATCGCCTGCCCTTCCCAGTCGAGGATATGAAGCAGCTTTTCCGACAAGGCCATTTGCGCGCGGTGATCGCCGGTCGGCTCGGCCCGGCACAGGGTGGAAACGCCGCCTTCGGGCGGCCATTCGTGCAGGCGACGATGCTGGAAACACAGGGTGGCGTGCCCATCCTGCATGTAGAGCATCTGGCCCAGGCCCACGCCACGGCAATATTGCTGGATCATCGGCCAGTGACCCAGCGGAACATAGCGATCCAGCAGCGCCATGAGCTGCTCGGGCGTGCGAATATATTCGGTCTTCAGCCATTCCAGCCCGGCATCGGCCAGGGCCGGCATGATATCCGGCGGATTGGCCCATTTCGCCACCAGCGGGTAGCGCATGTCCGCGACGCGCGCGGCGCAATCCTCCCCCGCCTGCGGCTGCCAGGTCTGGGGCACGCGCAATCCCGCCTGCTTGGCCAGATCGAGCGTGCGCCGCTTGTCGATCACCCGCTCCAGCCGGTCCGGCCGCGGCACCAGCAGATGACAATCCCCCATACGCGGCGGCAACGATGCCAGATCGATGAGGTCATTTTCGGAAATGGCGAAAACCGCGCGAGCGCCGGTGCGGGCGATCAGGCCGGGCAGCCAGGTCGAGGCAGGCCCGTCAGGCCGCGGAATCACTGCGGCGCAATGGCGCGACACGGCCGCGATCGCCAGTGGATCGCGCGCGATTCCGTGCACGCAAACGCCATGCTCGCCCAGTTCCCGAACAATCGTCAGGCTGATCGCATTTTCGAGGCCGACGACCAGCGCAATGGGGCGATCCGTCACGCAGGCATCAGCCGGCGCTCATAGCGCCATGTCGCCCAGGCCTGCTGCGCCAGGCGCAGGCCGGTACGCAAGCGGCTCGGCCGAGCGCGCGTGAAATCCGGCCTGGGCCTGGCGGCCATTTCCGGCGAGAGATCGCGGAAGCCCGCGCCGCGCAGGGGCGGAATCCTGGCCGCTTCCCGGCAAAGCGCTTCAAACCGCGCCTTGACCGAACCATTGGGGCGGCGGCGGTCGCGCGAAAGCATTTCGAAACTGTGAGTCACGACGACGAAGGCATCATGGCCCTGCTGCGCGGCATGGCGCATTCCGGCGCGCATTTCCGCCGCCGACATGGCGCAGACCTGCGCCGGGCGAAAACCCCCTGGCCGATCGGCGATGCCCGATACCGGCAGTTCGATCACATCGCCCATGCGCAACGCTCCAATCTGCCGGGAATCGGCCGATATGCGACAATCCCGGCCGAGATAGGCCGGGTTGACACTGCTGTCCCAGAGGATGCCGATCGCCGCAAGCGCCCGGAGCGTGTCGTCATTGGCGCCGAAATTCCCCGCGCGAAAGGCCGTGATCGGCGGCGCTCCCGCCTCTTCCAGCAACCGTTTGGCAAGGCCCAGCAGGACGATCTGGTCGGCTAGCGTGAAGTCTCCGATATTGCGGCCCTGTCGCCCTTCGACAGGCGACTGCCGCACCCAGGCAAGCCATTCGGTATGGATATGCGCCTGTACTTCATGCCCGCGCCGGACGATCTCCCCGACGACGGGCTTGAGAAAATCGGCGCCATGCACCAGCGCGGGCATGGGATCGAGGAAGAAGACGCCTTTCAGGCCATGGCGATCAAGCCGGTCCATCTGCCAGCCGATGCCGACTTTCTGGCCCTGCGCTTCCGCCCAGATCGACCGGCGCAGATTCTCCTCAAGGCTCGCGCCCCGCTGGTGCAGCGAAGAAGAAAGTTCCGTGTCGATGGTGATGAGCAGCGCGGTCATGCAGCGATCCGGTCAGGGGCAACGGGCCCGACATAGGCAATATGGGTTAAGGAGCAGTAATATGTCCCCCACATGTCCGGCCGGTCACATATCGGAAAGATGGTGCTGACCGTCAATCCATCCTGTCCATGGCAGAAGCCGCCGCAGGCCGCCTTCCTTCACTCCAGCAGGGAAAATTCGCCGTAATTGCCCTGAAAGAAGAGCAGCGGCCGTCCGGGCCGTTCCACTTCCAGCGCCACCACCCGGCCGAGCACGATATAATGATCGCCCGCCTCGTGCACCGCATCGAGCGTGCAGTCGATCCAGGCGACCACATCATCCAGGATCGGCGATCCATTGGCCGAGACGCGATGGGCGATGCCGGCGAACTTGTCGGCTCCCGACCCGGCGATCTGGCGGCAAAGCTGCGTCTGGTCGCTGGCAAGGACATTGACGCAGAAGCGCCCGACCTTCTCGATCCGCGGCCAGCTGCCCGACGTCCTGGCCGGGAAGAAGGCGACCAGCGGCGGATCGAGCGACACGGAGGTGAAGGAGCCGACGACCATGCCCACCGGCGCGCCGTCCGCCTCTACCGCGGTCACGACGCACACGCCGGTCGGATAGTGGCCCAGCACGCGCCGGAAGGTCGCACTATCGAAACTGGTGGCCACGCTCATGCCCTTGGTCGCTCCCTTGGCGGATCATCATCCTTCCCTGTCGCCTGAGGCAGGAGCGTTGCAAGTGAAAAAGCGCGGCCGACCGACAAGCAATGCTCAGCGATCGGCCGATAATCGGGATTCAGAGCGCGGTGCCGCCCGCCGCCAGTACGGCCAGGGTCAGCAGTTCCGACGCGTTGGAGGACATGGTGGCGATCTGCACCGATTTCTCCATGCCGACCAGCACCGGCCCGATCATCGATGTGCCGCCCAGTTCGCGCAGCAGCTTGGCCGAGATATTGGCCGATTGCAGGCCCGGCATGACCAGCACATTGGCCGGGCCGGACAGGCGGCTGAACGGGTAATTTTTCATGACGGCGGGATTGAGCGCCGCGTCGGGCGTCATTTCGCCTTCATATTCGAAATCGACGTCCCGCATATCCAGCACCTTCACCGCATCGCGCACATTGTCGAGGAAGCTGCCCGGCGGGTTGCCGAAATTGGAATAGGACAGGAAGGCGACGCGCGGATCATGGCCCATGCGCCGGGCGACGGCAGCGGTACCCTCGGCAATATCGGCCAGTTCGACCGCGGAAGGCCGCTCATGCACCGTGGTATCGGCCAGGAACACGGTCTTGTCCTTGGCCACCATGACATGGATGCCGAAGGGGGTGCGGCCGGCCGCCGGGTCCATCACCCGCTTCACTTCGCGCAGGGTCTGCGCATAGGGGCGCGTGACACCGCTGATCATCGCGTCGGCGACGCCCATCTTGACCAGCAGAGACCCGAAGATGTTGCGATCGCGATTGACCATCCGTTCGCAGTCGCGGCGCAGATAGCCGCGCCGCTGCAACCGCTTGTAGAGCAGATCGACCATCTCGGGCACCAGCGGCGAATTGACGCTGTTGTGCAGTTCGAAGCTCTCCGGGTCGCGCACTCCCAGTTCCTTCAGCTTGTCGAGCACATGGCCGCGGCCGACCAGCACGGGGATGCCATAGCCATGCTCGCGGAACTGGATCGCCGCACGCAGCACGACCTCCTCCTCCGCCTCGGCGAAGACCACGCGCTTGGGGTTGGCGCGGGCGACTTCATAGGCGGTGGTGAGGACGGTGGTGGTGGGATTGAGACGGGCCTTCAGCGACTGGCGATAGGCGGCCAGGTCCTCGATCGGCTTCTGCGCCACGCCGGTCGCCATCGCCGCCTCGGCAACGGCGGCGGGCACCACTTCCATCAGGCGCGGGTCGAAGGGGGCGGGAATGATATAGTCCGGGCCGAAGCTGTGCGACCGGCCATAGGCCTTGGCCACTTCCTCGGGCACCTGTTCGCGCGCCAGATCGGCGATCGCCTTGGCGGCGGCCAGCTTCATCGCCTCGTTGATCCCGGTCGCCCGCACGTCGAGCGCGCCGCGGAAGATGAAGGGGAAGCCGAGGACGTTGTTCACCTGATTGGGGAAGTCCGACCGGCCGGTGGCGACGATCACGTCGGGGCGGACGGCGTGGGCGTCGGGCGGCAGGATTTCGGGGTCGGGATTGGCCATGGCGAAGATGATCGGCTTGTCCGCCATCGACTTGACCATGTCCTGCGACATGGCGCCGGCAACCGACAGGCCCAGGAACACGTCGGCGCCCTTCACCGCCTCGGCCAGCGTGCGCGCGTCGGTCCGGACCGCATGGGCCGACTTCCACTGGTTCATGCCCTCGGTACGGCCCTGATAGATGACACCCTTGCTGTCGCACATGATGACATTGTCGTGAGGAACGCCCAGCGCCTTGATCAGCTCGGTGCAGCTGATGGAGGCGGCCCCCGCGCCATTCACCACCACCTTCATGTCCTTCATGTCGCGGCCGGTCAGCAGCGCGGCGTTGATGACCCCCGCCGCCGCGATGATCGCCGTGCCATGCTGGTCGTCATGGAACACCGGAATGTTCATCCGCTCCTTGAGCGTCTGTTCGATGATGAAGCATTCGGGCGCCTTGATGTCCTCAAGGTTGATGCCGCCGAAGGTCGGCTCCATCAGCTCGACCGCATCGATGAACCGGTCGACATCCTCGGTCTTCAGCTCGATATCGATGGAATCGACGTCGGCGAAGCGCTTGAACAGCACCGCCTTGCCTTCCATCACCGGCTTGGACGCCAGCGCGCCCAGATTGCCCAAGCCCAGGATCGCCGTACCGTTGGAGATGACCGCGACCAGATTGCCCTTGGCGGTATAGTCATAGGCGGTCGCCGGGTCTTCGGCGATCGCCCGCACCGGCACCGCGACGCCGGGCGAATAGGCAAGGGAGAGGTCGCGCTGCGTGGCCATCGGCTTGGACGCGATGATCTCGATCTTGCCGGGACGGCCGGTAGAGTGGAAGAACAGCGCCTCGCGCTCGGAGAATTCCACATTCGACTTATCGGTCATGGCGGCCACCCATATATTGGAATAAGAAGGCCGCCCTAGCGGTAATTTTATCCTGTGGGCAAGTGCGAGAAGCGCAATTTTCCTGCCTTTCCGCGAAGCTCTGGTTTCAGCGGTGGGATCAGGCTATCGCCTTTCCCCCATGGCAAAATCGACCGACACCGCGCCCGCCGCCGCCTCCCAGCCGACCCCGATGATGGCGCAATATCTGGCGCTGAAGGCGGAGGCGCAGGACTGCCTGCTCTTCTACCGGATGGGCGATTTCTTCGAGCTGTTCTTCGACGACGCCAAGATGGCGGCCGCGACGCTCGATATCGCGCTGACCAGCCGGGGCGAGCATGGCGGGACGCCGATCCCGATGTGCGGCGTACCAGTGCACAGCGCCGAGGGCTATCTGGCGCGCCTCATCAAGGGCGGCCACCGCGTCGCCATCGCCGAGCAGACCGAAACCCCGGCACAGGCCAAGGCGCGCGGGGGCAAGACGCTCGTGGCGCGGGCCATCGTCCGCTACGTCACCGCCGGCACGCTGACCGAGGAAACGCTGCTCGACAGCCGACGCGACAATATGCTGGTCGCGCTGGCGCAGGTTGGCGGAGAGGGATCGGGCGAGATCGGCATCGCCGCCGCCGATATTTCCACCGGCCGGTTCGAGACGATGACCTGCCCGATGGGCGACCTGCCCGCCGAACTGGCCCGGCTGCGGCCGAGCGAGACGGTGGTGGCCGAAGGATCGACCATCGACGTCGTGGATACCCACCCGTTCGACCGTGCCGCCTTCTCCAGCAGCCGGGCCGAGGATGCGCTGAAGCGCCTGTTCGGCGTCGCCACCCTGGACGGCTTCGGCCAGTTCGGCCGCGCGGAGCTGGCGGCGATGGGCGGCCTCATCGCCTATCTCGACCATGCCGGCAAAGGCACCTTGCCCTTCCTTGCCCCGCCTTTGCGCAAGACCAGCGGCGGCCATGTCGCGATCGACGCGGCAACGCGCGAGAGTCTGGAGATCATCGCCACCATGGCCGGCTCCCGCGCGGGCAGTCTGCTGGGCGCGATCGACCGCACCGTCACCGGCGCCGGCGCCCGCCTGCTGGGGCAGGATCTGTCCGCGCCATTGATGGACCTCGCCACGATCGAGGCGCGGCTGGGCCTCGTCCAGCTGTTCCACGATGATTCCATCCTGCGCGACCAGCTCCGCGCCGCGCTGCGCGCATTGCCCGATATCGGTCGCGCGCTGGGCCGCGTCGCGGTCGGGCGCGGCAGCCCGCGCGATCTTGGCCAGCTCCGCGATGGCCTCGGCGAAGCGCGCCTGCTGCGCGAGCGGCTGGGGCGCCTCGCCGACGCGCCGCAGCTTCTGCTGCAACTGCTACCCGCGCTCGATGGCCATGGCGAACTGGTCGACGCCCTGTCGCGCGCGCTGGTGCCCGCGCCACCGACCGAGACGAACAATGGCGGCTATATCGCCGACGGCTATGATCCCGCGCTCGACGAACTGCGCCGCATGGCGGGCGACGGTCGCCGCGCCATCGCCGCGCTCGAAGCGAAATATCGCGAGCAGACGGGCATAGGCTCGCTCAAGATCCGTCATAACGGCGTGCTCGGCTATCATGTCGAGGTGCCCGCCCGCGCCGCCGATGCGCTGATGGCACCCGACAGCGGCTTTACCCATCGCCAGACGCTGGCCGGTGTCGTGCGCTTCAACTCGATCGACTTGCATGAGGAAGCCGGGCGCGTGGCGCAGGCCGGCGCCCATGCGCTGGTCGCCGAAGCCGCGCATCTGGAAGACCTCATCAACGCCGTGCTCGACCGCAAGGCCGACATCGCCCGCGCCGCCGATGCGCTCGCCCGGCTCGACGTCGCAGCCGCGCTCGCCGAACGCGCGGCGGAAGGCGGCTGGCAGCGCCCGCATTTCGTGCCGGATGATGGTGCGGGCCAATGCCTCGACATCGTCGGCGGCCGTCACCCGGTGGTTGAGGATGCCCTGCGCCGCGAGGGCCAGCCCTTCGTCGCCAACGACTGCCGCCTCAATGAAGGCGACCGGCTCTGGCTCGTCACCGGCCCGAACATGGGCGGCAAGTCGACCTTCCTGCGGCAGAATGCGCTGATCGTCATCCTGGCGCAGGCGGGCGGCTACGTCCCCGCCGAAGCGGCGACGCTGACGCTGGTCGACCGCCTGTTCAGCCGCGTCGGCGCATCGGACAATCTGGCCAAGGGCCGCTCCACCTTCATGGTCGAGATGGTCGAGACGGCGGCGATCCTCGCCCAGGCGACGGAACGCAGCTTCGTCATCCTCGACGAGGTCGGGCGCGGCACATCGACCTATGACGGCCTTGCGCTGGCCTGGTCGGTGGTGGAAGCGGTGCATGAGGTCAATCGCTGCCGCTGCCTGTTCGCGACCCATTATCATGAACTGACGCGCCTCGCCGAAAGCCTCTCCTCGCTCTCGCTCCACCATGTCCGCGCGCGCGAGTGGAAAGGCGACCTCATCCTACTACACGAACTGGCCGAAGGACCGGCGGACCGCAGCTATGGCCTCGCTGTCGCGCGTCTCGCGGGCCTGCCGCCCGCCGTGCTCAAGCGCGCCAAGGATGTGCTGTCACGGCTGGAAGCAGGCAAGGCGAAGACCGGCGGGATCGCCGCCGGCCTCGACGACCTGCCGCTTTTCGCCGCCATCGCGGTGCAGGAAGAGGAGAAGGCCGACCCGCTGCGCGCCGCGATCGAGGCGATCGACGCCGACGCCTTGTCCCCGCGTGACGCACTCGATCATATATATCGACTGAAACAACTGGCCGCCGACGTGGTGCACGACTAGAGAACAGATATGGTCATGCAGTTCCCCGCCTTGGGAGCGCGCCGCGCGATCATCGACCGGCGCGCGATTTCCGACAGGATCAACGCCCTTGCGCTGGAGCATCGGGGCGATCCGATGCGGCTGCGCGGTGCGATCGTGAAGGAACTGAAGGCCGCGCTGGACCATGGCCGGGGCGAGGTCGCCAAGCGGTTGGAGGCGAAACCCACGCGCGGACGCGAGGCAGTCAGCGCCTTCGCCTTCCTGATCGACCAGATCATCCGCCTGCTCTACGACGCCACCACCCATCATCTCTACCCCTCCGGCAACCGTAGCACCGGCGAGCGGATCGCGCTGATCGCGGTGGGCGGCTATGGCCGTGGCGAGATGGCGCCGCACAGCGATGTCGATATCGGCTTCATCACCCCCTGGAAGCCGACCGGCTGGACCGAGCAAGTGATCGAATCCATGCTCTATTCGCTGTGGGATCTGGGCCTCAAGGTCGGGCACAGCAGCCGTTCGGTCGACGAGACGATGCGCATGGCGAAGAGCGACCTCACCGTCCGCACCGCCCTGCTGGAGGCGCGCTATATCTGGGGCGACCGTGCCCTGTACGAGGAAACGTCCGCCCGCTTCGATGCCGAGGTGATGCAGGGCAATGCCCGCGCCTTCGTCACCGAGAAGCTGGAGGAGCGCGACGAGCGCCACAGGCGCATGGGCGACAGCCGCTATGTCGTCGAACCCAATGTGAAGGAAGGCAAGGGCGGACTGCGCGACCTGCACACGCTCTTCTGGATCGGCAAATATGTGAACCGGGTGCGATCGGTCGCCGATCTGGTCGATGTCGGCCTGCTGACGCAGAGCGAACTGCGCCAGTTCCAGAAGGCGGAGGATTTCCTCTGGGCCGTGCGCTGTCACCTCCACACCATCACCGGGCGCGCCGAAGACCGGCTGACCTTCGACCTGCAACTCGAAACCGCGACGCGGATGCATTTCATCGGGCGTGCGGGACGGTCGGGGGTCGAGCGCTTCATGCGCTATTATTTCCTGAACGCGAAGACGGTAGGCGACCTCACCGCCGTATTCCTGGCGCATCTGGACGACCAGATGGGGCCCAAGGGGCGGCGTTATATCCCGTCCATCTTCCGCCGTCCCAAGAAGCTGGACGGATTCGTGCTAGAACGGGGACGGCTGGCGCTGCCGAGTGACGATTTCTTCCAGGCGGATCCGGTGCGAATGCTGGAGATCTTCGCCGTGGCGGACAAGCACGGGCTTCAGATCCACCCCAGCGCCATGCGCGCCGCCAGCCGCGACGCCGGCCTGATCAGCGCAAAGGTGCGCAAGGATCCCCGTGCCAACGCCGCCTTCATGGACGTGCTGACCTCTCCGCGCGATCCCGAAACGGTGCTGCGCTGGATGAATGAATCGACTGTCTTCGGCCGTTTCATCCCCGACTTCCGCCGCGTCGTCGCGCAGATGCAGTTCGACATGTATCATCATTATACGGTCGACGAGCATACCATCCGTGCGGTCGGACTGCTGGCCCGGATCGAGAAGGGCGAACTGGGGCAGGATCATCCGCTCTCGACCGATCTGATGGGCCGCCTGATCTCGCGCCGGGTTCTGTATGTCGCCGTATTGTTGCACGACATCGCCAAGGGGCGTGGCGGCGATCACAGCCTGCTGGGCGCGGAGGTGGCGGAACATCTCTGTCCTCGCCTCGGCCTCAGCCCGGCCGAGACCGAGACGGTCGCCTGGCTGGTGCGCTATCACCTCCTCATGTCGGCGACCGCGTTCAAGCGCGATCTGGCCGACTACAAGACGATCCTCGATTTCGTCGATGTGGTGCAAAGTCCCGAGCGGCTGCGCCTGCTGCTCTGCCTCACCGTGGTCGACATTCGCGCCGTGGGACCGGGCGTCTGGAATAGCTGGAAGCGGCAGTTGCTGGGCGATCTCTACGACTCGGCGGAGGAAGTGCTGCGCCTCGGCCACAAGCAGAAGGGGCGCAGCGAACGGGTCGCCGCCAAGCAGGTCGCGCTGCGCGCGGCCCTGGGCATGAACGAAGCCGCGTTCGAGGCATTCAGCAAGCGATTGCCCGAATCCTACTGGATCGCCGAGCCGGAGGACATCCTCGTCCATAACGCCCAGCATATATTGGAATCCGGCGACGCCCAGCTGTCGATCGCGGCACAATATTATCCGCAGCGCGGCGCGACGCTGGTCACGGTCTATGCGACCGACCATCCGGGCCTCTTCTACCGCATCGCCGGCGCCATCCATCTGGCCGGCGGCAACATCATCGATGCGCGCATCCATACGACGCGCGACGGCGTCGCCATCGACAATTTCCTGGTGCAGGATCCGCTCGGTGGCGCCTTCCACAGCCCCGAACAGCTGACGCGCATCCGCAATGCGATCGAGGATTCGCTGTCCAACCGGCATCGGCTGATCACCAAGCTCGCGGCGCGCCCCCTGCCCCGCACCCGCGCCGAAGCCTTCCGTATCGAGCCCAATGTGCTGATCGACAACAAGGCGTCGAACCGCTTCACCGTGGTCGAGGTGAACGCCCGCGACCGTCCGGCTCTGCTGTTCAGCCTCGCCAATGCGCTGTTCCAGTCGAAGCTGACAGTCCACAGCGCGCATGTCGCCACCTATGGCGAACGCGCGGTCGACACCTTCTACATCACCGACCTGCTGGGCGGAAAGATCGAGAGCAAGGCCCGGCTCCAGACGCTGGAGCGCCGCCTGCTCGAAGCCGCCGGCGGCGAGGTCGGCGAAGCGCTGGAGATGGCGTAGAAATTACTCCTCCGTTCGCTGCGCCTGTCGAAGGGCGCGCGCCTGCTTCGACAGGCGCAGCGAACGGATGTTACGGAAGAATCTCCATTACATCGCCCGGCGCCAGCAAGGGCAACAGCCGCAGCATGTCCGTCCGCTCCACCGCGACGCAGCCCGCCGTGGGACGTCCTTCGGACAGATGGAAGAAGATCGCGCTGCCCTGCCCCGGCACCGGTGGCGCATCATTATGCCCCAGCACGACGATCACATCATAGGCGTCGTCCCCCCGGATCAGATTTTCGGCGGAAAAGGGGCGGGGCAGACGAACCGGGCGATTATAGGCCGGGTCGTCCACGCCGTCCGACCAGCCATCGCCGGCGCGCACCCAGCGCCACGGCAGACGGATGCCGGCCGCCTCGACCTTGCCCGGCCGCAGCAGCACGCCCCGGATCGGCCATGTCCCGATCGGTGTGCAACCATCCCCTTCCCGCTTGTCCACCGCCGCACAGGCGCCGCCACGCCCGATCGTGCAGGGCATGACGATATCGCCGAAACGCAGGCGCCCCGCGCCACATTCGACGCCGATGACACTCATAGCTGGTGGCCGGTCCGGTCGCGCTTGGTCGCCAGATAGCGTTCATTATGCGGGTTGGTGGGCAGGATGATCGGCAAGCGCTCGGCCACCTTGATGCCAGCCTCCTCCAGCCCGACCACCTTGTTCGGATTGTTGGTCAGCAGTCGCACCTCGCCGACGCCCAGCAGATCGAGCATCCGCGCCGCCACCGAGAAATCGCGCGCGTCGATCGCGAATCCCAGCCGCACATTGGCGTCGACCGTGTCGAACCCCTGATCCTGCATCGCATAGGCGCGCAACTTGTTGACCAGGCCGATGCCCCGCCCCTCCTGCCGCAGATAGAGCAATATACCCCAGGGCGCGTCGGCGATCTGGTGCAGCGCCTCATGCAGTTGCGGCCCGCAATCGCATTTCAGGCTGCCCAGCACGTCTCCGGTCAGGCATTCGCTGTGCAACCGGATAACCGGCGGCGAACTATCCCGCTTGCCGACGATCAGCGCGACATGCTCGCGCGGTTCGTCCGGGCTACGGAAGGCAACGATCTCGGCACTTTCGCTGGCCGACACCGGCAATCGCGCACGTGTCGCGACAGCGAGATGGACAGCATCGTCATAGGCGGCGATGTCGTCCGCACTGACCTCCACCTCGACCGGGCCATCGTCCTGACGCAGGAAATAGGCGGGCAATATCCCGGCCAGCCGGGCCAGCCTTAGCGCCGCCTTGGCGGCTTGCGGGGCCGACAGCGAACGGGCGCGGAACGGCCCCTTGAGCGGCGAGGCAAGATCGAGCACCGGATCGGCGATCGCTGTCGCCACGTCCGCATCGATCCACGGCGTGCGTTCGACCAGCACCGGCAATTCGGGATCGGCCGCCGCCAACTGGTTGGCGAGCTTCAGCGTCTCGGCCCGCGCGGCGGAAATGAGTATGTCGGCTTCGCTGTCGGGATCGAAGCCACCGAGCGTCACCGCGTCGGCACCCTCGATCGCCATCAGCCGGATCGCGCCGTCGGGGGCGCTCAGGCGCACCGCCCAGCCCCGGCGCAGCGCGTCAATGGCGCGGGCGGCGTTGCGGGCGGCGGGATCGGTCGCCATCAGAAGGCGAACTCGGTGATGATCGGTATATGGTCCGACGGCTTGATCCAGCTGCGCGCGGGTTCGACCACGCGGTGGCTGATCGCCTTGTCCGCGACATCCTTGGTCATCCACATATGATCGAGGCGGCGGCCACGATCCGATTCCGCCCAATCCTTCGCGCGATAGCTCCACCAGGTGTAGAGCCGCGCGGGTGCGGGATGGAAATGGCGGCCGATATCGACCCAGTCGTTCGACGCCTGAAGCCGGTCGAGAATCTCGCACTCGATCGGCGTATGACTGACGACGTTCAGCAACTGCTTGTGGCTCCACACGTCGCATTCCAGCGGCGCGATGTTGAAGTCGCCGGTCAGGATGGTCGGCTTGTCCTCCAGATCGGAGGACCACTGGATCATGCGTTCGAGGAAATCGAGCTTCTGGCCGAACTTGGGATTCACCTCCCGGTCGGGCACGTCGCCACCGGCGGGAACATAGACATTCTCGATCCGCACGCCATTGTCGAGCCGTACGCCGACGTGACGCGCCTCGCCATTGGCCTGCCAGTCGAGCCGGTCGTCCTCGTGAATCGGCAACTTGCTCATGATCGCGACGCCATGGTGCATCCGCTGCCCGTTCAGCACCTGATGCACATAGCCCAGCCGCTTGAACATCTCGGTGGGGTAAATCTCGTTCACCACCTTTGTTTCCTGAAGGCAGAGAATGTCGGGCGCTTCTTGCCGCAGCAGCTGTTCGACGATGTCGATGCGCGCGCGGACGCTGTTGATGTTCCAGGAGCAAATAGAGAGCGTATCGGCCATGCGGCAAGCCCTAGAAGTGCGCGCGGGCTTGTGCAAGCACCCGACAAAGTAAGACCCCCGCTCCGGGGGCGTGGAACGGGGGTCTCGATCGCGCCCTTGAAGCGCTTTGCGACGAGAGCTGGGGACCGGGTAACAGGGGGGAAATCCCGGTTTTGTCTCTCGCCGTGGGTTCCTGATTAGCGCCCCGCATATGAGCGGCAGATGAACGAAAACGAAAGTTTTTCGGGCTGTCCCGCAGGGCGCTCGGGCCACCCCGCGGCACGGCTGAATCAGCCGCCGGCCGAACGGCCCTTGGGTCGCGGGTCGGTCCAGCGGAAGGCGGAGTCGGCGACCGGCACGCCATAACGCTGGTTGGTCAGGCGCACCGCCGTGCGGTTATTCTGCGAATCGAGCGCCACCCAGCCGTAGAGCTGCAAGCCCGCCGGACTGGCCGGATCGCGCTTGAAGATCATGCTGATGGTGCCGAACTCCGGCCGCTTGGGATCGCGTGCCTCAACGCTCAGGATCGACGGATCGCCGGTCGGCACGACCTTGCCGAACTTCGACAGATCCTTATTGGGATCGAGCAGCGCGCCCAGCGGCGAATTGCCGATCGGCCAGCGCTGCACCTGCCGCACCTCATAGTCGATCATGGTCAGCGCCTTGCCGTCGCCTACGATCAACAACGGCACGCCCTTCTGATACTGGAAGCGGATCTTGCCGGGCTGCTTGATGGTCAACTGCCCGGTCAGCGTCTGGCCGTTGCGGTCGGTCTGGCTGAAATCGGCGGTCATGGTGGTGACGGCGCGGATATAGGCGTTGACCTGGGCAAGATCGGATTGGCCCAGTTGCTGGGCCATCGCAGGGATGGTCGGCACGACCATAGGCGTGGCGGCAAGGGCAAGCGCGAGGGGCGCAATGATGCGCTTCATGGCGTTCAACTCCATCTGTTCTGGAAGGATGGGATTAGGCGGCGGGGCTTGAACCCGTTGTGAACCCGCCTGTTCCGAAACTGCAAGGATCTGGGGTGATGGGGGAGAGCATCCGCTGGATATCTGGCACTGGATATCGGGACAAGCTCTATCCCCCATGCTCCCGCCTCGCCATGCCGGTCTTTCCGGCGGCACCGCTCCAATTATGTTATCGGCGCGGCAGCAGCAGGGGCACGCCTAGACGCTTTCGGCGCCAAAAAAAAGGCCGATCTGACGACCGGCCCTGAAAGTTTTTAGGAGAGGATGCCTGAAAGGCCCGTTCCCTATGCCTCTCGATCGCTCATGCTGCAAATGCGAAGGGCGAAAGCACGATTGCGTGACGTGCAATCGTCCCGGATTCAAGCCGCTTTTCCGACGCTTCAGATCGGATTCCCATTTTCATCGCGCAGCACTTCGCGGCGGCCAACATGGTTGGGCGGGCCGACCAGCCCTTCCTCTTCCATTCGCTCTATCAGGCGCGCGGCGCTGTTGTAGCCGACGCGGAGCTGGCGCTGGAGCCAGCTGGTCGACGCCTTCTGATTCTCGAACACCAGCTGGCACGCCTTGCGGAACAGCTGCGCGTCGGGGCTGTCATCGCCCAGATCGACACCATCGAGCGCGAAGCTGCCCTCTTCCGGCTCCTCGGTCACGGCGGAGATATAGTCGGGCTGGCCCTGCGCGCGCCAATGGTCGGCGACCACGCGCACTTCGTCATCCGACACGAAGGGACCATGGACGCGGGTCAGACCCTTGCCGCCATGCATGTAGAGCATGTCGCCCTTGCCCAGCAGCTGTTCGGCGCCCTGTTCGCCCAGGATGGTGCGGCTGTCGATCTTCGACGTCACGAAGAAACTGATGCGGGTCGGCAGGTTCGCCTTGATGACGCCGGTGATGACGTCGACCGAGGGGCGCTGGGTCGCAAGGATCAGGTGGATGCCTGCCGCGCGCGCTTTTTGCGCCAGACGCTGGATCAGGAATTCGACTTCCTTGCCGGCCGTCATCATCAGGTCGGCCAGCTCGTCGACCACCACCACGATCTGTGGCAGCGGCTGGAAATCGAGCTGTTCCTCCTCATAGATCGGCTTGCCGGTTTCGGGGTCGTAGCCGGTCTGGACACGGCGGCCGAGCGGCTTGCCCTTGGCCTTCGCGGCGCGGACCTTCTCATTATAATTGGCAAGGTTGCGGACCGAGATCGACGCCATCATGCGATAGCGATCCTCCATCTGCTCCACCGCCCATTTGAGTGCCCGGATCGCCTTGGCCGGCTCGGTGACGACTGGGGAGAGCAGATGCGGGATGTCGTCATAGGTCGACAGTTCCAGCATCTTGGGATCGATCATGATCAGGCGCAGCTGATCCGGAGTCATCCGGTAGAGCAGCGACAGGATCATGGCGTTGAGGCCGACCGACTTACCCGAACCGGTGGTACCGGCGATCAGCAAATGCGGCATGGGAGCAAGGTCGGCGATGATCGGCTCGCCCGAGATATTCTTGCCCAGGATGATCGGCAGCGTCGCTTCCTGCCCGAACTGTTCCGACGTGATGAGTTCGCGGAAGGACACACCCTCGCGGTTTGCGTTGGGCAGCTCGATGCCGATGACGGTGCGGCCGGGAATGGTCGCGACGCGCGCCGACAGCGCCGACATGTTGCGCGCGATATCGTCGGCCAGCGCGATCACGCGGCTCGCCTTGATGCCCGGTGCCGGCTCCAGTTCATACATGGTGACGACCGGGCCGGGGCGGACCTCGACGATATTGCCCTTCACGTGGAAGTCGTCGAGCACGGACTCCAACAGCCGGGCGTTGCGCTCCAGCGCCGCCTTGTCGATCTTGCCACCCTGGCTAGCAGGAATCGGATTGAGCAGGTCGGGCGACGGCAGCGAGCTGTTGCCGAACAGATCGTCCTGCGACACCGGCGCCATGCTGCGCTGCGCCGGGGCTGGCTTGGGCGTCTGGATGGTGATGGGCGGCTTGGGTTCGTTCGACACCTGCTTGCGCGGGGCGATGACGCGCTCGGCCCGGTCATCCTCTTGGTCCTCGTCACCCTCGACCGCCGGCGCGCCACCGGCAAAGGCCAGGCTGGGACGCGGCAGGTTGAAGCGGGGCAAGGTCGGGCGACGCAGCGCGATGATCGGCTTTTCCAGCGCCAGGCTGCGATAGCAGGTGAAGAGGCCAGCGATCAGCGTCACGACGATCAGCACGCCCTTGATCCAGGGCGCGGCGGCAGGCACCTGCGCGGTCAGGCTGGCAACGCCCTTGGCCGTGACGAGGCCGATCACTCCGCCCCATCCCGCGGGCAGGCCGACCAGCGGATCGGTCTGGAACAGGGCCAGCGCGATGCCGATCAGGACGATGCCGAACAGGCATTTGCCGAACTGCGCCTTCCACCCGCTCATATCCTGGTCGCCCCAGAGGCGGCGCGCGGTCACTGCCATCAGCGGCAGGAGCAAAGCGACCGGCACGCCCAGCAGCCAGAGCAGAAAATCGGCGGCCCAGGCGCCGGGCGCCTGCATGATGTTGGCGACATGCTCGCCCGCGACCGTGTTCATCGACGGATCGCTGGGGGCATAGCTTAGCAACGCGAGCGCCAGGAACAGGGTCGCCAGCATCAGCGTGATCGCGCCGATCAGCGCACCGCTGCGAATGAGGCTACGCTTCAGCATTTCGCGCCACTCCGGCGATCGTTTCACGGTGCGGCCGACGGCCATAAAACTGCATGTCCCCCAAATGTTCCAGATCGGCACAATGCCTCCGGGGGTGACTCCACGTCAAGCCTGCGCCCTTCAGCTCGTCCCGAAGACTTTATCCGAAGGCATGGATTTCAGGAGGTCGCGAGAGCCCTGAGCGCATCCCCATCGACGCGCTGCACCGTCCATTCGTCCATCGGCTTCGCTCCGATCGCGCGATAGACCGCAATGGCGGGTTCGTTCCAATCGAGCACCGACCATTCCAGCCGGGCGCAGTCACGGTCGATGGCCAGCTGCGCCAGACGCGCCAGCAGCGCCTTGCCAGCGCCCAACCCGCGCGCCTGCGGCAACACGAACAGATCCTCCAGATAAAGGCCGGGCCGCCCCTCGAAGGTCGAGAAATTATGGAAGAAGAGGGCGAAGCCGATCGCCGCGTCGTCATGCTCGGCGATCAGCACTTCCACCATCGGGCGCGCGCCGAACAGATAGCGGGCCAGCGTCTCGCGATCCGTCTTCACCTCATGCGCCAGCCGCTCATAATCGGCCAGCGCGCGGATGAAATCATGGATGGTCCCGATATCGTCAGCCACTGCTTCGCGAATGATGATGCTCATGCCGTCCCCGCTTCCACATGGGCCCCCTGATGATCAAGGGCATTTGCCCGTTTCGCGCGCGCCGCGATAAGGCAGCCGGCCACGATCAGCAACGCCCCCGTCACGGTCGCGACCGTCAGCCGGTCGCCGAATATCAACCAGCCGATGATCGCCGCCCAGATGAAGGCGCTATATTCGACCGGGATCAGCCGCTGCGCCTCCGCCCGCGCATAGGCCCAGGCCAGCGCCGCAAGCGAGGTGAAGGCCAGGGTCGCGGCGAGCAGCACGAGCGGAATGGCCTTGGCAGGCGGAATGATCGCCAGCCAGGGTGCGCCCACTGCGAACACGGCCAGCATGATGAGATGCTGGAAAAAGGCGACCTCGATCGGGGAAGCGACCTGCGCCTGCTGCCGCTGGATGATGAGATTCCAGGCGAACAGTATCGCCGAAATGAGTACCGCGATCGCACCCAGCAATGCGTCGCTGTCATAATTGCCCTGCAACCGTCCCGACAGGATGACCCCTACGCCCACCAGCCCCAGCAGCGATGCGCCGATCGCTTCCCGCCCGACGCTTTCCTTGAGCAGCAGCGCCGCCAGATAGAGGGCGATGAGCGGCGCGATGAAGGACAGGGCGATGGCTTCGGCCAGCGGCAGCCGCATGATCGCCCAGAAGAAAAGCGCCGCCATGAAGGCCACGACCACGCCACGCAACAGATGGATGCGCAGCACTGCCCGCGTCGGCCAGCGCTGCCGGGTCAACAGCATCAGCGCCAATCCAAGCAAGCTCCCTGTCACCGCCCGCCAGAACAGCGCGTTATAAAGGCCGATGGAGAGGCTCAGCCCCTTCATCGCCGCGTCCATCACCGAAAAGAGCGCGACGCCAAGGCAGCAGATGGCGAAAGGGATCGCAAAAGAACGCGGAACCATGGAATATTCTATTTTTCGCTCTGGGAAGTCGGTTCGGCGATAAATCCGACCTTTTTATATCCCTGCCGCTGCATCGTGTAGATCACCCCGCCGATACAGCGATAAGGCACATTTCCGCTTCCAATTATGCGCACATCCGATTTTGTATCGGCATAGGGTGCCAGAGCCGCTTCCAACGCCTTGGGGTCTTGCGGGTCGAAAGACTTCCCTCCGATCGTCGCGAGGCAGTTCCCTTCAACGCCGGGAACCGCACTCAACCTCAGCATCGGTCGTTCATCATGCGACTTCTCGCAACCCGTCAATGCAGCGACGCCCATCAAGCCGACGATGCATTTGGCCGTCATTCCGCCGCCTGCACCTTGCCGGCGTCGGTCGTTTCGGCCTCCAGCTTCTCCGCCTCGATCTCCGCTGCCTTGGCCTCGACCAGCTTCACGATATGGTCGACCATGTCGGCGTCCTGGATCGTGTGGTCGGTGACGCCCGACAGATAGACCATATGTTTGCCATTACCGCCGCCGGTCAGGCCGATATCGGTTTCGCGCGCTTCGCCCGGACCGTTGACGACGCAACCCAGCACCGACAGCGAGAGCGGCGTATTGATATGCTGCAATCGCTCCTCCAGCGCCTGGACGGTGCGGATCACGTCGAAACCCTGCCGCGCGCAGGAGGGGCAGGAGATGACCTTGACCCCACGGGTGCGGATGCCGAGCGATTTCAGTATCTCGTAGCCAACCCGCACTTCCTCCTCCGGTTCGGCGGAGAGCGACACGCGGATCGTGTCGCCGATGCCGGCCCAGAGCAGGTTGCCGATGCCGATCGCGCTCTTCACCGTGCCGCCGATCAGGCCACCCGCCTCGGTGATGCCCAGATGCAGCGGGCAATCGACCGCCTCGGCCAGCTGCATATAGGCGGCGACGGCGAGGAACACGTCGCTCGCCTTCACCGCAACCTTATATTCGTGGAAATCCTGGTCCTGGAGCAGTTTGATATGGTCGAGCGCGCTTTCGACCAGCGCCTCGGGGCACGGTTCACCATATTTTTCGAGCAGATCTTTCTCGAGGCTCCCGGCATTGACACCGATGCGGATCGAGCAGCCATTGGCCTTGGCCGCGTCGACCACTTCCTTCACCCGCTTTTCCGAGCCGATATTGCCCGGATTGATGCGCAAGCAGGCTGCGCCGGCGTCAGCCGCTTCCAGCGCGCGCTTGTAATGGAAATGGATGTCCGCAACGATCGGCACGCGGACGGCGCGGACGATCTGCTGGAGCGCGGCGGTCGATTCCTCGTCGGGGCAGGACACGCGGATGATGTCGACGCCCGCATCCTCGCAGCGGCGGATCTGGTCGATGGTCGCCTTGACGTCATGGGTCAGCGTGTTGGTCATGGTCTGGACCGTGACCGGCGCGCCACCGCCGACGGGGACATTGCCGACCATGATCTGCCGCGACTGCCGCCGCGCAATGTCGCGCCAGGGGCGCAGGCCGGGATTATGATCGGACATGAAAAAGGGGCTCCGTATTCTACGAAGCCCCTATAGTGATTTTTGGTGACGGTTAGAAGCGCAGGGTTACGGATGCGGCGACCTGGTCCGCATTGCCGCTGGTCTGCGCCAGAGTGGTCGCAGTGACGGTCGCGGGCGCAGGATAATAGCCGTCCGGACGGATGATATTCGCCTTCTCGACGAAGGTGTGGGCGTAGCTGACATTGAGCGCCAGCGACTGCGAGACGTTCCAGGTCGCGCCACCGGTCAGCCAGACGCGATCGCCATCGGGCACGCGCGTGGTCAGGTGCTGCGGATTGGTCGGGCTGCGATCGAACATGGTGCCGGCGCGCAGGGTCAGGGCCGGGCCGACATCATATTCGCCGCCGACGCTGACCGAATAGCTGTCCTTGTAATCCAGTTCCTTGTTCGTCGTACCAGTGGCGGAGGTTACGGCGATACCCTTGAACTTCGACCAGTTATACCATTTGCCGGTGATCATCGCGCGCAGTTGCGGCGTCAGCTTGTGCATCATGCTGACGGTGACAATGTCGGGCAGGTTGAGCGGCGCGGTCGCAGCGAATTCGCCATTGCCTGCCGCGATCGGACCAAGCAGGCCCGACACGGTTTGGGTGCCGGCCAGCTTGTGCTTGATGCCGGAGCGATAATGGACGCCGAAATTGGTATCGCCTGTCGTGTAGAACAGGCCGGCATTCCAGCCGACCGACCAGTCGTCGCCCTTCAACTGGGCAAAGCCGTCGGTGGGGGCCAGCGGCGAAAGCTGCGGCAGGGCGTTGGTCAGGTTCGCCTTGACATATTGCACATCGACACCGCCGCCGATCGACAGATTGTCGGTCAGCTTATAAGCGGCGGACGGCTGGATATTATAGGTTTTGAGGTCGGTGTAGATCGAGTCATAGCGACCGAAGAAGCCGTCATCATACTCCAGCTTCAGGCCGAAAGGCGCGTTGACACCCAAGCCGACCCACAGCCGGTCACTGACCTGCGCGCTGGCGTAGAAGCTGGGGATCGGGATCACGCTCTCGAACGGTTGGCCGCCGTCATTGCCGCCGACCGGCACGCGGACGGTGGAACCGGGTACGGAGCGGTAGCTGCCGCGATTGGTCTGATGCGCGGACGCCATCAGCGCGGAGCCACCGATCGAGGTCTGGATGCCCGACAACTGGGTCATCGCCGCCGGGTTGAAATAGATTGTCGAAGGATCATCACCCGCCGCCGCACCGCCGGACAGGGCACGGCCGGTTTCGATCGGCGATTGTTCCTGCAGATAGAAGCCGCCTGCGAAGGCCGGAAGTGGGGAAGCCACGGCCGCGGTGACAAGAAGAAAACGGCCCAGATGGCGGCTAAGATACATGGCAAATCCTCTGCTAGATGCGACTCTTCTCATGCCGGACGGCGGCGGTCGAACGCGCCAGGCCGGCTTATGAGCCACGGGGCTTATCAAAGATGTCGTTAATTTCCAGTGTCGAAGCGCGGAAAATAGCCGTTCTTGCCCGAGGCTTCGATGGTTAGTGCGTCTTGGACGCTACGGCACTCGGTGAAAGCGCCATCGGAAAAAAAGGCAAAAAAAAGCCGCCCGGAGGCGGCTATGAAGTTTTAGGAGAGGATGCCTGAAAGGCCCGTTCCTTTTGCAGTGCAGCGTCGTTCGTCGCAAATGCGAAACATGGGGGCGCAATTGCATTTCCTGCAATCGATCGCAAAAATGGACATTTCCCTAGGGGAAAAGTTGCATCCTGAAATGATTGCGATACCAAAAAAATGCATTTGGAGGGCAGATCAGCCTGTGATCGGCCGGATTACGCCCGAATCAGCAAGCTGTGAATCAATCTGCGCCAGCAGCCGCGCCAGCCCGGATTCGTCTGCCGCTTCGGCCCGCGCGACCAAAGCCGCCTGGGTATTGGATGCACGCAGCAGCCACCAGCCGTCGATTGTGCGCACCCGCACGCCGTCAATCTCGCACAGATCCGCGCCCATCTTTAGCAGACGCGCCCGCACCTCCTCCACCACGGCAAATTTGCGCGCCTCCGCCACCGGAAAGCGCAGTTCGGGGGTGATGATGCTGGTCGGCAAGTCATCGCACAGGGCAGTGACGCCACGTCCCAGCACTCCCGTCAGACGGATCAGACGCACGGCAGCGTAGAGACCATCGTCATAGCCATGATAATCGTCGGCGAAGAAAAGATGACCGGTTGTCTCGCCACCCAGCGGACTGGCAATCTGCTTCATTCTGGACTTGATATGGCTGTGGCCGGTCTTCCACATGTCAGGCTTCCCGCCGCACGCCGCAATGCGGTCGAAGACGGTCTGGCTGGCCTTCACATCCGCGACGATCGACGCGCCGGGGTGGTTTTTCAGAACCTCCTCCGCAAAAAGGCCGAGCAGTTGATCACCTGCGATCGCCCGCCCTTGCCCGTCGATCACGCCGATCCGGTCGCCATCGCCATCGAAAGCCACGCCGAAATCGAGTTGCTTGCGCAGGACAAGCGCCCGTAGGTCGGCCAGATTCCGGTCTTCGGAAGGATCGGGATGATGATGGGGAAAATGGCCGTCCACCTGGGTGAAGAGCAGATGATGCTCACCCGGCAGGAGTTGCGCGAGCTTCTCCACCACCGGACCAGCCGCGCCATTGCCAGCGTCCCAGCCGATGCGGCAGGCCGGGCCGTAGAAGCCCCGCACCAGCCGCGCGACATAGGCTTCCATAATGTCGACCGTCTCGACCCGGCCGGTACCGGAGGTCCAGTCGCCTGCGGCCGCCATCGCGCCCAGGGCCTGAATGTCATCCCCGAAAAAGGGCGCATGCCCCTTCACCAGCTTGAAGCCGTTCTGGTCGCCGGGATTATGGCTGCCGGTTATCTGAATGCCGCCGTCCACATCGCCGGTCATCTCGGCATGATATAGCATGGGCGTCGGTCCCAGTCCGATGCGGACGACATCGATTCCGGTCCCGGTCAGCCCCTCGACCAGCGCCGATTCCAGCGTCGGCGAACTCAACCGCCCGTCATAGCCGACCGCGACGCGCCGACCGCCAGACCGGGCGATGATCGTGCCGAAACTGCGGCCCAGCGCCCAAGCGTCGGCAGGGTGCAATGTCTCGCCTACCGTACCGCGCAAATCATAGTCGCGCAGCAGGGTCGGGTCGAACCGATGCGTCACCGCTGCTTCTGTTTCTGGTCGGCGAGCAGCAGATCGCGCGCGGCGTTGATCTGCGCGGCAAGCGCTTCGGTGCCGCCCTTGTCGGGATGGACCGAGGCGATCAGACGGCGGTGCGCGGTACGGATTGCCCTGGCATCGGCATCGGGCGCCACCCCCAGCAAGGCGCGCGCTTTGACCAGATCATCCGCGCCCGCCGCCACCGGCGGCACGGCGGGACGCCTGCGAGTCCTGGCTCTGGCATTCCCCTGCTTGACGAAGAACAGCGCCGCGCCGATCAGCAGGGGCGCACCGATCACCGGCTTGCCCTTTGCCGCCAGCACCGCCCCGACCAATGCCGCGCCCAGCGCCATGCCATCCTTTGCCGTCATGCGTTGCAGCCTTCCAGTCCAGATCAGCCAGATTGCAAGCCCGGCCAGCAACAGCGCCAATGCGCCCATCAGGCCGCGCCGATCAGGTCCAGCGACGCCACGCCGTCGAGCGTGGGCAGGGCCAGGCCGGACACCATTTCGCGCAATTCCTGCCGCGCGGCGATATGGCTCACCCCCAGTTCGCCCAGATGCCCCTTGTCGAGCAGGGTCAGGCCCGAAGGGAACAACTCGCGGAAGATGACGCGTTCCGACAGGCCCGGAATCACGCGGAATCCTACCCGGCGCGACAGCTCCATCAGCGCATCGCCGACGCGCTTCTTGTTGCGGGCGTCATGGTGCTGGACGCGGTTGCGCAGCACGACCCAGTCGATCGTGACACCATCCACCTTCGCCCGCGTCTTGCGCGCGTCGAAGATGAGTTCGGAATAGAAGGACAGGCGGCGGACCTTGAAGGTTTCCGGGTCGACCTGGCCGATCAGGTCGAAATCGACGAAACTGTCGTTCATCGGCGTGACCAGCGTATTGGCGTGGGGCGCCAGATGCCGGGCATAGATATCGTCGCGGCCGGGCGTGTCGACGACCAGGAAATCCTTGCCTTGCGCCAGCATGATGACCTGATCGTCGAGCGCGTCGATGCTCTCGCCGGTGAACACGGCATAATCGGGCATGGGCAGTTCGATCCCGCGCCGGCGCGCGGTTTCGCCGCGATTTTCCATATAGCGGGTAACGGTCCGCTGACGCGGATCGAGGTCGATCATGCCCACCCGGTGGCCCAGCGTGGAGAGCGCGATGGCGGTGTGGACCGCAGTGGTCGATTTGCCTGTGCCGCCCTTTTCATTGGCGAAGACGATGAGATGCGGCTGCGGATTCGCCATCGGACCCTGATAACCCCGTTGATTGTCGCAATGCGTGTTGACGGTCGCGCCGGCACAGGCCTAGCAGAACGCCCCATATCATCCTGCCCTTATCGGAGCCCTTCCTCCCGTGCAAACGCTGCGTGACCTGTCCGCCCTCCGCTCTGCCGTCGATGCGCTGAAAAGTGATGGAAAGCCGTTGGCTCTGGTGCCGACCATGGGCGCCCTGCATGACGGGCATATGGCGTTGGTGGAGGAAGCGCGGCGGCATGGCCGGCATGTCGCGGTGTCGATCTTCGTCAACCCGAAGCAGTTCGGCCCGAACGAGGATCTGGACGCTTATCCGCGACGCGAGGCGAAGGACGCCCAGATGCTTCAGAGCGCCGGTGTCGACATCCTCTGGGCGCCAACGGTCGAAGTGATGTATCCCGGCGGTTTCGCCACCAATGTCAGCGTAACCGGAATCAGCGACGGCCTCGACGGCGCGGCGCGGCCGGGTCATTTCGATGGCGTCGCCACCGTCGTCACCAAGCTGTTCAACCAGGTGCGGCCCGACGTCGCCATCTTCGGCGAGAAGGATTATCAGCAACTGGCGGTCATCCGCCGCTTCGTTGCGGACCTCGATCTCCCCATCGAGATTGTCGGCCTGCCGACCCAGCGGGCTGAGGACGGCCTCGCCCTCTCCTCGCGCAACGCCTATCTGACCGAGGAAGAGCGCAAGGCCGCGCTCGCCTTGCCCCGCGCGCTGGGCGAGGCGAAGCGGCAGATCGAAAAGGGGGAACCGGTCGAGGGCGCGCTGGCCAAGGCGATCGCCTCGCTCGCGGCGCATGGGTTCGACCCAATCGACTATGTGACGCTGTGCGACGCGGCGACGCTGGAGCCGATGGCGGTGCTGAATCGCCCTGCCCGGCTGCTCGGCGCAGCGAAGCTCGGCACCACCCGCCTCATCGACAATATTGCGGTCGATCCCGCTTAACTTCGCACATTTCCCGCAGATTTCGACATTTTATTGCGCGGGCCTGATCCTATTCGTGGGTCGTCCCCGATCATAGCCGCATTGATCCCTGTAGGACAGCGGCCGTCAGAAGGGCTTCACGATCACGCAGATCACGATGACCGCGGCCGCGATGCCCGGAATCTCGTTCAGCATCCGCAGTTTCTTGTCGCTGAAAGGCCGCTCTCCCGTTGCCAGCTTCTTCGCATAGCCCGCGATCCAGCCATGATAGCCCGACAGACCCAGCACGAAGAGCAGCTTCAGGTGGAACCAGCCGAAATGCCAGGCGCCGATCTCCACCATCAGCATCAGGCCGAACAGCCAGACCAGTAGGAGCGATGGATTGAGGATGATCTTGAGCAAGCGCGTTTCCCGCTCGATCCAGCGCTTATCCTCGGGCGATCCGGGCACGGTTTCCTGATGATAGACGAAGAAGCGCGGCATCATGAACAGCCCCGCCATCAGGAAGATGACGAAAATGACATGGGCGGCCTTCACCCAGAGATAGGCGGCGCCAAGATAGGCCATCAGTCGGTAACTCCTTGAAGCGATTTCAAGTCAGACGGAACGTCTGACGGCTCGGAAATCGCGCTAATATCAGCTTCGCACGTAAGTAATGAGCGCTTCGACATGCGCAATGGGCGTGTCGGGCAGGATGCCATGGCCAAGGTTGAAGATATGCGGACGGTCGGCGAAGGCGGCGCGGATAGTGTCGACCGCCTCCTCCACCGCTCGGCCGCCAGCAATCAGCGCCAGCGGATCGAGATTGCCCTGCACCGGCATGCCCTGCGGCAGCGCCCGGTTGGCCCAGTGCGGATCAATCGTCTCGTCGACGCCGACCGCATCGACGCCAGTCCGCGCCGCATAGTCGGCCAGCTTCGCCCCCGCCCCCTTGGGAAAGCCGATGACGGGTATATCGGGATGGATCGCCTTCAGCCGCTCGACGATCCGCCGGTTCGGCTCGATCACCCAGCGTTCGAACTGGAGCGGAGC
This sequence comes from Sphingobium lactosutens, assembly GCF_013393185.1. Taxonomy (GTDB): domain Bacteria; phylum Pseudomonadota; class Alphaproteobacteria; order Sphingomonadales; family Sphingomonadaceae; genus Sphingobium; species Sphingobium lactosutens_A. The sequence goes on along the minus strand of NZ_QJQX01000080.1, from coordinate 82,209 downwards.
GAGGCTCCCGGCCCAGCTGTCGAACAGCTGCACCGCCTCCACGCCGGCCTCGATCTGGCCCGACAGATAGATGACGGTCGCGTCGACGATCGCGTCGATCAGAGCAGAGAATCTATCGGGTTCGTTATAGGCCATGCGACGGGCGGCGCTGTGATCCTTGCTGCCCTGTCCTGCCACCATATAGGTCGAGATGGTCCAGGGACTGCCTGCAAAGCCCAGGAAGGTCACGTCCGGGTCCAGCGCCGCCTTCACCTGCCGGACGGTCTCGTAGACCGCCTCGAAGCGGCTGAAATCGGGTTTCAGCGTCGACAGGTCGGTCTCGGCCAGGATCGGGGCTAGGCGCGGACCTTCGCCAGCCTCAAACCAGAGCTGCTGTCCCATCGCATAAGGGACGATCAATATGTCGGAAAAGAGGATCGCGCCGTCGAAGCCGAAGCGGCGGAGCGGCTGGAGCGTCACCTCCGCCGCGGCGGCGCTGTCATAGACGAGTTCGAGGAAACCGCCCTTGTCCGCACGCAGCGCGCGATATTCGGGTAGGTAACGGCCGGCCTGGCGCATCAGCCACATCGGCGGGACGACAGGACGGTCGCCCTTGAGGACGCCCAAAAGGGGCTTGTCGGCGCGGGCCACCGGGGCGTCGAAGCTCATCAGACTCTCTCTTTAATTTTAGATTCAAAGGATGGTGGAGATAGTTGGTCCGTTGGCAGCGGGGTTTATGCGTTGTGCCCGCTTTTGCCAACAGCTTGACTCCGGTGAGTCACGGAAGCGGTGGCGAGTCAGAGTCGCTATCCACGTTATCCACAGGCTGTGGAGGAAAAATCGGACCTGTTGGGGGTCTGTGGATAAGATTCCGGTCAATGGGGACGGGAAAAGGGGCGATATTTATCCACAGATTCATCCCTTGCTTTATCCACAGCCTCCCCACAGAGATGTGCCCATGGCGCGCATCCACCTTCATCTCCTGTCTGACTCCACCGGCGAGACGCTGGAGAATATCGCGAAGGCGGCGATCGGGCTGTTCGAGAATGTCGAGGCGATCCGCCATTTCTGGCCGATGGTGCGGTCCGAGGTCCATCTCGACCGGATCATGGAGGAAATCGCCGCCAATCCGGGATTGGTGCTCTTCACCCTGACCAATCATATGCTGCGCCGCCGGCTGGAAACGCGCTGCCGCGCACTCGGCCTGCCGCATGTCGCGGCGCTGGACAGCGTGGCCGACGCCCTGTCCAACATATTGGGGCAGGAGACGCGGACCCGGCCGGGGCGCAAACATATCCTCGACGAAGCCTATTTCGCCCGGATCGAGGCGATCCAGTTCACCATCGCCCATGACGATGGCGTGGGGCATGAAAATTGGGAGGAGGCGGACATCGTGCTGGCGGGCGTGTCGCGCGCGTCCAAGACACCGACGTCCATCTATCTCGCCAATCGCGGCTACAAGACCGCCAATATCCCGCTGGTGCCGGAATCCCCGCCGCCGCGCAGCCTCTACAGCCTGAAACATCCGATGGTCGTCGGGCTGACCGTCAGCCCTGAACGGCTGGTGCAGATCCGCCGCAACCGGCTCCTTTCCCTCAACCAGGCGCCTGAAACCAGCTATGTTGATCTGGAAAAGGTGCAGGATGAACTGTCCTTCGCCCGGCGCATGTTCGCCGACAATGGGTGGCCGGTGATCGACATGACGCGACGCTCGATCGAGGAGGCCGCCGCCGCCATCATCAATCTGTTCAATGACCGCGAACTGGCGGTCGGAGGGGAATCATGATCGTCCTTGCCTCGCAAAGTGCGAGCCGTCGCGCATTGCTCAGCGCCGCGCAGGTGCCGTTCGAGGCGCTGTCTCCGGGCGTCGATGAGGAAGCGGCCAAGGAAGCGCTGCGTGCCGACGGCCTCGATGCGCGGGCGCTGGCCGATGCGCTGGCGGAGTTGAAGGCGCTCAAGGTGTCGCGGCGGGTGCCGGGCGGCCTGGTGCTGGGCTGCGACCAGACATTGAGTCTGGCGGGGGGCATCGGCGATGGCGAAGAACGCGGCGAGATGATCGACAAGGCGGTCGACCGTGCCGATGCCGAGCGCATCCTGAAGCTGTTGTCGGGGCGGGTGCACCATCTCCACAGCGCGGCGGTGATCGCGCTCAATGGCGAGGCGATCTGGCGCCATGTCGAGCGGGTGCGGATGACGGTGCGGCCCTTGTCCGACGCCTTCATCCAATCCTATCTCGATGCCGATTGGGAGGAGTTGCGCTGGTGCGTGGGCTGCTACCGGATCGAGGGGCCGGGGGTGCAGATCTTCAGCAAGGTGGAAGGCAGCCAGTTCGCGATTCAGGGCCTGCCGCTGCTGCCTTTGCTTGACTTTCTGCGCGTGCGGGGCGTTCTGGCGGCATGACCGACAAGCTCCCTTATGCCGAAGTGATCGGCGATCCGATCGCGCACAGCAAATCGCCACTGATCCATAATTTCTGGCTCCAGGCGCTGGATATCGAGGCGGAATATAAGAAGACGCATGTGACGCCCGACGGGCTGGCGGCCTATTTCCTCGCACGACGCGCCGATCCCGACTGGCTGGGCTGTAACGTCACCATCCCGCACAAGATCGCGGTGATGGACTATACCGACGATCCGGGCGGCGTGCGGGAGCGGATCGGGGCGATGAATACCATCGCGTCGGAAACCGGTGGCCCGCTGATCGGCACCAATACCGATGCGGGCGGTTTCCTCCAGCCGTTACTGCGCGACAAGTGGAAGGGGCAGAGCGCGGTGCTGGTCGGCGCGGGCGGCGCGGCGCGGGCGATCCTGTTCGCGCTCACCAGCCTTGGCGTGCCCGACATCACCATCATGGCGCGCGATCCGGCCAAGGCGCAGGCGCTGCTCGATCGCGCTGGGGTAAAGGGCCGGGCGATCGGCATGGACGATGCGCTGCCCGCCGTCGACCTGCTGGTCAACTCGACTTCGCTTGGCATGGTGGGTCAGCCGCTGCTGGAACTGGACCTTTCGCCGCTGCCGGAGAGCGCGACCGTCTATGACATCGTCTACACGCCGCTGGAAACGGCGCTACTGAAGGCAGCGCGGGCGCGGGGCCTCAAGACGCTCGACGGGCTTGAAATGCTGATCGGGCAGGCGGCGCTCGCCTTCGACATCTTCTTCGATGCCGAGGCTCCGCGCGATCTGGACGCGGAATTGCGCGCGCTGCTGCTTGCCGTAGACGAATAAGAGCCGCGGACTGATGAAGGTTTACGGCCTCACCGGCTCGATCGGCATGGGCAAGTCGGCGGTCGCGGCGATGTTCCGGCGTGAAGGCGTAGCCCTGTTCGATGCCGATGCGGAGGTGCATCGGCTGCAAGGACCGGGCGGTCGGCTGCTGCCGGCGATCGAGGCACGCTTTCCCGGTACGACCGGACCCAGGGGCGTCGACCGGGCGAAGCTGGGCGCGGCGGTGTTCGGCCATCCGCAGGAGCGAAAGGCGCTTGAGGCCATCGTCCATCCGGCGGTTCGGGATTCGCGTGAAATATTCCTGCGCCGGCATCGGTCGCGCGCTTTCGTGATCCTCGACATTCCGCTGCTGTTCGAGACGCATGGGCAGAAGCGGCTGGACGGAGTCATCGTCGTCAGCGCCCCGGCCTGGAAACAGCGCAAGCGAGTCCTGGTGCGGCCGGGTATGACGGTGGCCAAATTCCGCCAGATCGTCCATCTGCAAACCCCCGATGCTGAAAAGCGGCGTCGGGCCGACCATATCATCTTTACGGGTACGACATTTGCCGCGACCCGCGCACAGGTCAGGCGTCTGGTCGCTTGCCTTGGCGCGAAGACAGGCAGATAAGGGTTGGCCCACAGAGTCGAATGAAGAGGGCGATGCGCGAAGTCATTTTCGATACCGAAACGACGGGCTTCGATCCCGCATCCGGCGACCGACTGGTCGAAATCGGCTGTATCGAACTCATCAACCGCGTGCCGAGTGGTCGGACCTTCCACGCTTATTATCATCCCGAGCGCGATATGCCGGCAGCTGCTTTCGCGGTGCATGGCCTGTCGGCGGACTTTCTGCGCGACAAGCCCCTGTTCGCAAAGGGCGCTGCGGAATTGCTGGAATTTATCGAGGACAGCCCGCTGGTCGCGCACAATGCGCGTTTCGACTTCGGATTCCTCAATCACGAATTGAAGCTGTGCGGCTATCCCGACATATCGATGGACCGCATGATCGACACTGTCGCCATCGCGCGCACCCTGCATCCCGGCGCCAAGCACAGCCTGGACGCGCTCTGCACCCGCTATGGCATCGACCGCAGCCATCGCGTCAAACATGGCGCGCTGCTCGACGCCGAATTGCTCGCGCAACTTTACATCGAGTTGACCGGAGGCCGTCAGATCGGCCTGGGTCTGGCACAGGAGGAAGCGAAAGAGATCGTCAGGGTGGAACTGATGGAAACTCCCTTGGTTCGCCCTGTTCGTCCTGCGCGGGCCTTCCCGGCCAGCGCGCAGGAGCTGGAACGGCATGCAGCGTTTGTCGCGACGCTCAAGGAGCCGCTCTGGCTGCAGGAGGCATAGGCCGACAGGCACGCTGCCGGCCTCATGGTTCCAAGCCAACCGGGCCGTCCTCCCGGCGACCCGGCAAGAATAAGGAGAAGGCATATGGATATTCGTGTTTCCGGGCATCAGGTCGAAACGGGTGAGGCGCTCAAGCGCCACGTTGTCGACCGGCTCGAAGCGATGGCCGAGAAATATTTTTCCCGCACGATTTCCGCTCAGGTGACCTTCCGGCCGGCTCCGCATGGCGCCTTCCATTGCGATATCGTGTGTCATGTCATGACCGGCCTGATCCTGAAGGGTGCGGGCGAGGCACAGGAAGCGCATCCGGCCTTCGAACAGGCATCGGATCGCATCGAAAAGCAGCTTCGCCGCTATATGCGCCGCCTGAAGGATCGCAGCATGCAGGCCGCCGCCGCCGAGGCGCAGCGCGTCAATGGCTATAGCGTCGACGATATCGACGGCGCGGGCTATACCATCTTCGCCACCGTGGCCGAGGAGGAGGAACCGATCGACGCACCGTTGATCGTGGCCGAAACGCGGGTCGACATTCCGGAGGCGAGCGTATCCGATGCGGTGATGATGCTGGATCTGCGCAACACGAATGCGTTGTTGTTCCTCAACGCCGGCACATCGGCCTATAACATGGTCTACCGCCGTCATGACGGCACGATCGGCTGGGTCGAACCGCGCGGCTGATCCTGGCGTGCCCGGCCCCGTCGCCTTGACCTCCGGGTGCAGGCAGCTTATGGGGCCGGGCTTTCATTGTCGGAGGATCGCGCGAGGACCCGACTGCGCGGCTCGGCCATTTCGGATTGACCATGGTTAGTTTCAACGACATCGTTTCGCCCGAAGCGCTCGCGACGGGGCTGGCGGCGAACGGCAAGAAGGCGCTTTTCCAGAAAATCGCTGCTCTGGCGGCATGCGCCTATGAACTGGACGCCGACGAGGTGGGCGATGCCCTGTTCGAACGTGAACGGCTGGGATCGACCGGTTTCGGTGGTGGTGTCGCCATCCCCCATGCGAAGATTGCCGGCCTCGACAAGATGTGCGGCGTGGTCGTGCTGCTTGAACCGGCGGTGCCGTTCGATGCGGTGGACGAGGCGGCGGTCGATGTCGTCTTCGCCCTGCTGTCGCCGCTGGACAGCGGGGCCGAGCATCTCAAGACGCTGGCGCGCGTGTCCCGCTATCTGCGTGACGAAAATAATGTCGCGCGCCTGCGCGGCGCCAGGTCGACCGAGGCGCTGCATGCGCTGCTGGCGGGTGGCGAGGCGCGTGACGCAGCCTGAGGCGCCGGCCGCCACCAGTGGCGAGGCCGCGCATTTTCGAGCGCTTGAAAATCTCTACCGCTCCGCGCCGATCAACCGGCTGTTCCGGTCGGAACTGATGATCGACGAACCGGGCCGGTCGGTCATCGATTTCGATGTCGACGAAAGCCAGTTCCACGCCGCCGGCGCGGTGCATGGCACCGTCTATTTCAAAATGCTGGACGATGCGGCCTTCTACGCCGCCAACAGCCTGGTCAGCGACCGTTTCTTGCTGACCACCGCCTTCAACCTGCTTTTCACCCGGCCGATCGGTCCGGGACGCATCCGGGCCGAGGGCCGCTGGATCAGCGGCAAGCGCCGGGTCTATGTGGCCGAGGCGAGCCTGATCGACGCCAGCGGCGAGGAAGTGGGGCGGGGTACCGGCACCTTCATGCGCTCGCAATTCCCGCTGTCATCGCTCCCCGGATATGTCGGCTGATCCACGGCTGACCAGCGCGATGCTGGTCGGGGCGTTGCGCCGCCGCGTGGCGGCAGTGGGCGGCTTTGTCACCATATTGGCCAAGGGCGATGAGATCAGCGGTATAATCCTGCTACAACTGCTTGAAAAGGGACAGGAAACCGGTCTTTTGGAGCGGGTGCCGAACTTTGCCGGCGGTTATGCGTTGATGCGCTGTGGACCCTCTCCCGAAGAGGGACCCGAGGCGCTGGACCAGTATATCGCGCGGCGGCGCAGGTCGGACCCGGACCTTTGGCTGATAGAACTCGATGTCCCGGAAGGGGAACGCTTCGCCGCTGAAACGATCTGCTGATCGTTGACTCACCGTCATGAGCCGTGCAGAGGCGCCCAACGCCAACGCGCAGGTTGCCGAAATCGCCCATTGGGGGGCGGGTGCGGTAAACACGCAGACGGGAGGCGGCCGGTCGTCGCGAAGAATATGGGTTAATGCGACGCCCAGGCCAAGAACCGCACGTTTTTGAACCGGAATGAGTTTTCGTCTTAAAGCTGCCATCTTCGCAGCCTTTGCCCTCTCCGCTGCCGCAGCGGTTTCGGCCTCTGACATGTCGGTCGCGAGCGAGACGCTCGTCACCTCTTCCTCGCTTCCTATCGAAGCCATGAACGGACAGAAGTCCGTCACGTTCGCCGCGCCGCGCGAAGTCGCGCAGCCGCTGGCTACCGCCCCCAAGGGCGCAAACGGTTTTTCGACCGACCCCGATTTCCAGGCGAACAGCCTCGCTGCTCTGGTCGACGCCCAAGGCGCGCCCGAGGAGCTTGACGGCGACATGAAGTGCCTGGCCGGTGCGGTCTATTTCGAATCCAAGGGCGAAAGCCTGGAAGGCCAACTGGCCGTCGCGCGCGTGATCATCAATCGCGCCAAATCCGGTCGCTTCGCTGACAGCCTGTGCGGTGTCGTATACCAGCCGAGCCAGTTCAGCTTCGTGCGCGGCCATGGCATGCCGCCGATTCGCACCGGCAGCGACAGCTGGCGCGAAGCCGTCGCCATCGCCCAGATCGCGATGGAAGACAGCTGGGACAGCCGCGCCGAGGGCGCGCTCTTCTTCCACGCCCGCCGCGTCTCGCCCGATTGGGGCAAGACCAAGCTGGCGTCGATCGACAACCATATCTTCTATCGCTGATATCGCCCCGCGCCGTTGGCGGCGTGGCAGCACCGATTGGCTGAAGGCCGGTTCGGACATCCGAATCGGCCTTTTCTTTTGTTCCTATAATGTTCTAATATCGGCCCATGGATACCGCTTCCCCCGACACCTGTTCCTCGCTGACCGATGGCACCGCGCTGGCGGTGGCGCGGGGGACGCTGCGCCTTTTCTTCCGCCACGATATGAGCGGCATATTGGAAGTCCCGCTGCCCAATGGCCGCCGCGCGGACATCATGGCGATCGACAGCGCCGGGCGGCTGACCATCGTCGAGATCAAGTGCAGCCGCGCCGACCTGCTGGGCGACATGAAGTGGCCCGATTATTTCGACTATTGCGACCGTTTCTTCTGGGCGGTGCCGGCCGGGTTCGATCTCAGTCCGTTTGAAAGCGAGGCGCTGTGGCCGACCCGCACCGGGCTGATCGTCGCCGACCAATATGATGCCGAACTGGTGCGCCCCGCGCCGGTGGAGCCGCTGGCGGCCGCCCGGCGCAAGGCGGAGACGCTGCGCTTCGCCCGGCGCGCCGCACGACGGTTGACGGCGCTCAGCGACCCGGACCATGCTGCCGAATTAGGTTGGTAGGTCAGACAGGGAGACGCATGCGGTCCCATCTGGAGTTTCGATCGGGAGCGTTGCGCGATCCGCCGGGCACAGCGCCGGCGGGCGAGATGCTGGCGTGGCAACTGGCGATCGCGCTGCCGGTCCATGGCTATCGCATCCGCAAGATCGTAGCCGAGGATTGGGGATGGTGCGTGGTGCTGGCGAATCCCGGCTTTTCACTCTGGATCGGATGCGGTCCCTATCCCGACCATCCGAACGGCCATCTCTGCTTCATCGCGCCATCGAAGCCGCGGGTGTGGAGCTGGCTCGGCCGCGTCGACACGACAGGGGTGGTGGAGCGGCTCGCGGCTGCGCTCGAATCCTGCATACTGAAAAGCGGCGTCGCGCATCATCTGCGCTGGTGGAGCGAGGAGGAAGTGCGGGCCGGGCGCGGATGAAGGCACCCGACCGCCGGGAATTCAGAACACCGGACCCTGCACCGGTCCGGCCGGCTTGGCGACGCTCTTGGCCGCGTCCAGCGCTTCGGTGAGGCCGGGTGTGCGGCTGTCGCGCTGGGCATAGTCGCGGGCGGACATGCCGGCGATGCTGTCGCGCTTGTCGGGATTGGCGCCCTGCGCCACCAGCAGGCGGACGATGCCGACATCGCGCAACTGGACCGCGCGGATCAGCGGGGTCTCGCCGCTGCCATTGGCCTTGTCGACCTGCGCCTTGTAGGCCAGCAGCGTACGTACGCCTTCCTCGAACCGGCCCTGCACCGCATCCATCAGCGGCGTGTTGCCGTCATTGTCGGTCAGGTTGGGATTGGCGTCCTTGGCCAGCAGGAAGGTCAGCCAGGTCGCGTCGCGGCGCGCGACGATGATGTGCAGCGCATTTTCGCCGGTGGTGACGTCGCGACTGTTGATGACGGTGGAGCCTGGCTTCTGGATCAGGTCGGTGACTTTCTGGCCGTCCTTGTCCTTCACCGCCTTCAGGAAATTATAATTGTCCGAAAACTGCGCCTGCGCCGGGCCGGGCGCCAGCAGCGCCAGCGCGATCGACCCAAGGATAGCGGAAACATAGCTCTTCTTCATCATCGCGCCCCGTTGCATTGCAAATCGCGTCCTAGCAAGGCATGGCTGGCCATGCCATGAACAAAGACGTCGCACTTGCCGCTTTGCCGCTGCTCGCCCTGCTCGCTGCCTGCAATATGGGCGCGGGGGGCAATGGATCAAGCGCCGACAGCGCGCAGGGGGAACTGGTCGGCGCCCGGATCGGCGCGCCCTTCACCCTCACCAACCAGGACGGCAAACCGACCCGCTGGGACGATTTCAAAGGCCAGTATCGCCTGGTCTATTTCGGCTATACCTATTGCCCGGACGTGTGCCCGGTCGACCTGCAACGGATCATGCAGGCCTTCGCGAAGTTCGAGAAGGCAAAGCCGGCGCTGGCGGCCAAGGTGCAGCCGATGCTGATCAGCGTCGATCCCGATCGCGACACGCCCGCCATACTCAAGACCTATGTCGCCGCCTTCCACCCGCGCCTGATCGGCCTCACCGGCACGAAGGAGCAGATTGCGAAGGTCGCCAAGGATTTCGTGGTAATCTACAATCCCGAAAAGGCCGGGCCCGAAAAATCGGGCGGAACGACCGACTATCTGGTAAGCCACAGCCGCACGCCCTATCTGTTCGATGGCGACGGCAAGCCGGTGGCGCTGGTCCCGGTGGATGATCCGGGCACGCCGGACGTGGACGAAGGTTCGCCCGACATGGTGCTCGCCTTCCTTGAAAAATGGATCAAGTGACGAACTTCTGGGAAAAGCCCCTCGACAAGCTCGACCGCGCCGAATGGGAGGCGCTGTGCGACGGCTGCGGCAAATGCTGCCTGCACAAGGCCGAGGATGAAGATACGGGGCATATCTACCCCACCAATGTCGCCTGCCGCCTGCTCGACCGGCAGAGCGGGCAATGCAGCAATTACAAGGACCGGCGCAAATTCGTGCCCGACTGCGTGCGGCTGACCCCGACCAAGGTGAAGCAGATCAGCTGGCTGCCGCGTACCTGCGCCTATCGGCTGCGGGGCGAGGGACTGCCGCTGCCGGAATGGCATTATCTGGTCTGCGGCGATCGGGAAGCGGTGCATCGCGCCGGGGAGTCGGTGCGCGGCTGGACCGTGGCGGAGGCGGACGCGGGCGACTGGGAAAATCATCTTGTCGACCGCGAACTTTGAGTCCGAGGCTACGATCCTGGTCGACGGCGTCGCCGTGCCGGTGCGCGTGCTGCGGTCGGCGCGGGCGCGCAGCTATCGGCTGACGATCGACGGCGCGCGGGGCGGACTGCGCCTGTCGCTGCCGGCGCGGGCGAACCTCAAGAAAGCGCTCGGCTGGGCGCAGGACCATGAAGGCTGGGTTCGCGCCCAGATGGCCAGGCAGCCGGCGATCACGCCGCTGGCGCATGGCGCGGTCTTCCCGCTGGAGGGGCGCGAGGTGACGATCCACTGGGTCGAAGGCGCGACGCGGACCATTCGTCTGGAAGGCGACCGGTTGCTGCTGGGCGGCGCGGCGGAATCGGTCGGTGCGCGCGTGCGGCGCTGGCTCGTGACGCGGGCGAAGGCGGTGCTGGAGACCGAAAGCCAGGAACTGGCGCGCGACCATGGCCTGATCGTCGCGTCGGTCGGCGTGGGCGATCCGCGCAGCCGCTGGGGCAGTTGCGCCTCTTCGGGGGCGATCCGCTACAGCTGGCGGCTGATCCTCTGCCCGCCCGAGGTCCGGCGCGCGACCGTGGCGCATGAACTGGCGCATCTGCTGCACATGGACCACAGCCCGGCCTTCCATGCCGCGCACCGGCGCATTCATGGCGCCGATCCCCGACCGGCGCGCGAATGGCTGCGTGTCCATGGCGCGGGCCTGCATCGCTATCGGGGATAGCCGGGTGGCACGCAGGAAACGCTATCTGACCGCGACCATGCCCGACGGCTATGTGAAGACGATCGGGCCGACGGCGGACGCTTTCACCCATTATTGGCGGATCGTCGCCGTGCTGGAAAGCGGCAAGACGGAAGTCTTCTGGGGCCATTGCCGCTCCCTCGCCGAAGCGAAGAAGCTGAAAGGTCCGGCCGCGGATGGCGCAAAGATGCGCGGCTGGAAAAGCTATGTGTTCGAGATAGCCGAACTGGTCGAGACGACGGCTTGAGCCAGAGCGCTCCTCGAATGGCCAGCGGCGCGCCATCGCCACTGACCGCGAGGGATAAGCGGAACTCTATGACGGATCGGTCGGTGAATCGCGCAAGATGGCCGTAATCTGTTCGTCCGCCTTGGTCGCTTCAGCGATGAGCAGGCGCAATGCCTTGGCGGTATCTTCCAGCAGCCCGTCCCCAAGAGGCCGCTCACCATTGATGAAACGGCGGATGGCCCGCTCGTCTATGCCAAGGCGCCGCGAGAAAGCCGTGGTCCCACCAAATAGTTGAACGCAATAAGCAAAATGCTCACGGCGCTCATCAGTTGAAATTGGCGCGGTCATCATTTTCCCCTTTTTTGTTCGCTGTCAGTGGTCACGGGCTATCTCGTATGTGCGGCGAATTATCTGCACCCCTCAGCCCCGATGCGGCCAGGCGCCCAGTTCGTCGCCGGGGCAATCATGCTCCGCTTCGCGCGGGTGGGGCAGGCCGCAGCCGCGGCAGGTGGTGTAGTCGCCAGGCTTCAGACCATGGCCCACCGTCACCCGCTCGTCGAAGACATAGCAGTCGCCCTGCCAGCGGCTGTCGGCTTGCGGCATTTCCTCCAGATAGCGCAGGATGCCGCCCTTGAGGTGATAGACATCGTCGAAACCGCGCGCCTTCACCAGCGCGGTCGATTTCTCGCAGCGTATGCCGCCGGTGCAGAACATGGCGATCTTCGGCGTGCGGCCCTGCGCCTTCAGGTCGGCGGCGAAATCGTCGAACCAGCTGGGAAATTCGCGGAAGGATCGGGTCGCCGGGTCGATCGCATTTTCGAACGTGCCGCAGGCGACCTCATAGGCGTTGCGGGTGTCGATGATGACCGTGTCAGGATCTGCGATCAGCGCGTTCCAGTCGGCCGGGTCGAGATGGGTGCCCGCCCGGTTGGCGGGGTCGAGGTCGCCCGCGCCCAGCGTCACGATTTCCGCTTTCACCTTGATCTTCATCCGGGCGAAGGGGGCTTCATGGGCCTGCGCATATTTGACGTCCGTATCGGCGCAGCCGGGCAGGGCGCGGACATGGGCGATCAGGGCGGCGATGGCGTCGGCCTCGCCCGCGACCGTCCCGTTAATCCCTTCACCCGCCACGATCAGCGTGCCGCAGGTGCCAAGGTCGGCGCACAGCGCCTTCAGGTCGGCAGCGACAGCCTGCGGATCGGCAAAATGGGTGAAATGGTAGAGGGCAGCGACGGTGTAGGACATGGCGGACCCTATAGTCGCTTGGCCGGCCTCTTGAAAGCCGGGCCGGACAGGCGCATAGGCAGGCCATGGTTCCCCTTTCGTTCGCAGGTCATGATTTTCTGGCGCTGCCCGAGGCCGCGCTCTTTTGGCCGGACCGGGGCGCTTTGCTGGTGGCCGACCTGCATTTCGAAAAGGCGAGCTGGTACGCCCGCTTCGGCCAGTTCCTGCCCCCGCATGACAGCCAGGCGACGCTGGACGTGATCGAGGCGCTGGTGGCACGCACCGGTGCGCGCGCAGTATTTTCGCTGGGCGACAGCTTCCATGACAGCGACGGCGCCGCTCGGCTCGACGCAAAAGCGCGGAATCGTTTGATTTCCCTTACGGAAAGGCTGGACTGGACCTGGATAACCGGTAATCATGATGCCGGTGTCACGATCATGCCGGGGGGGAGGCGCGTGACGGAGGCGGAGGTCGAGGGGATCTGGTTGCGGCATGAGGCCGAGCCGGGCGATCCCAGACCTGAAATTTCCGGTCATTTCCACCCCAAGCTGCGCCTGTCCTTGCGTGGACGGCATGTGTCGCGACGCTGTTTCGTGGGATCGGCGACCAAGCTGATTCTGCCTGCGCTCGGCGCGCTGACAGGGGGACTGGATGCGGGTAATGGGGAGATTCGCCGTGTGGTGGGGCCGGATGCGGCCGCCCTCGTGCCGGTCGCGGACCGGCTGCTGCGCTTTCCCTTATCGTAATCCGACGCTACGGAAACCGGAAATTAACCTGTTGCTGTTAGGCAACAGATGATGATTTTCTGGCCGCTTCACCAATTGGAAAGCGCTGAAAAACGGGGCTATCTTGCCTTGTGCCTGCTGTGGCAGCATAATCACCCACATCCCGAAGCGACAGAAAGTTGCGCGGGCCAGGAGAGGATCGAACCATCATGACAGACAAGAGTCTCTGGCTGACGACCGTTTGCGCTGCCGCACTGGGCTTGGCAGCGCCTGCATTCGCGCAGGACGATGCCGCACCGCAGGCCGCCGCGGAGGAACCGGGCGCCGACATCATCGTGACCGCCACCCGTCGCGCAAGCCCCCTGTCCGATGTCCCGATCGCCGTATCGGCCGTCGGCGCACATGCGATGCAGAATAGCGGCGCCAGCGACATCCGCACGCTGAACCAGCTGGCCCCCTCGTTGCTCGTGTCCTCGACCGGGTCCGAAGCCAATGCCTCGGCCCGTATCCGCGGCATCGGCACGGTGGGCGACAATCCGGGACTGGAAAGTTCGGTGGCGGTGTTCATCGACGGCGTCTATCGCTCGCGCACCGGCGCGGGCCTTAACGAACTGGGCGAGATCGAGCGGGTCGAGGTGCTGCGCGGGCCGCAGGGCACGCTGTTCGGCCGCAATGCATCGGCGGGCCTCATCAACATCATCAGCAAGGCGCCGGAAAACACCTTCCACGCCAAGGGCGAAGTCACCTACGGCAATTACGACTATTGGCGCCTGTCGGGCCGCGTCACCGGACCCGTGGCCGACGGCATCGCGCTGGCGCTGGACGGCGTGTGGAGCAAGCGCGACGGTTTTTACAAGCTGGTCGACGCGACCGGCGCGAAGGTCGGCGATACCAATGATCGCGACCGCTATTTCCTGCGCGGACAGGCGCTGATCGAGCCGAACGACGCGCTCTCCATCCGCTTGATCGGCGACTATACTAATCGCGACGAAAGCTGCTGCGGCGCGGCCTATATCGAGGCGCGCGAACGGCGTCCGGCGGCCGGTGGAGGCTATACGACTGCGCCCTTCAACCGGATCGCGGCGATCCTGGCGGGGCAGGGCAGCACCATAGCCGCCGACCCCTATGACCGCGAACTCAGCATCACGCCGGGCCGCGACTATGTGAGCAAGCTGAAGGACTGGGGCGTGTCTGGCGAGGTCAATTATGATTTCGGCGGCGCGACGCTGACCAGCATTACCGCCTATCGCGACTATAAATCCCGAGACTATGGCGATTATGACTATAATCGCGCCGACCTGCTCTATCGCGATCCCAACACCTACCGCCAGTTCAAGACCTTCACCCAGGAACTCCGTCTCCAGGGATCGGCCTTTGGCGAGGTGCTGGACTGGCTGGTCGGCGGCTATTACGCCAATGAAAAACTGACGCTTCAGGACAATATCCGTTTCGGTGCGGATTATGGTCGCTTCGCCGCCTGCCGCCTGATGGCCGGTGCCAGCGTCAATAGCAACTTCACGGCGCAGCAACTGGCGGCCTGCGGCAGCGGCCTTGCCACTCAGCCGCTGATCACCGGCACGCAGGCGCAGCTCAATGCCGGGCTGACCGCCGCTTTGATCGGGCGCGGCGTACCTCCGGCGGTCGCCGCAGCGCAGGCGGGCGCGATCTCGACGGGCCTTGGCAACGGGCTGCGCGCGCTGGCGGCGATCCCGTCCGGCACCGGCGACGTCGCCTCGCTCTATCATCAGAAGAGCGAGAATTGGGCGCTCTTCACCCATAATATCATCAACATCACCAAGCGGCTCGATCTGACCCTGGGTCTGCGCTACACGCATGAAACCAAGCGGTTCTCGGCCGATTTCAACAACAACAACGCGACCTGCGCGGCGCTCCAGTCCTCGGCCCTGCCGGGGATCGCGACCAACGCGGCGCTGGGCAGCGCGGCGACGCTGGCCGGCGGCATCCTGACGCTGGGCTGCCTCGGCAACGGCTCCACCACGCTCAATGCGCTCGACCTCAACGACAAGATCAGCGACGGTGAATTTTCCGGCACGGCGGTGCTGTCCTGGAAGCCGATCGACGATCTGCTGCTTTATGGCAGCTATTCGAAGGGCTATAAGGCGGGCGGCTACAATCTCGACCGGTTCCAGCTGGGATCGACGGGCCTGAACGCCATTCCCGCCGTGTTCGCGCCGCGTAGCAATGCCGATGTCACCAGCCTGCGCTTCGCGGCGGAAAAGGTCGATTCCTTTGAAGTGGGCCTGAAATTCAGCCAGCCCAAATGGAGCGCGAACATCGCCGCCTTCCGGCAGGAGTTCAAGAATTTCCAGCTCAACACCTTCAACGGCACCAGCTTCGTCGTGCAGAATATCAATGGCTGCGACAGCGCGCTGAGCGCCGCGCGGACCTGTGACAGCGGCGATGTCGGGCCGGGCCTGATCAGCCAGGGCGTGGAACTGGAACTGTCGGCGACGCCGGCGCGCAATTTCCGCGTGTCGGGCGGCTTCACCTATGCCCGCGCCAAATTCGCCAACCGTCTGGTCGGCAGCAGCGACGGCAGCGTGCCGCTCGACCCGGCATTGTTCCTGCTGCCCGGTTCGATCAACAGCAACGCGCCCACGGCCGTCACCACCGCCAGCGTCGCCTGGACGCCGGAGATCGGATCATCGGGTCTGTCCGCGCTCTTCTATGTCGATGGTCGCATGACCAGCGATTATAATACCGGCTCCGACCTGTTCCCCGAAAAGCGGCAGGACGGTTATGCGATCGTGAACGCCCGCGTTGGTATTCGCGGCAAGGACCAGCGTTGGGCGGTCGAATTCTGGGGCCAGAATATCTTCAACCAGGATTATACCCAGGTCGCCTTTTCCAGCCCGCTCCAGTCGAGCAGCCCGGCGACATCGACCACGGGCCAGTTCGCGCTGGGCGCACCGATGGCGAACCAGCTCATCTCGGCCTATCTGGCCGAACCGCGCACCTACGGCGTCACTTTGCGCGGGAGTTTCTGAGCATCCCTCTCCCGCTCGCCGGTACGGGTCGAGCGGGGGAAGGCCTTTCCCCGAACAGGGCGGTGCCGACGCGAATGTCGGTCGCGCCCAGCATGATCGCCGTTTCATAATCGCCCGACATGCCCATGGAGAGACGCGGCAGGCCTTCCTCCCGCGCCATCTTCGCCAGCAGCGCGAAGAAGGGCGCGGCCTCTATTTCGGCCGGGGGCACACACATCAGACCCAGCAGCGGAATATCGGCATCGCGTGCGGCGGCGATCAGCGCGGGGGTATCGGCGATGGCGCAGCCGCCCTTCTGCTCCTCCGCACCGATATTGACCTGAATGAAGCAGGGGAGGCGCTTGCCTGCCGCATCCATCGCCTTGGCCAGCGCGGTCAGCAGCGAAGGCCGGTCCAGCCCATGGATGACGTCGAACAAAGCGACCGCCTCGGCCGCCTTGTTGGACTGGAGTTGCCCGACCAGATGCAGTTCGATGTCGGCCTGCTCCTCGCGCAGTGTCGGCCATTTTTCCTGACTTTCCTGCACGCGATTCTCGCCGAAGGCGCGCTGCCCGGCCTCGATCAGCGGGCGGATGGCGTCGGCGTCATGCGTCTTGGACACGGCGATCAGGCGGATATCGTCGGCGGTGCGCTGCGTCAGGCGGGCGGCGCGGTCGATGCTGTCGCGGAGCGTGGCGAGGCGCTGGGCGGCGTCCTGCACGGCAGGAGAAGTGGCGGTCGTCATGCGCGCTGCTATAGGGATGGCCATGCACCGCCGCCACCGCAAAAAGCTGCCCGGCCTCTGGCTGATCACCGACGAGCGGGTGCCGGATGACGCCCTGCTGGCAGCGGCGGCGCGGCTGCTGAGGGGGCAGGCGGGAATAATCTTTCGCCACTATCGCACCGAAGCGCGCGCGGGGCGGGAATTGTTCGAGGCGCTTCGCGTCATAGCCCGGCGGCGGCGGCTGGTGCTGCTCCTGGCAGGCGACCGGCGCGACGCAGCGGCGTGGAAGGCGGATGGCTGGCATGGGCGCGCACATTTGGGGCGTGGTTGGGAGCCGTTGCGCCGGAGCATGATCCGCAGCGTGCCGGCGCATGACGGGCGGGAAATCGTCACGGCCAGGCGGGCAGGGGCGGACATGCTGTTGCTCTCGCCACTCTTCCCCACCCGATCGCATCCCGGCGCGCCGGCGCTGGGACGGGTGCGCTTCGCGGCGCTGGCGCGGCAGGCGGACTGCGCCGTCATGGCGCTGGGCGGCGTGAAGGCAGAGCATCGCAAGATGTTGCGCGGCATCGGTGCGGATGGCTGGGCGGCGATCGATGGGCTGGTGCTGGTGTAGGGCGAGGGTAGATGTGGACCGGAAGACTGCCGCAGTCGCATACCTGCATAATGTATCAGTCGGCCCTTAACCAGTTGACGATACGGAGTTTTTCTACGCGCTCAAACTCCCGGACATTGTCAGTCACGAGCGTCGCTCCAAGGGTGAGAGCATGTGCTGTGATCAGCATGTCGTTCGCGCCGATCGGCGTGCCGCGGCGTTCCAGAGTCGCGCGCAGCCGCCCATAATGCCTATCCGCATCATCGCCTAACGGGAGGATGGGAATGAGTTCGAGTATCGTTTCCAGTTGGGCGGTCAGCCGTTCCGATCCGCGCCGCTCCGCGCCATAGCGCAACTCGCTTGCGACGATGATGCTGGTCGCGATTTCGCTCTCACCGACTTCGGCGATCTGTGTGGCGATGACGCCTTGAGGATGCCGGACGAGGTCCGACAGGATATTGGTGTCGAGGAGAAACATGATTCAGAATGCAACCGGCTCGGCAGGCCCATCACCAATCGGATCGAAATCCTCTTCAATCGGCTGCAGGCTTTGCAGGCGGGCAAGCAGTGACGGCGTGGGGGCTGGCTCGATGATGATGCGCGAGCCTTCTTTTCGCATGATCGCTTCGTCGCCCGGCAATTCGAACTCCCGGGGGATGCGCACGGCCTGACTGCGGCCATTCTTGAACAGTTTGACATGTCGTTCGATGTTCATGCCGAAATCCTAGCATATGACGTGGCATATGCCAACGAGCGCCTCACCCCTTGTAGAGCGCGTCCAGCCGGTCAGCGTAGCGCTTGCGGATCACATGGCGGCGGATCTTCATCGAGGGGGTCATTTCCTCATTCTCGATGGTGAAGGCTTCGTCGGCCAGGATGAAGCGGCGGACGCGCTCGATCACCGACAGGTCGTCATTCACCCGGTCGACCGCCACGCGCAAGGCCGCCTGATAGGCAGGATCGGACGTAGCAGCCTCCACCATGATGCCGCGTTCGGTGGCCCATTCGCGGGTCCAGTCGGCGTCGGGTACGATCAGGCCGACCAGATAGGGGCGGCGGTCGCCATGGACCATGGCCTGCCCGATCTCGCTCTGGAGCGTCAGCATGCCCTCGACCTTCTGCGGTGAGACATTATCGCCCTTGTCATTGACGATCAGATCCTTCTTGCGATCGGTGATGCGGATGCGGCCGCGGCTGTCGATCTCGCCGATATCGCCGGTGTGGAGCCAGCCATCCTTGAGCGCTTTTTCCGTCTCGGCCGGGTTGCGCCAATAGCCGTGCATGACCAGCTCGCCACGCACGAGGATCTCGCCATCCTCGGCGATCCGGACTTCCACCCCGTCGAGCGGCGGGCCGACCGTGTCCATGGCGATGCCGGCGGCGGGGCGGTTGCAGCTCACCACCGGCCCGGCCTCGGTCTGGCCATAGCCCTGGAGCAGGGTCAGGCCCATGGCGTCGAAGAACAGGCCGACGTCGGGATTGAGCGGCGCGCCGCCCGATACCAGCGCCTTCATCCGTCCGCCGAAGCGCGCGCGGATCTTGGGAATCAGGGTGCGCGACAGCAGCGCCTTCATCGGCAGGTCGAGGATCGACGTCTTGCCGGCCTGCTCCTTGGCCGCGATGCGCAGCGCCTGGCCCAGCAGATAGGTCGGGAATTTGCCCTGCTTCTCGATCGACTTGATGATGCGCGTGCGCAGCACCTCGAACAGGCGGGGGACGACGACCATGATGGTCGGGCGCGCTTCCTCGATGTTGGAGGCAAGCTTTTCCAGCCCTTCGGCATAATAGATCTGCCCGCCCAGCAGCATCGGCAGGAACTGGCCACCGCTATGCTCATAGGCATGGGAGAGGGGGAGGAAGGACAGGAATATCTCGTCGCCCCAGCCGAAATCCTCCGCCACGACCTTGCCCGCGCCCTCGACATTGGCGAGGATCGCGCCATGATGCTGCATCACCCCGCGCGGCGCGCCGCCGGTGCCGCTGGTGTAGATGATGCAGGCCTGCTCGTTGCGCGTCGCGGTCTGGCTGGCGGCGATGGCGTCCACATCCGCGGAATGGGCGCCAAGCAGGTCGCTCCATAGGTGGCAGGCGCAGGTGCCCTGCGCGCCGCGCAGCGGCTCCATGCCGATGACGAAGCTGGCCT
Source organism: Sphingobium lactosutens (assembly GCF_013393185.1). GTDB lineage: Bacteria > Pseudomonadota > Alphaproteobacteria > Sphingomonadales > Sphingomonadaceae > Sphingobium > Sphingobium lactosutens_A. The sequence continues at coordinate 62,667 of NZ_QJQX01000080.1, read as the reverse complement.
GCGACCGGACCACGGCGGGCATCAGCGCCTGCGCCAGCTTGGCGGTCGACACGATGACGGCGCGGGCGCCGCTGTCGGTCAGGATATGCTGGTGATCGCGCGTCGTGTTGGTGGTGTAGGTCGGCACGGTGATGCAGCCCGCCGCCATGATGGCGAGGTCGGCGATGCAGAATTCGGGGCGGTTCTCGCTGACCAGCATCACCGGATCGCCCGGCTTCAATCCCTGCGCCTTCAATGCGGCGGCGAGCGAGGCGACCTGCCGCGCGGTGTCGGCCCAGCTCAGCGATTGCCACTGGCCGCCGCTCTTGCGCCAGAGGAAGGGGGCATCGCCCTTTTCCTGCGCGCGGGTGAAGAACATGGTGACGAGGTTGGGAAATTTCTCGATGGCCCTCAAGGCTCGACTCCTGCGGTTTCCGGTGCGTCTGGCGCGCGCCTGTGCGTTGGGCAAGGCTATAACGATGCCCTGCCGTAACGGCCATGACTTTCGGATTGTTGCATTTTGCTTTTACGGGATTTCCGGTCGGATGAGTCCATCCGATCGGAAATCTTCAGTCGAACAGACCGTCCTGCGATCCGGCCGGCGGATTGAGACCCAGATGCTTCCAGCCCGGACCGTTGAGGCAACGGCCGCGCGCGGTGCGGGCGATGAGGCCGAGCTGGATCAGATAAGGCTCGATCACTTCCTCGATCGTGTCGCGCGCTTCGGACAGGCCCGCCGCCAGCGTCTCGACACCGACCGGCCCGCCCCGATAGATATCGGCGATCATCATCAGATAGCGCCGGTCCATGAGGTCAAGGCCAAGCTGGTCGACCTCCAGCCGCTGGAGCGCGGCGTCGGCGACCTTGCGATCGACCGAAGGTGCGCCCGCGACATTAGCGAAGTCGCGCACCCGGCGCAGCAGCCGCCCGGAGATACGCGGCGTGCCCCGCGAGCGGCGCGCAATCTCGATCGCCCCGTCGGAGGTGATGGGAAGGTCGAGCAGCCGCGCGGCGCGGCGGACGACCAGTTCCAGTTCCTCGACCGTGTAGAATTGCAGCCGCACCGGGATGCCGAACCGGTCCCGCAGCGGTGTAGTGAGCAGCCCCTGCCGCGTCGTCGCGCCAACGAGCGTGAAGCGGGGCAGGTCGATGCGGACCGAGCGCGCCGACGGCCCTTCGCCGATCATCAGGTCGAGCGCTCGGTCCTCCATAGCGGGATAGAGCACTTCCTCGACCGCCGGATTGAGGCGATGAATCTCATCGACGAAGAGGACGTCGCCCTCATCGAGATTGGTGAGCAGCGCGGCGAGGTCGCCCGACTTGGCGATGACGGGGCCGGACGTGGCGCGGAAGCCGACGCCCATTTCCTTGGCGACGATCTGCGCCAGCGTGGTCTTGCCCAGGCCCGGTGGGCCGAAGAAAAGCACATGGTCGAGCGCATCGCCGCGCGACTTCGCCGCCTGGATGAAGATACGCAGATTCTCGCGCGCCGCCTGCTGGCCGACGAACTCGTCCAGCGACTTGGGGCGCAGCGCGGCGTCGACATCTTCTGGACGGCGCGCGGGGGTGAGCAGGCGGTCGTCGGTCATGAATGGTGTCTCATCACGCCGACAGCGTCCATCGCTGAATGCAGGATGCGCACGATCAAAATGTCTTTCTCGCCAATATGATGATAGAAAATCCGATGCGGTCGATGAGAAAATACCCGGATGCCTTCGCCATAATCGGGCCTTGCTTCACCCGCGGCGGGGTGTGCGCGCAATAGCGTAAAAACGCGTTCGAAACCCAGCATATGCGCCCGAACGACCTCTGGGCCGAAACTTTCCAGACCCCTGTCCTGAATGTCATTGAGATCCTGTCGTGCGGCGACTGTAAGTCTGATCCTAGGCATCAGGCAGACGCGCCATGATCTCTCTCAAGACATCCTCCGGTTCCGCATCGATCACGCCCGAGGCAAAGCCTTCCTCGATCTTTGCGCGAACCCATTGCCGGTCCTCTTCGGCCGCCTCCTGATCACGGCGGATCAAGTCGCGAATATAGTCCGCAGCATCGGCGTAACGGCCCTGCGCCAGTCGGACGTCAACCCATTGTTCAAGCGCCGGGGGCATGGGAATGTTCAGATTTGCCATTATCAAAGCTTAGCCCTTTCGCCATCGCAATCCAATGCGCAGCTCACTTCGCCGCCTTCCGCAGCGCAAGCCGCACCAGTTCATCAAGGCTGGCGCCTTCGCCCAGTTCCTCTTCGGCGGCGGCCACGGCGCTGCTGGCTTCGGCGGGCTTGAAGCCGAGATTCTGCAGGGCGGAGAGCGCGTCGGCGCCGAAGCTGCCGGCGGGGAGCGTCACGCCGCCGCTTATGCCGATGGCACCGCCGCCGGCGACCGCGCCGATCTTGTCCTTGAGTTCGTTGACGATGCGCTGGGCGAGCTTGGGGCCGACACCGTTCGCGCGCGCGACCATCGCCTTGTCGCCGGCGGCGATGGCGCGGTGCAGGTCGTGCGGCTCCAGCGCGGACAGGATCGCCAGCGCCACGCGCGACCCGACGCCCTGCACATGGGTGAGCAGCCGGTACCAGTCGCGTTCGTCCGCACGGGCGAAGCCGACGAGGCGGATGGCGTCGTCCGATACCAGCATTTCGGTGTGGATCGTCACCGCTTCGCCCACCGGGCCGAGCGCCGCGAGCGTTCGGGAAGAGGCGCCCACAAGATAGCCGACGCCGCCCACATCGATGATGGCATGGTCGATGCCGGTGCTGTCGAGCCGCCCCTTGAGTTTCGCGATCATCTGTCCTGCCCTTTGGCGACCTGCTCTTTGGTCATGATCTGTTCTTTACAGCCTGTTGCGCGGCGCGCCAGTCAAAAGCGTAAGCTGTTGCGCCATGCGCAAGCCAGACGCGTAAGCTGTTGCGCCATGCGCTTGCCGAACGGGCGGCACCTTTTGCGGGCTGGGGCGTAGTGCAGCGACGTCGTGCAGAAACGAGGATGGCTTGATGTTGATGACTGCCCCCATGCTTTCGCCCAAGGATTTCGAATTTCCCGCCATCATGCTGTCGGGCATCGTCGATCATGGCATGTATCTGCATTTCAAGAACTGCCTGTCGACCGCGCCGCAACAGGGGCTGGTGGTGGTGGAAATCTCCACCCTGGGCGGCGACCCGGAGATCGCCCGGCTGATGGGGGAGGATATCCGCTTCCATTCCGAACTCTATCCGGAAAGACGACTGGTGTTCATGGGACGGACGGCGGTCTATTCGGCCGGCGCAACCTTCATGAGCTTCTTCGCGACGGAGAATCGCTATCTGACGCGCGGCACGCGGCTGATGATCCATGAGCGGATCATCACCAAGGCGATCCAGCTGGCCGGACCGCTGTCAACCTGCATCGCGACGCTCAAGGCCACGCTGAACGAGATCGAATCCTCGATCGCGATCCAGAATGAGGGGTTTGAGAATCTGATCCTGGGTTCGCAGGTGACGATGGCGGAGCTTTTGCAGAAGGCGCCGGAGAATTGGTATCTGGAAGCCAGTGAGGCCCAGGCTTTGGGGCTGATAGCGGCGGTGTTGTAAGAGCGTCCGCCCGCGCATCATTGATCAATACGGCAAAGGTCAGGCCTGCGCGTCATGCGCGCAGGCTCGATCTACCAGTTCAGCCTGGAGGCTGAATCAGAATTTGAAGATGGTGCCGAGATAGACGGCCTGGCTGTCCTGCCGGTCGTCGGTCATCGGGGTCAGGCGACCCGCGACATTATTATTGTAGCGCAAGCCCGCCGTCACATTGAGGTTACGGGTCAGCGAATAGGAACTGGCGAGATCCAGCGAATAATCCTTGTCCGCCGACGGATTGCGGACGGTCGCTGCGGGATCGCGGCGGCTTTCGATCAGCACCTTGGTGCTGAAACGGTCCTTCTTGCCGTCATCCAGCGAGAAATTCTTGGAATCGACCATCGTTTCGACCGGCACCGGGTCCAGCGCCTTGCGGCCCACCGCTTCGGGCAGGGCGAACTTGCGCCAATTGTGCGCGCCATTGAGGCTGAACGCCATCGGCTTGATGTCGACCGGATCGGCTGCCGGGTTGGTGAGGCGTTCTGCCGCACGGACCATGATGGTGATCGAGCGCTGGCCGCTCATCGACCCGCTGGTCGGCGTAAAGCGGAAGCCCTGACGGCTGGCCGACGCGGCGATCTTCGCATAGGCGGCCGCGAGCTGCGGATCCTTGGTCGTCGGCGTGAAGGAGGAGATGCTGCCCAGCGCGCCGAGCGACACGCGGGAATCGAGATGCGCAGCCGTAAAGCCGGCTGCAGCGCCGAACGCGGGAGACAACAGGAAGCCGGCCACGGCAACCGCCGCGCCCGCCACTGTCAAATATCCCCTGTTCACACGCATGATTCGAATCTCGTCCCCGATTTATATCTTTGGTAACGCTCTACACCCGCAAAGCCACCACTGACTAGAGGGAGGACTCCCTTTTTGTCGGAGCTGTTGCACGGAATACACATGACCGACCGGCCCGTTCCGACGGACGGAGCGGCGGGATCGCGATGGGCCGATCCGTTGCACGGTTGCGCCCCCTTGCCCATTATCGCCCGAGCACTATAGAAGCGGGCTGATTTTCGTCTTCCTAGCTAGGACATGCCTGATGGTCCGCCGCCTTTCCGCTTCTGTTTCCACCGGTCTTCTGCTGGCCGCGCTCCTGCCGCTTGCCGCCTGCGGGGGCGGTTCCAAGGAGCGTCCGAAGGCGGATATCGCCGCGTCGAAGGTGACGACGATCGGCGTCAACGCCTATCTGTGGCGCGCCAGCCTCGACACGCTGTCCTTCATGCCGATGGTGCAGACGGATTCGAACGGCGGCGTCATCGTGACCGACTGGTACACCAATCCGAATACGCCGACCGAACGGATGAAGCTGACCGTATCGATCCTCGACCAGGATCTGCGCGCCGACGCGCTGCGCGTCGCGGCCAGCCGCCAGGTCAACCAGAATGGCCAGTGGGTCGACGCGCCTGTCAAGGCCGCAACGACGCAGAAGCTGGAAGAGATCATCCTCACCAAGGCGCGCGACCTGCGTCGCATGGCGATCTCCGGCTAAGTCCTTCCCTTTCGGGGCGTTGGTAACGTCCTGTTTTCGCACCATATGGGGCTGGGCTTGTGAAAAGCCCAGCCCGATCGCATTTGTAAGGAATAGACATGCAGAGGCGCTTCAACCCGCTGGAGGCCGACGCCCGCTGGCAGGCGACCTGGGATAAGCAGCAGAGCTTCAAGGCCGACGATTCTTCCTCCAAGCCGCGTTCCTATGTGCTGGAGATGTTCCCCTATCCGTCGGGGCGTATCCATATCGGCCATGTCCGCAATTACTCGATGGGCGACGTGCTGGCGCGCTTCCGCCGGATGACCGGCCATGAAGTGCTGCATCCGATGGGCTGGGACGCGTTCGGCATGCCGGCCGAAAATGCGGCGATGGAAAAGAAGGTCCATCCCGGCAGCTGGACCCGCGACAATATCGCCAACATGCGTGCGCAGCTCAAGAAGCTGGGCTTCGCGATCGACTGGAGCCGCGAACTCGCGACCTGCGAGCCGGACTATTATGGCCATGAACAGGCTTTGTTCCTAGACATGCTGGAAGCCGGGCTGGTCTATCGCAAGGAATCAGCGGTCAACTGGGATCCGGTCGACATGACCGTGCTGGCGAACGAGCAGGTGATCGACGGGCGCGGCTGGCGTTCGGGCGCGCTGGTCGAGAAGCGCAAGCTTTCCCAGTGGTTCCTCAAGATCACCCAGTTCGCCGACGACCTGCTGGAAGGGCTGGGAACGCTCGACCAGTGGCCTGATAAGGTGCGGACCATGCAGGAGAATTGGATCGGCAAGTCGGTCGGCCTGCAGTTCCATTTCAAGCCGGTTGCGCCGTTCGACAGCGAGATCGAAGTCTATTCGACCCGCCCGGACACGATCTTCGGGGCGAGCTTCGTCGCGATCGCGGCCGACCATCCGGTCGCGCAGGCGGTGGCGGCGAACAACCCGGACGCGGCCGCCTTCATCGAGAAGTGCAAGGAAGGCGGCACCACCGCCGCCGAGCTGGAGACGGCCGAGAAGCTGGGCTTCGACACCGGTCTCACCGTCGCGCACCCGTTCGATCCCGACTGGCATCTGCCGGTCTTCATCGCCAATTTCGTGCTGATGGACTATGGCACCGGCGCGGTCATGGGCGTGCCGGGCCATGACCAGCGCGACCTCGATTTTGCGCGCAAATATATGTTGCCGGTCGAACGCGTCGTCGCGCTGGAAGGCGAGGCCGACAAGCCGATCCATGACGAAGCCTATACCGGCCCCGGCCATCTGGTGAACTCGCGCTTCCTCGACGGCATGGCCGTGGAAGAGGCGAAGGCCGCCGTCATCGCACGCGCCGAATCCGAAGGCTGGGGCGCGGGCAAGACCGTGTTCCGCCTGCGCGACTGGGGTGTGTCGCGCCAGCGTTACTGGGGCACGCCGATCCCGGTGATCCATTGCGAGGCCTGCGGCCCGGTTGGCGTGCCAAAGGACCAGTTGCCCGTCGTGCTACCCGAGGATGTCAGCTTCGACATTCCCGGCAATCCGCTCGATCGTCATCCGAGCTGGAAGCATGTCGACTGCCCGTCCTGCGGCAAGCCGGCGGTGCGCGAGACCGACACGCTCGATACCTTCGCGGATTCGAGCTGGTATTTTATCCGTTTCGCCAGCCAGCCCAAGGACAAGCCGTTCGATCGCGCCACGGTCGAGCAATGGCTGCCGGTCGGCCAATATATTGGCGGCGTGGAACATGCGATCCTGCATCTTCTCTACGCCCGCTTCTGGACCCGCGCGCTCCAGCATATGGGGCAGCTGGACTTTGCCGAGCCGTTCACCGGCCTGTTCACGCAGGGCATGGTGACGCATGAGACGTATCGCGCGATCCGTCATGACGGCCCGGGTGGAAAAGTCTGGCACTGGGCCTCGCCTTCTGACTTGGTCAAAAAGGATGGCCAGCTTTTTGAACGTGGGTCGAACTTGCCGGTCGAAGTCGGCCGCGTCGAGAAAATGTCCAAGTCCAAGAAGAATGTCGTCGATCCCGATGACATCATCGCCCAATATGGCGCGGACGCGGTGCGCTGGTTCATGCTGTCCGACAGCCCACCGGAACGCGACCTGCCCTGGACCGAGGCGGGGATCGAGGGCAGCTGGCGCTTCGTCAACCGCGTCTGGCGCCTGTTCGGCGAGGCGGATGCAAGTGCCGAGGGTCAGGACAAGGCGCTGGACCGCAAGCTGCACCAGACCATCGATGGCGTCGCCAAGGATGTCGAGGCGCTGGGCTTCAACAAGGCCGTCGCCAAGATCTACGAACTGGTGAACGCGATCGAAAAGGCCAAGCCCTCCGCCTCGCGCACCGCCGCGATCCGTGCGCTCGCGCTGCTGGTCGCGCCGATGACGCCGCATTTGGCCGAAGAGGGCTGGGCCGAGATGGCGCAGGACGGTCTTATCGCCGACGCCGCCTGGCCGGCGGTCGATCCGGCGTTGCTGGTCGATGACGAAGTCACCATCGCCTGCCAGGTGATGGGCAAGCTGCGCGACACCATCACCGTGCCCAAGGGGACGCCCAAGGACGAGCTGGAAAAGCTGGCCCTTGCCGCGCCCAATGTGGTCCGTATCCTAGACGGCGCGACGCCGAAGAAGGTCATCGTGGTGCCGGATCGTCTGGTGAATCTGGTGATCTAAATCGAACCACGTCGTTCCCGCGCTTTCGCGGGAACGACGGAGGGTCTAAGGGTTCAGATTATGAAGCGCATCCTTCCCCTCCTCGCCGTTCCACTCCTGCTCACCGCCTGCGGGCTGCGCCCGGTCTATGGCGGGGGCGGGCATGGCGCGGCGGCGCAGGCGCTCGGCAATGTCGAGGTCGCGCCGATCGAGGGCAAGGGCGGCTGGCTGGTGCGCAACGCGCTCAATGACCGGCTCGCCGCGATGCAGGGCGGCAGCGGCCCGCGCTACCGGCTGGTGGTCAAGCTGGACGACAATATCGCCGGCTTCGGCCTTCGTTCCGACGCCGCCATCACGCGCGAGCGGCGGACGCTGCGCGCGCGCTACCAGCTGATTGATGAAGCGACCGGCGCGCAGATACTGGACGACACCGCCGGATCGGACGCGGGCATCGACGTGACGTCGAGCGAATATGCGACGATAGCGGCCGAAGATACCGCGCTGGAACGGCTGTCGCAGACGGTGGCGGACCAGATCGTGACCCGGCTGGCGCTTTTCTCGCGCAAGGCGGCCACTCCTTGAAGGCCAATCGCGGCCAGATCGAAAAGGCGCTCGACGCGCCAGGTCAGGGGGCTTCGGCCGACATCCGCTTCTTCCTGCTCTACGGTCCCGACGAGGCTGGGAGCCAGGCGCTGGCGAAGCGGCTGGAACGGGCGATGGGGCCGCAGGCCGAACGGATCGACCTGGACGGATCGACGCTCAAGGACGACCCCGCGCGGCTCGCCGATGAAGCGGCGTCCATCTCCATGTTCGGCGATCGGCGCTGGATACGCATCAACGGCATGGGCGAGGAATCGGTGCCGGCGCTGAACGCGCTGCTGGAAGCGGAGGCGGCGGGCAATCCGGTGATCGCGGTCGCCGGCGCGCTCAAGGCCACGTCCAAGCTGGTCAAGCTGGCCCTCGACCATAAGGCGACGATGGCGTTCATTTCCTACCAGCCCGATGCGCGGGAATCGGAGCAGATCGCGATCGCCATCGCGCGCGAAAGCGGGCTGCGCCTGCCGACTGACCTCGCCCGCCGGATCGTCGACCTCGCCAATGGCGACCGGGCGTTGATGGCGGGAGAGGTGGAGAAGCTGGTTCTCTATCTGGACGCGGCGCCCGACCGCCCGACAGAGGCGACGGCCGAAGCGCTGGACGCACTTTCCGCCGACAATCCCGATACGGAGATCGCGCCGCTGGTCAATGCGGTGCTGGGCGGCGACCTCAAGGTCATGCATCGCGAGCTGACCAGCCTGAGCGAAACCGGCGCGGCCATGGCCTCGGTCATCCGGCCGTTGCTGACCCGTGCCATGCTGATTGCCAATATCCGCGAGGCGTTCGACGCCAGCGGACGGCTGGAGGGTGCCGTCGAATCGGCCGGCAAGGCAGTGTTCTGGAAAGAGAAGGGGCTGGTGTCGCGGCAGGTGCGGCTGTGGGATTCGGGCGGCATCGCGCGCGTGGTCCAGCGGCTGCTGGAGGCCGAGCGGGCCAGCCGCGGGGGCAGAGGACTGGGCGACCTGATGGTGCGCCACGAACTTCTGGCGATTGCGCGACAGGCGGCGCGCGAGCGGGCTTGATCGACCTGTCAGACAGCGCCATATTGCGGCCATGGAGAAGCTGATCCTCACCGACGCCGAATGGCGCGACCGCCTTTCCCCGGAACAATTTCATGTGCTGCGGGAGGCGGGCACGGAACGCGCCTTTACCGGCAAATATAACAGCAACAAGGCCGATGGCGTCTATTTTTGCGCCGGTTGCGGGGCGGAACTGTTCGACGCCGAGGAAAAATATGACAGCGGATCGGGCTGGCCCAGCTTCACCGCGCCGGTGGACATCGACGCGGTCGAGGAGATTCGCGACAACAGCCATGGCATGATCCGTACCGAGGTGCGCTGCGCCAGTTGCGAAGGGCATCTGGGTCATGTCTTTCCCGACGGGCCGGGGGTCAATGGCCTGCGTTACTGCATGAACAGCGCCAGCCTGGATTTCAAATCGCGCGACGACGCCAAATAGCCGCCTGCATGGCTCTCGCCATCGTTCGGACGGGCTGGATCGACGCTGGAATACGCCTTTCCGCGCGGGCCGGGCGATTGGCGGGAAGGTAGGCGTTCATCGCCGGTAAACCGCCAATCCCCATGACGCCGCGACGGTCTTTTTCCGCGCCGGGTGCATGATTTGCGCTGGCCGACGCGCGGATTAGCGCCTATTCGGGGCGGCACAAATGGCAGGATCAAGCAAGAGCAAAGGCGCGCAGCGTAGCCGCGCAAGGATATGGCTGACGCGGGGGCTGAAGATCGGTCTGGCGGCGGCTGTGGCAGGCATATTGGCGGTGGTGGTCGCGGTGGTGATCGCGATGCAGTCGCTGCCCGACTATGACAGTCTGAAATCCTCCCCCAACGGCCAGATGATCCGCGTCCATGCCGCGGACGGTCGCGTCATCGTGTCTCTGGGGCCGAGCTTCGGCCAGTGGCTGAGCTATGACCGCATCCCGCAGGTCATGGTCGACGCCATGGTATCGACCGAGGACAAGCGTTTCTATCTCCATCCCGGCGTCGATCCGATCGGCATGGTGCGAGCGGCCTGGGTTGCGGTGGAGCGACGCGGGCAAGGGCGGCGCTGGCAGGGCGCATCGACCATCACCCAGCAGGTGACGCGCAATATCTTCCTCAACAACAGCTACAGCTTCGGCCGGAAAATCCGTGAAATGGTGCTGGCGCTGGCGCTGGAGCGGAAATTCTCCAAGCGGCAGATCCTCGAACTCTATCTCAACAAGGTGTATTTCGGCGGTGGCGCCTATGGCATCGACGCGGCCAGCCGGAAGTTCTTCGGTCATCCCGCCACGTCGCTCGATCTGCCCGAGGCCGCGATTATCGCCGGTCTGGTCAAGGCGCCGTCCAGCTATTCGCCCACCGCCGATGCCGACGCCGCGATCGGCCGCGCCGGCGTGGTGCTGGACCTGATGCAGGAAAATGGCGCGATCTCCGCTTCCGACCATGCCAGTGCCAATCTGGCCGGCGTGCGTATGGCGCCTGAGCCGCCGCAGAACAGCGTGCGCTACTTCACCGACTGGGCGCTGCCCCAGCTCGACCTGTTGATCGACGAACCCAATGAGCCGCTGGAGGTCTATACCACCATCGACCTCGGCATGCAGAATGCCGCGACCGCATCGATCAAGGCCAATGTCCCGGCGGGCACGCAGGGTGCGCTGGTTAGCCTGGATCGCGACGGCGCGGTGCGGGCGATGGTCGGCGGTCTCGACTATGTGACGTCCAACTATAATCGCGCCACGACTGCAACGCGCCAGCCGGGGTCGGCCTGGAAAATCTTCGTCTATATGGCGGCGCTGGAGGCGGGCTATACGCCCGATACGGGCGTCACCGACGAGCCGGTGACGATCAACGGCTGGAGCCCGCGCAACAGCAACGGCAAGTTCGCCGGCGACATCGATATCCGCACCGCCTTCGCCTATTCGATCAACACGGTCGCGGCGAAGCTGGGCGTGGAGGTCGGATTCCCGACCGTCGCCGACATGGCGCGCCGCTTCGGTGTCACCACGCCGATCAACACCCATCCCTCGATGGTGCTGGGCACGTCGGACGTCCGCCTGCTCGATATGACCCGTGCCTTCGCCTCGATCGCGCGCAAGGGCATCGCGGTGACGCCCTATGGCATCACCAAGGTGACGACCGCAGACGGGCGCCTGCTCTACCAGCATCAGGACGATACCAGCCGCGTGCTGGTCGCCCCCTGGGTTGCGGCCGGCATGACGGACCTGATGCAGACCGCCGTGTCCACCGGCACTGGGAAGGCGGCGCAGATCGGCCGTCCGGTCGCGGGCAAGACCGGCACCACCAACAGCGGCAAGGATGGCTGGTTCCTGGGCTTCTCAAGCGGCATCACCACCGGCGTCTGGGTCGGGCGCGACGATGCCAAGGCGGTGCCCGCGCTCTATGGCGGCCGGGCGCCCGCACGTGCCTTTGCCGACTATATGAAGGTGGCGGTCGCCAAGCGCCCGGTCGAGCAGTTCGAGACCGAGGTGACTCTGCCCGAATGGCAGCTGGAGCCGGATGCGGAGGCCTATTATGGCCAGCCGGATAATGGCATGGGCGCGGACGGCGGCATGATGGTTGACGAGAATGGCCTGCCGATCGAGCGTCCCCGGACGCAGGCGCCGGGGGCCGATCCGGACGACCAGCAGATGGAAGTCGATCCCGAGGACCGGCCCTCGCCGCCGCGTCTCGACCAGCAATGGATCGACAATGTGCTGGGCCGCGATCGCCAGCGCCAGCAGCAGCCGGCGACCCGGCCGACGCCGAACCAGTGACGAACGGGCAGGGGACTTACCCCTTTGCCCGGTCGTTCGCCGCGAAACGCATCTGCTCTACCGCGCTCGCATCGGGCAGCAGAAAATCGACCTTCCCTCGGCCGAAATCGATCGCTACCCGATCGAAGATCTTAAGCGCGCTGATCCCCAGCATCAGCGCGGGCTTGTCCTCCATGCCCAATTCCTTGAACGGGCTGGCGTCGGCGAAGAGCACCGGCACTTCGGTCAGGTTGACCCGGCCCATTCGCACCGACTTGATCTTCCCCACCTGACCGACCAGCGTGCCGCCGGTGACGCTGGTCAGCGTCGCGGTGAGCAGGTTGGGTGCGCGTTTCTTGCGGACCAGCTTGTCGCGCAGCGCCAGATTGCCGATGCTGAAATTGGTGCCGGTGTCGAGCATGATGTTGACCCGCATGCCGTTGACGTCGGAATCGAGCAGGATCAGCTGACCGCGCTTGCGGCGCGCCTCCACCACGATCGTGTCGGGATCGACCGACAGGCGACGGCTCGACCCGCTATTGGCGATCTCCATCCGTCCGGTACGGAAATTGAGCGTCACCCGCTTGGCGTGCAGGCTGTCCAGCCCCAGCAGCCCCGGTGCGCCGAGATGCTCTCCCTCCAGCACCGGCGCCTCGATATCGGTGAGGGTGCTGCCGGCGAAACCCAGCCGCGGCACGGCGACCGTGTGGGTTTCCGACCGGCCGGTCATGCTCAGGATGATGACGTTGGCGCGCGGCGCGAGCGCCAGCTTCTGCGCCAGGTCGCGGGCGATCACGGTGCGCTGCGATCCGGTGTCGATGATGAAGTTCCACGGCCCCTTGCCGTCGATCGAGATCGGAATGGTCACGCGATCGTCCAGCGATGGTCCGGTATGGACCACGGCTGGCGGAACGTCGGGATCGAGGACCGAAGCGGTGGGGGCGGGCGCATCCTGCGCGGCAAGGGCCGGGGCGCCGATCGCGAGCGCGATCCCCAGCAAGGCCCTGATCGAAACGGGGAGCCGTCCCATAGCCGCATCCTCTCTATATTGTCCCTCGCTTATATCATGGAGGGCGGCCGTCGCGCCAGCGCCACCGCTTGCCATCCATGTCCCAGGAAGCGTGATTTTCCGTCGGAATCAGGCCTCATCCTGCCTTGACGAGACGGCCAACGGATCGCTACACGCGAGATGCTACATCCTCGCCCGTCCGGAGCGAGGATTCCCGGCCATTCTGTCGGGCTATCTCCTTCCTTTCCGGCCCATTTTCTCACCACCGCATCGGACCGACTCGCAAATGCATCTCAAGGACCTCAAGAAGACAGTTCCCGCCGACCTCGTCACCATGGCCGAAGAACTGGGCGTTGAAGGCGCATCGACCCTGCGCAAGCAGGATCTGATGTTCGCGATCCTCAAGGCCGAGGCGGAAAATGGCGAGCAGATCATGGGCGAGGGCACGATCGAGGTGCTGCCCGACGGCTTCGGCTTCCTGCGCAGCCCCGAAGCGAATTTCCTGGCCGGTCCCGACGACATCTATGTCTCGCCCAATCAGGTCCGCAAGTTCGGCCTGCGTACCGGCGACACGGTGGAAGGCGAAATCCGCGCGCCCAAGGACGGCGAGCGCTACTTCGCCCTGACCAAGCTCAACCGGGTGAATTTCGACGATCCCGATGTCGTCCGTCACCGCGTCAATTTCGACAATCTGACGCCGCTCTATCCGGACGAAAAACTGCGGCTCGATACGCTCGACCCGACCGTCAAGGACAAGTCGGCCCGCGTCATCGACATCGTCAGCCCGCAGGGCAAGGGCCAGCGCACGCTGATCGTCGCGCCGCCTCGCGTCGGCAAGACGGTGATGCTGCAGAACATCGCCAAGGCGATCACCGACAATCATCCCGAAGTCTTCCTGATCGTGCTGCTGATCGACGAGCGCCCGGAAGAAGTCACCGACATGCAGCGCAGCGTGAAGGGCGAGGTCGTCTCCTCCACCTTCGACGAGCCGGCCACGCGCCACGTCCAGGTCGCCGAAATGGTGATCGAGAAGGCCAAGCGCCTGGTCGAACACAAGAAGGATGTGGTGATCCTGCTCGATTCGATCACCCGCCTCGGCCGCGCTTACAACACCGTCGTTCCCTCGTCGGGCAAGGTGCTGACCGGCGGCGTCGACGCCAACGCGCTCCAGCGGCCGAAGCGCTTCTTCGGCGCTGCGCGTAACATCGAGGAGGGCGGTTCGCTCTCCATTATCGCGACCGCGCTGATCGACACGGGCAGCCGCATGGACGAAGTCATCTTCGAAGAGTTCAAGGGCACCGGCAACTCGGAAATCGTGCTCGATCGCAAGGTCGCGGACAAGCGCATCTTCCCGGCGCTGGACGTCGGCAAGTCGGGCACCCGCAAGGAAGAGCTGCTGGTCGAGAAGCCGACGCTCAGCAAGATGTGGGTGCTGCGCCGCATCCTCATGCAGATGGGTACGGTCGACGCGATGGAATTCCTGCTCGACAAGATGAAGGATTCCAAGACCAACGAGGATTTCTTCGCGACCATGAACCAGTAAGGCGCGGGGCGGTCGCCAGGATCGCCCGCCGACCCGCATATATTTTGCCGCGAGAGCCGGGCCATGTATATGGTCCGGCTTTCTCCATTCTTACAGACAGGGACGTTAGGCCGCCATGTTCGACCTCATCGCCACCGCCGCCTCGGCCGCTCAGGGACTCGGCTCCCCGGCCGACATCTGGCAGCATATCGTCAACGACTTCAGCAATATCGGATCGCCGAGCGCGCTGGCTGCCTTCGGTCAGGTGCTGATGATCGATATCCTGCTGGCCGGCGACAATGCCATCGTCGTCGGCGCGCTGGCGGCGGGACTGCCCGCAGCGCAGCGGCAGAAGGTGATCCTGATCGGCATCATCGCCGCGCTGGTGCTGCGGATCGCCTTCGCGCTGGTGGTCAGCCAGCTGATGCAGATCGTCGGGCTGATCCTGGCGGGCGGCCTGCTGCTGCTCTGGGTCAGCTGGAAGATGTGGCGCGAACTGCATCCCAAGCGGGGCGGGGATACGCCGCATGATCCCAGCGACGACGATGTGTCGGGCCTGCGCCCGGCCAAGAGCTTCGCCGGCGCCGCCTGGGCTGTGGCCCTCGCCGACGTGTCGATGAGCCTCGACAATGTCCTCGCCGTCGCCGGCGCTGCACGGGATCATCCGGGCATCCTGATCATCGGCCTGATCCTGTCGGTCGCGCTGATGGGCATCGCGGCGAACATCATCGCCAAATATATCGAGCGTTTCCGCTGGATCGCCTATCTGGGCCTGGCCGTCATCATCTATGTCGCGATCAAGATGATCTATGATGGTTTCGTCGACCATCAGGTCGGCATTCTGACGCTCTTCAACTGATTTTTCGGTCGGCGGGCGCTCAGTCGTCCGCCGGCCCCTTGCGCCCTACGGGGCGCCAGGATTGCGGCATGATGCCGGCCATCCTGTCTCCGAGCCACCAGCGCAGCGCTACGCGCCGCTCGGCGATGCCGGGCAGGCTCCAAATGTCCCATCCCGTGAGCGGCCGATAGGGGTTGCGCCGGCCATAGGCCCAAAGCTCAATCCGCGTGGCCGGCAGGCTTGCCATGGTGCGGGCGTGAAAGCCGAACGTGTCGGCGACGATCAGCGTGTTGGCGGGTACGGCAAAGCGCGTGGGCTGGGGCAGGCCCAGCCCTGCCAACTCCCCCGGCTCGATGCGAAAGGAGCCGCGCGCCGACAGGCGGCAATCGCCATCGCGGACATGCAGGCTGCGCTCCCGTTCCCAGGCGATGCGTTCCGGCGTCAGGCGATGCGATCCGCGCACATAGGCGAAGGGGCCGCTTTCCAGGGGGACGTCCTCCAGGAAAAGCCAGGCCTTCATCGCCGGGTGGAAAGTGTCGGCATGAAGGCGTGTCTGAGGGTCGGGCGCCGCCGCATGGCGGAGGGGCAGGATCGACTGAATATAGAGCAGCGGCTCGATATCGAAGCCGGCAACATAGCGGGCCAGCGCCCGCCAGCGCCTATCCTTTTGAAATTGCTTGAAAGCAGGAATGGCAAGGCGCGCGGTCGGATCGATCGCCAGTCGGCGGGTGATGGTGTCGCCCTGCACGGTTTCGCGGGCCGGTCCGCGATGGGCCAGGATTTGCTGGCGCAGGGCGGCGAAGGTGTCGGCGGGCAGGAAGTTCCGAATCTCGACCACGCCGTCCCGGTCGAACATCGCCCGATCGTCGGGCCGGACCGCCGCCGTCAGTTTCGCGCGCCGCCATGCGGTCATGCCATGCGCCAGACGGAGGCGGGCGACATGCAGGCCCATCGCATTCAGTCGCGTCGACCCGATCAGCGGATTGTCGAGGAAGGACTTCGCCCCGGTGAAAAGCTGGGCGAACCAAATGGGGGCAAGGAGGGGCGCCAGCGCTTTCATGCGCGCCTGCCTTGCCACCGACCGATCTGAGCGTCGAGCAAATCTTGCCCGGCGGCCGGTCAACCGTTCAGGGAATGAGGACGGATGCGCCCTGCGTCCGCCGTGCTTCCAGCGCCTCGTGCGCCTCGGCCGCGTCGGCGAGGGCGAAGCGCTGGCCGATCTGCGCCGTCACAACGCCGCGCTGCATCCGGTCGAACAGGCGGCCGGCGGTATGCGCCAGTTCCTCTGCCGTCGCGATATAATCGAAGAGCGTCGGGCGCGAGACATAGAGCGATCCGCCACGGCTGAGGTCGAGCAGGCTGACGGGCGGCACCGCGCCCGACGCATTGCCATAGCTGACCATTAGACCGCGTCGCTTGAGGCTGGCGAGCGAGGCGGTCCAGCTATCCTTGCCGACGCCATCATAGACGACATCGACGCCCCGGCCATCGGTCAGCGCGCGAACCGTGCCGGCGAGATCGTCGAAAGCGTCGTGCAGGCTATGGTCGGCCTGGACGGCCGCGGCTTTCTCCGCCGATCCGCTATGGGCGATGACGATCACCCCCTTGTCGCGCAGCCAGGGGACCAGGATCGAGCCGACCCCGCCCGCCGCTGCATGGACCAGTGCCACCTGGCCCGCTGACAGGTCGATCATGTCTTCGGCGAGATAGCAGGCGGTCATGCCCTTGAGCATCATCGCCGCCGCAGCCTCGCTCGACACGCCGTCCGGAATGCGGACGGCCCGGTCTGCGGGCACGATCCGGTGGGTCGCATAGGCGCCAAGGCCGCTGGCGCAGCCCACCCGATCGCCCACGGCAAAGCCAGCGACGTCGGCGCCGACCGCGACGATACGGCCAGCACCCTCCGACCCCAGGGGGGTGGGAAGCGGGGCGGGGTAGAGACCGGTCCGATAATAGGTGTCGATGAAGTTGAGGCCGACGGCTTCCTGTTCGACCAGCAATTCGCCTTCACCCGGCTGGCCCGGATCGAAGTCCTCGCGGACAATCACCTCCGGACCGCCATGACTGCGGGCCACCATCCGCCACGCGCCGGACATCAGGCGAGGGACTCCGCGAAGAAGTCGGCAGTGCGCCGGTCGGCCAGTTGAGCGGCATCCTCGACACGGCGATTGCCCATCTCCGCCGCGAAGCCATGGTCGAGCCCTTCATAGTCATGCAGCGTCACATGGCGATTGTCCTTCAGCCCGTCGTGCATTGCCTTCTGCGTTTCGGGCGGGACAAATCCGTCTTTGGTCGGGATATGCAGCATGGTCGGCTTGCCTATGGCATGTTGTTCACCCAGCAAGCCGTCGATGCCCACGCCATAATAGCCGACGAAAGCGTCGCCGTCGGTGCGGCAGGCGGACATGAAGACAAGCCGTCCGCCCATGCAATAGCCGACCAGGCCGACCTTGCCATCGGCACCGACCGCCGAACGGGCGGCCTTGATGGTGGCTTCGATATCGCGAATGGCCTGGTCCTGGTTCAGCTTCTGCATATGGCCAATAGCGGCCTGGAAATCTTCCGGCACGTCGGCGTCCAGCTCGACATGGGCCTGCTCGCGCCAGAACAGGTCGGGCGCATAGGCGAGATAGCCCGCCTTGGCCCAACTGTCGCACTTGCGGCGAATACCTTCATTGACCCCGAAAATCTCCTGGATGACGATGATCGCCGCAGTGGCCTTCCCCTCCGGCTCGGCCACATAGGTGTCGAACTGGGCGTCGCCTTCCAATGTCTTTACAGGAGTGAAACTGCCCATGCCGATATCCTTTCCGCGGTGGAGATTTGACGCCCATATTGGCTGATCCGGCGGGACGCGCAACCTCCCACCGCGTTTAAAAATTTGCTTCGGCGGGCCGATTTGCGGCATGAGGACGCAACGCGATACGATGCGCCAACAGGGAAGGGCAGGGACATGAAAGTAACCGTCGATGTGGACTGCACGCCTGCCGAAGCGCGAGCCTTTTTGGGCTTGCCGGACGTCAGCCCCATTCATGACAAATATATCCGGACAATGCTCGATAGCTTCGACGGGATCGGCAGTGCGGAACAAATGGAGACGCTGTTCAAGAGCTTTTCGCCGCTCGGGGATGCGGGCATGCGGCTGTTCCAGCAGATGATGAATGTCGGCCTGGCCGGCATGGGCGGCGGCAAGGACGAGAAGAAATAAGGATCGTGTCCGAAGGCCAGCAGGACACAATTTTCGCCCTGTCGAGCGGCACGCCGCCGGCGGGGATCGCCGTCATCCGGATAAGTGGCGCCGGCGCAGGACAGGCACTCGCCGCAATGGCGCGCCGACTGCCACCACCGCGGATGGCGAGCCTCGCCTTGTTGCGCGACCCGCGTGACGGTAGCCCGCTCGACCGTGCGCTGTTGCTGTGGCTGCCTGGCCCCAACAGCGTCACCGGCGAGGATATGGCGGAGTTGCATTGCCATGGCGGGCGGGCCGTGGTGGCGGCGGTCGAGGATGCGCTGGGGGCGATGCCTGACCTGCGCCGGGCGCAGCCGGGCGAGTTTACCCGTCGCGCCTTTGCCCATGGTCGCATGGACCTGAACGCCGTCGAGGGACTGTCCGATCTGCTCGCCGCCGAAACGCAAAGCCAGCGCCGCGCCGCGCTGTTGATGGCGGAGGGGCATTTTTCCCACCGAATCGAGGGCTGGCGCGGGAGCCTGCTCGACCTGTCGGCCATGGCGGAAGCGGCGCTCGATTTTTCCGACGAGGATGATGTACCCGATGCCGCGATCGAGGCGCGGATCGGGGAGGGCATTGCTGCGATCGCCCGCGACGTCGCGGCGATCGTTGCCGCCCCGGCTGCCGAGCGGCTGCGTGATGGTGTGCGGGTGGTGCTGGCCGGGCCGCCCAATGCCGGCAAATCAACCCTGCTCAATGCGCTGGTAGGACGTGACGCCGCGATCGTATCCGACATTGCCGGCACGACCCGAGACCGGATCGAGGTGCCCGCCGCGATCGGGGGGACCGCTTTCCTGTTCACGGACACGGCGGGCCTGCGTGACGAGACGGGCGATGCGATCGAGGCGATCGGTATCGACCGTGCACGGGCGGCGCTGGACGCAGCCGACATCATCCTGTGGCTGGGCGATGCGGCTGACCTGCCGCGCGCGGATGCGATCCTGATCGCGGCCCAGAGCGACCGGGACTGGGGCGTGGCCGCGCGGCCGGGCCTTCGGCTTTCGGCCCGCAGTGGCGAGGGAATGGAGGCGCTGCTCGTCCTGTTGTGCGAGCGAGCCGCCGCGTTGCTGCCGGGGGAGGGGGATTATGCACTTCATGCCCGACAGCGACAGCGAGTTGGACAATTGCATGACCATCTCGCCGCCGCCGGGATGACGCAGGATCTGCTTGTTATCGCCGAAGAATTGCGACTTGCCCGGAGCGCCATCGACGCACTGACCGGACAGGCCGGAACCGAGGATATGCTGGATCGCCTCTTTTCGGGCTTCTGCATCGGTAAATGATCATGTTCCACGTGGAACGCTTTTGACCGAGGCGCCCTGAATCTGATAAGGGCGCTGCATGCGAACAAGCTATGATGTGATCGTGGTCGGCGGCGGCCATGCCGGCTGTGAGGCGGCTGCGGCTGCGGCGCGCAAGGGCGCGTCCGTGGCGCTGCTCACTTTCGACCGGCAGACGGTCGGCGCCATGTCCTGCAATCCGGCGATCGGCGGATTGGGCAAGGGGCATCTGGTGCGCGAGGTCGATGCCCTTGATGGCCTGATCGCGCGCGCCGCCGATGCGGCAGCAATCCATTATCGGATGCTCAACAGCAGCAAAGGTGCTGCGGTACAGGGGCCGCGGATCCAGGCCGACCGCAAACGCTATCGTGCCGCCATCCATGCGATGCTCGATGTCCAGTCCGGCCTGGAGATTGTCGAAGGGGAAGCGGCGACGCTCATGCTGGACGGCGAGGCCGTAGCCGGGGTTGCGCTGGCCGATGGCCGCATGCTTTCCGCCCCGTCTGTCGTGCTGGCGACGGGCACCTTCCTAGGCGGCAAGCTGTTTCGCGGCGACGAGCGTGAGGCGGGCGGTCGTATCGGGGAGCGTGCCGCAACGGACCTCGGCCTGCAGTTGCGCGACCTTGGCCTGCCCATTGCGCTGCTCAAGACCGGCACGCCGCCACGTCTTGACGGGCGGACCATCGATTGGGCACGACTTGAGATCCAGCCGTCCGATGCGGAGGGCTGGACCATGTCTTCCCTTTCTTCGGGGCGCGCATTGCCGCAACTCGCCTGCGCCATCACACGGACCAATGATCGCACCCATCAGATCATCCGCGATGGCCTGGGCCGCTCACCTTTGTTCAGCGGCGCAATCGAAGGGCGCGGGCCGCGCTACTGCCCGTCGATCGAGGATAAGATACTCCGTTTCGGCGATCGTGACGGGCACCAGATTTTTCTCGAACCCGAAGGGCTGGACGATCATCTCGTCTATCCCAACGGCATCAGCACCTCACTGCCGACCGATGTGCAGGCAGCGATGGTCCGATCGATGGCTGGTCTGGAGCAGGCCGACATTGTCGTGCCTGGCTATGCGGTCGAATATGATCATGTCGATCCGCGCGCGCTCGACGCCTCGCTGGAGGTCCGAGCGGTCCCCGGTCTTTTCTGCGCGGGACAGATTAATGGCACCACCGGCTATGAAGAGGCTGCCGCTCAGGGTCTTGTCGCCGGCGCCAATGCCGCCGCCCGGGCGCGCGGTGACGCGCCGATGATCCTTGATCGCGCCAGCAGTTATATGGGCGTGATGATTGACGATCTGGTCTTGCAGGGCGTGACCGAGCCATATCGCATGCTGACCGCGCGGGCCGAATATCGTCTTCGCCTGCGCGCCGACAATGCGGAGACCCGACTGGGGCCGATTGCCATCGCTCATGGTCTTGCCGGCGGCGTCCGCCGATCGAGACTGTCGGGCCGTACTGCTATGCGGGCGACGATCGAAGCCGAGCTTGCCAGACCCATGACCGCGAGCGAGATGGCGCGGGTGGGGGCGGCGGTGCGTCAGGATGGCGCGCGGCGCAGCCTGTTCGACTGGGCGCGCTTTCCCGAAGTCGATAAGGATTTGCTGCTTGATCTCGCTCCGGCCCTGCGTCAGGCGCCGGCCGACCTGCGCGCCGAAATTTTGGAGGATGCCCATTACGCCCCTTATCTCCAGCGGCAGGATGCCGAGATCGCAGAACTGCGTCGCAATGAACGTGTCCTTATTCCCACGACGTTCGACTTTCGCGCGATCGGCGGGCTGTCGACCGAGATGATCGAGAAGCTTGAAGCGGCGCGCCCCGACACGCTGGCTGCCGCGGGGCGGATCCGGGGGATCACCCCCGCCGCGCTCGCCGCCATCCTCGTCCACGTGCGGCGGGAGGCTGCGTGACCGAAGAGGAAGCGCGCGCCTGGCTGGAGGCGCAATTCGACGTTTCACGTGAAACATGGGCGCGATTGGAACGCTATGTCGCGATCCTGTTGTCGGCCATGGATGAGCAGAATCTGATCGCGGAATCGACGCGCCCCCATGTCTGGGCGCGGCATATCGTCGACTCCGCCCAGTTGATCGGTCATGCGGTCAAGGCGGGAGAGGGGGAATGGATCGACCTCGGTTCGGGCGCCGGCCTGCCGGGCATCGTCGTCGCCTGCCTATCCGACCGGCCAATGCTGATGGTCGAATCTCGGCGCAAGCGCATCGACTTTCTGAACGACGTGATTGCTGAGCTGGGCCTGACTCATGCGCGTATATTCGGGGGGCGGGTTGAAACCGTGCCGGCCACGCAAGCGGCTGTCATCAGCGCGCGGGCCTATGCGCCGTTGCCCAAATTATTGGCGTCGGCGTTGCACCTGTCCGATAAAAAGACGCTGTGGGTTCTGCCAAAGGGACGAAATGCGCAAAATGAACTGGAGGCATTGCGTCCGGCATGGCAAGGTGTGTTCCACGTGGAACCGAGCGTGACCGATGCCGAAAGCGCCATCATCGTCGCGCAGTCCGTTCTACCCGCCGGCAAAAGGAAGCATCGCCCATGATCCGTATCGCCATTGCCAACCAGAAGGGTGGGGTGGGCAAGACCACGACCGCGATCAACCTCGCGACGGGACTGGCTGCCACCGGCCTTCGGGTGTTGCTGGTCGACCTTGACCCGCAGGGTAATGCGTCCACGGGTCTGGGCGTGGGGCAGGGCGAACGCGCCCAATCCAGCTATGACCTGCTGGTAGGCAATTGCGCGCTGGATGATGCGATCGTCACCACGCGCGTTCCCAAGCTCGACCTCGTCCCCGCCACGCAGGATTTGTCGGGCGCGGAAATCGAACTGATCGACTATGAAGAACGGACCCATCGGCTGGAGCGGGTGCTGTCCGAGGCGCAGCCGGGTCGTTGGGACATCTGCCTGATCGATTGTCCGCCGTCGCTCGGTTTGTTGACGATCAATGCCATGGTTGGCGCGCAATATCTGCTCGTCCCGCTCCAGTGCGAGTTTTTCGCACTGGAAGGTCTGTCGCAACTGCTTCATACGGTCGAGCGTATTCGCGGTCGCTTCAACCCCGGCCTGTCGATCATGGGCGTGGCGCTGACCATGTATGACCGCCGCAATCGCCTGACTGATCAGGTCGCCGACGATGTGCGCGCCTGCCTAGGCGACCTGGTCTTCTCGACCGTGATCCCGCGCAACGTGCGTCTGTCCGAAGCGCCCAGCCACGGTGTGCCCGCCCTGATCTACGATTTCCGCTGCTCGGGATCGGAAGCCTATATGCGCCTTGCGCGCGAACTGATTGCCCGCTTGCCCCGACAGGAGGTTGCTGCTTGAGCGACGAAACGACCGATAAGCCGAAGATCGCCAAGCGTCCCCAGGGTCTCGGCCGCGGCCTTTCCGCCTTGCTGGGCGATGTCTCGCGCGAGGAGCCAATTGCGCCCGCCGCTGCGCCCGTTGCCAATGGCAAGTCGGTGCAGAGCATCGAAGTCGCGTTGATCCATCCGCACCCCGAACAGCCGCGCCGCCATTTCGACGAGGGCGCGTTGCAGGAACTGGCGGATAGCATCGCCAAGCGCGGCGTCATTCAGCCGATCATCGTCCGTCCCCATGGCGGCGGTTTCCAGATCATCGCCGGCGAGCGCCGGTGGCGGGCCGCGCAGCGCGCCCAGATGCACCGCATCCCTGCCATCGTCCGCGACTTCGACGAGCAGGAGACGCTGGAGATCGCGCTGATAGAGAATATCCAGCG
Source organism: Sphingobium lactosutens (assembly GCF_013393185.1). Classification (GTDB taxonomy): domain Bacteria; phylum Pseudomonadota; class Alphaproteobacteria; order Sphingomonadales; family Sphingomonadaceae; genus Sphingobium; species Sphingobium lactosutens_A. Next base: position 39,022 of record NZ_QJQX01000080.1, on the reverse strand, counting down.
TGAAGATCTCAACCCGATCGAAGAGGCGGAAGCCTATCGCAAGCTGATCGCGGAATTCCATCATAGCCAGGAAGCGCTGGGCCGCATCGTCGGCAAGTCGCGCAGCCATGTCGCCAACCTGATGCGCCTGCTCGAATTGCCCCAGTCGGTGCAGCAACAGGTGATGCACAGCAGGATCAGCATGGGGCATGCCCGCGCGCTGATCGGCGCGCCCGATTGCGAACGTCTGGCACAACAGGTTGAAGAAAAAGGGCTTTCCGTTCGCGATACCGAACAGCTGGTGCGCAAGGTCAAAACCGGCGTCGACGCGCCCACCGCTCGCCGCAACCACGCCGGCTCGGCGGAGAAAGACCCGGACATCGCTGCGCTGGAGCAGCATCTGGCCGATATATTGGGCCTGAAGGTGGATATCGCCCATGATGGCGCGTCGACCGGTGGCCTGCTGTCGATGCGCTATTCCAACCTCGATCAACTCGACATGCTGTGCCAGCGTCTGTCGGGAGAGCGAATCTGATATGGCCATTGTCTAGAGGGATTGGCGGCTATCTCGCGAATCTCTCGACCTGGCTCTAAAGCCCGCTGGTGTTTTCGTCGGCCGCTCCTTAGGTTGTGGGGATGGCCGACATGCTCTCAACCACCGCCGCCGCTCCTGCCGTCATCCGCCGCGCCGACTATCGCGCGCCCGACTGGCTGGTTCCCGACATTGCGCTCGATTTTGATCTCGATCCGGCGCTGACAAAAGTCCACGCAACGCTGTCCGTCAGTCGCAACGGCGATCATGATCGGCCGCTGCGTCTCGATGGCGACGGCCTGATCCCGCTGGAGGTCAAGGTCGATGGCCGTGTGCTGGGTCAGCAAGAGTGGCATCTGGAAGCGGGCGCGCTGATCATTGCGTTGCCGGGCGGCGCGCACAGCGTCGAAACGCTGGTGGAGCTTGCGCCAGAGAGCAATAGCAAGCTGATGGGCCTCTATGGCAGCGGCGGCCTGCTTTGCACCCAGTGCGAGGCGGAGGGCTTTCGCCGCATCACCTTCTTCCCCGATCGGCCCGATGTGCTGTCGCGCTACAGCGTCCATATGGTTGCCGACAAGGCACGCTTTCCGGTGTTGCTGGCCAATGGCGATCCGATCGAGCAGGGCGATCTGGCTGATGGCCGTCACTGGGCGCGCTGGAGCGATCCCTTCCCCAAGCCCTGCTATCTGTTCGCGCTGGTGGCAGGCGATCTGGCCTGCAACGCGGATCGCTTCGTGACGATGAGCGGGCGGGAGGTGCAACTGGGCATCTGGGTTAAAGAAGCCGATCTGCCGCGCACCGCCCATGCGATGAAGGCGCTCAAGGACAGCATGGCCTGGGACGAGCGGGTCTATGGCCGCGAATATGATCTGGACGTGTTCAACATCGTCGCCGTCGCTGACTTCAATTTCGGCGCGATGGAGAATAAGGGCCTCAACATCTTCAATTCGCGCTATATTCTGGCTGACCCGGAAACCGCGACCGACATCGACTATGATGGCGTCGAGGGCGTGGTGGCGCATGAATATTTTCATAACTGGTCGGGCAATCGCGTTACTTGCCGCGACTGGTTCCAGCTGTCGTTGAAGGAAGGCTTCACCGTCTTCCGCGACCAGAATTTCTCCGCCGACATGGGCAGCCATGCGGTCAAGCGGATCGAGGATGTCCGTATCCTGCGCGCCGCCCAGTTTCAGGAGGATTCAGGACCGCTCGCTCATCCGGTCCGACCTGAATCCTATATGGAAATCAGTAACTTCTATACTGCAACCATCTATAATAAGGGCGCGGAGGTCATCCGCATGATGGCCCTGATGCTGGGGCCGGAACGCTTCCGTGCCGGCACCGACCTCTATTTCGACCGGCATGACGGAGAGGCCGCGACCTGCGAGGATTTCGTCCTGGCGATGGAGGCGGGTGGTCAGATCGACCTCGGCCAGTTCCGTCGCTGGTATGAGCAGGCCGGTACGCCCCATGTCCGTGCCCTGCTGTCGCATGACCCGGTCAGCCGCAACGTCGAACTGACGCTGGAACAGAGCGTTCCCGCCACGCCTGGCCAGTCCGACAAGCTGCCTATGGCGATCCCGCTGCGCATCGCCCTGTTCGATCCCGCGACGGCGAGCCACCATGGCGATGCGTTGCTGATGCTGACGGAGCCGAAGCAGAGCTTCACCTTCAGCGGCTTCGCCAGCGCGCCGATATTATCGATCAACCGCGGTTTTTCCGCACCGGTCATCGTCGAGACGAACCGTAGTCAGGCCGATCTGGCTTTCCTGTCGGCGCATGATGACGATCCCTTCGCCCGTTATGAGGCGATGCAGCAGCTCATGGTCAATGTACTGATCGGCACCATTGGCGGGCAGGATGTGGACGACGCGGCGGTGATCGACGCGGTCCGCACGACGCTGACCGACCCGGCGCTCGACCCGGCCTTCGTCGCGGAGGCGATCCGCCTGCCCAGCGAAGCCTATCTGGGCGACCAGATGAAGATCGTCGATCCCGACGCGATCCATACGGCACGCGACGCCCTGCAACGCAAGATCGGCGTCGCCCTGGAGCCGCTCTGGCGCGACGTCCATGCGAAAACGAAGGCGAACGCCTTCTCGCTGTCGTCCACCGCCAAGGGCGCGCGCAAGCTGCGCAATGCCGCGCTTCATTATCTGGTGGCGTCGGGCGCGCAGGATGGCTCTGCCATCGCCTTCGCCCAGTTCAGCGAGGCGGATAACATGACCGAGCGCCAGGCGGCGCTGGGCACGCTGGCGAACGGGACCAGCGCGGAACGGGTGGCGGCGCTCGACATCTTCTACAACCGCTATTCGGCCGATGCGCTCACGCTGGACAAATGGTTCCAGACGCAGGCTTTCTCTTTCTATCCCGATGCGGTGGAACAGATTGAGGAACTGGGCAGGCACAAGGATTTCACCCTGGCCAACCCCAACCGCGTGCGATCGCTCTACGGCGCCTTTGCGGGCAACCAATGGGCCTTCCATCACAGGTCGGGCAAAGGATATAGGCTGGTTGCCGATTGCATCATCGCGCTCGACAAGCTCAACCCGCAGACGGCGGCGCGTCTGGTGCCGCCGCTGGGGCGCTGGAAGCGATTCGATGAAAAGCGGGCCGCGCTGATGCGTGCCGAATTGCAGCGCATCCTGGCCGAGCCGGGCCTGTCCAAGGATGTGACAGAGCAGGCGAGCAAGAGCCTGGAATAAACAGGCGCGCTCTGTCCGGCATGTCGGGAAAGGCTCTCCCGACATGCCCGGACGATATTATTCCTTCACCGCCGTGACCCAGGCGGCGACATCGGTCGCCACCTTGTTTGCGGCCATGTTGAGGGGCATCCCGATCGTGTTTGCATCGATCTTGCCGCTGATCGGAGCGCTTGCGGTAAAGCGCTGACGCGCAAGCGCCACGCCGGCCGGGGTGGTCAACACCGCATCATAGGTGACGATCGCGCTATGACTGGCTTCATCGACGGTGAAAGCCACCAGTTCGCCCGAAAGCCGCTGTCCGCCATCGCCCGAAAACTGGCCCGAATCGAGCACCACCCGATCGGTCGTCGCGGAGATGGTCTCGGCCAGCAGCCGGCGGAACAGATGCCGCGGCGTGTCGGCCCACTGCACCTTTGTCACATAGGCGACCGAGGTCGGCGCGGTTTGCACCGGCACGCGGATCGTATCCAGCATCTTGGGGGCTTCGGGATCGGCAACGATGAGGGTCCGACCACCGCCAGCGACGCGCGCGGCGCCTGCCGGCACCTTCTGGGCGGCGTCCAGCGTCAGCAACTGCACCGGCGGCTTCGCGCCAATGGACACGCAGCCCGAGAGCAGGACGGCGGCGGCGAGCGCGACCATCGCGCTGCGGGGTTTCGCGTGGATCATGGTCCGCTTCCCTTTCATCTTATGGTCCGGCATCTTATGGTCCGCCTTCATGGCTTATAGTCCGGCAGCTTGGGCGATCCGACCAGCGATCCGGCGCCCTGCTGGTCGAGCTTCTCGGCGACGCCGCGGAAGGCCCGCGACATTTCGCGCAGGTCGCGCACCAGCTGGTTGACCTCCGGCATGGTCTGGGTGCTGAAGGCGTGGACGCCCGGCTGCGCCTCGCCGATCGTCTTGTCGAGCGTGTCGATGCTGCGGGTGGCGGACTGCACGGTCTTGCGCAGGTCGCCCATCAACGGCTTGCCTTCCTCGTTCAGCAGTTGGTCCGTGGTTGCGGCCAGCTTGCCGATCTGCTCGACGGCGACACCCGTGCGTTGCACGGCGATACGCGCCTCGGCCAGGGTGGCGGCGATTTCGGGGCTGCGATCGGCCAGGGCGCCCGACACCCGCTCGACATTGGCGAGGATGCCCGCGATCGATTGCTGATTCTTGTCGTTGAGCAATTCGGTCAGCCGTTCGGTCAGGGTCGACAGACGCTCCAGCAGCTGCGGCGCATTGTTGAGCAATTCGCCCAGCGCACCCGGCTTGGTGGGGATGACCGGAACGCCGTCGGGGCAGGCCGCCATGGGATTTTCCGCCGGGCAGATAATCGGCGGCGCGCCCTTGACCGCGCCATCCAGCACGATCTCGCTGACGCCGGTAAAGCCGACGCCGGAAATCGTCGCGGTCGTGCCCTGAAGCACGGGGGTGCCGTCTTTCACGGAAATGCGGACCTTCACGAAGCTCGGGTCGCGCTTCCACAATTCGATCTTCTCGACCTGGCCCGACGGCACGCCCGAATAATTGACGCTCGATCCCTTGGCGAGGCCGTTGACCGACTGTTTGAAGAAGATGTCATATTCCTTGTTGTCGCCTTGTGACAGGCGAGAGAACCAGAAGGCCGCGATCATGACCGCGGCCAGCAACAGCAGCGTGACCGTGCCGACCAGCACATGATTGGAGCGGGTTTCCATATCCTATTGCCTTCCGTCCGTCGGCTTGTTCGCCGCCTTGCCCTTTTCGCGCTCGACGGCCGCCGTGGCGGCCCGGCCGCGCGGGCCGTTGAAATATTCCTGAATCCAGGGATGATCGAGCGCCAGCAGTTCCGCGATCGTGCCCACCGCGATCACCTTCTTGTCCGCCAGCACTGCGACCCGGTCGCAGATCGAATAAAGCGTGTCGAGGTCGTGGGTGATGAGGAAGACGGTGAGGCCCAGCGTCTGTTGCAGCTTGCGCGTCTGATCGTCGAACGCCGCCGCGCCGATCGGGTCGAGACCGGCGGTCGGTTCGTCCAGAAACAGCAGGTCCGGGTCCAGCGCCAGCGCGCGGGCCAGGCCGGCGCGCTTCTTCATGCCGCCCGACAGTTCGGACGGATATTTGGGACCGGCCTCGGTCGGCAGGCCGGTGAGGCGGATCTTGTAGGCGGCGATCTCGTCGCGCAGCTGCGGTCCGATATTGGGATAATATTCGCGGATCGGCACTTCTACATTCTCCGCCACGGTCAGGGTCGAGAAGAGCGCGCCGCCCTGGAACAGCACGCCCCAGCGCTTGCGGATCGCCAGCGCCTCGTCATCCAGCCGGCCGATCATCGATTCGCCGAAGACGCAGACTTCACCCTCGTCCGGGGTCTGGAGACCGATGATGGAGCGCATCAGCACCGACTTTCCGGTACCCGAGCCGCCGACCACGCCCAATATCTCACCCTTGCGCACGTCGAGGTCGAGATGTTCGTGCACGACCTGATCGCCGAAGCTGTTCTTCAGGCCGCGTACCTTGATGGCGATATCCGAGGTTTCCACCGCTTCCTCGATGCGGCGATCCTCCGCTTCCTGGATTTCCTCTTCGCTCATCAGTTCCAGCCCACCCAGGTAAAGAAGACCGCGAAGAAGGCGTCGATGACGATGACGAGGAAGATCGCCTGCACCACCGCGGCGGTCGTCCGCATGCCGACTTCCTCGGCATTGGCCTTCACCTGCATGCCTTGGAAACAGCCCGACAGCGCGATGATAATGCCGAAGACGGGGGCCTTGATCAGGCCGACCCACAAGTCGGTGATCGGCACGACTTCGCGCAGGCGCTGGACGAAGGTGATGGGTGGGATTTCCAGCGCCACCCAGCAGAGGAAGCCGCCGCCGATGACGGCGACGATCGAGCTGTAGAAGCCGAGCAGCGGCATCATCACCACGACGGCCAGCGTGCGGGGCAGCACCAGCGCTTCCATCGGCGACACGCCGATGGTGCGCATCGCGTCGACCTCCTCGGTCAGTTTCATCGTGCCCAACTGCGCGGCGAAGGCGGACCCGGATCGGCCCGCGACCATGATCGCGGTCATCAGCACCCCCAGTTCGCGGAAGGTGAGGCGGCCGACCAGATTGATCGTCAGCATCTCCATGCCGAACTGGCGCAGCTGCACCGAACCCTGCTGGGCGATGACGATGCCGATCAGGAAGCTCATCAGGCCGATGATGCCGAGCGCGGAGACGCCCACCACCTCGAAGCGCTGGATGACGGCGTTCCACCGGAAACGGCCGGGATGGCGGATCAGGCTCCAGCTCGCAACCAGCGTGGCGCCGAAGAAGCCGAGCAGGCCGAGCAGGGTCGCGCCGGAATTGCAGACTGCCTCGCCAATCTGGCCGACGACGCGGCGTAGCGGATGGACTTTGTCGGGGCGGATCGGCACCGGTTCGTCCAGCTGGCCCACGGCAGCAATGAGGCGACAGGCATCCTCATCGCCGCCAACGACTTCCGCGCCCAGACGCTTGGCTGTGCGATGCACCGTCCAGGCGCCGATCGTGTCGATATGGTCAACCTGAGACAGGTCGATGGCGTTCACCGGCCCTTGCAAGCCATCCAGGCGAGCAGGCAGGTCGTGGAGGCACGCAATGGCCAGGTTTCCCGAAAGCCGAATTACCGTGCCACCGTCGCCCGTTTCTTCTGCGAGGTCAGCGGCTTTGTTCATCAAGGCGGTTTAGTGGTCCATTATCGGTTGCACGGCAAGCCGAAACGGCCCATCCGCAAGCCAGAACGAAGGGCGGACAGAAAAGTTTCGGAAACGGCATGACGCACTACAGGTTGGCGATCTACGACATGGACCGCACGGTGACTTTCAGCGGCACCTATACAGGGTTTCTCATCCATGTGGCGCAGCGGATGGCGCCATGGCGATTGCTGCTGCTTCCCTGCGTCATCCTGCTGATGCTGGCCTATGTGCTAAAGCTCATCACGCGCCAGCGGCTCAAGGAACTGAACCAGGCGCTGATGATCGGCCATAATGTCGAGCGGGCGAAACTGATGCCGCATATCGAAAGCTATGCCGACAAGGTGGTGGCGACGAACCTGCGACAGGGCGCGGTGGCGCAGATCGCCAGGGATCGGGCGGACGGCTATCGGCTGGTGCTCGCGACAGCCTCCTACCGTCTCTATGTCGAGCCGATCGCGCGGCGGCTGGGCTTCGACGCGGTGATCGCGACCGATCATCTGAGCCAGGATCTGCGCTATGTCCGCGCGAAGATCGCGGGCGAGAATTGCTACGACACGGGCAAGCTACGGATGATAAAGGCCTGGATGGCGGCCGAGGCGATCGACCGCAGCCAGGCGCATATCCGCGCCTATTCCGACCATGTGTCGGACGCGCCGATGCTGGAATTCGCCGACATTCCCTTCGCTTCCAATCCGCACAAGCCGCTGGCGAAGCTGGCGGCGGAGCGTGGCTGGACGCGGGTGGACTGGAACTAACGGACTGGCGCGGGCAACGGCGCGCCCGCAAAATGGGCGGCGAGGTTCGCCCGCAGCATCTGCACCATGCGCCCTACCGCGTCCTGCGTCGCGCCGCCGGTATGGGGCGTCAGCACGACATTGGGCACATCCGTCCAGCGCGCAGGATCGGTCGGTTCGGGATCGAACACGTCTAGAGCCGCGCCGCCCAGCCGTCCGGCTTTCAGGGCATCGATCAACGCGACTTCATCGACCAGTTGCCCCCGCGCGACATTGACCAGCAGGCCCGCCGGACCCAGCGCATCGAGGATGGTGGCGCAGATCAGGCCGCGATTTGCCTCGTCCGCGCGCGCGGCGACCAGCAAGATGTCGCTGTCCTGCGCCAGCGCCGTCAGGCTCTCCGCGCGCGGCCAGGGGAGGGCGGGCTTGTCGCGCGGTCCCCACCAGCCGATCCGCATCTTCATCGCCTGCGCGCGTTCCGCCACGGCGATGCCGATCGCGCCCATGCCGACGATGCCCAGCCGCGCGCCGCCCATCGACCGGGTGAGGGTCTTGGCGTTGGCGGTCCACCGCCCCGCGCGCAGATGGCGGTCGCCTTCGACGATCCAGCGCCGATGGGCCAGCATCAGGCCGATGGCATGGTCGGCCACATCGTCGGCATTGGCATTGCCGGCATGGGCGACCGCAATGCCGCGCGACCGGGCAAGGTCCAGGTCGACCCCGTCATAGCCCACGGTGAAGCAGGCGATCAGGCTGAGGCGCGGCATGGCGGTGATCAGCGCCGGATCGAGCCGATACTCCCCGGCCGTCACCAGCACCTGCGCCTTATCCAGCCGATCGCGCCCGGCCTCTTCCCAGAGCGGCATGACGTCATAGTCCGCCGCCAGCACGCCCAGCAGCGGCGCCAAGTGCGGCTGGGCAATCAGTATGACCGGGCGCGCCTCGCTCATCCGATCTGCCGTAGCGCCTGGGCGAAATCGGCGATCAGATCGTCCGCATCCTCGCAGCCGATCGAGATCCGCACCATATTGTCGCTGATCGCGAGCGCCTTCTTGCGCTCGGCGGGCACCGACAGATGGGTCATCGCGGCGGGATGGCTTGCCAGCGTCTCGGTCCCGCCCAGGCTGACCGCGAGCTTCGCGATCTTGAGCGCGTCGAGAAAGGCGAAGGCCTCCGCCTCGCCGCCTTTCAGGTAGAGCGAAAAGGTCGATCCCGCGCCGGTGCAGTGGCGGCGATAGATATCGGCCTGCCGCTCCGTCTCGGGGAAGCCGAGATAGACGACCTTCTCCACCTGCGGCTGGTCCTTGAGCCAAGTGCAGACCTTCTCCGCATTCTCGCCCGCGCGGCTCATCCGCAATTCCAGCGTCTCCAGGCTGCGCAGCAGCATCCAGGCGCTGTGCGGGTCGAGGATGGTGCCGATCGTGTTGCGCATCAGGCGGATGCTGTTGATCAGCGCGTTGGACCCCAGCACGCCGCCCGCGACCAGATCGCTATGCCCGCCGGCATATTTGGTGAGGCTGTAGATGACGAGATCCGCGCCATGGGTGATCGGCTTGTGCCAGAGCGGGCCGAGGAAGGTATTGTCGATCGCGACCGGCGGGACATGCTGCTCGCCCGCGAAGAGCGAGTCGCGCCGCGCGACAACCGCCTCCAGATCGACCAGCACGTTGGTCGGATTGGCCGGGCTTTCCAGATAGATCATCGCGACCCGGCCCAGCCCCCTGGCCTTTTCGATCACCGCGCCAATCTCTTCCTCGGTCGCGGCGGCGGGAAAATCGAGCCATTGCACGCCGAACCGGCCAAGGATGCGCCCGATCAGCGATTCGGTTGCGGCATAGAGCGGCGCGCTATGGACGATCACGTCGCCCGGCTGGACCAGCGCGAGCAGGGTGGTGGCGATCGCCGACATGCCGCTGGAAAAGAGCAGCGCGTCCTCCGCCTCTTCCCAGACGGAAAGGCGATCCTCGCAGATTTCCTGATTGGGACCGTTGAAGCGGGAATAGACCAGCCCTTCCGCCCCGCCGGGGCGGATGCCGGTCACGCCCTCGAAATGGCGCTTGCCCGCGGCGGCGCTTTCGAAGGCGAAGGTGGAGGTCAGGAAGATAGGCGGCTTGAGCGATCCTTCCGACAGAGTCGGATCATAGCCATGGCCCATCATCAGCGTCGCCGGCTTCAACCTGCGGCCGTCAATCTCCATGATGGGCGCCTTGGGGCGGCGGCGGTTGCGCGTCGGTTCGACGCCGGTCAGCTCGGCTTCAGTTTCGCCGGACATGTCATTCTCCTGCTTGTTGCGACGTCTTGGGCGCCGCTGTCATGGGCAGGAGTGTAACGCAGGACCCGGGGAAGGGGCCAGAAGAATGAGCAAGATTATTTCTTCCGGCTATATGATTATTCCGAAGAGCCGTTGCTGCCACTCAGGCGACAAGGCCTTCTTCATCCTCGATATGCACGGGCGCTTCGGCCGGATTGTGGGCCTGGGGCGGATGGACCTGCGCGACATGGAGCGCCTCTGCATAGAGGCTGCACCAATTGGCCCAGAAGCTGAAAGGCGCGAACCAGACATCGAACAGGGTTGTCGGTATCGTGCCCGGAATGAGGGGGTGTTCATGAGTTTCGGTCATAGGCCGATCTCCTCTCCATATCTGCCATTTCTACCATGATCGGGCAGTCGGCGCCATGGCATGAACCCCATCCGGTGCACGGCGGGCCGTGACAGGGGGATATGGGCACCCTACATCGATCCGATGCCATCTAGCCTTCCCGCCATCGTCGACAGCTGGTTCGCCGCGCGCGGCTGGCGGCCGCGACGGCACCAGATGGAAATGCTGGCGGCGGCCGAAGCGGGCGACCATGCCCTGCTGGTCGCCCCGACCGGGGCGGGCAAGACGCTGGCGGGCTTCCTGCCCACGCTCGCCGACCTGATTCGCGATCCGGTGGAGGGGCTGCACACCCTCTATGTCTCGCCGCTCAAGGCGCTGGCGGTGGACGTGCGCCGCAATCTGCTGACCCCGATCGAGGAAATGGGGCTGCCGATCCGGGTGGAGACGCGCACCGGCGACACGCCCTCGGACCGCAAGGCACGCCAGCGCGCCCGGCCGCCGCAGATCCTGCTCACCACCCCCGAATCGCTGTCGCTGCTGCTCAGCTATCCCGACGCGGCGCTGATGTTCGCGGACCTCAGGACCGTGATCGTCGACGAGGTCCATGCCTTCGCGACCCAGAAACGCGGCGACCTGCTCAACCTGTCCATGGCGCGGTTGCAGGCGATCAACCCCGCGCTGCGTCGCGTGGCGCTGTCCGCGACAGTCGCCGATGTCGACGCCTATCGCGCCTGGCTGGCGCCCGATGGCGATATTGACGCCGTGACGCCGGTGCTGGGTGAGCAGGGGGCTGACCCCCATGTCGCGATCCTGATCCCGGAGGGGCGCGTTCCCTGGTCGGGTCATTCGGGAAAATATGCCGCGAAACAGGTGATGGCGGAGATCGAGTCGCGCCAGACGACTTTGGTCTTTTGCAACACGCGCGGCCTTGCCGAACTCATCTTTCAGGAACTCTGGTCCGCCAACGACGCCAACCTGCCGATCGCCATCCATCATGGCAGCCTGTCGATCGAGGCCCGGCGCAAGGTCGAATCGGCGATGGCGGCGGGCAGGCTGCGCGCGCTGGTGGCGACGGCCTCGCTGGACCTCGGCGTCGACTGGGGCAATGTCGACTGCGTGATCCAGATGGGCGCGCCCAAGGGCAGCTCACGCCTGCTCCAGCGGATCGGCCGCGCCAATCACCGGCTCGACATGGCGTCGGAAGCGATCCTGATCCCCGGCAACCGCTTCGAATATCTGGAGGCGCGCGCCGCGCTCGACGCGGTCGAGGCAGGGGAGCGCGATGCCGACGATTTCCGCCCCGGCAGCCTCGACGTGCTGGCGCAACATGTGATGGGCCTCGCCTGCGCCGGGTCTTTTCGCGCCGGGGAACTGCTGGAGGAGGTGCGGTCCGCCACGCCCTATAGTGCGCTGACGGCGGAAGCGTTCGACAATGTGCTGCATTTCATCGAGGGCGGCGGTTACGCGCTGCGCGCCTATGACCGCTTCAAGCGGCTGACACAGGAGCCAGACGGAACCTGGCGGGTGTCGCATCCCCGCTTCATCCAGCAGCATCGCCTGAACGCCGGCATCATCGTCGATCAGCCTGCGCTAGCGGTGCGCTTCGCCAACGGCCGCAAGCTCGGCACGGTGGAGGAGGGGTTCGCCGCTTCGATGCGGCCGGGCGACAGTTTTTTCTTCTCCGGCATGGCGCTGGAGGTGGTGCGGATGGATACGACCGACCTTGTCGTCCGCGCCACGTCGAAACAGGCGCGCATTCCCAGCTGGGGCGGCACCCGCATGGCGATGTCCACGCGCCTCGCCGACCGGGTGCGCCACTTCCTGGCCGAACCGGACGAATGGCACCGCTTCCCGGCCGATGTGCGCGAATGGCTGGAGATGCAGAAGCTGCGCTCCGCCCTGCCGCAGCCGGGGCAGTTGATGATCGAGACTTTCCCGCATGAGGGTCGCCATTATCTCGTCTGCTACAGTTTCGAGGGCTGGAACGCGCACCAGTCGCTGGGCATGCTGCTGACCCGGCGCATGGAAAGCCAGGGGCTGATGCCGCTCGGCTTCGTGTCCAACGATTATGCGCTGGCGGTCTATGGGATGAAGCCCGTCACCGATCCTAAAAGCCTCTTTTCCGCCGATATTCTCGACCATGAATTTGTCGACTGGGTCGAGCAGTCGAGCCTGCTGAAGCGCGCCTTCCGCGACGTCGCGGTGATTTCCGGCCTGATCGAGCGGCAGCATCCCGGCAAGCGCAAGACCGGACGGCAGGTCACTTTCTCCACCGACCTCATCTACGACGTGTTGCGCAAATATCAGCCCGATCACCTGCTGCTCAAGGCCGCCTGGGCCGACGCCCGCGCGCGCATGACCGATGTCGGGCGGCTGGGCGACCTGATCGACCGGGCCGCCAACACGATGCTGCATATCGATCTGGACCGGGTCAGCCCGCTCGCCGTGCCGGTGCTGATCCTGATCGGCCGCGAGCATGTGGCGCAAACGGCGGCCGAAGATGCGCTGCTGATGGAGGCCGAAGCGCTGGTCGCGGAGGCGATGCGGGCGGACTAGGCGGCGAGGATGACAGATCGGTCAGCCTGGAAGCGACCAGAAGTTACCGTTCAGAAGCCGGGTGAGGTCGCCCATTTGCGGACGATCACCGCTCGCCACCGTCGTGAACCTTTATCACTCGACCAAAACCAACTAGGTGCGGCCCTTCTTGTACGCGCCATTCGCGCCCGACGTAGATTTGCCCTGTTAGTCCGGGCCACCACCACAAAGCTATTGGCACTGTGATCGTTTCTCCAGGGTTCATCGCGAGGCCTTCGGGAAGCTCGATGAAACCGGCTGTCATCACAGCGTCATCCGGGCCGAAGAAATTGTGATTAGGTCGGTAGCTCCCGTAGATTGGATTGGTCCTGCCTCCCTCGTTCGTAGGCAGCAGTTGCACCTCAGCGATCACATGAACAAAGTCCCTCGACATGCCAGCTGCATATCACGGGAACGGAAACTAATCACACGTTACTGCTCTTAAGCCGACTTTCCGCAAACCACCCATATCCGCCGATGGCGCACCGGCGAAGCAGGCTGTTCAATGCGCGTAACCCCCGTCGTCGCGTTCGCCGCCGCAGCCCTTGAGCGTGCCTTCGCCAAAAGCGATCTGCACCCGGTCGGACCAGATCGTGTCGCTCATGCCGTCGCTGCACGGGCCTTGGGTTGCGGTCATCGCAAAGCCGTCGCCCAGATAGCGGATCGCCCTGTCATCGGCGTTGCGGCTGATGGCGTAGCGGATCGGCGGCTTGTCCGGCCGTTCCAGCGTCGCGGTCGATCCGCGCACCGTCACGGCCCAGAACGGCTCGGTGCCGATAGCGCGATAATCGGGTGGGGCAGGGCGGGGCGATGTTTCACGTGAAACCAGAGGCTTGGGCAGAGGGGCGTCAGGCTCGGCGAGATTGTCCATTTCGCTGTCGGAATTGACGACGGCGTCGTTGATCGGCGCGATCACCGCATTCGCCGCCAGCATCGACTGATTGTCAGCCGCCGGCGCCTTTTCTCCACCGCATGCGCCCAGCAGCGCCAGCGACAGCAGGGCCAGCCCAGCCCTCACGCGCCAACCTCACTCCGCCGGAAGCAAGGCACAGCATGGTCGTTCACCATGCCGATCGCCTGCATCCAGGCATAGACGATGGTTGGCCCGACGAACTTGAAGCCGCGTTTCTTGAGATGGAAATCGCTTCCGACAGATCGGTCTTCGCCGGGAAATGCACGCCGTCATTGCGGATCGGCGTGCCATCGACAAAAGCCCAGACATAGGCGGCGAAATCCTCGCCGCGCTCGCGCATCTCGCAGAAGATCTGCGCCCCGCGGATGGTCGCCTCGATCTTCGCCCGCGCCCGGACGATACCGGGATCGGCCATCAGCCGATCGACATCGTCAGGGCCGAAGGCCGCTACTTTGTCCGGGTCGAAACCGGCAAAGGCGGCGCGGAAACCCTCGCGCTTGCGCAATATGGTTATCCAGGACAGGCCCGCCTGGAACCCTTCCAGCATCAGCGTTTCCCAGAGCATACGCGGATCGCGCTCGGGAACACCCCATTCCTCGTCATGATAGGCGCGGTAGAACGCGTCCGCGCCCACCCAGGCGCACCGCATCGGTTCCGCGCCCGTCATGGTTCACACGTCCAGATTGGCGACGTTCAGGGCATTGTCCTGAATGAAATCTCGACGATGCTCGACCACGTCGCCCATCAGCTGGGAGAAAATCTCGTCGGCGATGTCGGCCTGCTCCACCTCGACGCGCAGCATCGACCGATTGTCCGGGTCCAGCGTGGTTTCCCACAGCTGCTCCGCATTCATTTCGCCCAGCCCTTTATAGCGCTGGATTGACAGCCCCTTGCGCCCGGCGGTCAGGATCGCGTCGAGCAGTTCGCTTGGGGACGTCACGACCACGCCCTTCGCCGGGGCGGCCGGCAGGTCGTCCGCACCCGCTTCCTCTGCCGCCTGGGCGGCCTTGACCGTCACCAACCGGCCGGAACTCCTGTAGCTGGCCGATTCCTCGCTGGCGATGGCGTGCAGCTTGCGCGCTTCGGCCGAACCGATGAAGCCGCCCTCGATCACATGGTGATCGGTGACGCCGCGCCACAGCCGTTCGAAATGGAAGCCACCTTCCTCGGCGATGCGGCCCGACCAGCGGCCTTCCACATCATGGGCATCCATCCAGGCGACGGTCGCGGTCAGCCGCTGCGCCTGCGCGTCGGTCGACAATTCGGGATCGAGCGCGCCATTGAGGCTGAGCGCCTCGATGATCGCGGGATTGTAGCGGCGCGGGACATAGCGCATCACCGCGCGCATCCGCCGGCCATGTTCGATCAGGTTGCGCAGGTCGTCGCCGCTGCGCGCGCCGCCGGCGGTTTCCAGCACCATCGAATCGACGCCATTGTCGACCAGATATTGCTCCAGCGCCGCTTCGTTCTTCAGATAGACCTCGGACCGGCCGCGCGTCGCCTTGTAGAGCGGCGGCTGGGCGATATAGAGATGCCCTGCCTCGATGATCTGCGGCATCTGGCGGTAGAAGAAGGTCAGCAGCAGCGTGCGGATATGCGCGCCATCGACGTCGGCGTCGGTCATGATGACGATCTTGTGGTAGCGCAGCTTTTCCAGATTGAAATCGTCGCGGATGCCGGTGCCCATCGCCTGGATCAGCGTGCCGACTTCCTTGGACGACAGCATCCGGTCGAACCGCGCGCGCTCGACGTTCAGAATCTTGCCCTTCAAGGGCAAGATCGCCTGATTATGCCGGTTGCGGCCCTGCTTGGCGGACCCGCCCGCCGAGTCACCCTCGACCAGGAAGAGTTCGGACTTGGCCGGGTCGCGTTCCTGACAGTCGGCCAGCTTGCCGGGCAGCGAGGCGATGTCCATCGCACCCTTGCGCCGGGTCAGTTCGCGGGCCTTCTTCGCGGCCTCGCGGGCGGCGGCGGCGTCGATCACCTTCTGGACGATCATCTTGCCGTGGGCGGGATTTTCCTCCAGCCACTCGGCCATCTTGTCGGCCATCAGGCTTTCGAGCGGCTGGCGCACCTCCGACGAAACCAGCTTGTCCTTGGTCTGCGACGAGAATTTGGGATCGGGCAGCTTGACCGACACGATCGCGGTCAGACCTTCGCGCATATCCTCGCCGGTAAGGCTCACCTTCTCCTTCTTCAGCGCGCCCGACTTTTCCGCATAGCTATTGAGCGTGCGGGTCAGCGCCGCGCGGAAGGCGGCGAGGTGGGTGCCGCCGTCGCGCTGCGGGATGTTGTTGGTGAAGCAGAGGACGTTTTCGTAATAGCTGTCGTTCCACTCCAGCGCGACGTCGATGGTGACGTCGTCGCGGGTGCCCGAAATCGCGATCGGATCGGGCATCAGCGCATTCTTGCTGCGGTCGAGATATTTGACGAAGGCCGCGATGCCGCCTTCGTAGAACAGCTCGACTTCCTTCTTCTCCTCATGCCGCGCATCGACCAGGAACAGGCGCACGCCGCTGTTGAGGAAAGCCAACTCTCGATAGCGATGCTCCAGCTTGTCGAAGTCGTATTCGGTGTGGTTCTTGAACGTCGCGCCGTCGCCCGGCGCCTTCTCCAGCGAAGCGAGGAAGGTGACGCGGGTGCCCTTCTTGAGAGTGCCGTCTTCCTTGGCGGGCGCCTTGCCGATCACCTTGAGCGGCGCAGTCGCGTCGCCATAGGCAAAGCGCATATAATGCTCCTCGCCGTCGCGCCAGATATTGAGGTCCAGCCATTCGGACAAAGCGTTGACGACCGAGACGCCCACACCGTGGAGGCCGCCCGACACCTTATAGGCATTGTCGTCGCTGGTATTTTCGAACTTCCCGCCCGCGTGTAGCTGGGTCATGATGACCTCGGCCGCCGACACGCCTTCTTCCTTGTGGATGCCGGTCGGGATGCCGCGGCCATTATCCTCGACGCTGACCGACCCATCGGGGTTCAGCGTGATGACGATCCGGTCGCAATGACCCGCCAGCGCCTCGTCGATCGCATTGTCGCTGACCTCGAACACCATGTGATGCAGGCCGCTGCCATCGTCGGTGTCGCCGATATACATGCCGGGCCGCTTGCGCACGGCGTCCAGCCCTTTCAGCACCTTGATGCTGTCGGCGCCATATTCATTGCTGTTGGGGGAGTTGACGGGTTCTTCGCTCATGCCGAGCATATAGGGAAAGGCGCGCTGAAACTAAAGCGAAACATGGCGTCTTTCGCCGGGGGGCGGGGCGGTCTATCACGCTTTCCATGCGCGCCGTCCCTGCCCTGCTATTGCCCTTGCTGTTGCTCCCCGCCGCCTGCTCGAAGAGCAACGACGTCTATGAGGAGTTGCCCAACAGTTCGCTGGCCGGCGCCCCGCGCGAGGATGTGCCCGAAAGCCGCATGGATGCGCCGGTCGCGCGGCCTGTCATCATCGGGGAAGATGGTCCTCGTCTCGATGCCTGCGGCACTTTGGGACAGGTCACGCGCAGTGGATCGGCCGGCCTGCCGCTGCGCGCGGCGCCGTTCAGCGATGCGAAGGCACTGGCACAACTGGCGGAGGGGCAACGCGCCTATGTCTGCACCCGCAGGATCGACCAGAAATGGCTGGGCGTAGTGGTGCTGCCCGCCCCGCCTGCCGGCAATGCGACCCCACCGGCCGATTGCGGCGTCGCGTCCCCCGTGGAACGCAAACAGGCCTATGACGGCCCCTGTGCCAGCGGCTGGGTGGCGAGCGCCTATGTGCGGCTGATCGCGGGATGACGGTCATTCGATGCCGGTGAAGACCAGCTTCTGCACGCGCCGGCCGCTATTCACCTCGGTTGCATAGATATTGCCGGCGCTGTCGATATCGATGCTGTGCAGCCAGGTGAATTGCCCCGCCTGCCGCCCGACCAGCCCGGTCAATGGCCAGGCAATGCATTTTCAAGGAAAAAGGACCGGCCGGCGGGCCTATTTGCGCCGGCCGGTCAGGGGGCCTCGGAAACTGGCAGATCAGGCGCTGGCCTGTCGTTCCGTGTCGGCGATCCGGAAGAAGGGCAGGGCGTGGTGGACGATCCAGCCGATGGTCGCCGCGTAGAGCAGCGTCCCGATGCCGACCGTACCGCCCAACGTCCAACCGATCGCCAACACGCCGATCTCGATCCCAGTCCGCACCCATTTGACCGGCCATCCGGTGCGGCGGCACAGGCCGGTCATCAGGCCATCGCGCGGCCCCGGACCAAGCCCTGCACCGATATAGGCGCCGCCCGCTATGCCGTTGAGCACGATCCCCGCCACCAGCCAGACGGCGCGCATGGCATAACCCTCCGGCGTCGGCAGGATCATCAGCGACAGGTCCACCGCCGTCCCGATCACCACGATATTGGCGACCGTGCCGATCCCCGGTCGCTGCCGCAGCGGCCACCAGAGCAGCAGCACGATCGCGCCGATCAGGTTGACCGTCATGCCGAAGCTGAGGCCGAGCCGGGGGCTAAGTCCCTGATGCAGCACATCCCACGGGTCGAGGCCCAGATTGGCGCGCAGCAGCAGCGCCATGGCGAAGCCATAGAGGCACAGGCCCCAGAAAAGTTGGAAAAGGCGGCGTTGCATCATCATGGCAGGCTTCTTCTGTCCAACTGGCCTTTTCCAAAAGGACCAATATTGCCTAAATGGCCTGTAACGATGGCCTGAACGGAACGAGTCCCATGTCCACTTCGCTGCTGCGTCCGCCCTCCCTGCTTCGCCTGCTCGGTGCATGGCGCGCGCAGGACAGTGCCGAGCCGGCCTATCGCCAACTGGCGCAGGCGCTGCGAATGCTGGTGCTGGACGGGCGGGTGGGCCTCAATGTCCGCCTGCCGGGCGAGCGTGAACTGGCCGCGGCGCTGGGCCTGTCGCGCACTACCGTCGCCGCCGCCTTCGACCGGCTCCGCGACGAGGGCTTCCTCGAAAGCCGGCAGGGTTCGGGCAGCGTCACGCGCCTGCCCGCAGGCCATGTCGAGGCGCCGCAAGACGAGCGGGATTTCAGCAGCGGCGGCAATATCCTCAACTGGACCCATGCCGCGCTGCCCGCCGCGCCCGGCGTCGGCCGCGCCTATGCCCATGCGGTGGAGGCGCTGCCCGCCTATCTTGGCGATCTCGGCTATGATCCGCTCGGCCTGATGGTGCTGCGCCGGGCGATCGCCGCCCATTATGAGCGGCGCGGTTGCCCGACATCGCCCGACCAGATCATGGTGACGAACGGCGCGCAGCAGGGATTCTCGCTGCTGCTCAAATGGCTGGCGGGGCCGGGCGACCGGGTGGTGATCGACCATCCCACCTATCATAACGCGATCCAGGCCCTGCAGCGCGCCCATGTCGTGCCGGTGCCGGTCGGCCTGCCGACGCAGGGCTGGGATATTGACGCCATGGAGGCGGCCTTCCGCCAGACGTCCCCGCGCTTCGCCTATGTCATCGCCGATTTCCACAATCCCACTGGACGCAGCATGGACCCGGGCACCCGCCGCGCGCTGGTCGCGGCGGCGACGCGCAGCCATACGCCGCTGATCGTCGACGAGACGATGGTGGCGATGGGCCTCGACTTCGCCCCGCCGCCGCCGGTCGCGATGCATGATCCGTCAGGCCGGCAGGTCATCACCCTGGGATCGGCGAGCAAGATCTTCTGGGGCGGCCTGCGCGTCGGCTGGATTCGCGCCGATGCGCAGACGGTCGCCGCGCTGGGCCGACTGCGCACGACGATGGACATGGCCAGTCCCGTGGTCGAGCAGATCGCGGTTGCGCAACTGGTCGATGCCGATGTCGGCCTGGGCGCGCGGGCGGATATCCTGCGTGGACGGCGCGACCATCTGCTGGGGCTGATCGCGCGGCGTCTGCCGCATTGGCGGGTCGAGGCGCCAGCCGGCGGCCTGTCGCTCTGGGCCGAACTGCCCCGCGCCGAAGCGACCGCGCTTGCCGCGTTGGCCGAAAGTCTGGGCGTCCGTATCGCCGCCGGTCCGCGCTTCGGCGTCGGCGGCGCGTTCGAGCGTTTCCTGCGCCTGCCCTTCACCCTCGACGAAGGGCAACTGGAGGCGGGGATCGAGCGGCTGGTGGAGGCCGACGCCCGGCTTCACGCCCGCATGCCCAAGGCGCGCGATTCGCTCGCCATGGCGCTGGAGGCGGATCGGTTGATTTGAGTTTCCGGCAAGATGCGCGGAAGAGCGCATCTTGCGAACTCAACAAAAAAGCCGCGCGGATCGCTCCACGCGGCCTTTTTTGTTCGATCAGAGGGTCGGCCTTAGGCCGCCTTCTTCCCTGCCTGATAGCGTTCGATCGCCTCCAGGGTGATGCGCTTGGCGTCTTCCGCGCCGCCCCAGGTGCCGATCCGCACCCACTTGGTCTTTTCCAGATCCTTATAGTGGGTGAAGAAATGCTCGATCTGCTCCATCACGATGCCGGGCAGATCGTCCTTCTCACCGACGTTCGAATAATAGGGGAAGGTCTTGTCGTCGGGTACACAGACCAGCTTCTCGTCGCCGCCGGCTTCGTCTTCCAGGTTCAGCACGGCAATCGGGCGCGCGCGCACGACCGAGCCGGGAACGAAGGGCGAGCGGGCGATGACCAGCGCGTCGAGCGGATCGCCGTCGGGCGACAGCGTGTGCGGCACGAAGCCGTAATTGGCGGGGTAGCGCATCGGCGTGTGCAGGATGCGGTCCACGAACAGCGCGCCCGACGCCTTGTCGAACTCATATTTCACCGGTTCGCCGCCAACGGGAACTTCGATGATGACGTTCAGGCTGTTGGGCGGATCGTCGCCGACAGGGATCAGTTCGATATTCATGGCTATGCCTTTATCTTCGCGTTGCTGTGCGGGTGAGTCATGTTCTCGGTTTCAGCAGCTTGTCGAGGCTGCCTTCACCCTCTCCTGTCTTTTCGAGGCGCGGATAGCGCAGGCCGCCCGAATAATCGAGAGTCAAAGTGCGGTAGTATTTATCCTGCTTCAGGATGATCTGGATCGGTGTCTTGGCCTTGATCGCGGCTTTCCAGACGTCGCCGGAAAATTCGTCGCCATTGACCGCCACGATCTTCGCGCCGGTGACAAGGCCGGCCTTGAACGCGACGCTGTCCCAGATGACGCCGCTTACTTCGCCGTCATTCTTGACGATCGCGCCGATGCCGAAACTCTGGTCGACCATCTTCTGCGCGCCCTCGGCGGCCTTGGTGATGGCGCCCGGCTCCTCGCCATAGACCAGCTTGTAGCCACCCAGGATGAAGCCGCCCTTGGGCGTTTCCCTGGTCGGCGAATCGACATATTTCTGGAAGAAGCCCGCCCAGTCATAGGGTGCGATGTCGTTCAGCGTCCTGATGACGTCGCCGCGATTATAGACGACCTGACCCCAATCGCCCGGATTGATGCCGAAAAAGGCCTTGGCGAAATCATCGAGGCCCTTCTTGCCGCGCGTCGCCTTGGCAATGATCGCGTCGGCCTCCAGCCAGATCATCAGGCCTTCATTGTAATAATCCTCGGACCGCTGCCAGCTGGTCCAGCCCTTGGGGCGGCGCGCGGAGATGATCGGGTCGAGGGTGGTGTCCTCCATCGGACGCCACTGGCGGCCGACCGCCGTGTCCAGCTTGGCCGCGATCTGGGCATAGGCGTCCAGCGTTTCCTGCTTGCTGAACATGCCCGAGCGCGCGCCCAGCACATAGCCCCAGAATTGCGTCTGCCCTTCATAGACCCACAGCAGATTATCCTGCATCGGGACGTTGAAATCGGGCGTCCACAACAGGTCGGGGCGGCGGAACTTGCCGTCCCAGCTATGGGTGAATTCATGCGGCAGCAGGTTGCGGTCCAGTAGCGCTTCGCCCGAATCCCATTTCTTGAAATAGCCCGGCTCGACCTGATTTTCGGACGAACGATGATGTTCGAGACCGATGCCGCCCATCTCGTCGGTGATGGCGAGCAGGAAGTCATAATGGTTGAAATGATAAGCGCCGAACAGCGAGCCGGCCTCGGCCACCAGCTTTTTATGCTTGGCGATCTGCTCGGGCTTATAGTCGAGTTCGTCGGCGTCGTCAGCGACGATATTCAGCGTGACGTTGCTGCCGAGGTCCACCGGCTTGAAATAGCGGCCGGCAAAGACCGGCGAATCCTGCAACGCCTCATAGTCGATCGTCTCATAGGCGACGCGGTCGCCCGCCTTCGTGCCGCGCAGCGCGGTCGCGGCCTGCCAGCCGGCGGGATAGGTGACGGTCGCCTGGACCGGGATCTGGCGGGTATAATAGCCCGCCGGATAGAGCGAGACGCTTTCCCACTGAATATTTAGCATCTTGGGCGTCACGACGACGCGGCCCTGATTGGGCTGGGTGGCGGACAGGAACTGGAATTGCGCGACGACTTCGGTCGCGCCCTGCGGCACGTCGAGGTTGAAGGCATAGACGTTCAGCGGATCGCGCTTCCACGGCACGCTCTGGCCGTTGGCGGTGAAGGTGACGCCGGTCAGCTTCTCGATCTGGCCGCGCGGCGCGTGATTGCCGGGCAGCCAGGCGGGCATCAGCAGGGTCAGCGGACCGGCGGCGGTGACCGGGATGCTTTCCTTGACGCGGAAGATGCGTTGGGTCGTGTCGGTGGCGTCGACCTCCAGCCGGATGGTGCCGCCGGGATAGGGGACATCCTTGGGCGCGGGCGTCGTGTCGCTGACGGGGAGGGCGGTCGGCTTGGACCGGATGGCGTCCTGCGCGGCAAGGGGGCTGGCTATCGCACTGGAAAGGCAAAGGGCGGCAGCAAGGCTGCGGATCATGAATGTCTCCGAAAAGGATGACGGGCCGGATGGCCCGGATGGGCGCAAACATGGCGGCATGGACGGCCCGCGTCCACCCCTGCACGCGGATCGATGCGAAAGCGCTTGATCGGCATCGGGCATTTGGCCATGATTTTCCGCATCGGGATCAGGGCCTTCCCGATCAGCGCTCCGCGCCAAAGGCTGTCTCATAGACCCGCTGTCGAGCGGAGCATGGAGCCGTGTGTGGATCGATTTTGCCCTGTCCTGCCTTCCGTCCTGTCTTCCGCGTTGTTGTTCGCCTGCGTGTCTCCCGCCCTTGCGCAGGAAGACGGTTTCACCCTCTCCGGCAATGTCCGCATCCGTTACGAAGCACTGGACGGGCAGGCGCGCGCCGGGCTGGATGACCGGATCGACCTGACCAGCCTGCGCACCATCCTCGCCGCCGACTATCGCGCCGGTCCGATCCATCTGGGCGCGGAACTGTGGGACAGTCGCGCCTGGGGCGGTCATCCGGGGGAGGGGATCGGCACGGGCGAGGTTAACACGCTGGAGCCGGTGCAGGCCTATGTCGCGGCCGACCTGGGGCCGCTCCTTGGGCGCGGCAGCAAGACGTCGGTCCAAATCGGCCGCTTCCTGCTCAATCTCGGTTCGCGCCGGCTGGTGGCGGCGGACGATTATCGCAACACCACAAACGGCTATAGCGGCGCGCGGATCGATATCGCGACCGCGCGCGGGGGATCGGCGAGCCTCATCTATGTCCTGCCGCAGATGCGCCGCCCCGATGATGAGGTGTCGGTGCTGGACAATGATGGCGGGTTCGACCGGGAGAGTTTCGACCTGCGGCTCTGGGGCGGCTATGCCGCGCAGAAGCTTTCGCGCCGCACCATGATCGAACTGGGCTATTTCGGCCTGGCGGAACGCGACGCGCCGGGGCGCCCGACCCGCAACCGCCATCTGCACAGCATGAGCTTGCGCCTGATCCGCGATCCCGCGCCCGCGCGCCTGGACTATGAGGTGGAGGGCATCTGGCAGATGGGGCGGGTGCGGACGGACACCGCACCGGCGGCGGCCTCGCTCGATGTCGCCGCCTGGTTCTTTCATGCCGATGCCGGCTACAGCTTTCCCGGCGCATGGAAGGTGCGGCTGTCGGCCGAAGTCGATTATGCGAGCGGGGATCGGCGCGGCGGCAGCTATGGTCGGTTCGACACGCTGTTCGGCATGCGCCGCGCGGATTTCGTGCCGGCTGGGATCTTCGCTCAGACCGGGCGCGCCAATATCCTGACCCCCGGCCTGCGCATCGAAATGGCGCCGGGTAAGCGGATCGACCTGTTCGCCAACTGGCATTCGATGTGGCTAGCGTCCCGAACAGATGCCTTTTCGACCACGGGCGTGCGCGATCCATCGGGCCGCTCGGGGCGCTTCGCCGGTCATATGGTCGACAGCCGCCTGCGCTGGTGGGCGGTGCCCAAGAAGTTGCGGGCCGAACTCAATGCGAGCTGGCTCGGCAAGGGGCGTTTCCTGCATTATGCGCCCAACGCGCCGCGCAGCGGCGACGCGCGCTATATCTCCCTGGCGCTGACCGCGAGTTTCTGAGGCTCATGCCTGAAAAAGCGCGTTTCCTTGGGCGACAATTGCCGTTAAAGGCGCTGCCCCATGGCAAAGATCGAAACGCCGCGTCCGGTGCGCGGCACGCAGGACATGCTGGGCGGCACCACGGAAGCGTTCCAGGAACGTTTCGCGCATGTGGTCGCGACCTTCGACCGGGTGCGCAAACTCTACGGCTTCCAGCGGGTCGAAGTGCCGGTGTTCGAATCCACCGCCGTCTTCGCGCGGTCGCTGGGCGAAAGCACTGACGTCGTCTCCAAGGAGATGTACACGTTCGAGGATCGCGGCGGCGACAGCATCACCTTGCGCCCCGAATTCACCGCCGGCATCAGCCGCGCCTACATCACCGAGGGCTGGCAGCAATATGCGCCCTTGAAGGTCGCGACGCATGGCCCGCTGTTCCGCTACGAGCGCCCACAAAAGGGCCGCTTCCGCCAGTTCCACCAGCTCGATGCCGAAATTCTGGGCGCAGGCGAACCGGGGGCGGACGTCGAATTGCTGGTGCTGGCCGACCAGTTGCTCAAGGAGTTGGGTGTATCTGAGGGCGTGACGCTCAACCTCAACACGCTGGGCGACGGGCCGAGCCGCGACGCCTGGCGCGCGGCGCTGATCGCCCATTTCGAGGCGCATCGCGACCAGCTGTCGGAAGAGAGCCTCGATCGGCTCCAGCGCAACCCGCTGCGCATCCTCGACAGCAAGGACCCGCGCGACCGCCCGGTCGCCGACAGCGCGCCCGACATCGACGCCTATCTGACCGATGAGGCGCGCAGCTTCTTCGAAAAGGTGACGAGCGGCCTCGACGCGGCGGGCGTGGCGTGGGAACGCAATGCCCGGCTGGTGCGCGGCCTCGATTATTATCGCCACACCGCGTTCGAGTTCATCACCGACCGGCTCGGCGCGCAGGGCACGGTGCTGGGCGGCGGTCGTTATGACGGCCTGATCGAGAATCTGGGTGGTCCCTCGACCCCGGCGGTCGGCTGGGCGGCGGGGATCGAGCGGCTGGCGATGCTGGTGGATATGCCGGAAATCGAGAAGCCCGATGTCGTGGTCATTCCTATGGGTGACGCTGCCGAGCGCGCGGCGACGGGTTTCATTGCCGATCTTCGTCGGGCTGGCATCGCCAGCGACATGGGTTTCCGCGGCAATATGAAGAAGCGGATGCAGCGGGCTAATGCTTCTGGCGCTCGATACGCGATGATCGTCGGAGACGAGGAATTGGGTCGCGGCGTCGTGACGATCAAGAATTTGGCCTCCGGTGAACAGGGAGCAATGTCGATCAACTGGATACCGCAGGGCGTGTTTGATCTCCTCTTTGAGGACATTAGCTGCGAGGAACTTGGAGAGATTGCTCCGCCGTTGGTGGAGCGCCTTGCATCATCCGAGGAAACGAAAAGCGCCTGATGCACATCTCCGCCGAACGCATCGCGCAGATCGAGGCGCGCCGGGATGAGGTGCAGGCGTCGATGACGCGCAGCGACCTTGCGCCCGATGCGTTCGTGCGGCTGTCCAAGGAATATGCCGAGATCGAGCCGGTGGCGAAGGCGGCGCGCGAACTGCGCCGGCTGCGGCAGGAATTGTCGGCGCTCGAAACCATGACCGGCGGCGAGGAAGCCGATCCCCTGATGCGCGAAATGGCGCAGGAGGAGATGCAGCTTCTGAAAAGCCAGCTTCCTGACGCGGAGCGGACGCTGGCCTTGCAGCTTTTGCCCAGGGACTCTGCCGACGCCCGGCCCGCCATGCTGGAAATCCGCGCCGGTACGGGTGGGGACGAAGCCGCGCTCTTCGCCGGCGACCTGTTCCGCATGTATCAGCGCTATGCCGACACGCAGGGCTGGAAGATGGAGATGATCTCCGCCAATGCCTCCGAACAGGGTGGCTTCAAGGAAGTCGTCGCCAGCATCAACGGCACCGGCGTCTTCGCCAAGCTGAAATTCGAAAGCGGCGTCCATCGCGTCCAGCGCGTACCCGTCACCGAAAGCGGCGGGCGCATCCACACCAGCGCCGCGACCGTCGCTGTCCTCCCGGAACCGGAGGAAGTGGATGTCCAGATCGCCGACAGCGACCTTAAGATCGACATCTATCGTGCATCGGGCGCGGGTGGCCAGCATGTCAACACGACGGACTCCGCCGTGCGCATCACCCACTTACCGAGCGGCATCGTCGTCACCCAGCAGGACGAGCGGTCGCAGCACAAGAACAAGGCGAAGGCGATGCAGGTGCTGCGTGCGCGCCTCTATGAAGCCGAGCGCGAGCGCACCCAGAGCGAGCAGGCCGGCGCGCGCAAGGCGATGGTGGGATCGGGCGACCGTTCCGAACGCATCCGCACCTATAATTTCCCGCAGGGCCGCGTCACCGACCACCGCATCAACCTGACGCTGCACCGCCTGCCCGAAATCCTCGAAGGGCCGGGTCTGTCCGAAGTCATCGACGCGCTGGTCGCGGAAGATGAGGCCGCCCGCCTGGCGCAGCTGGACGGGGTGGGGTGACGATTCCCGACACGCTGCGCGCGGCGACTGTCCAACTCGCTGTCGGCAGCGACACGCCGCGCCTCGACGCGGAACTGCTGATGGCCCATGCGCTGGGCCTGTCGCGCCCCGACATGTTGCTGCGCCAGCGCGATCTGGACGTGCCCGCTGACTTTGCCGCGTTGTTGCAGCGCCGCCTGTCGGGCGAGCCGATCGCCCATATCACCGGTATCCGCGATTTCTGGACGATCAGCCTCATGGTAACGCCTGATGTGCTGATCCCGCGCCCCGACAGCGAGACGCTGATCGAGGCGGCGATCGACCATTTTCGTGGCGATGTTCCAACGACCGTTCTCGACCTCGGCACCGGGTCCGGCGCACTGCTTCTGGCGGCGCTGGCGGAGTGGCCGCAGGCGCAAGGACTCGGCATCGATGCCTCTCCCGCCGCGCTCGCCGTCGCGCACGGCAATGCGGCGCGGCTCGGGCTGGCGGATCGTGCGGCTTTCCAACTCGGCGACTGGGGCGAGGGGGTGGCTGGCCCCTTCGACCTGCTGCTCATCAACCCGCCCTATATCGCCCGCGATGAACCGCTCTCCGGCGACGTGCTGCACGATCCGGCCAGCGCCCTGTTTGCCGGCGTGGATGGCCTCGACGATTATCGCCGGATCGCTCCGAACCTGCCGCGTCTGATCGCGCAGGGAGGGATGGCGGCGATCGAGATCGGCTACGACCAGCGGGACAGCGTGTCGGCGCTGCTGGTCGAACAGGGGCTCGAGGTGCGCGTCCGTCGCGATCTGGCAGGCCATGACCGCTGTCTCATCGCGATCCATCCATCGTGAACAACCCTTGATTTACCATCGGACAAGCGAAAATTGCTTGGTTTCTTGGCGGAAAGCCACTACATCAGCGGTAGGGACGGCTCTATCTTGTGACATGGTCGCTTAGATCATTGATAGAAAAGGCCGTTTTCCCGCTCCTTAAAGTCATGACGGCGCTCGCTGCGCAGGCGCCGCTGGCAGCTGGGGTTGGTCCGGGAAAGGACCATGCCTGGCGGAGCCGTATCCGGCCTGAAATTCGGGCCGTGCTTGGGGATGGCGACTGAACAGTGTTTTCAGTGAAGTTTGGCATAGCGAACGCAAGGATCATATCTTGATCAATAATCGGCAGGCCGGTCGCCGCAATCGCGGCCGGAACAATAACAACGGACGCCCCAACGGCAATAATCGGGGTGGTGGCGACAATGGCAACCGCATCGATAACCGCTCGCGCGGCAACGCGGCCCAGCTTCTTGAGAAATACAAGAATATGGCCCGCGACGCGCAGATGGCCGGCGACCGGGTGAACGCCGAATATTATCTGCAGTTCGCCGATCATTATTTCCGCGTGCTCGCCGACAATCGCGCCCGCCAGGAAGAGCAGCAGCAGCGTTTCCGCCCCCGCGACGAGAATTTCGACGAGGATGGCGAGGAATTTGATGCGGGCTTCGACGGCGGTGACGATTTCCGCAGCGAGCAGCAGCCCTCCTATGACCGCGCGCCGCGCGATCAGGCCCGTGACCAGGACCGTCGTTATGAACGCGGCCCGGACCGGAGCGAGGAATCGCGTGACAATCGTGGCGCCCGCGACAATCGGGAGGGGCGTGACGTCCGCGAACATTCCCGCGATCAGGCCCGCGATCAGGAAGCACGCGAAGGCCGTGACGGCCGGAACAACCGCCGTGATCGCAACAGCAACCGTCGCGATCGTTTCGCCGCCGATGAACAGGCGCCCGTGCAGCATGAAATGGGCATGGAAGGCCCGGTCGGCAGCCCCGCCGCCGTACCCGCGCCGCAGCCGGTAGCCGAAGCGACGCCCGCGCCGGAGGCCGAAGCGCCCCGTCCGCGTCGCGGTCGCCCGCGCAAGGTCGCGGCGCCTGCCGAGGCCGAAGCTTTCGACGCTGCCGTCCTGCCGCCCTCGATCGCGCGCGCCGACAATGACGCCGAACCGGCGGCTGAGGAAGCGCCCAAGAAGCGCACCCGTCGTCCCCGTGCGGCGGCTGCGACCGAAGCCGCCGAATAAGCGCTTCGACGTCAGAGATTGAAGGGACGATGCCCGGCGCATCGTCCCTTTTTTCATGCCCGCTTTCCAAGCGCTTCGCGATCCGGCACAAGGCTCTCATCCTGCTGGAGAGATGCCGATGAAAGCCGTGCGCCTGCTGCCCCTGCTGCTGACAACTCTTTCCCTTTCGGCGCAGGCGCAGGACGCTGCTGATCCGACCGGCGCCACCGCGCAGGGCGATGTCGCCGTCACCATCTACAATAACGGCCAGTCGCTGGTGCAGGATGACCGGCAACTCCCGGTCAATCAGGGCCGCAACCGCATCGAATTTCCCGATGTGTCCGCGCGCATCCGGCCCGAGACGGTGAACCTGTCGGGGCCGGGCCTGTCCATCATCGAGCAGAATTTCGACTATGATCTCCTGTCCCCCGACAAGCTGATGGACAAGGCGGTGGGGCAGGAAGTGACTCTGCTGCGCACCAATCCCGCCACCGGCGCCGAAACGCGCGAACGCGCCAAGATTCTCGCGGCCAATGGCGGCATCGTCCTCCAGATCGGCAGCCGGATCGAGGTGCTGCGCGACGACGGGCTGCCGGTCCGCGTCATCTTCGACCGGGTGCCGCCCAATCTGCGCGCTCGTCCGACCCTGTCGGTGACGGTCGAATCGGCGCGCGGCGGCACGGTGCCGGCGCGGCTGTCCTATCTGACGCCCAATCTCGGCTGGACGGCGGACTATGTCGCCCTGTTCGACGCGGCGAAAGGCGCGATGGACATGCAGGGCTGGGTCACGCTCACCAACAATACGGGCACCAGCTTCACCAACGCGAAGACCATCCTCGTCGCGGGCAATCCTGCCAATGGTGGCGGACGGCGCAACTGGTGGCAGTCGTCCAGCGGCGCGATCGACCAGGCCGGTACCGAAAGCGGCGCGCGCGAACGGCTGGGCGACTATTATCTCTATCCGCTGGCCCAGCGCACCACGATCGCCAATGCCCAGCAAAAGCAGGTGAGTTTCCTCGATGTAAAAGGCGCGCCAGCTCGCGCCACCTATGAATATGTCAATGGCTGGCTCGGCAGTTCGGCCGAACCGATGAGCGCGTCGAGCGTGCTCAAATTCTCCACCGCCAAGCAGGGCGGCCTTGGCGACCAGCTGCCCGCCGGCACGATCCGCGTCTATATGCGCGACGCGCGCGGCGATCCGCAGTTCATCGGCGAGAACAGCATCGACCATACGCCGATGGGGTCTTCGATGGCGCTGCGCACCGGCGAAGCCTTCGACGTCAAAATACGTCCGACCGTCGAGCAGCGCACAAAAAAGGGCAGTTCGCGCTGGGAAACCCGGATGCGCTACACGCTCACCAATGCCCGGCCCGAAGCGGTGACGATCGACCTGGCGCAACAGGGCCTGTGGGGCGACACCCGCGTCACCGCGCAAAGCCTTGGCGGTCAGGCGATCGAGGGCAAGCGCGTCTCGGCCGATCGGATGGAATGGAGCGTGCCGGTGCCGGCCAATGGATCGGTCGATCTCAGCGTCACCTTCGATTCGCGCTATTGAGGCGGACGGCGTCGATGCCGCGCGTCCTGCTCCTGCTGCTTGTCGCCTGGGCCTGCGTCGCACCGGCGTGTGCGGGCACGATCGTTTCGACCAGGGCCGATGCGGTGTCCGTCACCGTCTACCGCGAACCCGGTCGCGCCAAGGGGGCGATCGACCGTAATTGGCCGGGCGGCTATGCGCTCATCACCGAAACGCGGACGGTCGATCTGCCTCAGGGCGAATCGACGGTGCGCTTCGAAGGCGTGGCCGAAGGCCTGATGCCTGAAACGGCGTTGCTGTCCGGCATGCCGCGCGGCGTGCGGGAGAAGAATCGCGATGCCCGCCTGCTGTCGCCGGCCGGACTGGTCGACGCCTATCTGAAGCGTAGCGTCACCCTGCGCCGCACCGACCGCAAGACCGGGAAAGTGACCGAGCAGGACGCGATCATCAGCGCCGGGCCGACCGGTGGCGTCATTGTCCATACCGCGCAGGGCTATGAGGCGCTGGGGTGCAGCGGCCTGCCCGAACGCATGCTCTATCCCCGCGCGCCGGCGGACCTGTCGCCGCGCCCGACCCTGTCCGTGATCGCGACCAGCGACCGCGCCACCCGCGCGACCCTGCAACTCACCTATCTGGCCGAAGGCTTCGACTGGGCCGCCAATTATGTCGCGGACATGAAGCCCGACGGCCGGACGCTCGACCTGATGGCCTGGCTGACCGTCGCCAATGGCGGCGTCACCGGTTTTCCGGACGCCCGGCTGAGCGTCATCGCGGGCCAGCCCAACAAGCGCGCCCGCGCACCGCAGCCGCGTCCGACGGGCGGGCCGCTGCACCTTGCCTGCTGGCCGATGGACATTACCAGCACGCATCCGCGCTGGGACCTGTTTCCCATCGATATGCCCGCGCTCATGATGGAAATGGAAGGCGCGCAGGACATCGTCGTCACAAGCATGCGGCGTACAGAACGCGTTGCGCTTGCCGCTCCCGCCGCGCCCCCTCCTCCGCCACCGCCTCCCCCGCCGCCGGAGGATGTCGGCGACCTGAAATTGTATCGCCTGCCCGTCGCCGTCGATATCTCGGCCAAGTCCCAGAAGCAGGCGGCGCTGCTGCGCCAGGCGGATGTGAAGGTGGAACGTCTCTACGCGGCCACCGTCCTTTCCGCGACCGATGGATCGCAGCCGATGACATTGCGGTTGCGGATGCAGAATCGGAAGGAAGATAATCTCGGCCTCGCCATGCCATCGGGGCAGGTCGCAGTGTTCGAGGATGTGGACGGCATGCGCCTGCTTGCGGGCGAAGCGGATGTCGCCGACAAGGCGGAGGGCGAGCGGGTCGATTATGATCTGGAAGCGAGCGCGGATGTCCGGTTCGCTGTCCATATCCTCTCCCAATCGCGCAAGAGCCGGCGCTGGACGGTCACGCTCAGCAACGCCCGGCCCTTCGATGTCATCGCCGAAGTCACCATCCCGCACGACATCGATCCCCGGCCGGTCGGCATGGAAAGGCGCGGCAATGCGTGGATCTGGCGCGCGACGGTGCCCGCCAACGGCACGCTGGATTATGTCTATGGAGAGCGGCTGGCCCGCTGACCGATCAGCTTTCGGGCAGCGGCGTTGGCCGGTAATTCGCATCGAGTGCGACGAAGGTATAGACGCCGTTCGTCAGTTCCACTTCCTCCTGAGCGGCGCCGCGCATCGCGACCACATCGATCCGAATCGCGACTGACGTGCGTCCGCGCCGTTCCTCGCGCGCATAGATGGACACGACATCGCCCAGCAGGATCGGCGTGATGAACTTCATGCTCTCGATCGCCACGGTGGCGACCGCGCCCTGCGCGATCCGGTGCGCGACGATTCCGCCGGCAATGTCCATCTGGCTCAGCACCCAGCCGCCGAAAATATGGCCGTTGGCATTGATATCCGCCAATCGCGGCATCACGCGCAGCACCACTTCGCCTCGTTCAA
This sequence comes from Sphingobium lactosutens, assembly GCF_013393185.1. GTDB lineage: Bacteria > Pseudomonadota > Alphaproteobacteria > Sphingomonadales > Sphingomonadaceae > Sphingobium > Sphingobium lactosutens_A. Next base: position 6,951 of record NZ_QJQX01000080.1, on the reverse strand, counting down.
TCGTCAATCTGCACCTCGTCCTTCAACCGGTCGATCACCTGTTCGTCATGCCCCGTCCCGTGCGACAGGAAGGCGAGCGCCATCAGACCGGTTCCCAGCATGAAGGTCAACCAGACCCCCAATATGGTTGCGATCGCCATGTGGAGCGGCAGCGTGCCGGTCCACCAATAAAGGAAGAGCAAGGCCGCCACGACGCACAGTGCGCCCGCCAGTGCCATCCACCCCATGATGCGGCGGAACCTGGCCCAGGCAGTGGCTGCGATCTGCGGATCGTCGAGCGCTTCCTTGCGTGTCATCCCTTTTCAATGGGCTGCAAAAGTGGGATCATCAAGCGCCTGAATATAATGAATTCAGGCGAAAAGGAGAGCGACCATGAGCATCGCGACGATTTTGCAGGGGAAGGGACGCGAGGTTATTCATGTGAAACCGACCGATAGCGTTTTGTCGGCGGTGAAGTTGCTGGCGGACAAGCGTATCGGCTGCTTGCCGGTGGTCGAAGACGGCGCCGTGCTCGGCATATTTTCCGAACGCGACCTGCTTTATCGGGTCGCCAGCGACGGTGCGGACGCGCTCAATCACACGGTGGGGGAAGTGATGACCGCGCCGGCCATCACCATCGACGACCAGACGCCGGTGCTGCATGGCTTGTCGCTGATGACCAAGCGGCGTGTCCGCCATCTGCCCGTCGTCATCGACGGGAAGCTGGCGGGGCTGATTTCGATCGGCGATCTCGTGAAGTTCCGCATCGACACGATCGAATCGGAAGCGGCGTCGCTGCGCGACTATATCCAGACGGCATGATTCGCGCGCCGGTTCAGGCGGTGGCCTGGGCCGGCGGCCTCCGCCGCACCAGTAACTCGACCAGTTCCTTAAACGTGCTGCGCGCGCAAAGCAGCAACGCGCCAAGATAGGCGAGTCCGCCGATCGGCGCCAATATCCCCAGCCGGATAGGGGCAGGGAGGGGCGGCAGCAGCATATTCGCGGCGATCACGGCCCCGGCCATCAACACGGAACAGCCAAGACCAGGCGCGGCCGCGCGGATCAGGTCCGCGAATCGCAGTCCCATCGGACCACCGGCGAGCCGCGCGGTGATCGCCGTCAGCACCGGGAAGGCGGCAAGCCAGGCCCAGGCCAGACCGATCGCACCGAACTTTATGCCGATCAGGAAAGCGGCGGGCATCAGCACGGCCCCCGCAGCGGCAACGCGCGCGGTCGTGCCGGGACGGCCCAGCGCATTGCTGACAGGAGCGAACATCACCTGCACCGTCATGAAGGGCATGGCGAGCGCGAGAATCGCCACGAAGGGCGCCATTTCCAGCCACTTCGTCCCGAACAGGGTCTCGACCAGCGGTTCGGCCGTCACCGCCATGCCCAGATAGATGGGACAGGTGAGGAGCAACAGCAGCTTGACCGCCTTGCAGAAGGACCAGGAAACCCGCCGGACATCCTGCTGCATCCGGGCATAAGCGGGAAAGGCGACGTCGTTCAGCGGCGGCACGAATTTGCTGACGAAAATCTGGGTCAGGAACAGGGCTTCGGCATAAAGCCCCAGCTGGTGCGGCTCCAGCACGCGGCCGCCGATGAAGATGTCCGCCTGGCTCTGGACGATCCAGAATAGCTGTCCGCCCAGCAGGGACGCGCCATAGGCCACCATCGCCCCGGTGCCGCGGAAATCGAAGCTCGGAATCGGCCTGAAACCGGTGGCGATCACATAGCCCGCCGCCTTGACCCAGAATCCGACGATCGGCGCCCAGACCAGCGTCCATACTCCCCAACCCGACAGGGCGCCGATCAGCGCCATCGCGGCCGACCCGGCGGCGGCGATCAGGTTGACCAGCGCGGGCCGCCTGAAATCCAGCGCGCGGCCCATGATCGCCTCGGGAATCGAGATGAAGGGCGTGGACAGATAGAGCAGCGCCTGCACCCGCAGCAGGTCGGCGACCATCGGTTG
>NZ_QJQX01000079.1 GCF_013393185.1 Sphingobium lactosutens | reverse complement strand
ACTAGGCCGTAAACTCATAAATAGATTGCGGTTTGGCGAGTGAGATGATTCACGGCTCTCCAGCATTGGAGGGTTGGATGGCACGTCGTCGGTATGAACTGACAGATCGGGAATGGGGGATTATCGAGCCGTTGCTGCCCAACAAGCCTCGCGGTGTGGCGCGGGTGGATGATCGCCGCGTTCTCAACGGGATCATGTGGCGCTTTCGCTCGGGAGCTACATGGGCCGAAGTGCCTGAGCGCTATGGGCCTCCGACGACCTGCTACAACCGGTTTGTCCGCTGGCGCAAAGCCGGGGTCTGGGACCGGCTGCTGGCAGCGGTTTCCGCCGGATATAATGGCGAACTGGTGATGATCGATTCCACTTGCATGCGCGTCCACCAGAACGGTGCGACGGGCAAAAAGGGGGAAGTTGCGATCGTGGCATGGGACGTTCCCGGGGCGGTCTCACCAGCAAACTCCACGCTCTTGTCGATGCTGAAGGACGCCCTGTCAGCCTAAGACTGACAGGCGGGCAGGTCCACGATGCCTGTGAGGCTGAAGCGCTGATCGACGCCATTCCCGAAGGCGCCACCCTGCTGGGCGACAAGGGGTATGACAGCAACGCAATCCGTGAGGCCGCTGCGGCTAGGAACGTCTGGGCCAACATCCCTAATCGATCCAATCGAAAGCAGCGCTTCGCCTTCTCGCCATGGCTCTACAAACAGCGAAACCTCGTCGAGCGCTTCTTCAATCGCATCAAGCAGTACCGTGGCATTGCCACCCGCTACGACAAGGATCCAGCCAATTTCCTCGCCGCAATCAAACTTATCTGCGTTCGAATCTGGTGCGCCGCATAATGAGTCTACGCGCTAGCCTGGAATGCAGCGGGGCGTAGAACTCGAACGTATCCGCGCGCCCAATCTCTTCGATGATGATCTGTTCGAACCGAAAATCTGGATCGCCAAGGCCGCCGTATTTCTCGTCGGGCCACAACATCAGCATTCCCTGTTTGCCGGCAGCTTAGAACGCCGACCGATCTACGATGCCGGCCTCCCGCCATTGTTCCATGTGCGGCGCAATTTCTGTTTCAAGAAATCGCCGGTAGGACGCGCGGAACATCCTCTGCTCGTCTGTAAAAGTGCGCATTCTTAGTCCCCCTAGCGTCGCCATCGTCTCATTCGGTCACGTTGGGGAGAGACGCAAGGCGTCGCCCAATTTCATTACATGTATAGCAAAACTGGTGCGCTCTTGGGCGCGTGCGGTCCCCCCGAAAACCTGATCAACCTGAAAATCCGAGCTTAGGAGCGACCGCACCTCCTACTGCTCAACCAACGCCAATCAGATGCGCATGCCCCCGCATGTCGGCGGCAGCTTGCTCACCTAGGCCATCCTCGAAGCTGCGCCTGCAGTTCCTTTGTCCGCGCCCAAAGGTACAGCCCTGATTACAACGGTCGAGCGCTGAATCCGGATTTCGAGTATGTATTCGAATGCTATCTCCAATAAGCAAGGGTCCGGGCCCTCTGGTAATCTTTGACGTCTTCATCTGTAATGTGAGCGATCCGCCCCCGTCAGCGAAATCGGCGCTGCGATGATCTCGATCTCTCGGCACTTGCAGCTCAGCCCCTGCCGGCAATCGCACTCATCTCTTCCAGGTCGAGATCGCGTTCAAGGTCATGAAGTGTTTCGTCGTCGATCTGTCGGGCACGGTGGAGGCGAACAAGCTCTGCCCGCCCCGCTGCTACAGCAGTGAGAATGACCTCGAAATGTGCCGCGACCTGATCGTGACTGTCGGCGACATTGTTGGCGGAGAGCTTCTCCGAGTTTGTCGTGCGTTGCCGATAGCTGTCAAGCAGTTGGGGATGAAGCAGCGCGCCTTCGGCAGACACAGCATGACGCTCGACCGCCGTCAGCTGTGCCCGGAGCATCGCTGCCTCGGCCGCAAACAGGTTGAGAGGAGGTTTGGTACGTTCATCCTCCTGCAGGTTCGCCCATCGGATGATCAAGCCAAGCGTAGTGCCTTGCACCAGAACCGTCGCCAGGATCACCGCGAACGCCGTCACCAGCATCAGGTCGCGGCCCGGCATGGCGTCGGGCAGGCTGAGCGCCACAGCCAGGGTCACGACCCCGCGCATGCCGGCCCAACTCATCACGGTCGCGGCCGGAGCGCCGAGCCGCTTTAAACCTCGTAAGCCCATCCGGGTCAGGACACCGGCGATCGCGTCGGCGCCGAAGACCCAGACGAAACGGGCAAGCGTTACAGCGGCAATGATCGCGACGACGGGACCGGCCATGTCCTGGATCACGACGCCGATCCCGCCGACGCGCTCGATTACGCCCCGCAGGGAGAGCCCGATGAGGATGAACACCGTCGCCTCAAGCAGGAAGATCAGAACATGCCAGAAGGCGAAACCGCGCAGACGCGCACTCCCCGTGAAAAGGACGTGCTGGTTCCACCCGCAGATCAGGCCGGCAGTCACAGTCGCGATCACGCCCGACACGTGCAAAGCTTCTCCGACCAGATAGCTGGACCAGCAGACGAGTACGGAAGCCACGATCATCAGGTGATCGTCCCCGAGCCGCCGGACGAGCAGCGTCCAGGCGGTCCCCATCGCCGCGCCAACAAGTATCCCACCTCCAACGAGTATTGCGAACGTCCCGACAGCACCGCCGAAGCTGAAGGTGCCCGTAAGCACTGCGGCTACCGCAAAGCGGAAGAGCACTAGGCCCGTCGCATCGTTGAGAAGGCTCTCACCTTCGAGTAGCGTCATGAGCCGACGGGGTAGTTTCACGCGCTGCAGAACGGCTCGCGCCGAGACGGCATCCGGTGGCGAAACGATTGCGCCGAGCGCCACGCAAGCTGCCCAGGGCAGGCCAGGAACAATGAGCTTCGTCACGACCGCGACGACCGCAGCAGTGAACAGCACCGCGCCCACCGCGAGGGAAACGACTCCGCCAAGATTGCGACGAAACGGCGCAAGCGCCGTCAACCAAGCCCCGTCCGCCAGAAGCGGAGGAAGAAGGATGACCAGCACAAGTTCGGGATCGAGCTCGATGATGGGCAGCCCCGGCACGAATGCCAGCGCGCCTCCGCCGACCAGAAGCGCGACGGCAGGAGGAAGCCGCAGCCGAAGCGCCACATACTGCAAAACCAACACCGCCAGGAACATACCGATGAGGAGTTCAAAGGCGTGAATCGATGTCATGCTCTAGCGGTCTCCTGGAAACGAAGCCTGGTCTGTTTGCATTTATTCATGCCCCTCGTTCCGCAGACATCGCTAAATTCTTACTGGGGAGCGAAGAATAGCATGATTGCGAAGACGAGCCGGGATCTCGCCCGGCTATTTTGCTGCGATACCCACAACGGACTTGGTCTCCAGATACTCTTCCAGACCAGCCAGACCCCAGATTCGGCCATTGCCGGACTGCTTGTACCCGCCGAATGGCGCATGAAAATCGGGGCCCGCACCATCGATCATCACATGGCCCGCCCGCAGCCGGCTCGCGACATCCTGAACGACCTTCTGGTCGCCGCCGTCGACATAGCCACCCAGGCCATAAGGCGTGTCGTTGGCGATGGCGACGGCTTCGTCGATCGTGTCATAGGCGATCAGCGACATGACGGGACCGAAGATTTCCTCGCGCGCGATGGTCATGTCATTGCTGACGTCGGTGAAGACCGTCGGACGCTCGAACCAGCCATCGTCCAGTCCTTCGGGACGCCCGGGGCCGCCCGTCAGCAGCGTCGCGCCCTCATCGATGCCCTTCTGAATGTATTTCTGGACCGTCTGCCACTGTCCTTCGTTGGCGGCCGGCCCCATGAAGACGTCGGTCAGGGGATCGCCTACGCTGATGGCTTCGACGGCGGCGCGGATCAACGATTCCAGTTCTGCCTTGTGGGCGCGCGGGATCAGCGTGCGGGTCGGTGCCATGCACGTCTGGCCGCTGTTGCGCATGATCTTTTCGACCGCGCTTTTCGCCGCCTTCTGAAAATCGGCGTCGGCCAGGATGATGTGCGGCGACTTGCCGCCCAGCTCCAGGCTGACGCGCTTGACCGTATCAGCAGCGTTCTTCTGCACATCGATGCCGACGCCCGTCGATCCGGTGAAGGCGATCATGTCAACATCATGGTGACGGCTGAGCGCCGTTCCGATCACCGACCCACGGCCGTTGATCAGGTTGAACACGCCCTTGGGGACGCCCGCCTCGTGCAGAATCTCGGCCAGCACCTGATTGGTGTAGGGAGTGCCGGGTTTGAGGATCATGGTGCACCCCGCCGCGAGCGCGGGCGAGATCTTCTCGGACGACTGGAATCCGGGATAATTCCATGGCGGGATCATGCCGACCACGCCGATGGGCTCCTTCAGGATACGCGTGCCGCCCCGATCCTCGGAAAAGGGATAATCCCCGATCGCCCCGGCAAGATAGCGGAATTGTTCGGCGCTTGCCTGCACGATAACGCGCGCATAGGCGACCGGCATGCCGATATCCGCCGTTATGGCCTGCGCCATGTCTTCCGCTCGTGCCGCATGGCCATCGGCGATGCGGTTCAGCAGCGCGGCGCGTTCCTCGAGGCTGGTCCGTGAATAACTGGCGAAGGCTCGTCTTGCAGCGGCAACCGCGCGGTCCACGTCCTCCGCCGTGCTGAGCGCCAACCGGCCCGACAACGATCCCGTCGCGGGATTGACGATGTCCTGCGTGGCGTCAGTGGACGGGTCGACCCAAGTGCCGTCTATGTAGTTCTTGAGGATGTCGTCCATGACGGTACCTTTCCAATCTTGCTAATTCTTGTGGCCCTCGCCCGGAGAACCCTGATTATCCGCTAGATGCGCGGTTGAATGGCGGAGCATCGGTCTTCTCCACCGCGGTCCGAAAAGTTCTCCGTTATCGAAACACGGGACGGACTGGTTCTCGCGAGGTGGCCTGACCCGCTCAACTATCTCGCCGTTCGGGGCGGTTCCGACGACTTTTCCGTCGCCAGAACCGCCCCGCCCCCCAGGGAGAGGCGCGGGGGGAGGGGGTTTATTTGCCGTGGGGCAGGAATACGCCGCGGAAGCGCATCTTCCCGGTCGACAGCCGGTCATAGGCCTCGGTCGCCTGATCGAGCGAGAAGGTCTCGACGATCGGCTTGACCTTGCCCTTGGCAGCGAGATCAAGAATTTCCGCCAGGTAGTGCTGTCCGCCATGCGTGGAGCCAACCACGCGTTGGCGCATCATATGGAACGGCTTGCCGTCGGACGGGATCGAGAACGGCTTGCTGAAGTCGAGCCCGCAAAGAACGATGCGCCCGTCAGGATTCACGCCCGCCATGGCCTTTTCGGCGGTGTCGAAGTCGTTGGTTGTGACCAGAAGAATGTCCGCACCGCCGGCTGCCAGCAACTCAGCGCCGTCGGCGACGACGAGATCGGCGCCGAGATCAGTCGCCAGCTTGTGCTTGTCCGGCGAATGCGTGATTGCGATGGTCTCGTACCCCAGCGCCTTGGAGAACTGCACGGCGACGTGGCCCAATCCACCGATGCCCAGCACGGCGATCCTTTCACCAGGCCTCGGCTCCGCATCACGCAGACCGCTCCACGTGGTATAGCCTGCGCACATCATCGGCGCGGCATCGACATAGTCGAGTCCGTCGGGCAACAACACCGTGCCTTCGGCCGAAATCGCGATATATTCTGCGTGCCCGCCCTGCGTCGCGAACCCGGTCGTCCGGGGCTCTACGCAGTTCATGGCCGTCTGGCCGGTCAACGGGCGGTTCTGGCGGCAGTACGCGCACCGACCGCATGAGGACTGCACCCAGGTCGTGCCGACCCGGTCTCCAACCTTGCGCGTATGCACGCCCGCGCCGACCTCGACGATCTCGCCGACCACCTCGTGACCAGGCGTTTGCGGGTAGATGTCACCACCGGCCCCCTGGGTCGCCCAGACATCGGTAAAACACATCCCCGAGGCATGAATTTTCACAAGGACCAGCCCTGGCTCTGCCTTGGGTACAGGAACCTCTTGAACCTCCCAGGGACGATTCGCCCCTGTCATCACAACTGCCTTCATCTTCATGAACTTATCCTTTTCTTCGGCGGGCCCGCTGGTGGGGCTGACGGTCTAGGGCCCAGGTAGCGACCAGCAGGGTAGCGTGGCCCCGCAGTAGTGCGCCTGCATGCAGATTACGGCCCGTTGACTATCCAGACAATCTGTTCAATATTTCACAACATCATGAAAACAATTCACCAATCCAAAAGCAACGATCTGTCTGCCTTTGCCGCATTCTTGGCGGTCGCCACGCATCGCAGTTTCCGCAGTGCCGCCAGCGAACTCAACATGACGCCCTCGGCGATCAGTCATTCAATCAAGGTTCTCGAGCAAAGGCTGAGTGTCCGCCTCTTCAACCGCACGACTCGTAGCGTCTCCTTGACGGAGGCGGGCGAACGCCTCGCCTCGAAACTGAGGCCGGCGATGGCCTCGATCGAAGAAGCCGTTCAGGAGTTGGAGGGCGATGGCCATTTCCCGAGCGGCACCGTACGGATCAATGCCAGTGAGGGCGCAATCCGGTTGGTTCTACGGCCCATGCTCGCACGCTTTCTGAACAAATATCCTCATGTCCATCTCGACATAGTCAGTGACGGCAGACTCAGCGATATTGTTGCCGATGGTTTTGATGCAGGTATTCGTTTGGCGGAGGCCGTACCAAAGGATATGGTGGCGATCTCCGTCACCAGAGAAGTGCGGTTTGCGGCAATTGCGTCGCCCGAGTACTTCGAACGCCGCGGATATCCAAGCGTTCCGCACGACCTATACGACCATGACTGCATCCGCTTCCGATTTGAAAGTGGCGCAATCTACCGATGGGAGTTGGAGCGACTGGGGGTTATGGAAAGGATCAATGTGTCCGGACCTCTCACGTTGACCGACCAACCGCTGATGGTGGAGGCCGCAATCGATGGGATAGGCATCGCTTTCGTCCCCGACCATCTTGCGAAAGATGCACTGGAAGACGGTCGCCTCAAACGAGTTTTGGAAGACTGGTGCCCTGCGGATCCAGGACTGTGTCTTTACTACTCGGGACGGCGCCACATATCATCTGGTCTGAGAGCGTTGATTACCATGCTGACCGAACCACCATCAGACAATTGACGACCCGCATCGTTAGCGCCCTGCAATCAATGCCGGGCAAGGCGCATTTGTCGCTCAAGAGCTTAGGTCGCGACCGTGGCCTTGGACCGGGCGGGGAAATTCAGTGCCGCGAAAATGCCAGTTTCCTCGGTACCCGAGCTCATCGCGTTTATCTGCCCAAGCCAAGCCTCCGGACAGCTGCTCAATCCGGCGGCAATTGGCCCGGCCGGTCGATGTCGGTGAGTTCGCCTGCTGGTGCGGCGACGAGCACAGCGGACGCAAGCAAGGCACGCCCGCCCATGTCTCCATGCAATTGCTCCAGTTCATCGAACCTCGATCGGTCGAACAAGGCAGGGGGCATCGCCACACCGCGCATGCTTGATCCGACAACCGGTGCCGTTCCCGGATCAAAGCGGTCGAGCATCGAGCGAAGGTGCACAGACGTCACGAAGGGCATGTCAGCGAGCATCAGCAGCGCGGCTTGCTCTCGGCCTGACCGGGCTGCATTGATCCCCAGTCGAACTGAATTTGAGATGCCATGGTCAGGCAACAGGTTGGGCACCGCCTCGAAACCGAGCGCTGCAAACCGTCGCGCCAACGGTCCGTCACAATCAGCACAAATCGCAATCAGTCGTCCCGATGCGAAGTCGATGAGAACCCGTGCCGCGTGGACCGCGAGCGGGACGCCGCGAAGCTCGGCCATCAGCTTGTCGTCCGTGCCGAAGCGTCGCGATTGCCCGGCGGCCAAAAGAATTGCCACAATGGCACCGAGTTCGGTCATCTCCCCTCCACTTGCGCCACTTCGGCGCTCATCTTGGTGTCCCGCGCATGAACAGTTTAACAAGCACGCCGACCAATATTCTGCAATTCACATTGGAGCGCCCGACCCGAGGTAGGGATATCGTCCTCGTCACGCTGGTCGGGATCACCGGCTCCTCGCCTCGCGCGCTCGGCGCGCAGATGGCCGTGGATGCTTTCGGCGACTATCGAGGATCTTTCTCAGGCGGCTGCATCGAAGCCGCCGTTGTTGCCGAAGCCGTGGCGACACTTCAGTCCGGCAAGGCAAGGCTCGTCCGATTCGGTGTTGGCTCGCCTTATATCGATATTCGCTTGCCGTGCGGAGGCGGGATCGATCTTCTGTTTTCGCCGAGACCCGACCCGCAAATCATCGCGGCGATCCTGACTGAGCTCGAGGGCCGCCGGCCGACTGGGATAAACGTCTCGCTTGACGGCATCGGCGTCGCCATCGTTCCAGACGTCGCCACCGGCTGGCATTCGAACACATTCAGCGTCGCATATTTACCATGCGTCAGGATCGTCGCGATGGGCCATGGCGATACGCTGATCTCGACCGCACGCCTCGCCCACTTCCTGGGCGCCGATGTGCAGGCCTTCTCTCCCCTAAGAAGCGACGTTAGCACGCTGTTGGCGAACCAAATCGATAGCACCTTACTTGAGATCCGCACACAAACGCCGACGCTCGAGTCCGATCCCTGGACCGCTTTTGCTTTTCTGTTCCACGAGCATGAGTGGGAAGACACCCTGCTACCCTGGGCGCTACGGCAAGCTCATTTTTGCGCATTGGCCATAGGCGGGCATGGGAGTCGGAAAAACAGGTCGGAAATGCTGCGCCGCGAGGGCTTCGCGCGCGCCGTGCTGGAGCGCTTCGAGCTACCCGCCGGCCTCATCCCAGCGACGCGCGACCCGGCGACCCTCGCCCTGTCTATCGTCTCGCAAATCATCGGGGAATATCACTCTAGTGTCTTGGGGGGTGGTGCTGCCCATGACACGAACCGACTTACCCAATCTTTGGCACCGTGAGTAGATGACGCTCATAAGGTCGGTTCTTTCCACGGGCATCTTCGAACGGATCGACTTTCATACATCTTACGGGGGCAGCGCCGGATTGCCTCACCATCTCATCAGATCCTCAAGCCGGCGGGTCAATCCAGGAAGCGCGTTTCACCTATGCGATCACAGCGCTGCGCATGGATTTACCAACCTGCGTTTCGATGACGGGGCCTTTTCGGAAGCTGACCTTATGACCGGAAGGATCGTGAGTGTTGATCATAGCGCCCTCGCTGCCCGACCCGTCATTTGGCGCGCACCGGATCGCTGATCAGGCGCACGTCCTGCTCTATACGGCCAGACGTGTCTCACTTATTTTGCCGCGGCCGTCATTGATGAAATGCTCTCATCATCGCATCAAAACTACCGTGGATTATAGACATCCCATCGGTTTGCTATGTGACGATGGGCAAATCACTCCTCGAAGAAGTAAAAGCCATGGTCATGCTACACATAAATGGTCAGCAATATTCGTTCGAGGGCGATCCCCGGATGCCGTTGCTGTGGTATCTCCGCGATGAGATCTCGTTTACGGGCACGAAGTTTGGTTGCGGAATGGCCCTATGCGGCGCCTGCACGGTTCACCTCAACGGTGATCCTGTCCGCTCCTGCCAGATGCCGGTCGGCGACGTGGGCGACCGGCAGATCACGACAATCGAGGCGATGAGCTCGGACAGGATCGGCAAGGCCGTCCAGGATGCGTGGATTGCCGAGCAGGTTCCCCAGTGCGGCTATTGCCAGTCAGGACAGATCATGTCTGCCACCGCACTGCTGCGGGTGAAGGCGGCCCCGTCGGACGAGGACATCGACGCAGCGCTGAGCGGCAACATATGCCGGTGCGCCACCTATCGACGCATCCGTACTGCGGTCCACAAGGCAGCGCAGGAGTTGCGTTGATGCGGCGTCTTCGCATGATGATCGCCGCCGATACGGCATCCCAGCGGTCAATGCAGGCCAGCCGCAGGCAAGTGCTTGCAGGACTAGGTGGGTTCATCATCGCACTCGGGATGGGCGGACGCCTCGCGCATGCCGCCGCGATCGAGAAGGACGCGGGGTTCGTTCCCAATGTCTTCATCCGCGTCGCCCATGACGGTCACGTCAAGGTCATCTCCAGCTATCTGGAGATGGGCCAGGGAACCTTCACCGGCCTGGCAACCATGGCAGCTGAGGAACTGGACGTCGGAATCGACCAGGTCACGGTAGAGGCGGCCCCTGCCGACCTTGCCTACGCCAATCCCAAGTTCGGCATCCAGGGCACGGGTGGCAGCACCGCCATGGCCGGGGCGTGGGACAAGATGCGTCCCGCAGCCGCGACCGCCCGCGCCATGCTTCTTACGGCGGCGGGCAAGCGCTGGCGCGTCCCGGTCGAACAGCTCACGGTAGAAAGAGGCGTCGTCCATCACGTGGCCAGCGGCCGGTCCGCCGGCTACGGCGACTTTGTTGATGCCGCCATGCGCATGGCCGTCCCCACCACCGTCGAAGTCAAGAAACCGGATCAATACCGTTTGCTGGGCCGGCCCGGCACCCGCCGCATCGACGTTGCCGCCAAGGTCGATGGCAGCGCGATCTACACGCAGGACCAGAAGCTTCCCGACATGCTGGTCGCGGTGATGGCCCATCCGCCCAAGCTTTGGGGCAAGGTCGCCGCGGTCGACGCAGAGGCGGCGCTCGCGGTTCCGGGCGTCGTCGCCGTGGTCGAGGTGCCGGGGGACGACGATGTCCAGGGTGGTGTCGCCGTCCTGGCGCGCAACACCTGGGTGGCAATGCGTGGCCGCGACGCGCTGAACATCCGCTGGGACGGGACGAAAGCGCCCCGGATCGACACCGCGGAGATGGCGAAAAGGTTCGAGGATCTCTCGAAAACCCCTGGCCGGGTCGCGCTGACGCGCGGAAAGATACTAACGGATCGCCCGTCCGGCGGCACGACGATCGAGGCCATCTATCATCAGCCCTTCCTCGCCCATGCGCCGATGGAGCCGATGAATTGCCTCGTCCACATCGAGGGTGATCGCTGCACGATCTGGAACGGCGAGCAGAATCACACGATCGATCAGGTCAACGCGGCGAAGGAGCTCGGCATCCCGACCGACCATGTCGCGATCAACCAGCTTTATGCCGGCGGCAGCTTTGGCCGTCGCGCCAATCCGCGCTCCGACTTCGTGCGGGAGGCGGTGCGGATCGCCCGCGAGGCGCGCAAGAAGGGCATCGGGGTCCCGATCAAGATGGTCTGGATGCGCGAAGACGACATGCGCATGACGCAGTATCGTCCGCAGACCGTCCACAATGCGGTGATCCAGCTCGACGGCGACGGGAAGATTGCATCTTGGCATCATCGCATCGTCGGCGCGAGCTTTACCAAGGTAACCGCGCCGGACGGAATCGACCATATGCTGCTCGAGGGCATCGAGGACATGCCCTATGCCATCCCCAACCTGCGCCTCGAACAGCATAATCCCGAGGACACCTACGTCCCGACGCAATGGCTGCGGTCGGTCGGGCATACGCACAGCGCCTTCGTTGGCGAGACGCTGATCGACGAGGCCGCGCGCGCGGCCAAGGCCGATCCCTACCAGTATCGCCGCGCGATGCTGCTGAAGGGCGATCCCCGCCAGCTCGGCGTTCTCGATCTGGTCGCGCAACGCTCGGGCTGGGGCCGTCCGCTCGCGGAGGGGGCCGACGGCACCCGGCGCGCGCGCGGGATCGCGCTGCAACAGGCGTTCGGAACCTATGTGGCCCAGGTGGTGGAGGTCAGCCTGCACCAGGATGGAAGCTATGCTGTCGACCGGGTCTATTGCTCCGTCGACTGTGGCACCGTCATCAATCCCGACATCGTCATGGCGCAGATCGAGGGGGGCACCGGTTTCGGACTGTCCTTCCTGCGTCAGGCGATCACGATCAAAGACGGTGCCGTCCAGCAGGGCAACTTCAACGACTATCCTGTTCTTCGGATGGACGCGATGCCGCCGGTCGAGGTGTCGATCATTCCCTCGACGGCAAAGCCGACCGGCGTTGGCGAACCCGGTGTTCCGCTGATCGCACCGGCCGTAGTCAACGCGATCGCTTCCCTTACAGGCAAGTCCATCCACGCACTTCCCCTTCCCGCAGAGATTGAACTTTGATGACCAGCGAAAACCCCGCTCCCCGGAAGCGGTTCAGGCCGCTGCGCTGGGCCGGTTATGCGGCGATCGTGGCGGCCGCCGGCTTTGGCATCCTGCTTGGCGACGCGATGATTACCCCTACAGGCCCGGATCCGGTTTCCCCGATCGGCGGCGCTCCTGCGGACCTGCCTGCGTCGATGTCACGGGGCGAATATCTGACGCGCGCGGCCGACTGCGCGGCATGCCACACCCGGCAAGGCGGCCTGCCCTACGCGGGCGGGCGGCCCTTCGAGCTTCCGATCGGCACGATTTTTTCCACCAACATCACCTCCGACCCGCAAAACGGCATCGGCCGATGGACCGACGACGCATTCGTGAAGGCCGTGCGGGAGGGCATCGGTTCCAAAGGCCATCTTTATCCGGCGATGCCCTACACCTCCTATTCCCGGATGAGCCGGGCGGACGTACTGGAAATCAAGAAGTATCTACTCTCGCTGCAGCCCGTCCCCCAGGCAGCGCCGGAGAATACACTCGGCTTCCCGTTCAACCAGCGCTGGGGAATGTTTTTCTGGAACACCGCCTTCTTCCGTGAACGCCGGCAACCGCAGGTCGAGGGTCACAATGCGACCTGGCACCGTGGCGCCTATCTGGCGGATGCGCTGGGTCACTGCAGCGAATGCCATACACCGCGGAATCTCGCCTTCGCGAGGAAGTCTGGCAGCGCCTTCGCGGGTTCGGTCACCGAGGGCTGGAAGGCGTATAACATCACGGCCGACAAGACCGACGGGATCGGTGCCTGGACGGACGACCAGATCGCGTCGTACCTCCGCACCGGCCACGCCCCGGGCCGAAGTTCTGCGGCAGGGCCGATGGCCGAGGTCGTGGAGAACAGCACCCAGTATCTGACCCCATCAGACATAAAAGCGCTGGTGGGCTATCTCCGCTCGGTACCGGCCCGCAAGGGCGGCGAGCCGGGCGGCACCGTCGAGACCAACCCTCTCGGCGCCCGGAACTCGAACGCGGTTCTGCCGGGTAAGGATCCCCAGCAGACGTCGTCGCGCGGCGCAAGGCTGTTCGCGGGCGATTGCGCAGGATGCCACCAGTATAATGGTGCAGGACGCCAGTCGAACTATGCCAACCTCACGGGCAGTCGCGCGGTGAACGACCCGTCCGGCGCGGCGCTGGTCCAGGTGCTGTTGCACGGCACCAAGCTGAATGTCGGGGGCGTCGAGCAGAGCATGCCGGCATTCGGAGCGACATATTCGGACACGCAGATCGCAGAGGTCGCCAATTATGTCCTGACCCACTTCGGTTCCAAGACTGGATCGGTGACGGCCGGCGACGTCAAGAAGCAGCGCAAATAGAAATGACGATGGGACGAGGGCACGGGGCCGCGAGATCGAGCCCATCAAACCGTAGGCCGCCCCGTCTGCCCCGGGTGCCGCATCATCAAACCCGCTCCTGCGCGACGCGGGAAATGAGCGAGTCGCAAGAGTGAGAGAATGCCAATCATCCACCCTCGGCTTTGCCGAACGGCTTCCGCTTAACCGCGATCGTCCGTGGATCGGGTATCTCGTCACGGTCGTGGCGATTGGCATCGCTTTCGTCGTCCGCGAAGCGGTCGACTCACTGGTGCCCGCCGGCTTCTATCCTTTCCTAGCCTTCGTGCCGGTTGTCGCGGCCTGTGCTTTCCTGTTCGGCCCGCGTCAGGGATTGCTTGCCGCCACACTTGGCGGCGCGCTCGCCTATTATTTCTTCCTCCCGCCGCAAAATTCGCTCACGATAACGCGCAACGCGGCGATCGGCGTCGGCCTCTATGTCTGTATCGGGATCGCCTTTGTCTATATCGTCGCACTTCTCCAACGCGCCTTGGCGGCTTTGCGCGCCGAGCGCGATCATAGCATCATGCTCGCGGAAACGCGCCGGCTGTTGTTCCACGAGTTGCAGCATCGCGTTTCCAACAACCTACAAGTGATCGGCGCGCTGATCTCGCTACAGCGCCGTGAGATCGAGAACGAAGACGCGCGTGCCGCGCTCGATGCCGCGTCAAGTCGGTTGGCCATCGTTGGCCGAATCTGCCGTGAACTCTATAGGGCGGACGGCAAACATGCGAATCTGCCAGAGTTTCTCCCCGGCCTGACCGGCGCCGTTTTCGAGGCAGCGGGGCGAGACGATATTCATTGCAGCTTCGACTTGCCACGCGATTTGGCTCTCAATCCCGATCGGGCAGTTCCGTTCGCGCTGATGTTCACAGAGGCGATCGCGAACGCAATCGAACACGCCTATCCTTATAGCGGCGGGCCGGTGAAAGTCACCGGTACGCACAGCAACGCTGATGGCCAGCGCTTGGTGTTGACGATCGACGATGAGGGCAAGGGCCTTCCAATCGACTTCGATCTCGATGCTGGGGAGAGCATGGGGTTGCGCATTGCTGCCAAGCTCGCGCGCCAACTCGGCGGCGAATTTTCGCTTGAACCTGGGTTAAACGGTAAAGGTGCGCGCGCCAGAATCACAATGCCTGCGGATTTCGTTGGATAAGGTAATCAAGGCATGATGGTTGTGTGATTTGGCGCATGTTATTCATCACGGATCGTTGTCGATCTGTAGCGGCTTTGGAGGCGGTGCAACTGCGCTCCGATTATGGGCTTTTAGCCCCTCCCCTTGCCGCGCGTGCTTGGGACAAGTTGCCGGGGGCGGGCACCGCTCAATATTGGCGAGGTGGAGGCCTCTCCCACACTCGTGGAAGCTAGGTTCGCGCCCGCAGGTCGCGAACGGCACCAGCCTGGCATCGACCGCCCTGCATCGTGCAGCCCCCGCTTATCGGCCTATCGCGGACAAAGTCTTCGGAAGATATGGTTTCTGTCCACATCGTTATATTTAGGGAGGCTTGGCGTGAGCAGGTTGTGGAGTCCGTTTGTACAACGCCTTGTCCCCTACACTCCCGGCGAACAGCCGAAGGGCAAGAGTTTCGTGAAGCTGAACACCAACGAGAACCCGTATGGCCCTTCGCCTCTGGCCCTAGAGGCCATTCGAAATGCGGCCGATGACAGATTGCGGCTGTACCCCGATCCGACCGCATTAGAGTTGGTCACTGCAATTGCCGACACGCTGAACATGGCAGCGGATCATGTGTTTGTCGGTAATGGCTCCGACGAGGTTCTCGCCCATGCATTCAGCGGGTTCTTCCGCGAAAGGGGCGTAGTGTTGTTTCCCGACGCCACCTACAGCTTTTACCCGACCTATTGTCAGCTTTACCAGCTTCCATTTCGTCCGATCCCACTCGATGGAGACTTTCGGATAGATCCCGAGGACTATCGCGGCCCCTGCGGCGGTATCGTCATTGCGAACCCCAACGCGCCCACTGGCATCGCCCTCGATTTAGACGAGATTGCAGATATTCTGCGCCGGAACCCCGATGTACTAGTGCTGGTTGACGAGGCTTATGTGGATTTCGGCGCCCAGAGCGCGTTATCGCTCGTGCCGGAATATGATAACCTCCTCGTGGTACAGACCTTTTCCAAATCTCGTAGCCTCGCCGGCCTGCGAGTCGGTTTTGCCGTCGGGCAACCGCACCTGATCGAGGCACTCCGTCGGATCAAGGATAGCTTCAATTCCTATCCGCTCGATCGACTAGCCGTTGCGGGCGCGGTGACGGCCTGGCGCGATGAAATCTGGTTCGACAGAACGCGGCGTCTCGTAATAGCCGACAGGGAATGGACAGACCAAGCACTGCGCGAGTTGGGCTTCCAGGTTCTTCCGTCGACGGCGAATTTCCTTCTAGCCTCCCATCACGGGATCAGAGGGCGGACGCTACTTGAGGAACTGCGCGCTGAGGGCATTCTGGTACGCCACTTTGATGCAGAGCGGACCCGAGACTGGCTAAGGATTTCCGTGGGAACATCGCAAGAGTGCCGTACGCTCCTTGGGGCGATCTCTTCAATAGTGTCGCGCTGCGCTATCTGACGCCTGCGCCGCCCCCCCTAATTGCTGCGGCGGCCACAGCCCCAACTATTTCACTCGGTGCTGAAGTAAGTTCACTACATTTGGGCACCCATATCCCCCTTTCCCAAACTCTATCAGATATCGATATCGCCCGCCCGGTCACGATGTATCATTTACCACTGAACGACTGTGTCGATTGGCACTGATCGAAGCGGCATGGCTACAGCGCACGAAAGCGACGCCGGCATTCCGAAAGGCGCAGCCCAATTTTGATGTCGGTCTCGCTCGGGGCGAAGCGGGCGTTGCCACTCAAGTGCAGTCAAATCTTCCTAGTTCCACGATAAAAAACGTTTGCCATTATCTGTTGCAAACGTTTTTTATCCATCTTACTGCTCAGGCGACAAAGATTGAATGGCCGACTCAAGGCTGAAACGGAGGGGACTATGAACGGAACTACCAAAATCGCGCTCTGCTGCACGACGGCTTTTCTCGTTGCCATGCATTCGCAAATCGCCAGCGCGCAAACCGCCCCTGCACCCGATCAACAAAAGCCAGGCTCATTCGACGCAGGCAAGGGGAGTTCGGTTGATGCGAGTGTGGATGCACTTGGGCTCGACGACATCGTCGTCACCGGTACGAGGACCGGTCGCAGAAAGTTCGAAACTTCTTATGCGATCACCACGATCGATGACGAGCAGATCAAGCAAAAAGCTCCGCTCAGCGTCGCTGACCTGATCTCATCCACACCCGGCATCTATGTCGAGAGCTCCGGCGGCGAGGTCGGCAACAACGTCTATTCCCGTGGCCTCCCAGCCGACAATTACCGCTATCTTCCGTTGCTGGAAGACGGCCTTCCGGTTTGGGAAGAAGGGGCAGGCGCCTTTACCAATGCCGACGAGTTCTTCCGCGTCGATGCGACGGTAGACTCGCTGCAAATCGTCCGCGGTGGCTCAGCTTCCATCACCACATCCAATGCCCCAGGCGGCGTTGTCAACGTTATCACAAAGCGGCCTACGCGGGAGTTGCAGGGGCTGGCCAAAATAGAGGTTGGTGACTGGGATCATTATCGCGGGGACATCAATATCTCAGGACCTTTAACCGACCGCCTTTCTTATTCGATTGGTGGCTTTTATCGCCGCGACAGTGGTCTTCGGGATCCTGGCTTCACGGGGAACCGAGGCGGCCAACTCCGTGTCGGCCTCCAATATGATTTCGCCGATGA
This sequence comes from Sphingobium lactosutens, assembly GCF_013393185.1. GTDB lineage: Bacteria > Pseudomonadota > Alphaproteobacteria > Sphingomonadales > Sphingomonadaceae > Sphingobium > Sphingobium lactosutens_A. Next base: position 44,775 of record NZ_QJQX01000079.1, on the reverse strand, counting down.
GGGCTCGCTCTTCATCAGCTATCGCAAGCTTGACGATCGCAACATCTTCTATACCGCCATTCCCTTGGCAAGCCCGCATAAGGGGCTGCCTGGCTTGAATGCCGGTGACGGAACGCTCGTCAACGACGCCTTCGCGCGCCTTACTGTGCCAGATGGCGGAGGCGCATACACCAAAGATATCGATCTGACCGACGGCATTCACACGAACACCGATACGGGAACTCTTATCTTCAACAAGCCGTTCGGCGATGGTTGGGAGGTCAATAATCGCGCCCGCTATACAAGCGGGAGTGTCGACTTTAATGGCCTCTTCTCCTCGGGCGTGTCTACCAGTCAGAACTTTCTCAACAGCGCGCTGAGCCGCTTGCAGGCAGCGCGTCCCGACACGGTTTCGGCCGTCTATCTAGATGCAGCAACCGGGCGGCAGGTCGCAGCATCAGCCCTCGGCAATCAGTTGGCTCTTACCGAGAGCATCTTCAACACGCGGGTCAAGCTGCGCAACTTCATCAACGATCTTAGCGTGACCAAAAAGCTGCCGACCGGCTTTGGCGACCATACTCTGACGCTCGGCTATTATTTCAGCCATTTCACCCAGACCCAGACCTGGAACTGGAACGACATTCTTGTCGAGGGCATCAATCGCCCGCGCTTCTTCGACGTGGTCGGTCTTGATGCGGCGGGCCAGCAGACGGTCTCGCTGACCACCAATGGCCTTCTCAACCTGCATAGCAACCTTCAGCGCTTCCACGACAATGTCGATATCAACGCCTTCTATGCGACCGACAGCTGGCAAGTGACCCCCAAGTTGCGGATCGACCTCGGCGCACGCTACCATCATGTCAGCAAGAAAGGCACGATCACGCAGACGACCGGTGTGAACCTGGGCGACACGACCACGATCGCCGACGACAATGTCCTGGTTTTCACTGGCGCGGAAACGCCCTATCGGTTCAAGACGGGCAAATGGGCCTTCTCGGCCGGCGCGAACTATGAGTTCAGTGGACGGGTTGCCGCTTTCGCGCGCTACAGCCGCAGTTTCCGCATGACGCCTGAGTTCGCGCAATGGTTCGACGGTGTTCCCGTGGAAGACCGGATCGATCTTGTGGAAGGCGGGGTCAAATATAATACGCGCCCGTTCTCCGCATTCGTCACGCTCTTCTACAACAATTTCCCGAACGTCGCTTTCCAGACGCAGGTCGCGGGGCCGAATGGAACGACCGTCACGCAAAATGCAAGGGCGGCCGCCCGCTCTAAGGGCGTTGAGGTCGAATTGTCGCTGCGCCCAGTCTCCTTCTTCGATATCTCCGCGAGTGGAAGCTATCAGGATATCTCCTACACCGGCTTCTCGGGTGTAGAGAATGGGACGGCGTTCGATTTCAGCGGCAATCGTATCGTCCGTCAGCCGAACTGGATGTTCTCTGTCCGCCCGACCTTGCATCTGCTTGACAGCAAGGCGACCATTTTCGGGGAGGTCGCCTATACCGGCAAGCGCTACGCAGATGCCGCGAACACGATCGCCCTTCCTGCCTACACCGAGGTGAGGCTTGGTGCGAGTTACAAGGTCAGCGACCGGCTGTCGGCGGAGCTTGTCGTCACCAATCTCTTCGATACCGTCGGGCTTACCGAAGGCAACCCGCGGGTGGGAGCCATCATCGGCGTTCAGGAAACGGCCTTCCAGGGCCGCCCGATCTTCGGTCGCCGCGTTCGTGGCGGCATCACCTACACCTTCTGAACGGAGCCGCCACGATGCGTAAATGGACCGCCTTGGTGCTGGCGGCAGCTTTTGCCGCCCCAGCGCCGGCGCTGGCGCAATTTCGCCAACCTGTCCTGTCACCAGATGGCAGACTCGCGGTCGAGATTTCCCTCGACAAGGGAGAGGCGGTCTATCGCGCGACATTCAACGGACGGCCGATCCTCGATCGTTCGCGCTTGGGATTTCGATTCAGTAACGCAGCACCGCTGGACTCAGGATTTCGCGTTACCGCGTCGCAGTCCCTCGACCATGACGAAATCTGGAACCAACCGTGGGGCGAGCGGCGCCAGATGCGAGACAGGTATCATGGTCTGATTCTTACGCTGGCTGCACCGGACGGGCGACAGCTCGGTGTGGAACTGCGCGTGTTCGATGATGGGTTCGGATTTCGCTACACGCTGCCGGGGAAACGCGACGATCAACTGGTCGTGAGCGATGAGGAGACCGAATTCCATTTCGCCCAAAATTATCGCGCATGGTCGATCCCTGCCTATCGCGAGAAATACAGCGAATATGAATATAACCGCTCTTCGCTTTCCGCCATCCAGACCGCGCAGACGCCTTTGACGCTCGAAGGCGACGGCGTGGCTCTGGCCGTGCATGAGGCGGCCCTAGTCGATTATTCTTCAATGAACCTCCGCATGCCGGAGGAAAATAGCCGCACGCTCAAGGCCGACCTCTCGCCCTGGCCCAATGGCGACCGTGCACGAGTGAGTGGCGGCCAGAAAACGCCCTGGCGCGTCGTCATGGTAGCCGATGACGCCGCCCGCCTTGCCGATTCAACGATCGTCCTCAACCTCAATGAACCCAATAGACTGGGCGATGTGAGTTGGGTTCATCCGGGAAAATATATCGGCATCTTCTGGGCCATGCATACCGGTCTGCTCACCTGGGAACCGGGAGAGCGCCTTGGTGCGACGACGGAGCGAACGCGGCGCTATATCGACTGGGCAGCAGCCCATGACATCAAGGGCGTTCTGGTCGAAGGATGGAACAAGGGGTGGGAGGTTTCGGAATGGTGGAAGAATGGACATTCTCGCTTCACGTTCAATGAGGCTCAGCCCGCCTTCGACATGCCGGCCGTTTCGGCTTACGCGCGATCCAAGGGCATCGATCTGATCGGCCACCATGAGACCGGCGGACAGGTGCAGGACTATCTGCGCCAGCTCGAACCGGCACTGGCCTATTACAACCGATATGATGTTCGGTCGATCAAGCTCGGCTATGTTGGCACGAAGCTGGACTCGATCTACTGGCCGGACAGCCAATATGCTGTCGAGAATCTGCAGAAGGTGGTCGAAGCGGCCGCACGCCACCACATTTCATTATTCCCGCACGAACCCGTCAAAGATACCGGTCTGCGCCGGACCTGGCCTAATCTTCTGAGCCGGGAAGGAGCCCGCGGGCAGGAATATAATGGGGGCAGTCCGGACACCGGCAACGCACCCGATCACACCACTATTCTTCCCTTCACTCGGCTCCTGTCCGGACCGCTCGACTTTACGCCGGGCGTCTTCCATTTCGATTATCGCGCGACCCGCCCGAATAACCGGGTGCCCTCGACGCTCGCCAACCAGCTCGCCCTCTATGTCATACTCTATAGTCCGGTTCAGATGGCAGTGGACCTGCCTGAACATTATGACGAACATCCCGAAGCATTCCAGTTCATCCGGGACGTTCCGACCGACTGGGAAACCAGCCGGACACTTCAGGGACGTATCAGCGAATATGTCGTGACCGTACGGCAGGACCGCGGCAGCGCTGACTGGTACCTGGGAGCTATCACCAATGAAGCGGCGCGCACGGTGAGCGTGCAACTCGACTTTCTCGTCGCCGGAAAACGCTATGAGGCGCAGATATACGCAGATGGTCTTGGGGCCGACTGGCGAACTGCGCCTGAGAGCGTCGCAATAAGCCGGCGCATCGTGACGTCGACCGATATGCTCGATCTCCGCCTGGCTCCCGGCGGCGGCCAGGCAATCCGCTTCAAGGCTCTATAATGTATCAAAGTTCTACCATCGACCATCGCATCGATCATTTTGGCAGAACGCTTCGTCGGCAACTCAAGCGCCTGTACGGCGACGTCCATGATGTCGATGACCTGTGGGAGCGTGTCGAAGAGATCCTGCGCGCACGGCATGAAGATCGTTCTGCGGCACTGAGGGATCTCGACGCGACGCGCGCGGCAGATCCGAACTGGTTCGTGGCGCCCGAAATGCTCGGCTATTCGACCTATATTGATCGCTTTGCTTCGACCGTCCCGGGGCTAGAGCAGCATGTCGATCATCTCGAGGCGCTGGGCGTTCGCTATCTTCATCTCCTGGCGCTTCTCAAGGCACGGAAGGGAGACAGCGATGGTGGCTTCGCTGTCGCTGACTATCTGTCGATTGAACCAGCTTTGGGCACGATGGCCGATGTCGAAAGGCTTGCAGCGCAGCTGCGCAAGAGCCGCATCAGCCTTTGCGTCGATCTCGCGCTCAATCACACGTCCGACGATCATCATTGGGCGTTAGCCGCCAAGGCAGGCGATCCCTTGTTCCGGGATTTCTATATCGTCGTCGACGAGGAAACGGCGCGCCTGCGCGAGAAGGATCTGAGCCAAGTCTTCCCGGGCACCGCTCCCGGCAATTTCACCCATGTACCCGAGATGGGTGGCTGGGTCTGGACAACTTTCTATCCTTTCCAGTGGGATCTCAATTGGGCCAACCCGAAAGTGTTGCTGGCGATACTGGACGCGATGTTGCGCCTCGCCAATCACGGCTTCGAGGCATTCCGGTTCGACTCGATCGCCTTCCTCTGGAAGGAGGCCGGGACTGACAGTCGGAACCGCCCGGCAGCGCATCACATCGTCCGCGCCTTGCGCGCTGCGCTCGATATCGCCGCCCCTGCCACGCTGATCAAGGCGGAGGCGATCGTCCCGACCGCTTATGTCCCACCCTATTTCGGCGCGGATGAAGGCGAGGGCTTCGAGGCTGAATGCCATCTGGTCTACAATAATTCCCTGATGGTAGCCGGATGGGTCGCCCTTTCGGAAGGGGATGCCGCTTTGCCGGAGGCAATCATCCAAGCAAGCGGCGGTCTTCCCCCGGGCGCGAATTGGTTGAGCTATGTGCGATGCCATGATGATATCGGATGGAGTAGCGTGCTGAATGACCTTGCGAGCTTCGATCCGAAACCGATTGAGCGCCTGACCCAGGCAGCGCGTTTCACCGAAGGTCGGCAGGGCAGTTGGGCCTGTGGGGAAGCCTTTCAGTCAGATGGGGCGAGCGTACACGGCACGAACGGAACCCTGGCTTCACTGGCAGGCCTGGAGCGCGCGACAGACGAACAAAGCAGGGATGCGGCCTTGCGTCGCATCCGTCTTCTCAATGCCTTGTCGATTGCCAGCGGCGGACTTGCAACGCTCTTTATGGGAGACGAGGCCGGGCTCCTGAACGACCATTCCTATCTGAACGATCCGCAGCGTCGCCACGAAGGTCGTTGGGTGCACAGGCCGGACATGGACTGGGAGGCCTTGGACAAGCCGACAGCACGTAGAATTATTTCGGATATCAACGCGCTCCGAGACGCGCGCATCGCCAGCGGCGGGGCAGGCGGTCCGGAAGCCTTCGACACAGGCCATCCTGCCCTCCTCGGTGTTCGGTGCGGAAGCGACCTTGTGTTTCTCAATTTCAGCGCGACGCCTATTTCTGTGGTCTTACCGACCGACTGCAGTGATCGGCTGATCGGTCGGCCCATCGATCGTCAAGCCATTCTGAAGCCTTGGGATGTCTTGTGGGCGGGAGTGAGCGAATGACAAGAGCACCGCTTTTCGGCTGTATCGAGGCTGGCGGTACGAAGTTCATGCTGGGGGTTGCGCGCGACTGCGACACGATTCTGGATACGGTTCGGATACCCACAAGCACTCCGGATGTCACATTGCGCGATGCTTTGGCCTTCTTCGTCAATGCCAGCAATCAATGGGGCTCGTTTGACGCATTTGGTATCGCTTCGTTCGGGCCTGTCGATCTTGATCGTCTCTCCTCCAGCTGGGGCAGAATCACGGATACACCAAAGGCGGGATGGACCGGCGTGGATCTGGTTGGGCCAGTTGGCAACGCGTTCGATTGCCCGGTCGGCTTCGACACGGATGTGAATGGCGCTATTTTGGCAGAAAGCCTTTGGGGCGCGGCCGTCGGTGCGGATATTGCCGTTTACGTAACAGTGGGAACCGGTATCGGTGGCGGCGCGCTGGTTGAAGAACGCCTGGTCCACGGCGCGCGTCATCCGGAGATGGGTCATATGCTGCCGCGACGGCATGCACTCGACCTTGAATTTCCTGGGATCTGCCCTTACCATGGCTGCTGCCTTGAAGGCCTGTCCAGCGGACCCGCTATCATGGCGCGCTGGAGACATTCACTTTCCGAACTCCCGCAAGACCATCCCGCGCACGAGATCATCGCCTATTATCTCGCACAAATGATCGTCGCGCAGCAGGCCTTTCTCTCTCCCCGCCGCGTCGTGCTGGGCGGCGGCGTCATGGCAACGCCCGGTTTGATCGAACGCGTGCGAACGCAGACCTCGATATTGGGCGGCGGCTATTTCGGGTCTGTCGATTTCGATGGGCTCATCGTCGAACCAGCGCTCGGCGATCGCGCCGGCCTCCTCGGCGCCCTCGCGCTGGCTCAGCGAGCAAGGCGATGACAAAACCTCGCCTGTCATTCCCACGCATTCTCGAAATGAACCTCGGGTTTCTCGGCTTGCAGTTCTCTTTCGGGCTGCAACAGGCCAATATGGGACCCATCTATGGTTATCTGGGGGCAAATGAAGCAAACATGCCGCTTCTCTGGCTTGCAGGTCCCGTAACGGGGTTGCTTGTCCAGCCACTGATCGGCGCACTCTCGGACCGGACGAACAGTCGGCTTGGCCGGCGGACACCCTATTTTCTCGTCGGCGCGGTTCTGTGCTCCCTGTGTCTATTGGCCATGCCCTATAGTCCGGTACTGTGGGTGGCCGCGTCCTTGCTCTGGGTGCTTGATGCATCGAACAATATAACGATGGAGCCCTATCGCGCCTATGTCGGAGATCGGCTGCGCGAAGAACAGCGTCCATTGGGGTTTCTAACCCAGTCCGCTTTCACCGGGCTTGCCCAGACATTGTCGTATCTATCTCCCTCGCTGCTCGTTTGGATTGGTTTCAGTCAGGATGCGGTCGATCGCAATGGCATTCCTGACGTTACCCGGATCGCCTTCTTTCTGGGAGCGCTCCTGAGCCTTTCGACTATTCTATGGTCGGTCGTACGCGTGCCCGAACTTCCAGTATCAACTGCTGATGGCGATCACGGTAGCCATAGGTCCCTTTCTTTACGAGGGGCGCTGGCGGACATCCAAATCGCGATCATCGAGATGCCGCCGGCTATGCGTCAGCTCGCCTTGGCGATGCTATGTCAGTGGTATGCAATGTTCGCCTATTGGCAGTTCATTGCATTTGCCCTGGCACGTTCTCTTCATGGAACCGCAGATGTCCATAGCCATGGCTTTCGCGAGGCGACATTGACGGTTGGGCAGGCTGGCGCCTTCTACAATGCGGTCGCCTTCGTTAGCGCTTTCGCTCTTGTGCCCGTCACGCGACGTCTCGGCGCCCGCAGCGTCCATGCTTGCTGCCTTGCCGCATCGGGCGTCGCGATGCTCACTATCCCGCTCATAAGCGGGGAACCATGGCTCTATCTCGCGATGATCGGCATCGGACTCGGCTGGGCCAGCATGATGGGCAACCCTTATGTCATGCTCACAGACGCCATCCCCTCCCATCGCTTTGGTATCTATATGGGGATATTCAATATGTTCATCGTCGTCCCGATGATTATCGAAAGCATCAGCATTCCCTTAATCTATCGGTCTGTCCTCGGGGACGACCCGCGCAACATACTCTACCTGGGTGGCGTGTTGATGCTGGTCGGGGCCCTTGCAACGTTGAGGGTGCGGGCAGGTGCAAGATTTCCCACACCTGCCCAGGCAAAAGTTTAGGCGCTCTCGCGCACTACTAGTGTCGGCGGCATTGAGATCGACCGGGTATTTTCTCCATCGATCCGTCGGAAGAGGAGATCGACAAGGGCGTCGCCCGCCGCCTCCAGGTCCTGCCGGACCGTCGTGAGCGGAGGCGCTGTATAAGCCGCAAGGCTGACATCGTCATAGCCGACAATAGCAACGTCATGTGGCACACGGCGGCCACGCTCCTTTAATGCCCGCATCGCGCTCAGCGCGATGACGTCGGATGCAGCCACAAGCCCATCGACTTCCAGTCCCGCGTCCAGCGCGGATGCAACGGTCCGATAAGCGGCCTCGCCTGTCAGATGCGCTTGCAAATGGGCTATAGGATCGATTCCAGCCTCTGTGCAGACCTGCAAAAATCCTTCATTTCGCGCTTTAAGCTCGGGGATATCCGTCATTCCAACGAAAGCGAGCCTGCGGCAGCCGCGCTCGAGCAGGTGACGGGTGGCCAGCTGCCCCCCGAGGCGATTGTCAGATCCCACCGAGCAATAGGATTGCCGCGAAGTCTTCTGCCCCCATACCACAAGCGGAGCGTATGTTTTCGCTACACCCCGCAATTCCTGTTCTTGGTCTGACTGACCGATCACTAAGATGCCATCAACGCGTCCGCTACGCGCGATCTGGCCGAGCCAACCCGGGGCGCTGGGTATCACCTTGGACAAAACAAGTTCATTGCCGCGAGCCGAGAGGGCGTCTGCAAGATGCCCAATAAGCGTAATGAAGAACGGATCGGAAAATGTCTGGGCGCTTTCATGGCCAAGCGGAAGCACGACAGCAATCGCATCGTTCCGCCCGCGCTTCAAGCTTTGGGCGGTTCGATTGATCTGGAACCCATGCTCATCCGCGATGCTCTGTATCCGCTCACGGGTCTTCGCACTCACGTAGCCCCGATGGGACAATGATTTGGAGACAGTGCCCACAGAAACGCCTGCCAGCGCCGCCAAGTCGGTAAGATTCATTGGACGTTTCATCCAACACGCTCTGCCAGTTTGGTGACCGAATTAGAAGGGGTAAGGCAGAGAGTGAGTGGGTCCCACGCAGCGCGGATTTGAAATGCGTACTGCAACCAGCTCGCTGCTAAGCTAAACTGCCTTTAGCATCTCTAACAGATGGGCCAGGTCCAAATCGGGAATGGACTGGCATTTCTGAAGTATCTCTTTCATTGCCTGCTCCCCTACGAATGGAGCGGCCAACGCCGAAAACTTTCTGTCCAGGCTTGCGTCAAGATCGTCAGATCGGCCGCTGCGGCCGAGCGAGGTATCATAAGCCGCGTTGAAAATGCTGCCGTCAACGTCACGCAGTGTTGCACGGGCTTCGAACCGAGAATCGAGATCGCCCCGGATAAGGACCTTCTGGCGCAGCTCGCGCAGCCCCGGCTCCTGCGCGATGTGATCACTGAAGACGTCGATGTCCGCTGTGTCATGCCCGCCCAGCACCAGAGCGGCGACGTGCCGCAAGCTGAACTTGCTTTCGAAGCCCGTCTCCGGCTCCGCAATGTTGCAGGTCTTGAGATGCTCGGAGGGTACCCGCAACGTCAGATCCGCCACATCATGCGGCGATATTCCATGCTCCAGCACGATGGATCGCACAGCTTCGATGCTGGAATGCGTCAGAAAACAAGACGCATGATGCTTGAACTGCACGGACGCAAGGCTGTCGCCGAACTCAGGCGCTCTCCAGCCCGGAGGAATGGGCTGGTGCGCCTGAGTGCTCAGAAATCCCCGATCCGCTTCCAGGCTATCGGCAGAGGCGGTCATGCCGCGAGCAGCCAGACTTGCCGCGGTAACCCCGGCAGAACATGCGCGTCCGGCATGATAGGGTTTGGCCATCGTTCCAAACATGCATTTAAGCCCCGCAGCCTGCGTCGCGGCAAGCCCGATCGCATGCTGGACCGCGCCTTGATCGAGACGCATCAGGACGGCCGAGGCAGCGACGGCACCGAATGTTCCCACCGTCGCCGTCGAATGAAAGCCGTGATCATAATGAGCCGGCATCACGAGCGAACCGACGAAGTGCGCCGCGTCATAACCCGCAATGATCGCCCGCACGAACAGTTCGCCATCTGCCCCCAACGCCTCGCCGACCGCGAGCGCGGCGGGCACAACAACGGCTCCTGGATGGCCGACGAAAGGCTGGATATCGTCATAGTCAAGCGCATGACCGGCTGTACCGTTGATCAAGGCCGCGTTGGCGACCGAGGCCCGTGTCCGTGCTCCGATTAGCGATATGGCGCCTGCGTCCGGCCCGAATTCAGCTCGCATCAATTTCGCGACAGGCTCAGCCGACCCGGCGACTGCGACGCCAAGCCAGTCGATCAATATCCGGCGCACGGCAGCATGATGCGCCTCCGTCGGCTGCCGATCGCCGGCCGTCACGATTGATTGCGCAAGCATCGCTGTCAGCGGCTGCCTGTCTGTCAGGCCCGTTTCAACAGTCATATGCGGATCGTCACGCATTTGAGTTGGGTATAATGGGTCAGCGCCTCGATGCCCTTCTCCCGGCCGTAACCGCTGTTCTTGTACCCGCCAAAGGGCGTCTCTATGCCGCCGGCCATATATTCATTGACGAACACCTGCCCTGCTTCCAACGCGGCTGCCATGCGCAGCGCACGGCTGAGGTCGCGCGTCCAGACACCCGCCCCCAATCCGAATTCGCTGTCGTTGGCCATTGCGACGGCCTGATGTTCTTCCTCGAACGTCAGGACAGTCAGGATCGGTGCGAAAGCCTCCTCGCGCGCGATCCGCATGTCCGGAGTCACGCCGGAATAGACCGTGGGAGCGGCAAACAGGCCGCGCCCAGCTTCAGCTCCTGCCGCGCCGCCGGTCAGCCGGACCGCCCCCTCGGAAATCGCCAGCTCATGAAATGCCTGGACACGTTCGAACTGCGCAACGGTCGTAATCGCGCCAAAAACCGCGCCGTCCTGATCGCCATATTTCAACGCCTCGACCGCAGGTACGAGCCGGCGCAGGAATTCGTCGCGGATCGAGGACTGCAGGAGCAGGCGGCTTCCGGCGATGCACACCTGCCCGGCATTGACCGTGAAGGCACGGACGACCCCTGTGACGGCGGCATCGAAATCCGCGTCATCGAAAACAATATTCGGAGATTTGCCGCCCAGTTCCAACGTGAGCGGGATGATGCGCTCTGCGGCAACGCGGCCGATCTCGCGACCCGCCCGGACGCTGCCCGTGAACATGACCTTGCGGACGCGCGGATGCGCCACCAGTGGCTCTCCGACCTCCCGTCCCGTCCCGAGCACGACGTTGAGGACGCCGGGAGGTAGCCCGCACTGCTCGACCGCCAGTCGCGCGACTTCGACCAAAGTGGACGGCGTCTCCTCCGACGGTTTCGCGACCACTGTATTGCCTACAGCCAGGGCCGGCGCGACTGCCCGGGCCGCCTGATTCAACGGAGCGTTCCAGGGCAGGATAGTGGCAACGACACCGAAAGGCTCGCGCCGCGTATAGCTGTGATAGGGCGCGCCGATATTGATCACATCGCCATAGAAGATGTTGGCGAGGCCGCCATAATATTCGAAATATTGCGCCGACGTTTCGATCTCGCCGGCCGCCTGCTCAAGCAACTTTCCGGTGTCTAGCGCTTCCATTTCGGCAAGCCGGAGGGCATTCGCCCGGATCATTCGACCAATATCGACAAGGATGCGGCCACGCTCCATCGGCCGCATGTCGCGCCACGCCGCGAAAGCGGAAGACGCCGACTGGGCAGCAGTATCGACGATCTCCACGCCTCCGAGCGCGACGCGCCCGATAACCTCACCCGTCGCTGGCGCCCGATTATCAACGTAGCTGGCGTTTGGTTCGACGACCGAGCGGCCGGCAATAAAATGCTCACAATTCATCGTTCGAGCCTTTCCCATTCTTGATCCTAGCCATTTCGGGCGCAGCTCAAAGCGACGAGCGCACTTCATTGCATATGCAATGGATCGTCCCACAAAGTTTGGGGCTGACCCTTGCCGTGGCACTACTCGAGCTCGGTCACATTCCGGGGGAGCAGCATGTCACTCTTCCCCATTGAACCGGTGACCAAGACCAGTTGCAGCTACCTGAGTACCAACCCTCGGTTCGACGACGTTTTGCGCCTCGGAGAAGGCAAATGATCGCCCCTATGTAGCGTAGCCTACCCCACCCTCACCCTTCCGCTGTGAACTGGACCGGCATGTCGACAATCGCGCTGAACCAAATAGAGTTGAGAAAGGTCGGCTTGGTGCTCGGTGCGATATCGGGTACCCGGCGGACAATCTGGCCGAGCAGCAATTGGAGTTGCAGCTTTGCGACCCTTGCCCCCAGGCAAATGTGCGGCCCGATACCGAACGATAAATGCCGGGCCGCGTTCGTACGCGTGATGTCAAATCGGTCGGGGTCATCGAAAATTTCGGGATCCCGGTTCGCGGCAGCGTAGGAAAGATACAGTTTGTCCCCTTCTTTAACCTCGCGATCGCCGATCACCGTGTCCAACGTCACGGTCCTGCGAAATTGAATAACAGGCGGCGAGAACCGCAATACTTCGTCGATGGCATTCGGTAGATATGTCTCCAGATCGGATCGCAGCAGCGCATATTGGTCCGGATGCTCGCTCATCAGCCGGATGAAATGCGCCGCCGTACTGCGGGTGGTTTCATGCCCGGCGATCGACATCGTGACGAAAAACATTCCGATCTGTGCATCGGTAAGCCGCTCGCCATCAACATCTCCGTTGACATAGGCACTCATCATGGAATTGTCGGGCATGATGCGCTTTTGCTCAGCGAGCCAGGCAGCGTACGCAAAAAGTTCGTCCAGCGGTGCGACGTCGCTTTCTGCTGTTAGACGCTCTCCTTCGGTCAGCGCATTTTCAACGTCGGCCATCGCGTTGCCCAACCGAAAGATCTTCTCGCGGTCGGTATCGGGAATGCCCATGAGCGTACAGAATGTGTAGACGGGAAGACGCGACGCGACATCGAACACGAACTCGCATTCACCGCGCCGTGCTATGGAATCCACGATTTCCTTCGCTACGCGTCCGATCTCGGGCTCGAATTCGGTTATCGCCTTGGGCGAAAACGGCGGCGTCACGAGCCGTTTGGCCTTCATATGCTGTTCGGGAGCCATCCCCATCAGCCCAGCCTGCTGAAATGCCAGCGCCTCTCTTTCGAGATCCCATATGACGGGTCCGCCGACATGCGACGAAAAGAGTTTCTGGTTTCGAGACACCACGTCCTTGTAGCGCGTCAGCACCCAGAAACCCTGCTGGAGTTCACCCCAGATGGAAGAGCGGTTCAGCTGAACAATGTAGTTCTCGGCGGCAGGAGCCGGATTCCAGTGCACGGAGTCACCGCTCTCCCGCCACCGCCGTAACAAGTCGAACGGTGGCCCTTTTTCAGCGGGAATCAGTCCCGGAAGTCCGAGATTATCCTGGAGACTATTCATGCGATTGCTCCGCTTTCCTGCTGATAGGAGCGAGCGCGTCCAGCCGCTCGCGCCATGCCCGGATATTGGCACACCTCTCCACGATCGCGCGGGCTTCCTCTGCGTAGAGCAGCGCCGACACCTGCGCAGCGGCCGAGATGTCGGCTGAGGAGATAGTGTCGCCCACAAGCCACGGCTGATCTTCGAGTAAATTGTCGAGTGCTCCGAAGTGGCGTTCTAGGTCACGAACGATCGTGGGATGATCCTTGCGGCCGACACCTTGAGCAGCCGTCAGCTTACCCGCTGCGTCGAGAAAATAAGTGCGAAGATCGTCACGGGAGAGGTGAGGAAACGACACGGCGAATTCATCGAGCGCCCGATCGAGGTTGTGCGCCCAAGCTAGGCGCACGGTGATTTCGTAGAAATAGAGGCTCTCGTCTGCCCAGTCTTCGATGATTGCTGCAAGTGCGCGATCACGGATGCTCTGCGGTGCCAGCGGCCTATCTTTGAATGTAGTGTCGAGATATTCCAGAATGTCCGTCGAGTCCTGAACGATCGTTCCGTCATGGTCGATGGCGGGAAATTTCCCGACTTTGCTCACACGGCTGTATGCCCCAGCCGCTGCCTTGGCGCGATCGACGTCATGCGCTTCGAACGCGATGCCCTTGTAGTTCAGCGCCCGGCGGACCTTCTCGGTAAAGGGCGAGGTTGCAAATTGGTATAATATGATCATGAACTTGCGCCTCGCGCTGGCCCAGCAGTCAGCTCAGCCAAAATTCTGCCGGTGTCATGGGGGTCATCGTCCGGTGAGCCGGGCGCATAACATGCGAAAGCGGCTTCCAGCTGCTCGGCACGCCGCCGGGAGGCCTTCAGCGAACTCGGGTTGGTCGGAATGAAGAAATCACCGCGCATCACGCCTTCTATCGCCAGGCGAGCCACATCTTCGGCCCGCTTTCCCCTGGAAAGCCACATTCCTGCGGCCTCAATTGCGGCCGGGTCCCCTGGACCCAGCGGGCTCAGATGCTTAGTCCGGTGCAAGTCGGTCGAGACAAGGCCTGGACAAAGTGCGCTGATGGAGATCCTCGCCGGCAATTCCGCGCGAAAGACCTCCGCGAGCCCCAGTACGGCATGTTTTGTCGCGGTGTAGATGCCCACTCCGGGATGTTGCAGTCCCAGAGAATGTTCGGACGCCGTCACGCAAATCCGACCGTTTGCGCCGGAACCGAGCATCAATTTCGCAAAAGCAGAAACGCTGTTCCAGACACCGCGCACGTTGACCGCGAACAACCAGTCGAACTCGCGCACATCCGCATCGACCAGCGGACCACTAATGCCGACGCCCGCATTGGCAAAAACCAGATCGACGCCTCCCATGTCGGACCAGGTTTTCTCGGCAAGGGTCGTCACCGCCGCAGTGTCGGAAATGTCGCAGGCGACACCGGCGACCTTGCCGCCGATCTCGTTCGCGGTTGACTGCGCCTTATCCTGGTCGACGTCGACCAGCAGGACGCGGCAACCCCGCGCCGCAAGATCGGTCACCAAGGCGCGGCCGATTCCTGAAGCGCCTCCAGTGACAACCGCCGACTTGTCGGCCAATTCCATCACAGATTTCTCTCCCAGTTTAGGCCATCGTGCGCTTGCGATCGCCGCGCCGGTTAGCCCCGGCCGACGTTTCAGCGGCTTAGTAGCGATATGATAGATTGACCCCGAAGGTCCGCGTCCTGCCGGGAATGCGCCCGATGGTATCGTTGAGTTTGACCGTATTGGTCCAGTAATTTTCGTTGAACAGGTTGTTGGCGAACAGTCCGACCCGCCAGCTATTGTCTACCGAATGGAGCGTGATGTTCGCGTTGACGAGCGTATAAGCGTCGATAGCGAACCTCTGGTCGAAGCTGATGCGCCCGATCGTCTTCGTCTGGTAGTTTGCGGTTGCGGAAAACTGCAGGCCAAGATTGCTGCCGATTGGCTGGTCGTAGGAAACCATTCCGTTCAGCTGCCACTTCGGAGTCTGTGGAAATGGCGCCTTCGAGAAATCGACGCTCGCACCTGTTTCGTCATATCCAATGAAATTGGTGATCTCGCTCTTGGTATAGGAGGCCCCCAATCGCATCATCAGTTCGTGGGTTGGCCTATAGGTCAGTTCCGCCTCCCCGCCGTATACGCGCGATTTCGGAACATTCACGATACTTGGCAGCGTCACGAAAATGGGATCCAGGATAACGCTGAACAGCTGCTTGTTGCGATAGTCATAATAGAATGCCGCCGTGTTCAGCTGAACCTGCTTATCGGCAAAACTCAGCTTGGCGCCTATTTCATAGGCCGTCACCTTTTCTTGCTTTGCCGGTTCAAGCTGGGTCTCGACGTTAGCAGCAACCACCGGGAAGACGCCCGTCTTGAAGCCACGGCTGATTGAGGCGTAGAGCAGTGTGTCACTATTGGGCTGCCAGGTTGCGCTGACGCGACCGGCGACATTGTCCTCTTTCAACCGGAGATTGAAAATCGGTGGATTTGACGAAAAATCTGCACTGTACGTCAGGCACTGGTTAGGCTGAATGTTCGGGTCCCGGAACGGCTGCCCGCTAGCCAAGGCAACAAGCGCCGCCACGCCGGTATTCCAGACAGGGGCGGTATTGTTGTTATAGTCGCGCGAGCACCCCTCAAATGTCAGCTTGTCACTCGTGTAGCGAAGCCCGCCGGACAGTTTGAAGGTATCAGTGACCTCATACTCCGCGTTGGCGAAAGCAGAAACAGATTCGCTCGTCTGCCTGGTCGTGTTCTGGTAGCGTGAAAACCCTTCGGCGATCTGTTGCTGTGTGTATTGAGTCTGCGGAACCATCGATCCCAGGAAGGAGAGCAGATTGAGCACCGATACATCGCCGCTGTACCCAACCTGATCGTCTACAATGCGATCGTCGGAATAATAGGCGCCTGTAATCCAGTTCAGTCGCCCTGTCTCACCGCTCAGGCGGAGCTCCTGAGAAAAAGACTTAATACGACCGATGGATCTATATCCGAAGAGTTCGAAGGCTGTGCCATCCACATCGCTAAGATCATCGCGCTTTACATCGCTATATGCCGTGAGCGACGTCAACTTAACGGCATCGGAAATCTGATAGTCGGCTCTACCATAGATCGAATAGAATCGGGCATCAGCTTTATATGCAGGAGAGTCGGCAAGGTTCGGCCCCCAGTCCGCCTGCCCGGCATTGAGCCTCGTGCTCACCGCCGGCGCGAGCCCCGGTATTTCGAAACCCGGCGTAACCGGCGTGAAATAGGCCGCCTGCGCCGCGACGGTGTCGGAACTGTTTTTCCAGTAGGAAGCGCCCAGTGTAAAAGTGAATGCCTCGCTCGGCGTCCAGAGCAATGTGCCGCGTATGGCCTGCCGGTCGATCTCTCCGAGCCTGTCGCCAGGTCGGCTAATGCTACGCTGCCATCCCTTGTCGGAATTCTCGCTTCGTCCGGCGATCCGGAACGCCAAGGTCTCGGTGATCGGTCCGCTGATGAACCCTTCGAAATTATATGTCTCGTAATTGCCGAGTTCGGCGGAGATCCCGGCTTTGAACGTCTCGGTTGGCTTGGCGGCGATAAAGTTCACCAACCCGCCGGTAGTGTTGCGGCCATAGAGCGTTCCTTGCGGGCCCTTGAGGACTTCGACCCGCTCGATGTCGAAGCTTGGACCGCTCGCCAAATAGGGATAGGCATAGGCAACCTCATCCATATAGAGCCCGACCGGCGACGTCGACGACAGGTTGGGCGTATTAAAGCCAATGCCACGCAGTGTGTAGATGGGCGTGTTCGCCTCGGACTTGGCGAAATTGAAACCCGATACGACTTGCGCGAGGTCGCTGGCGTCTCGGACGCCTGCATCTCGGAGAGAATCGCCGGTAAAGGCCTGAATCGACAAAGGGACCTTGTTGATGCTCTCCGAGCGTTTCTGCGCGGTGACGACAATGTCACTGTCGGAGGGCGCCGCAGCGGATTGGCTTGAATCGGTTCCCGGGTCGCCTTGCGGGGCTTCCGGCACGCCGTGCGCCCATGCTGAAGTGGCCGCTAGCGACATCGCGCCGGCGCCAACCAACAGATACTTACGGAATCCCCTCATTATTATACCCCTCCCACTTATTATCGTTGTTCGTGCCGACTTGACTGTCGGGTCTCTCTTATCGAGCGCGGATCGCGAAGGGATGTTGTCTGGGAGGCGGTTACGGACCTCCGCGGTGTCCCCTATCGTCCGAACGTAGAGGATGAATGTCACAGTTTTCGTTGCTTGCGGATCACATCCGTAATGATGTGCGCTGCATCGGTATTTTGTGGACCCGCGCCGAGGCAAAGTTGAACAACTGCAGCCCAGAGTGGGACGTTTGCGGGAGAGGGCGGAACCCTACGCTCTCATGACTGCCATCCGAGACGCTGGCCGAGTTTATTCCTTCGCTGGCCGCGAGACCAGCGGTTACGTTGACCTTGGCGGGTGTGCCGCGGGCGCCTGATCGACGACGATTGATCACGCTCTCATCCGCGGGTTGATTATCGCACTACCCGTATCCGTCGCTGGGCCTATCATCCGCCTAAGTTCGGGCGTCGGACGAACCTGCCCCACCGTAGGCCGAGGATTGCCCATCACAGTCGGGTGCCCGCGGCACGCCGGCCAAGGCTATGCAATTGTGCGCTGGCGCCTCCTCTCGGGATCGTCACGCGTCGATCAGCCAGCCATCGCCGGTGACACACGACGTGCAATGTCCCAGGCATAGCCGACCAGTTCACGCGCAATCGCGGTGGTCACCTTGGGCTGGGGTTTACCCGCAGCTGCGAGGCGACGGTAGCGCTGACACAGGCGGACCTGGGCTTTCCATCCAATCGCCTGGATCTCTTCGGCCAAATCGCCGACGCGCTCGCGATAGCGGCGTTCCTCGCGAGCGGGCAACCGGTACGACCAACCAGCCTCAACCAGCATGGTGCGTGCCTGTGCATTACCAGCTCGCGTGATCCGGCCGCGCTTGGTGCGAGCGCCACTGGAATGCTCCGAGGGCACCAGACCGACATAGGCCATCAACTGTTTGGGATTGTCGAAACGGGTGAGATCCCCGACCTCGGCGACCAGCGTCGCGGCGCTGACCAGCCTGATGCCGCGCAGGGCCTGAAGGTTGCGAACCAACGGTGCAAAACGCCATGCTTCCACCGCTTCGCCCAGTGCTGCTTCGAGGCGGCCGACCCGTGCCAGCGCTTCAAGCACCCGCTTCTGCATTTCCTCGAAGGCCAGCCTCTGATGCGGGAAATCGACCCGCTGTTCCGACAGCCATCGCCAATACATCTTCGTCCAGGCTGCCTTGCCGCCAAAACGACGATCATGCCGAAGCAGGAAGCTGCGCACTGTCTGCTTGGCCCCGATAGCATCGTCCTGCGCGCTGCGACGGGCGCGGATCAGGTCACGTACCGCCTCGTGCGCTTCGTCCGGCACCCAGATCGCGGTAAGTTCGCCGGCACGCAGCAGCCGCGCCAGCGTCATCGCATCGCGGCGGTCGGTTTTCACATGGTCACCCGGCCGCCGCGGCATCATCGAGGGTGCGATGACGATACAATTCTGCCCCAGCTTCGTCAGCAACCGGTGCAGACCATAGCCGCGGGGCCCGGCCTCGTAGCAGAAGCTTAACGTCGTATCCGATGCCGTCAGCCGCTTGATCAGCTTCCTGACCGCATCGTCCTCATTGGCAACGGTGCCAACGTAGCGCACCTCGCCTCCGCGCTCCCCGTCGGCAACTCCGACCGCAATGGTCTCCTTGTGCACGTCCAGGCCGATGTACTTCACTACCTCCGTCATGACTCGCCTCCGTTGCTGACAAATCCATCGTCAGCATCTCAGATTTGAGCCGCTAAGGCTCTGGCAGTCATGGGGTCTAAGCGCCAACAGTCTCGCTCAGGCGACGCTTTTCACCTATGCTTCGCACATCACCGGGAATGGCTTGGTCTGGGGACATCGCGGCTGTTCCAGCTGCGGGGTACAACGGCATTTCCCTACAGAAGCCGACGTGCGCGATCTTGGCCGTTCATCGACATGAACTGGCTGACTGCTGCCTGTCGGGTCGGAAGCAAGTCTGACAATGCGGGCTACCGCTCTATCGTAGATGCAGGAACGTGTTTGTGGTGATGTCCGACATTCCCCAAATCAGGTCATGATCATAGCGCTCGCTACGACCACCATTCCGAGTAAGATCCCACCCGCAATCCATCGGCCCGCCGTGAGGATGGCTGCAGCAATCGTACTTGGATCGACCGGGATCGGATCGGCTTCCAGGCGCCGCAACGCCGCACGTATGAGCCGCGGGGAATCATCACCGACCTTCACGAGCTCCCCAGGCCAGAGCTTGTAGCACTGGACCCCAGTGTTCGGGCGAGAGCCTTGCCTGCGCAACACGGAACGCCGACCGCCGCATGGCAGCCGACAGATCGAACTCAGGGTAGATTGCCGACAGCACCCCGTCGATCGTCACGAGCGCCTTGAAAATCAGCAGCAGATCGGGCGGCAACACCATGCCTTCGTCGCGCATCATCGGCAGGAAATCCGCCACCATCGCGCTCAGCACGATGCGCCCCCCACCGTGCCGGGCCACCAGTCGCTCGGCGGTGACGTGAACTCGTTCCGGGGCCACACCGCTTCCCGCCGACCAGATCGCCAGCACCTCGGCTAAGGCAGCGGGATCCCCGGAATTCAGCGATTGGACAAAACCGATAAACTCCTCGCGACGGCGTGGCGAGACGTGTCCGATCATGCCGAGATCAAGCAATGCGATGCGGTTACCGTCCAGGCACAGCAGATTGCCGGGATGCGGGTCGGCATGGAACCGTCCGTTGATCAGGACCATGTCGAGCACCGCCTCGGCGCCGAGGCGCGCGATCGCCGCCGGATCGATTCCAGCCGCACGCAGCGTGTCACCATCACGCGGCGCGACGCCGTCAATATAGTCCATCACCAGCAGCGTTTCGGATGTCCATGCCCAATGAATCTCGGGCACCACCACGCGCGGTTCGTGGACGAAATCGCCGCGCAGCCGGTCGGCATTGCGGCCTTCGCTGGTGAAATCAAGTTCTTCGAGGATACACTCGGTAACAAGGCCCTGGCGGTGGCCAATCTCAGTCTCCCTTTGGGCGCGATGGCCCTGGTTGGCGGTCCCGCCCATGCCTTCTCGGCGCCCGCCCAGGGCGACCTCGGCTACGATATCTACGATATCGTCGTGAACCAGGGCGTGAAGGGCCCGTTGGGCTTCGTGGGCGGCGTCGCCGCCTTCCTGTTCGGCGTTTCGCGCCTCTTCTCGAACATTATGATCGGCATCCCGACCATCGTCGCGGCGGTCTGCCTGATCAAGGCGGATTCCATTCTCCAAACCTTCGGGATGGTCGTCTGACACGCGCGGCAGGACTGCGCCCCGGCTGACCGGGGACATGCCTATGCCGCCACCAAGCTGGGGACCGATGGTCGGTCCCCGGAAACCGGCACCTTCACAGGTGTCATGAAGCAGGAGGAGAAGGGCGATGGACGAACGCCTTCCGCAATATCTGCATCGGCCGGTCCAGATTCTTTGGTTCGGATCGGACGAGTTCCTGCTCGCGACCTCGAGCGTTTTCGTGGCCGCGATCGTAGGCGGACTTGTCGGCTGGGCGCTCATCGCCGCCCTTCTCCTTTTCATCCCGTGGAAGCGGACCAAGCCCAGGGGCTATCTGCCTCATCTCGCCTGGCGCTGGGGCCTCGTGTCCTTCCCACACTATCCGGGTCCCACGCAGACCCGCTTCTTCGAGTAAGCACCATGGGCATCTTCAAGCGCAAGGAACCGGGCGGTGACCCGTTGCTGGGGAAGCCGGCAAGCTATGGCATCCATCGCTACCTGCAGGGCTCGGCGAACCTTTTCGAGGAGAATCGGCTGCTCAAGGTCGCGATCGCAGGGATGTTCGGTGTTACCGCGGTCCTGGGCGTGGTGATCTACACGACGAACCAGAATGCCCGCACCATCATCGTGCCGTTCGGCGCCACAGGCGATCTTCATGTCTCGGGGAACACGCCCTCGGAAGCGTATATCGTCTCGATGACGCGCAACATCGTGGCACTGTCGGGAACATGGTCGGCCTATTCGGCGGACCGGCAGTTCCAGGAGTTGCTCGGCCTCGTCCACCCGTCCGCTTACGGCGCAATGCGCGACAGCCTGAACGTCATCCTCGACGAACTCGCGAACAACCCAACGCTGTCGATCGCCACCTATATCCGGAACGATCAGCCGGTGCGGTGGACCGCCCATGAGATCGTCGTGCCGATCGAGAAGGTGCGCGTCATCGCCGGCGTGATCCGCAAATTCCGGGGCATTTTACGCATCGGCTACGGCATCGAAAATGGCCGCTTCTGGCTGACGCGTCTTTCCGAGGAGCAGTTCGATGCCGAAACCCACTGACTGCCGCGCGATGTGCGGCGCCCTGATGCTTCCCCTGCTCTTTCTGGCAGTGCCGGCGGCGGCGCAGACGATCCACGCGCTTCCCGAACAGACCAGTCATATTCGCCTGTCCAACCGCGACATCAATCATGTCGTGTGCGAGGGCGGCGAAATCGAGGACATCAAATTTTCCGCCGAGAAGGGTCTTGCGGTGGAGAAAGGCGGCCCGGACGCCTGGATCAAGTTCCTCGCCCGGGAGATCGACGATGCTGGCCAGGTGACGCGCACTTATGTGACGCAACCTTCTGAATTCTTCGTGCACTGCAACGGCGCCACCTATCCGCTTTATGCCGAGCCAGCCGAGATCCCGGCCCAGACGGTAGTGCTTGTGCCCGGCGCCCGGCAACGCGCCCAGACCAATAGCGAGTGGATGGCTGCGCTGGCCGATGAGGACCGCGCCGTTTCCATCACCATGGCGCTGCTGGACGATCGCATCCCCGCCTCGTTCAGCGAGGTCGCGCCATCTGCCGGCTCGCTCAGCATTGCGGCGGCGCCAGACCTGTCGATCACCGAACAACGCCGTATCGCCGTCGAGGGCGCCGGGCTTTCAGCTTCCCAATATCATGTGCGATCCACGGCCGCGGTGACGCTGGACGAGCGCCAGTTCGTCGATCCGGCGCTTGGGGAGCGTATCTTCTCGGTCACCCTGGACCGGGTCCGCCTCGAAGCCGGTGAAACGGCCCGACTGGTCGTCGTACGCAGGGGAGCCGGGCGATGAACGGCGACATGGACAAAGATCAGGCGGAAGGCCCCGAAAGCCTGTCGCCCTATCAGGCGCATCTTGCCGCGCAAAATGCACGCGACGAAGAGGCAGCCATGCGCCGTCCCGCCACGGCCTTGCTCGACTGGAAGGCGCTGTGGGGCAAGATGTCGGCGAAGCAAAAGCTGCGCGCGCGCCAGCTCCTGGTCGGCGTGGCAGTCGGTGCACTGGGGATCGGTCTCTATGTCGCTTCGGACAGAGAGGAGGAGATCAAGCCCGTCGATCCCGCCGCATCGCTCAACATGGGCGCAGGGCTGCGCGGCGACAGTCTCGAGGTGAAGCTGCGGGGCGACCTCAAGAAGGTCCTCGATGGCCAGCAGCTTCTGGGCGACAGGGTCAGCGCGATCGAGGAAGGCAAAGTCGTTCCAGGGTCACGCACGCCCAGCGGCAGAGCGCCGGGCGGTATCGATGGCGATCTCCCGCCTGCCCTGCCGGACAGTGTGCCCGCCCTTCCCTATCCCACGGAAACCGGCGACATCAGCGCGGATGCCGACAAGCTTCCTGCGCCGCCTACCGGTCCGGTTGCGCCGCCTGCTCCGCCCGCGCCGCCGGTGGAAAAAACGGTCGGCGCGATCGGGACAGCGACCGGTCAGGTCGTAGCCCAGGGCGCGGCCGACAATTCCGCCTCATCCAAAAAAAAGAAACGGACGATCTATTTACCGCCTGGTTTCATGAAAGCGCGGCTCCTGACCGGGATCGACGCGCTGGCGAGCCGGGACGCGACCAGTAATCCCGAACCCATCATCGCGCGGGTGCAGGCGCCCGCCGTCTTGCCCAATGAGGTGAAGGCCAATCTTGCCGGATGCTTCGTCGTCGGCAACGCCACCGGGAGTCTCGCCAAGGAACGGGTCGAGGTCCAGCTCGTGTCCCTCTCCTGCGTCGATTTCGACGAACATTCGATCGTCGATCAGCCGGTGAAGGGCTTCTTCGTCGATACCGATGGCAAGAAGGGCCTGTCGGGCAAGGTGGTGACGCGCGCCGGGGCGACCCTGGCGCGCGCGTTCATCGCGGGCACCATCAGCGGCATCTCGCAATCGGTCGAAAGCACCTTCGGCAACACCTCGACTTCGGCTCTGGGCACAGTGCGCACGCTTGATGCGGGCGACGCCGCCAAAACCGGGATCGCCGGCGGCCTATCGAAATCCTCGGATAAGCTCACCGACTTCTATCTCGATCTCGCTCGCCAGGCTGGTCCCATCGTCGAGGTGGGCGCCGCCAAGGATGTGGTCGTGGTGAAGCGCGCATTCCGTTCCGTTCGCTCCTGACCCGTTCGTTGAGCGTGGGCTCCTACCATAGGCCCGGCCCCCGCGACGCCCCCAGCCGCATGTGCGCAACCTTTACCCGCATCGACTTGCCGGCGATCTCCACATCCTCATGGCTCCAGTCGAACTGGTAGGCCTCGCCACGCTGGAACAGCATCGGAATAAGGCCGTCGTCCCGTCGCCGGCATCCCTGCGCCGCTCGATCTTCCACCGTGCGGCATAGCGGCGCACGGCATCGTAAGAACCCTCGAACCAAAGGCCAGCGCAGCTAAACCCTCACGCACCAGAAGGTCGTGGATACGGGTCATCCGAAGCCGGTCACACCGCCTGAATATCCAGACGGCTGTTTAAGCTATCGAAATGAGGCCCCCTTTTAGACGCCGATCAACCCCGCTAACGGGGTTCTTTCTGCACGCCGATCCACAACGTGTCCGCGCAACACTCGACAGCGATGCTGCGTTGACGATGCGATCGCTCGGCCTGTCGACGCGTATTCTGGTTGCGAGCCCCCAACTGGCCAGCCAAGTCGAAAGCATCGAGCAACTGGCCGCGCCCCCCACATTGGCAACGCATGACCCAGCGTACGATCTCGAATAGCATCTGGAAGCGGAAGACGACCGCAAGCAGGCGGGCGGGTGACGCCGCGCATGGGCTGTGCCGATATGGCGACCGTGCGCAACGCAGCCATTGGAGTCCTAGGCGTGGCGATCCCGCCCGATCATATCTGCCGCGAGCCGCTCCTCGCTGGAAGTCTGGTGCGCGTCTTGCCTACCGCCGGATGCACTGACGACGATGGCTGACGCTTCGATCGCGCTATTCATGATCGGGTGAAGCGCCAACGGTCAGCGTCGCTCTCGTCGGGGTCAAACCGATATCCGTCGCTGTCAAAACCGCGCATGGCTTCTACATCAGCGATATGATGTTCACACATCCATCGCGCCATCATGCCCCGGGCCTTTTTCGCATTGAAGCTTACAAAACGCGGACCGTCTGGACCCGGCTCCCGAAAGTCGACATGAATCACGCGCAAGCCTTCCAACCTGTTCTCGACCGCAGCGAAATATTCCTGGCTCGCCAGGTTAAGTACCACGCCTGATCCCTCTTCAGCCAATTGCGTGCGCAAAAGCGCGGCGATGCGGTCGCCCCACCAGTCGGTCAGCTTCTTATGGCGCGGTGCCCAGCGGGTCCCCATTTCCAGGCGATAGGGACGGATCGCATCCAACGGACGGAGCAGCCCATACAAGCCGGACAGCATTCGCACGTGATCCTGCGCAAATGCAACGCTGGGCTCATCCAGCGTGTCCACCTCGAAACCCGTATAGACATCACCGGCAAAGGCATAGAGCGCCTGCCTCTCAGGCAGGTCGGCAAAGTCGCGGAAGCGGTCCGCATTAAGCTTTGCGAGGCGCGGCGAGATATGCATTAGCTCCGACAGCCGCTTTTGCGAGAGGTTAGCGGCGGACCTGGCAAGGTCGTGCGCCTCGCCGGCAAAATGCGGCGTCGTGAGGGCAAGCGGCGGCAGCGCACGCTCAAAGTCGAGCGTCTTGGCAGGTGAGAGCAGAACGATCATGGCTCAGCCCGTAGCTGCGCCTGGCCTAAGCGTCAAACCGGGGATCTCCAGTCTTTCGGTGTCACCCAAAGCTCGACAGGCGCCACAAATTTGTCGGGAGCAGGCTTGCCCACATTTGCTCGATCGGCCGAAACGCCCTCCCCTGTTTCCAGATGAAACGTTGCCCAAGGCTTGGCCATGCGGCCGAAGGTCATCTTCTGAATGGGCTGGCCAGTTGTGGAATTCATACTGATTGCAACTATGCTCATCCAGCGCCCGTCAGCGACCTTCTCCCATGTGTACGCAACCGACCATATCGGTATGCCTTGTAACGACGCAGCATTGTCGTCCCTCCATGGCCGCGCAACGCGCAGTTCATCATCCTTAGAAGCAGACCCGATCAACATGCCCTTTCCCCTCGACGGGAAAAATTGTGTATTGAGGACCGCAGCATGACCCACGGGATATTATACAGCTTCCGCCGTTGCCCATATGCGATGCGAGCGCGCCTCGCTCTGGTGGCAAGTAGGACCTGCGTCGAACTGCGCGAAGTAAAGCTCTCCGCGAAGCCCGAAGCGATGCTCGCCGCCTCACCCAAGGGAACTGTCCCCGTGCTGATCCTGCCTGACGGCAGGATAATCGACCAAAGCATCGACATCATGCGCAGCGCATTGGCTAGGAATGATCCAGAGGACTGGCTGAACCGGGACGATCCAGAATTGATTGCGATGAATGACGGCCCCTTCAAACATGACCTCGATCGATATAAATATCCCGAGCGCCATGGTTCGGATGCCGTGTCCCATCGAGCCGCTGCGTTGACATTCCTGGAAAAGCTGGAACGCAGGCTTGCGACGAATTCATACCTGAGCGGCGCCAGATGGGGCATGACAGATGCAGCCATATTACCGTTCGTCCGTCAATTTGCTGCGGTCGATCAGGGTTGGTTCGATGCCCTTCCACTCCCGTCCCTCAAAACCTGGCTAAGCGAAGGCCTGGTATCGAAACTGTTTGCCACCATCATGTCGCGGGTACCGCCTTGGGTGCCGGAAGAGGCTCCAGTCTTCTTCCCCCCGCAGAAGGGATAGATCCGACCTCTTCGTCTTCCAAAGCGTGCGGAAACGACCCAAGTCAGCCAATTACAGATCAATTTTCGCGCTTTAGGTGCGGCTGCTGCCCAGCAATTTGGGCCATTGGACGGCATCCGGTCGCGACGGAGCCAGCTGCATCATCATAGCCAATCCCGACTTTACCGTATCCATTCGGTGAAGACCACTGACAGCCGAGGCGAGGCAGGGTTTTCCCGACGGACCCGATATCCGTCGCTTTTGTTTGTAGCGCGGTTTCAACAGAATGAGGTCACTGGCCACTTCCAAACGTGGCGGTATGCCTGATTGACGACAACTGAAGATGTCAGCTCGACGATCATATCAGTCGAGTTGACGAAGAAACTCCCTTGCGACCAGACGGCCGAGCGGGGAAGGTGTTTCCCGCACCGGCCGGCCGGCCGTCAGTCTCGCTCGCGAGGTCGCGTGCTGTGGCGCGGATGCGGCGCAACTCGGCCTCATGAGGCACGGGCACATGCTCGACCTGTCTGTCACTATTGGCCAGCTCAGCGCCCGATTGCTGCGCCGGTGATAGCATGGCGCCGGTCGCGCTGCAGCGGATCTTGCCGAAACGATAGAGCACCGACGGCGTCTTCGCGTCGATCAGGCTTCTGATCGAGCGCTCGACGCACGCACCGCCATCGGCACGGCGGATGGCGATGGTGGAAGACAGCGGCGCGGTGATGGTGAAATAGCCGCGATCATCGGCCACGGCATAGTCGGTCCCGGCCTCGATCCGCGCCTGTGCGGCGGGTGAACCGTCCTCCAGCAATATCTGGCCGAACAGGCTGATGACGCGCTGCGCCTCGAACCGCATCCGCACCACGTTGCCGGGATAGAGCGTCACCTTGCGCCGGGTACTGTCGATATCGAACTGCGGCGCGCCTTCCGGCTTCAGGCCGATCTGATATTCCCTGAAGGCGGTCAGCCCCAGCGCGACGCGGCGGCCCGGCTCGATATAGTCATAGGGCCGACCATCGACCGTGACGCGATAGCCGCCGGCCGCAAGCTGGTTGTCGTCATTTCCGTTCTGCGTCCCGCCGGAGGCTGCGCCCGCTGTTGTCGCGGCGTCCTCACGCGTGGGCGCGAAGGAAAGACGGTTGCGCCCGGAACCGCCAAGCCATGGGCTGTCTCCTCATGGAACAGCGCCGGAATGCCCAGCCGGGTGTTTTCGACGAGAAAGCGCTGCACCGCATTGACGAATGCGATCGTCTCATCAAGCGATCGGTAATGCTGCGTCTTGAAGCGAGCCGACCCGGCAGTATCGGACGGACGACCGATCTGGCCGATGCCATCAGCGATCACACTGGCCGCCTTGTCGGGCGCGAAATCGCCCTCAGCATTACAGATCGACGCCTTGCCGAACCAGAGACAACGCATCTGCGCCACTTTCTCCTCCAGCGTCATGCGCGCCAGCAGATCACGTACCCGGTCGGCGACCGGCAAGGCGGGATCGCGATAGGGCATAGCTGCCACCTGCGCGGCGAGCGCAGGCATCGCCGCCAGCATCGATCCCGCCATCAAGGCCCGCCGCGTCATGCGATAGTGCATCTCTCACCCCCTCCCTGTTCAGCCCATTTCCGGGCCATGTTCGCGCTACCATCGCGAGTTCGACGCACACGACCAAGAGGGCGAGAGCGTCATTTATCACTGGCGCGGCCTTTATGTTGGCTTGGCGCTGCAATCAGTCGATAGGTTACGCAGCCGACAGCATGGGAAGGACAGCAAAAGATGGATAAGGAAGACGGCAAGGGGCTGGCAAGCAGCGCGGCATCCTATCCCCGCGCAGTGCTGGACCTGTTCGACGCCTATGTTCACGGCGCGATCGATCGGCGCGGCTTCCTTCAGCAATGCGCGCTATATGTCGGCGGCACGGCGGCGGCGACCGCCACCCTGACCGCGCTCAGCCCGGATTTCGCGCGCGGTCAGGTCGTAAAACCCGACGACCAGCGCCTGGCCATCAGCCATGTCGATATTCCCTCACCGCAGGGCCATGGCAGGATCCGCGCCTATGTCGCGCGTCCCGCGGCCAAGCCCGGCAAGGCGTGGCCGGTCATCATCGTCGCGCATGAAAATCGCGGGCTGAACCCGCATATCGAGGATATCGCCCGGCGGCTGGCGCTCGACGGATTTCTCGCGGTGGCGCCCGACGCGCTCACCACATTGGGCGGCTATCCGGGCGACGAGGACAAGGCGCGCGCCGCCTTCGCCACGCTGGACCGGGCAAAGATAGGGGAGGATTTCGTCGCCGCCGCCACCCATGCACGGACGGTGGAGGGCAGCAACGGCGCGCTAGGCGCGGTCGGCTTCTGCTTCGGTGGCGGCATCGCCAATCTGCTGGCAACCCGTCTGCCCGATCTGCGCGCCGCCGTCCCTTTCTATGGCAGTCCCCCGCCGCTGGCCGATGTGCCCAAGATCAAGGCCGAACTGCTGATCCATTATGGCGGCAATGACGAGCGGACCAATGCCCGCTGGCCGGACTATGAGGCGGCGCTGAAACAGGCCGGCATCCGCTATCAGGCCTATATCTATGACGGCGCGGAACACGGCTTCAACAACGACACCACGCCGCGTTTCGACAAGGCGGCGGCCGATCTGGCCTGGAGCCGGACGCTTGCTCTGTTCAAGCGGACGCTTGGCTAAGGCGCGAAGCTGAAGCTGACCGGTTTGGGCGAGGTCGCCAACTGGCCGCTGTCGCGCAGTCGGCCGGTGCGGCGGTCGATGGCGAAGATGCTGACCCGGTCGGACTTTTCATTGGCGACCAGCAGCCAGCGGCCGTCGGGCGCGAAGGCAAAGCCCCATGGCACCTCGCCACCCGACCCGATACGCTGCACTAGCGACAACGTCCCCTTGCGCGAGTCGATCGCGTAGACGAGCAGGCTGTTTTCGCCCCTGTTGCCTGCATAGACGAAGCGGCCGTCGGCGCTGACCAATATTTCCGACGCGCTGCTGTCGCCCCTATGGTCGGGACTGTTGGTCGCGACCGTCTGCAAAAGGCTCAAATGCCCGGTTGATGCGTCCCAGCCGAAGGCCTGCACCTCGGCTGTCAGTTCATTGATCAGATAGAGGAACTTTCCGCCCGGATGAAAGGCGATGTGGCGCGGCCCGCTTCCGGATCGGGCGACGAAATGCCGCTCCTTGCCGGGCGCATCCGGGCGCAGTGCATGCGCTTTGCCGTCGAACGGATAGACGAGCAGCCGATCCGCTCCCAGATCCGCAGCCAGCACGAAATGGCCGGATGGGTCGATCGCCACGCTATGGGCGTGGGCTTTGGTCTGGCGTCGATGCGGACCGGAGCCGGTGGCGGCGACGTTCGATGCGGCCGGTCCAAGGCTGCCATCCTTCAGGATCGGGAAGGTCGCGACCGAGCCACCGGCATAGTTGGCCGCGATCAGCGTCATCGATCGAGGGTCGATCGCCAGATAGGTGGTGCCGCCGCCTCCGGCGTCGACCTCGTTCAACCTGGTCAGCGCGCCACTTTTCGGGTCGATGCGAAAGGCAAGGATGCTGCCGTTCTTCGATCCGTCATTCCCCTCCTCATTCACCGAATAGAGGACCGGCAAGCGCGGATGGCGGATGGTCCAGGTCGGGCGCGGGACGCTGGCGACCGGCCCTTCCATGGCGAGCGCGCCGCTTTTGGGGTCGAAGCGGCCAAGGCGGATTTCGGAGCCATGCATGCCGACATAGACGGGCAGGCTCCGTGCCGGTGCGGCCGCCAATGGCAGGAGTGGCGCGACAACGGCAGACAACGCCAGTCCCATGACAAAGCGTCGTGCGATCATTCGCTTGCTGTCCATGACGCGCGCCCTCTTCCTGTTTCTCATCACATCAGGTCATTCGCATGGCGCACCGTTCCATGGCTATAAGAAGCTGGGCGATGGCCATTGGAATGCGCTCATCGCATGGGCATTGGCTGTCGGCGCTCTCGACCTGCGTTCTGACGATTGATAGCGGCAGCGCTTATGGACGCCACCCGCCACCCCTTCGCCTATCGCGACTTCCGCTATTTCTGGACCGCGCGCATCTGCGCGATGCTGGCGCATAGCGGACTGGTGGTGGCGCTGGGCTGGGCCGTCTACGATGAAGCGCGACTGTCCATGGGTATTCGCGCCGCCGCCTTGCGACTGGGACTGATCGGCCTCGTGCAGTTCCTCCCGATCCTGCTGCTCATTCCGTTCACTGGCCTTGCCGCCGACCGGTTCGACCGACGCATGGTCGTGCGGGCGGCGCTTATCGGCCAGCTATTCTGCCCGGCGGCGCTGACTTTCCTGGCTTTCGGACCGGGGCAGAATCTCTATGCCCTCTATCTCGCCGCCGCCCTGTTCGCCGGCGCGCGCGCCTTTTATCAGCCGGCGATGAATGCCCTGCCGCCAGCCCTGGTCCCGCCCGGCACATTGCCGCAAGCGATCGCCGTGACGGCCATTGCCGGCAGGATCGGGGCCATCCTGGGTCCGGTGCTGGGCGGCTTTGCCTATGCGCTGGCGGAAGGATGGGCGTTCGCATTCAGCGCCACCCTTTTGCTGGTGGCGCTGCTTTTGCATCTGCAAATCCGCCCGATCTCGCAGAAGCCGCTGGCCGACCGGCGCGGTGCCATAGTGCAAATGATCGACGGATTTCGCTATGTGCTGACCAACCGGCTGCTGCTGGGCGCCATCAGCCTGGACATGTTCGCGGTGCTGCTGGGCGGCACTACGGCGATGCTGCCGATCTTCGCCCGCGACGTATTGGATATCGGCCCGGAGGGGCTGGGCCAGTTGCGCGCGGCGTCCTCGATCGGCGCGCTGGCGACGGCGATCTCGCTGTCCTGGCGGCCGGTGCGGGAGGATGTGGGTACGAAGATGCTCTTGTCGGTCGGCCTGTTTGGCCTTGCCACCATCGGTTTCGGCCTGTCACGCTCCATGCCGTTGTCGCTGCTCTGCCTGGCCGTCGCGGGCGCGGTGGACATGGTGTCGGTCTATATCCGCCAGTCGCTCACGCAGTTGGCGACGCCCGACGACAAGCGCGGCCGAGTCGGTGCGATTTCCAGCCTGTTCGTTGCCGGTTCCAACGAACTGGGCGAGATGGAATCGGGCATTGCCGCCGCGCTGCTTGGCCCGGTCGCGGCGGTGGTCGCGGGCGGCGCGTGCGCGATCGGCCTGGCGGCGCTCTGGGCGCGCCTCTTTCCAGAACTGCTACGCGCGCGCCGTTTCGACACGCTGCCGCCAGCCTGAAATCAGGTCAGGCGAATTCCAGTTCTGCCGGCACCGGCCGCTTCGGCCCGTTCATCACCCCATCGACATGGTTGCGCAACATGCGCAGAAAATCCGCATGCAGCCGCGTCGGCAACCAGTCGGCGCGGGTGGTCACGCCTATGACTGGGACGGGCGAAATCGGGCCGAAGGGAATGGCCGCCAGCCCCTGCCCTTCATGCTGCAATTCATAGGAGGTCATCAGCGTCAGCCGATCGCTG
Organism: Sphingobium lactosutens; assembly: GCF_013393185.1. Lineage (GTDB taxonomy): Bacteria > Pseudomonadota > Alphaproteobacteria > Sphingomonadales > Sphingomonadaceae > Sphingobium > Sphingobium lactosutens_A. Next base: position 12,991 of record NZ_QJQX01000079.1, on the reverse strand, counting down.
CCCGACAGCAGCGGCCGAATCACCGCCAGCGCCGAGGTGGAGATGGGTGCACGCACATCGGGATGACCGGCAAAGAGATGATCGAAACAGGCGCGACGACTGGAGCCGGCCGCACCGATCAGCCAGTCATGACGGCTAAGGTCGTCCCGCGTCACTGCACCCTTGCCGACCAGCGGATGTCCCTCGCGCGCGACGATCGAATAGGGCGTGTGCGCCAGTTCGATCGTTTCCAGATCCTCCGCATCCTCACGCGGCAGCAACCCGACAACGAAGTCGACATCTCCCGCGCGCAGGCTTTTCACCATTTCCACGGCGCTTTCATTGCGGATCACCACCTGCGCATGGGGTTCGCGCTGCATGAAGCTGTCCAGCATCGACGCCAGCAGCACGCTGCCACCCAACGGCATGGCTCCCACCACGATCGGCGCCGACGCGCCACCCTGCGCCGCGGCCAGTTCCTGCACGCCCCAGTCGATTTCCTGAAGGCAAAGCTTGAGCCGTCGTCCAAGCTCGATCCCGTCGGGCGTGGGAATGGTGCCGGCGGCGGTGCGGTAGAAAAGCGGCTTGCGGACATTGCTCTCCAGATCGCGCGCGGCGCGCTGGAGCGTGGCGGGCGACAGGCCCAGCACCTGCGCAGCCAGCGGGAACGACCCTTGCTCAACGATCGCGATCAGCGCGCGCACCTGCGAACGCAGCAGGCGGGCAAAGACGGTCCTTGCCCCGGCCGCGCCGCCATCGACCCCGAACTGCATCAGCGCATGCTCGAACTGGCTTATGAAGCGCGACACGCGGCGATAGAAAAGGTCGCCATTGGCGTTGAGATAGGAGCCGCTCGCCCGCCGCTCTACCAGCCGCGCCTCGACAAGCTGTTCCAGCTTGCTGAGCGATTGAGTTACCGCCGGTTGTGATAAGTTACAGTCCTCCGAAGCGCGTCGGACGCTCTCCAGCCGGCCCACCGATTCGAACAGCTTCAACTGGCGGAAACTGATCGCTTCCAGCTGCGATTGAGACACCATTTTTGCGCCCTTTCGATCCTCTCTATGATCAGAGGCCTATCATGATTTTTATACCTATTGAAAGTGTGAACAGGCAATTTGCAGACACGCCCCTGATTGAAAACAGGTCGCGGCTCTTTCGTAACCTGTGCGACCGCGTTGACTATTGGGTCGGCAAAGCGCTTCACCATGAACGTCAAAAGTGAGCGGGAGAGTCCCTGTGTCAAAGGTTAAGCTGAAAATCGCCGTTGCGGAGCATCCGCACACCTCCGCCATCCGCGACGGATCGATCCCGATCGAGGGCGTCAAGGCGGAGATCGTTACCGTCAAGCCGCAGATCGGCGCCTTCCGCCGCATGGTCCGCGATCTGGAATTCGACGTCTGCGAGATTGCGCCGACGACCTACATCATCGCCCGCGCCTATGGAAAGAAGTTCAAGGCGCTGCCGATCTTCGTCGTCCGCCGCTTTCACCATTCGGGCCTGCTGGTCCGCCCCGACGCCGGCATCGTCACGCCCAGGGATCTGGAAGGCAAGAAGGCGGGCGTGCGCGCCTATTCGGTCACGACGGGTGTGTGGACCCGTCAGGTTCTGATTGACGAATATGGCGTCGACAACAGCAAGATCAACTGGTTCGTCGATGACGAGGAGCATGTGCAGGAACTGAAGCTTCCCGCCAATGTCAGCCATGTCGCGGCTGGCGACAGCCTGGCCAACATGATGGCGCGCGGCGACATCATCGCGGGCTTCGACGCCGCGGCGGGCATCGGCCGCACGGGCGCGCCGACCGGCGGCTGGCAGGAAGTGGAGGCCAATTATCCCGACCTCTTCCCCGATGCCGAGGAACTGGAGGCGGACTATTATGCCCGCACCGGCGTCTATCCGATGCACGGCACCATCGTCGTCAAGGACAGCGTTCTGGAGGAGCATCCCTGGGTCGCCCGCTCCATCTACGACGCCTTCTCCAAGGCGAAGGACGATTGGGTCGCCAAGCTCAACAGCGGCGAGGCCACCGGCGCCGGCGCGGACAAATATCGCAAGCTCCAGGCGATCGTCGGCCCCGATCCCCTGCCCTATGGCATCGAGGCGAACCGCGCGACCATCGAAGCGCTAGAAAAGACTGCCTTCGACCAGGGCCTGACCCCGCGTCGGATGAGCATGGACGAACTATTCGTCGATCCCGAACAGGTACCGGCGCTCACCGCCTGATCCAGTTACCGGGCGGGCGGAGAGCGCTGTCCGTCCGGACCAACTCTTATCCGGTCCAGCCCCAATTCAATGCCATGGTCGCCCGCTGCAGGGCGTAAGCCGGGCATGACCACGGAGACATAGATGATTATCGATTGCCACGGCCATTTCACCACCGTGCCCCAGTCCTTCCGCGATTGGCGGAGCAAGCAGGTGGCGGCGGCCAACGACCCGGTGAACGCCCCCAAAGTATCGGACTGCATCGTCACCGATGACGACATTCGTGAGGGCGTGGGCAATGGCCAGCTCAAGCTGCAGCAGGAGCGCGGCAGCGACCTGACGCTGTTCTCGCCGATCGCGGGCCTGATGAGCCATCATCTGGGCAATGAGCGCACCAGCCTGGAATGGGCGACGATCAGCAACGATCTCGTCCGCCGGGTGTGCGACATCTATCCCGACAATTTCGTACCGGTGGGCATGCTGCCGCAGTCGCCACTCGCACCACCCAAGAACTCGATCCCCGAACTCAGGCGCATGGTCAACGAACTGGGCTTCGTTGGCGTCAATGTGAACCCCGATCCAACCGGCGGCTACTGGACCGGAAAACCCTTTACCGACAAGGAATGGTATCCGCTGTTCGAAGCGATCTGCGAGTTGGACGTGCCGGCGATGGCCCATGTCGCGGCCAGCTGCAACCCGAACTTCCACGGCACCGGCGCCCATTATCTGAACGCCGACACGTCGGTCTTCATGCAGATCCTGCAATCGGACCTGTTTACCGATTTCCCGACCCTGCGCCTCATCATCCCGCATGGCGGCGGCGCGGTGCCCTATCACTGGGGCCGCTATCGCGGCATGAGCCTGGAGATCGCCAAGCGCCCGCTCGAAGGACTGCTCGACAATATCTATTTCGACACCTGCGTCTATCATCATCCCGGCGTCGAGCTGCTGACCAAGGTGGTGCCGACGTCGAACGTGCTGTTCGGTTCGGAAATGATCGGAGCAGTCCGGGGCAAAGATCCGAATACCGGCCATTATTTCGACGACACCAAGCGCTACATCGACGCCTGCGAGGCGCTGAGCGACGCCGATCGCCAGGCGATCTTCGAGGATAATGCCCGCCGTGTCTATCCGCGCCTCGACGCGCATCTGAAAGCCAAGGGGCTGTAAGACATGACCGTCATCGACATTCACCCGCACATCATTTCCGACGATGCCGAGCGCTATCCGCCCGCGCCTTTGTTCGGCAAACGGTCCGACTGGTCGCAGGAACGCCCCTGCACCGTCGCCTCGCTGATCGCAGCGATGGACGAGGCCGGCGTCGACAAGGCGGCCGTCGTTCATTCGTCGACCACCTATGGCTTCGACAACAGCTATGTCGTCGACGGCTGCAACCAGTTTCCCGACCGGCTGATCGCGGTCGGATCGGTCGACGTCGCCGCCGACGATGCGGTGCCGGTGATCCGCGGCTGGGTCGACAAGGGGCTGAAGGGGCTGCGCATCTTTACCGGCGGGTCGACCAAGGATTTCGACCCGACCGAACTGGAAAACCCCGCCGCCTATCCCGCCTGGGAAGTGCTGGGCGAATTGGGTGTCCCCATGTGCATCCAGACCGGCCCGATCGGCTTGCCGCAGGTGACGGACCTGGCCAGGCGCTTCCCCAAGGTCAACATCATCCTCGACCATCTCGGCCGCCCGGACGTGCTGGACGGCCCGCCCTATGCCAATGCCGACAGCCTGTTCGCGCTGGCCGACATCCCCAACATCTATCTGAAGCTCACGCCGCGTATCTTCGACGACGCGACGAAGGAAAAGGCCTCGGCGGAGACTTTCTTCCCCAGGGTCGCGGCCGCCTTCGGCGCGAACCGCATGGCCTGGGGGTCGAATTTCCCGACCTCGCCTGGCACGCTCGCCGAAATCCTCGCGACCGCCCGCGCCGGTTTGGCTTCGCTGAGCGCAGCGGATCAGGAATGGATTTTCTCGAAAACCGCACAAACGCTCTATCCCGCCCTGGCGGACTGAAGCATTCATAAGAAGGCCGCAGGAGAGGCTATATGGCATCGTCAACCCTATCGAAGGACGCAGCTGCCACACCGGCGACCAGTGCGCCGATCCTCTCCCCGGCCGCGCGATGGCTGGTGCTGTTCCTGCTCGCGACCGGCGTTCTGATCGCCTTCGTGGACCGGACCAGCATCTCCTCGGCGCTGGCCGATCCACCCTTCATCAAGCATTTCGGTCTGTCGGATCTGGATCGCGGCTGGCTCAACTCCGCCTTCTTCTGGTCCTATGGCCTGGTCCAGATTCCGATGGGCTGGCTGGTCGACCGCTATGGCGTGAAGGTGCCCTATACCATCTGCTTCGTCCTCTGGTGCCTCGCCACGGCGGCGATCGGGCTGGTGGATGCCTTCGCGACCCTGCTGATGATGCGCCTCATCATTGGCGCAGCCGAGGCAATCGTGATGCCGGCCAGCTATCGCTGGATCAAGAATAATTTCAGCGAGCGGCAGAATGGCACAGCGGTCGGCATCTTCGCCATGGGAAACAAGTTCGGTCCGGCGATCGGTGCCCCGGTCGCAGCCTGGCTGATCGTCAACTATGACTGGCGGATGATGTTCATCCTGACGGGCGTCGCCGGTTTCATCTGGCTGATCCCCTGGATGCTGATCGTTCGCAACGACTGGCCCACGGTAGAGGAGCGCGCCACCGCGAAGAAAAAGGCATCGGCGGTGACGATGGGCGCGATCCTGCGCAGCCCGCTGGTCTGGGGCGCGATGATCGTCAATTTCTGCTACGGCTATTTCACCTTCTACTGCATGACCTGGATGCCAGCCTATCTGGTGGAGGAACGCGGCCTGTCGCTGAAGGAGTCCGGCCTCTACACTTTCTTCAGTTTCGCCGGCATCGCCATCGTCGCGGTCATCGCGGGCTGGACCGCCGACAAGATGATCGAGCGCGGCGGCGATCCGGTGTTCGTGCGCAAGGCGTTCGTTATCGCCGGCTTCATCGGGGCGTGCACCGTCATGCTGGGCGCTTACGCCCCCAGCCTGTCGATGGCGCTGTTCTGGAACGTCTTCTCGCTCTCCTTCCTGGGCCTTGCGACAGCGAATAATCTGGCGCTCTGCCGCCTGACTTTGATCCCCAAGCCGGCGATCGGACTGGTGACAGGCGTGCAGCAGGTGGCGACTTCCCTCGCCGGCGGGGTCGCGGCCAGCCTGTCGGGATGGCTGCTTCATGTCAGCGGCGGATATGACCTGCCGATGCTGGTGATCTTCGCCTTCCTGATCATCGGCGCGGCGGCGACATGGATCCTGCTCCGCCCGCAATGGGCGCCCAAGGTCGCGGAATAAGCAATCGCATCGGGCCTGCTTTGGATTGGCCCGGCAAAAGCGCGGCCCATAGGCTGCAGCTCACAAGACAGAGGTTCATATGGCAAAGATCGTTTTCGGAATGGCGGTGCCGCACAGCGGGATGCTGGGGCAGAAGCCGGAGGATTGGCTGAAAAATGGCGACCGGGATCGCAACAATCCCGAACTCTGGTTTCAGAACCGGACCTGGACATATCCCGAACTGGAGGCCCATCGCGGCGCGGCGTTCGAGCCGTTCCTGACCATCGAGGAGCGCACCAAGCGTGCCGCCAAATGCCGCGCCGCGCTGGACGAGATGGCCGAGGCCTACAAGGCCGCGAAGATCGACGTCGCGATCGTGCTAGGCAAGGATCAGAAGGAAATCTGGCCCGACCAGTCGCCCTCCATCACCATCTATACCGGGCAGGACGTGCATAATGGCCCGCCCCAACGCGCAGTCTACGCTCCCGACCATCATGTCGTGCATCAGGCCTATCCTGACCTTGCCACCTACCTCATCAAGACCTTCCAGAAGGAAGGCTTCGACCTTAACGACCTGCAAGCCTGGCCTGAAAATGTGTGGATGGAGAAAAATCAGGGGCGCAAAGCCGACTATCCGGTCGTGCCGCACGCCTACAGCTTCGTCTATCACCAGATCATGGGCGACGATGTTCCGCCCCATGTGCCGGTGCTGTTCAACCTCTTCTACCCGCCGACGCAGCCATCCATGGCGCGCTGCATCGAGTTCGGCCGCGTGCTGCGCGACGCGATCGAGGCCTGGCCGGAGGATGTGCGCGTCGCCGTGATCGCCAGCGGCGGCCTGTCGCACTTCGTCAACGACGAAGCATTCGACCGCGACGTCATGGGGAAGCTCGCCGCCTATGATTATGAGGGCCTCGCCGCGATCCCGGACGGCTATTATCAGTCGGGCACCTCGGAAGTGAAGATCTACTCGATCGTCATGATGGCGCTCCAGCATACCGGCGCGCAGATGACATTGGTGGATTATGTCCCCTGCTGGCGCACGGCGGCCGGCACCGGCGAGGGTATGGGCTTCATGTATTGGAACGCGCCCGAATAAGCGGCGCGATTCCCCCTTCATTCAGACAAGAACGGACGAACATCATGACCGACACGCGCCTCAACGGCGTCATCCGCGCCTTCGAAGCCGGCAAGCCCGCCTTCACCTGCTTTGCCAAGGTGGACAAGCTGATCGCGCAGGAAATGACCGACGCCCCCTATGACGGCGTGGTCTTCGAAATGGAGCATAATCCCTATGACGTCGCCGCGCTGGGGGACGCGCTGCAATATATGCTCAATCGCAAGAAGATCGCGGAAACCGGATCGGTCGCGCCGTCGGTGACGCCGCTGGCTCGCATCCCGGCCAATGGCGGCGAGATGAACCAGTTCCAGGCCAAGCAGGTGCTGGACCGCGGCGTCTATGGCGTCATCACGCCGCATGTCTCGACCGTCGACCATGCCTGGAATGCGGTCGCTTCGTGCCGCTACGCTAAGCCGACCGGCGCTGCCTATTATGAGCCGAAGGGTATTCGCGGCGACGGCCCGGCGACCGCCGCGCGCTACTGGGGGCTGAGCCAGGCCGACTATTACGCCAAGGCGGACGTCTGGCCGCTGGTGCCCCATGGCGAAATCCTGGTCGGCATGATGTGCGAAAGCCCCGAAGCGATCGAGAATCTGGACGACATCCTGTCCAATGTGCTGGGCATTGGCCTTGTCCTGATCGGCGAAGGCGATCTCAGCCAGGCGCTGGGCTATCCGCGCCAATATGAGCATCCCGAAGTCGTCGGCGCGATGAACAGGATCGTCGAGGTCTGCAAGAAGCATGATGTCGTCGTCGGCAATCCGCACACCAACGCCAAGAATGTCGAACGGCTGATCGGCGAAGGCTATCGCTTCCTCATGTCCGCCCCATCGCGCAGCTATGGCGTGGTGGGTCAGGGTCGCGAACTGGCGGGCTATTGACATGAACGGCGCGGAAAGCCTCGTCGAAACGCTCGTCGATCAGGGCGTCGACATCTGTTTCGCCAATCCCGGCACGTCGGAAATGCATTTCCTGGCAGCGCTGGAAAATCCCCGGATGAAAAGCGTGCTCTGCCTGTTCGAGGGGATCGCGACGGGCGCGGCCGATGGCTGGTATCGGATGAAGGACAGGCCCGCCTCCACCCTGCTCCATCTGGGGCCGGGGCTGGCGAACGGCCTTGCCAACATCCACAATGCCAAGCGCGCCTCGTCCGGCATGGTCAACATCATCGGCGAACATTCACTGTCGCATCTGCGCTATGATCCACCGCTCCAGTCGGACATCGAGGGGCTGGCCCGCCCCTTGAGCCACTGGGTCCGCCGCGCCGACAGCGCCTCGACCATCGCCTGGGACGCGGCGCAGGCCGTGGCGGCGGCGTCCGAACATCCCGGCAAGATCGCCACGCTGATCCTGCCCGGCGACACCAGCTGGCAGCAGGCGCAGGGCAAGGTCGTGCTTCCCAAAATCGCACAGACCCGTCCCGCGCCCGCCGCTGCGCGGATCGACCATATCGCGCAGATATTGAAGTCCGGCGAACCCACGCTCATCATCCTGGGCAACAAGGCGACCCGCGGGAAGGCGCTGGACCTCGCCGGCAAGGTGGCCGCCGCCACCGGCGCGCGCCTCGGCTCGCAATTCTTCACCGCCCGGATCGAGCGCGGCGCGGGCCGCACCCCGATCGAGCGCATCCCCTATGCCGTGCCGCAGGCCATGGCCTTCCTCGACGGCTTCAAGCATATCGTCACGGTCGAAACCCGCGAGCCGGTCGCCTTCTTCGCCTATCCTGACAAGCCGAGCCTGATGAAGCGCGAGGGCACGATCGTCCACCCGCTGGTCGAGGAGCATGAGGATAGCGAAGCCGCGTTCGACATGCTGCTCGACGCGCTGGGCGCCACCCATGCCGCGCCGATCGTCCAGCAGCGGATCGAGACGGCGGCGCCCAGCGGTGCGCTAAATCCCTTGAGCATCGCCCATGCGCTGGCGGTTTCCCTGCCCGAAAACTGCATATTGGTCGATGAATCGCTGACCACTGGCCGGGAATCCATGGGCCACACCATGGGCGCGGTGCCGCACGACCTCATCAACAATATGGGTGGCTCCATCGGCTATGGCACGCCGGTCGCCACCGGGGCGGCGCTCGCCTGCCCGGACCGACGGGTCTTCTGCATGGTGGGCGACGGCAGCGCCATGTACACGATCCAGTCGTTGTGGACCCAGGCCCGCGAGGGGCTGAACATCACCACCATCATCTTCGCCAACCGCAGCTACGCCATATTGAAGGCCGAATATGCCAATATGGGCGCGGGCCAGCCGGGCGCGCAGGCGATGGCGATGATCGACATCGACCGTCCCACCATCGACTGGGTCGCCATGGCGAAAAGCATGGGCGTGCCGGCGCTGGCCGTGGAGACGGCCGAGGATTTCACCAGGGCGATGCGGAACTCGGCGCGCGAGCCGGGACCGTCGCTGATCGAAGTCAGGCTCTAAAGCAACAAGGGGTAGAGGAATATGGCGACCACCGCCGACGAGGTGCTGACTCTGCGCACCAACCTGGCCGAATATCCGGTGACGAAGGCGATCCGCGACGGACGCGTCACCTCCGACATCGTGACGCTCGACTGCTGCGGGCCGGACCCGGCGCAAAACGGGTTCAAGGACATGGTCCGCCGCAACCTGTATGACGCGGGCGAACTGGCGATCGTCACCTATTTGCAGGCGAAATGCTACGGCAAGCCCTATGTGCTGCTGCCCGCGCCGGTTTCCGGCCGGTTCCAGCATCATTGCGCCGGCTTCAACCGCGAGCTTGGCCATCTCGATCCGAAGGACATTGAGGGCCGCCAGGTCGGCGTGCGCACCTATGCCCAGACCACCGGCCTGTGGGTGCGCGGCATATTGCAGCATGAATATGGTGTGGACCTGAACAAGGTCACATGGATGACCGTGGGCGAAGGGCATCTGGAGGAATATAGCGATCCCGCCAACTGCGTGCCGCTGCCCAAAGGCTCCGACATCGGCCAGATGATGCTGGACGGCGAACTGGCCGCCACGCTCCAGGGCGTCGACCTGCCCAAGGATCCGCGCGTCGAGCGGCTGGTGCCCGATCCCTTCAACGCCGCGAAGGACTGGTTCGCGCGTGAGGGCGTGGTGCCGATCAACCATATCTTCGTCGTCCATCAGGATGTTGCGAAGAACCGGCCCGACGTCGTGCGCGACATCTATCGCATGGTCGGCGAAAGCCGCGACCTGACCGAAGGCGGCCTGCCCGATCCCTTCCCGCCCATGGGCGTCGAAGCCAACCGCAAGGGCCTGCAACTCGCAATCGACTGGGCGTTCGAACAGAAGATCATCCCGCGCAAACTGAGCGTCGACGAACTGTTCGACGATGTCACGGGCGCGCTGGGATAACGATCGCGACAAGGCGGCAGGAATCGATAGTCTTCTGCCGCCTTTCTTATAAGTCACAGACCGACACATCTTCTAAATAACATAAGCAATTCCAGTAGAACGGAATTGATCATAACAGCGCACCATGGGGAGGACACATCATGCGCCGCTGCACCTTTTCAATAACCGCTCTTCGGGGCGGGCTTTCCGGCATGGCGATCGCAATCGCCATGCCGGCTGTCGCCCAGACCACTGAACCGCCCGCGGCCACGGACGGCGTTTCCGATATCATCGTCACTGCGCAAAAGCGCACCGAAAACGCCCAGAATGTTGCTGTCGCGATCACCGCGCTCAGCACGCAGGATATTGCCGCATCCGGGGTCACGAGCACGGAAGATCTGCGTGCCGCCGTTCCTTCGCTCAACGTCACCACCGCGGCGGGCGGCTTCGGCCTGCCCCGCATCCGCGGCGTCGGCGCCACCGGCCAGGGCGCGGGCATCGAAAACCCGGTCGCCGTCTATGTCGACGGCGTCTATTATGGCTCCGCCATCGGCGCTCTCCAGTCGCTGTTCGACGTCGAGCAAGTGGCCGTGCTGAAAGGCCCACAGGGCACCCTGTTCGGCCGCAACGCGACCGGCGGCCTGATCCAGATCACGACGCGCAAGCCCAGCTACGATTATACTGCGTCCGCCCGTTTCGGTTACGGCAATTACGATACGGTCAGCGCCGCCGCCTTCGTTTCGGGCGGCCTTGCCCCCACCCTCGCCTTCAGCCTGGCTGGCCAGTATGAAAATCGCGGCGACGGCTATGGCAAAAATGTCTATACCGGCAAAGATATCCAGACCGATCGCACCTATTCGCTGCGCGGCAAATTGCTCTGGGAACCGAGCGATGCCACGTCCATCACCCTGTCGGGCGACTATTTCGGCCGTCAGGCCGCGGATCCGGCATTCGTCACCTTCAGCCGCAACAGTGCGGGGCAGGACGTACCTGCCGTCATCGCATCACTGGGCGGCGATCCGCAGCGCGACATCTATTCGGACTTCGATCCGACCCTGCGCGGCAGCCAGAAAGGCGCCAGCCTGACCATCGATCAGGAACTGGGCGGCGTGAACCTGCGCAGCATCACCGCCTACCGCAAGACGAAGCTACGGACCTTCTTCGATCCCGACGGCACGGTCCAGCCACGCCTGCGCATCGACAACAATAACCGCGACAAGCAGTTCACACAGGAAATCGACCTGATTTCCGACAATGATGGCCCATTCAACTGGGTTATCGGCGGCTTCTACATGAAGAGCAGCGCCGGCCAATATCCGGGCCGTACCACTGGTCTCACCACTTTCGGCGGCAATGGCTATTCCGACGACTTCACCGACATTGGGCTGGAATCCATTGCGGGCTTCGCCGACGGTACCTACAAGCTGAGCGAGAATACGAAGATCACCGCCGGCATCCGCTATACTTATGACCAGCGCGACATCGATGCCCAGCGCGTCGCCTATAACGGCAACACCGGCGTCACGACGACGACCGAATATGATGCGGCAAAGCGCAGCTTCAAGAAGCTGACCTGGCGCCTGTCGGTCGACCATCGCTTCTCACCCGAAGTCATGGCCTATGCCAGTTACAATCGGGGTTTCCGCAGCGGCACTTTCGTGCCCCAGATCGCTACGCCCTTCAACGTGCTGGAACCGGAAGTCGTCGATGCCTATGAAGTAGGCCTGAAGACCGACCTGTTCGATCGCAAGGTGCGCCTCAACGTCGCCGGCTATTATTATGACCAGTCGGCGGTGCAGGTGATTCAGGTGATCGCTGGCGTCAACAATGTCTATAATGCGCGCAAAGGCGCCCGCATCTATGGCGTGGATGCCGACCTGACTTGGCAGGTGAGCGACAATCTGCGCCTGTTCGGCGGCTTCAACTGGACAGATGCGCGCTACAATTCGTTCACCGACGCGATCATCTCCATCCCCTACCCGGTAGGGGCGGGTTTCACACCGTCCGCCTATAGCTATGTCGACAGCAAGACCGGCGCGACCGTCGCCAATACGAGCTGCCTTGGCACCTTCGGCGCGCCCACGGCCCAGCTCGGCGGCAACTGCCTGTTGCGCGGCGATGCTTCGGGCAACAAGCTGCAAAACACGCCCGACATCACCTTCAGCCTTGGCGGCAGTCTGGATATTCCGACCAGCGCCGGCACTTTCACCCTCACGGGCAATTATTATTATAATGATGGCTTCGTCGCGACCGCCGACGAACGGGTGAAGCAGGCGAGCTACAACACGGTCGACGCCTCGATCACCTGGAAGGAGCCGGGCGACAAATTCTATGTCCGCCTGTGGGGCAAGAATCTGACCGACGCCTTCTACCGCAGCCAGATCAGCGCCACCAACAGCGGCGACAATGGCTATGCCGGCGCGCCGCGCACCTATGGCGTAACGCTGGGCTTCGATTACTGACCAAGGCTGAACGGGTCGCACGGAAGCCCCGCCGGTTCATGCCGGCGGGGCTTTTCTTTGTGGGAGGATGGGGAGCGGAGTGGCGTCAGTTGACCGACCTTCCGCCGGAGGGGAAACTGCAAAAGGGGTGGGAAGCGGAATGGCGGATTATCTCGCGTGACTATATGGCAGGCGATATAAATTAAGCGTCATGCCAGCGAAGGCTGGCATCTCAGGGCGTGGTGCGCGACAGTTGGGTATGGCGCGAGGCGGTTGCACTTACATTATGACCAACAAGCCGAGAGGCGTGCTCTATATCGGGGATACTGCTGAGCTTGCGGCGCGTATCGAGCAGCATCGCAGCGGGACTGGCTCGGCCTTTTGTAGGAAATATGGCCTGACGCGCCTCGTTCTGGTGGAAATGCATGATGACATCACATTGGCCATTGCTCGCGAAAAGGCGCTCAAGGCATGGAAGCGAGACTGGAAAATCCGACTGATTGAGGAGAGCAATCCCGATTGGCTGGATATAATGCATCTTATTCTATGACCGCCTGAGACCCCAGCCTTCGCTGGGGTGACGGGTGTGGAATGGCCGC
>NZ_QJQX01000078.1 GCF_013393185.1 Sphingobium lactosutens | reverse complement strand
GGTGACGATTTAATCATTTGAGCCAGAGCATGATGCTGGCGAGTTTGACAAATCCGAGGAAGTTGGGGGCGAGCTTGTCGTAGCGTGTTGCGATGCGCCGCCATTGTTTGAGTTTGGCGAAGAATCCTTCGATGCCCCAACGCTGTTTGTAGGCGATGCGGTCGTAGCCGTGTTGGTACTTGCGGTGGCGGCGTGGTGGGATGACCGGCTCGCCGCCTTGCTCGTAGATGAGGTCATGCAGGCGGTCGGCATCGTAGGCGCGATCCGCCAGCACCTTGCCTGCCGGGATGCCCCGGATCAGGTCGCAGGCTGGAGCCATGTCGTTTTGCTGTCCGGGGCCAAGAATGAAGCGGATCGGCAGACCGAGGGCATCGACTACGGCGTGGATTTTGGTGCCGAACCCACCTCTCGACCGCCCGAGAGCCTGGGCTTGAACGCCCCCCTTTTTATCCGAGCCCCTGCCGCTTGAGCCTGAGCGCGGATGACAGTGGCATCGATCGCCAGCCATTCGATGTCGGGATCATCGGACACCGCCGCGAATATCCGGTCGATCACACCCTGCTCGATCCAGCGATAATAGCGCCGCTTGGCTGTCTGATAGGGACCAAAGCGTTCGGGAAGATCGCGCCAACGACCGCCTGAGCGCGCCAGCCACAGCAAGGCATCGAGAAAACGCCTGCCGTCGCTACGCGGACCACGCTTACCCTTGCGCCCGCCCGGAACGAACTCCCGCAATCGCTCCCATTGATCGTCCCGAAGTACCTCGCCTTCCACACCAGCCTCCAAAAGCCACTGTTGAATCACAAAGACCCGGCGCCGTGAATCCCTAAAATGTCACTACAGCTAGTATTCTCGACAAGAGAGAAAACTTGTTGGATCTGCAAATTTCAAAATATTTCAATGATTTTGAACTTAGAAATGTGCGTCAGAATTTAGTGTTCTGGTGATGGCATTCAAGAACGCTCATTCATGCCTCCTTATGGGCAAGCCCTTCAGGTTTGGTGCTGCCCGACTTCGACGGATCATCCAATATCGATGGGTTGTGCCGCTAGCGAATAGATACGCTGCATTTCGACCCAGGTGATGTCCGGCGCAAAGGGCAAGGGACGCTGAAAAGTCCGCATCAGCGCATCCCAGGCTTGCACATCCGGATTGGCAGCGTCGCGCGCTGCCTTGGCCGCGCAATCGGCGGCCAGTGTGTCATCTTGCTCCATAATCATGACCATACGGTCGCCTACCACCCAGATTTGCAGGTCGTTAACGCCATCAGCGCGGATCGCGTCGGTCACGGCCCGCGGTGGGCCACCGGGCTTATGCCACTCGCGGTAGCGGGCGATCGACTCGGGGTCGTCGACCAGATCGACTACGAAGCAGCGTCGCACAATTTCAGCCATTTTCTCACTCCCGGTTGACGAACAAACACAGTCTATATATTCATCATACGTCTTACAATATGGAGAGGCTGATCATGGCCTGGCTTTATGGTGACGAAATGTCGAAAAGACACGTCGCCGAACGATCAGGTGCGCTGTCGCAATTTGCGGGCGTGCGGTTGATGACTTTGGAGGACGGGGCCGAACGCGGCGTTCGCATGCTGCACTTCCGCACCGGTACGGGGCTGAGCTTTACCGTGCTGGTGGACCGCGCCATGGACATCGCCGAATGCGAGCATGCAGGGCGGGCGATCGGCTGGCACTCGCCCTCCGGCTTTCGCCACCCGGGCCTGCATGAGTATGAAGGCGAAGGCGGGTTGGGCTGGTTCCGCTCCATGTCCGGCCTCAACATCACTTGCGGCCTCGACCATATTCTCTTCATGCATGACGATCCGGCGGGCCATTATCATTATGGTCCGCGTCGAGCGGTATCTTCCTCTCTGCATGGCCGCATCGGGACGATACCGGCGCAACTCACCGGCTATGGCGAGCAATGGCAGGGCGACGCCTGCACTTTCTGGGCCGAGGGGATCGTGCGTCAGTCTACGGTGTTCGGCGAGGATCTGCACCTCATCCGTCGTATCGAGGCGGATCTGGGTGGTGACGAGATTCGCCTGACCGATCGGGTGGTAAACCATGGTTTCTACCGGACGCCGCACATGTTCTGCTATCATATCAATGTCGGCCATCCGGTGGTGGCGGAGGGTGCGCGCTATGTGGCGCCCATCCGCGACGTGCTATGGGCTGCCCATGCCGATCATTATCGGCGGCAAGGTGTCGGCTATCGCACCTTGCCTCCACCGATCGTGAACTTCCACGAACAGGTCTGGCAACATGACATGGCGCCCGACGCCGATGGCGGGGTCGAGGTCGCGATCGTCAATGAGGCTCTGGGCTTCGGCTTTTCGGTCGTCACGCGCAAGGATCAGTTTCCGGCCATGTTCGAATGGCAGAATCTCCATGCCGGTCATTATGCGGTGGGCATCGAACCATCGACCAATCATGTTCTGGGCAAGGATTTCGCGCGTGAGCGCGGCGAACTGATCGAACTGGAGCATGGTGAGGAGCGTCGCTACGACACGATCCTGCGTGTCCTGCCCGAACCCGACGCCGTCTCCGCCGCTGTCGCGCGGATCGAGGGCGTCCAGCGCCAGCCCGACGAGGATTATCCCATGCCTTCGGGCGCCTTCCCCCCAATCGGAGGCGCGGCATGAAAGGCCGGACGATCCTCTATACCGGCGCGGCCGGCGGGCTGGGGCTGGAAACGACGCTGCTGCTGATCGAGCGCGGTGCGACCGTAATCGCGGTCGACAACGACCCTGCGAAGATCGCGCGACTGATCGATGCGGCGACGGGCAGAGTGCCGGGGCGCCTGATCGTTTCGACCGCCGACCTGTCCGACCTGGCGGACTTTCGCACAACGCTCGACGGATTGATCGCCGAACATGGCGGGTTCGACATCGTCATCAACAATGCCGCCATCTATCCGTCCAAACCCTTCGAGGATTTTTCCATCGAGGAGCATCAACTGGTCCAGCGGATCAATGTCGACGCCGGCATCGTCGCGGTGCAGGCTGCTTTGCCGGGGATGCGCGCGCAAGGCTTCGGCCGGATCATCAACATCTCCAGCATCACCATTTCCGGCGGCTGGGCGAGCCTGTCCCCCTATGTTGCGTCGAAGGGCGCGCTGGTAGGTTTGACCCGCGCATGGGCGCGCGAATTCGGCCCCGACGGCATCACCGTAAACGCGATCGCGCCTGGCGCCTTCCCGACCGATGCGGAGAAGATCCATCCCGACCGGAAGGGATATAATCAGATGGTTCTGGATGCGCAGGCGGTCAAGCGTCGCGGAACAGCCGCTGACATCGCCCATGCCATCGCCTTTTTGGCCGCCGAGGAGGCGGGCTTCATCACCGGCCAGACGCTGCATGTGAATGGCGGCTGGGTCATGGCCTGAAGGAACAGATATGAGCATTCTCAAGGATATTCGCGTTCTCGACTGTTCCATCGCCATGGCCGGCCCCTTCGCGGCGCAGCGGCTGGGCGACATGGGCGCCGACGTCATCAAGGTGGAGCCGACCAGCGGCGAATGGCAGCGCCATGCTTCTGCCGGCGGCGCGACCGGCAATAGCGTCAACGTCTCCTTTCTCTCGTTGAACCGCAACAAGCGCTCGCTGGCGATCGACCTCAAGTCGCCGGAGGGCAAGGCGGTTTTGCTGGACCTGGTGAAGGACGCGGATGTCTTCCTGCAAAATTACCGGCCCGGCGTGGCCGAACGTCTCGGCGTCGATTATGAGACCCTCTCGGCGATCAACCCGCGTCTTATCTATGTGTCGATGTCGGGCTATGGGGAAGATGGTCCCTATCGCCTCTATCCGGGGCAGGATCTGCTGCTGCAGGGCATGTCCGGCGCAATGCTCTCGGCCGGAGCGGAGGGTGCGCCGCCATCGCCTGCAGGCCAGTATCTGGTCGACGCCGTCACCGCCTATACCGCTTTTGAGGGCGCGCTTGCCGCGCTGTTCCACCGGGAGCGGACGGGTGAGGGGCAATTGGTGCAGGTCAACATGCTCGACGCCATCACCACCATCCAGATGCAGGAATTGTCGGTCTTTACCGTCGGCGGCAAGCCCCAGGCCCGGTCGGCCGAGCCGCACGCGCACAGTTATATCCGCGCGCCCTATGGCGTGTTCGCGACGGCGGACGGCTATATGACGCTCGCCATGGCGTCGCTCAGGACGCTGGGGCAGGTGCTGGACGACCCCTTCTTTGCAGAACTGGATGAGGAGCGGGACGGCTGGACCCAGCGCGACGCTATTTTCGCGCGGGTGAAGGCGCATCTGATCGCGCGCGATACTGCGCACTGGCTGGAGACGTTCCGCGCCGCCGACATCTGGTGCGGCCCGGTCTACGGCTATGCCGACCTGATCGACGACCCGCAGATCCGCCACAATGGCACCTTCGTCGAATATGAACATCAGACGGAAGGGCGGGTGAAGGTGCCGGGCTTCCCGATCCGCTTTTCTCGGACGCCATCGGCCATCACGCGCGGCGCACCGCTGGTTGGGGAACATAGTCGGGAGGTGCTGGCGGAGATCGGCCGCAGCGAGGCTGAGATCGCGCAGTTGATCGAATCCGGCGTCGTGCGCCAGCACGCATGAGCGTGCCGGGCTATCGTGGTCTGACCTGGGACCATCCGCGCGGCTATCGTGCGCTGGAGGCGGCCGCGCGTGACATCGCGCCACGGCAGGGGCTGTCGATCATCTGGGACCGCCATCCGCTGGAAGGGTTCGAATCCTCGCCCATTGCAGACCTTGCCGAACGCTACGACCTGATCGTTCTCGATCATCCCCATGTCGGCGAGGCGGTGGCGCAGGATTGCCTGCAATCGATGGAAAGCCTGTTCGGCGATGCGATGATCGCCGGTCTGGAGACGGCCGCAATTGGCCGCTCGCTGGCCAGCTATCGCTATGCCGGGGCGCATTGGGCGTTGCCGCTCGACGCCGCAACGCAGGTCACGGTTTATGCCCGCGATCGGATCGCTGCGCCGCCCAAGACCTGGGAAGAGGTGATCGCGCTCGCCGAAGCCGAACCGGTCGCGCTGTCGCTGGCCGGGCCGCACGCGATCCTCTCCTTCCAGTCAATCTTCGCCGCGCTTGGCGGCGTGCGTCCGGCGGATGGGTTCGTGGATCGGCCGACGGGGCGTGACGCCTATGCGATCATGGCCGCGCTCGCCGGCACGGCCAGCCGGCAATGGATTGACGCCAATCCGATCGCGCTGCTCGAAGCGATGACGGCGGGCGAAGATATCGCCCTTGTCCCGCTCATCTACGGTTATGTGAATTATGCGCCCGGCGGTCGGATTGGCTTCGCCGATGCGCCGCGTGGGGTTGGGGGCATCGGATCGATGCTGGGCGGCACCGGGGTCGCCGTGTCGCGCCGCTGTATCGTGACACCTGCTCTGTTGACGCATCTCGCCTGGCTGATGGGCGAGGATACGCAGCGGCACTTCATTCCGGCGCATGAGGGGCAGCCTTCGCTCCGCGCCGCCTGGACAGACCGGCAGGTCGATGACCGGTGGGGCGGTTTCTACAGCGGCACTCACGCGACGCTGGAGGCCGCCACCCTGCGCCCGCGTCATGACGGCGCCATCGCCTTCCAGTCCGAAGCGTCTGCGCGTCTGCGCGCCGGACTGATCGAGGGCGAACCGGCCGACCGGGTGCTGGACGACATAGAGGCGGCCTTCCGCCGTCATCACCGCAAAGGACAGGAGCTATGAGCGCTCAATTGCGTTTTGATATCGCCGACCGCATCGCCACTATCATGCTCAACCGGCCCGAAAAGCTCAACGCCATGACACCCGACATGGCGACGGCGCTGGTCGAGGCGGTAGCCGAGTGCAACCGGTCCGACGCGGTGCGTGTGCTGGTTGTGACCGGGGCGGGGGAAAAGGCCTTTTCCGCCGGCTCCGACATTTCGACGCTGGATGCCTATGCTACCCCTTGGGATTTCCGCAACCGACAGGATTATTGCGACGCCCTGCGCGCCTGTCGCAAGCCGGTGATTGCGGCGGTCAACGGCTACGCGCTGGGCGGAGGACTCGAAACCGCCATGGCCTGCGACATCCGTATCGCATCGAGCAATGCCCGCTTCGCCGCGCCGGAAATCAAGCTGGGCTGGATCGGCGGCGGCGGCATGGCCGTGGGCCTCGCTCATTCGATCGGCATGTCGAATGCTGCGCTGATGCTCTACACCGGCGATATGGTCAGTGCCGATCAGGCGCTGGCCTGGGGGCTGGTAAGCGAAGTGACGGCGCCTGAGCAGTTGATGGCGCGGGCGCTGACGATTGCCGCGACCATTGCGGAACGCGCGCCGATCGCGGCCGAAACCGCCAAGCTCAACCTGCGCGCCGCGCACCAGATGCCCTGTGACAAGGCGATCGAATATGAGCGGGATTTGCAGGCGATCTGTTTCGCAACGGCAGACGCCGCCGAAGGTCGCGCCGCCTTCGCCGAGCGACGCGCCCCCGATTTCCGGCGGCGCTGAGCCATGGACCTGTTTCCCGCAGCCATCCTGCCGGCCGATCCGGACGCGCTGCTCTTCGGCCGTGTCTGGCGTCCCGATTACGAGGGGCCGTCGATCGTCCGCATCGATGGCGATCGACTGATCGATATTTCCGCTGCCTTCCCGACCGCGCGCGACCTGTGTGAAGCATCGTCTCCCGCACAGTCGCTACGCGGCGCTACGGGCGAGGATGTCGGCGCCCTCTGCGACATCCTCGCCAACACATCGCCCAACCGGCGAGACGTGACGCGACCCTGGCTGCTCTCGCCCATCGACTTGCAGGCGGTGAAGGCGGCGGGCGTGACCTTCGTCACTTCCATGCTGGAACGGGTGATCGAGGAAAAAGCGAGGGGCAATCCCGATGCGGCGGCCCAGATCAGGGCGCAGGTCCGGGCGCTGGTAGGCGACGATTTGCGCCATTTGCGGCCGGGGTCAGACGAAGCGGCACAACTGAAACAGACGCTGATCGCCGCCGGAGCCTGGAGCCAATATCTGGAAGTCGGCATCGGTCCGGATGCCGAAATCTTCACCAAGGCGCAGCCGATGGCGACCGTCGGCGCGGGTAGCGACATCGGCGTCCATCCCGGATCGGTCTGGAATAATCCGGAGCCGGAGGTCGTGCTTGTGGTCGCATCGGACGGCCGGATCATCGGCGCGACGCTGGGCAACGACGTCAATCTGCGCGATGTCGAAGGGCGATCGGCGCTGCTGCTGGGTAAGGCGAAGGACAATGTCGCTGCGGCGGCGATCGGCCCTTTCGTGCGGCTATTTGACGAAAGGTTCGATCTGGCGGCAGTTGATAACATCACCGTGACCCTGTCGCTCCAGGGCCGGGATGGCTTCGTGATGGAAGGGCATTCGGCGATGGCGGAGATCAGCCGATCGCCGGCCGACCTTGTCGCGCAGGCCGTGAACGCGCATCATCACTATCCCGATGGCCTCGTCCTCTATCTCGGCACTCTGTTCGCGCCGACACAGGATCGGGGCGAGTCGGGACGGGGCTTCACCCATGCGGAAGGAGACGTCGTGCGGATTGGCTGCAAGGAACTGGGAACATTGGTGAATCGCGTAACGACGACCGACCGGGTCGAGCCCTGGGATTTCGGAACCGGCGCGCTGATGCGCAATTTGGCACGGCGGGGGCTATTATGAGCGAACGGCCGCGCATCCTGTTGACGCGCCGTTGGCCTGAGACGGTCGAGCGGCGGCTTGTCGCAAGCTATGACGTGACCTTCAATGAAACCGATCGGCCGATGGATGCGGCGGCGCTGTCTCAGGCAATGAAGGATCATGATGCGCTCTGCCCGACCGTCACGGACCGGATCACGCGCGACGTGCTGCTGGCCGAAGGGCGGCGCGCGGGCATCATCGCCAACTATGGCGCGGGCTATGAGCATATCGATCTTTCGGCGGCGCGTGAGGCGGGGCTGGTCGTCACCAATACGCCCGATGTGCTGACCGAGGCGACCGCTGACATCGCCATGACGCTGATCTTGATGGCGATGCGCCGGGCGGGCGAGGGTGAGCGCGAATTGCGGGGTGGCGGCTGGACTGGATGGCGACCCACCCATTTGCTGGGCCAGTCGCTCGACGGCAAGCTGCTGGGGCTGGTCGGTTTCGGCCGGATCGCCCGCGCAGTGGCGAAGCGGGCGCAGGCCTTCGGCATGCGCATCGCCTATCATGGCCGCCGCCCGGCGGAGGATATGCCGGCCGATGCCTATTTCACCGATTTGGGCACGCTGGCAGAGCAGGCGGATGTGCTGTCGCTCCACGCGCCGGGCGGGGCAGAGACGCGGCATATGGTGGACGCGGCACTGCTGGCGCGGATGCAGCGCCATGCGGTGCTGGTGAATACCGGGCGCGGATCGCTGATCGACGAGGCGGCGCTGGCGCAGGCGCTGGCCGAACGGCGGATCGCGGCGGCGGGGCTGGATGTCTATGAGGCTGAACCGCAAGTCCATGGCGGCCTGATCGACTTGCCCAACGTGGTGCTGCTCCCGCATCTGGGCAGCGCCACGATCGAGGCGCGCACGGCCATGGGGATGAAGGTCGCCGACAATCTCGATCGCTTCTTTGCCGGAGAGCCGCTGCTTGACCCCGTCGCTTGAGCGGATCGCGGCGGCGACGCGGGACTGGCTGGCGGGAGCGAGCCGACCGCTGATCCTGGGCCTGTGCGGCGCGCAGGGATCGGGAAAGTCCACGCTGGCGGCGGGATTGCAGGCGCTGATGGAACAGGACGGGCGACGGACGGCGATCCTGTCGCTCGACGATCTCTATCTTGGACGGGCTGTGCGCGCGCGGCTGGCAGATGAGGTCCATCCGCTGTTCCGCACGCGCGGCGTGCCCGGCACCCATGACGTGGCGCGGGGCATCGCGCTCTGTGAGGCGGTAAAGGCAGGTGACCCAGTCCTGCTGCCGCGCTTCGACAAGGGGCAGGACGAACCTTTTTCGGAAGGCGAAGCGATAGCGGGCTCGATCGACCTGCTGATCTTCGAGGGCTGGTGTGTCGGCGCGCGACCACAGCCGGAAGCAGACCTTGTTGCGCCGGTCAATGTGCTGGAGCGGGATGAAGACCCCGACGGGATCTGGCGGCGGCATGTCAATCGTCGGCTTTACGGCCCTTATGCCGAGCTGTTCGGCTGGATCGACCGGCTGATACTGCTCGCTGCGCCCGATTTCGCGGTGGTGCGGAGCTGGCGCGGACAGCAGGAGGAGGCGCTGCGCGCAGAGCAAGGGGAGGCGGCGAACCGGGCGATGGATGCGGCGCAGCTCGACCGCTTCGTGCAGCATTATGAGCGGCTGACCCGGCATATATTGACCGAGATGCCGGGACGCGCCGACCTGACCCTGTCGCTCGACAGCGACCGGCAACTGAGGACCATCGCATGATCATTTCCTCGCCACTCGACTTTCGCGAAGCGGCGCGACGGCGATTGCCGCGCTTCCTGTTCGACTATGTCGATGGCGGCGCCTTTGGCGAGGAGACTCTGGCCGCCAATCGCGCCGATCTGGCCGATATCAAATTGCGCCAGCGGGTGCTGCGCGACATATCGGCGCTCAGTCTCGATACGACATTGTTCGGCGAGACGATGGCGATGCCGCTGCTGCTCGCACCGATTGGCCTCGGCGGCATGATGCGGCGCCGGGGCGAGTTGCAGGTGGCGCGCGCTGCCCGGCAGGCAGGCATTCCCTATATCCTCTCGACCGTCAGCGTCTGCTCCGTGACGGAAGTGGTCGAGACCGTCGGCCAGCCCGTCTGGTTCCAGCTCTATGTGCTCAAGGATCGCGGCTTCATGCGCCATGCGCTGGAGCGGGCGCAGGCGCTGGGCGTCACCAAGCTGGTCTTCACCGTCGACATGCCGCTGCCTGGCGCGCGCTATCGCGACGCCCATTCGGGGATGAGTGGTCCCCATGCCCCGCTGCGCCGGATGATGCAGGCGATCGGTCGGCCAGGATGGGCATGGGATGTGGGATTGCTGGGAAGACCGCATGATCTGGGCAATGTGTCCGCCTATCGCGGACAGCCGACCGATCTTGCCGACTATATCGGCTGGCTGGGCGCGAATTTCGATCCGTCCATCACCTGGTCCGACCTGGAATGGATCAGGGATGCGTGGAAGGGCGAGATGATCGTCAAGGGCATCCTCGATACCGACGATGCGCGCGATGCGGTGCGGTTCGGTGCGGATGGCATCGTCGTGTCCAACCATGGCGGACGGCAGCTCGACGGAGCCTTGTCGACCGCGCGCGTCCTGCCGGGGATTGCCGATGCCGTGGGCGATGAGCTGACGGTGCTGGTCGATGGCGGCGTGCGGACGGGGCTGGACGTGGTGCGGATGCTGGCGCTGGGCGCGCGGGGCGTATTGCTGGGACGGGCCTATATTTATGCGCTGGCGGCACAGGGCGAGGCGGGCGTCGCGCGCCTGCTGGACCTGATCGCGCAGGGGATGAAGGTGTCGATGGCCTTGAGCGGCGTAAAATGCGTCAACGAAATAGACAATCGCATGCTGATCTAAAAGGCTTGGCTTAATCTCCCTCATTATATAATACGTCATACAACATAATGAGGGGATCGCATCATGAGCGGCGTGATCGAGCGCGCGGTTTTCAGCCGCCGCGCCATGACTTTGGGACTGGGCGCGGCCTTCGCCATGGCATCGGCGCCGGTCCGCGCGACGGGTTCGCTGAGTGGCTTCTACAACGTTCGCGACCATGGCGCGAAGGGGGACGGCGTCACGATCGATTCCGACGCCTTCAACCGCGCGATCGAGGCGGCGAGCGGGGCGGGCGGCGGCACGGTGGTCGTGCCGCCGGGCCATTATCTCTGTTTCTCGATCCGGCTGAAAAGCTACATCACCCTGCTGCTGATGCCGGGCAGCCTGATCGAGGCGGCCGATCCGCGACGGCACAAGGGACGCTACGATCTGCCCGAGGGCATATATGACGAGCAATATGTCGACTTCGGTGTCGCCCATTTCCACAACGCCCTGATCTATGGCGACGGCGTCACCGACGTCGCGATCGTGGGGCGCGGCATCATCCATGGGCTGGGCCTGGATCGGGAAGGCCCGGCGCCGCGCTGGCACGGCATAGAGGGGTGGAAGTCGCCGAAAGCGCAGGGGCTGTCCGCCGACGCTGCGCGCCGGGCGATCCCGCGCGAAATGGCCTATGAGGGGCGCGGCAACAAGGCAGTGGCGCTGCGCCGCTGTCGCAATGTGCTGCTGCGCGACTTCACCATCCTGCAAGGCGGGCATTTCGCCTGCTATGTGCTGGGATCGACCAATGTGACGATCGACAATCTGACCGTCGATACCGATCGCGACGGCATAGATATCGACTGCTGCCGCGACGTGCGGATCAGCAATTGCCTGGTCAACGCGCCCAAGGATGACGCGATCGTGCTCAAGAGCAGCTATGCCCTGCAGGAACCGGTTTTTTGCGAGGATGTGACCGTCATCGGCTGCAAGACCAGCGGCTATGATCTGGGGTCGGTGGTGGGCGGACGCTATCGCCCGTCGCCCTATCGATCGGTCGACGATGTGGGGGTGTTGGGGCGGATCAAGCTGGGTACCGATTCCGCGACCGGATTCCGCAACATCCTGATTTCGGGCTGCACCTGCGAGCATACGCGCGGGCTGCAACTGGGCGCGATCGACGGCGGGGTGCTGGAGGATGTGACATTCAGCGACATCAATCTGCGCAATCCGGTCAACCATCCGATCTTCGTGCGACTGGCGGCCCGCAATCGGGCGCCGCGCGGCAATGGTCCTTCAAAGGTGCGGCGGGTGCGCTTTTCTGACATCAATGTGTCGGGCGCGCCCGGTCCCTATGCGTGCGGCATTATCGGCAATCCGGGCGAGCCGATCGAGGATGTGAGCTTTTCCAACGTCCATGTCCGCTCGGCGGGTGGCGGGAGCGAGGCTGACGCGCGGAGGGTCATTCCCGAACGGCCGGCAAGCAGCCTGGAGCCGAGCTTCATGGGCGCTTTCCCGGCCCATGGCCTCTATGTCCGCCATGCCCGCAACATCAGTCTGCGCGACGTCAGCTTCGATGTCGAGACGGCCGACGCGCGCCCGGCCATCCTGTTCGACGACGTGCAGGGGGCGATGGTGGACGGCCTGCGTTCTCGCCAGCCCCGCGACAATGCGATCCGGTCGACCGCGAGCAGCGGCATCCAGATCGGCGACATCCAGACATTAAGCTGAAGGAATGACGATGCGCCATGGTTTCGCGCTTGCCCTGCTGTTGCCGGGCGTCGCGCACGCCGCCACCGAAACGCCGCTCGCCAATGGCTGGCGCTTCATCAAGGCAGACGCGGCCGGGGCGGAAGCACCCGGCTTCGATGATGGCGCATGGGCGCCGGTCAGCGTGCCGCACACCTACAATGCGGAAGATAGCGGCATCGGCGGGGCCAGGGCGCGGGGCGAGCCGGAGGGGGTCTATTACCGCGGCCCGGCCTGGTATCGGCTGGAGATCGGCCACAAGCCGCAGCCGGGAAAGCGATACCTGCTGCATTTCGGTGGCGCGACGCTGAAGGCCGACATCTGGCTCAACGGCCGCAAGCTGGGCGAGCATCAGGGCGGCTATGGCGCCTTCCGCCTCGACGCGACCGATGCGCTGAAGCCGGGGCGCAACCTGCTGGCGGTGCGGGTCGACAATAGCCGGGACACCCATATCGCGCCACTGAATGGCGACTTCAACATCTTTGGCGGCCTCTATCGGGCCGTGTCCCTGATCGAGAGCGACGCGCTGGCGATCGATCGGCTCGATCATGGCGGGCCGGGGGTGCAGGCGCGCACTGCCGCGCTCCACCCCCGCCGCGCGACGATCGACGTCGCGGTAGCGCTGCGCAACGATCGCGCTGCGGCGGCGCGCTTCACCCTCAGTAGCCGGATCGTGGATGCGAAGGGTAAAATCGTGGCGCGCTCCGTCGCGCCGGCGACGCTTGCCTCCGGTGCGAGCGATACGGTGAAGCAGACGATCGTGCTGCCCAATCCGCAACTCTGGGCGGGGCGCAAGTCGCCCTATCTCTATCATGTCGTGACCGATGTGGTGGAGGGCGGTCGCATCGTCGATAGCCAGACCGTGCCGCTGGGCGTGCGCACCATCGCGGTGAAGCCGGACGGCACCGTGCTGCTGAACGGAGCGCCCTATCAACTGCGTGGCGTCAACCTCCAGCATCCCACTCGCTTCGGACGCGGGCCGATCGTCACCGATGCGGAGATTGACGAGGATCTGGCGATCTTCGCCGATATGGGCGCGACCGCGATCCGCCTTGCCCATATGCAGCATCCCCCGCGTGTTTATGAGCGCGCGGACCAACTGGGGCTGCTGCTGCTGACCGAAGTGCCGCTGATCGACGATCATGATCCGTCGGATGCGTTTCGAGACAATCTGGTAGAGCAGATGCGCGAACTGATCGCGCAGACGGGCAATCATCCCTCGGTCGCGCTGTGGGGTATCGGCAATGAAATCCGCAAGTCGGACGCTGCCTCCAACCGAATCCTCGCCGAGTTGCAGACGACCGCCAAGGCGCTCGATCCGACGCGGCCGACTACCTATGCCCATTGCTGCCTGGAGGATAGCGATCCGATCGCGCAGCATAGCGATACCGTGTCCTATAATCGCTATTTCGGTTGGTACTGGACCAAGTCGGAAGATATCGGGCCATGGGCCGACGAACTGCATACGAAGCTGCCCGGCCGGCCGATCGGCGTCAGCGAATATGGGGCGGGGGCGAGCATCCTGCATCAGGAAGACCCGGTGGTGAAGCGGCCGGAATCCAACGGCTATTGGCATCCCGAACAATATCAGACCGATTTTCACATCAAGCATTGGCGCGAGATGAAGAAGCGGCCCTTCCTCTGGTCGACTTTCGTCTGGGTCGGGATCGACTTCCCCTCCTTCAAGCGCAACGAGGGAGACCGACCGGCGATCAACGACAAGGGGTTGGTGAGCGAGGATCGAAAGGTCCGCAAGGACGCCTATTATTGGTATCAGGCCAATTGGTCGGACGCGCCGATGCTCCACATCGCCAGCCGCCGCGACATTGCCAAGCGGACGCAGCGGGTGAAGGTACAGGTCTTTTCCAACCAGCCTGCGGTCGAACTGCGCCTGAACGACGGGGCATGGACCCGCGTGCCGGTGGAGGATCATATCGCGACTTGGGATATCGACCTCGCCAAGGGGGATAACCATATCGAGGGGCGGGTGCAGGCGGGTGGCAAGCTGCTGACCGACGCGGTGCGCTGGACCTGGACGACGCGGCCCTGACAGTAAAAGGGCCGCCCGAAGGGATCGGGCGGCCAGCGGGGGGGATGGGTATTCAGCGCGAGACGGTGAAGCTGTAATCGCCCGATCCGGCTTCCAGCACGAAACGGTCGCCGCGCGATCCGATCGGGCGGACGCCGGGTACGCTGTTGATTGCCTTGCCGCCTTCGCGGATCGAGTCAAAGGACTGGGCGGGCAGCCATATTTCTGCACGGCTGTTCGCCGGCACGCTGATCTCCGCTGCAAAGCCGTCCGTCCGGTTGCGCCAGTCGGTGCGGATCGGTCCCAGCACGCTGTCATAGCTGGCGCCGCCGCGCTCCAGCCGCTTGTCCAGCACCGGGTTGAAGCGCCAGGTCAGGAAACCGGCCGAGGTCGGATCGATCCCCGCGACCCGGCGGAAGATGAAGCCCGCGACTGCGCCCAGCGCATAATGATTGTAGCTGTTCATCGCGGAATCGACCATGTCGGCATTCCACCGCTCCCAGATGGTCGTAGCGCCCTTCGCGATCATATAGCCCCAGGAGGGGAAGGCGGTGCGCAGCAGCAGGTCGTAGACCAGCGCCTCCTCCCCCTGATCCGCCAACGCGTCGAGGCTGTAGGGCGTGCCGAGGAAGCCGGTGGAAATGAGCGTGCCGCGTCGGCGGATGTCGGCGACCAGCTTGGCCGTCGCCGCCGCGCGCAGCGGGTCGGGCACCAGGCCGAAGCGCAGCGCCACTATATAGCCGCAATGCGATCCGTTGCCGACGCTGCCGTCCGCTTTGACGAAGGCCGTGGCAAAAGCCGCCGCAATGTTGCGCGACAGTTGGCGATAGCGTTCGCCTTCGGGCTGGCGCTTCGATCCGAACGCCATGTCGGCCATGGCGTCGGCCGCATATTTCCACATGGCGGTGGCGATCAGATCCTTGGGCGTGGTTTCGTCGCTTGGCTTCTTCGCGTCGAGCGCGACCCAGTCGCCATAGTCGTAGCCGCGCAGGTTTCGCCAGATATGGTCGGGATTATGGTCGGACAGGAAGCGCATGTAGCGCGTCATTGCCGCCCAGTTGCGGTCGACGATGGCGGTGTCGCCATAGCGCTGCCATACCGTCCAGGGCAGGATGATGCCCGCGTCCGCCCAGCCCGGCGAAGCGCCCAGGGACAGGTCGCGCCAGCCGGTCGGCGCATAGTCGGGAAACTCCCCGCGCGGCCCCTGCGCGTCGCGCACGTCGCCCATGAAGCGATGGGTGAAGGGACCGACATCCATGGTGAAGGCGGCGGCATCCCAGAAAACCTGCGCGTCGCCGGTCCAGCCGAGCCGCTCGTCGCGCTGCGGGCAATCGGTCGGTACGCCGAAGAAGTTGGAGCGCTGGCTCCAGCGGCTATTCTGCCACAGGCCCTGAATGATGCGGTTTTCGACCAGCGGTTTGCCGGTTTCGGGCAGGGCGCTCGACAGGACGATGCCGGTGACTTCGTCGGCGGTCGGCGCGCGACCGAGGCCGCTCACCTCGACATAGCGGAAGCCGAAATAGGTGAAATGCGGCTGATAGCTTTCCCCCGCCGGATCGCCCCGGAAGGTATAGAGGCAGGCGGCCCGCGCAGCGCGCAGGTTGCCGACGTCGATCGTGCCGTCGGGATGCACTATCTCGGCGAAGCGTAATGACACGGTCTGCCCTGCCGAACCTTTCGCTTTCAGTTCGGCCCAGCCGGCGAAATTCTGGCCGAAGTCGATGACATGGCGGTCTTCGCCGACGCTGCGGATGCTGACCGCGCGCAGCCGGTCGATCGCGCGGATAGGCGGGGCGACATGCGCGCGCAGGCGGCAGGGAGGCGTCTGGCCGATCCGCACCGGCGTCCAGCCGGCCGCGCGGAAGCCGGGGCTGGACCAGCCGGGCTGTTCGCGCCGGGCGTCATAATCCTCGCCATAATAGATTTCCGCCTGGGTGATCGGCGTGTCGGTCTGGAGCTGCCAGCGATCGTCGGTGGCCACGATCGACAGGCTGCCGTCGTCATGTTCGACCTCCAGCTGTGCGAACAGGCGCAACGGCGGATCGCCAAAGGCATAGCGGCCGGCCGGGGCGTGATAGCTGCCATACCAGCCCTCGCCCAGCAGCGCGCCGATCGCATTGGTACCGGGGCGGAGCAGGGCGGTCACGTCATAGGTCCGCATCAGCGCGGTTTCGCGGAAGTCGCTGCTCTCGGGTGCAAGTTGGGCGTCGCCCACACGACGGCCGTTGATTTCCGCGACATAGGCGCCCAGCGCGGTGATGCGCAGTCGCGCCTGACGGACGGGCCGCTTGAGGCCGAAGTCACGCCGCAGCATATAGCCACCCGCACGGGGCCAGGCCTGTGGCTGGCTGGCGGAACGTTCGGCCTTGTCCCAGCCGGCGTCGTTGAAGGCGGTCGCCTGCCAGCCGTCGGGCGCATGGGTCGCGGTGCGCATCGTCTGACTGGTGATACGGCGGTCGTCCGCGCGGATCATCAGCGCGGCGGCGATCTCATGCATCCGGCGCTCATCGAAACCGGCGGGGTCATTGACCTGCATCGCCACGACATGGCGGCCTGCGGTCAGCTTATGCGTAGTTTCGGCAAGCGGTTCCGCGCCGAAGCGATGGGGACCGGGGGCGGGAAGGGCAACGGCCGTCCCATCCAGCCAGAGCAGCGGGGCCTTGTAATTGCAGATGGAAAAGAGGCTGATTTCGCTTGCGACCGGCAGGTCGAAGGCGAAGCGGAACTGGCGTGGCGACTTGTCCTTCGTCCGGTCGCCGCGCATCCAGTGCAGTCCCGCCGCCCGGTCCGCACGCTCCTGATCGGTCTGCGC
The DNA here is from genome assembly GCF_013393185.1 of Sphingobium lactosutens. Classification (GTDB taxonomy): domain Bacteria; phylum Pseudomonadota; class Alphaproteobacteria; order Sphingomonadales; family Sphingomonadaceae; genus Sphingobium; species Sphingobium lactosutens_A. Next base: position 108,104 of record NZ_QJQX01000078.1, on the reverse strand, counting down.
CTCGATCCATTGGGCCTTCCAGTCGGCGGGATCGAGCAGCCCCATTTCGAAACTGGCGATCGGGCTGGTGGCGCGCACGCCGCGATCGTCCCGCACCAGCACGCGCCACCAGACGCGTTGGCGCGACCGGAGCGGCGCGCCGAGCCAGCCCATGTCCATGCTCTTGTCGGTCAGCACTTCGCCCGCATGCCAGAGGTCAGGCGTACCGGCCTCCAGCAGGGCGCGGCTGCTTGCGGCCTGCACCTCGCAACGGGTTTGGCGGACGGCGCGGTCGCGGCTCTCCAGCCGCCAGGACAGGCGCACATCCTGCTGGTCCAGGCCGATCGGGTCGACCAGCCCTTCGGCGCGAAGGTCGATGATGCGCAGGTCGCCGCCTTCCTGCGCCTTCGCCGCGAAGGCGGGCAGGCCGGCGAGCGCGCCCGCGCCCTTCAGCAGCGTGCGGCGACGGATCAGGCTCATGGACGCACCCCCGCTTCATCGATGACTTTCTGCGCGTCGGCCGGCCAGTCGCGATTGGGCAGCAGCATGTTGTCGCGCGACACATTGCCGATTTCCTCCAGCCAGCGCCCGCCTGTACTGTTGGAGATATGCCAGTTGCCGGTCGCGATATTGTCGGTCGAGATGCGGCGCTTGTACATTTTGCCCGCCGTATTGATGTTCAGCCATTTGCCGCGCGTTTCGACGACATTGCCGGTGACGCGGAAATGCTTCGATCCTTCGTCCAGATAGATGCCGATCCTGTCGCCAATGTCGAAAATATGATTGCCGCGCACGATCGCATTGGGATTGGCGGAAAGATTATAGATCGCACCGCCATCCATGAACCAGCTCTTCACGCCATGGATGCGGTTGCCCTCGACCAGCGTATCGCGCAGCGTCGTCGGCGTTATATATTTGACGTTGTGGACATAGCCCTTGGCATTCTCGTCATAATTGGGATTGCCGCCGGCATCATTATAGCCCCAGCCCCATCCGACGGCGATGCCATCATAGGGCGCGTCGCTGATATCGTTATGGACGATGTGTGCGCCGCTGACATAGGTGGTCAGGATCGCGGCATTATCCTTATAATCCTGCGACACGGTGGCGACGATATTATCCTCGATCATGATGTCGCGATTGATGAGCGCCGCGTCCTGTGGATGATGCGCCTCCACTCGTATGCCCCCGGCCATGATTGCGCCGCCTGACAGGATTGCAAAGCGGTTGCGCGCAACCCGGATGTTGCTGGTGGCGAGGCCAACGCCCGATAGATTGGCATTGGCGTCATTGCCGATGCCAAGCCCGATTTGGCCCAATTGAGAGAACTGGTTCCGTTCAAAGACAATGTCGCGCGCGGCGGACACCTGCACCGCGGCGGGCATCTGGTTCCATTTCTGACGCATCGATTCAAATTCGACGCATCCCCAACCGCACGTTTTCCAAGCATCGGCCGGTCGGATCGGGGACGTTTCGGCCAGAAACGACCCACTCTGCTGATTGGCGTAACCAGTGGCGCGCGAGGCTCCGAGCCAACTCGTATGGGAGAAGCGCAGCCCTTCGAACCGCAGTCGCTCGACCGGCGCATCGGGCGTGCCGCTGATCGACACCAATGTCTCCAGTCGGGGCAGGACGACGCGGCGCTTTGCTATATCCTCGTCCAGCCCCATGCGCAGGTAGAGCTTGCCCGCCTGCGGATCGATCACCCATTGATAGGGCTTGCCGTGCCACTCATTGGTCTTGCCGACGAACTCCAGCGCATTGACGAGGAAAAGCCGGCTGTCCTGCGGGAAGATCGGCTTGGTGATCGTGTCATAGCCCCAGCTATTATTGTCCCAAGCGGGCTGGGCCATGGTGATGCGGCTACCCTCGATCGCTTTCACTGGGGAGATACGATCGGTGAAGAAGCCCGTCGCCTCCAGCTCCAGCCGGTCGGGGCGCTGGAGGGTGGAGAGCCAGTTGAGATCGGGATTGCTGATGTGGAAGCCGGTGGCGTTGAACGCGACGTCCGACGCGCGAATCTCGATCCAGGGACGCTCGGCCAGCGTGTCGTCGACCCAGAGCTGGCGCGTGTCGATCCCCTTGGGCACGTCCGCGACATAGAGGCGGCGCTCGGCATCATAGGATTTGAAGCCGCTCACTACCTGCCCGCCGGACAGCATCGGATGGGCGCCTTCGGCCGCCCGCCAGGTCACGCCATGGCCATTCAGCCCGCCATCGGCGCGGCGGAAGAGCAGGGGGGCATCGAGCGCGTAGATCCCATCGGCGAGGATGACGGTGACATCGCGCTTCGCGTTATTCTGTCGCACCAGAGCCTGCGCGCGAAGGAGTGTGCGCACCGGCCGTGCTTGCGTGCCCGGCGCCTTGTCATCGCCGGAGGGCGAGACATGAACCAGCATCGGTCCTTCCTGCGCGCGCGCCGTTACCGGCAGCGCCATCGGCACCATCGCCGCCAATGCCATGCACAAGCTGCCCTTCATATATACTCTCCTCGTCGCGCTCTAGGTCGGCGCTTATGTGCTCAGTTGACCCAGCCACCGTCGATCACGTTTATGGTGCCGGTGGTGAAGGCGGATTCGTCCGAGGCGAGATAGACCGCCAGCGCCGCCAGTTCCTCGACCCGGCCGAAGCGGCCCATAGCCTGGCGTGCGGTGAACTCGGCATAGGCCTTGTCGAAATCGCCAGTGTCGTGCAGCCGCTGGATCAGCGACGGCGTCTCGACTGTGCCGGGGCAAATGGCGTTGCAGCGTATTCCTTTGGTCACGAAGTCGATCGCCACCGACTTGGTGAGGCCGATCACCGCCGCCTTGGTTGCGCCATAGGCGAAGCGATTGGGCACCGCCTTGATGCTGGAGCAGACCGACGACATGTTGATGATCGATCCGCCGCCGCGCGCGATCATGTTGGGCAGGACCGCGCGGATCATCCGATATTGGGCGGTGACGTTCAGGCTGTTGGAAAAGGCCCAATCCTCTTCCCCGCAGTCGAGGATCGTGCCGGGATGCACGAAGCCGGCACAATTGTAGAGAATGTCGAGATCGGGATGGTCCGCCGCAACAGCCCTGACCGCTCGGAGATCGGTAACGTCCAGCGCGCGTACCTCCACGCTATCAAGGCCGGCCATGGCCTCAGCACGAATGTCGGTGGCAATGACGCGCGCGCCTTCCCGCACGAAGGCTTCGACCGTGGCGCGGCCGATCCCCTGTCCCGCCGCCGTCACCAGCGCCGTCTTGCCTGCCAGACGTCCCATTCCGCTCTCCAGTTTGATAATATGTATGATGTTTAAACGCGTCCGAAGCAGCCTGTCAACCGGCGACGATGATCCGCCCGCTGTCGCCCTATGACGAAAGGCAGGAGCGGGGTGACGGCAGGTCGCTGATGGCGGCCTTGGTTCGTTCTAGCGGTAAGCCGTCTACCACGTGTTCGAGGCGGAAAGCGGGGCCAGCGATTTTCGCAGCAGCCGGAAAAAGAGGCTTAAATAGTATTTTGGCATATGATATTAAGGCGTACCAAAAACATGAACGGGGCAATGATGACGGCACTTGTTATCCTGATCGGCATCGCTGCTGTGGTTCCCCGCTGTCGTCCTGGTCGTGCCATGCTCATGCCCGGCAGGTGAATGGAGCTGCCCTGCGTCCCCACCCGCGTTTGAGAGCCGGATAAATCGGTCAATTAGGAGAAGATGATGATCGGATCATTGGATGATAAAGCTGTCATTGTGACTGGCGCGTCCAGCGGAATTGGCCGTGCCATTGCGATTGAACTCGGCAAGGTTGGCGCTGAACTGTGGCTGGTCGGCCGCAACCAAGCCGAACTGGATGCGACCGCGCAGATGATATGCGATGCCGGCGGTCCGGGCGCCCACACCGCTCCGATGGATCTTCGCGAACGGGGGCCGCTTGCTGCGCTGGTCGAGAAGGTTGCCGGCCAGCATCCGCATCTTTTCGCGCTCATCAACAATGCCGGCGTGATGTATCCGGAACCGATTTTGAGCGGTTCGGTCGATCGCTGGCAAGCCATGCTGGACATCAACGTCATGGCTATGCTCGAAGGATGCAAGGCCGCCGTAGAGGCCATGCGCATCCATGCCAGGCCTGGCCATCTGATCAATGTCGGTTCGGTTCAGGCGCGTTTCGAGGTTCCCGGCGTCTATGGCATTTCCAAGCAGGCGGTCGAGGCGATCGGCGTTTCGCTGCGCGAGGAACTGGAGCAGGACGATATCCGCGTCTGCACCATCATTCCGGGCGGGTTTGAGACCCAACTTGCCCGTGGTTTCCGGCAGGAGGAACTGGCGCGCGTGGCGTCTTCTTTCGAGAGCAGGGGGGTGGCTTTTGGCGGCGACGGCGCGCATCGGCTGGTGTCCGATCCGCAGCATATCGCCAATATCGTCCGCTATGTGCTGGAGCAGCCGATCGACATCAATTTTCAGGAGATCCTCATCCGGCCACCGGTCAGCACCAAGGCGAGCTGAGCGAGGGGCGCGCAAGTACGCTCCTTTCAGTCGTTGAAGGAAACATCCGAGGGAGGATGAAAATGGAACTTTCGCCCGAACATCTGGCGATCCGGGAAGGTGTCAAGAAGGTCGTCGATCGGTTCGACGACGATTATTGGTCGGCCTGTGAAGAGGAAAAGACATTCCCCTTCGAATTTCACAAGGCGATGGCGGATGGGGGTTGGCTGGGCATCACCATGCCGGAGGAACTGGGCGGCGCCAATTTGGGCGTCACCGAAGCCGCCATCATGATGCACACCGTGACATCGGGCTGCGGCGGCTATAATTCGGCCAGCACCCTTCATCTCAACATCTTCGGCCCGCATTCGGTGGTGGTCCATGGCACGCCGGAGCAGAAGGAGCGAATGCTGAAGCCCCTGATCGCGGGCACGGACCGCGCCTGTTTCGGCGTGACTGAGCCTGATGCGGGGCTGGACACCACCAGCATCAAGACCTTCGCGACCAGGGTGGATGGCGGCTATCGCGTCACCGGTCGCAAGATATGGACGTCTTCGGGGCAGGTCGCCAACAAGATCCTGCTGCTGACCCGCACCACGCCCAAGGAGCAATGCAGGAAGCCGACCGACGGCATGACCCTGTTCTACACCGATCTCGACAAGTCGCAGATCGAGGTACGGCGCATCCCCAAAATGGGCCGCAACGCCGTCGATTCCAACGCCACCTTCATCGATGATTATTTCGTCCCCGAAGAGGATCGGATCGGTGAGGAAGGCAAGGGCTTCCACTATATCCTGCACAGCCTCAATCCTGAGCGCATCCTCGTCGGCATGGAAGCGGTCGGCTTTGGGCAGAATGCGCTGTCCCGCGCCGCGCAATATGCCCGCGAACGCAAGGTGTTCGGGCGGCCCATCGGCCAGAATCAGGGCATACAGCATCCGCTGGCGAAGAACTGGATCGAGCTGGAGAGCGCCTTCTGGATGGGCATGCGTGCCGCCTACCTCTATGACGCGGGCAAGCCCTGCGGCGCGGAGGCGAATGCGGCGAAATATCTGGGCGCCAAGGCCTGTTTCGATGCCTGTACGCAAGCGGTGATGACCCATGGCGGCATGGGCTATGCGAAGGAATATCAGGTCGAGCGGCTGTTCCGCGAGTCCATCCTGCCGCGCTTCACGCCGATTACGGAGGAGATGATCCTTAACTTCATCGCCGAGAAGGTGCTGGATTTGCCCAAATCCTATTGAGGATGTGCAGAAGACAGGGAGAGGAAGGCCAGATGGCCCGGTTCGACACAGGCATCTATTCCGCGCGTCAGGTTTCGGATCAGATTAGGATCGTGAAGCGGGATGCCGTCCATCCCAGCGGGCCAGCCTCTCTATCGGAAATATTGTTGCAGGATCTGCGGGTGGAACGCGCGCATGCACAAATCCTGATGATCCGTCAGGATGCGAAATGGCGCATGCCCGCGATCCAGTTGCCGGTCCTCTACACGGTTCTGGAAGGAGACATCCGGCTGGAGATGGCCTATCAACCGTCGATTAATCTGATAGCCGGTGACAATGTCCTGATCTTTTACGGAGATGCGCATCTGTTGGGGAAGGGGCCGCTCACCGTGGCGGGGATGGCACCGTCCGTCCATAATCCCATGCCGGAGCTGGTCGAGCGCCGACGGGTGGGCCAAGGTTCCGATCAGGCGGTGGTGCTGCAATCGGTGCTGGAACTGACCTATGTTCGCAAAAATGCGCATGTGAGCCGTGCGGCACCCGACCTGCTCGTGCTGCATGCGCCGACGGACGCCAATAGGGAAGCGCCTTTCAAATCCTTTTCCTATTCGGCGAAACAGCTTGCACATGATCTGGAGGGACCGGGATCGCTCGCGCTGGTCAGCGCTTTTGCCAATATGCAGCTCTGCCATGCGCTCAAACAATGGTCGTCGCGGCTGTGGGGCGAGAGTGTCCATGACGTGCGTTGCCCCAATATGCGGCGGGTGGCGACCGTCGTCAGGGAAATTCGCGCGCATCCCGATCGGCCTTGGTGCGTCACTGACCTCGCCCGGCATGTCGGCCTGTCCCGATCGGCCTTTGCGGCGGCTTTTCATGAGATAGTCGGCGAAGCCCCCATCGCTTTTCTTACTCGGACACGTATGGAACGGGCTGCGACGCTGCTGCGCACCGATTCCCTCAGCATGTATGAGGTTGCGCAGCGGGTGGGCTATCCGATCGAAAGCAGCTTTGCCCGCGCGTTCAAAAGGCATTGGGGCGTGCCGCCCCGCAGCTTTTCCGACAAGGCGGAAGGAGAGGCGGCGGCGACGGGTCGCTAAAGCGCCGCCGCCTCCATCCTGCATCGATCAGGCAGCCACCATCGCAGGGGGGGCGATCAGGCCGCGAGCGCACAGGTCATCGAGATATTTGTGGATATAGGCTTCGCCCAGCTGCGGAATGTCCGGCCCCACCTTGAGCGTGCGGACGCGTGCGGCAAAGTCCGTGCTCGTCAAGGGGCTGGCCCCCGGCGAATGCGGTTCCGCAAAATGGCCCAATATGTTGATGGAGCTATGGTGGCGCTCCGCCTCGGGGAGGTTGCGCAGCTTGTCCTCGAACCGCCGCATCCATTCGGCGTGCGGAGCGATCCGCGCGACCTGATAGCCCTTCGATGCGATCCAGCCGACGAAGCTGTCCAGCGATACGCCATCATCATGAGCGTTCACCATATTGAAGCTGCTGAACCCGTCATAGGGCTGGGCGCCGATCCCGACCATGACCGCCGCCAGGAAATCGACCGGAAGCCCGTCATAATGGGCGCGGCACGGCTGGCCGTCGGGCGTCAGCGTGTAGAAGGACTGGGGTGCCAGCCCGGTCTGCACGACGCTGTAGAGCAGCCGCGTCATCATGTCGGTATCATTATATTGCCCGATATAGCGCGAATGCGGCATGATCATGTTCGGGCGGAAGACATTGACGGGCAGGCCGAACAGGGCATGCGCCTCCCGCAGCAGAACCTCGCCCGCCCATTTGCTGGCGCCATAGCCCGACGCGTAGATGTCGGTCAGCGGCACAGTATCGGACACCGTGCGCACATCCATTGATTCCGGTGCGGCGGTCAGTTCCGGCAGCATGAAGGGCACAGCCACCGTTGAAACATAGTCGAACCGCTTGAGCCGGCCGGTCAAGGCGAGCCGGATCAGTTCGGCCGTCCCGGCGACATTGGGTTCGAACAGATTCTGATAGGACAGCCGGTGGTTCACCAGCGCGGCGGGATGGACGATATGGTCGATCTGCTCGGCCAGACGATCTAACTGCACTTTGCCCAATCCCAGTTGCGGCAGCGCCAGATCGCCGCAGACCATTTCCAAATGGCTGGACGCCAGCGTGCGGAAGCGATCGAGCAGGATTGCGTCCCCCTTGTCGAACATCGCCTCGATCCGCGCATAGGCTGCCTTGCTGTCCTTGCCGCGCCCCAGGCAATAGACTGTGCCGCCGCTGTGGGCCGCATAGTCCAGCCATTCGAGGCATAGGAAGCGGCCAAGGAAGCCGTTGGCGCCGGTCAGCAGGATATTGCGGGCCTGATCGACGGGCGGCTGGGCATGGGATGCGGCGGTCAGCACCCCTTCATCGAGGAATTTGTGCAGTTTGAGGTCGGATGCGTGCAGCATGCCGTCATCCAAATGGACATCGGCAAATTGCACGCCCTCACCGGATTGCAGCCGCTCGATATGGTCGGCCAGCCATAGCACGCTGGCAGCCGGGTGCAGGATCGCGCTGACCGCGACCGAGATTTCGAACATTTCCTCGAACAGCAGCGACAGGCCGACCGCGCCCAGCGAGTCCCCACCCAGATCGCCATAGCTGCGCGGATCGGTCGGATCGACGACTGCCAGGCCCAGATTGGCCTTGAAGGCGCCAGCGACGCGCTCGGCCAAAGTGCCGGTCGCGCTTTCGCGCAACCGGGCGAGTTCTGCCTGCTGCTGCTTGTCCATATCCTCATATATGGCCTCTAGCCGCTCCATGTAGCGCCGCTTGAGATTGGGGCGCAGCGGCTTGCGGGCGCTGGAGAGGAGGCCGTTTTCGAGAGTGAAGGACTCAGTTTCGACGATTACGTCGCGCGGAATCTCGAAATTCTTGAGCTGCGCCTTGCGGGCGACTTCCTTGAACTCGTTGAGGATGAGGGTGCGCAGTTCCGCCTCCGTCGCCGCGCGACCAAGCTGGGCCTGCGCGACACTCACATCAGGCACCACCACCGCCAGTAGGTAGGAGCGGTAGGAGCTGCCATAGACGAAGATCTGGTCGATCAGCGCGCTATTGCCCAGATAGGCGGTTTCGAGAGGGCCGACGGCGACGAACTCGGCCTGGCTCAGCTTGATGACATTGCCGCGCCGATCCACCCAGACCAGATGATCCGGCCCGCGCTGTTCCATGATATCGCCGGTTTTCAGGAAGCCGTCCTCGGTGAAGACCGATGCAGTTGCCTCCGGGCGTTTGAAATAGCCCTGGAACATCTTGGTCGTCTTGACCAGCAACTCGCCGCGCGGGAAGGGTTTGTCGGTGGTGTAATAGCCCAGCTCGGGCACGTCGAGCAGCTTATATTCGGTAATCATGTGCGGGGTCAGCCGGTTGGCGAAGGTCATTGCCGCCGCACCCGCCTCCGTGCAGCCATAGCCTTCGATCAGCGGCATGTCCCAGCATTCGGCGATGAAGCGCCGTACTTCCGGCGCGGTTGGCGAACTGCCGACGCCGCCGCCGCACAGGCGGTCGCCGAGATAGCCCGCGCGCATTTCCGCGCGGACGGCGACGTCGGCTGATTCAGGTTGCTCGCCTGCGGCAATGCGGCGTTGCAGCTCCGACTGATAATGCTGATAGATGATTTCGCAGACGCGCGGGATGAAGAGGATCGACGTCGGCCGCACGATGCGGAAATCGTCGAACAGCGTCGACATGTCGCTCTTCAGCGTGAAATAGGCCGTGCCGCCCTGCGCCAGCACGCCATGCACCATGTTGCGCCCCATGAAATGGTTCATCGGCGCATAGGCGACGGCGACCGTGGGCAGATAGGTGCTGATCGTTTCGGACCAGAATTGCGCGCTGATGGCGTCATGGATGATGGCGCCCTTGGGTGTTCCGGTGCTGCCGGACGTGTACATGATCATGGAGACTTGATCCGGCCCGGCCGCCGGTTCGGGCGGCGGTTGATAGGTGAAGCCCTGACCATATTCGATGGCGTCGGCCAGCGAGATGAGCGCGATCCTGCCCTCTGCCGCCAGCCGCTGGCGGGCGGCGGCAACGGCTTCACTTTCTTCCGATATGCGTTCGTCGAGATCCAGGATGATGAGGCTGCGGACGCTGTCGGCGCCCATCGCATAGCCGACGGCGAGGTCCAGATTGTCGATCGTCGCCGCTATGGTGACGGGCGCCGTGTCGGCTAGGATGCCTTGCATGTCCGGCGCGGGAAGATTGGCCTGAAGCGGAATGGATATGGTCAGCGCGTAATTGCAGGCGAGGTCCAGCGTCGCCATTTCAGCGCCGGTGAAGGCGATGAAGGCGATATGATCGCCCGGCGCGGCGCGATGATCGAGGTGATGCCGCCAGAAATTGGCCAGCGCCTCGACTCGGTGGCGCAGTTCGTCATAGCTGATCGTGTCAAAGCGGGCTTCATATTTGCGGACCGTCCGGCCGCTGGGATCGGTCACGGCCTCATGATGGCGGGTGCCCAACGCCGGGCGATCGGCATAGCCCGAAAGCACGGTGCGGATGATGTCGCGATAGCTGGCGCCCGGCGCATTGATCGCGCGCGTCACATTGTCGTCGGGAGTCCTCGTTCCAATCTCCGCGTCCTGAGCGATCAGCGCCTGCATGCGCGCACCGGCCCGGTCGAAAAGATATCGCTGATCGAACTCGCTCGCCATCATCCTGTCCTTTGTTGGTGAAGAGGCATATTTGCCGTGGCGAAAATCATATCTGCGGCGATCCATGTTCGCCAAGGTCGGCGGACCAATGAAATCATGCCGAGCCTCTTCGATACTATGCCGAAACGCCGCCACCCTTTTGACGGTCATGAATAACCTGTCCGAAGGGGCGATCCAAGATTCGGCACTGCCGAGCGCGATGGCGTAATGGTATCAACTTGTGGTGTTGCGGGTGATAGTGCGCCAGAAACCCATCTTTGGACTTTCCATGCTTCGGCAGTTCTTGGGCGACAGCCAAGCGGATTTGATAGCGGGGCGATGCGCGCACCGTGCAGGCCGTTACCGGCCACAATGTCGACCAGCGCCGTTGTGTTCAGCACGTCGACGACCAATGTGCCAGTCAGAGGCCGCGTGGCATCATTACTGCGCGCGAACCTTATGAATTCGCTGTTCCATGCCCCGATTTTCCCGTCGAGACTCTTTCATCCAGCATGCAAGTCAGGGTCGTCAATCTTCAGGGGCGATAAGGTCGCCGGTGATACGGATGCCTGCTCCATCGACTTTGTACGTCTTGTTGAGGAAGATCAGGATCGAGGTCATGGCCTCCGCCGCCGCCGAATTCGCCAATGCCCCGGCATGGAGGCCGCGCAGACCCATCATATCGGCGAGCTTCACCACTTCGGCTCGTGCTGTCTTGTCATCGCCGAAGACCAGCACGTCGCAGCCGACATCGGCATCGGTTATCAGCTTGTGCGCCGCGACATTGTGGAAAGCGGAGACCAGCCGCACATCCTCGCCCAGCGATGCCTGCGCTCGCTGGGCCGCGCTGCCCTCCGCCGGCAACTGCACACGCATGACGCGGGGTGGAACCAGGGGAACGGTGGTGTCGACGACGATCTTGCCGGATGCGTGCGGTGCAATGTCCTGCAGGGTCGTTTCCTGCGCCGCGAATGGAACGGTGATGATGATCAGCCGGGCCGCTGCGGCTGCTTCTGCATTGGCGAGGCCGGACAGGCCGAACCCCAATTCTGAGGCCGCCGCTTCGGCGGACGCCGCCAGGCGCGAGCCGATGACGACGGAGCGGCCCTTCCTGGCGAGCCGGCGGGCGATGGCGCGGCCCAGATTGCCCGTTCCGCCGATCACGGCGATCTCGTAGTTGCTCATGCCGGCTCCTCCATCGCGACCCGGGCCGACACCTCGCCATACAGGGTCGTCCTCTGACGGAGCTGCCGGCCTGCCCGATCGGTTATCGCTGTCATCCACGCGATATCCCTGCACTGCCCCTGCGCGCCGCCGGCTGCGCGGGTAATCGATTCATCCATCAGCGTTCCTCCCAGATCATTGACGCCCGCGGACAGCATGGCAGCTATGCCGGCTTCGCCCAGTTTCACCCAGCTCGCCTGAATATTCGGGACAAGTGGATGCAGCACGAGCCGCGCGACCGCATGCATCAAAAGGCACTCTCGCGCGCTCGGCCCGGATCGCGCCTGCCCCCGACGCCAGTTGGGCGCCTCCATATGGACGAAAGGCAAGGGCACGAATTCGGTAAAGCCGCCCGTGTCAGCCTGAAGATCGCGGATCGCCAGCAGATGGCGCGCCCAATCATCATAGCGATCGACATGGCCGAACATGATTGTCGCGGTGGTGCGCAGTCCGATCCGATGCGCGTTGCGCATCACCTCCAGCCACTGCGCGGTGGTCAGCTTGTCGGGGCAGATGATGGCGCGGACCCGATCGTCCAGTATTTCGGCGGCGGTGCCCGGCAGAGTATCAAGGCCGGAATTTTTCAGTCGCGTCAGATAGTCGTGCAGCGACAGGCCCAGCGTCGAGGCTCCATGGCTGATCTCCAGTGGTGAAAAGGCATGGATGTGTATGTCCGGTGCCGCGCGTCTCACCGCTTCCACGATGGCGAGGTAGGTATTGCCGTCATAGTCCGGATGAATGCCGCCTTGCAGGCACACTTCGGTTGCGCCGCGGGTGACGGCTTCCGCGGCGCGGTGGCCGATTTCCTCCAGGTCCAGCCTGTAGGCAGGGCCGCGCAGGGTCTTCGCTGTCCCTTTGGAAAAGGCGCAGAAGCCGCACCGATACAGGCAGATGTTGGTATAATTGATGTTCCGGTTGATGACGAACGTCACCTTGTCGCCTACAGTCCCGCGGCGCAGTTCGTCGGCAGTGGCGACCAGATGGCTGACCTCCGGGCCTTCCGCTTCGAAAAGGCGCACGATGTCCGGGACGTCCAGCCTTTTTCCGGCGATCGCGCGACCGACAATGTCGTGAAGGATCGCGACTGCTGCGCCTGTCCCTTTCGGCAGCGGCGCTGGCATGTCGTCGCTTCCGCCCGGCCGCCACATCTCCACGATCGGCAGGCCGCGTCCATCGGTTTGGCGACGGACACTCGGCACGAACGCGGGATCGAGCCATTTCTCCGGCTCCAGGGCATGAGCGGGGCCGATCGCCAGCCGCTCGCGCAACGTTCGGCCGGCGGCTTGGGTGGCCTGTTCCAGGCGCTCAAGATGTGGCCAGGGGGCTTCGGGATTGACATGGTCGGGTGTTACCGGCGACACGCCGCCCCAATCATTCACACCGGCGCGAAGCAATGCGCCTAGCGCCTCGGGTGCGTGCAGGTTGGGCGGCGCCTGGATTGTCATCCCCGGCCCCAGCAGCAACCGCGCCATGGCGATGGTCCATAAATGCTCTTCCAGCGTCGGTTCGGGGGCGTCGGCCATGCGCGTACCGGGCTTTGCACGAAAATTCTGGACAATCACTTCCTGTATATGCCCATGCCGGGCGTGACTGTCGCGCAATGCGATCAACGCCTCGACCCGCTCACGCCGGGTTTCCCCGATGCCAATCAGGATGCCGCTGGTGAAGGGAACCTGCGCAATGCCCGCTGCCTCGATCGTGGCGAGTCGGGCAGACGGTTGTTTGTCCGGCGATCCATGATGCGGCATTCCCTTCTCGCACAGCCGTTCGGACGCGCTTTCCAGCATCAGTCCCATAGACGCGGCGACTGGCCGCAGCATGGCGAAGTCCGACGCCATCATCAGTCCGGGATTGAGGTGCGGGAGCAGGCCGGTTTCCGCAAAGACAAGTTCCGCCATGTCGCGCAGCAGCGACAATGTGGTTTCCTGCCCCTGTTCGTCGAGTGCGGCGCGCGCGCTGCTGTATCGAAGTTCCGGCCTATCCCCCAGCGTGAACAACGCTTCCCGGCATCCCGCCGCAGCCCCGGCGCGGGCAAGTGCGAGAATCTCGGTGCGCGGAAGATAGGGGCTGGCTGTGCGGGACGGCGGGATGGCAAAAGTGCAGTAGTGACAGACATCGCGGCACAGCTGGGTCAGCGGAATGAATATCTTGCGGGAATATGTGACGAGCGCGCCCTTGCCCGCCAGCGTCATCGCCTCGCTTGCCGCAAGAAGAGCAGAAAGATCGAACCGCTCAGCAACATCCATCACGGCCGCTGCATCCAGGGCGCCCAAATCCGGAATTATGGAAGCACTCGCGGTGCCGCCGCCATTTCCGTGTCTAGCCGACATCGGTCCCTCCTGGATCGTCATTTTAGTTCGGGAAGTATATTATGTGCATGCATTCATTATGCGGCTTATCTTCTGTTAGCAATAGCCGGCTCGGGCTTCTTCCGCCTTCGGCAGGTGCTGTTTCCGCCCATTATAAGTCGCAGCGAGACGCGCTCAGAGCTATCCCTAAAGGCGCCTTTGCGATATCCACATGCCCGCTTTCGCTCAGCTCTCTGGGACTTTTTGCCTCCTATGGCCGTCCACGTCAGGAGCATTTCCATGAAGCGAAATGCAAGCTGGCGGGATTACTGGGTCGATGGGAAGGATGTCGGCCGCTTTTCCAGAAAGGCTCGTACACCCTCCGCGAAATCGGGATCGCCCACGCACGCTACGATCCCAGCCGTCTCCGCATCCAGAATTTCGGCCAATGTCTGATGCGGGGCGTCATTCACCATTTTCTTGGCCGTCTTGATCGCAAGCTGCGGCGCACGGGCGAGGCGACGGGCGACCTTCATGGCCTCGTCCTCCAGCGCGTCGGCCGGCACGATATGGTGCAGGATTCCAAGGCGCAGCGCCTCCCGCGCTTCCACTTTGGCGGCGGTCATCAGCAACATGCGGGCCATGCGGGTACCCACGACTTGCGGCAACACCGCAGTCACCCCGGCATCGGGGGACAAGGCGACCCGCTGGTGAGCGAACACAAAGGCCGCCGTTTCGTCCCCGATCGCATAATCGGCAACCAGCGGGTAGAAGAGGCCGGCGCCCGCAGCCGCACCGCGGACCGATGTGACGATGGGTCGGTCGAAGGCCGCAATGGCTTCCACCAGCTTCCGCGCCAGCGGCAGGCGGCGCGCGAAATCGGCCTGACGGGTTTCCACATCCTGTTCAATCGATTTTGCAAAACCGGCAATGTCGCCGCCGGCCGAAAATACCTTGCCCTCGCCGCGAACCAGAATGCACCGGACTGAGGGATCGGCCTGCGACGCGTGGAACAGATCGATCAGTTGCGGAACCGTAGTCTTGGGGATGGCATTGCCCGATTGGGGCCGGTTGAAGGACAGGCGCAGCACGCCGTCCACCAGTTCGACGAGATAGCTCTGATCTTCCGCCGATTGGATCATGATGCAATTCCTTATGTCTGGCCGCCGCACCACGCGGCGGCCAGATCGTCCGGGTCAGCCCAGCGCAACCTTGACGGCAGCGATGATCGATGCGGGGTTCGGCGCAAACGCCTGTTCAAGCGGCTTGGAGAAAGGCACCGGGCTGTAGGCGCCGCCAACGCGCTGCACCGGTCCCTTCAGCTTGTCCCAAAGCTGCTCGTGCAGGACCGCTGAAATTTCGGCGCCTACGCCATATTCCTTGACCGCTTCATGGACGACGACGGCACGGCCGGTTTTGGAAACCGAAGCGAAAACGGTCTCGCGATCCCAGGGTGAAATGGTCCGCAGATCGATGACTTCGGCCGAAATGCCGTCCTTCGCCAGCTTTTCCGCCGCAGCCAGGGCGTGCACCGCACCGGTCGCGTAGGAAATGATGGTCACGTCGGACCCTTCGCGGCTTATCTTCGCCTTGCCCAGCGGGACCGGCTTGAAATCCACTTCGCCGGGCGTCCAGTAGAGCGGCAGGCTCTCGATGAACATCACAGGATCGTCATCCTCGATGGCGGAGAGCATCAGGCCATAGGCGTCTGCCGGGGTGGACGGGGCAACGACCTTGATGCCGGCGGTGTGGGCGAACCAGGCTTCCAGATAGTCGCTGTGCTGGCCGCCCTGCGAGAAACCGCTGCCGGTCATGGTGCGGATCACGATCGGGACGTTGGTCTGCCCGCCCGACATGAAGCGCAGCTTGGCGGCATGGTTGGTGATCATGTCCATCGCCACGGTGACGAAGTTCATCAGCATGATTTCAGCGACCGGACGATAGCCCACCAGCGAGGCGCCGATGGCCGCGCCCATGATCGCCTGTTCCGAAATCGGGGTCGACTTGATTCGGTCCGTGCCGAACTTCGTCGACAGACCCTTGGTCACGCCGATGACGCCGCCTTCTTCATTGTCGGCCAGATCCTCGCCCAGGGCAAGCACCTTGGGATTGGCTTCACACGCGGCATGAAGTGCCGCGTTGATAGCCTCGATCATATTCATTTTCTTGGGTTCGGTCATGGCGGGCCTCAGGCGAGTTCGTGAGCGAAAACGTCGCGCTTCAGTTCGGCGACATCCGGCAGTTCAGCGGCAAAAGCGGCGATGACGGCAGCATCGATCGCAGCCTTGATCTCCGCCTCGATTCCGTCAAGGTCGGCCTCACGGGCGACCCCGTCGGCCAGCAGACGCTTGCGCAGCGCTGGGACCGGATCCCTTTCCTTCGCGGCAGCGAGTTCCTCGCGGGGGATATAGTGGGCCGCGTCGCCGACCAGATGGCCGTTGAAGCGGAAGGTCATCGCCTCGATCAAGGTCGGGCCTTCGCCGGCGCGGGCGCGCTCGACCGCGACCTTGACCGCGCCGTACATCTCGTCGGGATCATTGCCGTTGACGGTCACGCCTTCCATGCCGTAGCTGGCCGCGCGGATCGCGATGCGCTCGACCTTGGTCGAATTGGCGAAGCTGGTATGTTCGGCATAGCGGTTATTCTGGCAGATGAAGATCACCGGCAGATCCCACAGCGCCGCCATGTTCAGCGATTCATGGAACGCGCCGATGTTGGACGCACCGTCACCGAAATTGGCGATCGACACCTGACCCTTGCCGTCCAGCTTGGCGGCCCAGCCGAGGCCGACCGCGATCGGCATGGACGAACCGACGACGCCGGTCGTGACCATCATGCCCTTCTTGGGATAGGTCAGGTGCATCGGGCCGCCCTTGCCCTTGCACGAGCCGTTGACGCGACCCGCCAATTCACCCCACAGCGCTTCCAGCGGGAAGCCCTTGGCCAGCATATCGTGCACGCCGCGATAGATGGTGCAGATATAGTCGTCGTCGGTCAGGTTCGCCGCTACGGACGAGGGAATGATTTCCTGACCCTGGGTGGAATAGAAGGGCATGATGAGCTTGCCTGCCGTCATCTCCTTGATGACGCGCTCATCGTTGAACCTGATCAATGCAGCTTTCTTGTAGATATCCAGAAGCGTCGCCGCGTCTGGCTTGGGGTAATTGGACATATCGCCTCTCCAGTTTGGCTGATCAGTAGGATTTGGGCAGGTCGAGCACCTTCTCGGCAATGAAGCTCAGGATGAGTTGCTCAGTGATCGGAGCGATCCGCAGCAGGATCGACTCACGGAACAGGCGTTCTACCTGATATTCGCTGGAATAGCCCATGCCGCCATGGGTCATGACGGCGCGGGTGCATGCCTCGAACGCGGCGCGACCGCCCAGGAACTTGCCGGCATTTGCCTCGGCGCCGCAAGGCTTGCCCTGATCATAGAGGTTGGCGGCGCGCATGATCATCCAGAAGGCCGATTCCAGATAAGTCCAGTTCTCGGCCAACGGATGCTGGATACCCTGATTTTCGCCGATCAGGCGCCCGAATACCTTGCGCTCACCGGCATATTTGGCGGCGCGTGCCAGGGCGCCACGGCCCAGACCGACCGCTTCGATGCCGACCAGAATGCGTTCGGGATTAAGGCTGTGGAGGATATAGTGGAAGCCCTTGCCTTCCTCACCGATCCGGTCCTCTTCAGGCACGAAATAATCGTCAATGAAGGTGGCGTTTGAATCGACCGCATTTCGGCCCATCTTCGGGATCCGGCGCACCTCGATCTTGCTCTTGTCCAGATCGGTGTAGAACAAAGTCATGCCGTCGGTCGGCTTCTTGCATTGGTCCTTGGGGGTGGTGCGGGTCAGCAGCAGGATCTTGTTGGCGACCTGGCCCGAAGAGGTCCAGATCTTGCGACCGGTAACGCGATAGCCGCCAGGCACCTTGGTCGCGAAGGTCGAGATGCTGGTGGTGTCGAGTCCGGCGTCCGGTTCGGTCACGCCGAAGCAGGCGCGATCCTCGCCCTTGATCAGCGGGAGCAGCATGCGCTCCTTCTGTTCGGGCGTTCCGTGCACGACGACCGAATGGGGGCCGAAAATGTTGAGGTGGATCGTGCTCGCCGCGGAATAACCGCCGGCGCTCGCCGATACCTCATGCATCATGATCGCGGCTTCGGTCACGCCCAGATTGGCGCCGCCCAGTTCCTCCGGCATGGTGATGCCCAGCCAGCCGGCATCCGCCATCGCCTTGTGAAATTCGAAGGGAAACGTCTTTTCCTGTTCGCATCTCGACCAATATTCGTCATCGAACTGATCGCAGACCTTCCGCACATTGTCGCGGATGGCCTCATGCTCTTCCGAAAAGCTGATATCCACTCAATCCCTCCTACCGGGCATAACAGACAAAACCATGCCCCCAAAGAGCTGGTGTTGGTACGCATTCTAACTATATGCAAACGTGCTGAAGTCAAGGTGCCAAGTGGAAGATTTGCCCGTTTGCCGATCAGCCAGTGGATAAGGCGCTGAACAAAATTGATTCCGCATGACCTTGTCCGCCAAATCGGCGGGAATGAAAAGCGCCGATCGTTGGGGCGGCATGGGAGGCGCTGATCCGACAATCATTTTCCATTATAAAAGGCGGCGGACTATACGGCGCCACCTCCCTGTCCCAGCCTGATGGATCAGGCCGTTCGATCACCCGTCGGCGTCAGAACTTGACGCCGGCCTCACCTTCCCCCAGGTGATCGGTGCACCCGGAACATACCAGCCGCCGATCTGCTGACGCGACACGTTGATGCAATATTTCTCGTTCAGCAGATTGTCGCCGAAGACGCTAAGCGAGAATTTTTCATCGGCAACCTCGCGGCCGCGGCGGTCGCGATCGTCCGCGCCATGGACAGTGGTGATCCGCCGCAACGTCTGTTGCTGGGCAGCGACGCCTAACCATGCTCCTTGATGTCTTCGACAGCCGCCGGCGGGGGACGAGGCCTTGCGCGACGTGAGCGAAAGCACCGATTTTCCTTCGGAACAATGAGCGTCGTGCCGATGGCTTAACGCCGCGGTCCCTTATCCTCGAAAGCCGGATGGATGAGCCTGGCTTCCATGAGCACGTCCGCTGTCAGATAGGCGCGGATCGCGGCGCGAGCGGCCAGATAATCGGCCTCGCCCCTGCGGGCGTCCCGCTGCGTCTGGAGATAGGCCAATATATCCTGCATGACCGCGCGCAGCGCCGCCGCCTGCGTGGCCAGAATCTGGATGGAGGGATAGCGCCCGGCGGGCGGCTCGGCAGCGGACATGGCTGTGCCGATCTCGCGTGCGCGCGCAGTGTCGCCGGTCGATGCGATGTAGACGGCAAGGTCGTTCAGCAGCAGCTTCAGCGCGGCGATGTCGTCGGTCAGCAGTTGCCCTTCATCCTCTATCCGCAGCGCAACGTGGCGCAGCAGATGGCCGATGGTGGCAAGCGCGCTGCGCGCGGTCGTGGTCTGCACCGCAGGTTCGACGATGTCGACCAGCGTGGCTTCGATGTTGCGGATGATTTCGATGGCGGATGGATGGATCATTGGCTTATCCCATGTCCACAGACGTATTGAGCTGGGCGAAGCGGGGGCCGGGGATCGGCGGAACCAGCCCCATGGCCGACGCCAATATATGCTTCGACAGGTGCAGTACTTCGGTCCCGGTCCATCCCTGACGGATATGAGCGTCCGGTCGCCGCAGCGATGTCGCGCTATTGTGCGACATGACCGCCAGGCGCAACGCGCGGATCAACTGATAATATTGGACCGCCTCCGGCACGATGCGGATTCCGGTAAGCTCGGCATAATGGTCGAGCGCCGGCTCCAGTCCCCACAGCTTGCGCCCGTCCCGGACAATGTCGCCCAGAAAGCCCTGCATGAAGGCGAAGTCGGCGGCCGGATCGCCGATCGTGACCTCTTCCCAGTCGCTGAGCGCCACGATGCGGCCGTCGCGGAAGACCTCCTCGCCATAGCCGTTGGTGCCCTTGCAGAGGCAAAGTCTTGGCGCGGGCGGCGCCTTGTCGGTCAGCCATTCCACCGCCTCCAGCAGCAGCGGGATGGGTTCGGTCGCCAGGCTCAGAAACTGGTCGCGCGCATGGCGGAGTGCGCAGGGAGCCGCGTCAGCCTCGTCACGCGGTACAGGCAGCCGCTCGCCAAAGCCGATCCTGCGCCAATCGATGGCATGGACGCGGGCCAGTGCGCCGATATGTTCCTTGGCAATGGCGATGCGCAGGCTGTCATAGGCTGGGTCAGGGTCGGAAAAATGCGCGATGTTCCAGTCGCCGTCGATCTTCTCGCGGGCGTAGAAGGGCCGGTCGGTACGTGCGGGATCGGCTTCCCAGAACAGCGTGCGCGCGGTTGGCACGTCTGCCTGCCCCAGCCGGTCATAGATGAAATATTCCAGGTCCAGCGGATTGGGATCGGTACTGCCCGCGGGGAAGTCGCTGCGCAGCACCATTTCCCGCGTCTCGCCGCCATCGACGCTGTAGGTGACGAAGCGCGTTTCGCGCGACGAGCCACGCGGAAATCCCTCGACCTTTTCGATCCTGACCCGGCCGTTCAGATTGTCGGAAAGGATCGGCTCCAGTTCCTGAAGTGTGAAGTCCATGGCACTCAAATCCATAAAGGGGAGAGAGATCAATGCGGCGTCAGACCGCCGTCGACGAACAGTTCCGCGCCGGTGACGTAGGATGCGGCATCGGACGCCAGGAAGGCGACCACGGCGCCGACTTCCTCTGCCTGTCCCATGCGGCCCATCGGGATGGCGTCGCGCAGCGCGCGCACTTCGGGCAGATCGGCCTTGGCATCGCTGCCCAGCAGCATTTCGGTCGCGTGGGGGCCGGGATGCACGGAATTGACGCGGATACCGGTGCCCGTCTGCGCCAGATGGATCGCAGCCGATTTCGTCATGTTGGCGACGGCGGCCTTGGTGGCGGCATAGGATGTGGTGATAGCGCTGACGCGTTGTGTCGAATTGGAGGAAATATTGACGATGGCGCCCCCGCCATGCGCCTTCATCACTGGGATCACCGCCTGCATGCCGCGGAACGGACCGAGCAGGTTGATGTCCAATATCGCCTGGAAATCGACCACCGTCAGATCCTCGATGGTGGCGGCGGTCGCGATACCGGCATTGTTCACCAGAATGTCAAGCTTGCCGAAGGCATGGGTCGTC
The DNA here is from genome assembly GCF_013393185.1 of Sphingobium lactosutens. Taxonomy (GTDB): domain Bacteria; phylum Pseudomonadota; class Alphaproteobacteria; order Sphingomonadales; family Sphingomonadaceae; genus Sphingobium; species Sphingobium lactosutens_A. Next base: position 87,113 of record NZ_QJQX01000078.1, on the reverse strand, counting down.
GCCCGCACGGCGTCCGCCCATGCCGCTTCGTCCCGCACATCCAAAGGCGTGAAACGAGCGTCATGCCCTGCTTCGCGCAATTCTGCGGCGGTCTGCTCACCCCGTTCGGCGAGCAGGTCCGCGATCATGACCTTGCCGCCCACCTCGCAGATCGCCCAGGCGGTCGCCGCGCCCAGCCCGCGCGCGCCGCCGGTGATCAACGCCACCTTGCCGTGCAATTCGGGACTTTTCGTCCTGCGCATCCTCATCCCTCACATTTTATGGCGTGAGTCATTCTCACTGTGAGAATAGAGTGCTAGCATATGGTCATCATCATAACCAGTGCTTGATGGAGAAGGAAAGATCATGATCGACAAGCCCTTGGGACGGCTGAATCAGATTGCCTATATGGTGCCCAATATAAACGAAGCGATCGATTGGTGGACCGAGGTGATGGGGGTTGGCCCCTTTTTCATCTTTCCGGCGTTCGACATGGTCCGTGGCGATTATCGCGGCAAGGATCATCTGCCGCAATTTGGCGCGGCGATCGCCTTTTCCGGGGATTTGATGGTCGAACTCATCGAACCTCGCGGCCCGTCGATCTTCCAGGAATTTCTGAATGCCGGCCGGAAGGGCGTGCATCATCTGTGCGCTTTTTCCGACAGCATGGAAGACGCGGAAGCCTGGATCGCAGAACGCGGTGGCAAGCGGCTGCAGGGCGCAGAGTTCGCGGACGGATCCCAAGTCGCCTATTTCGCGATGGATGACGACGAAACGATCCTCCTGGAAGTCGGCGCTTTGAAGCCGGAGGTGCAGGGCCTGTTCGACATGATCCAGCAAGCCGGCGCCAATTGGGACGGCAAGACCAAAATCTTCGATCCGATGGCAGGCTGAGGATGGCCGGGGGGCGGCCCAAAGAGCTGGGCCGACCCTCCCCCCTAATCGCCGGTGAAGTTCAACTCCACGCGCACGCCGTTGGGATCGATGGCGAAGATCTGGCGTAGCCCGATCGATGCCACGACGTTGATCTCATAGGGCACACCCATGTCCGCCAGCGTCTGCTTGATGGCGTCATGGCCGTGACAGTCGAACGCGACATGATGGAGGCGGCCGGTGTCGCCGGGCGGGAACCGTTTTTCGCCGGGCAACGGCTCGGTGAGGTGAATGACGGGAAAGCCACCGCTGTCGCACAGCCAGACGACCTCGATGCCCGTCAGACCGGGCGGCACCGTCCGATGCAATCCCAGCAGGCGCTGGTAGAAGGCCGCGCTCTCCTCCATCTGGTCCGTGCGGATATTCACATGATCGATCTTGCGAACGTGATTGACGGCGGTCATGCGGCGCTCCTGTTTGACGGGCGAGGGCGATAGCCCGCGATATATTTGTCGATCATGGCGTGATATTGCGCCACACGGCGCTCCTGATTGGCCAGGATCGCGCCGCGGTAGCCGCGCGATCGCATCGCCTGCTGCTGGCCTGCCATCACCCATGCGTCGCCATCCAGCACGACGCCCAGGCTCTTTTCGCCATAGTCGATAAATTCCCGCTCGGCATGCGGCTGGTCGGACTCTCCTTCCAGCGTCACCAGCTCGATATGCGAACTCATTCCGCCGAAGCTGTAATACCAGCAGTCGAAGACGCAGCGTTCCGGATCGGTCGCGTGCGGCGTCGCGCGCAGGAACAGCATCCCGTCGGCATTGAGCGAGGTCGCGAAATTCGGGAAGACGGTATAGTGGAACACGTCGGTCAGCTGTGCGTCGCTCAGCATCTCATAATGGGCAAGCCCGCGCTCGCCTGCCAGCTTGCGCTTCTGTTGCTGCACCGCCTCGCGCGCGTCACGCTCGCGCCCGCAGAAATCCTCCGGATCAAGGCCCCACCGCTGCAGGTCGGCGGCGATCGGCGCCGTCATGCGCGGCTTGTGATCCGGCAGCCGGTGCGCGGGCAGGCAGCATTTCGATTGGCCCAGCGCATGGCCATTCTCGAACAGTTCCAGCCGCGTTTCCTGATAGCTGTCCTCGGAATATTCGATGCCTTCCGGATGCGCGGTCGGCAGATGATAGGTTTCATGGAAATTGTCCATGAGCAGCTTCCAGTTGCACGGCATGTGCACGGACGTAGCCTGCACCCGCACCATGTTTTCGAGCGGATAGGCCAGCCATTCGTCCCAGATCGACCCCAGCGAATCGCGCAGGGACGCGCAGTCGGGGTCCATGTTGATCCACACGAAGCCAGAAAATTGCTTGCAGGCGACCTCCACAAGCGACGCCCGAGCGCAGGGATCACCACCGGGAAAATCTTCCGGGTCCTGGACATAGCTGCATCGGCCATCCAGTTCGAAGCGCCAGCTATGATAGGGGCATGTGAAGTACGCCATGCTGCCGGCGGTGTCCCCTACCAGCTTGTTTCCCCGATGCTGGCAGACATTGTAGAAGGCCTTGATCGCCCCGTCATCCTGACGGACGATCAGGATCGATTCGGGGCCGATCTCCTCCACGACGAAGTCGCCGGCTTCAGGAATTTCGTCGGCGCGGATGGTGATCAGCCAGCTCTTCGTCCAGACATTGTCCCATTCCGCTTCCATGAACGCGCGGGACGTATAGCGTTCTCCGGCCAGCGGACGCGCCGCACCGGGCTGGATTACATAGCTGTCAGCCATGACCTCTCCTCCTGCTTATCGGCAGCCCGAGATTATGGTTTGCGGGCGATCCGTATGTTAGCATATTAAGGTGGTCGCCGGGCCTTGCCAAGCCCGTAGCAGATGAGAGGATGAATGGAAGAGTCGGTGTCCGGGCAGAAGCCGCCAATGGCGCATGCGCCGCCTGATCTGCTCGCTGCCCATTGGCTGCTTGCGGGGCAGAGGCCCACTGCGGACCCCATGCCATGTCCCATTCCCCTGACGGAGCGCGTACGCGCAGCGCAGCAGGCGGGCTTTGCCGGGATCGGACTGATCGAACCGGAATTGGTCGATGCCGTTGGTCTTCACGGCGTTGTGGGGTTGCGGACGCTGCTGGCCGATCATGATATGCGCTATCTGGAAATCGAAGCCTTGACCGGCTGGTGGCGGGACGATGATGGCTGGCGCCGCTCGCTCGATATCATGCTCGACCTTGGGGGCCAGCTGGGCGCGCGCATCCTGAAGGCCACGGGCGACTTCGCCGCTGAGCCAGCATCCGCATCGCATATGGCCGATCGTTTTGCCGTCGTCGTAGAGCGCGCGCGGGGGAGCGGTGTCGTTCTCGCGCTGGAGATCATCGCCTTTTCCAACATCGCGGACATTCCGTCCGCTCTGGCTGTTCTGGGCGATTGCCGGGGCGAGGAGGCCGGACTGATGCTGGACAGCTGGCATTTCGCGCGCCGCTCGCTGCCGCTCCCGCCGATCGCCGGGCTACCCAAATCGCGCATTGCCGGGGTCGAGATTTCCGATGTGGCCGCGGGAACGCCCGATGATCTGTTCACCGACACGGTCGATCACCGGCAGGTGCCGGGCGAGGGCGCCTATGATTTGCAGGCCTTTCTACGAGCCGTGGCGCAAACCGGATATGACGGCCCGGTCGGACTGGAAGTCCTGTCGGCGCAACTGCGCGATGACTCCCTGAATTTCGCCCTGAAACGCTGCGCGGACGGCGCCCGCGCAATAATGGCGGGGGGGGCATTGAATTTATCCGCAATCTTACAGTAAGCTATAGTACCTGTTTTTGGAGAGGTTTCTAACGTGACCAATGCCCAATATCTATGGAGTGTAGCGCGCGGCTTGCGGACACAGGTCCGCCCCAGTGTCGAAAATAACAGTGCGCGCGACGCGTTGGATAATGGTATCAGGATCCTGACCACCTTGGCTAACGCCCTCGAACCGGGGCCGGACGTGCCCCCTGCGCTCGCCGCCGATCAGGCGTCGGCAAACACGGATCGTCTGGGCGGCCCGCCGGAAAATGCTGCCGCCTATCGCAGCACGGGCGCGGTGATCGCGCAGGCGGCCGCGCAGTTGGAGAAGGGGGCCTCCACCAGCACCCTGGCTGAAGCGATTCGCTGGGAAAAGTCGCTGCTGGATGCGGCGCTGACGCAGATCGACGCGGTCGAGCGTGCTGCCCCGGCCCATGGGAGCGCCGATGTCAGCACAATCGATCCGATCCGATTGCAGGCCTATCTGCGCCGCCGTCCGGGTTGCGAGGATGTGGAAATCACCGCCTTCCGCCTGATCGTGGGTGGCCGTTCCCGCCAGACCGCACTGTTTTCGATTGCCGGTGGCACGGACATTCCGCGCGATATGGTCATTCAGCGGGGTATTCCTGGACAAGCGGCCGGCGATGCGTTTCTGAGCGAGGCTGTCCAGTATCAGCTTCTGGAAAAGCTGGCCGGCGCCGGCATGCGCGTGCCTCGTCCGGTGCTGGTCGAAAACGACCCCTCCTGGCTCGACGCGGCCTTCATGCTGGTGGAACAGGTGGCAGGTTCGCCGGTGCAGCCGGATTACTGGCTGCCCGCGGAAAGCGAACAGGTTGTGCTGGGCCTCGCGCGGGAAATGGCGGTGTTGCACGACCAATCGGTCGAGACGGTCGGCGTCGGATTGCGTCAGGCGCGCGAACGCCATGACGTGGAAGGCTGGCGTACCGAACTGGAAGCGCTGGCCGAACGGTGGAACAGCCGGGCGCACTGGCCGTCCATCACCATGTCGGCGGTTATTTCCTGGCTACGTGAGAATGTCGACTGTATGGACGACCGCCGCGCGATCGTCCACAACGACATGGTTTTCCACAATATTCTGGCGCAGGATGATCAGATTACCGCCGTGCTCGACTGGGAGCAGTGCGCGATCGGTCATCCGGGCGAGGATCTGGGCTATTGCTATCCGGTCGTGATCGCCGTCACCGACTGGTCGAAATTCATGGACGCCTATCGCGCGGCGGGTGGTGCAGACATTCCGCAGCGCCAGATCGACTTCTTCGCCCTGCGCGCTGGCCTTCGCCTCATGAACCTGGTCGTCGGCGGCGGTCGAGATTCCTTTGAAGGCGGCCTGAGCGACGACATTCTCGTCGCCAGCGCCGGCGCGCACTTCACCCAGCGCCTGATGCACCGCATCGCCTTCGTGCTCGATTCCATTCTGGCGCGTCAGTCATGAGCGAGGTCATCACCCCCTTCGAACTGGCGGTTCCCCAGAGCGAGCTGGACGACCTGACCTATCGACTCGACCGGACTCGCTGGCCCGAACGGGAAACGGCGGACGGATGGACGCAGGGCGTTCCGCTGGACCGGCTGCGCGCGCTCGTTGCTTATTGGCGGAGCGATTATGATTGGCGGCGCTGTGAGGCGATGCTGAACGGTTTCGGCCAGTATAAGACGCAGATCGACGGGCTCGACATCCATTTCCTGCACATCCGCTCGCCACATGCCCATGCGATCCCGATGCTGCTTACCCATGGCTGGCCCGGATCGGTGATCGAGTTCCACAAGGTGATCGGACCGCTCACCAATCCGGTGGCCCATGGTGGCGATGCCGCCGATGCTTTTCATCTGGTGGTGCCCTCGCTGCCAGGCTACGGCTTTTCCGGCAAGCCTGCGGAAACGGGCTGGGGAGTCGAACGGACCGCCCGCGCCTGGGCCGAGCTGATGCGGCGGTTGAGCTATGACCGCTATGTCGCGCAGGGGGGGGACTGGGGTTCGGCCGTCACCGTGTCCCTGGGCGTGCAGGCGCCTCTGGGTCTGGCGGGCGTGCATTTCAACATGCTCTCCATCCGCCCGGACGATCTGGAGCCGGAACTGGATGCCGACGAGGAAAAGGCGGTCGGCCAGCTCAGCCATTTCGCCGATGTCGAGTCCGCCTATGCGAGGTTGCAGGCCACCCGGCCGCAGACAATTGGCTATTCGCTGGCGGATTCGCCGGTTGGGCAGGCCGCCTGGATCTATGAGAAGCTGCGCGGCTGGAGCGATTGCGATGGCGAGCCGGAAACGATCTTCACCTATGACGAGATGCTCGACAACATCATGCTCTATTGGCTGAACAATAGCGGTGCGTCGTCAGCACGGCTCTATTGGGAAAGCATGGGATCCTTCCGGCCGATGACTATCGACCTGCCTTTGGGCTATACCCAATTCCCCGGCGAGATCATGTCGCCGCCGCGCAAATGGGGGGAAAGTCTGTTTAGCCGGATCATTCACTGGAACAAGGTGGAAAAGGGCGGACATTTCGCCGCCTTTGAACAGCCCCGGATTTTCGTGAATGAAGTGCGGACCTGTTTCCGTCAGCTCCGGGACTGAAATCGGGATGTGAACGGCGGGGCTGCGGTCAGTGCAGTTCCGCCGAGCAGCGATCAAGCACCACCAGATCGCGCTCTTTGGAAATCGCCCTGAACCGGAGCGATGTCTCGCTTTGCTTCTGAAATTCGATCCGGATCGTCTCGCCCGGCATGACGGGACGACTGAACCGGACGAACATCGATTTGAGTCGTGTGGGATCACCACCACAATAGGCGTCCAATAGGGCGCGGCAGGCAATTCCCTGCGTGCACAGGCCGTGCAAGATGGGTCTTTCAAAGCCGGCTTGGCGGGCAATCGCCGGATCCGCGTGAAGCGGGTTCCAGTCTCCGTTCAGCCGGTACAGCAGCGCCTGTCCAGGCAGCGTGGCATATTCGAGGATTCGATCGTTCGCGGGCCCCTCGATCGGCGCGGGCGGCGCTATGGATTGGCCGAAACCGCCTTGGCCGCCATTATTGCGCAGGAACATCGTCGCGCGGATCGTCGCCAGAACGTCACCCGATGACGCATCCACCAGATTGCGCCGCTGGTGCAACAGGGCGCCGCGCCCCGCCCCCTTGTCTTCGATGCCGATAATGCTGCTGAAACCCCATACGTCGCCGCGCGGCGGTAGAGGCCGGTGCAGTTCGAAATATTGTTCGGCATGCAGGATGCCCTGCCAATCGATGCCGAACGCGGGATCCTTCTGCCAGAGCGGGGTTTCGCACAGCAGGTTGGCAAAGGCCGGGACGCAGTGGAGGTCCCGTTCATAGACAAAGGGCAGGTCTTCTTCGGCCAGGGGATCCGCGCCATAGCCGATCCCGAGGGCGTAAAGGATCACATCCCGATGATCATAGGATTGTTTGACAGGATCGAGCGCCAGCTGTTCTATCTGCGCAATTTTCATCTGGGTCTTTCTTCAGGATCGAGCTTCGGCTCAGAGCGAAATGCGCTGGCCGTTCTGCGCGGACCGCTCGATCGCATCCAGCAGGCCATGGCGCTTTACTGCCGCCGCGAAATCGGGGGCCGGATCAGCGCCGTCGTCGCCCTTTTCAAAGCGCGCATAGAGTTCGCCGACATTGACGGCGAAGCCTTCGATGCCGGGCGGAATGGTCCGATAGCTTTCCGGCACGACCATCTCTTCCAGGGTTGCGCTGTCGCCTTGCCCGCCACGAAGCGTCAGCTCGAACATCTGCGCATGGCCGGCATAGGAGGTGATTTGCAGGTCGCCCTTCGTGCCGTTAATCTCCCACAGCAGGTTCGTGCCCCGCGAAACGCCGCCGCGATAATGGACCGAAGCGACGGCGCCATTTTCCAATAGGCCGTTGAAGGCGACCTGGTCTTCGGCCAGCATCGGTTCGGTAGCGCCGGTTTCCACGATTTCGTAGCTTTCGCGCCGCGTCGCCATGGTGGCGCTCACCTCGCGAAATTCGCCCAGGCAGAAACAGACCGCGTCGATCGTGTGGCCGAGCGGAATGGTGAGCAAAGTCGCGCCGTTCTTCCGGTCATGCGTATAGGCATGCGGCGCATTGACCTGCGCGCCCCAACTCATGCCGGAACCCACCAGCGTCGTGGACAGGACTTCGCCGACATAGCCGTCACGAACCAGATCGCGGACATAGCGGATGACGGGGGAAAAGCGCGCCTGAAGGCCGATGACGGTGCGGAGGTCGCGCTCGGCGGCATGGGCGGCCATTGCCTCCGCATCGGCCAGGCCATTGCCCAGCGGCCATTCGCAATAGACCATCTTGCCGGCGTCGAGCGCCGCATCGACCAGAGCGCGGTGGTTGGGCACCTTGACCGTCACCGCAACCAGATCGACCGCCTCGTCCTGCAACAATGCCTGCACGTCCGGATAGGCTTTGAGACCGCAGGCTTCTCCCGCCGCACGCGAGGAGGCTTCGGAACTGTTGGCGAGTCCCGCTATGTCATAGCCCGGCAATCCCTGAAGCGCGGGAATGTGCGAGATGGTCGCCCAACTGCGCCCCGGCGTTACGCCGACAATGCCTACCTTCATCGTAAAATCTCCCAAAGACGAAATCAGTTCGGCAAAAGGGTCTTCAATTCTTCGGCGGCTTTGCGAAGAAAGACCTTCTGCCATTTTATCCCGGAATAGGCCGACGGCAGCAGAGGGAGTACCGCATCGCGATAGCCACGATATTGGGCAATCGAGCAGGTCACGTTGCGGACGCAGTTGAGCAGGCTGTAATAGTGCGAATTATCCGCATTGATCTCCGCTCCACCATGGTCGCGATAGATTCTCAGGAAGGCATCGAAGTTCATCACCTGATCGACCCAGTTGCGGCAGTAGAGCAGGTCTTCGGACGGATCGCCGACATGCACCAGTTCCCAATCGATCATGGCCGTCGTTCGGCCGCCCTCAACCATGATATTATGCAGTCCGGCATCGCCATGGACCAGAACGGGACGCGGCGATTGCGGGACATTCGCCAACAACCATTCATAGGCGGTGTCCACAATGACGGAGGGTTCCATCTGGTTGGACCTCCACCATGCCTGCCATTGGCTGACATGCTCCCGCACATAATCCGTCGTCGACCAGCCGGCGTGGCTCATCTCTGGTAGCAGACTAATGTTGACGCTGTGCAATTGGCCGAGAAACCGGGCAAGAAGTTCGCAATTGCCTTTTGCTTCGGCGCCTAGATTGTTGATCTCGACCGCGCCGGAAATGGCCCGGCCGCCGACCTTGCGGCTGATCTGGAAGGGCATGCCGAAAAATGCCGGATCATATTCCGAATGGACAGGTTCAGGCACAGGCAGGCCGAGCTTGAAAAGCGGGTGCAGCACCTTCGCTTCGTCGGGCGCGGAAGACTGGATCGGCGGGTTGGGAATGTCCCGCCGCATGACAAATCCAGCGGGACCGTCGGGCAGTTGGACATCGAACAGGAAGGTTTCCTTGGACAAGCCGCCCACGACTTGCGCGACGTTCGTCACGACCGCTTCCGTCATGCCGGGCACCTGACTGCGCAGATAGTCGGTCAGCCGATCAGGAGAAACGACGAACAGTGCACTGATGTCCGGAGCCAGCTCCAGCAGTTCGATCTTTTCTTCCGCGCTCGTGATCGCGCCCAGCGCCTCATATTCCCGTTCGATCTGCGCCCGAAGGTTCTCGGCCACCCTGGCCGGGACGGCCCGCGCCACTTCGCCGCCGCCAAATTCCTCCCGCGTGATGAGGTGCCGCAGCATGAGATCGGTCATCTGCAACAGCACGCGGCTGCGTTCGCTTTGTACGTCGGGCAGGATGACCCGGGCCAGATCGCTACGGATGGCGTTCAATATATGCGATGTGGACGGCAAGCCATCCCCGCGCGGTCGGGTGAAATTCTTGTCCATGCTAGCTAGGTCTTTCGCCGATGCTGCGCTTCATTGCGCGATAGCGCCGCCATCGACGACAAGCGAATGGCCTGTGACGAAGCTCGCCTTGTCGGAACAGAGCCAGATGATGGCTTCCGCAATCTCCTCGGGACGGGCGACCCGGCCCATCGGCGCCATATTTTCCAGAACCTTGCGTTCTTCCTCGCCCAGTTCCATCACGTCCTTGACCATGTTGGTGAAGGTGACGCCCGGCAGCACGGCGTTCACGCGAATGCCGTCCCTGGCATGTCTCAGCGCGGCGACCTTGGTCAGGCCGATGACCCCATGCTTGCTGGCGGTATAGGCCGGCAGGGAAGGGACCACCGAGGCGATAAGCCCGCCGATCGAGGCGGTATTGACGATGGAACCCTTGCCCGCCGCCAGCATGTGACGCAGTTCGGCTTTCAGGCAGTGCATGACGCCCGAAAGATTGATGTCCAGGGTGCGCTGAAAGGCATCGTCATCCCATTCCGCATCCTTGGGATGGGTGATGCCGGCATTGTTGGCGGCATAATCCAGCCCGCCCAGCTTGGCCACGGTTTCCGCGACCATCTGCTCGACAACCGCCTTGTCGGACACGTCGCCATAGACGAACATCACCTCTGCGCCGGATTGCCGCAGCAGCTCCGCCGCCTGCTCGCCGGCCTCGCGGTTCACATCCGCGATGGCGACCCGCGCTCCGCGCTCGGCAAAGAGACGGGCAGTGGCAAGGCCAATCCCGTTTCCGCCGCCGGTGATCAGCGCCACCTTGCCTTCAAATTCCTTCAATGCATCCTCCGCAATTGCTCTCGTGCGCGGTGGCCGCAGAACCTTGTCCATCGGGTTGACCGGCCGATCGTTCTTCTTTTGTGAATAGTCGTATACGAGATATGTGTATTTTATGCAATATCCGGTGCAGCCTTTTCCAGAAAATTAAGTCGGAAAGCTAAAAATTTCTTACAGATTCAGCTTGGGAATAATTGATCCATAGCCTTGCCAATAACCTCAAGCTGCAGCAAGATCGTATGCGATTCTTATGGAGAGGATGATGGCGGAACAACGGTTTTCCGGCAAGTCGGCGATCGTGCTGGGCGCGTCGGCGGAGGGCGGTTCGGGGTGGGCGATAGCGGAACGGCTGGCTGCCGAGGGCGCACGGGTCGCGGTCGCATCGCGGAATCTGGAGAATCTGGAACGTCTGGCCGCGAAGATCGGTGGCCTGGCCGTCGCCTGCGACGCGGGCAAGCCGCAGGATCTTGTGCGCCTGGCAGATCAGGCGCGCGACGCGCTAGGCCCGATCGACATCGCGATCGACGCCGCGGGCTGGCCGATGCCGGGCATGATCGCCGATATCACGCCGGAAAAGGTGGAAAGGGCGATGGCCGTCAACTTCATGGGACCGCTCTTCTTCGTCCAGAACTGCACGCGCGTCATGCGCGATGGCGGAGCGGTGGTGGTCATTTCTTCCATTTCCTCGACCCATGCCGCGCCGGGCCAGATGGCCTATGCCTGCGCCAAAGCCGCGACCAACATGATGATCAAATATGCTGCGATCGAATTCGGACCCCGGCAAATTCGCGTCAATGCGGTCCTTCCCTCGCTGATCGAATCCGCGATGGCGGCGCCCTTCGTGGCCATTCCGGGCGTCCGGGAGGCTGCGGTCAAGGAAGCGCCGCTGGGACGCGGGGCCACGCCCGCCGACATGGCCGCGGCCTGTCTGTGGCTGGCGTCGGACGAATGTTTCGCGACGGGCACCTGGATGCCGGTCGATGGCGGAAATCATCTGCGGCGTTGCACCTTCCCCGACGAATATCCGCCGCAGGCCTATGCCTCCATCGGTGAGTGACACGGGGAAACCAGACAAAAGGAAAGGAGGCGAGGGGTGATGAGTCTTTGTCATGTCTTCGAGCCGATCCGCATCGGGTCGGTGGAGATCCCCAATCGCATCGTGCGGACAGCGCACGGCACGCATTTTTCGCAGGACAGCCTGACCGACGAGTTCATCGCTTATCATGAAGCGCGGGCGCGGGGTGGTTGCGGATTGTCGATCCTAGAGATTGCCAGCGTCCATCCGTCGAGCGTGGGAACGGTGCGCAATTTCGATGACGCGATCATTCCCCATTATCGCAGGTTGATGGAGGCCATTCGACCCCATGGCATGAAGATTTTCCAGCAACTCCATCATGGCGGCGCGCATTTTCCGGGTCTGGACGGGCTTGGCTGGTCGGCTTCGGATATTCCCAGTCCGCTCGGTTTCGTGCCGCGCCCGATGCGACAGGAAGATATCGACACCTTGATCGAAGCCTTTGCCGCCGCCGCGCTTCGCTGCCGTGAGGGTGGACTGGAGGGCGTTGAGATTCACGGTGCGCATGGCTATATCTTCCATCAGTTCCTCTCGCCCGTTCTGAACCGGCGGACCGATGCCTATGGCGGCTCGCTCGAAAACCGCATGCGGCTGTTGATGGATACGGCGCGGGCAGTACGCAAAAGGGTTGGGCAGGATTTCGTGGTGGGCGTGCGCCTCAGCGCGACCGAAGCGCCCGAAGGGGTCAAGGCACAAGATAATGTAGCCCTGATCCACGCGCTGGAGGCTGAAGGGCTGATCGACTATGTGAATGTCTCGCTGGGCGATTATTATCGGCCGCTATCCATGAACGCGACGATGGAAACGCCGACCGGCTACGAATTGCCGAGCGCAGGCCCGATCGCCGCGACCTCCACTCTGCCGCGTATCGTGGCAGGGCGGTTCCGCACGCTGGAGGAGGCCGAACAGGTGCTGCGCGAAGGCACGGCGGACCTCATATCAATGGTGCGGGCGCAGATTGCCGATCCCGATCTGGTACGCAAGACGAAGGAGGGGCATCCCGAACAGGTCCGCCCCTGCATCGCCTGCAATCAGGGCTGCATCGGCCAACTCAATCGCGGTGGGCGCATGGGGTGCCTGGTCAATCCGGCGGTGGGTTTTGAACGGCAGCTGGACGACAATGTCATTGCCGCCACGCCGGTCGTGAAACGCAAGGTGCTGGTCGTCGGCGGCGGCCCCGCAGGGATGGAGGCCGCCCGCGTCGCGGCTCTGGCTGGGCATGCGGTGATATTGGCCGAAGCGATGCCGGGCCTGGGCGGCGCGGCCGCCGTGGCGCGCAAGGCGCCCTATCTGCATATGGTTGGCGACATCCTCACTTGGCTTGAACAGGAGGTTTACCGGCTGGGGGTGGATGTGCGGCTCAACAGCTATTTCTCCGCGGACGATATCCGCGGGGAAGGTGCGGATGTCGTGATCATCGCCACTGGCTCGGAACCCCGCATGGACGGGATGCAAGCTTCCGCGCCGTGGGCGTCGCTCGTCGGCGTGCATCAGCCCCATGTCCTCAGTACGATCGATCTCCTGACGGCCGCCCCTGCCGCACAAGGCCGGCATGCGCTGGTCCTCGATGATGTGGGCCATGTGGAGGCGATCGCGGCCGTCGATACGCTCATGGCGCGGGGCATGGCGGTGACGCTGGTCACGCGCCACCCGATGATGACGCCTTATGTTCAGAGCACGCTGCGGACGACGCCGGCGCTGGAACGGTTCGGCAAACAGGAGTTCCGTCTGATCACGCGGGCCTTGCTCGCCGAAATAGGGCAGGTGGATTGCGTCGTTCGACCGCTGGATGGTGGAGCGGAGCAGTATGTCCCGGCGGACGTTGTAGTGCTGGTGACGTACAACCGGTCCCGCAGGGATCTGTTCGATGAATTGCGCGGCGAACTCCCAGCCTTGCATGTGATCGGCGATGCGGCCAGCCCGCGCGACATGCTGGCGGCCATAGCCGAGGGACGCCGGGTTGCCGCCAGCCTTGAGTGATTTCGAGTGAACTGGCACAGTTCACGGCCTGGAAATCACAGCAAAACAGGGGCCTGGGCTGATCCCCATCGGGATCAGCCCATCTGCAGGATTAGGCTTGGCGCGAGGTCGGGTCGAACAGGATGTGCATGCTGTCGAGCGTGTGCACATGGAAGATCGGCGCAAAGGAAGGTTCCGGATAGTCCGGGTCGAACCGCATGTTGGGCAGGCGCTGGACCAGCTTGTCCATGCCCAGCTTCAGTTCGGCGCGTGCCAGCAGGTTGCCGAGGCAATAGTGGATGCCGCGACCGAAGGCGAGGTGGTTGCGGATGCCCTTGCGGTCGAGGTCAATCTTTTCCGGGCATTCGTAGAAAGACGGGTCGTAATTGCCCGCGAGGTAGCTCAACATCACGATGTTGCCCTTGGGCAGCGCATAGCCGTCAATTTTGGTGTCTTCCTTCACCTCGCGATAGAGATGCGGGCTTGGCGCGTGGAGGCGCAGCACTTCCTCGGTAAAGGCGCCGACCTTTGCCGGATTTTCGCGCAGCCGGGCATAGACGTCGGGGTTGCGGATCAGCAGGCGCACCGCATGGCCGATCGCGCTGGTCGTCGTCTCATTGCCCGCGACGAACAGCTGTTCGGCGATCGACACGAATTCGGTCGGGGTCAGATAGCGGCCATCGAGCTGCGCATTGGCAAGGTTGCTGAGCATCTTGTCGACCGGCGCCTTGCGATATTCCTCGCCCTTGGACACCAGATATTGCTGCATTTCGATATGGAAGGTCGAAAGATGCAGCCGCTCATCGATCGGCAAGGCCGGATCGATGAGCGCCATGGTCGAGTCCGACCACATCTTGAATTTTTCCCATTCTTCGCGCGACAGGCCGAGCTGATCGACGATGACGTACATCGGCAGGCGGATGCAGAAATCCCGCATCAGGTCGACCTTCCCGGTTTCGCAGAAACTGTCGATCAGCTCGTCGGCGAGATCGGCGATATAAGGTTCCAGGCTCTTGACGAAGGACGCGGTGAAAACCTTATCGACTAAGCCGCGATAGGCGGTGTGGCTCGGCGGGTCGTTGGTGACCATCGTATGTATGCGGTTATAACCGGTTTCCTCGTACAGGGCGGCGACGCGCTTGCCATCCTCCGACGGGTTTTTTTCGTTGATGACGATAGCCGTCTGGTTCGAGAAAAGCTGTGGATTCATACTGATATAGGCGATGTCCTTGTAACGGGTCACTACATGGAAGCCGGTGCGCGGATCGGGATAGATCGGCGCCTGTTCATGCAGGCTGTGAATGAACGGAAACGGGCAGCGCTGCACTTCCGTATCGCTGAAGCTGCCTAGGTCGACCATGTGATACTCCGTCTATAAGGTTGCAGCGTCGGTGATCAGACGAAGACGCTGGTGTTGCTTTCCGTATTGGGATGCAGTTCCGATTGGCCGACCGGATAAAGGTCAAAGACCGACCGATCGGATCGCATGCCCGACAGGATCGTCAGCTGCATCGGGGCGGCACAGCAGTCGATCAGTTCCCCGACGCGCTGCTGGAAGAAGGGTTCGGCGCGCACGGCATTGGTGGCTTCTTCCGATTGCCAGGACTCGACACAATAAAATTGGTTCGGATCGCGTCCCCAGCCATAGAAGACGAAATTTGTGTCGCGCTCCATAGTGGGGATGAACCGGGTCCAGAGATCATCGAACAGTTCAACAAATTGGTCCCTCTTGGCGGGGTCGATCGTGAACACGCAGATGAACGCACTACCTTCAATGAATATCTTGTTATAGTTCATCGGCTCATCCTCTTCCGGTCTTTCCCAAGGGTGCCGGACGCGAACCTGGCACTTCTGCCGTCATTCCGCGATCATCTCGTCGATGACTTCGTGCCAACGCTTGATGACGAACTCCTGATAATCGCCAAGCTGGGCATAGTGGCGTTGCGGGTCCGCCGAGCGGACGCCATTCTGAACGTTCGGCAGGTTTTCAAAGTCCTGATCGAAAACCGCCGCCAGGAATCCGAAGGCCGGGGCCTTGTCCTTGATCCATTCATCGGGACCGATTTCGATGCAGGGCGACGGCTTGGGCCGCTCGGTGCCTGCCGCGTGATGCTTGAGCATCCGGACCTCCAGATAGCTCATTTCCGGATCGGATTCATGCGGCATGAACCGGTAGAAGAAGGGTAGCGCTTCCGACAGCCAGAAGGTCGTGTGCGGGAAGACGAAATAGAGCGGCGAGTCGATCAGGATGCCGTCGGGCAGGGTGCAGGGACGGCCCAGCCGCTGCGTCTCCAGCTTGCGATACCAATCAGCGACCTGCGGCCTGACGGGCTGGTCCGGATCGATCTGCGGCAATTCGGCATCGGGATGATGCATGTCGCGCACGAAGGCCACGGCACCCATGATGGCCTCGGCGGTCGTCACGGCGTCATCGGCGTGCATGCTCGGATGGCCGCCGGGCGTCAGCTGCCGCCCGATATGCGCGATGCCGTCATCATAGATATCATATTGCGACTGGGTGTCGCCGCTGAATGGAATGGCGTTCGGATGGGTGCCCACCACATGGTAGGATTCCATGAAGGCTTCCTGGTTCAGTTTCCAGTTGGCGCGCACGAGGCGCCGGAAATGCGCGGCCGTATGACGGTTGGCGATGTCGAACGGCTCGAAATGCCGGGGCACGACGCCCAGCGAGTCCTCGAACGGTGCGGCATCGGGATCGGCATTGATGTAGATGAAACCGCCCCAGCGTCCGATCTTGACCTCACGAAGTGCGCCATTTTTGGGCGTCACCATCTTGAAGTCCCAATGACTGGGAATATAGCTCAGCGATCCGTCGATCTTCCATTCCCAGGCATGATAAGGGCAGCGGAAGTGCGTGCCGGATTCCGGCTTGGTGCATAGCTGCGTGCCACGGTGGAGGCAGCTGTTGTAAAAGGCTTTGAAGCTGTCTTCGGCGACGCGGACGATGATGAAGGAGACGCGTCCGACATTGAACGGTATCCGGTCGCCGACATTGGGGATATCCTCGTCACGGCAGGCCATCAGCCAGGATTTCATCCAGATCTTTTCATGTTCCTTGCGCGCGAATTCGACATCATAATAGCGCGAATATTCGATCCGGTCATAGGTCGGGTCGTAATTGCCCGTTTCCTTGCCGGCCGGATGGTCGGGATAGGTGTCGAGAGCCCACAGCTCGCCGGCAAGTTGCCGGGTTTCCGATCCGTGGCCCCGCTTGATGTCCTTGCGTACGACATTCATGGTTCAGGCTCCTCCAGAGCATCATGCAGGAAAATGGGAACCGATTTTCTGCAAAAATAATACTATGACAATTAACTAGAGTGATTTCTAAGCGAGTGTCATCACCTCTGCCGCCAAAATCACGCCAAACAAAATCCAGTCACTATGCCTGCACGAGTTCGCGTGCGGGAACGGTCCGCAGCAGTTTGCGATCCGGCTTGTTCATGGCATTGCGCGGAATATTATCCACGATCAGCCAGCGGGCCGGCACCTTGTAGCGTGCCAGCTGCCCGGCGCAGGCATCGGTCAGTTGTTTGATCAGTTCCGGGCTTTCATCGACGCCATCATTGAGCAGCAGCCAGGCGCCGACAATTTCGCCCAGCCGCTGATCCGCTATGCCCAACACCACCGCGTCCTGAATTTCCGGTCGCAGGCGTAGCACCCGTTCGATTTCCGCCGGATAGACATTGGCGCCGCCCCGGATGATCATTTCCTTCTTGCGTCCGACGATCGCCAGATTGCCCTCCAGATCAAGGAAGCCCAGGTCCCCCGTGCACATCCAGCCGTTGCGGAACGTCGCCGCTGTTTCCTCCGGCTGGCGCCAATAGCCGCGCATGCCGGTGAATACGCCAGCCCATGGGCCGGTCTGGATGGCCCTGATCCCGATCTCGCCGGTCTCGCCCTGCGGCAGGGGAACGGCATTGTCGTCCAGCGCGGCAATTTCCAGATGGCTATAGGGTTTGCCCACGCATTTGTCGGGCGGCAACTGGTCGCAACGGCTGCCGGCGACGCCCGAGGGCGCTTCGGTCATGCCATATTCGTTGATCAGTTCCGACCCGAAGCGCGCGCGGAACGGTTCGTAAAGCTCGGCCGATCCCGCTGCACCTCCCGCCATGGCGTAGGCCAGGCTGCTGAGATCCATGGCCTGCAGGCTGTCCTTGAACAGAAAATCATGGATGGTTGGCGGGGTGCAGCACAGCGCCTGGATACGGGTGCGGGCGATCCATTCGGCAACGCCGATGGAATCGACCCGGTCCATCGATACGAACGATCCTCCGCTGGCCAGCGCGGCCAGAGGCCCATAGGTCATGCCGTTGAGGATCGTGAGCGCGATCGTCACGCTCCGTCGGATGCCCGCCTGCCAGATGCCGCCCCGGTTGGACGCGATGGCGCCGTTGATGAAGGCCATGATGCTGTGTTGCGTATGGACCGCGCCCTTGGGCAGGCCGGTGGTGCCGCTGGTGTAGCTGAGCGCGGCGGGCGCGAACGGATCGATCTCCGCGGCGGCGGCATCCTTTCCCAGATTTCCTGCGATCAGCGTTGGCCATTCCAGCGTTGCGTCAGTACCTGTTGTCAGGATGCGATCCAGCTTGGGCAGATCCGCCTTGCGGGCGGCCAGAGCCTCGGCCACGGTCGGATCGGCCAGCAGCAGTCTCGCTTCGGCATCGAGCAGTTGTGCGCATTTTTCCGCATCCGCCAACACGCGGTTGACGCCGTTCCAGACCAGGCCCAACCGCTGCGACGCCAGAAAAGCGACGATCATGGCGCTGTGATTGACGCAGCAGGCGGCGATCGGGTCGCCCTGTTGCAATCCCATCGCGGCCAACCCGGACGCCGCTGCCCGGACGTACCGGTCCAGTTCGCCATAGGTCAGTTCGCCAGTCGCATCGATCAGGGCGACGTGATCGGGATTGCACCCCTCCAATATCCGCGCGACGGTCGCTGGCCCCTGGGGAATGGGGCGCGGGTGCAGGCCATGGACTAGCCCGTCTGCGCCAATGCTGTAATCCTGTGTCGTGACCATGTTCAGGACGCCGTCTTCGAAGCGGTCGGGTTCAGGACGATTATCGGGATTTCGCGGCTCGTCCGCGCCTGATAGCGTCGATATTGTGGTTGCTCCTCGCTGACCATCGCCCATAGCCGGTCGCGCTCGTCGCCTTTCGCCACCCGCGCCACAGCGTCGGAGGAAAAAGCGCCGACCTGCATATGGCATCGGGGCTCGTCCAGCAGGTTGAGGAACCATGCGGGATGGTCCGCCACCCCGCCCTTGGAGCCCACAATCACATAGAGGTTCTCAGGACGGAAATATTGCAGCGTGACATAGCGGTCATCGCCTGACTTTCGGCCTTTGGTTCGCAGCAATAGCGTCTTCACCGGCCCCGGTACGCCGATGACCGACGAATCCCATATATGCGCGCGCTCCGGATCGCGCTGGTACAATTCGACATGCGCGGCCAGATGCTTCTGGATATCCTCCGGCAGTGCCTTCATCCGATCAACCGCCATGCTTCCTCTCCTATGCGCCGATTGTCACGCGCGCCAAAATATTGCGCAGGACCTCGTTCGATCCGCCCGCGATCGTCATTACCCGGTCATTCAGATATCGCCTGGTGACTGTTGCTCCATGCACCGGTCCGATAATCCGATCATCGTCAAAGCTGCGGAAAAAAGCCTCCTGATCGATAGCCGCATAGGGGCCAATGGCTTCGACCGAGCATTGTTCGATCGCCTGCGCCAACTCGCTCCAGGTCAGTTTCATCAGGGCGGCGTTGCCGTCACCGGCTGAATCACCCTCGGCGCGCGAATAGATCAACCGTTCCTCGGTCAGGCGTGCGGCGAGCGTGGCAATTTCCAGCTTCGCGAATGTCCTACGGAAGATCGGGTCTTCCCAGAGCGGCGCTCCGCTTTCGGACATTTCCGCCAGGGCAATCTCCCGCAGCCGGCTGAGTTCCACCGACAGCGCAGGAACCTGATGGCCTACGCCCCGCTCGAATTCGAGCAAATATTTGGCGATGCGCCAGCCTTCATTCTCATCGCCCACCCGATGGGCCACGGGTATGCGCACGTCGTCGAAGAAGACCTGATTGACTTCATGTTCGCCCGACATCGATATCAGGGGGCGAACCGTGATGCCGGGACTGTCCATCGGCGCGAGCAGGAAGGTGATGCCCGCCTGCGGTTTTCCTTCCGTGGACGTGCGGACAAGCAGGAATATCCAGTTGGCGAACTGGGCGAAGGTCGTCCAGATCTTGGAGCCGTTCAATATATAGTCGTCACCATCCCGCACCGCGCGCAATTGCAATGATGCGAGGTCCGAGCCGGAGGTCGTTTCCGAATAGCCCTGGCACCAATAATCTTCGCAGGACAGGATGCGCGGCAGAAAGTGGCTTTGCTGCTCCGCCGTGCCGAAGCGCATCAATACGGGGCCGCACATCTGCAATCCCATGGCGGGCAATCGGGGTGCGCCCGCCAGCGCGCATTCGGCCTCAAAAATCTGCCTTTGCCGGGGCGTCCAGCCGGTACCGCCAAAAGCGAGCGGCCATGATGGCGCTACCCAGCCTTTTGCATGAAGCTTGCGCTGCCACTCGGTGCTGGCGCGCGGGGTGGCGAAGGCGCCCACTTCGCCCTGGGCTTTGGCGCGCAGATCGGGGGTCAGCGCCTCGTTCAGGAAGGCGCGAACCTCCTCCCGAAATCGTCTGTCCTCCTGAGCCTCGCCGACGATCCTCGCGACGATGTCGACGGCATGATTGTGCAGAGTTTCCCCCAGCGTTTCGGCAAAGCGCCGCAGATGATGCTCGGTCGATCCGCAACGTTCCTGCAGGGCCAGCGATCGGCAGAAAAAGCTGGAGATCGGGGTTTCGGCCATCAGGCCGATCGCACCATGCATCTGGATCGCGTCCGTGCCGACATCTCGCAGCGCGTCGCCGACATAGGCTTTGGCGGCTGAGACGATCTGAGCCGCTGCCCTATCCCCCTGCTCAAGCGCCAGCGTCGCGCCGAAGGTCAGTGACGCGGAATGCTCCATCAGCAATTGCATGGTGACGAGCCGGTGCTGAAGTACCTGGAAGGAGGCGAGCGGTTTGCCGAACTGATGTCGCTCGCGCAGATAGGCTGTCGTCTGATCGATCATGCCGCGCATCAGCCCGACCGCCTCGGCGCAGAAGGCCGCCGCGCCCTCGTCCCGCGCCCGTTGGATGAGGGCCAGCGCTTCGCCCGCCGGGCCGACCCTATCCTCGATGCTGACCCGGACCTCGTTCAGGATGATGTCGGCGGCGTCGTAACCGTCGACGGTGCGGCAAGGCTTTAAGGCGATGCCTGCCCGGTCGCTTTCCACCAGAAACAGGGAAAGGCTTTCCGGACCGGTCAGCGCCGGGATCAGCAGATGGCTGGCCCAGGGCGCGCCCCCGACCATGATCTTCGCGCCCGAAAGCTGGTAGCTGCCTTCTTCGTCGGCGTGGGCGATCGTCTGGATAGCGGCAAGGCGATCGGTTGCCCTGCGTTCCTGCACAGCGGGAACGATGACCCGCTCGCCTGCGGCCAGTTCAGCAATCAGCGCGTGGTGCGTAGGATGGGTCGACAGGGCAAGCAGGCGGCCCGCCATCAGGACTTCGGCATAGGGCTGGACAAGGCGATGTTCGCCAAATGCTTCCATGACGACCATGGCATCCAGCAGCGTTCCGCCGGCGCCGCCCAGCGCCTCCGGGAACGCCGCGCCGACAATGCCGAGGTCCTGCGCCAAGCTGCGCCAGCCGGTCGCGGTCCACGTCGCGCCGGCCTCCCCATGGCGCGCGCGCACATAGTCGCCGACCATGTCCTTGAGCAGAATTTGTTCAGGGGTGAGCGTAAGCACTGTAGAAATTCATCTTTCTTTCTGGACGTCATCCGGTTGCGGCCTGTCCTGCAAGCCGAGCGACACGGCGACGATAAGACTGCCCAGCGCCGCATCATCTGGGACTTGCCCGTCGCGCATCGCCTCGATCAGCCCGGTCAGGGCCTTCCGCAGAGCGTGATTGACGGCATTGGCTTCGGCGAAGCTGCGCGGCGTGCCCGCTGCCTGTCTTTCTGACGCCGAGCGCAACTGGCCGATCAGCGATTCAGGCAGGCTCCTGCCGTGCTGGTCAAGGCAGGCGTGGATCAAAGCCGCCAGAGCTTCATTCTCATGCAAAAGGTCGAAGGCGGTCTCGTTCCAGCGGCCGTTTCTCAAGGCGGACATGACCCTGCGGAAATGGGCCTGCGCTTCCGATGAAAGTTCGGGCGCGACATGATCTTTCATCAGGGTGCGCGCGCTGGCGATGATTTCTTCCGGGGTCGGTCTCATCGCGCACCGTCCTCGCTGCGATTGTCACTGGTTGCGTCGGCGATCGCCGCCAGTAGCGGTTTCAAGATGAAACGGCCCGAACTGGTCATGCGGCTGGCATCGCCCTCCGCCATCCAGCGCAGGGCCGCGATGGTCATGTAGGCGAGCTTGTAGATCGCGAAGACACCCCAGAAGCGGACGGCGGCCCGGTTTACCACCGTTCCGGTCGCCTGCTCGTAGCGTGCTATGACATCGTCATAGGACAAGGCGCCGGGGATCAGATGTTCCTTCGCATAGTAGGGCGTGAGATACCATCCAAGGTCCTCAAGCGGATCGCCCAGACTGGTAAATTCCCAGTCCAAAATGGCGGTGACGCGACCCTTTTCGACCAGCATGTTGGCCGGTCGATAGTCGCCATGCACGATCGTCAGCCGTTCAGGCGGCGGCGGTAGGTTCTTCCAGAGCCACCATGAGGCAATGCGCAATTCGACCATCGGCTCCAGTTCAAGCTTTTCGATCGCCTGATCATGCGCGCGCAGGCGGTCGGCGGCGGGATGCGCCTGATCGGTGGGACTATCCAGTTCGCCCGGCGCTGCCTCGAAGGCGTGAATGCGGCCCAGCAGATCGATGATTTCCTGGCCCAGTGCGACACGGGCCGACTGATCCAGGCCCAGTCCGTTCCGGTCGGTCATCACCAGCCGCTCGGCGATGCCGGGGCTGCGTTCCATAACCATCGTCTGGCGACCGAAATGCGTTCCTGCCGGATCGAACCAGTAGATGCGCGGCACCTTGACGTCCGAACGCTCGAGCGCCTTGAGTACCCGATATTCCATATCGCGTCCGCCAAAGGAAAATTCATTGTCCGCGCCGCTGCGCAGGATGAGCGGGCGAGCGACGTACGCGCCATTTTCCGACCAGTTGCCGTCGAACGCCCAGATTTCCGATGAATTGCCGCCCCGGACGCGTTTGAGCGCCTTGATCTCCACCGGACCCGACACGCCATTGCTGCGTGCCAGCGTTGCGATGCCGTCGATGATTTCCCGTTCGTCCATGTCAGGCTTTCCGGGAGCGGTGCGCTTCGGCATATTTGCCATAACCGCGTCGGATCATATATTCGATGATGCCATAGCCGGTTTCGCCATTGCAGCGTGCCTCGATCAGATGATCGCTGGAATGGGAATTATAATCCCGTAACAGAGCCTTGTCCGTCAGGTCATATTTTTCCTGTTCGGCATGGCTTTCGCCGAACCATTTGCCCTGCGTGCTGCCATAGCCGCCGCCCTTCAGGAAGGCGCGGCCGGGGCATGCCCTGACATCGATTTCTAGCGCGGGCTTGTCGAAGAAGTCGATGGTGATGCGGCCGCCGACCAGCGTCTGGATCGGTGCGTCGTGGACCCACTCGAAATCGTGCGTGACACCGCGGATCTCATCGTCATGAACTTCGGCACCGGTGGGGCGCATGATCGATGCGGACAGGTGCGTGGGGCGTCCGGGTTGGGATTCAAACAGATAGACGTGGATCGAGAAGCTCGGAAACTGGATCGGGATAAAGCCGAGGAAGTTCCACTGGACCGACGCCACCGGCGGGTCGCCGGGCACGGCGGACATCGGCCGCATGCCCCAGCTGTGATCGCGCACGCCCCACCAGCGATCCGGCGTTACGGTTAAGCGCTCGTCGCCAAAAGTCACCTCGCCGTTTAGGCGGCCCGTCTGAACATAGCGGACCAGGTCATGGCTCACGCGGTTACGATTGATCTCGAAATGCCGGCCTTCCAGCGCGGGCGGCGCCGATGCTTCCCAGGTCAGGTCATAGGCGATGCCGCTATCATTGGGGTCCAGTTTGAGCCGCAGCAATTCCAGCGGCTTGATCACCTCGACCGAAAATGGCCCGACGGCCACATCATGGAAATGGGGCGTCAGTTGGCGCGAACAGCGCAGGTTGCGCTGCGTGTCGCCCTTGGCCGCGATGGCAAAGCCGTCCATCACATCACGATTGGGGTATTTGCCAAAGCCGGCCGAAAGGACAAAATCCTGCGCCTGTGTGTCGTGAATGGAAAACCAGTAGCGTTCCCGCCAATTCGGATCACTGGTTCCCACCACATGATGGGGCAACGGAATCTGGTGCGTGAAATATTCGTCCGACGGGCTGAGGATCAGGTCGTTACTCATTATTATTTCTGCTCATTTCCTGGGAAGAACGGGCTTGGCGCCGGGCGTCCCCGATGGATCGCCCAGCATGCCATGCTGTTGCATATTGTGATAATGGGTCAGGTGATGGATGCGGAACGCCAGCTCGATGGCGGTGCGCTGTCCCTGGATGTCCAGAGTTTCGTTGACCGCCTTCTTGACGGCAGCGAGCGCATGGGGCGGCCTGGTCGCGATGCGCCGGGCCATATCCAGGGCGAAGTCGGACAGGGAGTGGCGTGGCACGACATGATTGACCATGCCGCGCGACAGCGCTTCCCGCGCATCGATGGCATCACCGGTGAACAGCATTTCCTTCGCCTTGCGCGCCCCCAGTTCCCAGGGGTGCGCAAACCACTCAACGCCGCTGACGCCCATCGCCACGACGGGGTCGATGAACAGCGCATCCTCGGCCGCGACGATCAGGTCGCACACCCAGGCCAGCATCAGCCCCCCCGCGATGCAGCGACCCTGCACGGCAGCAATCGTCGGCTTGGGCAGGTCGCGCCATTTGCGGCAGAGGCCGAGATACACTTCTTCCTCACGCGCCATATAACCAAGGCCGTTGGGCTCATGCACCAGATCATTGTGAGAGGCACCGCGGAAAGATGCACCTTCCGCCATGTCGAGGGACTGGCGCAGGTCATGGCCGGATGAAAAATCCGGTCCCGCCGCCTCCAAAAGGACGACTCGCACCGCTGGATCGGCCATCGCACGCGAAAAAGCGTCGTCCAGCGCATAGAGCAGCGGCAGATTCTGGGCGTTACGTGCCTCGGGGCGATTCAGGATCACTCGAGCAATCCCGCCTTCCGGGCGCTCTTCGAGGATCAGATGGCTTGTCATCTCTATTTCGGTCCCCTGGCAGGCGTCATAAGAGGGGGGGTGGCCGAGGTGAATCGGTCCCTCTCCCATCATGTTATTGTGCGCCAACATATTGTTGCGTTACTGACCATGTATGTCAACGAATTTCGTATTCGACGGAAGCTGTATCGTATACAAATTACTGTGGTGATTTCTCATAAAGCCCGTGGTACAGGGTTGATTGTAAGGTATATTGGAAAGCAGATGATCGGAGCGGTAGCGGAAGAAACGTCGGAGGGGCGGGGTGGGGCCGGCAAGAAGACCGGTTCGAGCGCGCTTGTAGTACAGGCCATCCAGCATATCGATGCGTTGATCGGCCGGGGATTGCTGCGCCCAGGTGACGCAATCAGCGAACCGGAAGTCGGCGCCGCCCTTTCCATTGGGCGAGTCCCGGTCCGGGAGGCCATCCGCATTCTGGCGGGTGAGGGCATATTGGAGTTGGTGCCGAACCGGAGCGCCCGCGTGCGTCTCGTGGAACCGGACGAAATTCTAGAACGATTTGAACTACTTACATGGATGTCGGCCTGTGCCATGGAACGGCTTGTCGTCGAAGGCGCGCACGAGGAACTGGCCGACGATTTGATCGGAATCGCACGGCGCATCGAACAAAGGGGCAAGGGCATGGATGCCGCGGCAACCATGCGCGAAATCAACCGCTTCCATGCGCATATCATCCGCTCCTGCGGCAACCGCTATCTTGCCGATGTGGCCAGCCGGACTCGGATGAATCATTATACCCGCTCGGTCGTGATGATCCTGGGGCACCGCGCAATCAATGCGGGGGCGCCCAAATATCTTCAGATGGCGCAGGCCATCAAGAATGGCGATGAAGGTAAGGCGATCAAGATTCTGCTGAAGCAGGCGCGCAAGGTGCTGAATGATTATCGCGTGGATCGAGGCTTTGTCGAGCGCTCCAGGATGGACGGTCGTCCGCTGTCAATCTGAAGCCGGGCGCGACGGCATCCCCATCATTCCGGCAATGTTCTCGAACAGCCGCAGATGCTGCTCTACGCCTTTCAGGCCCATGCCCATGCTGTGGATCGCCACCCCCGCGGCGCCGGCATGACGCCAGATTTCAGCATCCTTCACGGCGTCATCGGCTCCTCGCATAGGGCCACCGATCGTATTGCCCAGGAAGATGATATTCTCCATTTGGACGCTGTCATCCGGTCTTCCTGCATGGGTCAGGGCATCACGGAATAGCTCTACCTTCTCTTCGGCCAGTTCCGCCTCGAATGCGGGTAGCCATCCATCGCCCAGGGTGGCCACGCGTCGGAGGGCGGCCGGGCCGATGCCGCCGATCCAGATCGGAATGGGGCGCTGTATCGGCAGCGGACAGAGGCCTGCGTCGCTGATATGGTGATGCTGGTCCGCGACGGTGAGCGACTCTTCCGTCCAGAGCCTTCGCAGAAGCGCGATCTGGGCATCCATGCGCTCGCCACGATCGGCGAAGGGAAGGCCAAGCGCCTCATATTCCACTTCATTCCAGCCCAGGCCGACCCCCAGGCGCAGCCTGCCGCCCGAAAAAATGTCCACATTGGCCGCCTGTTTGGCGAGGAGGACGGTTTGTCGCTGGGGAAGGATGATGACGCCTGTCGATAGCAGGATTTTGCGTGTGCAGGCTGCCAGATAGGAAAAGAGCGTTAATGGCTCATGGAACGCACTTTCATGCGTATAGGGCATGTTCCAGTCGGGGCGGTCGCGAATATTCGCGCCGACCACATGATCATAGGCAATGATGTGGCGATAGCCCATCGCTTCGACCGCTATCCCGAAATCCCGGATGGCCGCTGCCTCGGCCTCAATTTCAAGCTGGGGGAAAACCACCCCGACGCGAAAGGAAGGAGATATCGTCATCATTGCCATTCACCCGAATATTTGACCCTCACTGCGAAGCCGGTGATGATGTCAGGTCAGCCTTCCCGGTAAAAGGGTTGACCGGAAAGGAGTTGTGTTCGTGCACGATGCGCCATGTCCCGTCGATCTTCCGCCAGACGTCGGTGCTCCGAAACGTGACGTCGATGACGCGCCCATCCTTGAACTGGCCGGCAAAGCGCATCAGCGCGGTTGAATAGGCGCTGTCCGGTGACAGGATGACGGGAGTGATTTCAAGATATTCGCAGATGGACTTGCCCGTCAGGATTTCAAAGAAGCCCTCGACTTCCCTCTTATGCTCCTTATAATTTTTGGAGCGCGGTGGACTGAAGTCATATTCGAGGAATTCCGCTGACTTCAGGAAAGGGGCGACTGCGCCAATCCGGTCTCCATTGGCAAATGCCGCGCATCCTGACGTAAGCGCATGGCGTATCTGTTCGCCATCGTCCTTCGCGGGCGCAGCCAGGGCTGTGCCGGAAAGGAGTGATCCAACAAACAGCGTGGCGATGCCAGGCCTGAGCTTCATAAGACTCTCCTGCGATCCTGTTGGCTTATACGTGCAAGTCGCAAATCACACGGTCGCGGTCAAACATATTCTGGAGTCTTAGTATGCGGATTTAAAGAAGGTGTGCCGAAATTTAAAGAAAATCAATATATCTCATATTGTTATGACAATATTTGGAGATGGGTGGTAAAATCGATCGATAGATTATCGTATACGAATATTGACTAATGAAGATAGGTCGCGTAAGGTGTGCTAGCTATCGAAAAGAACTGGAACAATTCCGCTGCGGCGCTGCAGGTGGTCGTTTTCAAGAGAGGGGCGTCGGCGCCGGCGGTTTCTGATTCGGGGCCGCGTGCGCGTAATCATCAGGACATGGTCGACAAGTGCAGGGCTTCGTCCGGGACATTTCAGCCGCCGCCGGTTTCGCGGCTGCGGATACATATGGTCAAGGAGAGTATGATGGCAAAGGAAATGAAGGTAAGCAGTGACATTGGTTATCAAAATTACTCCGCGGAAGGGCGGGAAAATCATTTTTCCGTGATGCGTCCCGAAGAGGAATGGATCCAGCCCGTCCCGGAGGGTGCTCATTACGAGTGGACGGAAACCAGCATGTTCGGCTTCAATATTCCGGAACATGGCATCGATTGCATCATCTATTATTGGCACCATCCGGCCTTGTCGGTCACTTATGGTGGCCTGATCATCTGGCGTGGTCAGAATGGCAATCAGGTCGCATGTGACTATTCCGATTACCGCAGTGTCATGCCTTTGCCGGATGACATCACAAACTGCACCTATGCCAACGGCGTGACCGTCAGGATGATCAAGCCGCTGGAAGAATTTCATATCACATTCGACGATCCGCCTTATGAAACCAGCCTTGATCTACACCTGAAAGCGATCATGCCACCCGCTTGCCGTTACAATGGCGGGCATATCACGCAGGCCATGAAGACGAGCGGTGAGCTGGTCCTTTCGGGCGAGCGGTTCAAGATCGATGGCTATCACACCCGCGATCGGTCGTGGAATGAAGCGCGCAGCGAAGTCATCCGCAAGACACCGCCGCTCAACTGGACGGTAGGTGTGTTCGATGATGATTTCGCTTTTCACCACTGCAGCTTCGACAGCCGGCGTTATCATCCTGAATGGGGTGACAACTTCTCCGGCAATGGCGACGACAATAACTGCCTGTGGGGCTATATCTACGAGAATGGCGAAACTCATGGCGTGGCCCATGTAGATCAGCAGACGACGCGAGGCCCGGACGGGATTGCGCCGATGGCGGTGCGCACGGTCATCACGGCCACTAACGGCCGCGACTATGTCATTACCGGAAAGGCGATTTCCTCGACGCCGGTCATGGCCTGGCCCAATATGGCGGCGCATTTCGTGCTATTCGAATGGGAGTGTGAAGGCCGCAAGGCCAAGGGGCATGGCGATATTCAGATGGTCATATACCGCGATGCCTACCGCATGATGGATAAGGCGACGCCGAAGCAGTGAGTGCATCCCCACGTTCAATACGTATACGTGTATGTGTAAAATCGTGTACGATTGTAGCTTGACGTGGGCCATCATTATGCGATTTTAGTACTCAAATCCGGACATTGAATGAGAGTCGGAGGAGAGGATCCATGCAGCACGCTAATCGGGCGGGCGTGGCAGAACTGCCGCTGTTGAAACAGGCGCACCGGCACTCTATGTCGGATCGTCCCTTGCCTGGCGAGCGCTATACCTCGGCCGCCTTCGCGGATGTCGAGATGGAGCGCATGTGGGCCAAAGTCTGGCTTCTGCTCGGTCGCGAGGATCAGATTCCCGAGCCCGGCGATTATCAGGTGGAGCCTGTCGGTCCTGAGTCCATCATCATGGTGCGCCAGGACGACGGGACCATCCGCGCCTTTTACAATGTCTGCCCGCATCGGGGGAACCGGTTGGTTTCCCATGACTGGGGCAGCAGCGACCGGTTCGTCTGTTCTTATCACGCCTGGCGGTTCGACATTGATGGGAAGCTGGCTTCGGCGCCCGACCGAGAAAATTTCATGTCGGGCGATCTGTGCGGCAAAATCGGGCTGGCCGAGATTGCCTGTGAAACTTTTGCCGGTTTCATCTGGGCCAATATGGACCCGGATTGCGGCAGCCTGCGCGATTTTCTGGGCCCTGTATGGGATCGCTGGTCCGCCTATCCCCTGGCGAACATGAAGCGGTATCTGGCGCTTACGGCCCGAATGTCCTGCAACTGGAAGGTTGTGCAGGATAATTTCACCGAATCCTATCATGTCCAGACCGTGCATCCGCAGGCGGCATGGGTCGTGGAGGATAATTACCGGCACATGACCGAAATCGCTTTCGCGCAAGGGCATTGTTACGCTCAACCGCGGGGCGGAACGGTGGCCAGTCGTCTCCGTCGGACGATCGACGCGCCGCTCGCGCAAAACCATGAACTTGTAGAGTCTCTGCAGGGGATATTGCGGGATTGCGGCCTTGATCCGCAGCAGTTTGTCGGCCGGGAAGCGGAAATTCGTGAAGCGTTGCAGCAGCGGAAGCGGAAGGTGGGACTTGAAAAGGGCCGCGATCATTATCGCCAGCTATCCGACGAACAGCTGACGGATTATTGTCGCTATTCGATCTTCCCCAATATTTCCATGACGATCACGGCGGACGGCATTCATTTCCTGCGCGTTCGCCCGCATGCGAGCGATCCCGCGCAGTCGCTGTTCGATAACTGGTTCTACGCCATGGAGCCTGAAGAGCCGACAGCCATTATCGGCACGCCGGGCGGGCCGGTGCGTGCGAATGAGGAGGTCGTCCACCAAGTGTTCGACTATGGCGAACGCAGCCTCGGCCCGGTCGTGGAGCAGGACAGCGGAATCATGCAGGCTCAGCAATTGGGCTTCATGTCGAAGGGGTATAAGGGCTCTTATCTCGCTAATGAAGAGCGGCGGCTGCTCCATTTCCACGATGTGATCGACGAATATATCGCCGGCGTCCGTCCTCTGCCTGCTGCAGCCGGCGAACAGGCGCAGATCATTTTGAACCAAGCCGTGTGAATAATGGCCGCGCTGGCAACGGACGGCAGACTATAGTGCAGGGGATAGTATGAGACTTGAAGGCAAGAGGGCCATTGTAACGGGTTCTTCCTCTGGCATTGGCCGGTCGATCGCGCGCCTGCTCGCGGCTGAAGGAACGCGGGTGGTGATTAACGCGCGCGGCTCCGGCGCGGCGGGCAAGCAGGCCATCGACGACGTCGTGGAAGAGATACGCGCCGCCGGAGGTCAGGCGATCGGCGTTGCCGGTGCGGTGGACGATCCGGTCTTCGCCGAGATGCTGGTGGACGAGTGCGTTGCGGCCTTTGGTGGGGTGGATATCCTGATTAATAATGCGGCGATCTATAGCGACGAAGCGATCGGGCCGGTCGAGGGATGTTCTATCGACACCTGGCATCGAACGCTGTCGGTGAATCTCAATGCACCATTTTATATGGCGCGCGCCGCCCTGCCGCATATGAAGCAGCAGCGGTGGGGGCGCATCATCAACGCGGCATCCTATGCAGGCACTGGCAAGATGGGCGGCAGCGCCTATTCCACGTCCAAGGCCGCATTGTTTGGCTTGGGGCGTGCCATGGCGGCCGATTACGGACCCTATGGCATCACAGTGAATACCTACAATCCCGAGGCGCTGACAGCGATGGGGGACTCGCGGGATCCAGCGGCCTTCCAGGCGATGATCGACCGCTGGATCGACCGCGGCTTCCGGACTAAGGCGGAAGTCGATTATCTGCTCAGGCTGAACGGTCCTGACGGGATCGCTCCCTGGGTCACTTATCTGTGCACCGATGCGGCGTCCTATATCAATGGTCATGTATTCGCGGTCGAAGGGCGCCGGGTCGCCATGCTGTCGGCGCCGGACGAAGAACGCGTCCTGTTCCGTGATTGTCAGGCGCAAGGCCCATGGAAGCTGGAGGAATTGGAACAGATGGCGCCGCTCGTCTTTCCAGTGGAAAATCGCTTCCCCTTGCGGACGGATGAAGTTCTGGATCGGTGGGACGCGGAACTGGCCGTTATCGCCGCATAATCCGGCTTCAATTCTGGGGAGATTCTGATGGAGAAGGTGGAAAAACTTGCTGCGATTGAAGATATTCGTCAGTTGAAGGCCCGCTACTGGCGCGCCATCGATTCCAGATCCTGGGATGTCTGGCGCCAATGCTTCACTCAGGATGTGAGGTTTGAATTTCCGGAACTGGATGGCAGCAGCAGCGCCGACGAGTTCATTCCGTGGACAATAGATTTTCTGGAAGGATCGAGCAGTATTCATCGCGGCTATGCCCCAGAAATCGAAATCACGAGCGATACCACGGCGACGGGCATTTGGGCGTTCGAGGACCGGATTTACTGGAGTTTGGACAAGCCCAATAATTCGGGGCTGGCTACGCTTCAGGGCGATGGTCATTATCATGACAGCTATCGAAAGGAAGATGGGAAGTGGAAGATTTCTTCCACACAAGTTGTGCGGCAGAGAATTACAACAACCGCTCATCAACTCAGTCTGCCAAAATAATAATATTATAATATATTAATTGAGGGGGAGTGGAAGATTGTGTGGAAATCGAAACATTGCGTTGCGACTGTTCGCGGATTCGGCCGATCTGGATGGCAAGATAGACTGGTTGCTGGTCCTTTATTATTTCCGCAGCATTCACGATTATACACTGCCGATCGACCTGTTCGGCGGTGCGGGGAATGGCGGCGCTTCCATTGATCAGAACCAGCATGGTGTCACGACCAGCATGGCCGCTTTCGCACGGGCGGAAGTTCATGTCACCGACAAGTGGAGTATTTCGTTTGGCGGTCGCCAGACCTGGGACAAGAAGACACACAATTCCTATGCGCAGCAATATGTCGGCCTACCGGTTCCGTCGGCACCCTCGCGCATCTATGTGCGCAAGAAATGGCGGAACTTCTCTCTCGAACTCGGCAGTTCCTATAAGTTTGACAACGACAAGTTGGTCTATGTTCGCTATGCCGAAGGGTATCGGGGCGGCGGCATGCAGCCTTTCCCGACAACCTTTGCCGGGTCAACACCCTATGATCCGGAAACCGTCAAATCCTATCAGATTGGTGCGAAGACCGACTGGCTCGACAAGCGGCTCCGCGTGAATGTCGATCTGTTCTGGAATGACTATGAGAATCTGCAAAGGACGCTGGGCGTCAAGGCGCTGGGTGGGGCGTCGCTGCTGCTGACGGAAAATATTCCGGGCGCGACGACCAAAGGGTTCGAGATCGAAACGGTCGCCGTACCGGTTGACCGCTTGACCTTGCGAGGCTCGGTCGCCTATCTGAAGACGAAGTATAAGGGCTATGTCGCGGACGTTCTGGGCACGGGCGTCGTTACGGACAATAATTATTTCCGCTTCGCCTATGCGCCGAAATGGGTGGGCACCGCCGGGGCGGACCTGACGCTGATCGACAATGGTGTCGGCAAAGTCGTCGCCAGCGCGGATTATAGCTACACCGGACGGCAGTTGGTCTACGGCATCGAGATACCGGCTGCGGATGAAAAATCCTATGGATTGGTCGATCTCAGCCTGCGCTATACCGATCCGTCGGACCGCTACACCATTTCGCTCTACGGCGAGAATGTCTTCAACAAATATTACCGCACGAGCGTCGAAACGGTGAGCAATCTGGCGTTGACGGCGGTTGCCAGTCCACCGGCAAGCTATGGAGTCACCGTGGGCGCAAAGTTCTAAAAGGGGGGAGGGATGCCGTCCGGTGGTCACATTGTCGCCGGACGGCGTCTTTGCAGCCAATGAAAGATGATTTTGGTCAAGGACGGATGACGTGAACAGTATCGATGAACAGGCCGCAACGGACTATCTTGCGCAACGACTTGGCACCCCCGTCCAGTTGGTCAAGATGCGACAGACCTTCCCCGGTGCGTCGCGCGAAACCTATCTAGTTGATCTGTTGATCAAGGATGAATCGCACAGTTTCGCGCTGCGGGTCGATCCGCCGAATGAGGGCTATGGCTGTCCATTTCCGCTCCGGCACGAGTGGGAAGTCTACAGCCGGTTGTGGCGATCGGACGTTCCCGTGCCGGAGCCGTTATGGTTCGACGAAAATCAGGATTTTGCCGAAGGGCGTCCGCACATGGTTCGGCGTCTGGTCGAAGGCAGCACGGCAATTCCGGGCCTGTACGATCAGGATGCAGAGGGTAAGCGCCTGCGCCGGCGCGTCGCCTTTGAATGCGCGGAAAAGCTGGCTCTGGTGCATCGCACCGACTGGAAGGCGCTCGGCTTTGACCAGTTTATCGATCCGCCCGCGTCTCCGGCGGAAGCGAACTTGCATGAACTGGACTATTGGTATGCTCGCTGGTGCGAGAAGCGCCCCTATGCGTCCCCGATGGTCGAGGAGGCTTTCGCCTGGCTGCGCGAAAATGTGCCAAAGGATGCGCCGCGCATATCGATCATCAAGGGCAATAATGGCGTTGGTGAGGAATTGTGGCGCGACGGCAGGATCGTGGCCATGTGCGACTGGGAACTGACCGGCCTGTCCGATGGCGCGCTCGACCTGGCCTTTTCGCAAGGCACGCTGTCGCTGTCCGATTTCCATGAGGTGATGGCGCATTATGCCGCCTGCGTGGGAGCGGAGGTGTCGCCGCATCGCCTTGCCTATGCGCATTTTTTCATCTGGCTGAAGCAACATGTGCTGGGGAGTTGCTATCTATACGGCGTGTGGGCCGAGGGGCGGCGAAAGGAGGCCTATATGCTGTCTTTCGGCCTCGTGACCACGGCCTTTACCGGCCGCTATGTGGGGCGCTGCATCGGCCGCGATCTGGTGGAGGCCTTCGCCGAGGTGTCGGGCCGCGAAAGCAGCTATTATCGGGGGATCGACTGATGAACCATAGCGCACCGATTGGCGAACTGATCGCCACCGTCACGCGCGCGCTGCGTGAGGATGTGCTGCCTCAGGTCGAAAGTGGATGGGCGGCAGGCAATCTGCGTGCCTGCATCCAGGTGCTCACCTATTTGCAAGACCGGAGCGCAATGGAGCGCGATTTGCTGATCGCAGACATGATGGACATGCGTGGTCTGCTTCTGACTGCCGCCGAACAAGGGCTGACGCTGGAGTCCGATGTTCTGGCGCTGTTCGGCGACCTCCCAGATCGGCAGGAAATATCCACCAGCCAGTTGCGGTCGGAAAATGCGGCCTGTCGCGAAGCCATGACGCGATTGATCCGCGAAGTGCCTGCACTGGGGACGGAGACTGGGCGTCAGCAACTGCGGTCCCAGGTGCACGCCTGCATCGCCCGCATGCAGGAACGGGAATATGCCATGGTGCAATCCAGCGAGGCCGTCCCGCCGATCTGATGGCGCCGCCGGCGCCTTTTATACAGAGGATTTGATAAAGACATGCTCACCGCTCTCGACGAAACGCTGTTCCATCAATCGACCGAGGTGATGGCGCATACCACCATTTCGGATCACCGCTTTTTCGACCGCATCGTGATCGGATGTCATGCGCCCGACGGCAATCTGGGTCTTGTGACCAGCTTTGGCGTCTACAAGAATAATAATGTGATGGACGGCTTCGCGATGATCCAACAGGGCGCGAAACGGCAATATAATCACCGCTATTCCCGATCGCTCTGGCCCGATGTCGAGCCGACGGTGCTGGGGCCGCTGTCCCACAAGGTGATCGAACCGATGAAGCGGCTGCGCATCGCGCTGGAACCGGGCGATTATCCCGGCGCCTACGATCTGGAGTGGGAAGCGATCGCGCCCGCGCATCTGGAAGAGCGGCACTTCACCCGGTTCGACGGCCGCATCGTGCGTGATCATATGCGCTTCGACCAGCATGGCAAGATGAATGGCTGGATCAGCGTCAATGGCGAGAAGACCGAGGTGAAGGACTGGTTCACCTGGCGCGATCACAGCTGGGGCGTCCGCGCGGGTGTGGGCGGTTTTGAGACCTTCACGGGGCGCAAGCTCGACCCCGCGTCGCAAGCCGTTTCCGACATGGATACCGGCCACATGATCATCGTGCTGTGGTGGGCGACCGATACGACCTGCGCCCTGTTCCAGGTGCAGGAAAACGGTAATGGCGAGCGCACCTATCTGGACGGGCAGATCACTAGTCTGACCGGCGATCATCCCCCGCTGAACATCGTCGACGTCAGGCATGACTATAAGCTGATTCCGGGCAAGCGGGTCTATGAGGCCGGAACCCTGGAACTGCGCACGGAGGATGGGCAAAGTTGGACCGTCGAGGTCGAGGCGATCGGCCGCGCCTGGGCGTACAAGGGCAGCGGTTACGATTCAGGTTATAATGATGAAAAGGGACTGGGCGTGTGGCGCGGCCAGTGGCTGGAGGAATATGATCAATATGACCTCAGCGATCCCGAGGATGTCGGCATGCCCGATGGGCGCCTGCTCCGTCCGGTGCATCGCGAGCAGATCGCCCGCGTGAAGGTCAACGGCCGACCGGGCTTCGCTCATGGGCCGATGCTGATCGTCGGCCCGAGCCGTCAATATGGGCTGAAATGACAAGATAGAGGATGGAGGCACAGGCATTATGAGCGACACGTCGGCCCAAGCGCAATTCCAGTTAACGCTGGACATGTCGTCGGATGCGGGGCTGACCGAAGAAGCCCGGCGCAATCGCGACCTGTTGATCGGCATCTACCGCCGGATCGAACGGGGGGAGATGGAAGTGCTCGCCGAGGCGCTCGATCCCGACGTCAGCTTCCACGAGGCGGCCTCGCTCCCCTATGGCGGTGATATGCGCGGCAAGGAAGCGGCGCTGGCCGGGATGGCAGGCATGTTCGCCGCATGGCGCAGCGTAGAAGTGGTCTTCTATGAATTTTGCGCGGCCGGAGACCTGGTCTTCGCCTATCATAAATTTTCCGGCGTCGCGCGGGCAACGGGGCTGACCTATGAAGGGCAGGCGGTAGAGCTGTTCCGCTTTCGCGACGGTCGGATCGTCGAATGGCGCCCCTTCTATTGGGATACGCACGCCGCAATGTGTGCGCTCGGCGTGATATGAGGACCGCCATGCCCTTGCGCAGACAGGCAGGGCATGGGATGATCGTAGACGATAATGGCCGGCCTGCCGGATCGGCTTGACAATGGAGAGCAGCATGGACGCAGAAGCCGCAAGCCGGATCGACGCCCCCCATGACGAAAATGTCGAGGTCTGCCGGGCCTTGGCGCAGCACGTCAATGCGCGGTCCACCGACCTTGGCGAACATTCCAGCCTGATTTCGCCCAACTTCTATTTCGATGCAGCGCGCGACGAAGCGGAAAAGCGAAACATCTTCGGCAAGATGCCGATGCTGGCCGGCTTGTCCAAGGATATTCCCAATCCCGGCGACATGTTGCTGTTCGATCTGGTCGGGCCTTCCATCATGGTGGTGCGGGCCAAGGACGGCTCCGTCAACGCCTTCCTCAACATGTGCATGCACCGCGCCGCAAAGCTGGTGAATGAATGCGGCCATCATGCGCGCTTCATCTGTCCGTTCCATGCCTGGACCTTCGATCTGCAAGGCAAGCTGATCGGCGTGCCGCGCAAGGACGCTTTTGACCCGGAGCATATGGAGAGCCGCAACCTCGTCTGCGTGCCGGTCGGGGAATGGGGCGGCATGATCTTCGTCAAGCCCCATGCGGGCGATGAGCGGATCGATGTCGAGGCAATGCTGGGTGAATTCGCGCCGATCGTGTCGCTTTTCGCGCTGGAAAATGCGCATAAGGTGGCGGAGGGGCGGCTCGATTTCGACGCCAACTGGAAATATGCCCTCGACACTTATTGCGAGGGCTATCATGTCGGCTTTCTGCATTCCAAGACGGTGGGCGCGCTCTATCTGGGCGACTTGATCAAATATGATGCGTTTGGCCGCAACCACCGCATCGCCTTCGCCCCCAATGCGTACAAGGCGACGATGGGGAAGGCGGAAGATGAATGGCCGATGATCCCCTATTCGCCGACCTATTATATCTTCCCCAATATCGCCATCAACATACAGCCGATGGAACAGGGCGGCAGCTTCGTTTCGGTGCACCGCATCTTTCCGGGCGAAACGGTGGGGAAGGGCTTTTCGATCCTCGGCACGTACAAGCTGGATGGCGCGCCGACGGACGAGGACCGGCACCATTATGAAGCCGCGCATGAGCTGATCATGAAGGTTGTCGGAACGGAGGATTATAGCGTCAGCGCTGGCGGCTATAATAATCTGAAACATGCGCCCGCAGGGTTCCGATCCGTCATCGGACGGAATGAACTCGGCGTCCAGAATGTGCACCGCCATCTCGCCGAAGAAGCCGGGATGCCTTTGTAAGCCATAAATGGGGAAGTCTGCCCGATGCGTACCGCCCATTCTTTCTGCCGCATCTGCAATGCCCATTGCGGCATGGTCCTGACGATCGATGAGGATGATCGGATTGTCAGCATAAGGGGCGACAAGGAACAGCCTCTGGCGAAGGGCTATGCCTGCTTCAAGGGATTGCAGGCGGAAGAAGCGCATCACGGGCCAGCCCGTCTGCTGCGTCCGCTCAAGAGCATGCCCGACGGCAGCTATGCGGAAATCGCGCTGGAACAGGCGCTGGACGAGATTGCCGGGCATGTCCGGCGGATCAGCGACAGCCATGGCGCGGACGCGGTGGCGCTGTTCAACGGCAATGGCGGCACGCCCAACTCGACCGGCTATCCGATGACCCATGCCTTTCTGGCGGCGATCGGCAGCAGCAGCCTCTATTCCACCCTGTCCATCGATCAATCCGCCAAGGTCGTGGCCGCTGAACGCATGGGCGTCTGGAGCGCGGGCCTTCAGGATATCACCCAGTCGGACATATTGCTGTTCGTCGGCACCAACCCGCTCGTGTCGCATTCCACCGTGCCAGTCATGGGCCCCGATCCGGTGCGGCGGCTGAAGGCGGCCAAGGCCAGCGGCCTCAAGCTGATCGTCATCGATCCGCGGCGGACCGAAACGGCCTATTTCGCCGACCTGTTCGCGCAGCCGTTGCCGGGGGAAGATGCGGGATATTGGCCGGGCTGATCAGGATCATCCTTGACGAGGGGTGGAACGACCGGGAGTTCTGCGACCGTTACGTCGGGGCGGAACGCATGGCCGCGCTGCGGATGTCGGTCGATCCGTTTACGCCCGAACGGGTCGAGGCGCGGGCCGGTCTCATGCAGGGCCAGTTGCGTGCGATCGCCGAGATGTTCGCGCGCGATGACCGGCGCGGCGGAGCCTATGCGGCGACCGGCGCGTGCATGGCCCCCTTCTCCAACCTGACTCAGCATCTGGTCGAAGTGATCAATGTCATCTGCGGGCGGCTGCGCCGGGCAGGGGACCGGCTGATCGTCGATCTGACCTCGCCTGAACGGGATGTGTGCGAACAGGTCTTCCCCGCCACCCGGTCATGGGAGCAGGTTCCGCCCAGCCGTATCCGGGGCGTCGGTCGCCTCGGCGGCGAAAAGCTGACGAGCACGTTGGCCGAAGAGATCATGACGCCGGGCGAGGGGCAGATCCGCGCGCTGTTCGTGAACGGCGCCAATCCTGCCTCTACGGTGCCCGACAATGCGCGCTTCACCCAAGCGTTGGACGCGCTGGAACTGCTGGTGGTCGTCGATCCCTATATGACCGCCACGGCCGAGCGCGCGCATTATATCCTGCCGCCGCGCATGCAATATGAGCGGGCCGACCTGCCGCTGCTGATCCCCAATTATCCGTTGCAGCCGGAAAACTGGCTCCAGTTCACGCCGCCGGTCATCGGACCGCCCAAAGGCTCCGATCTCACCGAAGATTGGTATGTCTATTGGTCCGTCGCCAAACGGCTGGGCAAGACCATCTGCTTTGCCGGTAAGGAACTGGACATGGTAACGCCGCCCAAGGCTGAAGCACTGCTGGGTCTGCGGCTCAAGGGAGCGAGGGTGTCGTTTGATGATCTGGTCCAGCAGCCCAGCGGCGTCCTGTTTGAACATCGCGACTGGGTGGTGAGGCCGAGCGTGACGGAGCAGCAGAATGCTCAATTTGACGTCATGCCGACCGATGTCGCGGGCGAACTATCCGCCTATGGCGAGCAGGCATTGCGCGAACGCGATCATCCTTTCCTGCTGACCAGCCGCCGCGTGCGCGATCTGTTCAACACGAACGGCATGCACCTGAAGGCGATCCGATCCCGTAACCCGGTCCTACCGATTTTCCTCAACCCGCAGGATATGGGCGCCCTGGGTCTGGCTGAAGGCGATGAGGTCGTGATCCGATCCGATCATGGAGAGATCGTCGCCATCGCGCAAGCGGATGACGCGATGCGACCGGGAGTGGTTGCGATGAGCCACAGTTGGGGCGGGCTACCGGGCGAGCAGCTGGTGAGCGGCGTCAATGCGTTGATCAGCTCGGTCGAGCATGTCGAAACGGTCAACGCCATGCCGCGGATGTCGGCCATTCCCGTACATATCATGCGTGCGGCGGTCGCGAGAACGGCGGTGGCGGGCTGATCCCGCGACCCGTCTCCGGTTGCCGAAAGGATCAGGCGGGCACGAGTGTCAGCGGCAGTTCCGCCAGCATATGTCCGTCAAAGGAAGGGATCACGGCGATCGAGGCCTGATCCTTGGCAAAACGGATATCGGAAAAGCGCCGCAACAGGCTTTCCAGGGTCAGGGTCATTTCCCGCCGGGCCAACTGATTGCCGATGCAGAAATGCTTGCCCAGGCCGAAGGTCGAATGCTGCCGGATGTTCGGACGGTCAAGGTCCAGCGTCTCCGGCTCCGGGAATTTCCGCTCATCCAGATTGACCGAATCCCAGCGCACGATGACCCAGCTTCCCTTCTTCAACTCAACGTCGCGAATGCGGGTGTCGCGCGTCACGGTGCGATAGGTGGTGGGGACGGGGCCATGCAGCCGCAACGCCTCCTCGACAAAGGCGGGAATCAGGGACGGGTCAGCGCGCAGCCGCGCCTGAATATCGGGCTGCTCCGCCAGCAGATAGACGCTCCAGCCGATCATGGCCGCGCTGGTGTGACCGCCCGCCGCCAGCAGCAGGGTGCTGAGCCAGAGCAGTTCATCCCGCGACAGGGCCGGGGCGTCCTCGATCCGGGCGGTGACGAGATCGCGCAGCAGGCAATTCTCGGGAAGCGCATCGATATTGTCGAGCCGGTGCCGCAGCATGTCATGCAGGCGCACGACCACATCGGCGGCGGCTTCGACGACTTCGGGCGGACTGGCCAGATCCATCGCCGCTGAAATGGCGTTGGTGATGTCCTGCACCAACGGGACGTCAGCCGGTTGCAGTCCAAGCTCCCGGGTGATCACGCGGGAGGGGAGGAGGAAGGCGTAGCGCTCGACGAAATCCAGCGTCCCGCCAGACTGGAAATCGTTGATAAGCTCATCGACAAATTCCTGGATATAGGGCGACTTGGCATTGACGCGCGGGACGGAAAAGGCGGTGTGCACCAGACGCCGTACCCGCTGATGATCAACGCCGTCGCTCCAGACCAGAACAGGTTTCAGGTTTGTCTGATGCCCGGCATAGACGCACGCTGTCTTGGGCGTGAAGTCACTGTCGAACCGGCGCGATTGCGCATGGTCGGTGCTGGAAAAGGTTTCCGGGTCGTTGATGATGGCCAGAATGTCGGCCGGATCGGTGAACAGGACGAGATTCTTGTTCGGATCGGCCGAGGTCAGTCGCAGCAGAGGGGCCTCATCCCGCAGACGGCGCAGGGTGGAAAAGGGACAGCCCGTCGTCAGTTCATCATAGTCGCGGGCGGGGAGATCCGTCACATTCATACAAGCCTCCGGGGCACAGGAAAGCCAGGTGGGCGTCATGCTCGCCCGGCCTTGCAAGTCAGACAGTCTGTTCAAACAGGGGATACATGGGATCGACGCCGCGAGGACCGATCGCCGGGAAAGCCTGCGCGCCATCCCAGGATTGTCCGGGCAGATTTTCACGCGACCAGTCGATCGTGCAGATGCGCTGGGCGATCTTCCATTGGCGGTTGCGTTTTTCAAACCGGTCGAGATAGCGGCCGCCCGTGTTCAGCAGCTTACTCGTTCCCGCTTCCTCATCGTTCAACTGATGATAGGCGATATAATAGGTTTCGACATTGGCGCTATCGCCATGCAGTTCGATGTAGATGTTCGTGATGTGATGCTGGCTAACACCGCCGGTCTTGCGGCAGAAATCGGTGATGAACTCGGCGAACTCCCAGCCGGGGCCGTTGAACATCGTGTGATTGTCCATGGATTCTGCATGATAGGCCTGTTTCAGCAGATCTACGTCCCAGCGGTCGACGCCGCGTGAATAGGTTGCCAGCGCCTGCCTTATTTCCAGATGGGCGGAAATTTCTTCCAGGGTCATCATTCTGCATCCTCTCTGTCGGTCATTTTCAGAGGCCAAGCAGGCCATAAGCATCATGATCGAGCGCCGCGACCGCGGCACGCACGGTGTTTGCTGTATTGACCGCCTCCGGTTGCCAGACCGCGCTGTTGTTCATCCACGTCACCACGGGATAGAAGGTGGTGCAGCGATACAGGAACCAGGCATCCTCGACGTTGGGGACATGGGTCGCGCCATGGAATGCGAGCCGGCTGACATAGTGGGAAATCAGCGCACGGTCCCATTGCCGCCGATCGGCAATGTCGAGCGCGCAGACCATGAAATAGGCGATGCCGATCGGCCAATGTTCCGGCCGCGCCACCCAGTCGATAACGCCGGGCGTGCCATCGGCGGCGACGAAGAGATTGCCCAGATGCTCATCGCCATGGATGACGGTCATGTCGGCCTGTCGCAGCAGGCTCCACAGCGCGTCCCATGCCGTCTGAACCCGATCCAGTTTCTGGAACATGCGCGGGATTGCACGGCCTCTGGGCATTTCGACGAACTGTCGCCAACTCTCCTCCTCCAGAAGGCTGGGCAGATAGACTTCATTCACCAGCTGCCGGTTCTCTCCGGCGAAGGTGCCCGGCCCCATCGCGCCGCCCGGCTTGAACATGTCACTGTTCCATGCGCTGGCGTGCATGCGGGCGAAGGCGTCCATGAACGCCATGGCCTGACCCAGCGTCAGCGTATGGAAGGCGTCGAAGAATATGGCGCCCTTGGGGCTCATATCCTCCATGACGATGGCGGACGCCTGCTCGCTGATGTCGATATGATAGCATTCGGGCGCGAACGGAGCAGCTACCAGCGGCGCGACGTCTCGTATCGAGCGGAGCTCGCTGGCCATGGACCAGGCCGTGCCGGTCGATGGATCATCCTGACCAGGGAAATTGCCTTTGACGATGAAGTTCCGGGTCGGACCGTCGCCATCGGCATAGTCCACCTGGACACGGAACTTGTTCTGCTTGTATCCGAAGATCGGACCCCGTTTGAGGTCTTTCACGATAACGTCCGGCCATTTTCCGCGTAGGGCGCCGGTCATCCATTCCGGCGTCACCGCATCATAGCGCAGGGGTATGTTGAGAACTGTCGACATCGTCTTACCTCAGCCCGCCGCCGCCGTTGTCACTTCGATCATCTCCTGCTGGCGCGGGTTGCGGCGCAAGGAGATGCCGCCGTTCACCTGGAAGGTTTCGCCGGTCATGAAGCAAAGATCGGATGCGACGAACAGGCAGGCTGCCGCGATATCCTCGGGTTTGCCGGTACGCCCCATCGGGCTTTCGCGGTTGAAAAGGTCGATGATCGCCGGGACCGCATAGGCCGCCGCCGCCATCGGCGAGTCGGTCAGGCCCGGCGCAACCGAGTTGGCGCGAATGCCCTTGCACCCGAATTCATTGGCGATCGACCGTATCACCTCGTCCGCGCCCGCCTTGGTCCCGCGATAGGGTGAATGATCGTCAAGCATGATCTTGGCTGTCGCCGAGGTGATCTGGATGATCGACCCGCCATTGGTCATGCCCCGGATCAGCGCCTGATAAAATTGGAAGGGACCGATGAACTGCACATCGCACATCATCTTCAATTCTTCGGTCGTCGTTTCTATGAAGGGCTTCATCAGGCCGTTGCCGGTGCTGTTGATGCCGACGTCCAGCCGCCCGAACTTTTCGAGCGTGGCGTCAACCAGCTCCTCCACATCCGCCTTTGACGTGATGTCGCACAGATGCCATGCACCGCCAATCTCCTCGGACAGCTGCTGTAGCGGTTCCTGTTTCCGCCCCGCCACCATCACCCTGGCGCCTTCCTGCGCGAAGGCGCGCGCTATGCATTGCGCCATATTGTTGGGCGTCGCCGCACCGAGCACGATGATCGCCTTATCCTTGAGCCCCAGGTCCATGTTTCTCTCCATTACCCTGCCCGGCGTTGCGGGCTTGATCGGTTTTTCAATTGGCTTCCCTGATCGGGTCGATCCCGTCCCAATCGATCGCCGACCGCGCTATCAGGTCGAAAAAGCCGCGCATGGTGGCGCTGTCCTCGATAATCTCCGTCATGCAGCCGAGCGTGGCGCGCGTGTCGAGAAAGGCAAAGCGCATGTCGCCCGACCGGCCTGTCACAGCCGCGATGCCGCCGCGCGCGGCATGGTCCGCAAGGTCGGCGTCGAAATCTGCCGTATAGCGGCAGACATGGTGGAAGCCCTCTTCACCCGGCGCATAGACATCGCGATAGTGGGAAGGGTGGTCGTCATGCTGCTGGATGAGTTCGATCTGCATCGGCCCGGATTGGGCGATGGCGACCGAAAAATCGACTTGCGCAGGCTCTCCACGATAGCGCAGATCCTGCACCTGCGCCCGTCGGACGACATGGAACGGCCCCACGCCCGCGCTGACCCAATTATGCATGGCGCGGTCGATA
Organism: Sphingobium lactosutens; assembly: GCF_013393185.1. Taxonomy (GTDB): domain Bacteria; phylum Pseudomonadota; class Alphaproteobacteria; order Sphingomonadales; family Sphingomonadaceae; genus Sphingobium; species Sphingobium lactosutens_A. Next base: position 43,219 of record NZ_QJQX01000078.1, on the reverse strand, counting down.
TCCTCGACCACCCATGCGGACTGGAAAAAGCCGCTGGGCACGGGCTTTCCTGTCATCAGAATTGGACGCGCTTGGTGAAGCCGCCATCCACGACCAGGTTGGTGCCGGTAGTGAAGGATGAAACCGGGCTTGCGAGGAAGGCGACGGCGCTCGCCACCTCTTCCGGCCTGCCGAGACGGCCCAGCACGATCTGCTTTTCCGTGCCCTCATACATGTCGGGATAGGCTTCCTTCACCTTGGTCCAGTTGCCGGTTGGGAAGACGACCGGGCCGGGCGTCACGACGTTGACGCGGATGCCCTTGGCCCCCCAGGCCTGCGACAGTTGCTTGCCATAGGTCAGTAGCGCCCCCTTCATGGCGTTGAAGGCATTGGGCGCGATAAAGGTTTCGACCGCGGCGGTAGAGGAGATCAGCACGACAGCGGCGCTGTCCGACTTTTCGAGATAGGGCTCCAATATGTTGCAGCCCGCCACGCCGGCCATCACGTCCAGCTTGAACGCCAGATCCCAGTTGGCACCATCGCTACCCGACGAACTGACATTATGGACGAAAATGTCGACGCCACCGAGCTTTTCGGCTGCATTGGCCAGCCAGGCACCATAGGCTTCGAGATCGTTGATGTCATGGACTTCGCCGAACACTTTGGCGCCCTTGGCGGTCAGTGTCGCGCTGGCTTCGGCGACCTGTTCGGCATTGCGGGAGAAAAAGGCGAGATCGGCGCCTTCTTCTGCGAATTGCTCCAATATGGCTCGGCCGATGCCGCGACTGCCGCCGGTGACGATGACCTTTTTGCCCTTGAGTTTAAGATCCATCTGCTTCTCCTTTTTTACTTCAGCCTGCCATTCATTCGTTCGGTGTCGCTGACATTCCCGCAAATTGTGCGACGATCTTGCCGTCGCTGATAGTAAAGGCATCGAACGCGCCAATGGTGCGGAAGGTGGTTGTCGCCGCTTTCCAATGGACTAGGGCATGGTTGCCGGAGACCAGTTCTGCCGTCACTTCAAGGCGGGTATCCTCCGGCCGGAATATCTCCGCGAAAACATGATCGAATAGCGCCCTGATCTGGGGCTTGCCCGTCACGACGCCTGTGTCGCGCGTCATCATGACGGCGTCCTCGGCATAGTCGGCGAGCAGCGCATCGACGTCTCCCTTCTGCCATGCATCCAGATGCCGGCGCACAATGGCTGTCGTCTGCTCGCTCATTTCGCTCTCCTGCCGGGCTTCTCGTTTGGCCCGACTGCTGATCAATCCGCAGATGGTATGCAAGACTATCGTTGACGAAGCCCGAGTCAACCCATATCGTATACGACATAGCGGGGTTAGGAAAAAGACGCGAAATGGTTTGGGGCGTTCCCCATGCCAACCAGCGCGCGCGTGCCTCCCCTCTCGCACGAAGGAGAGAACACATGAATTCTGCGGCAAGAGAGCTGTCCTTCCACCATCTGTCTGCGCAGGAAACGGATCCAGTGGGCTTGATCGAGGCTGCCGCCCATGCCGGATTCGAGAATATCTGCACCTTCTTTCAGGATACGACCGACGAATCGGTCAGCTTTCCACTGGTGTCGCGTCAGAATGCGGCGGCAGTCAAAGCGGCGTTGCGGTCGACCGGCGTCAAGATCTACAATGCCGAAATTTTCTTCCTGACCCCCGATACACCGGTGGAGAGCTTCATTCCGGCGCTGGAGTTGGCTGCTGAACTCGGGGCGCGGCGCGCAACAGCGCTGATCGCGGATGAGGATTTCGGGCGGAGCACCGAAAATTTTCATCGGTTCTGCGAGATCACGGCGAGATTGAATATCTCGGCAGGCTTGGAGTTCATGACCTTTACTTCCATCAAGACATTGTCTCAGGCGATGCAGATCATCGACGCTGCGGCTCATGCCAATGGATCGCTGGCGCTGGATATGCTGCACATGATCCGCAACGGATCGGGAGCGGTGGACCTGGCGCGACTACCCGCGGGAGCGATCGGCTATGTGCAACTGTGCGACGGCCCGCTTTCGATGGATCCCGATCGCGCCTTTGAGGAAGCGGTGTTCAACCGGACGGCACCAGGGCAGGGCGAATTTCCGCTGCTCGATGCGCTCGATCATATTCCGATCGATCGCTGCCTTTCGCTGGAGGTGCCAATGGATCGCCTGCGCGGTCAGGGGATGAATATACGCGCGCGTGCGCGATTGCTGTATGACAGCGCGCGGTCGGTGCTTCGCCAGCATGACGAACGCCGCCAGAGCAGCTTGCGCGAAACGGCCACCCAATGATGCGGCGGCGGGTGGGCTGCGTGGCCTGCTCGCCCAGACTAAATGACCGACATCGACCGCAGCAAATATGAGACCGAGCTTGGTAAAGTTCGCGCGGCAATCAATTCAAACAATAAAGGAAAGTGATAATGGAGAAAAGCAGGCGCCTGGAGGGCAAGGTTGCGATCGTCACCGGTGGCGGACGTGGCTTGGGACGGGCAGAAGCATTGGCACTGGCGGAAGCCGGCGCGTGCCTGATCGTGAACGATCTGGGCGCCAGCCCGACCGGCGAGGGCGACCATGAGAATGTCGCGCAATCCGTGGTTGAGGAGATTAAGGCCATGGGCGGGGAGGCGATCGCCAACGGCGATGATATCTCCAGCATGGCTGGCGGGCGCAATCTGGTGGAGGCAGCGATGGATGGTTTCGGCCGCGTCGACATTCTCGTCAACAATGCCGGAATAGCGCGTCCCTCCCCGATTTATGAAATGTCCGAAGCGGACTGGGACGCTGTCATCGCGGTGCATCTGAAAGGGCATTTCACCACCATTCGTCATGCCGCGCCACTGATGATCAAACAGGGCGGCGGCGTGATCATCAACACGGCATCGCAGTCGGGTCTGGGTCATTGGGGCATGTCAAACTATTCGGCAGCAAAGGAAGGCGTGGTCGGCTTCACGCGATCGGTGGCGCGGGATGTGGGGCAATTCGGCTTGCGCTGTAATGCCGTGCGCCCGCTGGGCACGACTCGTCTGGGCACGCCCGCGGTTATGGAAACGGTCCGCTATTCCCAGGAGGAACTGGGCATACCCGCCAATGGCAATGTCTGGGTCGGGACGACGACCAACATCCCGCTGCCCGAACAGGTGGGCGTCTGCGTCGCCTGGCTGTGCACTGATGCCGCCGCCAATGTAAATGGGCGAACCTTTTTCGCGGGGGGCGGATCGATCGGCCTGTATCCTGAACCGGATCTGGAGCGGTCCTGCCATCAGCCCGGCGGCTGGACGCTGGATATGTTGGATGAAGGGGCGCGGGCGTATCTCGTAGGCGATCTCACCAACATGTTCCAGGGGCGGAAGGTTTCGCGATTAAAACCATAGGCCCGGTTGGAAGGGACAGTTTTCGAGGCGGAGGTATGATGCGATGAGTGGCGGAACATTCGAAAGCATTTTGATCGTCTATCAGAATGCGGTGGAAGGACGTCAGGACAGCTATGACGACTGGTACACCAATATTCATATCCGTGACGCGATGCGTCTTGATGGGGCGATAGCAACACAGCGCTTCATCATCACTCCGCAACAACCGATCGTGGATGGCCGGACCGTCGACCCCGGTTACTTCGCGCATACCATATATGAGTGGGAAAGCGCGGCCAAGTCAGTTCTTGGACACAAGGAACGCGTGGGGACGGCTTCCATGGAGGTAATCCGCGACGCGTCTTTCGACGGGTTGCGCGATTATTTCTATCGCCCGGTTTTCCTTTCGCATGGATGGACCCGGGAAAAGGGATTCCGGCGAGGCGAAGATGTGATCACCGCGCTCATCCGCCCCAAAAAAGGGGATGAGGTCGGTTTCAGTCAGTGGTTCGAGCACCATCATGCGCCGGACGCCTTGAAACTGCCCGGCGTTGGCAGCGTTGGTCTGTTCAGCTATCATGAGGAACAGTCACTGCCGACGCCGTTTTCTTTCCCCCTGGTTGCAATTTACGGTATACCTGATCGTTCCGTAGCCGTGCAGGCTTGGACGGGCGCGGCTCTGGATCTGATCAGTCGCGCGGAGGAGGTAGAAGCAGGGTGCTGGCAGGCCCGGATTCCCAGATTGCGGTCGGAAGACGTGATCGACCCGACTGCCGAAGCGGCGGCAGAGGAAAGACGTGCCCGTCAGGTTTATGCCGGTCAATTCCTGTCGGCCGAAGAGATTGCGGGGATGCTATAGGCCGTTGCAGCCGCAGTGCTAGCCGGAACGGGAGGTTGGATGCGAAACCTTATTATCCGGTATCTGATAATATATTAATATACAGTACGCATTAGCATTTTATACGTGCATCTTATCGAGTGATGAGTCATAAAAATGGTGCGGCATATCTTGTCGCTTATCTAGAAGAAGATCCGATGAAAAACAGGGAAGAAGCCACCGGCAAGGTGGAAGATTTAGGAGAGGAGCCTGTGGCGCAACAGTTCGCCTTTGGCTATCTGGTACATGATGTATCTCGTATCCGCCGGACCGTCATGGATCTCATCATGCGGCCTTATGGCATTACCCGATCGCAATGGTCGGTGCTCAGCGCCTTGTCGCGCGGGGGCAATAACGGAATGATGCAGGTCGACCTTGCCCGATTGATGGAGGTCGGCAAGGTTACGGTCGGCGGTCTTGTGGATCGACTGGAAGCGTCCGGTCATGTCGAGCGCAGAGCCGATGCATCGGATCGTCGGGCCAAGCGGGTCTTCATCACGGAACGAGGGTTCGAGGTCATCCAACTGATGGTGAAGGTGTCTTCCGACGTCAATCAACGGATACTATCGGGACTGACCGATCAGGAGGTTGAAAGCGCTGAAAAAGTGCTTTCTGTAGTGAAAAAGAACCTGAAAGAAGTTCTTGCGGAAAATATTGGCGTGAATGGGGCAAAGGTATCTAGTCTTTCAGGCATAAGCGCCGTAATGAACAATAATATCTGAAGGGATTTGGGAAAGAAGCTGCTATGAGATGGAGCCCTAAATGTATTTCATAATATTTGCTGTCGATCGACCTGATATGTTGGAGAAGCGGTTGGAGCATCGGCAGCGCCATTTGGATTATTGGCTCGCCCAAGGCGACATATTGAAGGTTGCTGGTGCCATGCTCAGTGACGACGGCTCCGATGCGTCACCCGTCGGCAGTTCTTTTCTGCTAGAAGCAAGGGATGAAGAGGCGGTTCGCGCGTTGCTTGCGGCCGATCCGTTCATGACGGAGGGCATCTTCGCGGAAAGACCGATCATTCAGCCGGTCCGCCCTGCCTTGGGCAGCTGGCGGCAGGATTGACCTTGATTGGAGGGAGCGACGACAGGGCGTCGCTCCCATTTAGCCAGGCCTGTGGTCCCCGCGCTCCCCATCAGTCTTCGCCGATGTAGATTAATTTCTTGCTGCTATTGGAACCCGCGAACAATTCTTCAAGAACGTTCGTGATCTTGTCGATCCCGTTTTCTACATCTTCATCATGGACGAGTTTGCCGGCCAGCAGCAGATCGGTCATTCGGTCAATGGCATCGCCAAAGCGGGCGACATGATCGAAGATCACAAATCCCGTCCAGCTAAGCGTGCGCATCAAGATTTCGCGCTCATTTCGCAGCCCTGTCGGCGGCGGGTTCCAGCTGGACGTCGCGGCTGTACCGCATTGAATGATACGTCCGTTTTTCGCCATGGCGCGGATGGCGGTGTCCAGAATCCAGCCCCCAGTATTGTCGAAATAAATGTCGAACCCCTCGGGTCGCGCCGCCGCCAATGTCGCCGCCAGATCACCGGTCTTGTAGTTGAAGGCAGCGTCATAGCCATAGCGGCTGACGCAGCGTGTGATCTTGTCGTCGCTTCCGGTCAGCCCGACGACATGAGCGCCTGCCTGTCGGGCAATCTGCCCGACGACGCTGCCGACGGTTCCGGCCGCGGTCGATACCAATATGGCTTTGCCCTCCGATGGTGGCGCAATGTCATGCAGCGCCAGCCAGGCTGTGACGCCGGGCATGCCCAGAACGCCTGCATAGGCCGGCAGTGGCGCACGGGGCGTGGGGATATGGGAAAGTAAGTCAACGCGTGTCACGATGGCATAATCCTGCCAGCCTAGGAAACCGTAGACGATATCGCCCTGAGCGATGGTCGACTCGTGGCTTTCGATTACAATGCCGATCGCCAGGGCGCGCATCGGTGCGCCGATCGGGGTCAATGCGGGGTTGCTGGCCCATCCGCGCTGGACCGGGTCCGCGGATAGATAGAGAGTGCGCACCAGCAATTGACCCGGGCCGGGCGCTTCGCGCGCAACCTCCTTGCGCTCAAAATCACTCGTTCGCGGTGTGCCTTCAGGACGTTTGGCCAGCACGATCTGGCGGTTCTTTTCGGGTGTCGAAAAGGGCGGAATGTGGGTGGTCATGAAATGCCCCGGCAATATGTCAGAGGGTTGAGAATCGCTAGTGCGGCCTTTGCCCGGCGTCAACCGCCGGAGGTAAATGGGGAGCGTTGCTTGGCCGCGACCTGCATTTGCGAACTGCCTGAGAAGGCAAGAACCCTCTGTGTCTGTCTTGTTCGATGGCGATCACCGTCGTCCTGGCGCGTCCTTGGGGTCGTCGCTCACATATCGGCTCAACGTCTGCTGCATGTGTCGGATGCGGACTTCTTGATAGGCCGAATAGATGATGTCGGCGTCGCCGCCGTTGCGGATGCCGTCCTGACACATACGAAGGCCGGTCACGTCCTGGTCGTAGATTTCCCCATGCCAGGGCGGGAGAACGCCGGCCGCCGCGAAAGAACCGTCATTTCCTAGATCGACAACCTCCACTTCCGGAAGGAAGTCAACATTGTCCGGTTTGGGCTTGAAGATCATGAATTCAAAGGTGGACCGGTTGGGATTGCCGCGTTCGGGCAAGAAGCGATAAGCATAGGGATAGCCAAGCGACCGGAACAGAATGATGTTCGGGAACAGTGAATATTGAACGGCGTCCGCCGCTTCGGAATCGGAGACGTGCGAATAGTCACGCCCATGCGCTTCGCTCATCGCCGCGCGCATGCCTGCCGCCATGAAGTGCCGGGCCTTCACGCCTTCGTCCAGACGGGGTGCTTCGCCCCCGCCGAACACCAGAGCCAGGGCAGAATCCAGAATTTCCTGCTCCGAAAGCGCCTTGGGGAGTTGATCGCTCATGACGCCGGTGGGTTCCAGGAACCGGCTGACATGCGGGTCGTCGGCCCAGACATCATATTGGGTGCTGGCATCGCCGCCAAAGGGCAGTGCCTGAGCGTGGATGCCGGCCAGGTGGAAGGACTCGACGAAGCCCTCGATGCAGGTCTTCCAGTTGGCATCCATATTTTTGCGGATGACCGTCGCCAGATACATGTCCGAAAAGGGCCAGTCGGCAAAATGCGCCGGCAGGTGGCCCAGATAGTCCATCAACGACGGCGCATCCGGGTCACGGTTGATGAAGACGAAGCCGTCCCAGCACTCCACCCGTGCCTCGGGCAAGTTCATCTTCTCTTCCTGCAACTCGGGGAAATCCCAGCGGGAAGGAACATGGGCCAGCGTGCCATCAAGATTCCAGGTGAAGCCGTGGAAGGGGCAGGCCAGCTTGCGGACGCTGGTATTCTCCGAACACAGCTTCATGCCCCGGTGCAGGCAGCTGTTAAAATATGCGCGAATCTGATCCGGTTCGGACCGCACGATGACGAAGGAGGCGCCGGGGCTGTCGTACACGAGGCAATCGCCAACTTCGGGGATCTGCTCTTCGCGGCAGGCCATCTGCCAGACGCGCGGCCACATCCGCTCACCCTCCAGCGCGGCGAAAGCGGGGCTGCGATAACGGTCGCGGGGTACGTGCGCTACCGGGACGTCCAGCTCGGAATATTCGCGCAGCACGGCGGGCGCAGGCACGGGATCATCGGCGATGACCTGCTGGAAGAGGGGGGCGGCACTCTGGCGATAATCGGGCGCAACCTTTGTTTGGTTCCCCATGCTTCCTTCTCCACAACATTATGATCGGTCCATCGGCGCCATGGCGTCCGAATTTCTATAGCAAGGATCATAGCGTTCCGGGCTCCAGTGTCAATATCGTATGCTAGCATAGTATTATAACGCTGGTGCCCGCTCATTATGATTGCTAGCATATGATGCGATTACGAACTAAATGGCGTTTCGGATGGCTTTGAAGGGCGCGCGGCGCTGAGGGGTTGAAAACTATGGATATCGAAAAGATCAGGAATATGGCGATTGAGCCGATCGTGCAGCCATATGACAAGCGCGACACAATTCTGTTCGCGCTGGGTCTGGGCTATGGCTCGGACCCGCTAAACGAAGGGGAACTGCCGTTCGTTTACGAAAAGCATCTGCGGTGCGTTCCGGCCTATGCCAATGTGCTGTGCCATCCTGGTTTCTGGGCGCAAAGGCCCGAATTCGGTATCGACTGGGTCAAGATTCTACACGCGGAACAGAATCTGGTCGTGCACAAGCCGTTGCCTGCCACGGGCGCCATTCGCGGCCAATATCGAGTCGCGGGCATTGAGGACAAGGGCGAGGGGCGCGGTGCACTGCTGCATCAGGAAAAAGACCTTTATAACGACGCCAATGGTGATCATCTGGCGACGGTGCGCTCCACTTTGTTCCTGCGTGGCAATGGCGGCGAGGGCGGTTTCGGCGATACCATGCCGCCGGCCGAGCCTGTTCCCGATCGCGCGCCCGACCGGGTTGTGGAGATCCCGACCCTGCCTCGCCAGGCGTTGATCTACCGCCTGAGCGGCGACTGGAATCCGCTGCATGCCGACCCCGCGATCGCACGCAAGGCCGGCTTTGAAATGCCGATCCTGCATGGCCTGTGCAGCAAAGGCCTGGCCAATCGCGCCATCCTGTCGGCCTATTGCGACAATGAGGTGGCGCGCTTCAAGTCGATGTTCGTGCGGTTCAGCAAGCCGGTGATGCCGGGCGAAACGATCCGCGTCGAGTTCTTCGAAGAAGGCAATGGCAATTTGCGCTTCCGTGCCGTTGCTGTTGAGCGTGATGTGGTGGTGCTCGATCGCTGTTCGGCGACGGTGGCCTGACACCCTCTATCCAGGAAAGAAGCGTGTAGATGCATTGCCTCATCCTCTATTATTCAATGACCGGTCAGGCCCGGAAGGGCGCCGAACTGGCCGAGGTTGCGGCGCGCGCCGCAGGGTGGGACGTAACGTCGTGCCGGATCAGCATGAGTGATCCGGCTGATGCCCTCGCCCGTCCTATGAATGTCGCCGCGTCGAAGAAATGGACGCAGGGCGCTCAAAAAGGGATGGTCGTCCCCGTCGCCTATGAACCGGCCGCCGCCGTCGCGCAGAAATATGACGCCGTGTTGCTGTTCACGAACACGTGGGGTGATAACCCTTCAGTCCCCGTGCGCTCCTTTCTGGAAAGCGCCGAGGCGCAGGCATTGCTGGCTGGCACGCCCTTTGCCGTTTATGTGGTTTGCCGCCGGTTGTGGGAGAAGAATTTGTCGATCGTCCGCGCATTGGCGGAAGCTGCCGGCGGACATTTTCTGGGGGGTGAGCCCTTCATGCATCCCGGCGGGCAGATCGGGAGCCTGATCCAGACAGTGACCTATCTGTATCGCGATGATGGCGGGCGGAAGCGGTTCCTGGGCTTTCCCTTGCCGCGTTATGGCCTGTCGGACGAAGCCGTGGCGCGCCTTCCCGCCTTCACCAATGAAATGCTGGCGAAGGTCGACCGTCATTGAGTTGACATCGGCGCCCCTATGAAAAGATTGACGGACGAGAGCAAATGACCAGTGCAGCGCATGAATATAATCGCGTCGTCCCCCTTGAGGGTGGGCATAATTTCCGTGACATAGGCGGGTATCGGGCGCGTGACGGCAGAACGGTCGCCACCGGCCTTGTCTATCGGTCAGGCACGATGTCCGAACTGTCGGATCGCGACCATGCCGTGCTGGACACGCTGGGTCTGCAAGTGATCTGCGATTTTCGTTCGTCCAGGGAACGGTCGCGCCGGCCGTCGCGATTGCCCGAGGCGGCGACCTATGAAATCTGGTCGCGCGACCATCAGATGAGCGCGGGCGACCTGACGGAGGCCATGCGGCATCCGGGCGCTACGCCTGAAAAGTCGCGGCAGTTGATGATAGAAGCCTATCATGATCTCGCCTATGAACAGGCGCCTTCCTATCGAGAACTGTTCCAGCGGATTGCCTATGGCTCGCTTCCGCTGGTCTTCCATTGTGCGGCTGGCAAGGATCGCACAGGCGTTGCGGCTGCCCTGCTGCTGGATCTGTTGGGCGTGTCGCGCGATCAGGTGCTGGCGGACTACACACAGACCGACCAGTTTTTCTCGCGTGGCTGCGAATTGGTGACGAAGGATCCGATCGCTAGCAACCTGTCGGGTGTCGCGCGCGAAATCTGGGAGCCGATGATGCGCGCCGATCCGGCCTATCTGGGCGCCATGTTCGATACGATCGAAGCCCGGCACGGATCAGCCGAAGGCTTCATTCGGGAAGAGCTAGCCCTTGATGATGATGGGGTGGCGGCGATCCGGACACGTCTGCTCATCTGAACAACCGCTGAGGTCGCCTGGTTGAGGCGGCGTCGGCGATTACGATCCAGGCCGGGATCGAATGCTGTCGGTGGCGGGCGGGTTCTCTCTCAGCCCCGCGAAGGGTCTGCGAAGGACACGACGGTCAATCCCCCGTCGGTGAAAAGTTCTGCCGCCGTCATGTAGCTGGAATCCTCGGACGCGAGAAACGTAACGACCTTGCCAAATTCGGCGGGCAGCCCCATCCGGCCCATGGGAATGGCGCTTTTGAGCGCCCGGACCTGCGGCAACGCCTGCACTTCCGGATTATCGATCATTTCAGTCAGATGCATGCCCGGATGGATCGAATTGCACCGGATATGGTCCCCGCGCAGTCCGCAATGAACCGCGGTGGTCTTGGTCAGATTGGCCAGCGCCGCCTTGCTTGCGCCATAGAGCGAGGTGGTGGGCAGGACCATAGCGGTCGAATTTGACGAGACGTTGATGATGGAGCCGCCATCATTTTTCCGCATGGCGGGTAGCACGACCTTGATCCCCAGGAACGCGCCCAGCAGATTGACGTCGAGGATCGACTGGAACTGTTCGAGCGTCGCTTCCTCGATATCGATCGGGATATTGATGCCGGCATTGTTGACGAGGCAGTCCAATCGACCCCAGCGCGCCAACGTATCTTCCACAATGGCCGCCCATTGTGCGCTGTCGCGGACGTCCAGATGGACATAATGTGCCTTGTGACCTTCGGCTGTCAGCCGGGCGGCTCGTTCCTGGCCCGCCGCGTCGATCACATCTGCAATAACAACCGAAGCTCCTTCGGCGCACAACGCATCCACAGCGGCGCCGCCCAGACCGCGTGCGCCGCCAGTGACGATGGCAACCTTATCGTTCAATCTACCCATGGATTCTTCCTTCCGGCGATCAGGAGCGCACGGGCGCGTAGGGCGCATCCGTGGCGAGCGTCAGGGTCTCATTGACCACGGATCGCGCGAGAAGGGCGAGGATTTCCGGGAAGTCCGGGTCCGCCTTCAGCGCTTCTACAGCCGTGAAATAGCTATTGGCGTCAGGCACCTCCCAGATGTGGATGACGGTGTTCAGCCGCTCGACCTGCTGGATCATCGCATGCAGCATCTTGCAACCGTGCGCCTCCATCTTCTCCCTGACCTTGGGAGCGACGGACATGAAGTCGATCACCCCAGAATAGGATAATTCCAGCCGTGCCACCAGATACATGGCATCCCTCCTGACGTGGCGCTTATTCCGCCTGCTCCAGAAAATATTTGCGAATGGCGGCGCGTTGCACCTTGCCCGATGCGGTGCGGGGCAGCGTGATCCCCACTTCGATGCGTCGAGGAATCTTGTACGCCGCCAATGACTTGCGGGCGAAAGCGATGACTTCTTCCAGGTTGACTTCATGGCCTGACCGTAATTCGAGCGCGGCTGTCACGCCCTCGCCCCATTTGGGATGGGGCAGGCCGAACACGGCGCAGTCCAGGATCGCCGGATGGTCGCGCAGGACCGCCTCGACCTCCGCAGGATAGACGTTTTCCCCTCCAGACACGATCATGTCCTTGATACGATCTGTCAGGAACAGATAGCCGTCCTTGTCGAGCCGGCCGCCATCTCCGGAACGATACCAGCCGTCGATCAGCGCTTCCGCCGTGGCTTCGGGCTTGTTCCAATATTCGATCAGGATGCCGGGACCCTTGACCCAGATCTCTCCGGGCGCGTCGATCGGCAAAAGTTCAGCATTGGGACCGCGGATCGCGATGCTGAACCCAGGCAACGGCCGGCCGACAGAGCGCAGCAGATGGGGATTGCTGGCGTCATGTTGGTCAGGACCCAGGATCGACATGGTGCCGGTGACTTCGGTCATGCCATAATATTGCAGGAAACGGCATCCAAGCCGGTCCACCGACCTTTCAAGCAGCGCCGGGTCCATTGAAGCGGCGCCATAATGAATCCCTCGCAGCGAGGGCGCGCGGACGCCGCGTGCATCCATCTCACCGATCAGTGCCCGAACCAGCGTTGGTACGATGAACGTCCGGGTGATGCGATGTTCAAGGCAGTTGTCGAGAATGACCGCAGGATTGGTGTCGGCGATGACATGCGCTGTCCCGCCCCGAACCAGCGCAGTGCAGACCCATGACATGCCGCCAATATGGAAGGAGGGGAGCGGGGACAGGAGCGCTTCATCATCGCCCCAGTCCGCGAAGAAACCCGACACATTTTCAATATAGCGGGCGATGCCCAGCGCATATTGCGACGTGACCACGCCCTTTGGGCGGCCTGTGGTTCCGCTGGTGTAGAGCTGAAGGCAAGGCGCGCATGGATCAAGTGGAATGCGGGGGGCAGGTGCGGCGGCGGCGATTCGCGACCGCAGACCTTGCGGCCCGTCTGCATCGGCCAGCAGCAGGGGCAACCCACGGCTATCGGCTTCCTTGATGATGCCGGAAAACTCGCTGTCCGCGACGATCAGGCTGACCGCGCTATCTTCCAGGACATAGCGCGTTTCAGGTGCGGTGTTGCGCCAGTTGACCGGGACCATCACCGCGCCAGCGCGAATCGCACCGATCAGCAGGACGAAGAACAGATCGTTATTCTTGCCCATATAGGCAACGCGCCCGCCGGCGCTGACGCCATGTTCGGCAAGCAGGGAGACGGCCGCGTCGCATGCGCGATCCAGTTGGGCATAGGTCCAGCTGTACGAGCCGAAGACCAGCGCCTGCTTGTCGGGAGTGATGGCAGCGAAATGATTGGGATAGTCGGAAGGCAGGATCAGCCCGCTCTCATCGAGAGCGGGCCCTTCTGCAAACGCCATGCCGTCGGCGATGCCGCCGACCGGCAGGGCGATGTCAGAAAGCGACATTGTCGCCCCCCTTGGTCTGCATCATTTCACGCGCTTCGGTCGGAGTGGCAACCGTCAGGCTGAGCTCTTCGAGCACGCGCCGGATCTTTGCCACCTGCACGGCGTTCGACGTGGCCATCTCACCCTTGCCTGCATAGAGGCTGTCTTCCAGGCCGACGCGCACGGAACCGCCCAGCAGCGCCGACAGCGTCACCAGCCGCATCTGATGTTTGCCGGCAGCGAGCGCGGAGAAAATATAGTCCTCGCCAAACAGCCGGTCCGCCGTAGTCTTCATGTGCATGACATTTTCGGGGTCGGGACCGATGCCGCCCAGAATGCCGAAGACGCCCTGGATGAAGAAGGGGCCCTTGACCATCTTGCGATCGACGAAATGTGCCAGATTATAGAGATGGCCGACATCGTAGCATTCAAATTCGTAGCGCGTGCCCTGTTCGGACAGCTCCGTCATGGCCCGTTCAATCTGCGCGAAAGTGTTCGACAGGATGAAGTCCTTGGTCATTTCGAGATAGGGCTTTTCCCATTCAAATTTCCACTCGCTCGTCTTCGCGCCCGCGCCGGAGATGTTAAAGTTCACCGAGCCCATGTTCATCGAACAGACTTCCGGCTTGAATTTCTTCGTCGGCGCCAGGCGATCGTCCAGGCTCATGCCCAGCCCGCCGCCGGTGGTGATGTTCAGGATCGCGTCGGTTGACTGCTTGATGCGGGGTAGGAACTGGGCAAACAGCGCCGGGTCCTGCGAGGGCTGGCCCGTTTCTGGATTGCGCGCATGCAGGTGCAGCATCGCCGCGCCTGCTTCCGCGGCCGCGATGGCCTCCGCCGCGATCTGGTCCGGCGTGATAGGCAGATAAGGCGACATGGTGGGCGTGTGGATCGAGCCGGTGACGGCGCAGGTGATGATGACCTTGTCTGTACGCTTCATTTCGTTCCGGCGCCTTGCACGCCCCTCCATGTTCGATTTTCAAATATTGTCGGGCTCGACCAATCAGATCAGGAGATTTCGCCCAATATGGTGCCGACCTCATATACTTCGCCCGGCTGCTTCAAGATCTTCAGCATGCCCGACACGGGCGCTTCGACTTCCTGAGTCGACTTGTCGCTCTCCAGCGCGAACAGGGGTTCACCTGCCTTGACTTCGCCACCATCGGCGACCAGCCATTCGGCCAGCGTGCCTTCGTTCATCGAAAAACCAAGTTTGGGCAGGATGATTTCCGTTGCCATATTCAATCCTTCCTTTGAGATCGGCGAACGTCCGCCAATCGTAAACATGCGGGCTATGAAGTAATCTAGCGTACCGGTTTCGTCCAGCAAATTGCGCAGATTTTCTTTATCTGAGGAGAAGGGTGCTTGTCGCGCTGTTCTATTTCCTGCCGATCCCGTGCGATCCTCAAAATGGAGCGCATAGCCAAAACCGGTTTGACATTATTCAACGCATGATGAATATAAAAATTGATCAAGATGAGTCGTGCCATGTCGATTTCGAGCGTCAATACTGCACCCACCCGCCGGGGGCGTGGTCGGCCCAAGGCAGGGGCAGATGGAGCGCGCGTTCCGGTGCCCGAACTGCTGCTGTCCGCCGCCATCGAGCAGTTTGCCACGCATGGCTATGATGCTGTGGGAGTAAGGCAGATCGCGTCCCATGTGGGCGTTGACGCAGCCATGATCGTTCATCATTTCGGTTCGAAGCTGCTGTTGTGGCAGGCGGCGATCGATCATTTATCGCTTCAGATGCTCGCTGCCCTGGAAAGCCAGCCGGTGGATGCGACGATTGGCTCGAACGTCGGTGAGCGTCTGGATCAGGCGGTGGGCCAGATCGTCGATATGCTTTGTGACACGCCGGCTTTGTCGGCTTTCATCCTGCGCGAAGTCGTCCTGGAAAATGACCGGTCGGACTATAGCTACGAACGGCTGGTCAAGCCGATCCACGACAGGCTGCGGCCTTTGATTGTCGGATATGCCGGCCCACAGGGCGGTGTCGACGCCGACTATCTGTTTGTCGCCCTGACCGGTGCCGTCGTCAGCACGGTTGCGGCACGGCGATTGTTCGACCGGATGTCCGGCGAGCCGCAGGATGATCGTGAATTCCGCAATCTTCTGAAGAACACCGTTTCCGCTCAGCTGGCCGTTCGCGTCGGCCGTATTTCCGGGTTTGCCTGATCGAGGAGAGACATCATGTCCAAATCTTCCGTTACCGCTGATACACCGCTAAGCTTCGCCGATCCCGCCGTTCAGCGCTGTCCGTTCTCGAGCTATGATCGACTGCGTGACGACCGTCCGGTCTATCATGATCCGCTGACGGGCAATTATGTCCTGACCCGCTATGAAGATGTTCGCAAGGCGCTGCTCAACGTCAAGGCGCTGCGTAACCGGACCGGCCTCAATTCGACTCGTTCAGACCCGACGGCCAACCGTGTCTTCGAGGAAAAGGGCTGGTTGCCGATCGACACGCTGGTGTCCAACGATCCCCCGGATCATCGCGTCTATCGCACCTTGGTCGACAAGGTATTCACCCCGACGCGCGTCGGGGCCCTGGAACCCCGGATCGAGGAAATCATCAACGAACTGATCGATGCTTTCATCGACGCGCCAGAGATCGATTTTCTCCAGGCCTTCGCCGTGCGCCTGCCCATGTATGTGATCGCCGAGCAGCTTGGCGTGCCTCGCGAGCATATGGACCGCTTCAAATTATGGTCGGACGTTTCAGTGGAGTCGGTCAGCCCTGTCCTCACGAGCCAGCGAGAGGTCGAGATTGCGGAAATCCTGACGGAGATGCAACGCTATCTGGCGGCGGAAATCGAACATGTGCGCGAGACGCCCAACGATACGCTGATCAGCCATCTGGCGAATACCGAGACCGACGGTCGCCTGCTGGAGATGCGCGAACTGCTCAGCATCATCCACCAGTTGCTGGTGGCGGGGAATGAGACAACGACCACGACGCTCGCTTCGGGGATGAAGCTGTTTATCGAACAGCCCGAGCTGGCTGACGAAATCCGGCGAGATCCTACCCGCGCCAAGCCCTTTGTGGAAGAAACGCTGCGCACGCTTTCACCCATCCAGGCGCTGTTCCGGCGCGTGGCCGAGGATGTGGAAATAGCGGGCGTCACCATCCCGGCAGGATCGCTTGTCGAGGTGCGTTACGGCGCGGCGAACCGCGATCCGAAACAATATGCGGAACCGGCGAAGGTCGATCTGGACCGCTCCAATGCCGCTAGCCATCTTGCCTTTGGCGCGGGACCACATCTGTGCATCGGCAACCAGCTGGCGCGGGGCGAGCTGCGTCTTGCGTTCCAGATTTTGACGCGGCGGCTGACGAATTTCCGGGCGACGCGGGGTGACGACAGCTATAGCTGGATGACCAGCTATATCGCTCATGGTCCCGACCAGTTGTGGATGAGGTTCGACAGGCGTTGACCTTTCGCCCTGAGTCGGGAAGACGGAAGGCGTGGGCGGCATCGCCCGCGCCTTTTTAGCAATCAGGCCAAGCTGTCCAGAACGTCGAGATCGTCAATGGCGGTTGCGATCCGTCGGATGAACTCGACGGTGATGTCGCGCGGCTGCATGTCGGGCACGTCCTTTGACGGGGTCAGCGTCATCGTCCACCAGGCGAGCGTGGTCAGCATCTGCTGGCGGTAGTTGAACCATGCTTCCTCGAAGCGCACTGTTTCGCCGCCGGCCGCAGCGAAAGCGTCAAGATAGTGGCGCAGCAACTGCTCTTCCCAGTCACGGCGCTGCTCGACGGTTAGCGCAGTCGAGATGGTGTAGGCGACATCGCGCGACCAATGCCCCTTCGACGTGACCTGCCAGTCGGACAGGCCCATGCGCCCGTCGTTGGTGATGTACCAGTTCTTCAGATGCACGTCGCCGTGCGTGATGGTGAGCGGCAGTTCCCCATGGCGGGCCGAAGCCTTGATGGTCGCGGGCCACACCTCCGCCTCGCGGGCGAACAAACGGGGCGGTATCACGTCGGCGGCCTCGAGCAGTCCAGCTTCGCACATGCTCTTGAAGTCATGATCGCGATCGAGGGCTGCGAACCGGTTGTCGTAGCGGAACATATGGCCCAGTTCGCCCTCCAGTTGCGGCGACCGATAGAAACGCCCGTGCAGCTTGGCGAGCACCTCCATCTGGTCCTTCGCCCGCTCCAACGTCATCTGCGTATGGTGCGAACAGAAGCTGACCTTTCCGGCCAGATCTTTCAGCATCACGATCGATGCGTAGGATTCATTATCATAGACCGCCAGATAGGCTTCGGGCGCTTCAATATCGAGTTGCGGCCGGATCTGGTTGTAGAAGGTGGTTTCGCTGAGCAGCGCGGAGGTCGACAGGAGGATGCGATTGAGCAGGTCCACCGTCGCCTTGCAGAAAACCGACTTGGGCAGACCGATCTGTTCGCCCGCCTCATTATACGCCACGAAAATGCGACGCCGGTTCGATGTACCGGAATCGGGCTTGTCCAGCGAGACGGAGGCGACCTTTGCCTCCGGATGGTCCCTGCACAGGATATGGGTCATCCATTCCGGTGTGATCGCCTCATAGCGCCAGGGAATGTCACCCGGCTTGACTGCGGGGCGGTCTTCCCGCTGATCGCGTTCAAAGGCAGCCTTGATGCGGTCGATTTTGTCCGACGTCATATCGTATCTTTCTTGATGCCTTTGCGGGACCGGTCAAGTGCCATATTAATATTCTAGCGAACAATATCAATGCGAACTATAATGGGCTGTCGCAGAATTCGCAAACCGCCGATTTAATCCTGCCGGCTCGCGTCTCCACACCGGCGGGATATGCGGATCATCGAGAGGAGTGGCAATGGAAGATAAGCGTTTTCTGGGAAAAGTGGCCGTCATCACGGGTGGCACGCGCGGCATCGGCCTTGCCACCGTCGAATATCTGGCGCGGCGTGGAGCGCGGGTGGCGCTCTCATCCCGGAAGGCGGAGGCCTGCAAGGCGGTGCAGCAGCGGTTCGAAGCGGAAGGACTCGATTGTATCGCGGTGCCGGGGCATGCCGCGAACGATGCGGACGTTGCGCGTCTGGTTGATGAAGCGGTCAGTGCCTTTGGAGGCATCGACATGGCGATCGCGAATGCCGGGATCAATCCCGTCTTCGATCCCCTGACCGAGGTTGCCGAAGACAGTTGGACCACGGTCATGGATACCAATGTCGGAGGCCCTCGCCGTCTGGCCCGTCACGCGCTGCCGCACATTGCCGGGCGAGGTGGCGGCGCTATGGTGTGTGTGTCATCGGTCAATGCGCGCGTCGGCATGATCGGTAGCGGAGCCTATGGCGTGTCGAAAGCCGCACTCGAGCAGATGGTTCGGCAACTGGCGGTCGAGTGGGGAGAGCAGGGCGTTCGTGTCAACGGCGTTGCGCCCGGCACGACCGCAACCGATATGATCCGGGCCTTGCAGGGACGGCCCGGTTTCATGGACACAATCCTGGGCGGCACCCCCCTCCGTCGTATCGCCGATCCGGAAGATGTCGCCGCCGTTATCGCCTTCATGGCGTCCGATGGCGCCCGCCATGTGACCGGTCAGACGGTGGTGGTGGACGGCGGCCAGACGATCAGTCGCGGCTGAGGGACTGCAAGGTTCAGCATCGATGGCGGCGGGCGCACTTGTCACCCGCCGTCGTCGATGCTCAGACCAGGCGATCGACCGACTCTGCAAAGCGGGCCAGATGCAGTTCCACATCCCCGAATTGTCGTGCGATGACATAGAGCCGCCGATAATGGTGGCTGATGTTCAGCTCTTCGGTCACGCCGATGCCGCCATGCAGCTGGATCGCCTGGGAACCCACGAAAATGCCTCCGCTCGACGCCTGGGTCTTGGCCGCCGAAATGGCCGCGGCGCGCGCATCATCGTCACCGTCGGCCATCGCTCCTAGAAGGTGGAAGAGGATGGAGCGGGCCATTTCTGTCTCGATCAGCATATCGGCCATGCGATGCTGCAACGCCTGGAAATTCCCGATCGCGGTTCCGAACTGCTTGCGCACCTTCAGATAGTCGCGGGTCGTCCACAAGGCCGTATCCATCACGCCCAGGGCTTCTCCGCATAGCGCGACGATGCCATGCTCGACTGCGCGGTTGATGGCGGCGTCCGCTTCCGGTCCCGATGCGAGCAGCGTGCCGGACACATTGTCAAGACGGACGTCGGCGACCCGGCGATTGTCCAGCGTGCGGTAGATCGTCCGCGTCACCCCGGCGGTTTGCAGATCGACGAGGTAGAGACTGGTGGAGTCGCCATCCTGAGCCGAAACGATGAGCTGTTCCGCGGTCGCACCGCCTTCCACCAGCGATTTGACGCCGTTCAGGACATGCCCTTCGGCTTTTGTCTCGATCAGCCGCCAGTCACCCCTACCGACTGGCTCCTGCAAGGCAGGGACAATGCGTTTTTCGCCCATGACCAGCCCGGCTATCAGGTCCGCCACCACGTCACCGCCGATCGCGGCCAGCAATTGGGTGGCGACGACATGGGCGATGAACGGCTCGGTTACTAGGCCACGCCCCAATTCTTCAGCGATCAGCGCATTTTCAATGGCGCCGCCACCGAAGCCGCCAGCCGCCTCCGACAGACCTGCGCCCAGCCAGCCCAGTTCGGCGAAAATTGCCCAATGACCAGCCGCCACGCCTTCGGTGGAACGGATGATGCGAAACCGTTCTTCCCAATCAAATTCGCGTTCGACAAAGCGTTTGACACTGTCGCGCAGGGATTCCTGTTCGGATGTGTAGGCAAAGTCCACGACGTCAAAGCTCCAAAACGGTCTTGGCGATCAAGGTGCGCTGAATCTCGTTCGCGCCGCCATAGATGGTGGTGGCACGGCGGAACATCGCCTTGGCGGCGATGCCGATGCCGTAATCGGCGACGGGTGAGGTCAGGCCATCGTCGAACATCCTATGCTCACCCTCGGGATTGAGGCAGATCGCAAGGCCGCGATCGCCCAGTGCCTCGTCGGCCAGATCAGCCACACGCTGGCGAAGCTCCGACCCGCGTACCTTGACCAGTGATGCGACCGATCCGCCATCATGCGAGTCGGCCGTCAGGGCCCGCAGGACCGCCGTTTCCAGCGCCATCGTGTCGATCTCGATCCGCGCCAACCGAGCACGGAAGCCGGCATCCTCGATCAGAGGGCGGCCATTTTTCGGTTCGATCTGCGCGATTGCGCGCAGTTGCGCGATGTCGCGCTTGGTGTGCGGTACTTCGGCGCTGTTGGTGCGCTCGTTATTCAGCAGGAACTTGGCATAGGACCAGCCCGCGCCTTCCTCGCCCACCAGATTTTCAGTCGGCACGCGGACCTCGTCAAAGAAGAATTCGTTGACGGTCAGCCCTTCGTCGATCGTCCAGATCGGGCGACGCGTGATGCCGGGGCTGTTGAGGTCGATCAGCAGCGCGGAGATACCCGCCTGCGGCTTCACTTCGCTGTTGGTCCGCACAAGCATGAAAATCATGTCGCCATGATGGCCTTCGGTGGTCCAGGTCTTCTGCCCGCTGACGACGTAATGATCGCCGTCGCGCACGGCGCGGGTGCGCAGCGATGACAGGTCCGAACCCGAACCCGGCTCGGAAAAGCCCTGCGCCCAGAAAGTGTCGCCGTTTCGGATGGCAGGCAGATATTTCTGCCGCTGCTCTTCCGATGCGAAGGTATAGAGGACCGGCGCGACCAACTCGGTGCCGATGCGATCCGCGGTCGGGGCATGGGCGCGGCGCATTTCATCCTCGAAGATGAAGCGCTGGACCCCGCTCCATCCCGGCCCGCCATAAGCCGTCGGCCAATGCGGCACCGACCAGCCTTTTTGCGCGAGAATCCTGACCCAGCG
This sequence comes from Sphingobium lactosutens, assembly GCF_013393185.1. Classification (GTDB taxonomy): domain Bacteria; phylum Pseudomonadota; class Alphaproteobacteria; order Sphingomonadales; family Sphingomonadaceae; genus Sphingobium; species Sphingobium lactosutens_A. The sequence goes on along the minus strand of NZ_QJQX01000078.1, from coordinate 22,070 downwards.
CGACTGGTCTTCGCGCCGGGGATGATAGTCGTGAAGCCCCTGCTGCGCCAGCTCCGGGGGCAGATGGGTTTCGACGAAGGCTCGGACTTCAGCCCGAAACGCCTTCTCCTCCTCGCTGTAGAATGACTGCATCGGTCCTCTCGAATCTTTCTCAATGCTAGTTTGCTAGCATATCATTATGATATTTCCTATAGTGCGATAAAGGATGTGGAGGCAGGTTTATGCGGCGATATGATGCGACGGTTTACAATGCGCAGTGGGACAAGGATATTCCGACCCTGCTGGCGCTGGATGAAGTCGCGCCCGACCTGTTCCGCAACCGCCACAACCAGCGCAATGTCTATCGCGCCCTTTTCGGGGGGCAGATCGTGGCGCAGGCGCTCGCCGCTGCCGATCGCACGGCGCCGGAACGGGTCGTCCATTCGCTGCATACCTATTTTTTGCGGGCGGGGACTGACAAGGAAGCTATTGATTATGAAGTGGAACGTATCCGGGATGGCAGGCGCTTTTCCACGCGGCGGGTGGTTGCCAAGCAAAAGGGCCAGGCGCTGTTCACCATGGAATGTTCGTATCGAACGCCGGTGAAGGGCTTTAGCCATTATCGTTCCAGTCCCATCCCGTTCGATCCAGAAAGCGCCTTTGGACAGAGCGAATTTAGTTCTTTCAGAGCCGTCGACGGGAAACAATATGGCGCGCTGTTCCATGGCCATTATCCGATCGAGGTTCGCTTGCCCGGCAAGGCCGGCTTCCTTGAGATAGCAGAGGAAGCGAAACGCCATTATTGGTTGCGGGCGCCGGGGGCCGAAGGCGTCGACGATCCCGTGGTGCAGCGGCAGATTTTCGCCTTCCTGTCCGATTTCATGTTCGCTGGAGCACCCCTGGTGCCGCATACGATCGCGCTACCCGGCCCGCATCTTTTCGTGGCGAGCCTGGATCATTGTATATGGTTTCATCGCGATGTCCGTTGTGATGACTGGCTATTGTTCGAGACTGAAGGGCCCAATGCCGAAAATGGTGTGAACATGGCGCGTGGGTTGGTCTACAACCGGGCCGGTGAACTGGTCGCTTCGATTGCGCAGGAAGCGCTGCAATATGAGGTGCACGAGGATGAGGAGGCCTGATCCAACTGAGATCGAGAAGGGGGCTGTTCGCGCGCTCGGTTGCGGCTGGATGGTGACGCCTTATTTCCCCCGGCCCATCAGAGGCAGTGCAGCATAGGACCGGTCCTCAACCGCGCTGCCGGCAATGCCGAGCGCGGTAAGTTGCGCCATATCGCAGGGCGATACATCCAATGTCATGAAACTATCCCAGACCAACCGACGATGGCTGATCCGCCACTGTCTGGCCCGCTTCTCATAATTGTCCAGATAGCGGCCTGATACGATGATATGCTTCGCATCCGTACCTGATGTGCGGTGATAGGCGATGAAATAGAGTTCGCCGTCCGCCCGGTCCTGATCGATCCGGTAGGAACTGTTGCAGATGTAATGCGCGGTCAGCTCGAACTGCGCCATCACCTCTGGCTGGCGATCGATAAAGACCGTGGCTTTATCGCAGAAAACGACGCCATGATCATCGACGGCGTCATCATGATAGACTGATCGCAACAGCTCCGGATCGCGACGGTCGATGGCCCGTGAATATCGCGTCGCAAGGTCGCGCAGCGCTTCCTTGTCCAGCAGGGCCTCGATCGCCGCGCTCCGGTCGATGTCCATGGCTTCAGGCAGTCACGGCTTCGTTCAGCGCGCGTTGCGCCGCCTCAACGCCCGCGCGACGCCCGAACACAACCGAGCTGCCGATGCTCGTGCCGCCGCCCGCATAGCGCTTGCCGTGGAAGCATCCCAGCACTTCACCTGCGGCATAAAGACCTTCGATCACACGACCACGGGTGTCGAGAACCTGGCAGTCCGCATTGATGTCCAGGCCGGCGGCGGTGAAGCCGATGATCGCGGCGCGCACTTCGACGGCGTAGAAAGGCGCCGTCTTGATGGGGGTCAGCTTATGGCCGTTGCCATCCTTGCGGAACTGGCGATCCTCGCCATGCACCTCGACGTCATGATTGTACCGGCGCACCGTCTCCTCGACCGCTACAGGGTCCAGACCCGCCATGCGCGCGACTTCGCCGATGCTGTCGGCGCGGAAGGCGACGCCCTTGTCGGCTTCCCGCGTGATGGTCAGTTCTTCCCAGCTCGATGTCGCTAGGCCGCTATTATAGGGATCGGCATAGGACAGATCGTCCCCATTTTCGACCATGGTCGGATGGTCGAAAATGGCCCAGCAGCGCTTGTCTGGCTGTTCGCTGATCAGATAGCCGCAGACTGCATAGCTTTCCCATTCGGCCATGAAGCGCTTGCCCTCCTTGTTCACCGCAATCACCCAGGGCGGCAGGAAGGCTTCGACATAGCGGCTGTCAAAGCAGGGGGTGGGGTTGAGCAGGCCGGTATCATAGCCTGTGATCTGTGCATCGACGGATTGCCCGAGGGTGATGCCATCGCCCAGGATGAAGGGGGCGTCGCGATGTACAGCCCAGGTGCGATCGCCGTGATAGGCTGCCGTCGGGAACCATTTTTCCAGCATTTCCGGGCTGTTGCCGAAGCCGCCCGTGGCGATGATGATGCAGGGCGCGCACAGTTCCGTGCCTTCGGCCGTGATGCCCACGATTTTGCCGTCTTCGACCAGGAAACCGTCGACGCGGGTACCGAGCGCGGTTTCGACGCCCAGCGCACCGGCGCGGTTGATCAGCGCATCGGCGATGCCCAGCCCGAAGGTCTTGGAAGTATGGCCGCGCTGAACGTCGGTCACGTCGGAATGGACCAGCATATTCGCCGGAAATTCGATACCCTTGTCCTTCAGCCATTCGATCATGCCGCCGCTTTCGTCGGCATAATAGCGGATGAGGTCGGGCCGCACCGAATGCTGGTTCAGCGTCATGATATAATCATAGACCGCATCGGCATCATCGCTGATACCTTTTTCCTTCTGCGTGCTGGTGTTGCACGCGTAGACGACGCCGGTCGAATTGCGGGTCGCTCCGCCCAGATGGTCGTCAGCTTCCAGCACCATCACGGTGGCGCCGGCCTGCCGCGCTTCGATGGCGGCGGACATGCCTGCTGCTCCCGAACCGATGATGATGACGTCGAAATCACGAGACATGGCTTCTCTCCTGGTCGTCGGTCGCGTTCAGGCGCGGCCGGGAATGCGGTTCAGATAGACGGGGTCCTGCCGGTCGCGGCGACCCGGCAGATTATAATGGGCGACATGGCCCGCATCGGTGATGCGCGTGCTCGGACGGATATCGTTCCATTCGTTGGTGATCTTGCGGCGCAGAATTTTCCATTGACCATCGCGTCGTTCGAACAGGTCGATGTAGCGGCCCCCGCAATAATAGTCGTGATAGCCGCCGATCGTGCCATCCGCCCTGGCCTTGTCGGAATAGTCCTGGCCGAAAAAGGCCGTCACAGCCTCTTCGCCACCGGGCGCGCGCTGATAGGCCCAATAATAGGATTCTGACGTTGCGAAATCGCCATCGACATCGATGGTGCAATGCGTGACCGTGTGCATGCCATCGAGAATGCCGTCGCGGAGCGAGGGGATGATCACCTCAGCGAATTCCATGGCGTTGCCCGAAAAGGAGCCATGATCGTCGGTGCCGTCAGGATGATAGATGGTTTTCAGCAGTTCCAGGTCGCAACGATCAATGGCGCGGCAATAGAGTTTGAGCACATGCTCGATTTCCTGCCGGTCCAGCGCCAGGCGCAAACGCGCTTCCAGACTGTCGTCCATCTGTCATCCTCTCATCAACGACTCCGTCAATCGGGCCGCCAGCATATGATATGGTTGCATACGGAGTTGACGCTGAAAAGCCATGAAATGTCATTGCACCCTTATTTGCCGGTGAATTCAGGCCGTCGCTTTTCCAACACCGAATGAACAGCCTCTCCAAAATCGGTGGTGTAGGTGGCCAGCCCTTCATAGGCGACGCCCGCTTCAAAGACTGAACTGAAAAGCTGGCGCAGGGGAATGTTCGTGATCGACTTTGTGTAGCGGATGGCGGTCTGCGCGCCGCGGGCCAGCTTGGCGGTATATTTGTCGACGAAGGCGTCCAGTTCTTCCGCCGGGACCGCGAAATTGATCAGATTGCACCGCTCGGCTTCGACGGCGCCGATCGGCTCACCGGTCAGAAGATAATGTTTCGCCTTGGCAAAACCGATCAGCTGCGGCCAGATCAACGCGCCGCCGTCGCCCGCCACCAGGCCGAGCTTGACATGCGGATCGGCGAAACGGGCATGGTCGGCCGCGATGATGATATCGCTCAGAAGGGCGAGAGACGCCCCAAAGCCCATTGCGTCGCCATTGACCTTCGCGATCACCGGCTTGGCGCAATCGAGCAGGCCCATGACGATCCGTCGCATGCTCTTGGCTTCGTGGACGAAGGGCACACGGTCGCCCTTGGCCTGCTTTTCCAACCAGTCGAAATCGCCGCCGGCGGAAAAGGCCTTGCCCGCACCGGTCAGCACGATGACGTCACTTTCCGTATCGTCGGCCGCGTCGAAGAAGACGCGGGCCATTTCCTCGTGCAGCGCGTGATTCACCGCATTGAGCAGTTCTGGACGATTCATGGTGATGGTGAGCACGCGGCCATCCCGTGAAAAGGACAGCATTTCGTAATGGTCGAAGTTCATGTCGGCTCCTTGATGAGCAATCGCCGGATATTCGATCTTTGTTGATCAGAACGCAACGTGCAGATGATCAAGCGCGTGGATTGCGAAATGCGGAATGAACTGCGGTGCCGGATGATCGGGCGAGAGGCGCAGGTCGGGCAGGCGTTCCAGCAATTTCCGGATCGCGATCCGCATCTCGCCCCGCGCCAACTGGTTGCCGATGCAGAAATGGATTCCGCGGCCGAAGGCCAGGTGATTGCGCACGCCCTTGCGCCCGATCTCGAACTGTTCCGGGCAGGACCATTGCGCCGGATCGCGGTTGCCGGCGAGATAGCTGAGCATCAGCACGGCCCCCTTGGGGATATGGACACCGCCGATCTCACTGTCTTGCGTCGCCACGCGCCACATATGCGGCACGGGAGAGTGGGACCGCAGCACTTCCTCGACAAAGCTGGGGATACGCGAAGGGTCGGCCTCGATCGCGGCGCGCAATTCCGGATTGGTCAGCAGCAGCCACATCGCCGTGGTGATGCCGGTCGTTGTCGTTTCATTCCCTGCGACCAGCAGTTGGTGCGCGACGGCGATCAGTGCCGGGTTGCTCAGCTTTTCGCCATCGACTTCGGCATGGACAAGACGGCTGAGCAGATTGTCGGTCGGGGCGCCACGGTACACCACCGCACGCGCATAGAGATAATTCTGCATGTCGATCAGATGATCGGTGATTTCCAGTTCGCGGTCCGGATCGAGCAGAGGGTTGTTGCGCTCCACCGTGACATCCGACCACAATTTGAAACGGTCATAATCCCCCCTGTCCACACCCAGCTGGTCAGCGATGATGTACATCGGCACCTTGATCGCGAATTCGGGCAACAGATTGGCCCTGCCATTGCTCAGCATCCCGTCGATCAGTTCATCGACCAACTTTTCGATATAGGGTTCCAGTTCCTTGACATAGCTGGGGGTAAAGGCCTTTTCCACGAGCGCGCGGTAAGACGTATGCTCCGGCGGATCATTGGTGACCAGCGTGTGCATTTCGGGAAAGCCGCGCTCGGCATAGCGGCGCGCTACTTCCTCCGCGACGGGCGAATCGTGCCGGCCGACCACGATGGTCGTCTTGTTGGAATAGATGTCGGGACGGGCCGAGATATGCCCGATATCCTCGTAGCGCGTGACGATATACATGTTCGTCAGCGGATCCTTGTAGACCGGAGTCTCCTCCAGCAGCCGGTCGAGGAAAGGGAAGGGGCAGGTTTGGATTTCAGGCATAGCCAGGCTACCCAGATTCTCTTGCGTCTTCATTGCCAATCCAACTTCCCTATGCTCTACCCTTATTAAGTCGCTAGCATATCAAATGCTAGCATACATATCAATCGAGGATGGAGAGAAGAATGGCTGACGCGGTGAAATCCTTGCTCGCGATCGAGGAAATCAAGCGCCTGAAGGCGCGATATTTCCGCCTGATGGATACCAAGGATTGGGCAGGATTTTCAGAACTTTTCACCGAAGATGCGATATTCGACGTGGGCGGCGCGCTGGAGGAAAATCCCGGACCGGATCAGGAGCCGATCGTCGGACGCGCCGCCATTGTCGACTATGTCAGCAGCGGCATCGGTCCGATCACCAGCGCGCATTACGGACACATGCCCGAAATCGAGATCCTGTCGGAAGACAGTGCTACCGGCATCTGGGCACTGGCGGACATATTGCGGATGCCGGCAGGTGCCCCATTTGCGCGTTTTTATGGCTATGGCCACTACCATGAAAATTATCGTCGCGTCGAAGGGGGGTGGAAGATTGCCTCGCTCCGAATCAGTCGGCTGCTGGTGGAGACATACTGACACCGCTTGGGTGGGGACGATAAAAGAGGAACAGAACCCCAATCAGCACGAATGTCGAAACATGCAGCAGGACGGTCGGTCCATAGCTGCCAAAATGATCGAACATCGCGCCGGCCAACGGGCCGGCGCCAAACATGAAGGGGATTTGCAGCATATAGCACAGCCCCATGCCCAGACCGACATTCGCCGATCCCAGCCAGCTGCCCATGGTCGCCCCGAACAGTGTCAGGATGGCGTTGCTGCACATGCCGATTGTGAAGGCGCTGGCCAGCAGCAACGGCAGGCTGTTCCCTGCGGCCATCAGGCCGAACCATGGCAGAATTTGCAACAGCGCGATAAGAGCGAAGGTCCGACCTCCGCCGATCCGGTCGGCGACCCAGCCGAAAAGGGGCGCGCCGACGATGCCGGCGAGGCCAAAGGCGGAAAGCAGCAGCGACGCCGATCCCAGGTCAATGCCACGATCGGTCGCCAGCGCCACAATATGCGTCACGATCACAAGGCCCGCGCAGCTCAACAGCGTCACGCCGGCGGTGAGGACCAGGAAGGGAGGGGATCGCAATATCTGTGCAGCCGACAGGACCGTTTCGGCGCGCTGTGCATCTGTCGTCGCGCCCTTGGCGCGCTGACCGATCTTTTCCGGCGTATCGACCAGGAACCACATGATCGGCAGAAGGGCGGCTATGATCAGTCCGCATGACAGGAAAGCGCCCTGAAGCCCGTACTGGCTGAGCAACAGGGCGGTTAGAAGCGGCATCAGCGTATTGCCTGCGGGCATGTTGATGATGCCCAGCGCCTTGCCGCGCCCGCTATTGAACCAGTTGGAAATGACTGCCGTGCAGGGGACGGGACCTGACAGGGCGACGCCCGGACCGATCATCAGCACGTAGATTGCGAGCAACAGGCCGATATTGTTGATCTGGGTCAGCGCGACGAAGCCCAGCGCGTTCAGGGCGATGCCGGTGATCATCATCGACTTGATGGAGATGCGGTGCATCAGCCCGCCAACCAGGGGGGACAGCATGCCCAGGGCGAGAGTCACCATGCTCAACCCTGCCGAGGCGAATGCGCGGCTGGTGTCGAACTCTCGCTGAATGGCTTCTACCATCGCGCCATAGGCTGCGAAGTTCACGCCCAGTGTGCAGTTGAGGACCACAAAGGTGATGGCGACCATGTGCCATCCCTGGAAACCAGCCGCCGTTGAGGGCGATGCCGCAGCCGTCGTTGTCAAATCGATATCCTCTCCCTCACGGCATGGAAAGCATCGATCCATTCTTGCCGCGCGCCTATATGTATGTCAGCATACGATATCAGATTCCATTGATTGTCAAATTTTCAGGAGAGAGAAATGACGGGCCTGATCGAGGGCAAGCCTATCAGGCAGATTGCCTATTTCGTGCCGGACGTGGTTGCCGCTGCCAAGGCGCATGTAAGGACCTTTGGATCAGGACCATTTTACGTCGCCGAGCATATTCCCTTGTCGCTGTCCCTTTATCGCGGGCAGCCGGTCGAGCTGGATCATACCTCCGCCTATGGCCAATGGGGTGAGGTCATGGTGGAGTTCGTGCAGCAGAATAATGCGGGTCCGTCTGTCTTTCATGACATATATCCCGATGGCGGGCAGGGGATGCATCATGTCGCCCTGATCGTCGACGATATGAAGGCGGAGATGGCTCGCTTCGAGGCCGCCGGTCATGCTGTCGGTCTCTATGCGGAGGTTTCACCCGGCGTCGGCTTTGCCATGATGGACTGCGTCGCTGAGCTTGGCCATTATGTTGAATTATACGAACCGACACCCCAACTGCTGGGCGTTTATGATCTGGTGCGTAAATCGGCGGAGGGCTTTGATGGTACGGAGCCCATTCGCTATTTTTCGATCAGTTGATTTAGCCACTCTCGCCGGTTCTGGTAGGGTGCTCAAACATGCAATCAGGCTGGTATGACGATGCACAAGTTGCATCGCCCGCCTGGCCCTGAAATTCGCATCCTCTGATCTTTGAAGGGGACCAATTTTAGTCCAGATATTTCAGTCCAGACAGGGCCGGCTGAAGTCGGTGAGGAGAAGTTGGTTTACCCGCGTCAGGGTTTCAGTCAGCTCTTCCATCCTCTTCTTACCCAGCGCCTCCTCCAGCGCGTCGGCTTGTTCGACCGTCGCACTCCGAAGGGGTTCGCGCAGGTGCCGGCCCTTTTCTGTCAAATGGACCATCACGACCCGTCGGTCCGATTGGATACGCCGACGTTCGATGACGCCTGCCCGTTCCAGGCGCGTGAGTGTCTGACCGACCGTCGCCTTGCCTATTTCCAGTCGCCGGGCCAGTTCAACCTGGGACAGAGGCTCGTTGAACCACAGTTCGCCGAGCACATAGGCTTGCGCTGGCGCGATGCCCGTCTCCGCAATCCGGGCCATATAGTCATTCTGCGTGAGTCTGGCGAACAGTTGCGCCTGATAAGCGAGGCTTTCCTTGAAATTTGGGAAAGGTGCATCCACCTCAGGCAGTGAGGCTTTCGCCAGATCGCCTTTCAAATTTGTGGATGCCATTATTTTCCTCCCGATTCAGTCAAGCCCCCAAGGCTTCAACGCCAACTAATCAATTTCCTTTGCCGAACCTTGTCTTCGGGTCAAGCGCAGCCTTGTTCAACTCAGCTCGTCAGATGCGCCGTCGCCTTGGCTGCGATTTCACCCAATTCGGTGAGGCTGGGATTGCGGCGTAGCGTCAAACCGCCATTTATCTGGAGATTCTGGCCCGTCATGAAACATTCGTCGGACGCAAGCCACACCACGCCGGCCGCGATATCCTCCCGCGTGCCGATCCGGCCGAGCGGATATTCGCGCTCGAAGGCATGTACCAGTTCAGGATAGTCGAAGGTGGAGCCTGCCATCGGCGTCTCCGTCAGGCCCGGCGAGATGGAATTGGCCCGGATGCCCTGGACGCCATATTCATTGGCCACGGTACGGATCACATGATCGATGCCCGCCTTGGTCCCCATATATGCGGCGTGATTGTCCAACATGATGGTCGCGGTTGCCGACGAAATTTGAATGATCGATCCGCCTCGCCCCATGGTGCGCAGCATGGCCTGAATGAAGAAAAACGGCCCCTTGAACTGGATCGCCAGTATCTTGTCGAGGTCAGCCTCGCTTGTCTCATGCGTCGGCTTCAAAAGGCCCCAGCCAGTCGCATTGACGCCAATGTCGAGCTTGCCGAAACGGGATACCGCCAAGTCCGCCGCAGCATCGACCTCCGCCTTGCAGGTGACATCGACTTGGGCGGCCGCCCCATCCAGTTCCTTGGCCAATGCCTCCAGCTCGTCCATATGCCGCCCACCGACGACGACCTTGCATCCTTCGGCGGCAAGACGGCGGGCAATGGTCTGGCCCATATTGTCTTTGCCAGCGGCGCCGAGAATGAGCGCTACCTTTTCGTTCAGTCGCATATTCTTCCTCTCCCATCGCTCGATACATCGTTAGTATATATACAGTGTGTCAGCATCCCATTATAGGTATGTCTTGCATTGGTGCAATCAAGGAGTGGATTTATGGCTGGGAAGCTAGAAGGTCGGGTCGCGGTAGTCACCGGCGGCGCGCGCGGACAGGGTGAGGCCACTGCCCGCTTGTTCGCCGCGGAGGGCGCCAAGGTGGTGCTGGCCGACATGTTGGAAGCCGAAGGCCAAGCCGTGGCAGCCAGCATCGGCGAATCCGCCCTGTTTTACAAGATCGACGTGTCCGACGAGACGCAATGGGAAGCGCTGGCGAAAGCGACCGCCGATCGCTGGGGCGCGGCAGACGTGCTGGTGAATAATGCGGGCATCGTCCATCCCGCTGCGATGCTGGATCTGAAGAAGGACGATTTTGAACGGGTGCTCCGCATCAATCTGGTGGGCGCCTGGCTGGGCATGAAGACGCTGGTGCCGGGAATGATCGCCAAGGGCAAGGGTTCGATCGTCAATGTCTGCTCCAGCTCGGGGCTGTGGGGCATGAACGGTCTTACCGCCTATTCGGCCAGCAAATGGGCGCTGCGCGGGATTTCGAAGACGGCTGCCATGGAGTTCGGGCATAAGGGCGTGCGCGTCAACGCGGTTTTCCCAGGCGGCATCAACACGGTGATGGGCAATGTCACCAATGAAAAGCCCGAGGAACTGTCGAAATATTATGTCGGCCAGACGATCCAGCGCATTGGCGAACCGGAAGAAGTGGCGAAGGTGAACCTGTTCCTCGCCAGCGATGATTCCTCCTATATGTGCGGCGCAGAACTGGCTGTCGATGGCGGGCAGACGCTGGGCGTCTTCACGCCTTTCCTGCCCGGCGCCCCAAATTCCATCGTCTGAACCGATGAAGGCGACCATCGGTCTGCGGTGGTCCCTCAGTCTTCGTTATGTGGGTGGAGTGGTGTTTCTGCTCCACCCGCTATTCAGCCGATCCTCGCGTAGGCGGCGCTTGTCGACTTTCCCGGTGCCCGAGAGCGGTAGCGCATCGATAAAATATATCGCCTTGGGCAGCTTGTATCCCGCGATCCGTTCGCGCGCCCAGCCAATGATGCTGTCGGGACCGGGACTGGTGCCAGGACGAGGCACGATGACGGCAGTCACCGCCTCACCCCAATGCGGATGGGGAAGGCCGATGACGGCCACGTCCGCGACATCGGGGTGGCCGATCAGCACATTTTCCACTTCGGCCGGGTAGATATTCTCGGCACCGGAAATGATCATGTCCTTCACCCGCCCCCGGACATAGAGATAACCGTCGGCATCCAGATAGCCTGCGTCGCCGGTCCGGACCCAGCCCTCGGGTGTCAGCGTATGCGCGGTCTCATCCGGCAGGTTCCAATAGCCGGCCATGTTGGCGACCGACCTGATCCAGATCTCGCCGGTTTCTCCGGTCGGCAACGGGCGCCCGTCCTCATCGGTAATCAGCAGTTCAGTGGCTGGCAGCGCCTTGCCCGCGCCGGTCATGCGCTGCGTACCCAATGGATTATGATCGTCGGGCGGCAGTACCACGGTGGGACCGCTGGTTTCGCTCATCCCGTAGCTTTGGGCGAAGCGGCAGCCGAAAGTGGCGACCGCTTGGCGCAACAGGCTCGGCGTGATCGGGGCGGAGCCGTAGATGATGGTGTCGAGCGATCGGTAATCCGCGCCACCTGATTCAGGTAGGTCGAGGATCATCTTGACCGCGGTCGGAACGAGGGACAGCTTGCTGACCCTGTCGCCTTCGATCGCCGCGAGCGTCGCCGCCGCGTCGAAGCTTTCATGAATGACCGCCAGCGCACCGAAGAACAGGGCCCTCGCCATCATGCCGAAGGCGCCGATATGACCGAGTGGCGCCTGCACCAGCGTCACATCCTGCGGACCCCATCGATCCCATTCTACGGCGGGACGCAGGACGTTGATGCCCAGCAAGGCGCGATGCGGCAGCATCACGCCCTTGGGACGGCCCGTCGAGCCGGAGGTATAGACCTGTATCGCGATATGTTCCGGGTCGCTCGACAGGTCGATCGGTTCCTGCGCTCCTTCCAGCCATTCCCTGCCGGTGCGCAGCGATCGGGCGGATATGATCCGGACCGGATTTTGGGAGAGAGCGGCGGCCTGCTGAGCGCTCTGTTCGAAACCGGGTTCGACAAAGAGCAGAGGGGGCGTGCAATCCCGCACGATCTGCGCAATCTCCGCCGGGGCGAGGCGCCAGTTGAGCGGGACCGGGATTGCGCCCATCTTGTTTGCGCCGAGCGCCAACAGGGGCACGGCGTCGCTGTTGCGCCCGAGGAAGAGGACATGTTGCTTTGCCTTCACACCGTCGCGGATCAGGCTGTGGGCGACGCGGTCGGCAAGAGCGTCAAGCTGTCGATAGCTGAGAGTCTCGCCGTTGAAGCGGATGGCGGGGGCGTCCGGAGTCTGGCGGGCGTGGCGCGCCACTATGGCGTGGAGCGTCGGGACGGCGATGTCAGGATAGGGGTGCATAATGGTCCCGGAGGAGGCGTTTGAGCAGTTTTCCATTTTCGTTGCGCGGCAGTTCGTTAATGAGATCAACAAAGGACGGGCATTTCACCGAGGCGAGCTTTTGTCGGCAATAGGTCAGCAATTCCGTCTTTAATGCTTCTGTATCGAAACTGTCTTCGCGGGGGCAGACGATCGCGGCGACGCGTTGGCCATATTCGGGGTCCGGCAGGCCGATCACGGCCACTTCGCGGACGGCGGGATGGGCTTCCAGCAGCATTTCCACTTCGCGCGGATAGATGTTCACGCCGCCCCGGATGATGAGGTCGCTGCGCCGGTCGCTGATGAAGAGATAGCCGTCCGTATCGACATGGCCCAGATCGCCATAGGTCGCATAGCCCTGTGCGCCGACGCCCTGCGCGTCCTGGTCGCCGATGTAGCGGAAGGGGACGCCGCCTTCAAAATAGATGAGGCCGATTGCGCCGGGGGGCAATTCCGTCTCGCCGTCCTCCTCGTCCACTATGTGGATAGGGCCGGTGATGGAGTGACCGACCGATCCCGGATGCTCCAGCCATTCCGCCGAGGTGATGAAAGTGACCCCGGCATTTTCCGAGCCGCCATAATATTCGCTCAAAATCGGTCCCCACCAGTCGATCATCGCCCGCTTGACGTCGACGGGGCAGGGGGCGGCTGCATGTAGCGCGACCCGGTGGCTGGAAAGGTCATGGGCGGTCCGCTCCCCCGGCGGCAGGGCGAGCAGCCGGGTGAACATGGTCGGCACCCATTGCGAATGGGTGACGCGCCAGTCTGCGATCGCCTTCAACGCGGCGGAGGGATCGAAGCGGGGCAGGATGACGTTCGTGCCGCCGCTTTCGATCAGGCGCATGAGATAGCGCCCGGTGGCGTGGTAGAGCGGGGCGACGGAGAGGTAGATGCTGTGGTCGTCCAGTTCGCAGGCGGCGCGCAATTTCTGCTCGAAGGCCGGAAGGATGCGGGCATGGGCGGCGGGGGCCAGATCACGCCTGATCCCCTTGGGCCGCCTGGTGGTGCCCGAGGAATAGATGATCTCCCGCCCGGTCACGGACGGCTGGATCGGGTCGGGGACCAAGGCGGCGACCTGCCCGTCAAGATCGGTCCAGCCTTCGCAAGCGCCGCCCAGCATCACCCAGTGGGCGGGGCCATCGGACCCGCATTCCGCCCGCGTCGACGCGTCGACGCGGCGAGGTCGGCGAAAGCGGGCGCGGCGACGAGCGCCCGTGCGCCACTGTCACGCAGGATATAGACGATCTCGGTCGGTTTCAGCCGGGTGCCAAGCGGCACGAAGTAAAGCCCCGCACGCCGCGCCGCCCACCAAAGCTCCACGGTGCGGGCGTCATTGTCGAGCAGCAGGCCGATGGTGTCGCCTTCCTGCAATCCCAGCCCGCGCAACCAGCAGGCGAGGCGAGACGCGCGATCGTCCAGCGCCGCATAGCTGACGCTTTCCCTGCCGACGACATGCAGGGCGGCCTTATCCGGTTGCCGGGCGGCATGCCAGCCGAGCCAGTCGGCCTCGGGCGTCTGGATCAGCATAGGCGATCGAGGGCAGGAGCGGCCGCCTTTGCTCGCCTGATGACTGTCTTATGGGAAGGGTGATTATGCTGCCGCATCATATGCAGGCATATCGTCTTTGTCCCTGCCCCGCAATGGAGCCGCGCGGATCACCCCGCCAGCGTCTCCAGCGACCGGCGCGCCATGGCGGCGATGCGGACCACGCGGTCTTGGCTGTGTACCATAACGCGGGAAGAGGCGGTGCCGTCGGCTGCGCGCTTCAATATGCCCTGTACCATCGCGGCATAGCGGAACTGCGCATAGGCAAGATGCCAGCGCATGTCGGGCACGGCCATGGCGCGGCGCTCACAATAGCGGGCGAGATAGTCTTCCATCGAAGGGATGCCGAGCGCGGGCAGGTCAAGGCCGACCAGGCTGGTGGCGGCAAGGCCGGAATCGGGCAGGTCCCACCAGGCCCGCAGATGATGGGCCAGATCGATCAGCGGATCGCCCAGCGTCGCCATTTCCCAGTCCAGCACCGCCATGACACGCGGCTGCGTGGGATGGAGGATGAGGTTATAAAGACCATAGTCGCCATGGATGAAGCTGGTCTGCTCATGGGCGGGCAGATGGCGGGGCAGCGCCTCCATCAGCCAGTCCATGTCCGCGATGGGTTCCAGCGCTGATTGCGCGTAGATTTTCGACCAGCGGGCGAGGTTGCGCGCGGCATAGTCGCCGGTGCGGGCAAGATCGCCAAGGCCGATAGCCTGCGGGTCCAACTGGTGCAGGGCGGCGAGCACACGGTTCATGTCGTCATAGACGGTCGCGCGGTCCGTCGGGGGCACGCCTTCCATATCTGCTTCCCAGAAAACGCGGCCCGCCACATGTTCGACGATGTAGAATTCTGAACCGATGACTGCTTCATCCTCGCAATAGAGGAAGGGGCGGGGAATGGGCAGGCCGGTCGAGGCGAGCGCGGATAGGATGCGATATTCGCGATCGATCTGGTGCGCGGACGCCACCAGCTTGCCCGGCGGCTTGCGGCGCAGCACATAGGAGCCGGCGGGGCCGCTCAGCCGATAGGTGGGATTGGACTGGCCCCCCTTAAACTTGGTGGCCGACAGGCCGCGATCCATGCCGGGCAGCCGGGAGGAGAGCCATGTGGCGAGCCGGTCTAGGTCCAGCTGAAGATGGGCAGGCGGCGCTTCTTCGCCGCTAAACTGTTCCTGGCGTCCCGTCATGTCATGCTTTCCTGATTTATGGACGACCGCCATCGACCCGGATCATCGATCCGGTCGTGAAACCGCTATGGTCGCTGCAAAGATAGAGGATGGTGGTGACGATCTCGTCCGGCTCGCCAAAGCGCCTGAGCACGGCGGGCGTGGTGGCTTCCTTGTCGGCGGGCCAATGTTTCGCAACATCGGTGCGGAAGGAGCCCGGCAGCACCGCATTCACGCGTACCTTGGGCGCATATTCCTGCGCGTGCGCGACCGTCATGGCGTTAAGCGCCGCTTTCGCGCCGGCATAGGGCACGATTTCCGGCGTAGGGCGAATGGACCCGGCGCTGCTGATATTGATGATGCAGCCGCCGTCGCCGGCGGCCATGCGCGTCCCCACCAGCGCGCTCATCCGCATCGGTCCCTTGAAGTTCAAAGCCAGAACGGCGTCGACCAGCTTTTCGGGGGTTTCGAGCGAAGACGCGGTGGCGGGCGACATGCCGGCATTGTTCACCAATATGTCCAGCCGGCCGAAATGTGCATAGGCGCTGTCCACCACCGCCTCTATCTCATCCCATCGCCCCATATGGCCGGACAGAGCGAGCGCATGCCGTCCCCGTTGCTCGACCTCGCGGGCGACGGTCTCGCAATTTTCGAGTTTGCGGCTGACGATGACGACATCGGCGCCATGGTCGGCCAGCCCCAGGGCGATGGCGCGCCCCATGCCCCGGCTGCCGCCGGTCACAAGCGCGATCTTTCCGTTGAGGTCGAACAGGCTGGTCATGACTTCTCCCAAGGCTGGCGACCCTCTTGGCGGCAATTATTACGGTACATTAGTATTTGTCAAATCCGTTCTGACGGGCAGAGGGAATAATAATGTGCTAACATACCATCTTGACAGCGAACGCTCGATGACTAGCCTGTGGCGCGATGAATCGATGAAGTCCGGCTCGAGTTGGACCCGTAGGTGGAGAGACTGTCGCATGGTATCCAACATATCAGTCGCGTGGCCCGAAACGGGGGTCGCGCTGGTTACGGTCGGCGACGGCGGCGCGTCCAATCACACCACGACCTGCGCGACGGTGTCGGCGCTGGCCGACGCGCTGGAAGGCGCGATCGGGGACGGGGCGCGGATCATCGTGCTGGCGTCGTCGGTCGAGGGGCATTGGCTGGAACATGCCTATCTGGACGATATCGTGCAGTTGGTCGAAGGCAAGCCGGCCTCGGGCGACCCGGCGGGCTGGTTCCGCTGCCTGCAGATCCTCAATCGCGGCAAGGCGGTGACGATCGCCGCGATCAACGGCGATACGTCGGGCGGCGGATGCGAGCTGGGCTGGGCGTGTGACCTGCGCGTGGCCGAGGAACAGGCGCGTTTCAGCCAGCCCGAAGTCATCATCGGCGCGGGCACTGGCATCGGCGGCACATCGCGCCTGATGCGCCTGATCGGCCGGACGGTGACGGCGGAGGTCGTGCTGACCGGTCGCCCGCTGAAGGCGCAGCGGCTCTATGAACTGGGCGGGGTCAATCGCGTCGTCGCGAAGGGCAAGGCACTGGAAGAGGCGTTGACCCTTGCTAGCGAGATTGCCAGCCTGCCTCCGCAGTCTGTGGCGGGGATGAAGCAGATGCTGGGCGAGGCCGAGGACCTCAACCAGACTGACGGCATCGCTAACGACCAGGCGATCAGCCAAACGCTGTTCGCCAACCCGGATAGCGTTGCGCGCATGAAGGCGATCCAGGCACGTTTCGATGCCCGTGACAGCATGGATAAGGTATATTGGAGCAAGGGCTGACCGCGTTGGTCGGCGGCTCTCACCAGGAGGGACGATTATGGATTTGGAGCTGTCTGGACTGAAGGTGATCCTGGGTGGCGCGACCCGGGGCATCAGTCGCGAAATCGCGACGCTGCTGGCGGCGGAAGGGGCGGAACTGGGCCTGTTCTCGCGCAATGGCGACGCGCTGGAGGACATGAAGGAGGAACTGGGCGGCAAGATCGTCGCCCGCGAGTTCGTGCTTGAGGATCGCGACGGGTATAAGGAAATGCTGTCGGGCCTGGCCGAGGAACTGGGCGGTTGCGACATCTTCATCCACTCGATCAGTTCGTCGGGCGCGCAGGGTTCGATGGACTGGGACGAAAGCTACCGACTCGACATGCTGGGCGCAGTCGACGGCTGCGAAACGCTGGAACCCTGGTTGGAGAAGTCGAAGGCGGGTTCGGTGATCCTGATGTCGAGTACCGCGGCGTTCGAGACCTTTCTGGTGCCGCAGGCATTCAACGCGATCAAGGCGGCAGTCATCACCTATGGCAAGCAGCTGAGCCAGGCCTGGGCGCCCAAGGGCATCCGCGTCAACATGGTCTCGCCCGGCCCGATCACCTATCCGGGCGGCAATTGGGAAGGCGCTAAGGCGCTGATGCCTGACCTGTATAACGGCATCGTCTCGCAAATCCCGATGGGCCGGATGGGCAACCCTGACGAGGTGGCGAAGGTTGTCGCCTTCCTGGCCAGCCCTGCGGCCAGCTACGTGACAGGCACCAACGTCGTCGTCGATGGCGGTTTCACAAAACGCGTCCAATTCTAAGGACGCCAGTAAGGAGTAGGCGCGATGGCGACCAATGTTCGCTATGCGGAAATCCGGTTCAACGACCGGCCGATCAAGCAGCAACTGGTTGACCCGGAGAGCTTCACGCTTGAACCAGGCGAGGTGACGGCCGATTATGAGGCACGATCGCCTCACCGGCTGGACCAGCTTTATCCGAACATTGCCGGCTATCGCGTCGTTTCCACCAAGCGTTTCATGGACCCCGCCGAAAAGGGGCGGGAAGAGGACAAGCTGTGGAGCAAGGTCTGGCTGCTAGCGGGCATTTCCAGCGACATTCCCAATGCCGGCGACTGGTTCAGATTCGATGTCGGGCCGCAATCGCTGATCATCGTCCGCGACAAGGACAATGAGCTGAACGCGCTTTACAATGTCTGCAAGCATCGAGGCAATGAACTGGTGCAGGAGGATTTTGGGCAGGACGCCACCTCCTTCACCTGCATCATGCACAGCTGGCGCTACAACCTCAAAGGCAAGAATGTCCGTGTTACCGATCGTGATACCTTCGGGCCGGAGGCGCTATGCCAGAATCTGGACCTGACGCCGGTACATGTGCAGGAACGGGCGGGCCTGATCTTCGTCAGCATGGCACAAGAGCCGATGCCGTTCGAGGATTTCTACGGCGATCTGCTGCCGATGCTCGATTCCTACCACTTGAAGGATATGTTCGTCGTAAAGCATCTGGTCGTGGATGTGCCAGCGAACTGGAAGACCATGTATTCGGTCTTCAACGAAACCTATCATGCGCATGCCACGCATCCGCAGATCAAACCTTATGTGGACGATCATTTCGTCCAGTATGACTTCTATCCCAACGGCCATAACCGCAACCTCTTTGCAGTCGGCGCCGTCAGTCCGCGATGGCCCGACAGCCGCTTCATCAACATGGGGCTGGCCTTTTTCCTGCAGGAAGCGGGGGTGAAGGCGGCTGGCTTCAAGGGCGATGCGCGGCATGTCCGCCGCGCCATCCAGCAGGCGAAGCGGAAGGTGGAAAACCCCTTCGGCATCGATTATTCCGGCTTCACCGATAATCAGCTGACCGACGACTGGAACCCGTCGCTCTTCCCCAACGTCACCATGAACATGCATCCCGAAGGCGTGCTGCTCCAGCGCTTCCGCCCGCATCCCACCGATCCGGAACGCGGCTATCAGGATGTGTTCGTGCTGTCGGCGCACCTGGCCGAAGGCCGCCGCCCGCCCGCATATATGGGCGTGGAAGACGATGTCGATGTTTCGGGCAAGCTGCGGCCGAAGGTCCGCCGCACGACGCATGACGACCCGCAGGGTGGCGAAGTGGTCGAGCAGGACATCGCCAATATGGTGACGCTGCAACGGGGCATGCATTCGCGGGGCCTCAATGAAACCATCGTCTTTTCCGAACAGGAGCGGCGCATCCAGCAGTTCCTCGCTGAACTTGACCTCTATCTCGAAGACAGGCGTTGAAGACATATCGGCCGACGCCGGCTTTTGGCAGTGTCGGCCGCCCGAATGCGCATAACGCCGCGGATGATTGACATCCACCTGACTTGTTTCGTATACAATTTATCCTTTGGCAGGGTAGAAAATCCATAAAATTTCCTTTCGCCGTTGCCGATCAAAGAGGAGAGGATAGTCTTGCGGAACAGGATCAGCGCTTATCTGATTGCGGGCGGTCGTTTTCACGACATTGATTTTGCGCGACTGGAGCTGTTGAAGCTCCTTGCCGAGGACAGCCGGATCCAGACAAAAGTGGGCGGCGACTATCGCGAGATCGACGAAATCTGCGCGTCGGACTTCCTCATTACCTATACTTGCGATGTCCTTCCCGATCCGCAACAGGTTGCCGGGTTGGCGAGCTTTCTGGAGCGGGGCGGGCGCTGGTTCGCGCTGCACGGGACCAATTCGGTTCTGCGTGTGATCGGCGACTTGGAAGGATGCAGCTGCCCGCGTGAGGCTGCGCCGGAATTTTTCGACCTGCTGGGAAGCCAGTTCAAATCCCATCCGCCGATCGGACAATACCGCGTGGACGTGACTGATATCGTCCGCCCGATGACGGCCGGGATCGCAAGTTTCGAGACCATCGATGAACAATATCTGATGCAGCACAGCAACACGCTGGAAGTGCTGCTGGAAACACGATTTTCAGGGCAGACGCCGGGTTTCCCGGACAATGCGGACTGGTCGCAGCAGCAGGTCCATCCCGTTCTCTATTCCAAAAAATATGGAAGGGGTGAGATCATGTATCTGACGCTGGGGCATTGCCGTGGCCATTATGACTTGCAGCCCTATCTCGATTATGTTCCGGTGCCGGAGCGCTGTTCTTGGAATCTGCCGGTCTATTACGATCTGCTGCGTCGCGGTATCCGATGGTCTATGAGCGAGCTGGCCTGAGACATTTGCGAGCAACAGCCTTTGCAATGATGGGGGGTACGCAGGCGCAGGATAACTGCCGGCCTGCATGGCTACGCGCTCTTGGGGAAGGCGGCGGGTGGCCTGGCGGATGCCTGACCGCAACGATCACAAATGATCACTTCGCAAATCGACTTTGCAGGTTAGCAAATTCGCATTTGCTTGATGGGGCAAAGTTTGAGAAGGCGGTCAAATAGCGGCTGCTGGCGGGCAATCCGGCAGTCATGCCCTTGATTGACTTGTCATTACAGGAGTGAATGTGGCGGAGTTTTCTGATCAGCGGGATTCGATGCCGTATGACATCGTGATCGTGGGTGGTGGGCCTGCGGGACTGTCGGCGGCGATCCGGTGCAAGCAGTTGGCCAATGATGCGGGTCAGGAACTGGCGGTGTGCGTGCTGGAAAAGGGGTCGGAGATCGGCGCCCATATCCTGTCGGGCGCAGTGATCGATCCCAAGGCGCTGGATGAGCTGATCCCGCAGTGGCGCGACATGGGCTGTTCGCTGGCCGAAACCCCCGTCACCGACAATCAGCACTGGATGCTGACCAAGACCGGCAAGATCGCGATGCCGCATCTCCTGACGCCGGGCTGGATGCACAACAAGGGCGCCTATACCGGATCGCTGGGTAACCTCTGCCGCTGGCTGGCCGAGCAGGCCGAGGGGCTGGGCGTGGAGATCTTCCCCGGCTTTGCCGCGGCGGAGATCCTCTACCATGAGGATGGCAGCGTGAAGGGCGTGGCCACCGGCGACATGGGCATCGACCGCGAGGGCAATCGCAAGCCCGACTATCAGCCGGGCCTCGAACTGCACGCCAAATACACCTTCTTCGCCGAAGGGGCGCGCGGCCACCTGACCAAGATATTGAAACGCCAGTTCGCGCTCGACGCGGACAGCGAGCCGCAGGTTTATGGCCTGGGCATGAAGGAATTGTGGGACATCGATCCGGCCAAGCACAAGCCGGGCCTGGTCATTCACTCGCAGGGCTGGCCGCTGACCGATGCTTACGGGGGGGGCTTCCTCTATCACCAGGCCAATGGCCAGGTGGCGCTGGGCTTCGTCGTGGGGCTGGGCTATCGCAATCCGCATCTCTATCCGTTCGAGGAGTTCCAGCGATGGAAGCAGCATCCGGAAATCCGCAAATTCCTCGAGGGCGGGCGCCGCGTTTCCTATGGCGCACGCGCGATCAACGAGGGCGGCTGGCAGTCGATCCCGAAACTGGCCTTCCCCGGCGGCGCGCTGATCGGCTGTTCGGCGGGCTTCGTGAACGTGCCCCGGATCAAGGGCACGCATACCGCGATGAAGTCGGGCATGCTGGCGGCCGAGGCAGCGTTCGCCGCAGTGCAGGCCGACCGCTCTGGCGATGCGCTCGACGACTATGACGCGACCCTGCGCTCCAGCTGGATCGCTGACGAGCTGCAACTGGTGAAGAATGCCGAGCCGCTGCTGGCCAAGTTCGGCAACACGATCGGCACGCTGCTGGCGGGCATCGACATGTGGATGCGCACGCTGAAAATCGGCCTGCCCTTCACGATGAAGCACAAGCCCGATTGCGAGAAGCTGTGGACCAAGGACCACGCCAGCAAGATCGCCTATCCCAAGCCGGACAATGTGATCAGCTTCGATCGGCTGTCGTCGGTGTTCCTCTCCAACACCAATCATGAGGAGGACCAGCCGGTCCATCTCCAGCTGAAAGACCCATCGGTTCCGATCAGCTACAATCTGCCCCTTTATGACGAGCCGGCGCAGCGCTACTGTCCAGCGGGCGTCTATGAAGTGGTCGGTCAGGAAGAGGGCGATCCCAAGTTCCAGATCAACGCGCAGAATTGCGTCCATTGCAAGACGTGCGACATCAAGGATCCCACCCAGAATATCAACTGGGTCGTTCCCGAAGGCGGCGGAGGACCAAATTATCCCAATATGT
>NZ_QJQX01000077.1 GCF_013393185.1 Sphingobium lactosutens | reverse complement strand
AACGACCAGTTTCAGACCTTAGAACCGTTCCGGGTCCGCTCAGAAAGCTGCCGCTTGGCCTGCGCGATTGCTTCCTTCAGCTTGCTGTATCGGAATGCGCCAACGCTAAAGGAGTCGATCGGTCGGCGCAAAATCCCAAGGTTCGCCATTTCGGTCACTTCCGCTTCAGAGAGTGGTGCTAGCCCCAGTCCCGGTCCATTTCCCAGTTCCACATTCGTTGTCACGATGCATTCTCCGTGCGAGCAGCATGCGACATAGCAACTATCTTTGCCCGATCTTGCCTCAGGAATCGGCTACGATTCTGGAATGCCTTGCCGCTGACTTGGCCGTCGGCAAACTCGCGCGCTAACAAGCGCTCGTTCCTTTCCACAACTCTCTTTAAGGCCTTGAGGCTTTCGCCATAATCAGCCGTTTTCCCTGCACGTTCCTGGGCGAAGACATGGGGGCCATGCTCAGGATACGGAGTAGCGTTGACTAGCTGCCGGGTATGTAGAGAGGCGTCGCGATGAAATTCATACGCCGCACCGCTTACAGCTATTTCAGCGTTCATAATGGAAATTTGCTCTTGCGCGAGCAAGGAATTGAGGTCGCGATGTTGCCAATCAGGCTGAACACATCCGCCATCGTCTTCCCACGAGTTTATACTGAGGTCGCGTGAAGAAGTGTTATCTTTCGGCCGGGCCATAATGCTGCTCCTCTGCGTTTAAGCGGGAGCGCGTCACATCTCTCAGCCGTCCACATGCTGAATTTGCTGAACGGTGGAGGATAGATGGTAAGTCGGTCAGCAAATTACAATCAGTATGGCGGGAGCGTGCGTGGTTCGCTCTGTCCATCGGATCACCGAAAGCGGCTGTTCCCCTTTCCACCCCTTCGCGATATCGCGGCGTTTTGGCCAACTCCTCTTGCCACCAGCTTCGACGTTGCACTGTCCTACACGTCATACCCGTGATAGACCCGAAACCGGCTCTTTCCTATCGTCCGGCGACGATCGCGCGGCGTAACAATATTTCGAACAATCATCCCAAAATTTCAAAATCTACGGGAAATGTGCGAAGTTAAGCGCGGCATTTCCTATCCAGCCCAACCGCCAGGCCCCCTACAACAAGCCTTTCGCCCGCAGGCTTACATGTCCCTGCGCGCCGATGATGATATGGTCGTGGACACTGATGCCCAGCCGCTTGCCCGCATCGATGATCTGCCGGGTCACATCTATGTCCTGCCGGCTGGGTTCGGGCGATCCGCTGGGATGGTTATGCACCAGGATCAGCGCTGCCGACCCGAAGTCGATCGCCCGCCGGATAACCTCCCGCGTATAGATCGCCGCCTGATCGATCGACCCGTCGCCCATATGGTCGTCGCGGATCAGCATGTTGCGGCTGTTGAGGTGCAGCACCCGCACTCGCTCGACCCCCAGATAGGCCATGTCGGCGCGCAGATAGTCGAGCAGCGCCTGCCAGCTTCCCAGCACTGGCCGCGCCGCCACCTCGTTGCGGAGCATCCGCAAAGCGGTCGCCTGCACGATCTTGATTGCGGCGACGCTGGTGTCCCCCATGCTCGGCACGCGGGCGATCGCCTGCCAGTCGGCGGTCATCAGTCCGCCGATCCCGCCGAACGTCCGCAACAATTCCTTCGCCAGCGGCTTCGTGTCGCGCCGGGGGATGGCCAGCGCCAGCAGATATTCGATCAGCTCATGATCATGCAGCGCATCGCCGCCATTTTCCGCCAGTTTCTGCCTCAGACGGGCGCGATGGCCCGCGCCGTCATGGCTGGCTTTCGCGTCCTGTTCGGCCAATCTTTCGTCCCCCTCATCGACGCCAAGTCACGCTATGCGTTGCGGAATCGTGGAGCAAGGATATTTAAGGGGCCAGAGACGTTATGGTCCCGTTACGGACCATCCGCATCATTTTGGCAGCGTCATTTTAAGAGCCGGGGTTGGCCATAGGCATGGAAGAAGAAAACGGCGAAGAAGCGGTTCGCCGGGCATGGCTGCGCTGGCTGGGCGTGGGAACGGGATCGCTGGCGCTGGTGCTGGTGGCCCTGTGGATCCAGCGCGCGCCGATCGCCGAGAATTTCGTCAGCCGCGAACTGAACCGGCGCGGCGTGCAGGCCAGCTATGATCTGGTCGATGTCGGCCTGCGCACCCAGCGGATCGAGAATATCGTGCTGGGCGATCCCACCCGGCCGGACCTTACCGCGCGCTGGGTCGAGGTCGATATCGCCTTCACCGGATTGACGCCGCAGGTCGCCGCAGTACGCGCTGGCGGGGT
This sequence comes from Sphingobium lactosutens, assembly GCF_013393185.1. Taxonomy (GTDB): domain Bacteria; phylum Pseudomonadota; class Alphaproteobacteria; order Sphingomonadales; family Sphingomonadaceae; genus Sphingobium; species Sphingobium lactosutens_A. The sequence goes on along the minus strand of NZ_QJQX01000077.1, from coordinate 40,491 downwards.
GCGGCTGCGCGGTTCCTATCATGATGGCGTGATGCGCCTCGGCGAACTGGACCGTTTCCGCGACCCGGATTCGACCGCGCCGTTCAGCCTGCCCGACATGCTGGTGTCGCTCGCCGACGCGCGCGCGACGCTGGATACCGATGCAGGGCGGATCGGCATGCAGGTCGATGGCAGCGGCAACCTCCAGTCGGGCTTCCGGGGACGGCTGGCCGCCGCCATGCCGCGCGCATCGCTGGCGGGCTGCGGCCTGTCGCAGGCGACCGCGATGGTCACGATCGCGATGCAGCAGGGCGCGCCGCATCTGGCCGGCCCGGTGCGCGCCGATGCTGTCGCCTGCCGCGATGTCGGCGCGGCGATTGCCAGGCCGGCGGCAACGATCGACCTGACCCTCGGCAAGGCGCTGGACAACTGGACCGGCCATGTCGACCTGTCGGGCGAGGCGCTGAGGGGCGGGGGACTGGTGCTGGCCGCGCCCGATGGCCGGATCGATTTCGACGGCACCGCCGCCCGCACCGGCGGCAAGGTCCGCATGCGCGCGAAAGCGATCACCGGGCGCGGCGCGGTGCTGCGCGATGCGGCCCTGTCGGGCGACTGGGTGCTGGGCAAGGAAGGCCAGAGCCTGCAAGGCACATTGTCCGGAGAAGACCTGCACATGGCGCGCGGCAATCCCCTGGCGGGCCTGCGCGCATCCGCAACCGGCACGCCGGTCGAACCGTTGGCGGCGAAGTTCTCCGATGCGGTGGCGAAGGCCGGGCAACGCAACCGGCTGCGCACGACCTTCGCCCTCTTGCAGAAGCCCGGCAATGGCAGCCTCGTCCTCACCGATACGGGTTTCGAAGCGCGAAGCGGCGCGCGGATCGATGTCGCGCGGGGCGGGCGGGTGACGCTCGCCTGGCCGGGCAAGGCGGCCGGGATTGACTGGGCGCTCGACGGCGCGATCACGACCGAGGGTGGCGGCTTACCGGAGGCGGCGTTGCGCCTCGCGCGGCGACCGGGCGGCGGTTTTGGCGGGCAATTGTTCGTCGATCCCTACGCGTCGGGCGGCGCCAAGCTGGCGCTCGACCGGGTGCGCTTCACCGCCGACCGCAACGGCGCGACCCGCTTCGCGACCGCGATGCGGCTCGACGGTCCGTTACCCGATGGCCATCTGCGCGGGCTCAGCCTGCCGGTTACGGGCCGCGTGGCCGCCAATGGCGCAGTGCTGATCAATCCGGACTGTGTCCCCGTGTCGCTGCTGGAGGCGCGCTACGGCAATTTCGCGCTTGGTCAGACCCGTCAGACCCTGTGCACGGTCGAAGGCGGGGCGATGCTCGCCATGGGACCGGCAGGCGTGCGCGGCGGCGCAGCGATTCGCGACCTCGCACTCGAAGGCCGCAGCGGCGACAGCCCGATGCGCCTGACCGCCGATCAGGCAAGCGTTGCGCTCGGCAAGACCGGTTTCGTGCTGGCCAATCCGGCGCTCGCCATCGGTCCGCAGGACGCGCCGGTGCGTCTGTCCGCCGCCGCCATGGATGGCGCGATGACCGCCAACGGCTTTGCCGGCAAGCTGACCGGCGCAGGCGGGCAGATCGGTGCCGTGCCGCTGATCGTCGAGCAGGGGGCGGGGGACTGGAACTTCGCCAAGGGAATCTTTGGCCTTCACGCCGCCATGACCGTGCGCGATGCGCAGGATGCTGCGCGCTTCAACCCACTGTCCGTCCCCGATTTCGCGCTGACGCTGAAGGATGGCCGCATCACTGCCACCGGCACGATGACCCGCAGCGGGTCGACCGTGGCGAAGGCGGACATCGCCCATGATCTGGGCAGCGGGAAGGGGCATGCCGACCTCACCGTCCCGAACCTCGCCTTCAACCCCGGCTTTCAGCCCGACGCAGTGACGCCGCTGACGCTGGGCGTCGTCGCCAATGTGAAGGCGACGGTGACGGGGCAGGGGCGGATCGACTGGACCGGCTCCGCCGTCACCAGCAGCGGCACCTTCCGCACCGACAATGCCAATTTCGCCGCCGCCTTCGGCCCGGTCGAGGGACTGTCGGGCGAAATCCGCTTCACCGACCTCATCGGCATGGTCTCCGCGCCGGGTCAGGAAGTGCGCATCAAGAAGGTCAATCCCGGTGTCGAGGTGCAGGACGGCGTCGTCCGCTACCATCTCGAAGCCGGGCAGAAGGTGCGGATCGAAGGGGGCGGCTGGCCTTTCTCCGGCGGCAAGCTGGACCTGCTGCCCACGACGATGAATTTCGGCGAGGATGTCGACCGCTACATGACCTTCCGTGTCATCGGGCTGGATGCGGGCGCCTTCATCCAGGCGATGGAACTGGACAATGTGTCTGCGACCGGCACATTCGACGGAATCATGCCGCTGATCTTCAACGCCAAGGGCGGCCGGGTGTCGGGCGGCGTTCTGGTCGCGCGACAGCAGGGCATGCCGCCGCTCATCATGCCCGAAGGTGTGCTGCCGACCATCCCCTGCGATCCCACCCGCCAGTCGGGCGTGCTGTCCTATGTCGGCCCGGTGTCGAACGAGCAGTTGGGCGTGATGGGTAAGATGGCCTTCGATGCCCTCAAGAATCTGCAATATAAATGCCTGACGATCCTGATGGATGGTGCGCTGGACGGCGAGATGGTGACGAACGTCGTCTTCAACGGCGTCAACCGGGGCAAGCTGGGCGACGCGCCGGGGGGCATCGCGCGCAACTTCATCGGCCTGCCCTTCATCTTCAACGTGCGGATCGCCGCGCCCTTCCGCGGGCTGATGGGCACCGCCCAATCCTTCATCGACCCCTCGCAACTGATCCAGAACAGCATCGGCGATCAGGTGCAGGGGGAAATGCGAACGGGTTCGCAACAAAATCTTGCGGTTCAGCCTCGGGAAAGCGAGACTGTGTCAGACGGGGAGCAGAAATGAAGACACGCGCAATCATGACCGCCGGTATCGCCGGCCTCGCCCTGGGGGGATGCATTCAGGTGAAGGCTCCAGACCGCCCCATCGAAATCAACCTGAACGTCAAGGTGCAGCAGGAGGTTGTGGTGAAGCTGCAACGCGACGCCCAGGATCTTATCCAGAATAACCCGGAGTTGTTCCCGCAATGACACGCAAATTGCTCATGCCAAAGCTGACTTGGCTCGCCGCCGGCGCCGCAGTTGCGCTGGCCAGCGGCTTCGTCATGACCGCGCCCGCGCGCGCCCAGTCCGGCGCCGTCGCTGCCGCCATGAATGCCGGAACCGTGGGCGAGCAGGCCGACGGCTATCTCGGCATCGCGGGGACGGTGGGCGCCGATGTCCGCTCGGAGGTCGAAGCGATCAACATCAAGCGCCGCGCCGCCTACACGCAACTCGCCGGGCAGCGTAACGTTACGGTGCAGGATGTCGCCGCCGCCACCGGATGCCAGACGCTCAGCAGCCGGGTGAAGCAGGGGCAGGTCTATCGCATCGGCGCTGGCGCCTGGCAGACCAAGGGCGCGGGGGCGATCGCGCTGCCGGGCTACTGCGCGACGGCTGGCTGATCGGAGCCGTCGAAGAAACGAGGGAAGGCGTGGTGCTCCTGTCACCGCGCCTTCTTTCGTTCTGGGCATCAAGCTCGGTCATTGGCTTGGCATGCAGATACGCAACATCCGTTCGGCTCTTCGACAGGCTCAGGGCGAATGGAGGCTGGAAACAGGCCCATTCAACGGGTTCTCGTTAAGACACCCTCAATCCCGTTTGCGCCGCCGTGGCCGCTCTTCCACAATGCCCCGCGCCCGCTCGCAAAAAGGCGACAGGAAATCATAGAGCTGGTCGGTCAGTTCCTCTGTCGCCAGCGAATAGAGCACATATTGCCCGCGCTTCTGCTCGCGCACTACGCCAGCCTCTTTCAGCACCGCCAGATGCCGGGAAATGGACGGCATCGCCATCTCGAAATTGTCGGCAATCTCGCCGACCGTCATTGGCTCTTCAGCCAGATGGTGCAGGATACGGCGGCGCGGTTCGGACGCCAGAGCCTTGAAGATCTTGTCCATTCTTATTTAGCTAAATAGGAAAATGGCTAATCGCAAGGGTGCAGGACCGGGTGGTCCAAAAGACCGATTTTCCGGCCTTCTGGCGGGTTGACACTCCGTTAAACCCTTCCTAGAGGGGCGTCGCCTTGACGGGTGCAGCCGCAAGCGCCATGCCGAAACCGATGCGGGCGGAATATGCCTGATGGAGGATGCAATGGCGGCGGACACACCCGGACAGGACCCGGCGGGCGAGGACTCGCGGATCGCTTCCCTTGAGGAGCGGATCGCGAAGGCTGAGCATGTCGAAAAGGTCCGGCAGGGGGCTACGGAGCAGCAGGCGGACGATGGATCCCGCCTCGGCAACCGGGTTCTGGCCGAATTGATCGGGGGTCTTGTCGGTGGTGCGTTGATCGGCTGGGTCTTGGACCGGCTGCTTGGCACATCCCCATGGCTCCTGTTGGTTTTCCTCGGTCTCGGGATCGTGGCGGCCTTCAGGAACATCATCAGATTGACGACGACGAAGCGTCCCGACGAATAGGGACGCGTTCGTTTTAGTCCGAAGACTTGAACGTTACAGGGGTCAACGTGGCAGAATCCGGCAAAATCGATCCGATGCACCAGTTTGCGATCGAACCTCTGTTCGGTACGGATCATCTGTCGCTCGGCGGCTTCAACATCGCCTTTACCAACAGCGCGCTCTATATGGTGCTGGCTGCTGTTGTGCTGTGGATCTTCGTGATCGGCGGCATGAAGCGTGAACTGGTCCCCGGCCGCTGGCAGATGGCGGTCGAATATATGACCGGCTTCATCAAGAACCTGCTGATCGCCAATATCGGCGACAAAGGCCGGAAGTACATCCCGTATGTCTTCTCGCTCTTCATGTTCATCCTGCTGGCGAACCTGCTGGGCCTGCTGCCGCTGGGTCTGTTCGGGCTTCACCCCTTCACCTTCACCAGCCACTTCACCGCGACCGGCGTGCTCGCCATCATGAGCTTCTCGATCGTGCTGATCGTCGGTTTCTGGAAGCATGGTTTCCACTTCTTCTCGCTGTTCGTGCCGCACGGCACGCCCCTGCCGATGATCCCGGTCATTTTCCCGATCGAGCTGATCTCGTTCATGGTGCGTCCGTTCAGCCTCGGCCTGCGACTGTTCGTCGCGATGACCGCCGGCCACGTCCTGCTCAAGGTTCTGGCAGGCTTCGTCATCAACAGCGCCAATGCAGGTGTCGGCTTCGGCCTGACCGTCGGCACGGCCAGCTTCGTCCTGATGGTCGGCATCAGCGCGCTGGAAATGCTGGTCGCGGTGATCCAGGCCTATGTGTTCGCGCTGCTGACCTCGGTCTATCTGAACGATGCCGAGAACCTGCACTGAATTTTCAAGTTTCGCCTGATTTCTTCAACTTTTATCTGATTTAACAAGGGAGTTTACGACATGGACGCAGAAGCCGCAAAGCTGCTCGGTGCTGGCCTGGCCGCGATCGGTGCGGGCATCGCTGCCCTCGGTGTGGGCAACGTGTTCAGCGCGTTCCTGGAAGGCGCGCTGCGCAACCCGGGTGCTGCTGACGGTCAGCAGGGTCGCCTGTTCATCGGTTTCGCCGCGGCGGAACTTCTGGGTCTGCTGGCGTTCGTTATCGCCATGATCCTGGTGTTCGTAGCCTAAAGCACGAAATTCGGAGCGGGCAGAGGGGCTTTCGCCTACACTCTGCCTGCTCCTCTTATTGACCGCCCTCTGATCGGACGGACCGAAAATGCCTCAAATCGCGCAAATCGCCGAAACCTATTCCAGTCAGATATTCTGGCTGCTGGTAACGTTCGGCTTCGTCTTCTTCGTCATTGGCCTCGGCATGGTGCCAAAGGTTCAGGGCACGGCGGACGCGCGCGACGCGAAGATCAGCGGTGATCTGGACGCGGCCAAGGCCGCGTTCGCCCGCGCCGACGAAGCGGAAGCGGACTACCGCATTCGCGACGCCGAAAGTCGCACCGCCGCTCAGGCCGTGATGGCCAAGGCGAAGGGCGAAGCGGCCAAGTCTTCGGAAACGAAGCTTGCCGCCGCCGATGCCGATGTCGCGAGCAAGATTGCCGCGGCCGAAGCGCGCATCCAGGCCGCAAGCATAGCGGCGCTGGCAGAGATCGAAACCGTCGCCGCCGATGCGGCGCGCGACATGGTGGCTCGCATTTCCGGCGTCGAAGCGTCGGACGAGGCAGCCCGTAACGCAGTAAAGGCGGCACTGGCCCATGGCTGAGGCAGCAGCACAGCATAACGCAGCGACCCCTCCGTCGCTCGGCGAGGCGATCCATAGCGAAGGCATGGAGCCGGTCGGCACCGTTGCCCATGAGGGCGTCGAACCGCACACCGATCCCAAGGCGGTCGGCCTGGACGCGACCGCCTGGGTCAGCCTGGCGATGGCGGTGTTCATCGTCATCCTGCTGGTCAAGAAGGTGCCTGCCCTGATCGGGAAGGCGCTGGACGGTCGGATCGCGCAGATCAAGGAACAACTGGCCGAAGCCTCCAAGCTTCGCGCCGAGGCCGAAGCGCTCAGAGGCGAATATGAAGCCAAGCTGGCTGCTGCGGCTGGCGAAGCCGAAGCCATGCGCAAGGCCGCCGAGCATGAGGCCGAAGGCCTGATCGCCGATGCCAAGGTCAATGCCGAAGCGCTGGTCGCCCGTCGCCAGAAGATGGCCGAGGACAAGATCGGCGCTGCCGAACGCGCCGCGATCGCCAGCATCCGCACCAGGACGGTGAATGCGGCGACTGCCGCTGCTGCAGCCCTGATCGCCCAGGGTCATGATGCTGCGTCGGACAAGGATCTGGTCGACAGCGCAATCAAGGGTCTCGGTACGATCAACTGATCATATGGGCTAGAATATCAGAAGGGCCGGGGCGTATGTCGTCCCGGCCCTTTTTCTTTTGGGTCGTATCTGATCCTGATTGATGATGCCCTCAGGCGGTTGCGCGGTCGAGATAGGGCAAGCGATCGGTCAGGGCTGGCGGTAGGCCATGGACGATGAGTGCTCGTGCATGGTGCCAGAGCGCCGAGAGAAGCAGCAGCGCCGAGCCGATGACAAGGCTGGTGAGCGCCCAGGAAAGTTCCACCGCGCCGGCTTGCTTGAACAAGGCGTAGAGGGCGAAGAGGACATAGGCCAAGCTGGACACCAGCAGTGCGCGGCGATCGATCGCCAGTGCGACGATGCCGAAGACCACGTAAAGCGCGATGACCAGCAGTGCCCGGCCGGCACCGATCTCATCTCCGTTGAGCACGCCAAGCAGGTGGAACAGCGAATGGGCAATCATTGGTGCGGCGGCGAGATGCAGCCAGAAAGCGACATCCGACCGCCGGCTGATGCGGCTTCGGTCGCTCATGTCCCAGCGCATGGCGAGAAGAAAGATGGCGATACCCGATGCCAGCAATAGCAGGAAGGGCAGGGTGTCGTCCTCAGGGAAGGCTGCGATGACGAGACCGGCGATCACGCCGGCAGCCGCCGCTGCCCCGGCTGCAACGGTGATCGGAACCATGAAGCGCTGCCAGTGCGCCCATGCGGCAAGCGCGCTCATTGCGGCAATGCCGGACATGATCAGTGCTGCTTCGCTGTCTCCGGCATTGGGAAATATCTGTGTCGCGAGCGCGCCAAGTGCGAAGGCCATGCCGCCGACGAAGCCGCAAAGCAGCAATATGGATGGCAGCGCCATGCGCCGCTGGCGGGTGAAATATTCGGCCAGTCCCCAACTCGCGATCGCGATCAGCACGCCGGACATGAATGCGGGATGATGATCGGGGGCGCCGAATCGTAGACTGTCGCCGAGCCAGCCAAGCGCCACGAGCAGGATCACGCTGGCGATCGCCACGAAAATATCGTTGAATCCGGTCAACAGTCGGAAATGTTCCTCGTCGACCACGGGGGTGGCACGCAACTGCGCCACATGGTCACGTAACGACTGCGCAGCCTGGGGTGTCAAAGCACCGGCCGCTACGGCATCCTGTAGATCGCTCTCGCTATACATCTGTCCTGCTCCTGGGGCGTTGCGCTGACGCCATGCTAACATTGCTGTATTATATCATCAATACAGTTGTTTTTCGCCTTTTTCTGGGGGTTCGGCAGTGTTAGCGCGAGAATATCAAAAGAGAGGACGCCCTTGTATGACCCTGCCGCCGCTGCTCCGCGATCGTTTGTCGCTGCCGCTGATCGGTTCACCGATGTTCATCGTGTCACAGCCTGAACTGGTCATGGCGCAGTGCCGCAGCGGCATCGTCGGTGCCTTTCCTTCGCTCAACGCTCGGCCGTCCGGCATGTTCGAGGCGTGGTTGCGGCAACTGGGCGAGGCGCTGACCGAGAAGGACGCCCCGTTCGCCGTCAATCTGATCGTCCATCGAACCAATGCACGGTTGGAAGAGGATCTGAAGCTCTGCGTCCAATATCGGGTGCCGATCGTGATTACCTCACTCGGCGCGCGGGAGGACGTGAATCGGGCGATCCATAGCTATGGCGGCATCGTCCTGCATGATGTCATCAATAATGTCTTTGCGCGCAAGGCGATCGAAAAGGGTGCAGACGGCCTGATCGCGGTAGCGGCGGGCGCGGGCGGCCACGCCGGGACATTGTCGCCCTTCGCGCTGATCCAGGAAATTCGCCAGTGGTTCGACGGTCCGCTGGCGCTGTCCGGTGCGATCGCAACCGGCCGAGCGATCGCTGCAGCGCGCATGCTGGGTGCGGACCTCGGCTATATGGGATCGCCCTTCATCGCTACGACGGAAGCCAATGCCGACGCGGCCTACAAGCAGATGATCGTCGATAGCGGGGCAGCCGACATAGTTTATTCGGACGTCTTCACCGGGGTCCATGGCAATTATCTGCGGCCCAGCATCGTCGCGTCGGGGCTGGATCCGGATGGCCTGCCAAAGGCCAAGGATATGGATTTCGCCAGCCTGACCGGCGGCGAGAAAAAGGCATGGCGCGATGTATGGGGTGCCGGCCAAGGTATAGGCGCGATCGACCAGATACAGCCGGCCGCGGACTTCATAGCGCAGTTGAAGGCCGAATATCAGGCGGCCGTTGACGGATTTACGGCCTGACGCCGGCGCCCGCAACTTGCGCGGATGGCGGCGCGAGAAAAGCGCGGAGTTCGGCAATGAAGCGATCGAACTGGTCATGGTGGAGCCAGTGGCCGGCGTCGGTGAACTCCGCCAGGCGGGCGTCTTGGAAATGGGCCATGCGTCCGTCCTTCGCGGGATTGGACGCCCAACTGTCCTTGCCAAGGCAGAGCAGGGTTTGACAGGTAATGCGCGACCAGAAATCGGGCAGGTCGGCATCCGTACCAGCCTGAGGCGCGGCATTGTTGAGGTAAGGATCGAACTTCCAGCTATAGCTGCCGTCCTCGTTCCGATTGACGCCATGGCGCGTCAGGTGGAGAGCCTGCTCGACTGAAAGATGCTCATTGCGTTCGCGCATGCGGCCGACGGCGGCCTCGATCGTCGGATAACGCCGCGTGATGCGTCCAGCGCTCGCGCGACGACTGTCGATCCATTGGCGCCAGACATCGGGTACGGCTTCTTCCGCTTTATGCTTCAGCCGATTGGGTGAGAGGCCCAATCCTTCGATGGCGACGATCTGGCCGACCTTTTCAGGGAAGAGACCGGCATAGCGCAGGCTGATCGAACCGCCAAGTGAATGGCCGACCAGAGTGACCGGTGCACGATCCAGCAGATCTATGATCAGCGCCAGATCATAGACGAAATTGGCCATCATATAGGAGCCTTCGGGCGACCAGGCGCTGTCGCCATGGCCCCGCAGATCGGGCGCGATGACATGATAGTCCTGCGCCAGGGCGCGTGCCGTCCAGTCCCAGCTTCGCGCATGATCGAAACCGCCATGGACCAGAATCAGCGGGGGCGCAGATGGATTGCCCCAGTCCAGATAGTGAAGCCGCGACCGCAGCGACATGAAGAAATGGGACGTCGGGGTAGGCGCAGTCTGCATATCCGTTCGGTCCTGCGGCGGCTGGAGGGATGGCTGTCCCGTCCCTTTGGCCAACTCTTGCATGCTTGCAAGCGCGAATGAACGAAAAACATGATTTTTCTTATGTTTCTGCCGCGTGATTGCAAATAATTATTGCCGCGCGGCAAAGTTTGCCCGTGTAGATATTCACGAAACAGCCGCGATCGGCCGCCTTTGTTGCCGCTCCTTTACCGGGCGCGATACGTCATTCCCTTTCGCAGGAACATGTCGCGGATATCACCTGCATACAGCGATGGTGACAATCAGTCCTGGTCGATCGGAGTTGTGAACCGAATCAACCGGCCCGAGGCCGCGTCATGACTGGCGGCCATGACGGCCCGAGCCAGTTCCGCCTGCTTGAACGGCTTGTCCAGCCTGAGCCGGCTGCTGGCATGCGGCGGCAATTCGGCAAAGCCGGTGATGATGATGACGGGCAGGCCCGGATGATCCTGTTCGATCAGGTCCGCCAATTGCGCGCCGGTCATGCCGGGCATGGCATGATCGGTCACGACCAGATCGACATTGGCTTCCGCCAGCATGCGCAGTGCGTCCGCTGCGCTGCCTGCCTGAAACACGGTGTGCCCCAGGTCTTCCAGCATACCGGCGGTGTTTGTCAGGACAAGATTGTCGTCGTCCACTGCCAGGATCACCAGGGGCACCGTGGCGCTGCCGTGCAGATCGACGCCGACATCGCATGTCTTGGCCGGTTCCGCCTGCGAGACGGGAAGCCAGAGTGAAACGGTTGTGCCGGCGCCCGATGCACTGATTATGGTCAGCGCACCGCCACATTGCTGGGAAAAGCCATGGACCATCGACAGGCCGAGGCCTGTGCCCTTGCCCACGCCTTTCGTGGTGAAAAATGGCTCACGCGCGCGTTCAATCGTGCCGGCGTCCATGCCTTCGCCTTCGTCGATCACCGAAAGACGGATATAGGAGCCGGGCGAGAGGCCGGAAACGGCTTCGTCGATGATCTGCGCCTCGCTCGCTTCCAGAATGATCCGCCCGCCATCGGGCATGGCGTCGCGCGCATTGACCGCCAGATTCAGCAAGGCCAGTTCCAGTTGGGCCGGATCGGCATGGGCGGGGGCCAGTGTCAGCGGAAATCGGGTGTCGATGGCGACACTGGTGCCGATAGTGCTCTGCAGCAATTCGGCCATGCCGCGGACCAGCGCGATGCAATCGACGCTCTGTAACTTGAGTTCCTGCCGCCGCGCGAAGGCGAGCATGCGCTGGGTCAAGGTGGCGCCTCGCTCGGCAGCTGCCATGGCATTGTCAAGATAGCGGCTGATATCGGCGCCGCTCGCCATCCGTTGCCGCGCCAGGTCCAGGCTCCCGACGATCACCGCCAGAAGATTGTTGAAATCATGGGCGACACCGCCGGTCAGCTTGCCAATGGCGTCCATCTTCTGCGTCTGGATGATCGCGTCCCGCGCCTCGTCCAGCGCGCGCTGCGCATCGCGTCGCTCGGTGAGGTCGCGGGTGATCTTGGCAAAGCCGAGCAGATTGCCCATTGGATCACGGATCGGATCGATCACCACATTGGCCCAGAAGCGGGAGCCGTCCTTGCGGATGCGCCATCCCTCCGCTTCGAACCGGCCCTCGCGCTCGGCGGTGTGGAGCGCGCGGGACGGCAGGCCTGCGATCCGATCCTCCTCCGAATAGAAGCGGGAGAAATTTTTGCCCATGATCTCGTTGGCGGTGTAGCCCTTGAATCGGGCCGCGCCGCTGTTCCAGCTCGTGATGGTGCCGACGGGATCGAGCATGTAGATGGCATAGTCCGTCACGCTTTCGACCAGCAGGCGGAACCGTTCCTCGCTCTTACGCAATTCCTCCTGCGCTTCGCGCCGTTCGGTGAGGTCGCGGGTGATCTTTGCGAAGCCGAGCAGATGGCCCATCGGATCGCAGATCGGGTCGATGACGACATTGGCCCAGAAACATGATCCGCCTTTGCGGACACGCCATCCTTCAGCTTCGAAACGGCCTTCATGCTCGGCCGTCCTGAGGGCGAGGGCAGGGATGCCCAAAGCCTGCTCTTCGGCTGTGTAGAAGCGGGAGAAATGCTGACCTATGATCTCGTTGGCCTCATAGCCTTTGAACCGGCGCGCACCGGCATTCCAGCTCAGGACGATTCCGTTGGGATCGAGCATGAAAATGGCATAGTCGGTGATGCTCTGCACCAGCAGTTCGAAACGGTTGCCGTTCGTGTCGGACAGGACGGTGGTCATGGGTTCCCCGATCAGGACGCCCAAATTGGCAGCGTCGCTTTTTGCCAGTGGCAAAACGCCGGATATGGGCGAACGTTCCGTAAGGACGAAACTGCGCGCCGACAAGCGGGATGACTTGACTCCCACGGCCGCTCTGCCCACGACGCAGCGCAGTAATCAAATGGGACGAGGCATGAGCATGGGTGCAGGCGCGACGATCACGGTCATCGGCGAGGCAATGCTGGAACTGAGCCGGGCGCAGGGCGACGGCTGGAACCTGCGCTATGGCGGCGATGTCATCAATACCGCCGTGCACATGGCTCGGTCCGGCGACAAGGTTCGCCTTGCAAGCGCGCTTGGGGCCGACCCGATGAGTGCGGACCTGCGCGCGCAGTGGGAAGCGGAGGGTGTCGATACCGCGCTCGTGCTCGCGGCCGCCGATCGCCTGCCTGGCCTGTATGCGATCGAAACCGATGCGGATGGCGAACGGACTTTCCACTATTGGCGGAGCGAGGCAGCCGCCAGGCGGATGTTCGCCTTGCCGGATAGTGCGGCGATGGTGGAACAGGCGGCCCAGTCGGATCTGCTCTATTTTTCGCTCATCACCCTTGCGATCCTGCCCGATGAAGGGCGCGAGTCGCTGCTGTCGCTTTGCGAAGCGGTGAAGGCGCGCGGCGGCAAGGTGGCCTTCGACGGAAATTATCGTGGACGGCTCTGGCCTGATACGGCGACCGCACGGCATTGGCGCGACCGGGCGATCGCTTTGGCCGATATCGGCCTGCCGACGCTGGCGGACGAGGTGGAGATGGGCGAGGCCGATGATGCCCGCGATGCTGCCACACGCTGGGGCGCGAACGAGGGGCGCGAGATCATCGTCAAGCTGGGCGGCGAAGGCTGCCTGGTCGGAGAAGAACTGGTTGCGCCGCCGCGCCTGGTCGATGTTGTCGATTCGAGCGGTGCGGGCGACGCCTTCAACGCCGGCTACCTGCACGCACGACTTACGGGCGGGACGCCGGCCGAGGCAGCGCTGGCTGGGCATCGCCTGGCGGGATGGAATATCGGCCGTCGTGGCGCGATCCCGGCGAAGGATGCGGACGCGCCTTATTAAAGGCCTTCGGCTCCGCTTAGACAAGGCCACCATAAAAATTTGGAGCGCGGCCAGCGTCAGATTTGACGGAGCGCGCTCCAAGTCCCGTTGACAGCGCCCCATGGCTTGGGCCATGGACGCGGGACTATGCGGGTGTAGCTCAATGGTAGAGCAGCAGCTTCCCAAGCTGACGACGGGGGTTCGATTCCCCTCACCCGCTCCATTTCTCCGACGGTCAGCCGACCTGACGTTTCGCCAGCTTGCGGGCGAGGGTGCGGCGGTGCATGCCCAGGCGCCGTGCGGCCTCTGATATGTTAAAGTCGCTGTCCTTCAGCACTTCATGGATATGTTCCCATTCCAGCGTCTTGATCGATGTCGGGCGCGGCGCGAGCGGAGCGGCGGGATCGCCGCCGGAACGGGCGAAGGCCGCCTCGATATCGTCGGTGTTGGACGGCTTGGCGAGATAGTTGGTGGCGCCAAGCTTGATCGCCTCCACTGCGGTGGCGATGCTGGCGAAGCCGGTCAGCACGACGATCAGCATTGCCGGGTCATGGGCATGGAGCGCCTGAACACAGGCCAGGCCCGATTGTGGACCGAGCTTCAGGTCCACCACGGCGAAACCCGGCTTATGCAACGCGAGGAGCGCCGTCACCGTTTCGAGGCTGTCGGCCAGCAGAACCTCATAGCCGCGCCGTTCGAAGGAGCGCTTGAGCGTCCTGGCGAAGGCCTCGTCATCCTCGACGATCAGCAGTTGCTTGTCACTCGTCATCGGCCAATTCCTCCAGTGCCAGGGTCGCGAAGGGAAGGCGCAACTGGATCATCGCGCCGCCTTCCGCGCCATTGCTCGCGTCCACGCGCCCGCCCAGCTTGCGGACCACATTGACGACCAGGAACAGGCCCAGCCCGCCGCCCTGCTTGCCCTTGCTCGATCGGTATGGCTTGCCGAAGTCGGTCAGCATGTCCGCGCTGAAGCCCTTCCCATTGTCGCGCACGGCAATGTGCAGCCACTGATTGTCGCGGCTGACCATCATGTTGATGTAGGATGCGCCGGCTTCCCGCGCATTGTCGAGCAGGTTGGTCACGGCCTGGCGGATCACCGGGTCGGCGATGATGCGGGGATAGTCATGCGGGCCAAAATCGCTGCGCAGCGGCATGCCAGGATTGGCGGCGCGCCATTGCTGGGCGATATGTTCGATGAAGGTGCGCACTTCGGTGATTTCGGGGGCCTCGCCGCGGGCTTCGCCGGCCGACATGAGAACGCCGGTTAGGATCGACTTGCAGCGCTTGACCGCCGCTTCCATCTCCTCGACCTCCTCGACGAGCGTCGGGTCTTTCCTGATCTGCGGCATGTGCCGCCAGTCGCCCAGCACGACTGCCAACTGGGCAAGGGGCGTGCCCAGTTCATGGGCAGCGCCCGACGCGAGCAGGCCCATGCGGACGATATGCTCCTCCTCCACAGCCTGTTGCCGCAGTCGCGCCAGATAGGATTCGCGCTGCTGGAGATTGGAGGTCATGCGCGTCATGAACAGCACCAGCAGCACCGCGATCATGGTGATGCAGACCCAGGTGCCAAAGATATGGAGGTCGAACAGATGGCCTTCCAGCGGCTCGCTGAGATCGAGCGGACGATAAGCGAAGGCAAGCATCGCCGCGCAGATCGACGATATGGTGACGATGCCCCATACGCTCCAGCGATGGAGCAGTACCGCGCCCAGCGCTACCTGGACGAGGAAGAGCGACACGAAAGGATTGGTCGCGCCGCCGCTCAGATAGAGTTGGGTGGTCAGCGCCAGCACGTCGAACAACAGCGCCAGGAAGAGTTCTGCATGGGTGATGTCGGTGCGTCGGCGCAGGATCATCAGGCTGCCGACATTCATCAAGACCGCGATAAAGGGCACGACCAGCATGGAGATCAAGGGCAGGCGGATGCCCATGCCATATTGGGCAAACAGGATCGTCGCGATCTGTCCGGCGATGGCGATCCAGCGCAGTTGCACCAGCAATGCCATGTTCCGCCGCCCGGCCGCGTCGGCAGGCCACTGGCTGGGCAGCCAGCGGATGCGCTTGGCGGACGATAGGGTCATCCCCGGCGATCTTTCCCTGTCTGGCGCATGACGACCATATAGGCCCCGACGGTCATTGCTGCCAGCGCGAACCAGGTGATGGCATATTGCAGATGATTATTGGGGAAGCTGACGACGGTCAGGCCACCGACCGGGAAGCGGGAGGGCGAAGGCCCGGCACCAGCGTCTATGAAATAGGGGGCGACATTTTCACCGAGGCCGCGTGCCTTGGTGATCGCAGCGACATCGCGCGAATACCAGCGGTCGCGGCTGGGATCGTTGCTGCGCAGGAAGCCGCCATCCGGCTCGGTCAGGCGAGCCAGGCCGATGACCCGCGTCACGCCCTGCGGTTTGTCATAGGCCGCCTTCCGGCTGGGCACGAAGCCGCGATTGACCAGAGTGATTGCGCCATCGTCGTGGCGTAGCGGAGTCAGCACCCAGAAGCCGGGACCGCGAACCGTGGAGGCCTGCACCAGCGCAGCCTTGTCGTGAAGGAAGACGCCGCCGACGGTGACGCGGCGATATTCGTCGGCCTTTGTCGCGCTTTTGGGGGCGGGGACGGGTGCGGCGTGGATGCGGGCATCGACGCGGGCGATCAGGTCGCGCTTCCAAGCGAGACGGTGGACCTGCCAGGCGCCGAGCGCAGAGAAGCCGAAAAAAAGAAGAAGGGCGATCAGCGTCAGGCCGATCGTAAAGATCGGGGAGCGCCTTGAGCGCCCCCCGTTCCCGACCGTTGTCACGGCATTTCGCTCATGTTCGCCATGGCGTTCATGTCGTGCGAGGCACTCATCTCCCCGACCATTTCCATGTCCGCATGCGGCATCATATTGGTGTTCATATGATACATGACCCACATGGAACCGGCGAAGGTGATGACCACCAGCACGATCGTCAGCATCATCGCCATGAACGACCAGCCGCCTTCGACGCGGGTGTTCATGTGCAGGAAGTAGATCATATGCACGATCACCTGCACGGCGGCGAAGGCCATGATGACGAAGCCGGTCAGTTGGGGATCGCCGAGCGTGCCCGACATGACCAGCCAGAAGGGGATGGCCGTCAGGATCACCGACAGGCCGAAGCCGATCATGTAGCTGCCGAAACTGCCGTGCGAATGATCATCGTGATGATCGTCGTGATGGCCATGGCCACCGTGCGGATGGACTGCGTCGCTCACCGGAGCACTCCCATCAGATAGACAAAGGTGAAGACGCCGATCCAGATGACGTCAAGGAAGTGCCAGAACAGGCTGAGGCACATCAGGCGGCGCTTGTTGGCCGGGATCAGGCCCTTCTTGGCGACTTGTACCATCAGCGTGATCAGCCAGATCGAACCGAAGGTGACGTGCAGGCCGTGGGTGCCGACCAGCGTGAAGAAGGCCGACAGGAAGGCCGAACGCCACGGACCTGCGCCCTCATGGATGAGATGCGAGAATTCGTACAGTTCGATGAACAGGAATGCGCCGCCGAAGAGGAGCGTGACGAACAGCCAGCCTTGGGTGGCGCTGACCTTGTTCTTTTCCATCGCCAGCATGGCGAAGCCATAGGTGATCGACGAGAAGAGCAGCATCGCGGTGTTGAGCGCGATGAGCGGCAGGTCGAACAGATCCTTGGGGCCGGGGCCGCCGGCGAAATTGCCGCCAAGCACGGCGTAAGTGGCGAAGAGGATGGCAAAGATGAGGCAGTCGCTCATCAGATACATCCAGAAGCCCAGCATGGTGCTGTGGCCTTCGTGGAGGTGCGGTTCCTCGGGCAGATGATATGCCCGAGGTTCCGTGGTTGCAGTTGCGCTGCTCATGGGTGTCAGACTCCCGCCGCGAGGATTCGCGTGCGCTCTTCCTCGGTGCGCGTCACATCCTCGACGGGGATGTAGAAGTCGCGCTTGTAGTTGAAGGTGTGGAAGATCGCATAACCGATCATGCCGATGAAGCTCAGGCCCGCGAGCCACCAGATATACCAGATCAGCGCGAAGCCGCAGAGCGTGGCGAGCGCCGCCAGGATGACGCCGGAACCGGTGCTGCTGGGCATGTGGATCGGTTGGTAGCCGGTCAGCGGACGCTGATAGCCGTTCTTCTTCATGTCGGCCCAGCTGTCAGCGTCATAGACGACAGGGGTGAAGGCGAAATTATACTCCGGCGGGGGCGAGCTGGTCGCCCATTCCAGGGTGCGGCCATCCCAGGGATCGCCTTCCACCTTCAGTTCGTCGCGCTTCCAGATGGAGACAGCGAACTGGACAAGCATGGCGCCGATGCCGGCCGCGACGATCGCGGCGCCGATCGCGGCGATCACGAACCAGATCTGCAGCGACGGATCGTCGAACACGCGCATGCGGCGGGTCACGCCCATCAGGCCCATGATGTAGAGCGGGGTGAAGGCCATCCAGAAGCCGACCTGCCAGCACCAGAAGGAGACCTTGCCCCAGAACACGTTCAGCTTGAAGCCGAACGCCTTGGGCCACCAGTAGTTGATCGCCGCGAACAGGCCGAACAGCACGCCGCCGATGATCACATTATGGAAGTGGGCGATCAGGAACAGCGAGTTGTGCAGCACGAAGTCGGCGGGCGGAACCGCCAGCATGACGCCGGTCATGCCGCCGATGGTGAAGGTCAGCATGAAGGCGACGGTCCACATCATCGGCAATTCGAACCGGATGCGGCCGCGATACATGGTGAAGAGCCAGTTGAAGAGCTTCGCACCCGTCGGGATCGAGATGATCATCGTCGTGATGCCGAAGAAGCTGTTGACGCTGGCGCCCGAACCCATGGTGAAGAAGTGATGCAGCCACACAAGGTAGGACAGCACCATGATCGTGCAGGTCGCATAGACCATGGAAGTGTAGCCGAAGAGGCGCTTGCCCGAGAAGGTCGAGGTGACTTCGGAGAAGACGCCGAACAGAGGCAGGATGAGGATGTAGACTTCCGGGTGGCCCCAGATCCAGATGAGATTCACGTACATCATCGGGTTGCCGCCGAAGTCGTTCGTGAAGAAGTTGGTGCCAGCATAGCGGTCGAGCGACAGCAGGACCAGCGTGGCGGTCAGGATGGGGAAGGAAGCGACGATCAGGACGTTCGCGCAGAGCGAGGTCCAGGTGAACACCGGCATCTTCATCAGCGACATGCCCGGCGCGCGCATCTTCACGATGGTCGCGATCAGGTTGATGCCGGACAATGTCGTGCCGACGCCGGCCACCTGCAACGCCCAGATATAATAGTCGACACCCGTGGCCGGGCTATAGTCGATGCCCGACAGCGGCGGGTAGGCGAGCCAGCCGGTCTGGGCGAACTCACCCAGGAACAGCGAGGCCATGACCAGCACCGCGCCGCCCGTGGTCATCCAGAACGAGAAATTGTTCAGGAAGGGGAAGCTGACGTCGCGCGCGCCGATCTGCAGCGGGACGATATAGTTCATCAAACCGGTGATGAACGGCATCGCGACGAAGAAGATCATGATCACGCCGTGGGCGGTGAACACCTGGTCATAATGGTGGGCGTTGAGATAGCCCTCGGACCCGTTGAAGGCGAGCGCTTGCTGGAGGCGCATCATGATCGCGTCGGCAAAGCCGCGCAGGAACATGATGAGGCCGAGCACCATATACATGATGCCGATCTTTTTGTGATCGACGCTGGTGAACCACTCCTTCCAGAGATAGCCCCAGAGCTTGAAATAGGTGAGCGCTGCGGCCAAAGCCGCGCCGCCCAGCACCACCGCGCAGAATGTCGCGACGACGATGGGCTCATGCCATGGGAAGCTGTCCCATGTCAGACGACCGAAGATCATCTGTGCTGTTGTCATTGTGCCAGTCATGGGCCTTACCGATGCTGCGCGTGCGCGTCAGCGCCGCTGTGAGAGGATTGATCGGCCGCAGGAGCCTTGTCCGCGCCGGGCGCGTCGGGGGCGGTTTCCTGCCCCTTGTTCCGGTCTTCCTGGTCGATCACATGGCTGTTGGGGAAATCGTACTGGAGGCCGTTGGTCTCTTTTGCCGATTCCTTGCCCGCGCCGCCCATCTGGTTGATGTGCATCAGCTCGCCCATGCAACGCTGGCCGGGCTTGGGGCAGAGATTGACGATCGCGTCAAACAGCTTGGTATCGGAAGCGTCGAAATAGGCGACAGGCGCCTTTTCGCTCGGCTTGGCGAGGCTCAGATACATATTGCGGTCAAGCTTCGCGCTGCTCGCCTTGACCTTGGCGACCCAGGCGTCAAAGCCAGCCTGGTCCAGCGCCTTGTAACCGAAGCGCATGTGGGTGAAGCCCGCGCCCGAATAGTTGGCGGAGAACCCGGTGCCGGTGACGGGCTTGTTGGCCACGGCGTGGAGCTGCGTCTTCATGCCGGGCATGGCGTAGATCTGGCCGGCCAGTTCAGGGACGTAGAAGCTGTTCATCACGGTCGACGCGGTGATGTCGAAGCGGACCGGAACATTGGTCGGCAGCGCCATTTCATTGACGGTCGCGATGCCGAGGTCCGGGTAGATGAAGAGCCACTTCCAGTCGAGCGCGACGACCTGGACGGTCAGCGGCTTGACTTTCGGGTCGATCGCGGTTTTCGCGTCGATCCGGTCGAGCGGACGATAGGGGTCCAGCTTGTGCGTGCTCACCCAGGTCAGGGCGCCCAGGCAGATGATGATAAGCAGCGGGGCCGACCAGATCAGCAGCTCCAGCTTGGTGCTATGATCCCAGTCGGGGTCATAGTCCTTCTCGACCGCCTTGTTCGCGGCGCGATACCGCCAGGCGAACCAGACGATCAGCACCATGACGGGGATGACGATAAGGAGCATCAGCGCGGTCGAGATCAGGATCAGGTCGCGCTGCTGCACCGCAATATCGCCCGATGGGTTCATCACGACCCAGTTGCAGCCCGCCAGCGGCGCCGCAAGGATCGGAGCGGACCAGCGCAAGAGCCTGATCCAGTTGGGTGAGAGAGGATGTGACATGGGCGCGCGCCTAACCTTTCCACAGGGAGTCGGATAGTGGGCAATTTGTCCAATTGTGTGCGGACGCAAAAAATGTTTGGAGTGTGGGATACTGCTTAGACTCTGCGGGTTTTCTGTTATGTTGCCATTCTCTGGCCGTCGGAAGACCCAAAACAGGCGCCGCCGGCCCAGCAAGGGAGCGGATGCCTATGAGTTCACAGGCCATTACCTTCACCTCGACGCCACTTGAGGATGATGCGCGCAGGATCAATGCGCGCGACCACAAGATCGCGCCCGGTGATATTTCCATCGGTGTGATCATTGGTCGCACCTCCGAATTCTTCGATTTCTTCGTTTACGCCATCGCTTCGGTGATCGTGTTCCCGAGCCTGGTCTTTCCCTATGTGGATGCGCTGACCGGCACCCTCTATTCCTTCGCTATTTTCGCCGTGGCCTTCATCACCCGGCCAATCGGCTCGCTGATCTTCATGGCGATCGATCGGCGTTACGGGCGTGGCACGAAACTGACCGCCGCCCTCTTCCTGTTGGGCGGGTCGACCGCGTCGATCGCCTTCATGCCCGGTTATGCCACGATTGGCCACTATGCTGCGGTCGTGCTGGTCATTTTGCGCGCTGCGCAGGGCATTGCGCTTGGTGGAACATGGGACGGCCTCGCCTCGCTGCTGTCGCTCAACGCCCCGGCGCATCAGCGTGGCTGGTATGCGATGGTGCCGCAACTGGGCGCGCCGCTGGCATTGCTGGTGGCGAGCGGGCTGTTCGCCTTCTTCCTGCTCAACATGACGGAGGCGGATTTCCTCGACTGGGGCTGGCGCTATCCCTTCTTTGTCGCCTTCGCGATCAATGTCGTGGCCCTGTTCGCCCGTCTGCGGATCGTGGTGACGCATGAGTTTGAGCGCCTGTTCGAGCAGAAGGATCTGCAACCGTCACCGGTGCTGCCGACGGTCAAGGCCGAGGGGCGCAACATCATTATCGGCGCCTTTGCGCCGTTGGCCAGCTTTGCGCTGTTCCATATGGTGACGGTGTTCCCGCTGTCGTGGGTGGCGCTGTTCACCGACCAGCCGCTCGACCGCTTCCTCATCATCGAGATGATCGGCGCGTCGGTCGGCCTGCTTGCCATCGTCGTGTCCGGCTTCATTGCGGACCAGATTGGGCGTCGCTCGCTGCTGGGCTGGTCGGCTGGCGGTATCGCGGTATTCAGCATCATGGCGCCGCTGTTGCTGAATGGCGGGGATCTGGGCGAGGTCGCCTTCATGATCCTGGGCTTCATGCTGCTGGGCCTGGCCTTCGGTCAGTCCTCCGGCATAGTCGCATCGAACTTCGCTACGGAAGCGCGTTATACCAGTTCGGCGCTGACATCTGACCTTGCCTGGCTGGTGGGTGCGGGCTTCGCTCCGCTCGTGGCGTTGCTGCTGTCGGTGAAGTTTGGCCTCGCCGCTTCGGGCATCTATCTGCTGTCGGGGGCGATTGCGACGATCGTTGCGCTCTACATCAACAAGGAGTTGGCTGGCCGGGACCGTTAAGCAGCGGTCCGCATCCGTCCGAGCGCCCTTCGGTCGAACCATCCGGTGAGACCGGGGCGAGGGCGGAAGCGGGGCAGCCATAGTGGATAAAGACTCGCAAGACGGGCGGGGAGCCCATCTGGCCCCTCGCGCGTCATGATGTCAGACACGATCCGGTTCTGGAAGAAGCGGACCGAGTAGCTGGTCATCCGCTTATATTGCATTCGCCAGGTGGAAGGCCGTAGCAGGCTTACCTGTTCGGCCAGGAAACCCGCTCCCTCGCAGGCCAACACCCGCTCCAGTTCCCACTGATCGTCCGGCTTCAGGTCGGTATGGGCCAAGGCCGCGACCAGTCCGTCATCGCCGATCAGGTCTTCTGGCAGGCGCAGGCCCCGCGCGCGAATCTCGCCGAGGAACCGGCCCGACAAGGCGTAGAGGTCGCCGAACAATCCCCGCTCGACGCGAAGCGCTTCGCGATAGGCCGGGGCCATGCGGCCGTTCATCGGCATGCCCGCTGCCGCGTTGGCGGCCGGATGGGCAGCCAGATCGGCCACCAACGCCTCGAACGACCCTGCCGCGATTTCCGCGTCGCCATCCAGGAAGATCACGGCGTCCTCGCTGCCTGTCAGCAGGTCATGGACCATATGGTTCCAGGTGCGCGACTTGCCGCCCTGCAAGATGTCATGAATGATGACATTGGCCCGTCCACGCGCAGCGTGGCGCGCGCGTTCGACGGTCGCATCGGTGCTGCCGTTTACCAGCACATGGAAGAATGTATCCGGCCGGTCGAGCGGCAGCGAGGCGAGGCAACCGGCGATGCGGCGCTCCTCCTGATGCGCGAAGATGGCGACGGCGACTGTCGTCATGACTTCAGCGAAAATCCCAGCTCTGCTGACCATGTTGCCCAGCGTCCAGCCCGTCGCTCTCGATCTGTGGACTGACGCGCATGGGGATGATGACGGAAACGATCAGCGCCGCGACGGCGCTGCCGACCATTGCCCAGAGAGCGACGATGACCATGCCGATCGCCTGGCTCACAAGCGCGCTGCCAAGAGTGACGCTCGGATCGAAACCGACGCCGCCAAGCAGGGGCAGGGCGAAGAGGGGGAGCAGAAGAGTGCCCGTTGCTCCGCCCAGGCCATGCACGATGAAAATATTGGCGCCGTCATCGATGTGCCGACCGACAAGACCTGCCCCAAGATGGCAGATGCAGGCCGTAATCACGCCGATCAGAATGGCGCCGCCGGTGCCGACGAGCGCAGCTGAGGCGGAAATGGCGGCGATCCCTGCCAGTGCACCCGACAACAGGCCGGTCGCACTGCTCCTCGAACCGCGAATCCGGTCGAGCAGGGCCCAGCCGAGAGCGCCTGCGCAGCCGGCGAAATGATGGTTGAGGAGGGCGGTCGCGGCATCGTCTGTCGCGCCCAATGCCCAACCGCCGACCAGCCCCGACAGGCCGATCCAGACGAGCGCGCCGCCAGCGATGCCAAGGACGGGGCTATGGCCGGGGTCGGACGGTTCACGCCGCGGCCCGACGATCAGGGCTAGCGCCAGGGCGGAAAATCCCGCCACCATGTGGATGACTAAGCTGCCCGCGAAATCCATGATCCCCAGGCTTGCCAGCCATCCTCCGGCCCATATGCCGTGTGCGACCGGGACATAGACGAGCAGCAGCCACAAAATGACAAAGGCCAGGAACCAGCCGATCCGCGTCCGTTCCGCCACGGCGCCCACCAGCAGGCATGCAGGAACCAACGCCGATCCCATCTGGAACAGGACGAAAGCGGACTCCGGCACGGTCAGTCCGTCGCGCAACTGACCCAGATTTGCGAGAAACAGGTTTGCGCTGCCACCCAGCCAGTCGCTGCCCGGCGCATAGACCAGGCTATAGCCTGCGATCGCCCAGCCCAGCGATACAACTGCCGCCACGCCTGCACCCTGGGCCATCACCGACAGGGCGTTGCGGACATTGACCTGTCCTGCGTGGCGCAGCATCAGTCCCGGCAAAGCGGCGAAGAGCAGCAGCAGGGCGCACAGGATCATCCACGCCGTATCGCCGCTATCGGCTGCCGCCACCTGGGCGAAGGCGGTCTGGGGGACGGTCAGCATGGCGGTGACGAAAAGGGCAGCAGGAAGGCGCATCCAAGGGTCCGGAAAATCGACGATGGCCTCTCCTAACCCCGACGGGGTGAAAAAATCGATAAGGAGGGCATTCGGCCCTATCGCCGACAGCGCATGAGCAGGTCGATAACGGAAAAGTCGGCGAAGAAGACCCCGGCGGCAACATCGCACCATGCGATTTCGGGGGGCACGCCGCCGGGGCGGCTCCGCTGGATGGGTCGCAGCGGAGCCGAACCTGTGGATCAGAAGGTCAATTCAGCATCGGTGCGCCATCGGCGATCGTCATGACGACCAAGGCAGGACATCGTCGCGGTGACAGGCGATCAGGTCGGGTGCATAGAGGGCGGATATGTCGCTCAAGGCGAAAGAGTCGAAATAGCGGTCGATCATGTCCGCGAAATCCCGGGTCAACGCAGCGGAAATCCGCATGCGATCTACATGTTCGGCGGGAACGAAAATATAGTCGTGGGGAATGATGCGGCACTTCTGACCGGACAAGGACGGACTGATCGTCCAATCCCGGACATGGTCCTTGATCTGCCCGGGCGTCAGGTCATGATAGACGCTGCCGAAACGGGAATGGGTCGAGCGTTTGTAGAGGCGGCCCGTGGCGGCCGAGAATGTTTCGGAGGGCCGCAGCCGGTCGAACGTTCTTGCCCAATCGCCGCGAATGGCATGATCGCTCTTGGCGACCAGCAGCGGCCGGCCGGCAGCTGGGCGATCCATTCGGTCAAAGGCGCCGGTGACGTTGCCCAGGGCCTCGATTGTCCAGGTCGCGCTGCCTATGTCGCTGGCTTGCTGGGCGTCGAGGGACAGGCTATGTGCGCCGCTCTGGTCACTCCATACGCCTGTCACCGTCCCGACCGCGGATTGCAGCAATGTGCGATTGGCCCGGATCCAGGTTCGCATATCCTCTTCGGACGATGCCTGTACCATGATGTCGAGCCCGCGCGCTTCCTGTGTTGCGGTCTGAACGGCCGTGGCGGGCGTCGCGATTTTCAGGCGGGCGCGATTACTGTTGAAATCTTCGGTATGGGTGATCTGGTTGTCGGCCTTGCCGGTATGATAGCGGCCCAGCAGGGCAGGCACCATCAGCGGTGGCCAATCCTTCGTGTACCGCAGGATCAGTTCCCAATCGACCAGCCGGCGGAGATTTTCATCAAATCCCCCATGCAGGCCGTAGAGGTTGCGCCGGTGCATGAAGATATTGAGATCGATGAAGTTGCGCTCTTCCAGCCGGCTGCGGTTGAAAGGGCAAAGCCGGATCGACTTCTGTTCTTCCTTGTCCGGGCTTCCGCCGCCGCCGGGGACCGTCTGGTAGACGATCTGGCCGGCATAAGCGGACTGATAGCCGGGGCGCTCTGCCATGCAGGCCGTCATGATGGCGAGATAGTCGGCATCCCATTGATTGTCGGAATCGAGATAGGCGATGATTTCACCACTGGCCGCCTTCAGCGCACGGTTGCGCGCAGCCGATACGCCTAGATTATCGGGTGACTGCAGGAAGAGAAGGCGTGGGTCATCGAATCCGGCGACCACGGCGGCCGTATGGTCCGTGCTGCCATCGTCGACGATGATCAGTTCGAAATGCGGATAGCTTTGATCTAGGACGGACTGGATCGATGCTGCGATCACGTCGGCCCGGTTGAAGGCGGGCATGATGACCGACACCAGTTCGGACGTATCGGACTGGTCCGCCTGCTGCCTGAACAGCCTTTTTTCCATTTCGAACTGGCGCAACAGGCTGGTCGCCAGTTCCGAGTGGCCTGCTCCCATACGATCTTCGCAATAGGCCCATTGCAGAAAGCTGCGCATGGTGAAGTAAGGCGAGAAGCCGCGATTGTCATTGTTCACGACCACGGTTTTCTTGGCCAGACTGTCGTCATGACCTGCAAGACGCAATTCGACGTGCAGGCTGTCCTGCAAAAGATGTCGATTCTGCAATTGCAGCGTGAAGCCGTGGCGGCCATTGCCGATCCGGGCGCGTTTAAGATCCTCGCGCGGAATGGCGGCGCAAATGTCGGTGGCGATGGTTTCATTCTCGATGCTGATATCGAGCCTGATACTGATATCGGGATGGGCCAGATCGACCGCCCAGCCGGTCAGCAGGCCATCGGCAACGCTTTCGACGCAGGCCTTGAGCCGCGGTTCACGCGGCTGGCACACAGCATGGCTGCTACTCCAGGCATCGCCCCGCACCGTATCCGATATCGGTAGACGCCGCCCATTGGCATCGCATCGCAACTCGAATTCATGACGATCCTCACCGGCACGGCGCGGCAGAGGCAGCGTGAATCCCGTGCCCTCGCAATAGCCTGCGCCGGCGACATCGGGTCGCGGCAGCGAAGGCTGGACGCGGCTGAGCGGCCGTCCGTCCCGGAACAGCCAGGCGGCGCCTGGACGCCAGTCCGGCTCCGCCGTGGCGCCGCGCTCCGCGATCCAACCGCAAAGCAGCCTATCGTCCTTTCGATCGATCCGGCCAACGCTTTCGCTTTCCTTCGGCAAGCGGACGGCATCGATGCGACGGCTGACGTCGATCATGCCCGAAACCCCGGCCTTGCCATCCTCGATGCCAGCCTGGACACAGCGTTCGAACAGCGGAAGGAGTTCCGGGTTAGACCGGGCGATCGTCTTGCGAAGAGGCTCTATATAGGCGCAGTTCAATCGATCGATAATCGTATCGACATCGATCCGCATATTCTTGCGGGCCCATTTCCGGGCCAATCGAATGCGATTGCGGACTTCATGGTAAAGAGGATCGATGCCGGGGAAAGGCGTGGGTGACGCGCCCGGGGTCATGCGGGCGACGATCGAGGGTTCGACGACAAGAGCGACGCCCTTCCGCCTGGCGGTCATGCTCCAGTCGACGGCGGCATGGCAGGACGCAAACTCCTCCGGAAGAAAGCCTATCTGATCGCACAATGCGGTCGGGAGAAACAGGACGCCATGGCCCAGTGCCTGGGCGGTATAGGCCTCCCGGTTGATCGACGGGTCGTCGCCGGCAAGCAACGGCTCGATTTCGAGATAACCGCCATGATCGTGGAAACCGCGATAGCCGCCATGTACAATGCGCCCATTGTCGCCGGTGACGATAGTCGAAACAACGCCATTGTCTCTCGGCCGCGCCAGCAGGGTCCGCAGGCCGATCTCGTCGAGATGGAGAGCGGGGTCGAGGAGAAGGACATGCTCGCACCCATCCCGCTGGATCATCGACAGCAGGATGTTGATCGCCGCAGCTTCGCTCGTCCTGGCGTCGGCATAGACGAGAGTGTCCGCCATGGTCTGCAAGCCATAATGGGGGACGCCGTTGGCCGCATTGTCGAACAGATAGACATTGATGCTGGCGTCCGTCAGCTTGCGCAGTTCGGCCAGTTGGTCGCCGATGCGGTCGGCATGGCCGTTGCTGATGATGCCGACCGCGATCTGCGCAGCGCGAATAGGCTTGCGAATATGATGCACCTTGTGTGCTCTACCGCCGACCTTCAGCGTTTCGCTCTTGGGCGCGATCGACTGGGTCAGTTGCTCGCGGAAGGTTTCACCGATCTTGGTCCATGCCTGGGCGGAGGATAATTTCCGGCCGCTGATCGATATGGCGGCGCGCTTTTCGTGGTTGAGGTCCAGCGCTTGCTGCAGCGCATCGGCCAGGCCGCCGGGCATGTCCGGTTCATAGGAAATGCCCAGCCCCGCCTCGTCCACCAGCGACAAAGACGGGAGTCGAGGCGCGACGACAGGTTTGCCATAATTGGCCGCAAGCATGAGGTTGCCCGAGGTCAGAACGTCGCGATACGGCAGCGCCACTACATCCGCGGCACCGAAGAGCAAGGGCACCTTCGTATCCGGAATGAAGCCGTCGAGAATATGGATGCGCGGATTATTCTCCTCCATCAGTCGCGCATGGCCCGGCGAAAAGCCGCCGAGCGGTTTTCCGGCGATGAGCAGATGGACCTGCTCCCGATCCGCGCGGCCCGTGATGTCGTGAAAGGCATGAATTAGCTCGTCCAATCCCTTGTACGGCCGGATCTGACCGAAAAAGAGGATCAGCGATTCCACGTCCTTGAGGCCGAGCAACTGACGGCTTTGATATTTGTTGAAGGCCGGGCCGTAGCATCCTTCATAGCTGCCATGCGGGACGATGATGCATTTGCGGTCATCAAGTGCATAGCATTCGCGGACTTCGGCCAGCGCCGCGGCGTCGTGGAGGTGGATGACGTTGGCGGCTTCCGCCAATTGGCGATGAAAGGCGATGGCGAGCGGCCCGAACGGCGCATCGTGGGGCAACCGATTATGTACTGTCCACAGGAAAATGCCGCCCGTTGCCTTGAAGGCCTGCACTGCCTGGAGGAAATTGCTGGCACGGACCTGATAGTCGAACCCGTCGCGCACATCGGCAAAGAGTGGATCGGGCCAATGAAGGTGGAAAATCGTTCGCCGGTCGGAGGCGGCGGCGAGGGATCGCTCCAGCGCATGCTGGATGTTCCCAAACTCGACGATCCCCTTCGAGCGGAAGGCCCTGTAAAGACCGTTCTGATACGGGTTGGACGCGGTATAATCCGGATAGGCGACGATCGTGGCGCCTTCCAGGGGATCGGGCATGTCTATGAGGGCCGGCAAAGACGGTATCGCCGCTTCAGGCGCTCCGATGGCTGCCAAATCCCCGATATATGGAAGGACAGCGGATTCGCTGCTTTCGATCGGCTGGAAGCTGGTGAAAGAGGCGACGTGCTGATCCATTTCCATCCCCGTCCCGGCCGGTCGCCAGAATTGCAGAACTATCGGTGAATCCGCGCCGACCCGAAGGCCGGCGCGGACACGAACTCAGGCCGTGCGCTTGAGCGGCAGCATTTCGCCGTCCAGCATCACCGCCCGGTCGGCCAGGCGCTTGTGCATCGCGCGGATGGTCTGCTGATCGCGCACTGCATGGAAGCCGGGGCGGCTGCCTTCGCGGCGGCCATGGCCTTCGGGCGCCAGGCTGGTGACATCGGCATTGTGGAAAAAGTCACGGTTGCCGCCATCGGTGTAGGATTCCGAATAGATGCCATGGGCGCGGATCACGTCGAACTGGTCGAGCTCGATATGATAATAGGAAATGCGCTTCAGGCCCTTGTCGGCGACGACGGTGGAGCCGTTGACCAGATCCTTCGCGCGGACGAGCAGGCCATCGACATAGAGATGGTGCCATGGCGACACACGGATGTCCTTGCTGGGCACATTCTCGCTTACCGCGTTCCTTTTGACGAGGATCGGCCAGAAATCCTCCAGCTTGGCCTGGGGGATATGGTGTGCCCAGTCATGGCGATAACCGACCCAGCGGACCTCCCGCATGCCGTTGCGGCCACGGACCTTGTCGCCGACCTGGATGTCTTCGACGGCCACTTCGCCATTCTCTGTTTCGATCATCGTGCCAGCCAGGAAGCAGACCGGCGCGACGAATTCGCCGTTGACGAAGAAGCTGTCCGGGTCGGCCTGGATCATAGCCGCCAGTTCGGGGCTGATGCCATTGAGGTTGAAGGTAAATTTGTCGGCACCGAAAAGGCCGCGTTCGAGAACAAGCGACGCGCTGCCGGAGACGGAATTATAGCTGAAGTCGTCAAACGTATAGCCATCGACCGAAACGCTGTCGCCCCAGCTGAAGCCATTGACGTTGAACGAACTGACCGTGTCGATCAGCCCTTTCTCGTAAGAGAAGGAGCCCGATCCATTGCCGGAGAAGTTGACCGTCTGCGTACCGATGGTGAGACCAAGCAAGTCTGGCCCCGACACCGATACATTGGATGTATCGCCGATATTGTAAGTCACGGCAGTGAGTGCCGACACGCCCAAGGCGCCATAGTTGACGGTGAGATCCCCGCCGTTGATGGCGGAGAAGGTGGGCGATGCCGCAGCGGCAATGCCGGCAATAGAGTTCAGGACAGCGCTGACGCCATCCACGGTAAGGGTTTGCGACCCCAAGGCGGTAAGGTTGACGGTATTGGTCGAGTCGGCATTGCTACTGTCGATGACGTAATCGCTGGCACCAAGGTCGAGATTCAGAATGGCCATGTCAATCTCCTCGCATTAGGATTTTCTGCTTATCTACTCCACGAGATAATGTGATTTGATATTTTATCGTGGAATAAATTCCGTGTATTAATGATCCGTAATGGGTGAATTATATCAACGTATATTTTCATATATCTCTTAAATTGTATTTTTAAGTTACATCGAATTTGGAGGAATTGTAATTCCCCCATCGGCCTCCATGAAAGCCATGTTCCTTCTTTCACGTAGGGCGTCAGGCTTGCTCTGCAGAGCGGCCATTGGGCCGCATGAGCATAGCTGTCGTCGAATGGATGGCGGGCGGTGGATGCCTGGGCTTGAACATGCTCATTCCGCGGAAATGGTACGGGAGCATGAGATGCAGGCATCATCATTCAGGCCGCCTGTCGCGCCAATGTCGAGGATTGAAATGGCCTCAGTGGGTGAATGACCTTGCGACCGTCCCGCTCGATGCGAATGCGTCTGATGCCGGGGTAGTCGAGGCGGTCGCCCTGAAGCCGGTATATGCCGCGGGTGCTCGCAACGTTGCTCAAAGATGGCGGCGCGCCGGTTTCGGCGATCTTGTTGGCGAGCGGCGCTGGCGGGATGCGCTTTCGTGCGCTCTGGGGTGAAATATTGACTCCAGCGTGGACCTGCTGATCCGCTTCGAGTTTGTCCGGAATGAAGAGTATTTCCAGCCGAGCTAGGATTGGATCCGGTTCAATTCGCTCGCGGGTATCTGTTACGCCGCCGCACCCCTTTTGCTGATCATCGGGCGATATCCTCCAAAGCAGCTTCTCGTGGTGGAAGATGGCATCCGGCGCGAGGAGATGGCGAATGACCGATCTTTCTCGGGAGCGCAGGCTTGTAACAGCCGGCACATGCTCATGTTCGCGTGCCGGGAAGTCGGCGGGCACGGGGGCTGTGATCGTTGCGATTGCAGACGGCCGCAATTGCGGACCCGGTTCATGGCGATACGAGATTTTCAGATCGTTGCGGGCGGTTTGGGTAGCATCCTCTCCATAGGGCAAACATGTCAGCTCCGAATTGTCGATCCTCAAAACCGGGGCGAGGTCACCTGCTCGAAAGCGGTCGATTCCGCGCCTTGAGTTGCCGGCCCTCGTGCTGGCCATATCACCCCCTGGGTTGCCCTATGGAGTGACAGAATAGTCAATTCTGTATCAACGATGTCTGGTGGACGCTTTGATAACCTCGAAAATGGCACCATCGATAAAGTCAAAAATAGTAAAGAGGAGGTTTATGTGCCCTGGTCAATGTATGACCGCAGAGGAAAGCGGAAATACCTCACTAACAATGAAACAGTATCATTTTTATCGGCGGCAAAAAATGAAAGTGTAGAAGTTTATAGCTTCTGCTGGTTTCTTGCCGTAACGGGTTGCAGGATTTCAGAAGCGTTATCGATAGGGCCGGAGAATATCGATTTCTCTTCCGGTCACGTCATTATAAAATGCTTGAAGAAACGGCAAAATGCTGTTTTTCGCGCCATTCCGCTTCCACTCAAGATGTTGGATCGGATTCAGGAGTGGATGACCAAGGAAAAGCTTGGGGATGATGGTTTGTTTTGGTCATGGTCTCGCATGACAGCCTACCGGAAGGTCACGAATGTCATGATAAAAGCGCGCATTTCTGGGCCTTGGGCGGTGCCTAAGGGGTTGCGCCATGGCTTTGGCGTGAGAGCGATCCAATCCGGGGTTCCGCTCAATCTGGTACAGCGCTGGCTTGGTCATGCCGACATGAAGACAACAGCTATCTATGCAAACGCCAGTGGTGCCGAAGAGCGCGAAATCGCCGCACGCGCCTGGCTGACCGAAGATTCCCGCTACGAGCTCAAGCGGGCCGCAGCCTGACATGGTTAATTACGAGTTCTTATGATCAAAGTAAAAACCAAGAAATAAGGCAAAATTTATAGTTAATAAAATTCATAAGGCGCTGTAATTTAGATATTAAAATTCATTCCGGTTGCGTCGTGATACGAAATTGACTATTCTGTAACATATGGAAATACTATATTTCATATAGTTAGCCTTTTTTGACGCGTGAATGTTATAAATTCCGTTGCCATTGCGGCAGATGTTGGCACGTATTTGTATTTTTTACTTTGGATTTGATGCATTATTTATTTACTGAAAAATTATAATTTCGATCTATTATTTATTTAATGGATTTTAATCTATAATTTACTATATTGTAGATAGTAATATTTGACCTTCATCAAAGTATCTGCATGTTCTAGTTTGAGAGGGTAATCTGCCCTCGCCTGACGGCATGAAAATGGCAATCTGATGTCAAGGTTATGCGGTTCGGCTTTCGTCACGCAAGCCGATTGCCCTTTGCCTGGACGGGATAAGTTTGCCCGATGGAAATATGTTTCCGGCAGGGCGCCGTATCGACCGCGTGCGCTCATTGTGCAAGGGTGACAACGCATCCTATGGTGCAGGAATGACCGATTTTGGGACCGGGTTCGACCATGTCTTTGTCAAAGCTGATTGCCACAAGTCCGATCGCGGCCTTGATCTGTGATCCGCGCCAACAGGATACGCCAATCATAGAGTGTAACGCTGCATTTGAGGCATTGACCGGCTATGGTCGCGATGAGGTTATTGGTCGCAATTGCCGTTTTCTGACGGGGCCGGGGACGGAACCGTGGCTTACCCAGAATCTTCGCATTGCCATCGGCGAGCGTCGCCCCATTCTGCTCGAAATATTGAATTACAAGAAGGGTGGAGCAGCTTTTCGCAACGCCGTTCTGGTCGCGCCAATCTTTGATGAGGCAGGGACGCTGCTATATTTTCTGGGATCGCTGATGGAAGTGGAGGATCCCAGGATCGATGTCGTTTCCCGGCGATCGAATGCCCATGAGTGCATTGCCGCGCTGACAAGGCGCCAGCGGGAAGTGTTGATCCTCATGGCGGCCGGGCAGCTTAACAAGCAGATCGCTCATGCACTGGATTTGTCGGAGCGCACGGTCAAGATGCACAAGGCGGCGCTACTGAAGGGTTTGGGCGTCGCTACGGCCGCTGACGCCATCAGGCTGGCAGTGGAGGCGGGTTATTGATGCGGCTGTCCGTTACTCTGCGCATCCTGTTCGAAATAACGAAAGCCTTCAATAAGGCTCGTCCAACTCAAAAGGCCTGAGAAATTTGATAGAACATTGAATATCGGTCCGAACCGTCACAATACCCTCGGCCGAATGATGCTTGACGAGAACCGTTACCACTGAATTCAGGCGTGGAATATAGTCGCCGGTCACGACCATGCCGCTTGGGATCACTTTTCGGATCTTGATTTCGGTAAGTGTCGGCCCATCCTGAAGCAGGGCCGGAAAAGATGCGCGTCGCCTCCGAAAGCATTCATATATTTTTTTTGCGTCCATCGGGATCTGGCGAATGCCTCATCAATTTTGCGATATTGCCAAGAAATTTCCATTTATTGGCATGATGTTATCCTTCTGATAGTGTCATTTATAATGACATGTCAAATCGTTCCGTAATCGTAACGATTTTATCAATCAGAAGCGCCTTATTGATTATCATCGAGCAATGCATATTTAAGTCAAGGGCGCGGGGACGGCAGGCGCAGGCATCGACGGCTGATTGCCGAACGCCATGAGCGACTTATTTGAAAAATGGCGCACCCAAGAGGATTCGAACCTCTGGCCTTTGCCTTCGGAGGGCAACGCTCTATCCAGCTGAGCTATGGGTGCGTGACGCTGGTCAGAAGGGGCGGTTAGCAAAGTCCATCGGACTGCGCCAGCACCAAAATCATCTGTCGCCGATCTTATTTCGCCGCTTTTTCCATCGGCTGGAATTTGCCCAGGCCACAACTCGCGCCCGGTTGCAGACCGGGGCCGGAATTCCAGAGCACAGTGATGATATCGACCGAGCAAAGCTGGGACAGGCTGGTCTTGTAGAGGAACCGCTTCTCGAACCCCAGGCTGGGGCAACTGTTGGGCAGCGTGTTGCGGTAGATTTTCCGGCCGTTCATAATGAAATCGATCGTCTGATCGTCGCGCACATTGGTGGACTGGATCGACCGGATGGGGATGCAGTCGGCGGGCTCGCCCTTGGCCACATAAGGGTCGGGAGCATTGGTTTTCGCGATGGCGGGGGCGACGGCGCAGCAAAGGGCAATGCCCAAGGCAAGGCGAACGGGGGTGCGGATGGGCATGGCTTCTCTCCTCATATCACGCCGATTCGACGGCACGGAGCGCGGGTTTCCGTCGCCTTCCTAGCACGGTCCAGCTGAACCGGGCGATAACGGAGAAGAAGGTCAGGCCGCCTTGGGCGCGGGCGTCTTGGGCTTGTAGCGGCAAAGGTCGGCGACGATGCAGCGCCAGCATTCGGGGCGCCGCGCCTTGCAGACATAGCGGCCATGCAGGATCAGCCAATGATGGGCATCGCGCCGGAATGGTCCCGGCACGCGCTTTTCCAGCTTTTGCTCAACCGCCAGGACCGTCTTGCCCGGCGCCAGGCCGGTCCGGTTGCCGACGCGGAAGATGTGGGTGTCGACCGCGAAGGCCTCCTGCCCGAAGGCCGTGTTGACCACGACATTGGCGGTCTTGCGCCCGACGCCGGGCAAGGTGGTCAATGTGTCGCGATCCTGCGGAACCTCTCCTTCGAAGTCGCGAACGAGGATGTCCGAAAGGGCGATGACATTTTTCGCCTTGGCATTGAAGAGGCCGATCGTCTTGATATGCTGCTTCAAGCCTTCCTCGCCCAGATCGACCATCTGCTGCGGGGTCTCGACATCGCGGAAGAGCGCCCGCGTCGCCTTGTTCACCCCGACATCGGTCGCCTGCGCAGACAGGACGACCGCGACCAGCAACTGGTAGTCGTTGCCATATTCCAGCTCGGTGCGGGGGGCAGGGTTAGCCTCCGCCAGGCGGCTGAAAAAATCGAAGATCTGCGCCTTGTTCATATGCTTTAGAGACCCAGCACGCCCTTCATGTCGTAACGGCCCGCGCTCTGGCCCAGCAACCATTGCGCGCCCTTGATCGCGCCGCGTGCGAATATGGTGCGATTTTCCGCGCGATGGCCGAGTTCGATCCGCTCGCCCTCAGCCGCGAAAATGACTTGATGATCGCCCGCGACCGATCCGCCGCGCAGGGCCGCGAAGCCGATAGCCCCCTTGGCCCGAGCGCCGGTTATGCCATCGCGGCCGCGTTCGCTATTGTCGGCAAGCACGATGCCACGACCGCGTGCAGCGGCTTCTCCAAGCAATAGCGCCGTGCCCGACGGCGCGTCCACCTTGTGCCGATGGTGCATTTCGACGATTTCGATGTCCCAGTCGTCACCCAGTCCGGCTGCAGCCTTTTCAACCAGGGCCGCCAGCAGGTTGACGCCCAGCGAAGTATTGCCGGTCTGGAGCACGGGAATATGCTTCGCCGCCTCGTCGATCAGCGCGTGATGAACCGGTTCCAGTCCGGTGGTGCCGATCAGAATGGGCTTCTTCGCGGCGATGCAGGCGTCGAGATGGGCGGAGAGGGCGCCGGGGACGGAGAAGTCGATCAACACGTCGCTCGCTTCGGCCAGTGCCAGCGAATCTGCCGTGATTGCGATGCCCGGCGCGATCTCGCCGGTGCCGCTGCGATCCGTCCCGCCGGCGATGCCGATGCGGGCTTCCGCGGCCATGGTGGCAATAGCGCGGCCCATGCGGCCCGCTGCTCCGAAAATTCCGATGCTGGTCATGATCATGCCTGTCCTGAAAGTCGTGGCAGGCGCGATGCCAGAGAGGGGCGCTTTTGTCATCCCCACGCGGACGATGCGGTCAGCGTTCGGTAAGGCGCGGCATCAGTTCGACAAAATTGCAGGGACGGAAGCGGCTGTCGAGCTGCGTGACGAGAATGCCGTCCCAGGCATCTTTCACCGCGCCGGTCGAGCCGGGCAGGGCGAAGATATACGTGCCGCGCGCGACGCAGGCGGTGGCGCGAGACTGGATGGTGGACGTGCCGATGCTTTGATAGCTGAGCCAGCGGAACAACTCGCCGAAACCGGGGATCTCCTTGTCCTGCACCTGGGCAAGCGCTTCCGGCGTCACGTCGCGGCCAGTGACGCCGGTGCCGCCCGTGGTAAGGATCACGTCGATTTCGGGATCATCGATCCAGGTATGAAGTCGCGCGACGATCGCGGACTTGTCGTCCTTTTCGATATGGCGCGCGGCGAGAATATGGCCGACGCCTTCGAGGCGTTCCACTAGTGCGTCACCGGAACGATCTTCCGCCAATCCGCGCGTATCGGAAACGGTTAGAACCGCGATCCGGACGGGCAGGAAGGTCCGCCCCTCGTCGATCGGCATCAGTCGGAGCCGCCGGCAATGTTCATGGCGGGGGATGTACGGCCATCGGCCTTGCTCAGGCGAACCAGCTTCACACCCTTGGCATTCGGGAAGGTCGGCCACATGCCCTGCGCCATGCCGGTCAGGCAATCGGTGCTGCCCTTCGCCTGGATCTGGTACATCCAATAGTTGCGCATGACGATGTTCACATAGGCGCGGGTTTCATAATAGGGCAGAGATTCCATGAAGAGCAGCGGATCGCCCTTGTCATGGACCTGCGTGTTCCAGCGCTCGACCGGCAACGGACCGGCATTATAGGCAGCCATTACCTTGGGCAGCAGGCCGCCCGTCGCGCTCATGTCGCGCAGCGATTCCAGATAACGCTGGCCATATTCCATGTTGGTCGACGGTACGAACAACTGCGCAGCAGACGTCATGCCAACATCGCCCGCCGTGCCCGGACGAACCTGCATCAGACCGCGCGCGCCGGCGCTGCTGACCACATCGGTGCGGAATCCGGATTCCTGCAGCGTATGGGCGAAGATCAATGACGGATCGACGCGCCAGCCGCCATCAGGGCGCCAGTCTGGTGCGGGAAAGCGGGCGAAGCTGGCGGGCTGGGTGCCGGCCGGGCCGTTATGGGCAAGGTAGAGCTGCGTTGCGGGAAGGTTGAGAGCGCTCGCAAGGCGCAGCAGCGCGTCATATTGATCGTTGCCGCCGATCTTCGCCTGGTAACGGAGCAGCTCGTCTGCCCGACCCGCTTCACCGATCGCAGACAGGACGATTGCGGCGCGGGCATTGGGACTGTTCTTCAGCTTCTGCCATTCAAGCGCACCGAAACGGCTTGCAATGGGTGCGCCGCCCAGCGGCATGCCCAATGTTTCCTTTGCGAGCAGGCCGTAGAAAGTCTCATCCGAACGGGCGGCAAGCTTGAGATAATTCGCGACCTTCTCTGCCTCGCCGCAGACCATATAAGCGCGCGACGCCCAATAGGCGCCGGCCGATCGCATGTCGGCGTCGGTTGCGAGCGCGGCGACATTGGCGAAGGCGGGGGCGGCGGTGCGGCAATCATTCTGGCGCCACGAGGCAAGGCCGGCGGTCCAGTGCGCCTGCACCGTCCAATCGCCGCCACTCCGCGTTTCCAGCGCCTTGGCAGCCATGCGCCGCGCGTTGTTGTCGTCATTTTCGATATAATAGGCCCAGGCAACGCGCTGGCGGACTTCGGTCAGGCCTTCCGGGGTCAGGCCTGTCTCGCCGCCGGCTAGCAGCCCTTCGGCGCCGGCTGGATCATCATTCTTCACATAATTCTGGATCTGCCCGGCAAGCGCCTGCGCCAGCATGTCGGTCTTGGTCGCGGCGACATATTGGCGACGTGGGGCCGAGCCCAGCCAGACCATCTTCTGGATCTGGGGCAGCGTGGGCAGGATCGTCGCGCCGCGCTTTTGTGCAAGACGGGAAAGCTGGTCTGCCTTGGGCAGCCAAGGTGCCTTGTTGACGAGGTCGAGCAGGGCGAACAGTTCGACGCGGGGGGAGTTGCGGGCGAGATAGAGTTCGGACAATGCCACCGGACGCACCGCGTCCTGCGCGTCGAGCGCCTGGATCATCGCCGTCGCGTCGGCCCATTTTTCGGCACGCAACGCGGTAAAGATCGCATTGTAGCGGGCCTTGTCCCCGTCGCTCAGGTCGAGTGGCGATTCATCCGACTTCATGATCGGCAGGCCGGGAAGGGTTTCGGCGGTTTCGGCAGCGGCCTGCGTGACGGCTGCGGTTCCCAGGGCCATCAGGGCCAGGCAGGACAGGCGGGTCGCGGCTCGAATCACGGACGGTATTCCTCGATCAGGCTTTGCAGGGCACGCCAACATTCCGCCTTCGCCGCAGGCTGGCTGAGCAGCAGGCGTGGATGGAATGTGGCGACGGCGGGCACAGTGCCGCCATCATGATTAAAATTGCGTAAACTATTTGCGGGCATGGCAATGTCGGCAGGCATCAGCGCGCGGATCGTCCGGTCTCCAAGCAGGAGTAGGCGCCGCGGACGTGCCAGATGAATCTGCGTGCGCATCCGTGCTGCGGCTGCCTCCAGATCGGCTGCCTCCACCATGCCGCCGGGCGGCCGTGCAAAGAAAAGGGATGCGATATATGCCTGCGTCCGATCGACACCGATCGCGCGCAGCATGGCGTCGAACAGGACGCCGGCGCGGTCGGCGAGCAATGCGCCCGTTTCGACATCGGCCGGGTCGGGCATATCCGTGACGATCATCAGTGGCGAATCGACGGCCCCGGCGGGGTAGATGGGGCGCGTCGACCAACGCCGTTCGGGATGAACCGATTCGCTTTCCAGCCAGAGATGAAAGGCTTGCAGATCCTGCGGCTTAGCGGATGCGAGTGTCTCCACCGGCTGTGGCGCGGAAACCGCCGCGGATATAGGGCGCAGCCAGTCGCACGGCCCTTCCGCCACGGCGCTGTCCACGCCGGCCAACTGCCACCATGCCAGATAGGCATCGGCCGACAGAGCCGCATTATCCTGCATTAATCCCCGCATCGCAATCAACTAGGGCCAGAGGTTGACGACCGGGTCAAGCTGCTTCATCGCTTTCAATGGTAAAGTGTTGGAGTAACGCGGCGGTTGGAAGGACGGGGTGCAGCCCGCCAAACGCCTGGAGGAGGGATGAATGAGCGAACGGGATTCGATGCCGTATGACATCGTGATCGTGGGCGGTGGGCCTGCGGGACTGTCGGCGGCGATCCGGTGCAAGCAGTTGGCCAATGATGCGGGTCAGGAACTGGCGGTGTGCGTGCTGGAAAAGGGGTCGGAGATCGGCGCCCATATCCTGTCGGGCGCAGTGATCGATCCCAAGGCGCTGGATGAGCTGATCCCGCAGTGGCGCGACATGGGCTGTTCGCTGGCCGAAACCCCCGTCACCGACAATCAGCACTGGATGCTGACCAAGACCGGCAAGATCGCGATGCCGCATCTCCTGACGCCGGGCTGGATGCACAACAAGGGCGCCTATACCGGATCGCTGGGTAACCTCTGCCGCTGGCTGGCCGAGCAGGCCGAGGGGCTGGGCGTGGAGATCTTCCCCGGCTTTGCCGCGGCGGAGATCCTCTACCATGAGGATGGCAGCGTGAAGGGCGTGGCCACCGGCGACATGGGCATCGACCGCGAGGGCAATCGCAAGCCCGACTATCAGCCGGGCCTCGA
This sequence comes from Sphingobium lactosutens, assembly GCF_013393185.1. Lineage (GTDB taxonomy): Bacteria > Pseudomonadota > Alphaproteobacteria > Sphingomonadales > Sphingomonadaceae > Sphingobium > Sphingobium lactosutens_A. Next base: position 1,118 of record NZ_QJQX01000077.1, on the reverse strand, counting down.
ACTGCACGCCAAATACACCTTCTTCGCCGAAGGGGCGCGCGGCCACCTGACCAAGATATTGAAACGCCAGTTCGCGCTCGACGCGGACAGCGAGCCGCAGGTTTATGGCCTGGGCATGAAGGAATTGTGGGACATCGATCCGGCCAAGCACAAGCCGGGCCTGGTCATTCACTCGCAGGGCTGGCCGCTGACCGATGCTTACGGGGGGGGCTTCCTCTATCACCAGGCCAATGGCCAGGTGGCGCTGGGCTTCGTCGTGGGGCTGGGCTATCGCAATCCGCATCTCTATCCGTTCGAGGAGTTCCAGCGATGGAAGCAGCATCCGGAAATCCGCAAATTCCTCGAGGGCGGGCGCCGCGTTTCCTATGGCGCACGCGCGATCAACGAGGGCGGCTGGCAGTCGATCCCGAAACTGGCCTTCCCCGGCGGCGCGCTGATCGGCTGTTCGGCGGGCTTCGTGAACGTGCCCCGGATCAAGGGCACGCATACCGCGATGAAGTCGGGCATGCTGGCGGCCGAGGCAGCGTTCGCCGCAGTGCAGGCCGACCGCTCTGGCGATGCGCTCGACGACTATGACGCGACCCTGCGCTCCAGCTGGATCGCTGACGAGCTGCAACTGGTGAAGAATGCCGAGCCGCTGCTGGCCAAGTTCGGCAACACGATCGGCACGCTGCTGGCGGGCATCGACATGTGGATGCGCACGCTGAAAATCGGCCTGCCCTTCACGATGAAGCACAAGCCCGATTGCGAGAAGCTGTGGACCAAGGACCACGCCAGCAAGATCGCCTATCCCAAGCCGGACAATGTGATCAGCTTCGATCGGCTGTCGTCGGTGTTCCTCTCCAACACCAATCATGAGGAGGACCAGCCGGTCCATCTCCAGCTGAAAGACCCATCGGTTCCGATCAGCTACAATCTGCCCCTTTATGACGAGCCGGCGCAGCGCTACTGTCCAGCGGGCGTCTATGAAGTGGTCGGTCAGGAAGAGGGCGATCCCAAGTTCCAGATCAACGCGCAGAATTGCGTCCATTGCAAGACGTGCGACATCAAGGATCCCACCCAGAATATCAACTGGGTCGTTCCCGAAGGCGGCGGAGGACCAAATTATCCCAATATGT
>NZ_QJQX01000076.1 GCF_013393185.1 Sphingobium lactosutens | reverse complement strand
GTATGCATCCGGCGAGACGCGCCTTGTCGTGAGGTAGGGGCCTGCTCTTAAGAACGCTCTCGAGAGCACGCTTAGGAGCAGTGGATGCGGCAGATCACGGTGATGACCGGGCCGGAACGGCGGCGGCGCTGGAGCGACGAGGAACGGCTCCAGATTTTGGCAGAAGCCTTTGCGCCTGGGGCCAGCGTTTTGGCTGTGGCGCGTCGGCACGATATTTCCACGGCGCGCATTTACACGTGGCGCAACAAGCTGCGGCAGCCGCCCGCCCTGACGGAGTTCGCCGAGGCGGTGGTTGACGATGGCGAACAGCAGAATGCGCACCAGGCCGCAATGCCGGTGATCATCGTGGATCTGGGTGGCAAAGGGCGCGTGAGCATATCTGCGTCGGCACCAGCTGCCTTGGTGTCGGCAGCGCTCAAGGCCCTGCGATGATCCCAGCTGGCGCGCGGGTGTGGATTGCGATGGGCCACACAGATATGCGGCGCGGCATGCAGAGCTTGGCAGCAATGGTGCAGCAGAGCTTCTCGCGAGACCCATTTGCCGGCGATCTTTGGGTCTTTCGCGGGCGCAGCGGGGCGCTTGTGAAGATAATCTGGCACGACGGCCTCGGGATGTCGTTATATTCGAAGCGATTGGAACGAGGGAAGTTCATTTGGCCCGCCGCGAAGGACGGCGTGGTGTCGCTGACGAGCTCACAGCTGGCCTGCCTGCTCGACGGAGTGGACTGGCGGAACCCGCAATATAGCTGGCGCCCACAGAGCGCAGGATAGGCGCAGATTTTCTCGGCGGAGGCTGCATTTTCCGCTTCATCCGGGAGGTTTTCTATGATTCCATCCAAGTTGTGGACGCCGCCGTTTCGCCCCTGCCTGACGATATCGAAGCGCTCAAGGCGTTGGTACGGCTCAGTGCGCAGCGCGCCGATGAAGCCGAACAGCGGGCCACGAGCGCTGAAGCCGAACTGGCCAATGCCCGTGCCCGGGAGAGCGCCACCGAGGCGTTGATCTCGCACTACAAGTTGCAGATCGCCAAGCTCAGGCGCGAGCAGTACGGCCCCAGCGCCGAACGCACCCGCCGGCTTCTTGCGCAGATGGAGTTTGAGCTCGAAGATTTGGAGGCCGACGCCGCCGAAGATGATCTGGCCGCCGAGGCCGCCGCGACAAAGGCGACGAACGTCACCGCCTTTGAGCGCAAGAGGCCAGTTAAAAAACCGTTCCCCGTCCATTTGCCCCGCGACCGCGTCGTCGTTCCGGCGCCCTGTTCCTGTCCGGCCTGTGGCGGCATGCGCCTGTCGAAGCTGGGCGAGGATGTAACCGAGACGCTGGAGGTAATCCCGCGTGCCTGGAAGGTCATCCAGACCGTACGCGAGAAATTCTCCTGCCGTGACTGCGAGAAGATCACGCAGCCGCCCGCGCCATTCCATGTCGTGCCGCGTGGCTGGGCAGGGCCAAGCTTCCTCGCCATGCTGCTGTTCGAGAAGTATGGGCAGCACCAGCCGCTCAACCGCCAGGCGGAGCGCTTCGCTCGCGAAGGCGTGCCGCTGAGCGTCTCCACGCTTGCCGATCAGGTTGGTGCGGCGTCCTTCGCCTTGATGCCCATCTTTCGGCTGATCGAGGCCCATGTCTTTGCCGCCGAGCGCGTGCATGGCGACGATACCACCGTGCCGGTCATGGCCAAGGGCAAGACCGATACCGGTAGATTATGGGATTATGTCCGGGATGACCGCCCGTTCGGCGGCGCCGATCCGCCGGCGGTGGTTTTCTATTATTCGCGCGACCGGCGCGGGGAACATCCCCAGGCGCACCTCGCGTCCTGGTCCGGGATTCTGCAGGCTGATGCCTATGCGGGCTATTTTGAGCTGTACGCTCCCAACCGCCAGCCTGGTCTCATCCTGGAGGCAGGATGCTTTGCTCACGCGCGCAGGAAGTTCTTCGAACTTGCTGACGTCGAGGGCGCTGCGCGCAAGAAGAGCCGCGGCGAGCGGACTGGCCCGATCTATCCGATTGCGCTGGAGGCGGTGCAGAAGCTGGACGCCCTGTTCGACGTTGAGCGCGGTATCAACGGCAAGACACCAGCGGAGCGGCTTGCCGCCCGTCAGGAGTTGAGCGCGCCACTGATCGCCGAACTGCACGACTGGTTGAACGCCCAACTCGCCAAGCTGTCGCGTAACCATGATCTCGCCAAGGCTATCAACTATATGCTTCGGCGCTGGGACTCCTTCACCCGCTTCCTCGTCGATGGCAGGGTATGCCTCACGAACAACGCAGCGGAACGGGCGCTACGCTGTGTGCCACTCGGGCGGAAAGCATGGCTATTTTGCGGCTCCGATCGCGGCGGTCAGCGCGCCGCCATCATGTTTTCACTCATTCAAAGCTGTCGCCTCAACGACCTCGATCCCCAGGCTTGGCTCGCCGACGTCCTTGCCCGCATCGCCGGTCATCCGGCTAATCGGCTTGGCGATCTGCTCCCATGGAATTGGAAACCAACAGCGTTGAAGCTGGAGCCGTGATCTCATAGCATCACGGCATGGAATTTGACCCGCAACCCGAACTGATTGAATCCTCTCTCTGCCGGTCCATCGAACAGGCGGGCGTACGGCTGACCATCAACATCGTGCGGCTCGCCACCGAACGTGGCTGGTCCCTCGAGGTCGTCAACGAGCACGGCACCTCGACGGTCTGGGACAATCTATTCCCCACCGACCGCGATGCCGATGCTGCATTCCGCGATGTGCTCGCTCAAGAAGGCGTCGAGGCCTTCCTCGGCAAGTAAGATGCCAAATCCCCCAGCAAACCGTCAGTAGCCGCGGTCCTCACCGGATGCGTACGGGGCAATCCGGGGCCGGCGATTTTGAGACATCGTCTCACTAGGTTTAGGTTTCAGTGACCCATGAAAGGACAGATCGCTTGGCGGGAGGCTGGGCGCCTCTTGCGTGCCGGGCGAAACAATTTCATTTTGCCAAAAATGATGGCATTTATGATGGCATTGTGGCGAGAATTTCAGAATTATAGCATGAATATCAGTGCCTTATTGGATATTGTGCGTTCCCGTAGGGGTCACCAGAAAATCAATGACTTAGGCCGCATTGATGAGCGATAAACTCGCCGATTATCTAATAAGCGATTCTTTTCCTGATAGTTGATGATCAACGGTGGACGCGGTCGGACGCTCTTCTCTATGGATCAGTATGACAACCGCTGAAACGTGGATAGAGGCACGACTAAGCTCGTGCAACGGCAGCCAGCTCGCCGCCGATCTGAATTAATTCGAATTTCAAAAATAGTTGCGGGACAGGTCCGCGACAGAGCGACAATCTGACTGGCATCGTTCGAGGCAGATTCTTTTGATTGCTCTTGAGCTACTTGCTTCGACCACGATGGCTGTTCCAATCCGCACAGCAATAGGCGAGAGCGACCCTTCTCGGTCATTCATCGACCAAATTCCGCTCCCCACCAGCAGACTGTCCTTTGTTATAGTGTGCGCACCATCTTTCCGTTGACCAGAACATCCTGAAGCGAGAGAGCATCAACGTCGCGGACGATGCTCGGCTTCGACACACCATCAAAGCGGCATTCTCGCAGAGCGACTGCACGGATTGGCGAAACAGGAAGACCCTGCAGATCAGCGACCATTGGCGCGTTTCTAACTGTCAACCGATCAATCGAAACATTGCGCAGAACCGGTTTGTAGGGACCGTTTGCCCCTTCCTCATAGTGGAAGTCGCACTGAATGGCGGCATGGCTCACCTGATCCACCGAGATGTCGCGATAGAAGAAATTCTCCAGTAGGCCACCGCGCATCGCGTTGTTCTTGAACCGGATCGCGTACATTAGATGCGGACTACCAATTTCGCACCGCTCGGCGAAGACGTTCCGCGCGCCTCCAGAAATGACGCTGCCAATGACGATGGCACCATGTCCCTCTTTCATTGTGCAGTCCTGAATCACGATATCCTCTGCCGGGACACCGATGCGGCGCCCTTCGTTGTTCCGGCCCGAATCGACGGCGATACAGTCGTCGCCGGTATCGAAGAGACATTTGTCGATCAGCATCAGCCGGGTCGATTCCGGATTGCAGCCATCGGTGTTGGGACCGTGGCTCTCCATGGCGACGCTCCGTACGGTCACGTTGACGCAGAGGACCGGATGGATATGCCAGAAGGGTGATCGCAAGATCCGCACCCCTTCGATGAGGACATTTTCGCAGCCATAGGGGCTGATGGTCGGCGGTCGCAGATAGGCTCCATCGGCAAAGACGCGCTTAGCGACCGGCACATTGTCCTCCGCCATCTGAAACAGCCGGTTTCGGGCTTCCCTTTGATGCGGCATGCCTTCGCGCCAGCCATGGTCGACCGACCCGTGCCAGCCCGGTCCCTTCCACGACCACCAGAAGCGATCGCTCGCCTGCCCATCGATCGTGCCGGACCCGGTGATCGCGATATTTTTCTGGCGATAGGCATAAATGAGCGGGGAATAGCCCATGACGTCCACACCCTCCCACCGGGTATGCACCACGGGGTAATCGCGCGTGTCGGTAGAGAAGAGCAGGGTCGCCCCTTTCTCCAGATGCAATTCGACATTGGATTTGAGGTGGATTGCTCCGGTCAGGAAACGTCCAGGTCCTATCAGCACCCGGCCGCCGCCAGCGGCGGCGCAGGCGGTTATGGCGCGAGCTATCGCCTGCGTGTTGAGCGCGACGCCGTCCCCCTTCGCCCCATAGTCGGTGATGGGAAAGACGCGATCTGAGAACACCGGCGGGCGCACGAGTTTGCGGATCTGGTCGGCCCGTGACCAGCCGACCGGCGTGGCTAAGGCTCGATTGGGCATCGCCACAGCACCGGCGCAGGCGCCGCCAGCCAGTAGAAGATCGCGGCGTGAGAGATGGTGCAACATGGATATCCTCTCGTTCAAAACAGTGTTCAGAAACTGAAGGTCAGCGTGCCGGAATAAACGCCATCCGCCTTGGCCGGCGCGCCGGCCGGGCCGGTCAGTTCGGCTGCCTGGCCCTTTGCGCCCATTGCCGGGATCGCCTGATAAAATCCGAATGCGCTAAGCGGGAAAGCAGCGGTCGTGGTGGGGAAATCGGCCAGCCGCGCGCCCAGTTGAAAATAGGGCGCGCCTTGGCTGGATATAGTCAGCGGTCCTGCCGCGCTATCCAGCCTTACCCAGCGCGGGTCAGCGAAATAGCCGGCAGTGGTCGGGCCAGGCAGCTGCTTCCCACTCCCTGCAATGTCGAAAACACCCAGAACAGGGCCGCGAAGGCGATTCTGCCAGACTGGTGTCGGCCCGCGCAGCAGGCTCCTTGCAGCCTTTATGGAGACGCTGCCGCGATCGAAGCCAATGCCATGATAGAGGAAGGTGCCAGTGAGGCTGTAGCGATAGGCGAGCGTCAGACGGCCGTCATCCGACAGCGTCCAGCGCGCCTTGTCGAGTCCCCCGGCATTGTCGGCTTCCAACCAGACGATGGGGCGTCCTGTAGCCGGGTCGTGTCCCTCGCCTGTGCTTATGGCAACACCCGGCTTCTCCGGCAGGGCGAAGCGATCTGGCTCACCCGCCAGCTTCACCGACTTGATGGTCGGCGTCTTTCGCACGCCCGCAATGTTCGTCAGCCGCACGGCGCGAACCATTCGCGGCGCGAAGGCATATTCATTCCCGTCCTTCGCGGTGCGCGCCCCATCATAGAGCGTGTCCCACGCCCGTCCGTCCGCCGACACCTCGAGTTTGAACCCGGCCCAGCCATCCTCGATCACCGTCCCGGCATCTATCGACGCGATGTTCGCCAGTATCGGTTTGGGAAGTTCGTAGACACCATTGCCACGGCCGCTGGCGGCTTCCCATTGGGGTCCCACTTCCCCACGCGGCCGCGCAATCTGAAGCGTCGGGCCTGCGGACAGGATTTGCTCGCGCCCACCCTTGCGTAGGCCAGTCAGCAGCCCGCTCGCGGGATCGAAAGATGCGCTGACTATCCCGGCTTGCAGGGTGATGCCGGACGCGCTTTTCAGAAGTTGCGGTTTGCCGAGAGCACGCCCCGGTTCTGGCCGTTCGTTTGTTTGTGTCGGCCACACCCAGGTCCAGAGCGTATCGTCCGCATGTCGCGCAGTCAGCCGCAAGGCATCCGCCTGTCCACGCGCAGGCGATGACGGCAACGGCAAGACACCCGTTCCATGCGGCGCGATGGACGGACCGGACAGCGTCCCCGCTGCAAGGATGCGCGGATCGGTGGTTCTTCCCGCTGGATCGGCAAAGGCGATCCACTCCCAGCGGAAGCTGACCGCATCGAGCGCAGTGAAGTCATACTGATTGCGAATTGCCAGCTTGCCGTCAAAGGCGGCGTCGATACGGGGTGCGTCGATCTGGACGGGCGACCAGATATCCTTGACGGTGAACCAGCTCGGCTCCTTTTCGAAATGCGGCCCGACGATGCCGTCCGGTGCATAGGCCGCATAGGTGTCGATCCGGCCGCCCTGATCGGTGCGCGCTATGCCTTCATCCGCGTAATTCCAGAGGAAGCCTCCCGCCCCGCGCGGCGAAGCCGTCATTGCGCGCCAGTAATCGTCCAGGCCCGCGCCACCGCCACCATCGTACAGGCCATGAAGAAATTCGGTCGGCATTACCAACGATGGTCCCGACAGCCGCTTCATCAGATCGGGATAGCGCGGATAATGTTTCGTATCGACGCCGCTGAACAACTCCCAAGGATGCAGCACGACGCGCTTCTGCGGATCGTAGAGGGCAAAGTCGCCATCCAGCTCCCTGTTCCAGCCACCCTCATTACCATTGGTCCATAGGATGACGCTCGGATGATTGACGTCACGCTCCACCAGTTCGCGAACCAGCTTGCGCCCGACCTCGGTGCCGTGCGCATGTTGCCAGCCGCTCAGCTCGTCGATGACATACAGGCCCAGCTCATCGGTCGCCTCCAGGAAGGATTCCTCCGGTGAATAATGCGACATGCGGACCGCATTCATGTTGAGCGCCCGGATGGCCTTCACGTCGGCATAGGCGTCTGCGCGGGAGATGGCTCTGCCGGTTTCCGGCCGGAAGCTGTGCCGGTTCACGCCTTTGAGCAATATCCGCTGGCCATTGAGGTAGAGGCCTACGCCTTCACGAACCTCGAAAGTGCGGAAGCCGAACCGCTTGACGACATGATGAACCGGCTGATCACCGTCGAACAGGGTAAGATCAAGACTGTATAGGTTGGGCGTTTCGGCAGACCAGAGCGCGGGCGCATCGAAATGGCTCGTCAGGGTCACACGCCCCTCACCGCCCGCGGGGATAGGCGTTTCGATCGGCTTTCCAACCGGCTTGCCATCCTTGCCCACCAGCTGGCCGACCAGACGGGTGACGGTGCGTGGGGCAGCCAGGGTGACGACCGCTTTCAGGTCGCCATTGGCTTTACCGTCGATCGCGACGTGGCTGATGGACTGCGAGGGCGCCGCCTCCAGCCAAACGGGCCGATAGATGCCGCCAAATACCCAGTAATCGCCATGGCGTTCGGCAATGTCGGTATCTAGGGCGGCCGACGCTTCATGCACGACTACCTCAAGGCTGTTGGTTTCGCCCGGCTTGATAAGCGCCGTGATGTCATGGCTGAAACGGTTGAAGCCACCCTGATGAACCGGACCGGCGGCGACGCCATTCACCTTGACCAGCGCGTCCGTCATGACCCCGTCGAAGACGATGCGGACGCTCTTGCCCTTCCACGCCGCAGGCACGGTGAAACTGCGCCGGTAGATGCCGGTGTCGCTGGCGCGCGGGCCTTTGTCATAGCCATATTGATAGTGGCCGAACCCTTGCTGCTGCCAGTTAGAGGGCACCGCGATCCGCGATGGCCGTCCCGCCTTCTGTCCGCCATCGATCACGAAATCCCACGGGATGGCGTCGTCCGGTCCAGTGCCGGAGAGCATCAGCTTCTCACTGTCCTGGGCACGCAGCGCGGTGGTCGACAGCAGCGCCGCACACACCCAGAATGAACGGGACAGCATTTTCGAAGGGATCATGAAACCACTCTTTTTGAGGAGAGGAAGGGAGGTCATCAAGCCGCCGCCATTTCGACCCGCGCCAGCCGTGGCGAGAGCATGTGCACTGCCAGCAGGGCAGCGAGATAGGCGCCACCGGCCAAGGCGAACAGCGATGCATAACTGCCCGTGCCATCGAGAATGAAACCGGCGAATTTCGACATCATCATGCCGCCGACCGCACCAGCCGTCCCGCCGATGCCGATCACCGACGCCACTGCCGCACGCGGGAAGATATCCGACGGCAAGGTGTAGAGATTGGCGGAGAAAGCCTGATGCGCGGCGGTGGCGAGGCCAATGACAAGAACAGCCAGCCATAGATTGTCGACCGACTGGACGATGAAAATCGGCAGGACCGCCAGAGCACAGATCAGCATGGTGATCTTCCGGGCGACATTGACGCTATACCCTGCCGCCATCAGGCGGGAGGACGACCAGCCGCCCGCGACGCTGCCCACATCGGACAATAGATAAATGGCCGCGAGCGGGGGGCCGAAACTGACCAGGTCAAGGCCATAGCGCGTGCCCAGATAGCTGGGCAGCCAGAACAGGAAGAACCACCAGATTGGATCAATGAAGAACTTGCCGATCGCATAGGCCCAGGTTTCCCGCTTGCGGATCACCTGCGCCCAGCGGATTTTGGTCGATCCATCAGCGGGGTCCTGTTCGATCCAGGCGCGCTCGGCGGCGTTGACCTTCGGATGGGCGCCGGGCGCACGATACATCGCGAGCCAGGCGATAAGCCAGACGAAGGCGACTACACCGGTAATGACGAACGCAGCCCGCCAGCCATAATGAAGGACGATGATCGGTACGACCAGCGGTGTGATGACCGCGCCGATATTGGCACCCGCATTGAAGATGCCGATCGCAAAGGCGCGCTCCCGTGCTGGAAACCATTCGGTCACTGCCTTGATCGCAGCGGGGAAGTTTCCGGCCTCCCCGATGCCCAGCGCAAAGCGCGCTGCAGCAAAATGACCAACGCTGAAGGCTGCACCATGCGCGATATGAGCAAGCTGCCAGATGATGAAGGCGACGGCATAGCCGAGGCGAGCCCCAAGCATGTCGATCACGCGCCCGAAGCCAAGGTACCCGATCGCATAGGCCAGCTGGAAGAAGATGATGACGTTGGCGAAATCGCTCTCCGTCCAGCCAAGGTCCGCAGCCAAAGTCGGTTTGAGAACGCCGATCATCTGACGATCGATGTAGTTTATGACTGTCGCCGCGAAGAGCAGAGCGACGATCTTCCACCTGTATCGGCTGGCGGTGACGGCTGCATTTTCAATGGCGCTGCCATAAATGTCCGACATTCCCTTTCCTCTCATCGATGGCGTGGCTGTGGATCGCAGACCGCCAGGCAATGGCGGGAAGATATTCTGATGGAATTGAAGGAGTGGAGAGAATGTGCAGCTTAACTCCACTCCTTCTTCTGTCTTCCACCAAGAAGGCAGAAGCTCATCAAGCGATCACCAATTATACATGGCGCCGTCTTCGAGCCGGTTCACCGGCAGGAAGGCGCGCTTATATTCATATTTGGCGGCCAGTTCTTCGTCGATTTCGACGCCCAGACCCGGCTTGTCGCCCGGATGCATCATGCCGTCTTCGAACGTGTAGGCATGGGGGAAGACCGCGTCGGTTTCGGGCATGTGGCGCATATATTCCTGGATGCCGAAATTCGGCACGCTGAGGTCGAAATGCAGCGCGGCGGCCATGCAGACCGGCGACAGGTCGGTCGCGCCATGGCAGCCGGTGCGGACCTGATAGAGGTCGGCGAGATTGGCGATCTTGCGCAGGTGACTGATGCCGCCGGCATGGACCACGGTGGCGCGGATATAGTCGATCAGCTGGTTCTGGATCAGTTCGCGGCAATCATGGATCGAGTTGAAAATCTCGCCCACAGCCAGCGGCGAGGTGGTGTGCTGGCGGATCAGCTTGAAGGCTTCCTGATTTTCCGCCGGGGTCGCATCCTCCAGCCAGAAGGGACGATAAGGCTCCAGATCCTTGCCGAGGCGACCGGCCTCGATCGGGGTCAGGCGGTGGTGGATGTCGTGCAGCAGGTGGACGTCCCAGCCCAGAGCCTCACGCGCGGCCTTGAACAGTTCGGGAACGACGCGCAGATATTTGCTGGTGTTCCAGACATTTTCGGTCGGCAGGTCGGCGTCGGCCGGTTCGTAGAAGTATTTGTCCTTGCTGACGCCATAGGTCGACGCCATGCCGGGCACGCCGCACTGGAGGCGGATCGCCTTGTAGCCCTGGCGCTGATAGTCGAGCGCGACGTTGATCGTGTCTTCGATGCTGGTGCCGTTGGCGTGGCCATAGACCATCACGCCTTCGCGGCTGGCGCCACCCAGAAGCTGATAGACCGGCAGGCCCGCGACCTTGCCCTTGATGTCCCAGAGCGCGGTGTCGACGGCGGCGATGGCCGACATGGTGACGGGGCCGCGACGCCAATAGGCGCCCTTGTAGAGATATTGCCAGATATCCTCGATCCGGTGCGCATCGCGGCCGATCAGGCAGGGAATGACATGGTCGGTCAGATAGCTGGCGACCGACAGTTCACGGCCGTTGAGCGTGGCGTCGCCCAGGCCGTAGACGCCTTCGTCCGTCTCGATTTTCAGCGTCACGAAATTGCGGCCGGGCGACGTCACGATCACCTTGGCTCCGGTAATGATGGGCATG